>NZ_CP015986.1:0-1422500 GCF_001658005.1 Sphingobium sp. EP60837 | reverse complement strand
GAAGAAGGAGGCCCCACATTAAGGCAACTTTTTGTGGGGGGCACAGGCCAGGGGGTAGCGACTGTTTAGCAAAAACACAGGGCTCTGCTAAGTCGGCTTCAAGACGACGTATAGGGCCTGACGCCTGCCCGGTGCCTGAAGGTTAAGAGGAGGAGTGCAAGCTCTGAATTGAAGCCCAGGTAAACGGCGGCCGTAACTATAACGGTCCTAAGGTAGCGAAATTCCTTGTCGGGTAAGTTCCGACCTGCACGAATGGCGTAACGACTTCCCCACTGTCTCCAGGATATGCTCAGCGAAATTGAATTCTCCGTGAAGATGCGGAGTACCCGCGGTTAGACGGAAAGACCCCGTGCACCTTTACTGCAGCTTCAGAGTGGCATTAGGAAAGAACTGTGTAGCATAGGTGGGAGGCTTTGAAGCGATGACGCCAGTTGTCGTGGAGCCATAGGTGAAATACCACCCTGTTGTTTTCTGATGTCTAACCTCGCACCGTTATCCGGTGCAGGGACCCTCTGTGGCGGGTAGTTTGACTGGGGCGGTCGCCTCCTAAAGAGTAACGGAGGCGCGCGATGGTGGGCTCAGGACGGTTGGAAACCGTCTGTTAGAGTGCAATGGCATAAGCCCGCCTGACTGCGAGACTGACAAGTCGAGCAGAGACGAAAGTCGGTCATAGTGATCCGGTGGTCCCTCGTGGAAGGGCCATCGCTCAACGGATAAAAGGTACGCCGGGGATAACAGGCTGATGATTCCCAAGAGCTCATATCGACGGAATCGTTTGGCACCTCGATGTCGGCTCATCACATCCTGGGGCTGGAGCAGGTCCCAAGGGTTTGGCTGTTCGCCAATTAAAGTGGTACGTGAGCTGGGTTCAGAACGTCGCGAGACAGTTTGGTCCCTATCTGCCGTGGGCGTCGAAATTTGAGAGGAGTTGACCCTAGTACGAGAGGACCGGGTTGAACATACCTCTGGTGTACCTGTCGTCCTGCCAAGGGCGCAGCAGGGTAGCTATGTATGGACGGGATAACCGCTGAAAGCATCTAAGCGGGAAGCCTCCCTCAAGATAAGATTTCTTCGAGCGGTCGTAGACCACGACCTTGATAGGCCGGATGTAGAAGTGTGGTAACATATGGAGCTAACCGGTCCTAATTGCTCTGATCGCGCTTAAGTGGTTCAGATGAACCATAGAGTCCCACCATCAATGACAGTGCTGGCAACAGCAAAGATCAGCGATGTGGTGATCCACTCAAGCCAGATACTCAAATACCAATTGTTTGGTGACGCGTTTCTCAAGTGAAACGCTCATATGTGCACGGCACCGATTAAAACCCAAAGCGCAAGCTTCATTGCTTGGTGACCATAGCGTCTGTGACCCACCCGATCCCATCCCGAACTCGGCCGTGAAACCAGTCTGCGCCGATGGTACTGTGGCTCAAGCCCCGGAAGAGTAGGGCGTCGCCAGGCATTGAAGCTTGCGCTTTGGATAAAACCCATTCACATCTCACAAAAGGGCGGCCCATAAAGCCGCCCTTTTGCGCCTCCAGCCCACGCAACGGCAGGAGCAAATATCGGTGACGCGGGATGGAGCAGCCCGGTAGCTCGTCAGGCTCATAACCTGAAGGTCGTAGGTTCAAATCCTACTCCCGCAACCAACATAACCAAAAAGGCCCCCCGCAAACCGCAGGGGGCCTTTGGTCGTTCTAAACAACCCCATTCCGCCCACTCAAGACGACGCTCACCTCAAAAGTCGAGCGCCAGCGCAGAAGTGCCCGCGCTCGCGGTCAAACCGTTTTGTGCTCCTGGCTCGGTATCGAAGCAAAGCCGCCCGCAGCGTTCCGGGTGTAATCGTACTTCCGGCTTCGTCGCCTGCCCCATCTCGTGCTGGACACCGCGGCCAGCCACACCTCCTCCATCGGCGCAGGACGATCCGGCCTGAGGTGAGCGTGACGCATGTCTCATCCGCCCCGCGCCGCGCCGAGACCGCCAGCGCAACCCGCCCACCAGCCGGATAGGCCCGCTGACATTCGCCCATGCTGCCCCGCGGGTCGGGCAACATCGCCCGGATGAGCAGCATATCAACCCCCGAATCCATTTGTGACCGGACGAGAAAAGGTGCGCACATCAGGCCGAGGCAGGCCGCTGTAAACCAGTCCGCCGACAGCTTTGATCGCGCCCTCCTGCCCTTCGCTAAAATGGACTCAAGCCCCCAATCTCCACCAGCATCAGGGCCAATCAGCACGTCCCGCTCGCCGCTCCGCAACCCTATGACGCATGGCGTTGTCTTTGCGCTTAGGAAGCGGCATTAGGAAACTCACCACCCGGCATAAGGGATGCTCATGGGCTTCAAGACTGCCGATGTACCAGATCAGCACGGCCGCACGATCCTGATCACCGGCGCTAACACTGGCATCGGTTTCGAGGCCGCCAAGGCGCTCGCCAGTAAAGGTGCGCGAGTGCTGCTTGGATGTCGCGATGCGGATCGAGGCGAAGCGGCGATCAGGGACATCGCCGCGGCGGCGCCGGGCGCCGACCTTGATCTGGTTCTGTTGGATCAGGCCGATCTAGTGAGCGTCCACGCCGCAGCCGAGCGTATCGCTGGGGAGCCGCGACTTGATGTCCTGCTCAACAATGCGGGCGTGATGATCCCGCCGCTCTCCCGAACGGTGCAGGGTTTTGAGCTCCAGTTCGGGGTCAACCATCTCGGCACCTTCGCGCTCACAGCCTTGCTACTACCCAAGCTCGCCCAAACGCTGGGCTCACGCGTCGTCGTCACGTCCAGTCTGGCGCACCGCAGAGGCCGTATGCTGTGGGACGATTGGAATGCGGAACGGAGCTATGATCCGGCGCGCTATTATGGTCAGAGCAAATTGGCCAACCTGCTGTTCGTCCTCGAACTTGATCGACGGTTGCGGGCAGCCGGCTCTCCGGTCCATGCAATCGGTTGCCACCCTGGCGTGTCGCTGACCGAGCTGATGCGCCATCTGCCTCGATGGACGCAGTCACTAATGCCGCTGGCGCGGCCCCTGTTCAACCCGGTATCCGCAGCCGCCTGGCCAGCGCTTCAAGCCGCCACCGATCCGCAAGCACAAGGCGGTGACTATTTCGGACCGCAAGGCCCTTGGGAGATGAGGGGTGTGTCAGGTTCCGCGGTCGTCGAAAGTTTCGCGCGCGAAGCCGAGAATGCGCGGCGGCTTTGGGACCTCTCCGTTGAGTTGACGGGAATCGATCCAGGGCTACCGGCGGTCTAACGAAAAAGCGCACCGGCGCATGCTGGTGGATTACGGCGAAGGACAGTCGATAGCTTCCACCGTCCTGCTCACCCCACGGCGATCATCGAAATTTGCCGTCCGTAGCTCGCCTCCCCCAAGTGGCAGGAGCGCCGATAGCTGAAGAAGCGCTCGGGTTGGCTGTAGGTGTCCTGATCGAGCATCTCGATCCGTCCGACGCCAGCGTCAGCAAGGCGCGCCGCTACATAGGCGGCAATATCGAACTGACAGTGGCCTTCTCGCCCTTCGGTGAAAAAGCGGCCATTTTTCGCATCCTTAGCTTCGAAATTGCGCGCGAAATCTAGCGTCACTTCATAGGAGCTGCGGCTAATACAAGGGCCGATGGCAGCGCTGATCCGGTCGGCGCGCGCACCCATCTTCTGCATCGCCGCGATCGTCAGGTCCGTCACGCCCGTGAGTGCGCCTTTCCAGCCCGCATGCGCTGCGCCGACAATGCCCGCCTCCGCATCGGCGAGCAGCACGGGTACGCAATCCGCCGTCAATATGCCGAGGATCAAGCCCGGCCGATCCGTCACCATTGCATCGGCAGCCGGACGATGCGCGTCGGTAATGGAGCCGGTTACGGTTATGACATCCGGCGAGTGGACCTGCCGCACCGTCACCAAGGCCGCGCCAGGCAGCAGGGCATCCTTCGCCAAGTCCCGGTTACTCAGGATGGCATCCCGCTCATCTTCCGAACCAAGCCCGACGTTCAGGCCCGCATGCACACCGGTCGATACGCCCCCCCGGCGGCCTGCAAAGCCGTGCGGAACGCCCTGCAGGCTTGCGGCGCGCAGCAGTTCGACCATTGAAAACTCCCTTTGGACAAGCGTGTCGAGGTCGCGCAACATACTTGCGCGCGCCATAATAAGCGATAGTCTCGGGCACAGAACAGAGGGGAACGGCCGCCGTGCGCCGTTTGGGCAAAAGATATGAAATATAAAGGGCTCCACACATGATCTTCGGCCGCATCAAGTCCTTGGACGCCATATTGGCGACGGCGGAAAAAAAATCGCTGGTGCGAACCTTGGGTCCGATACAGCTGACCCTGCTTGGGGTCGGGGCCATCATCGGGACAGGTATCTTTGTATTGACCGCCGCCGCCGCGCAAAAGGCTGGCCCGGGCATGATGTGGAGCTTCGTGATTGCAGGCGCCGTCTGCGCCTTCGCAGCGCTTTGCTATTCTGAAATCGCGTCCATGGTTCCCGTGTCGGGCTCTGCCTATACCTACACCTATGCGGTGGTGGGCGAACTGCTGGCCTGGATGGTGGGGTGGGCCCTCATTCTGGAATATGCGGTGGCTGCCAGCGCGGTTTCGGTCGGTTGGTCAGGCTATTTCATGGGCCTGATGAAAAGCCTCACAGGGCTTGAACTGCCTCAGGCGCTTTCGGCGGGTCCTGCCTGGACCATGAATGGCCTGCTGCCCCATGCTGATTTTTCTCATGGGGTCATCAACATTCCCGCGATCGTCGTGGCGCTTGCGGTGACAGCCCTGCTTGTCATCGGCACCACGGAAAGCGCGCGAGTCAACGCCGTCCTGGTCGCAATCAAGGTCGCGGCGCTTACGGCTTTCATCGCCCTCACATTGCCAGTTCTCGATACAGGCAATTTCTCCCCCTTCGCACCCAATGGCTGGTTTGGCCCGGAAGGGACGAGCGGCATGGGGGTCGTGGGCGCGGCGGCTTCTATCTTCTTCGCCTATGTCGGCTTTGATGCCGTCTCCACTGCAGCGGAGGAGACCAAAAACCCTCAGCGCAACGTGCCCATCGGCCTGATCGGCAGCTTGGCGATCTGCACGATCTTCTACCTGCTCGTCGCGGCCGGGGCGATCGGCGCCATTGGCGCGCAGCCGGTGATCGGCCTGGACGGTTCGGTCGTGGCGCCGGGATCGAAGGGTTTCGCTGAAGCCTGCGCCACCGCCGCTCATGCCGGAGACCTGGTCTGCTCCAACGAGGCGCTTGCCCATGTGCTGCGTTCGATCAACTGGACGGTTGTGGGCAACGCGTTGGGCCTCGCCGCTAACTTGGCGCTACCGTCCGTCATTTTGATGATGATGTTCGGCCAAACCCGCATCTTCTTTGTGATGGCTCGCGACGGCCTGCTGCCCGAAAAGCTCGCCAGCATTCATCCACGCTTCAAGACGCCCCATATCGTCACCATGGTGACGGGTGTTTTCGTCGCCATTGGTGCGGCCTTGCTGCCGGTGGGCCAACTGGCGGACATTTCCAATTCCGGTACGCTTTTCGCCTTCTTCATGGTGTCGATCGCGATACTCGTGTTGCGCGTACGCGATCCTCACCGCGTCCGTCCATTCCGCACGCCCGCCGTGTGGTTCATCGCGCCCATGGCCGCGGTCGGCTGTCTGTTTCTCTTCTTCAACCTGCCGGTCGATGCTCAGCTGGTCCTGCCGGTTTGGGGCGGCCTCGGCCTGTTCCTCTATTTCCTATATGGCTATCGCAAGAGTCATGTGGCCCGCGGCATCGTCGAAACGCATGAGCAGGATATCGGCATTCCGCCGCAACCCGTGCCGCCCATGCCGGGTGCGCACACGCCGGGCGGGCAAGACGCCTGATCAAGCAGGGGGGCGGCGGCGCGAACCGCCGCCTCTTTTCAATGAATCGTATCTAATTCCGGTTCGCGCAGCGCGTCATGACGCGGGCGGGTGAACAGCTTGCCCCTCTCCGCGAACAGCACGATCAGGAAAGCCGCGCCGCCAAAGATCAGCATGCCCACGGTCAGCGGCAGGGTGGTGCCGTCAAATGCCCGTCCGACCACACTACCCAGCGCACTGGACACGGCGGTCGTCAGAAATGCCTGGAAGGATGAGGCGGCGCCCGCTCCCCTGGCGAACGGCTCCATGGAGATCGCGCCGAAATTGGACGCGGTGAAGGCCACCGCCATCATCGTCGCCGATTGGAAGAACATGAAGCTGTACATCGTCTCCATTCCGGCGACGATCACGACAAGGTGGATGGCGCTGGTCAGGATCAACGACAGCACTGCGCCTTGGCTGAGCCGCCGCGCGCCGAAGCGCGATACCAACCGGCTGTTCAGCAGGCTGCCGACACCCATGCTGCCCGCCATCACGGCGAAGGCGAGAGGGAAGGCCTTTTGCGCATGGAAGATGTCGAAGAAAATCTGCTGCACGGACAGGATGAAACCGATCAACCCGCTCATCACCACGCCGCTGGCCAACATATAGCCAGCAGAGCTGCGATGGGTCATTACGGCAGCCATGGTGCGGAAGATCGTCGCCGGGTTCATCCGCAGCCGGTTTTCCGGCCTCAACGTCTCGGGCATGCGCAGGATCATCCATATCAGGATCAGCGCCGCTTGGATCGCCAGTATCCAGAAGATCCATCGCCATGGCGCGAACCACAATATGGCTTGGCCAAAGCTGGGAGCGACCACGGGGATCAGCATGAATACGGCAAGTATAAGGGACATGACCTTCGCCATGGCGTCGCCCTTGAACCGGTCGCGGATGATCCCGACCGCGACCACCCGGCTCGCTCCCGCGAAGAATCCGGCAAGGAAACGCCCCACCAGCATCATGGGAAAGCTGTGCGCCACGGCACAGCCGATCGTGGACAGGATGAAAAGCGCCAACGCGCCGCCCAGCACGGGTTTGCGGCCAAAACGGTCCGACAGCACGCCAAACAGCAACGACCCGATCCCCAGGCCCAGAAAATAGGTGCTGATGATGAGCTGGCGGTCATTGGCCGCCTCTATCGCCAGGTCGCGGCCGATGTCCGGCAGCGCCGGCAGCATCGGGTCGGTGGACAGCGCGTTCATCGCCATCAGGCATGCGCTGAGCACCACGAACTCGCGGAAGCCGACATCTTTTTGCGATACTGTGGCGGCGACCGGAAGGGGTGGGTTGGTCATGGCGCGGCTATGGGGATAAACCCTCCGTGAAGCCAGCCCTAGATGGGTCGCCCCGCCGCATTAACCTTGCTCATCCCGCTTTTCCGGCCTTGGCCGATTATCACCACGAACGTGCGTTAACCATTTTTTATCGCCTGCCGGTGCACCGTGACGTCTGTAGAGAAGCTTTATGTCGAAATCCACAGGGGGATTCGGTCGTGGCGAACAGTCTGAAGAGTGCACAGTTTCTCATGGAAAGCCGCCTGTCGGACACAGGCTGGGAATCGGCGGAGGCCTGTTTTGACCTCGGCGTCGCCTATAGCTGCGGCACCGGCGGCATGCCGGTCGATCTGATCGAAGCGCATAAATGGTTCAACCTCGCGGCCCTGCGCGGCAGCGAAGAGGGCCAGGCGATGCGCGCCGAAATTGCCGAAGAAATGACAGCGCGCGAAATCGCCGAGGCCCAGCGCCAGGCCCGCGCCTTGCTTGCCGCGGGTCAGCTGCGCGCCGCCTGATCGTCAGCCGTCCTTCCGGAACGGCGCGCGTTCGGAAAGCCAGATGCGATCGCGCTGCACGCCCGTCCGCTCCGCCGCCAGAAAGTCGGCCACTGCTCGCCGAAAGGACGGATTGGGCAGAAAATGCGCGGAATAAGTGGGCTCAGGTCCATAGCCCCGCGCCAGCTTGTGACTGCCCTGCGCGCCCGCCTCGACCCGTGCCAGTCCGCGCGCGATGGCGACATCGATCGCCTGATAATAGCATAGTTCAAAATGCAGATGGGGCACATCCTCGACGCAACCCCAATAGCGGCCATACAGGGCTTCGTCGCCAATCAGGTTGAGCGCCCCTGCAATCGGTCTGCCCTGCCTTTTCGCCAGCATCAGCAGCACGCGATCGGCCATGCTTTCGCCCAGCATCGAGAAAAAGGACCGGGTGAGATAGGGCCGACCCCATTTGCGTGAGCCGGTATCCTGATAAAATCGCCAGAAAGCGTCCCAATGCGCTTCCTGAAGGTCGCTGCCGGTCAGGTGGACGATCTCCAGACCTTCGACTGCGCGCTCACGTTCCTTGCGAATATTCTTCCGCTTGGCGCTCGACAAGGTGGCGAGGAAATCGCCAAAGTCGCGATAGCCGCGATTAGTCCAATGGAACTGGCTGTCCTCGCGGATCAGCCAGCCCGCCGCTTCGAACAGCGGCACCTGCGCCGGATCGATGAAGGTCGCGTGGGCGGAGGACAGGTCGTTACGCTCCACCACCGCCTCAATGCCCGCGATCAGCGCCGGAGCGAGCGCGGGATCACGTAACAGTAGCCGGGGGCCGGGGACGGGCGAAAAGGGCGCGGCGAGCTGAATTTTGGGATAATATTGGCCTCCAGCGCGCTCCCAGGCATCGGCCCAGCCGTGGTCGAACACATATTCGCCCTGGCTGTGCGTCTTGCCATAAAGCGGTGCCGCAGCCGCGATGCGCCCATCCGCGCCGTCGATGACTAAAGGCAAAGGCTGCCATCCGGTGCCGGGGCCTACGCTGCCCGACCGTTCCAGCGCGCCTAGAAAATCCCAGCTCATGAAGGGATTGCCGCCTCCGGAGCAGGCGTCCCACTGGTCACGCGGAACATCCGCCACGCCGCCAGCCATCCGCGCGACGCATTCAGTCACGCGGAATCTCGAATATGATCTGGTCGGCATGGATTGCGGCATTGGCGCGCTCACTCGCCGTCCGCACGGTCCAAGTCAGCACGGGCAGGCCCTGCTCGCGGGCTTTTGCCGAAAAAGAGGGGAGGTCGCGAATATCACAAGCGACAAAATCGGGTTTCGCCACCCAAAGTGCAAGGCCGCGTCGGGCCGCGCCGCGCCAACCGGCTTCACCCTGCTCCGTCACCACCAGCCCCCGCACCACTTGCGGCATGCGCCGGGCGAACCAGCGGATCGCTACGGGGTTGAAGGACATGACGGCGGCAAGCGCGCCAGGATGGCGCGCCAGATCCCGAGCGACAGCGGCACAGAGCGGTCCCACATGACGGCCTATCACCTTGAGTTCGATCAGCAGCGGGACGTTCGGTCCGCATAGCTGGAGCAATGCCTCCAGACGGGGGATGCCGCCGCCGTCCGTTAGCTTGGTCTGTTCGAGTCTTTCTGCGGAGAGATCCGACAGCAGCCCTTCGGCGCCGGTCATGCGCAGCAGCGCCACATCGTGAAAAACCATCGCCACGCCATCGCGGCTCAGCCGCACATCGCACTCGATGCCATGGCCTTGAGCAATGGCTGCGCGAAAGGCGGCCATGCCATTTTCGCTGATCCCCACCCCATGCAGCCCGCGATGGGCGAAGGGACGGGCGGTCAGGAAGGAAAGGTCATGCCGCCGGCCGGACAAGGACGATCGCATCGATTTCGACTGCTGCGCCAAGCGGCAGCACCGGCACACCCACCGCGCTGCGGGCATGTTTCCCCGCCTCGCCGAAAATTTCGACCATCAGTTCGGATGCGCCGTTCGCAACCTTGGGCTGATCGGTGAAGCCGGGGACGCTGCTGATGAAGGCGCCCAGCTTCACGATCCGCTCGACCCGGTCCAGGTTGCCCAGGGCCGCCTTCATCTGCGCGATCAGGTTGAGCCCGCAGGCGCGCGCCGCCTTGACGCCAAAGTCGAGGTCGCGATCCTCGCCGAGACGGCCGGTCATCAGCTGACCATCGGACAGGGATATCTGGCCGGAAATATGCAGCAGGCCGTTGACCTCTACCGTGGCGACATAGGCCGCGACCGGCGCGGCGGCTTTCGGCAGGGTAATGCCTAGTTCGGTCAGGCGGGCTTCGACGCTCATGCAGGGGCTCCATCGGAATGATAAATGTCAGAAGGGGCGGGGCCTTCGCCCAGCCGCGCCATGATCCATGCTTCGGCGCTGGTCCAGTCGTCGATCCGTGCATGGGCGAGGGGCGCTACATCGATCTGAGGCGCGATTTCCCGCTCACCGACCATGTGCAGGCGCCACACGCCCGGCGCATGCTGCGCAACCGATTGATGATGTTCCGCCAGATCGTCGATGAAGAGGGCGGTCGAAGGGCGGCGCTCAGCCACGATCGCGGCCAAGGGTTCGCCCTTGGGGCCATGATTCCAATGGACCGGAAAGTGGAGGCCGTGGGCCGCCAATTGCTCGACCCGCTGCTGGTGATGCCGCTCGCCGATATTGGTGAGAACCACAATGTCGGCGACATGCGATAGCCGCGCCATCGCTTCTACCGCGCCGCTGATGGGCTTTTGCCGGTGCATTTCCGTGTCGAAAAAGCCGACCAACAGTTGCCACACCAGTTCGCGCTCCAGCGGGATGCCGCTGTCTTTGTGGCGCAGCGCCTCGGCAAAGCCGCGTTCGCGCATGTCGAAATGGACGTCATGATGCTCGTCCAGCCATTCGCGAAAAGGGACGACCATGTGCAGCAGCACTTCGTCGCAATCGGTGATGATCAGCGGCCGGCTCATCGCCCCAGTTCCTGCCGGGCGGCGATCAAGGCTGCTGGTTTTGTATCCAGCGCCTCGGCGCAGGCGATCAGGTCCGGCTCATGATCGGCCAGGAATTCCAGTACCGCCCGCAACACGGCCGGATTGCCGACCCCCGCGCGCAGCGCGTCGGCGTCAAGGCCCGTCAACGCCAGCAATCGGTCGGCGCGCCGCTCATCATTCAGCGTCCAAGCCAGCGCCATCAGCGCCAGCGTGCCGGCTTCCTCGCCATCTTGGCGGCTATCCTGCTTGCCATCGGGGTTCTCGGGACGCATGATCGATTCTCGGCCAAGGGCAGTTTTAAAAAAGCGCGCTTTTCTTATGCGCATTATCTAACGCGGGTGACTGGTGGCAAAGCGCGTGCTCGTTGTCGAGGACAACGAACTCAATCTCAAACTTTTTTGCGATCTGCTGCGCGCGCATGGCCATGAGGTGCTGCCGTTGCGCGATGGCCGCGATGTCGTGGCGCAGGCGCTGGAATTTCGCCCAGACCTGGTGATTACCGATATTCACCTGCCCCATGTCAGCGGCCTTGACCTCATCATTTCCCTGAAACGCGACCCACGGCTGGCGCTTGTGCCGATCATGGCCGTGACTGCCTATGCCGGAAAGGGCGACGAAGACCGGATTCGCGGGGCAGGGGCGCAGGCTTATGTGTCCAAGCCGATTTCGGTGCTGCGCTTCATCGAACAGGTGAACGCCCTGCTGTAACGCGCGAGTCACAACTGTCATTATACGGTCATTCAATTTTCATGGGCGCGCCTTTGAAGTGAAGCCTTGATTACATGCGCCTCTGCCAACTCCCCGGGCCAAGGACGCGGCATCCCGCCGACAGTCCGATCCGCAACAGGGGTAAATCCATGTCTCACCTCACCGACGAGGCGCGCGCGCCGTTTCGTGATGCCGAGCCCAAGATCGACGCTGGCGACAATTGCCTGGAAGCGATCGTCGCCGCCAACCCGGCTCGCCGCTCTGTCCTGAAGAACGGCCTGCTCGGCCTGTCCATGCTGCCGATGCTGGGCGCGCTCGCCGCTTGCGGCGATGACGATGATGGTAGTTCGCCGACTCCCTCACCCAGCCCGACGCCGACCCCGACTCCCGCGCCCAGCTATTCCATCGCCTTTGCACCCGTTGCAGCCAACCAGAATGACACGGTCACCGTTCCCACCGGTTACACTGTCGATGTGCTGCTGAAGGCTGGCGATTCGGTTGAGGCAGGCACGGCCTATGCCGGCAGCTTCCCGACTCCCGCTGACGCCGAAAAATGGGCCGGCGGCAATCATGACGGCATGGAATATTTCGAGCTGTCGGGCGTTAACGCCAACGGTGGTGGTCTGCTCGCCATCAACCATGAACTGGCCGACTATAATATCCTGTTTTCCGGCAGCTATAATGCGGCCACCGCGACGGCGGACCAGAAAGCGCTCGCCCTGTCGGCGGTCGGCATTTCGGTCGTTGAAGTCGCCAAGGGGACGGACGGCAAATGGGCGGTGAAGGCGGGCTCGCGCTTCAACAAGCGCTACACGGGTAACGGCAGCTACCGCGCGGGCGGCCCCGCCGCGGGCCAGCTTTCGGGCTCGATCAAGGGCATGCTGAACAACTGCTCTTCCGGCCGTACGCCCTGGGGCACTTATCTGACCTGTGAAGAGACCACGAACAATTATCTCGATCCGACGCAGCCCGCCACCAACTATGGTTGGGTTGTCGAGATCGATCCGTATCAGGAATTGGCCGAGCCGACCAAGCGCACCGCCATGGGCCGGTTCAGCCATGAAAATGTCGCCTATCTCAACGACAGCAACAATCGCGTCGCCTTCTACATGGGCGATGACTCGACGCCGGGCTGCATCTACAAATTCGTTCCTAACCGGGCCTACAGCGCGAACAATCGCGCAGCCAACACCGACCTGCTCGACTATGGCACGCTCTATGTCGCCCGCTTCAACGCAGATGGCACAGGCGAATGGCGCGCGCTGGTGCAGGGGCAGAACGGGCTGGTCGCCGGTGCGGCCGATCCGGGCAATGTCAGCCAATCGACCACGCCGCCCCCGCCGGTCACGGTCAATTTCAACACGACCGCCGATGTGTTGATCAACACCCAGGCGGCTGCGCGCGTGGCTGGCGGCACGCTGATGGACCGTCCGGAATGGATCACGGTTGCGCCGAACAAGCAGGCGATCTTCGTGACGCTGACCAACAACAGCGGCCGTCGCGTGACCGACAATCCCAATCCGCGCGTCACCAACCTGCACGGCCATATCCTGAAGTTCCGCGAGGCCGGCGATTCGCCGCTCGCCACCACATTCACTTGGGAACTGTTCCTGCTGGCGGGCAATCCGCAGCTGGCCGAAGCGAACCTCAAGGGCAATATCAACGGCGACTTCTTCTCCAGCCCCGATGGTCTCCGCATCGATCCGCAGGGCCGCCTATGGGTGCAGACTGACCATAATCTGACCGGCAATGCCGGCACGTTGAACGGCGCCGCGGTCAACATGGTCCAGGCTTTCGGCAACAATTCGATGTATTATATCGATCAGGCCAGCAAGCAGTCGAAGCGTTTCCTGGTCGGGCCAACCGGCTGCGAAATCACCGGCATCGCCTATACGCCGGACCTCAAGACCTTCTTCATCAACATCCAGCATCCGACCGGCAACTGGCCCGTGGCAGGGCAGCAGCCGCGCTCCTCGACGATCGTCGTGACGCGGACGGACGGTCAGCCGGTCGGCAACTGATCCTTCTCCCTCCGTTCGTTTCGAGCTGGGCGAGAAGGTTTCTCAACTTCGCTCGAACGAACGGACGGTTAAAATTTGCTCGATTTTATCGCGAACAAGGAAAGGCCCGTTCCCACAAGGGGACGGGCCTCTTCTGTCAGCCACGCAAGTGGACCGAGGCGGGCGAACCCGCCTTCAGATCACTTGATCTTGGCTTCCTTGAACTCGACATGCTTGCGCACGACCGGGTCATATTTGCGGAAGCTCAGCTTCTCGGTCTTCGTGCGCGGGTTCTTCTTGGTGACGTAGAAGAAGCCGGTGTCAGCCGAGCTGACGAGGCGAATCTTGACGGTTGCTGGCTTGGCCATGGCCCTGGTTCCTGAATATCGTGAAAAAGAAAAGCGGCCCCCCAATTCTTGCGAAAAAGGGCCGCCCCGTTTCAGCAGCCGCCCATGAGGGAGATTCGGAATAATGTCAATACGCGCGTGGCAGGGACTCACTGGCCATGCTAGGCTTTACGCGGCCTTAACCCGTTCCGGTACATGCTGTCATCGGAGCGACAGGACAGGGGGAGACTTCCCATGCGACATGATCCGATGCTGGCCATTCTTGTAGATCTGCTGCGCCGTGTGGACGGCCTTGCCGGACAGCGAGGACATGTGAGCTTGGCGCGATTGCGGGATGAGGTGGATCATATCCGCCATGTCGCGCGCGCCTATCAGATCGACAGCGTCGAAGGATTGGCGGGAACGCTGCAGTCGGCCTTGTCGCTGCAGGGGATGGGCCCTGTGGTGCTTTCCTATCTTGATCTGATGCGCGACGCGATCGCGGCCGAAATGCCGGAGGCGCAGGTCATACCGATGCCCATGGCCGTCAAGCCGATCGCCGGAACGCCGATGTCTCTCTGACGATCGGCCGGCGGGTTCATGGATGCATTGCTGACCGCGCTGCTCGGGTGCTTCCTGGCTGAGATCGGTGACAAGAATCAATTGCTGGTGCTGGCGCTCGCGGCCCGGTTCGGACGCGACGGCGCGATGATTGCGGGCATATTTATCGCGGCCGCCGCCAACGCCGCGATCGCCGCTGCGGCTGGCGCCTTCCTCGCGCCGATGCTGGGATCGGACGCGCGGCTGCTGTTCCTTGCTCTGGCGCTGCTGTTCCTGGGCATTGGCCTGCTCTGGCCGGTGAAGCCGCCCGATCCGCTCGTCGGCTGGCCTACGGGCCCGCTGTTGACCTCCGCGCTCGGGCTCTTCATCCTGGGCTTTGGCGACGGCTCGCAATTCCTGATCCTCGGCATCGCTACCCGCACCGCTGACCCGATACTCGCGGGCATAGGTGGTGCTTTGGGAGTGGCGACCGCCCTAGTCCCGGCGGTGCTGCTGCGGGAGCGACTGCTACGCGTCGTCCCCGTCCGGGCGATCCGCTATGGCGGCGCTGCGGTCACCCTGATCCTGGCGGCAGCTCTTGCCATCAGCGCGCTGCAACTGGCCTGATCGAATGCGTCCATCAGACTGAACGAGGATTTTGGCGGGCAATTCACGCCTTGTCATGGCACCTTCTCGGCACCAGATCATTATACGCGCGAAATCATCGCATGAGCCAGGAGCACAGCATGACAGCCCCCGACCTCAAAACCCCGACGGACCTGCGCAACAACGCCACCAAATCTGTGGCACAGGCGCTGAATGGCGTGCTGGCGGACAGCTATGCGCTCTATTTCAAGACCAAGAATTTCCACTGGCATGTGTCGGGGCCGCACTTCCGCGACTATCACCTCATGTTCGATGAGCAGGCCACGCAGATTCTCGCTACCACCGACGCCATTGCCGAGCGTGTGCGAAAGACCGGCAACACCACGTTGCGCTCGATCGGCGACATCGGCCGCCACCAGTCTATCGCAGACAATGACGCGGATTATGTCAGCCCCGCCGACATGCTGAACGAACTGCGCGAGGATAATCTGCGCCTGGTCGAAGCCCTGCGCGCCGCCAAGTCCGCCGCCACCGAAGCAGGCGACAATGCGACAGAGGGCATTATCGACGACTGGACCGACCAGGCCGAAGAACGCGCCTGGTTCCTGTTCGAGGCAGGCCGGAACGGCTGATCAGGTCGTTCTTCGCAGACACGCGCTCCATGCGCCTCTGCGAAGAACAAGATTGCGATCAACCCTCCTGGATCGGATCGATCGAAAGGATCTCCACAGCGTCCGCCTTCCCACCGAAATCGAGCAGCTCGCCCACTTCGGCATTCATCATCGCGCGGGCAAGTGGCGAAGAGAAGCTGATCCGCCCTTCATTAGGATCAGCTTCGTCGTCACCGACTATGGCGACGGTCTTGGTTCGGCCATTCAGCCGATAAGTAACGCGCGCGCCAAACGCCACGGCTCTGCCATCCGGCGCCGGTCGCAACTCCGCCGTCGCCAGCCGCGTGCGCCAATAGCGCAGCTCGCGCTTCAGCTTCTTCGCCTCGTCCTCGGCCATAGCGGCGATATCGATCGCTTCCAGCGCATCGACCTTCTCGCGCGTCAGCCGAAGCCCGCGCTCTGTCACCCAGTTGGGGCCCAGCGGCAGCGGGATCTCGAAGGTGGGCTCCAGATGCTCCTCATCGCTTTCGCGGCGAAAGGCGACGCTCATAAATATCTCCTGAGAATATCCGGCCGAGATTGGGTGGCCAGAGCGGCCTTTCAATCCTCGTCGAACAAACCGGCGAGTTGCTCGACCATCGTGCCGCCCAATTGTTCGGCATCCATGATGGTGACGGCGCGCTTATAATAGCGCGTGACGTCATGACCGATGCCGATCGCCACAAGCTGGACGGACGACCGATTTTCGATCCAATCGATCACCTGTCGCAAATGCCGCTCCAGATAGGTGCCGCTGTTGACCGACAGGGTGGAGTCATCCACCGGCGCGCCATCGGAAATCACCATCAATATGCGGCGTTCCTCGTTGCGCGCGATCAGCCGGCTATGCGCCCACAGCAGCGCCTCCCCGTCGATATTTTCCTTCAGAAGCCCTTCGCGCATCATCAGGCCCAGATTACGGCGCGCCCTGCGCCACGGTTCGTCGGCTTTTTTGTAGATGATGTGCCGCAGGTCATTCAGCCGCCCCGGCATCGGCGGCCGTCCCGCAGCCAGCCAATCCTCGCGGCTCTGGCCGCCCTTCCAGGCGCGCGTGGTGAAGCCCAAAATCTCGGTCTTGACGCCGCAGCGCTCCAGCGTGCGCGCCATGATGTCGGCGCTGATCGCCGCGATGCTGATCGGCCGCCCGCGCATCGATCCTGAATTGTCGATCAGCAGCGTGACGACGGTGTCGCGAAATTCGGTATCGCGCTCAATCTTGTAGGACAGCGACCGCGTGGGATCGATGATGATCCGCGCCAGCCGGGCCGCATCCAGCATTCCTTCTTCCTGATCGAAGTCCCAGCTACGCGATTGCTGCGCCATCAGCCGCCTTTGCAGCCGGTTGGCGAGCTTCGTGACCGCACCCTGCAGGCTGACCAACTGCTGATCCAGAAAGCCCCGCAGCCGGTTCAGTTCCTCCTCGTCGCACAGATCTTCGGCCGTCACGACTTCATCATGCGCTTGGCTGTAGGGCTTATAGTCGAAGCCCGGCGGCAGGTCAGACAGCGGCCGGTTGGGGCGAACCGGCATCATGCCTTCTTCGCCCATATCGTCGGCGCCTTCATCGCTGTCGGCGTCGAACTCGTCGCTATATTCGGTTTCGCCCTCCTCGGTGTCGCCGCCCTTATCCTCGGCGCGCGCCTCGGCGTTCATGTCGCTGTCGCCAGCCTCATCCTCGCCGGAATCGCCGTCGTCCTGCTGCTCCTCCTCGTCCTCGCCTTCTTCCTGCGGCTCATTCTCGTCGGTTTCAGGCGGCACATCGCTGTCGACCAGCTGCAAATGCTCCAGCATCGCCTGGGCAAGCTTCTGGAACGCGCGCTGGTCGTCGATCGCCAGTCCCAGCGCGTCGAGGTCGGCGCCCGCCTTCTCCTCGATCCAGGCATCGACCATAGCCATGCCCGACGCCGCATCCTTGGGGATAGCCTGCCCGGTCAGCCGCTGTCGCACCTTGAGCGCTAGCGCGGTCGATAGCGGCACTTCATCGGCTGAGCGCGCGCGGCGCAGGGGGTCCGACTTCAGCCGCAACTCCAACGCATGGTTGAGATTGGCGCGCACGCCCTCCATCGCGCGCGATCCGATCGCTTCCACCCGCGCCTGCTCGACCGCGTCATAGACCGCCCGGGCCGTCGCATCGGCTGGCGCAGCCGCCGCGTGCATCCGCAAATTATGGTGGCGCAACCGCAGCGCATTGGCATCGGCAAAGCCACGGGCAAGCGCGACCTGTTCGGGCGGCAGGTTACGGCCGGGCATCGGCACTTTGATCGCCTTCCCCGCCATATGCGGCGCGTCGGCGGTGAAGCCCACCTCCACCTCCGCATCGCGCGCCATCGATCGCGCCGCGCCTGACAGCACATCCTTGAAGGCGTCGAGGGGTGACCGCTCCGCCATCAGTCGAGCAGTCTCGTGCGCAGCGCCTTGCGTGCCGCCTCATCGACGCCCAGCGCTTGGGTCAGATAGCCGTCAACCCCGCCATGCCTTTCGTCCAGAACGGCGAACAGAGCGTCTAGATAGGCCACATCGACCGTGAGCAGCGGCTCCAGCACCTCCGGCCGCACGCGCCGTGCTCGCGCGACGAGCGTGTTGCGCTGGGCCAGAAGCCAGTTCCAATCGGCATGCTCATTGGTCAGAAGATAATCTGCGACGATGGTCTCTCGCGGCACGCCCAGCGCCGCCAGGATCAGCGCGGCGCCAACACCGGTACGATCCTTACCCGCCGAACAATTGATCAGGATGGGAACGCGCCCGTTCGCGATCTGCGCGAACATGGCGCGATAGGATGCGGCATGGTCAACGGGAATGACACGATAGAGCGACAGCATCGCTTCGCGCATGTCTTCGGCCGTCGCGTCCGTACGCTTCAGCATCTCGCCCAGAAGGCCGCTGCTCTCGCTATAGTCGCGGCAGAAATAATCGACCTCCGCCCCATGCCAGAGCGTCGGTTCGGCGGTCCGTTCATTGCCCCGCCGGAAGTCGCAGATCGCCCGGATGCCGAGCGAGCGGAGATGCGCGGCATCCGCGTCGCTCAGCAGCGCCATTGTTCCCGAACGGTAAAGCATGCCCCGCCGGACCACGCGTACGTCGGCGGTCGCGTAACCACCAAAATCGCGCAGGTTGAACGCGCTCTCCAGTCGCAGGCGGCCCCTTTGGGCAAACGGCGCGTCCGCGCTGTTCACGGCCGCTCGCCTTCACCCACACGCGGCACGGCTACGGTTTCGATCCGCGTGTCGACTTCGCTCATCAGCTTGTGGACAGGGCAGCGCGCGGCGACGCCGATCAGCGTGTCATGCTGCTCGTCGGTCAGCGGGCCGCTGAGCGCAATGCGCGTGGTCAGCCGGTAGATGCCGTCCCGTTCCTGGCTCGCGTCGCGGATCACCCCGACATGAATGCCTTCGACCGGGATGCCCTTGCGCTGCGCATACCAGAGCATGGTCATCGCCTTGCACGCGCCCAGCGCCGAATCATACAGGTCGTGCGGATCGGGACCCGCATCATGCCCGTCCGGTGCGGTCATGTCGGCGATCAGCTCATGCCCGCGGATGCTGATCCGGTGGGCGCTGCCGTCCGGGGCGATGCGTTCGACGACGATCATCGCGTCATGCCGCCCGGTGGGCGACGCTTTCGGGCAGATCCTTGCCGAACACGCGCTGATAATATTCGGCCACCAACGGCCGCTCCGCCTCATCGCACTTGTTGAGGAAGGACAGGCGGAAGGCAAAGCCGATATTTTTGAAGATCAGCGCATTCTGGGCCCAGCTGATCACGGTGCGCGGGCTCATCACCGTCGAAATGTCGCCGTTGATGAAGCCCTGGCGGGTCAGTTCCGCCACCTTGATCATATTCTCGACTTCCTTGCGGCCGCCCTCATGATCGTACTCGCCCGACTTGGCGAGGACGATCTGCGCCTCGGTCGCGGCGGGCAGATAGTTGAGCGTGACCACCAGGTTCCATCGGTCCATCTGGCCCTGGTTGATCTGCTGCGTGCCATGATACAGGCCGGTCGTGTCGCCTAGGCCGACCGTGTTGGCGGTCGCGAACAGGCGGAAATGCGGGTTCGGCCGGATGACCCGGTTCTGGTCGAGCAACGTCATCTTGCCGTCGGTTTCCAGCACGCGCTGGATCACGAACATCACATCCGGACGGCCCGCATCATATTCGTCGAACACCAGCGCGACAGGACGCTGCAGCGCCCAGGGCAACAGCCCTTCGCGGAATTCCGTCACCTGCTGCCCGTCCTTGAGGACAATGGCGTCGCGCCCGACCAGGTCGATACGGCTGATATGCGCGTCGAGGTTAATGCGGATGCACGGCCAGCGCAGCCGCGCGGCGACCTGCTCGATATGGCTCGACTTGCCGGTGCCATGATAGCCCTGCACCATGACGCGCCGGTTGAAGGCGAAGCCCGCCAGGATCGCGAGCGTCGTGTCCGGATCGAACACATAGGCGGGGTCCAGGTCCGGCACCCGCTCATCCGCTTCGGAAAAGGCCGGGATCTTGAGATCGACGTCCACGCCGAACACCTCGCGCGCATCCACCTCGCGGTCGGGCGCGGCCAGCAGCGTTTCGGCACGAGTATCGGGCTGGACGTTCGGGATGTCGGTCATTTCCTGGTCTTTCTGGTCATGTCACTCCAGCCCCTAAACGATCGGGCAAGGGCCTGTCGATAGAGTGGAGCCTCCTTCTCCGCCGATCAAGCGGCCCCTTTCGCCCGATTGGCCTGCTCAACGAAGGCGGGCGCCTTGCGCAGCAGTCCATAGGCTTCGATCACGCCCTGCAGCGCATGTTCATGCGTACGATCGCCGCCATTATGGTCGGGATGATAGCGGCGCAGCAGTTCCGTATAACGCTGCCGCAGCGCCTTGCGATCCGCATCGATGGGCAGCCCCATCACCGACAGCGCTTTGCGGTCCTCGTTCGACAGGAACTTGCCGTCCTGCCGGATCTGATTGTCGGCCCGCGCCTTTGGCACCCGCTCCTTGAATTTGGCGCCGATCGCGTCGAGCGGGTCGGTAAAGTCCGCCCATTTGGGACCGGGGCTGTGCGCGTTGGAGGAGAAGGCGCGCGTCTCCCGCTCCCAACCCGCATAGGGCCGCTGGGCGGCGGCGATCTCGTCCGGGCTCATGCCTGTGAAGAAATTATAGCCCTGGTTGAACTGGCGCACATGTTCGAGGCACAGCCAGCGCCAGCGGGGCCCCTCATGGCTCGATCCCTTGCTCTCCAGCGGCGGCGCGCGAAACTCGCCGGGCTCTTCGCAGCCTTCGACCGCGCAGGGGCGGTCGCTTTCCACACGGCCGTGAAAGCGGTTGAACCGGCGGGTCGAGAAGGGGTCGGTAGACAAGATTGCCCTGATGCATGATGGAACAAAGGGCCTATATAGGGGCGATGAGCACCCAACTGAAAGGCCCAGTGGCCACAGAGATTGAACAGCGGCTGCGCGCCGCCCTGTCGCCAGAGCATCTCGCCGTGATCGACGAAAGCGAAAAGCATCGCGGTCATGCAGGCCATGATGGATCGGGCGAAAGCCACTTCACGGTGGAGATCGTCTCAGCCGACTTTACGGGCAAAAACCGCGTCGCGCGCCAGCGGCTGGTCAACGCCGCGCTGGCCGACCTGCTGCGGGAAAAGGTCCACGCCCTTGCCATCAAGGCCCGCGCGCCCGGCGAAGCCTGAATTGGAAGGGAGACTCATGACCTTAGACGATCTCGTCATCCAGACGATTACGCCAACCACTCACGACCTCGGAGACTTTCGCGTCCACCGTTCGCTCCCCGCGTCCGGCCGGACGATGGTAGGTCCCTTCATCTTCTTCGACCAGGCTGGCCCGGCCAAGATTGGGGCGGGGCAGGGCATAGACGTGCGTCCGCACCCCCACATCAATCTCGCCACCGTCACCTATATGTTCGAGGGTGCCTTCCTGCACCGGGACTCGCTCGGCACCGAGCAGCTGATCGAGCCGGGCGCGGTCAATCTGATGACGGCGGGCAGCGGCATCGTCCATTCCGAACGCTCCCCCGACAGCGACCGGGTGAAGGAGTCCAAGATTTCCGCGATCCAGACCTGGCTCGCGCTTCCGGATGGTCAGGAGGAAATGGCCCCAGCCTTCGAACATGTCAGCGAGGGCGGACTGCCGGTTATCGATTGCGGTCGCGCCAGCGCGCGCGTGATCATGGGTAGCCTGTGGGGCGCGATTTCCCCGGTCACCACCTATGCCGACACCATCTATGCCGATATCCAGCTATCTCCCGGCGGAACCGTGCCGATCGACACCGACGGCGATGAGCGCGCCCTTTACGTGGCGGGCGGCGACGCCGCGCTGGATGGCGTGGCCCTACTGCCCCAGACGCTCTACGTTCTTCGGCCCGGCGCCCGCTCCACGTTGATGAGCGTCGATGGCGGTCGCGTCATCTATTGCGGCGGCGAAGCGTTCAAAACGCCGCGCCATGTCTGGTGGAATTTCGTCTCTTCGAGCACTGACCGGCTCTACCAAGCGCGCGAGGATTGGGAAGCGATGCGCTTCCCCCTGATCCCCGGCGACGATCAGGAATTCATTCCGATCCCCAAAGGCCGTCCCAAGACCGTCAGCTATCCTTAGGCAGGCATCGGAACCTGTCCCCCGTTCGGGCTGAGCCTGTCGAAGCCCCTTTCTTCAAGATGTGGAGCCCTTCAACAAGCTCAGGGCGAACGGGCTGGTGGATCAGTTTGCCCGCCGGCTCCGCCTTATGCGGCGCCACTCACTGCACAAAAGTCAGTGACAGATTCTCGGCATTTTTCGGAATATCGATCCGGCTTTCGTTGATCGACGCTTCCTCGCCCGGTTTCAGGCTGGTGCGATCGGCCTTGGTCGTCCAGCTGAACACCAGCCGATTCTGCTGATCGCGCAGCTGCACCAGCACCGGCGGCACCGGCAGCGTCTGCTTACCGCTGTTCACGATCCGCGCGCCGAAAGCGAAATATTCCTCGCCCGTGGGCAGCTTGCGCCGCTCGGCGGGCTTGGACAGGTAGAAAAGCAGGTCGGGATCGCCTTCCTCCCCGACCAGCCCGAGATTGATCGCCCAGCTCGGCGTACCGAAATACCAAAGCGCACCGCCCACGCCGCCGATCGCCAGGCAGAAGAGAATCGCGGCATAGGTCCACAGCTTCAGCCGGTTGCGCCGGGGTTTCACCGGCGCGGCATAGCTGTCTTCAACCTCGTCCCGGCGGCGACCGTAAATGTCATCGACGCGATAGTCCCTGGCCGGAGCCGCCGCCGCTTCCGGAGCCGCCGCGACAGGTTCCGGAGCAGCCGCCGTCACCGGCTCAGCCACCGGGGCAGCCGTGCGCGCAGGCTCCGCCTCGACCGGAGCAGGGGGCGGCGCAGGTGGCGCGACGGGCGCGGCGGCTGCGGCGACGGGCGCATCGGTCATCGCCACGGCCTCTTCCCGAGGCGCGAGCGCGGGTCCTTCCTGGAACCAGCTATGTTTGCAGGAGGCGCAGCGAACCTGGCGGCCATTGGGGCCGACGGCGCTGTCCGGCACAATATAGCGCGTGGCGCAATTGGGACACACCAGGATCATGACGCTTCATAGGCACGGCTTGGACTCGAGGGCAAGCGGCATTGAAGAGGCGATGCCAAGATGCCGCGACTCGCCTGTTTAAAGCCGGTTGGGCTTTACGCCTGCCTGCCCGCTGTGCCATGGCTGTGGCCACGGGGCAGAAGGGAGCGCTTGCGCGCATTCATTGAGGCATGTCGGCGATCGTCCAGTTCGAAAATGTCGGCCTGCGCTATGGTCTGGACAGTGAAACGCTGTCTGACGTCAGCTTCTCCCTGCATGGCGGCGGCTTCTATTTCCTGACCGGCGCATCGGGCGCGGGAAAGACCTCGCTCCTGAAGCTCCTCTACCTTGCCCAGCGGCCTAGCCGCGGCGTCATCCGCCTGTTCGGGGAGGATGTGGTGACGCTGCCTCGTAAGCGCTTGCCCGGCTTCCGCCGCCGCATCGGCGTCGTCTTCCAGGATTTCCGGCTGGTCCCGCACCTTTCCGCCTATGATAATATCGCCCTGCCGCTGCGCGTGGCAGGCATGGCCGAAAGCGAGATTGACGCGTCCGTCTCGGAAATGCTGAACTGGGTGGGCCTTGGCGATCGGGGCCAGGCGCGCCCGGCGACGCTGTCGGGCGGAGAGCAGCAGCGCGTCGCCATCGCCCGCGCCGTCATCGCCAGGCCCGAGATCCTGGTTGCCGACGAACCCACCGGCAACGTGGATGCCGACATGGCTCGCCGCCTGCTCACCTTGTTCGAAGCGCTCAATCGCCTCGGCACCACCATCGTCGTCGCCACCCACGACCTGCCGCTCATCGGCCAGGTGGAAGGCGCGCAGATGATGCGGCTGGACAGGGGGCGCCTGTCCGATCCCACCGGATCGCTGCGCTATCCACCCCGGCCGCAAGGCGTCGTCGCGTCATGACCGGCGCAGACCGCCGCGCCGCCGCCGCCGCGCGCCACCGGCTGCTCCCCGAAGGCCGGGTCGCAGGTCCGATGCCCTGGGTCATCGCGATCATGATGTTCCTGACCGTGCTGGCCGCCGCCGCCGGGCTTGGCCTAGCCGCCGCCGTGCAGTCGGTGGGCGCAGACCTTGCCGGCCGCGCCACCGTTCAGATCGTCGAGGCCAATGCCGACCGGCGCGAGGCGCTGAGCGGGGAGGCAGCGCGCCTGCTGCGAAAATCCCCCGATGTGCGCAGCGTCCACCCCGTCGATCCCGCAGCGCTCGCGGACCAGATCCGCCCCTGGCTCGGCCAGGACGCGGCAAGCGGCGACCTGCCTATCCCGGCGCTGATCGATGTGGAGCTGAAGCCGGGGGGCACCCGCGCTCAGGTGCAGCGCCTTGGTCGTGTCCTTGCCACCCTGTCGCCCCGCATCCGCGTGGAGCCGCACGCCGCCTTCCTTCGGCCGCTCGGCAGCCTGCTGACGGCGCTCGGCGGATTGGCGGCGGGCATCGTGCTGCTGATGGCGCTCGCCACCGCCGCCATCGTCGTGCTGGCGGCGCGGGCGGCGCATGACAGTCATCGTGGGACGATCGACGTCCTTCACCTGATGGGCGCGACGGATGTCCAGATCGCCCGGCTGTTCCAGCGCCGCATCGGCCTGGATGCGCTGTTCGGCGGATTGCTCGGCTTCGTCACCGCGCTGCTGGTCATCATCCTGCTCGGTACGCGCCTCACCGCGACCGGATCGGACTTGCTCGCCGCAATCAGCCTGCCGTGGAGCAGCTGGCTCATCCTCACCGCCCTGCCGGTGGGCGGCGTGCTGCTGGCGACGCTAGCCGCGCGCTGGACCGTGCTGCGCTCGCTGGGACGGCTGCTATGATCGTTCGCCTCTTCGCCGTGACGCTGCTCACATGGATGCTGGGCTTCGCCTGGTTCGCGATCTTCCTGCCGCAGCCGCTCGACGGTCGCCCGACCGACGCCATCGTCGTGCTGACCGGGGGAGCTGGCCGCATCGACCGCGGCCTTGCATTGTTGCAGGAAGGCGCGGCCAAGCGGATGCTGATCTCCGGGGTCGATCGCTCGGTCCGTCCGTCCGAACTTGCTGCGCAATATGACGCGCCGGAGCGGCTGTTTTCCTGCTGCATCACCCTTGGCCGCGAAGCGATCGATACGCGCTCCAACGCGATCGAAACCTCCCGCTGGCTGGAGCGGCGGCATTTCAGGACCGTCCGCCTTATCACCACCGACTGGCATATGCGCCGCGCCGCGCTGGAACTGCGCCAGGCAGTGCCGGGCCGCCTCACCATCATCTATGATGCCGTGCCCAGCAGGCCCAGCCTCACCATGTTGATGCGTGAATATAATAAATATCTGCTCCGCCGTGCCGCTGCGCTGGTCGGGATTTGAAGGGTAGCGGCATGATCACCGCCTTGCGCTCGCTCGCCTTCATGCTGGCATTCTACAGCGGCTCTGCGCTGCTGGTGCTGACCGGGTTGCTCGCCGCATGGCCTTGGCCCCGCGCCGTGCCTGCGATCGCGACCGCGTGGAGCCGCTTCCACCGCTTCTGCGCGCGCTGGCTGCTGGGGCAGAAGGTGCGGATCGAAGGCGATCTGCCGCAGGGGGGCTATCTCTATATCGTCAAACATGAATCGATGTTCGAAACGATCGATCTGCTCTGCCTGTTCGACCGCCCCGTCATCGCGGCCAAGCGGGAACTGCTCGACATGCCTTTCTGGGGCCGGATCGCACGGCTCTACGGCCTAATCCCGGTCGAACGCAGCGCGGGCGCCAGCGCCCTGCGCACGCTACGCGCCGCCGCGCGCGCCGCCACCGAACAGGGCCGGGCCGTCTGCCTTTTTCCCGAAGGCACGCGCGTCCCCCATGGCGAAACCCCGCCGCTGCGTGCGGGCTTTGCCGGACTTTATTCGCTGCTCGCCATGCCGGTGGTGCCCATCGCGATCGACAGCGGGCGTCTGTCCCCGCGCGGCAAGTTCATGAAGCGCGCGGGCACCATCACCTACAAGGCGGGGGAGATCATCCCTCCCGGCCTGGACCGCCGCGAAGCTGAGATCCGGGTGCATGCGGCAATCAATGCGTTGAACAGCTGCCCTCTCGACCCCGTTCGTCCTGAGTAGCCGATAAGCTTGTCGAAGCGGTGTAGCGCAAGACAGGGCGGTGCTTCGAAAGGTTTAGCCCAACCGGAACGACTTAATGCGACCGCCCAAAGTCGGGCTTGGGATCATCCTGCCCCTGCTCGATGATCGACCGCCGGATTGCCCGCGTGCGCGTGAACAGGTTGAACAGCGCATCGCCGTCATTCCATCGGATCGCCCGCTGCAGGGCGGACAGGTCCTCTGAAAAGCGCTGCAGCATCTCCAGCACCGCATCCTTGTTCGCCAGGAACACGTCGCGCCACATGGTTGGGTCCGATGCGGCGATGCGGGTGAAGTCGCGGAAGCCGCCGGCCGAATATTTGATGACCTCCGATTGGGTCACATCCTCCAAGTCGCTCGCCGTGCCGACGATCGTATAGGCGATCAGGTGCGGCAGGTGACTCGTCACCGCCAGCACCAGATCATGATGCTGCGGGTCCATCGTCTCGACATCCGCGCCGACCCGGTGCCACAGTTCGGACACCCGCGCGACCGCTGCCGGATCGGCATCGGCAGGCGGCGTGATGATGCACCAGCGGCCCCGGAACAGGCTGGCGAAGCCCGCCTCTGGCCCGCTATTTTCGGTGCCCGCCACCGGATGCGCCGGGATGATCGCCCGGCCCGGCAGGGCAGCCGTCAGCTGCGCCAGCACATCGGCCTTGCATGATCCCACATCGCTTATGATCGCTTCGGCAGGCAGGTCTTCTGCGATTTCCGCCGCTGCCGCGCCCATAGCGCGCACCGGCACGCATAGCACCACCAGATCGGCGTCGGTGACGCTCGCGCCCGCCGTGTCGGTCACATCATCGCACAGGTCGATCGCCCGCGCGATCTGTCGGACCTGCGGGTCGGCATCATGCCCCGTCACCCGGACGGTCGGCATGGTTTCGCGGATCGCCCGCGCCAGGGAGGAGCCGATGAGGCCCAGGCCGATGATGGTGACGCGGGAAAAGGGCAACATGTTCAGGCCGCCTCCGCCATGGCGCGCAGCTTCGCCGCGACCGCGCGCACCTGTTCCTCGGTGCCGATGGTGATGCGCAGGCCATTGGGCAGCCCTTGGCCGGGCAGCCAGCGCGTCGCGAAACCTTCGTCCCACAACCCCTTCATTGCCGCTTCCGCCGTCAGCTTGCCGTCGAACAGGATCAACAGGAAATTGGCCTTGCTCGGCACCGCGCGAAGCCCATGGTTGGACAGCGACGCAACCTCGTCGGCCAGCCACTGTCGCCACTGGCGATTATGCGACCGGCTCGCCTCGACCCAGGCTTGGTCCTTCATCGCCGCAATCGCCGCCGCCTGTCCCGCCGTCGTCACATTGAACGGCGCGCGGATGCGGTGCAGCGCGTCGATGATCTCCGCACTGGCATAGCCCCAGCCGATCCGCTCGGCAGCCAAACCATAGATTTTTGAGAATGTGCGGGTGACGAGAACATTGGCGGCAGACTTCGCCAGCTCCAGCCCGCCATCATCCTCGTTCGCGTCCAGATATTCGGCATAGGCTTGATCCAGCACGAACAGGATATCGGGCCGCAGCGCCGCATGCAGCCGCGCAATCTCCTCGCGCGGCGTCATCGTGCCGGTGGGATTATTCGGGTTCGCCAGGAAAACGACCTTGGTCTTTTCGGTCACGCAGGCAAGCAGCGCGTCCACATCGGTCGCATAGTCCTTGTCCGGCGCGATCACCGGCGTCGCGCCGACCCGCCGCGCGGCAATGTCATAGACTGAAAAGCCGTAATGAACGTACAGAACCTCGTCGCCCGGCCCCGCATAGGCGCTCGCAGCGATATGCAGCAACTCGTCCGATCCGGTGCCATAGATCACCCGTGCCGGGTCCAGCCCATGCGCCGCTGCAATCGCCTCGCGCATCTTCGCCGCGCCGGGATCGGGATAGGTCGCCAGGTCTGCCGTCGCCGCCAGCAGCGCCGCGCGCGCCGCTTCTCCGGTGCCCAGCGGGTTTTCGTTGGCACTGAGCTTGATCAGCGGCCGGCCGTCATCCGCAGCCGCCTTGCCGGGCACATAGGGCGAAATGCCCAGAATCCATTCCTTGGGTGCAGGTTTCGTCATGGCCCGCGCTTTAGCGCCATCCGCGCCAAAGGCAAAGCGCTGCTAAATGACCGGAGTGACCAGCGGTTCGCCCGCCACCCAGGCGTCCAGATTGGCCAGCACCAGGTCCGCCATCGCCTTGCGCGTATTTTCGGTCGCGCTGCCCTGATGCGGTTGAAGCACGACATGGTCCATCGCAAACAACGCTTCGGGCACATGGGGTTCGTTCACGAACACGTCCAGCCCCGCGCCCCCGATCCGCCGTTCCGTCAGCGCCGCGACCAGCGCATCTTCGTCGATCACGCTGCCCCGGCTGATATTGACCAGCACGCCCTGCGGCCCCAGCGCGTCCAGCATCGCCGCGTCCACCAGTCCGCGTGCTTCCGGCCCGCCCGACGTCGCGACGATCACCGCGTCGCACTCCCGCGCCAGCGTCATCGCGTCGGGCACATAGCGATAGGGTGCATCCATCACCGCGCGGCGGCTATGATAGGCTATCTCCCCCGCCACCGGCTCCAGCCGCCGCGCGATGGCACGGCCGATCCGGCCCAGCCCCAATATCCCGATCCGCCGCCCGGTCACGCTGCCGCTGAGCTGCGGCCTCTCTCCCCGCGCCCAAGCGCCCGACCGCACCATTCGGTCATTGGCCGCGATATTGCGCACCGTGGCGTAGAGCAGCCCCACCGCCAGGTCGGCCACGTCGTCAGTCAGAACATCGGGCGTATTGCTCACCCTGATGCCCTTGGCGCGGGCATGCTCGATATCGACCTTGTCATAGCCCACCGAAAACAGGCCGATTATCTCTAGCTTGGGCAGCGCATCCATGATCGCCGCCGAAGCCCCCACAGCGCCAAAGGGGATCAGCGCCCGCGCCTCCCGCACCTCTTCGGGAAGGCTGGCCGGATCGGCATCCACCGGCACCTGATGCACGGTAAAACGGGCCTGCAATTGCGCCTCAAGATAGGACGAAAGCGGACCATAGGCGATGACGGGAATGGAGTGGCTGGCGCTCATGCGCATTCTCTACGCCATAGTCTGCCGATTGACAGCCTCTGTCCGCAGTCCTAGCCCCCATCCACCATGGCCAGCGCCCCGCTTTCCGATGACAGCCGTTTCGGCCTCCGCCGCCAGGTTCGCCTGCCCGGCCCCTTGCGGCTGGACAGCGGCGCGGCCCTCGCGCCCGTCGATATCGCCTATGAAACCTATGGCGCGCTGAATGAGGATAGGTCCAACGTCGTCCTTATCTGCCATGCGCTGACCGGCGACCAATATGTCGCGTCCGACCACCCGGTCACCGGCAAGCCCGGCTGGTGGTGGCGCATGGTGGGGGAGGGCAAGCCCGTCGATCCGGCCCGCCACTTCATCGTCTGCGCCAATGTCATTGGCAGCTGCATGGGCTCCTCCGGCCCCGCCAGCCCCGATCCGGCGACGGGCGAACCCTACGCCATGCGCTTCCCGGTCCTGACCATCGCCGATATGGTGTGCGCGCAGGCGCTGCTGCTCGACCATCTGGGCGTCGGCCGCCTGTCTGCCGTCATCGGCGGCTCCATGGGCGGCATGCAGGCGCTGAGCTGGCCGACCATCTTCCCCGATCGCGTCGAAAGCTGCATCGTCATCGCCTCGACCGCGCGCCATAGCGCGCAGAACATCGCTTTCCACGAAGTCGGGCGTCAGGCGATCATGGCCGATCCCAACTGGCGCGGTGGCGACTATTATGCCGACGCCCAGGTGCCGAGCGCGGGCCTCGCCGTCGCCCGCATGGCGGCGCACATCACCTATCTGTCCGAAGCGGGCCTCACTGAGAAATTCGGCCGTCGCCTTCAGGGGCGCGATGCGAAAACCTTCGGGTTCGACGCAGACTTCCAGGTGGAATCCTATCTGCGCCACCAGGGCCTGAGCTTCGTCGAGCGGTTCGACGCCAACAGCTACCTCTATATCACCCGCGCCATGGACTATTATGACATTGCGGATGATCATGGCGGCAGCCTCGCCACCGCTTTCGCTCCGTCCCGGGCGCGCTTCTGCCTGGTCAGCTTCGATACGGACTGGCTCTACCCCACGGCGGAATCCCGCGCCATCGTCCACGCCCTCAATGCCAGCGGCGCGCAGGCGAGCTTCGTCGAACTGTCGAGCCCCTTCGGCCACGACGCCTTCCTGCTCGAATGTCCTGAACTCAACCGCGTGGTCGATGGCTTCCTGAAAGGCGGCCGCGCATGACCGAAGCGCTGCGCCCCGACCTCGCCCTAATCGCCCGCACCGTGACCCCCGGCGCACGCGTGCTGGACGTCGGCTGCGGCGATGGCGCGCTGATGGCCGCATTGCGCGACGCCAAGCAGGTCGATGCCCGCGGGCTAGAGATCGATGGCGGCAATGTCGCCGCCGCGGTCGGGCGCGGCCTGTCCGTGGTGCAGGGTGACGCCGACACTGACCTCACTTATTATCCGGACGCCAGCTTCGACTATGCGATCCTCAGCCAGACGCTGCAGACCACCCGCCGCCCGGACCTGGTGGTGGAGGAACTGCTGCGCATCGGCCGCCAGGCGTTCGTCTCCTTCCCCAATTTCGCCCATTGGCGCGGACGGCTGTCGCTGATGTGGGGCGGCCGCATGCCGGTGACGCGCCTGTTGCCCGACACCTGGTATGACACGCTCAACATCCACCATGTGACGGTCGATGATTTCCGCGCCCTGGTGAAGGATCGCGGCTGGACGATCGACGGCCAATGGTTCCTGAAGGGCGACAAGGAAACCACCCACGCGAACGCGAACCTCTTCGCCGAACATGCGGTGTTCTTGCTGCGCAAATAATCAGCGCAGAAACACGGCCTCATCACCCTCCCGCCACGCAGCCACACGCAGCATAGCCCGGGCGAAAAGATCGGACGCCAGATGTCCATCCAGCCAGCGTCGCACTTGTGGCAGGGGCTGGACGGCGAACCAGTCCGAATCGGTCGCCGCAAACTGACGGATGAAGGGAAAGATCGCCATATCGGTCAGGGATCGCCGCTCCCCGGTCAGATAGGGGCTCCGCTCCAGCCGCATCTCCAACTCGCCAAGCCATGTCATGGCCTCGTTCCGATGCTCGACCGGATCGGACCCATGACGCGTGGCATATTTATAGCGATCGAGGTGCCCTTTGAACGGCCCGTCATTCGCGGCGATCAACCCGCGATTCTCGCCTGCCAGCCACTGTTCCGGATCATCACGCCCAAGCGCCCAGCGCATGATATCCAGGCTCTCGTCCAGAACCTGTCCATCCGGCAACAGGAGCACGGGCACCGTGCCCTTGGGCGATATGGCCAGCATCTGCGCGGGCTTGTCGCGCAGCGCCACCTCGCGCAGTTCCACTGCCTGCCCGCTCACCAGCAACGCCATCCGCGCCCGCATCGCATAGGGGCAACGGCGAAAACTGTAGCAGATCGGGTACATGCGATTCCCTCCGCAGAGGCGATCAGCGCTCCTTGGTCGCGCTGAACTTCACCTTGGGATGGCGTTCTTGCTGATAGCCGATGTCCCACGCGCTTTTCGCCATGAACACGAGATTGCCGTCGCGATCCTTGGCCATGTTTGCGCCGTTGAAGGCGACCAGATCCTTGATGGCCGCATCCTCGCCGCTGATCCATCGCGCCGTGTCGAAGGGCGACGCCTCCAGCCCGGCGGCGACCTTATACTCCGCCTCCAACCGCGAAATCAGCACATCGAGCTGCAACTGCCCGACCACCCCAACGATCCAGTTCGACCCGATCTCCGGATAGAACACCTGGATCACGCCTTCTTCGGACAGGTCGTCCAGCGCCTTCCTCAACTGCTTGGTCTTGGTCGGGTCCTTCAGGGCCACGCGCCGCAATATTTCCGGCGCGAAGTTCGGAAGGCCGGTAAAGCGCACGCCCGCCTTCTCCGACAGGGTGTCGCCGACCCGCAAGGTCCCATGATTGGGGATGCCGATAATGTCGCCGGGGAAAGCCTCATCCGCGATTTCGCGATCCTGTGCGAAGAAGAGGATCGGCGAATGCACCGCGATCGGCTTGCCCGACCCGCTCGGCGTCAGCTTCATGCCGCGCCGGAACTTGCCCGAACATAGCCGCATGAAGGCGATGCGGTCGCGATGCTGCGGGTCCATGTTCGCCTGCACCTTGAAGATGAAGCCGGTGACTTCGCTATTTTCCGGCTCCACCGGCGCTGGCTCGGCCGGCTGCGCGCGCGGCGGGGGCGCATGGGCGGCGAGCGCATCGATCAGCTCGGTCACGCCGAACAGCTTCAACGCAGATCCGAAATAGACCGGCGTCAGGTCGCCATGCCGGTAAGCGGCCAAGTCGAAATCGGCATAGCCGCCGACCGCAAGTTCAGCCTCCTCACGCAGCTTTTCCAACCCTTGGGCGGAGATATGCTCGGCCAGCGCATCATCATCGATGCCATCGACGAACACTTCCTTGCCCTCAAATTCCTTCGAAGCGCCCGAAGGCTGCCGCAGCCGGTTCCTGGCGAAGTCGTAAATGCCCTCGAAAGTCCCGCCCATGCCGACCGGCCAGCTCATCGGGCATACGTCCAGCGCCAGCGCGTCGGCCACCTCGTCCAGCAACGCAAAGGCGTCGCGCCCTTCGCGATCGACCTTGTTGATGAAGGTGATGATCGGCACGTTCCGCAACCGGCAGACCTCGAACAGCTTGCGCGTCTGCGGCTCGATGCCCTTGGCGGCGTCGATCACCATGACCGCCGAATCCACCGCCGTCAGCGTGCGATACGTATCTTCGGAGAAATCCTCGTGCCCCGGCGTGTCGAGCAGGTTGAAGGTGATCCCATCACGCTCGAAGGTCATGACCGAACTGGTCACGGAAATGCCGCGCTGCTGTTCGATCTTCATCCAGTCCGACCGCGCCCGCCGGTTCGCCCCGCGCGCCTTGACCTCGCCCGCCAGGTGGATGGCCCCGCCCTCCAGCAGCAGTTTTTCGGTCAGCGTGGTCTTACCGGCGTCAGGGTGAGAAATGATCGCGAAGGTACGGCGGGATGGGATGGTCATTCGGATGTCCAGATAGTCCAACAGCCGTTCGTGCTGAGTAGTGACTGAGCGACATCGAAGGCCCGTATCGAAGCATCGCGCGCTCAAGTCAGTCCTTCGATACGCTACTTCGACAAGCTCAACAGCTACTCAGGACGAACGGAATCACTGGCTCCCTAGTCGGTAACCAGTGTTACGTCCATGCGGAACCGCCGCTCATCCCCCGGCAGCAGCCGCATGATGCCCTGCTTCTCCCACACATCGCCGTCAAAGCCGACCAGGTCTGCCATCCCGGCCCACGGTTCGACGCACAGGTAACGCGCGCCCGGCTTCTGCCACAGCCCCAGCCAAGGCGTGTCCGGAAAGTCGATCTTCAGCCGCGTCCGTCCCGGCACGCCCCAATAGAGGCTATGGCTCTCCAGTTCATCCCAGATCAGTGCATCGCCCTCGAACATCGCATGGCTGGGCGTCAGGATATTGCCCTTGACCGGCGACGCAACGCTCTCCCGGGCGATCAGCCCCGGCTCGTCGCCGACCTTGCGCAGCGGCATGGCCTCGGCTTTTTCGAACTCCACAATATGGTCCTCCGCCGCTCCGCCATAAGGCAGCGGCCAGGCGAAGGCCGGATGATAGCCAAAGGAAAAGGGCATGTCGGCCTCGCCCCGGTTCATCACCGTCGCCGTCATCATCAGCGTGGCACCCGCGACCGCAAACTGCATGTCCAACCGGAAATCGAATGGATAGACGGCCCGCGTCACCGCATCTGCCTCCAGCCGAAAGATCACCGATTCGGGCAGATGCTCCACCTGCGCGAAGGCCATGCGCCGGGCAAAGCCATGCTGGGCGATCGGATAGTCATGTCCGTTCAGGCGGTAGGCGTCCCCGCGCGAACGCCCGACAAAAGGAAAGAGCAAGGGCGCATGCCCGGTCCACCAGCGCGGATCGGCATCGGTCATCAACTCGCGGCCCTGCGCGTCCGTCAGCGACCAAAGCTCCGCACCGAGGGGATTGATGCTGGCGGTCAGGCCATCCGAAGCGATTGTTACAAGCTCGTCCACGGCACCCCCTCCTTTCTTCTTACCCACGCTCACTCATCCCGTAAGGCAAGTGAGGTCAGGCCATTCTACCAAACCCCCGTTCGTTTTGAGTGAAGTCGAGAAGCGCTCTCGCATCCCCCTCCACCCAAACCGAATGAAGGCCAAAGCCTTACGCCCGAAGCGTCCCGCCCAACTTCTCCGCAGCCTTCACCACCGCAGCGCTGATCGCATCCAGCTCCTCCTGGGAAAAACTCTTCTCCCCCGGCTGCAACGTCACTTCGATGGCCAGGCTCTTGCGCCCTTCTTCGACCCCCGGTCCCACGAAGACATCGAACAGCCGCGCATCGACGATCGCCTTCTTGTCCGCGCCCTTGACCGCGCGCACCAGTGCATCTGCCTCGACCGCCTCATCGACGACGAAGGCGAAGTCGCGCTTCACCGCCTGCAGGGCGGGCGGTGCATAAGGCGCGCGCATGAAGCCGTTCTTCCGCTTGGCCGGGATTGCATCCAGGAAGATTTCGCCCGCAACCACCGCGCCCGTCAGGCCGAATTGCTTAGCCAGCGAAGGATGCAACACGCCGAATTCGGCCAGCACCACCTTGGGGCCCAGCCGCAACGTGCCCGACTGCCCGGGATGATAAGCGCCCGACGCGTCGCCAAAGCTCTGCAGGTTCGCCACCGGCGCGCCAGCCGCCGCCAGCAGCGCCAGTACTTCCGCCTTGGCATCGAAAGCAGAAAAAGCCTGCGCCTTGCCCGTCTGCCAGCCGCGAGGCGTCTTTTCGCCCGCCAGCACGAAGCTGACGGTCGCGCGCTCCTTGTCGGAGAAATAGCGTCGTCCGACCTCGAACAGCCGTACCGACGTCGCACCGCGATCCATGTTGCGCCGCGTTGCTGAAAGGAGGCCGGGCAGCAGCGAAGGCCGCATGACCTTCAGATCCTCCGAAATCGGATTGGCCAGCGTCCAGTCGCCGCCGCCGACTGAGGCCGCTTCCTTCTCCGAAATGAAGGACCAGTTGATCGCCTCTGCCAGGCCGCGCGCCGCCGCCGTCCGGCGCACCCGCCGTTCGACCAGCTGCTCCGCCGTTGCTGTCGGCCGCGCCACGCCGGGCATGCGGGGCAGGGGAGTGGACGGCACCTGATCCAGCCCCACGATCCGCACCACTTCCTCGACCAGATCGGGCCAGCCATCGATGTCACGCCGCCAGCTCGGTACGGTTACAGTCCAATTCGCTGGCGTGGTCACCGGCATGCCGTCTTCATAGGTGAAGGTCGCGTCATTGCCTTGGATGCCAAAGCCCAGGCTCTCCAGGATGCGCCGTTGCTCGTCGTCCGCCACATCGACGCCTGCCAGCGCCAGGCATTGCGCCGGATCATAGGTGACCGTCTTGGCGGCGATCGGCGGCGCGCCCGCCCGCGTCGGCTGGCTCGGCGTGCCGCCGCACAGCTTCAAGACCAGATCGGTCGCGATCGACAGGCCATCGTCCAGAAAGGCCGGGTCCACGCCGCGCTCGAACCGTCCGCGCGCATCGCTGGTAAGCCCCAGCTTCTGCCCCGTCACCGCGATCCGCTCCGGCGTGAAATAGGCGCATTCGATCAGCACATCGGTGGTGGCGTCCGTTGCGCCCGAATGTTCGCCGCCCATGATGCCGCCAATGTCATGCACAGCTTCATCATCGGCGATGACGGTCATCGTCTCGTCAACCGTGTAGCTCTTCCCGTTGAGCGCCAGTACCTCTTCGCCCGCCTTGCCGCGGCGCGCGGTGAGCGGGCCTTTCAGCGCGGCCATGTCATAGACATGCAACGGTCGGCCAAGGTCGATCATCAGATAATTGGTGATATCGACCAGCGTGCTGATTGGCTTCTGCCCGATCGCCTTCAGCCGCCGCGCCATCCATTCGGGCGACTGGCCGTTGGCGACGCCGCGCACGGTCCGCGCGAAGAAGGCCGGGCATCCGTCCGCATCCTCGACCCGCACGTCCGGCCCCGGACCCACGCCCTCCACCGCTGGCACGATGATCGGATTGAGCGTCCCCAGTCCCGCCGCCGCCAGATCACGCGCAATCCCCCGCACGCCCATGCAGTCCTGGCGATTAGGTGTTATACTCACATCAATCACCGGGTCATTAAGCCCCGCCCAGCGGGCATAGACCTCTCCCACCGGAGAATCCGCGTTTAACTCGATAATTCCTTCATGATCTTCGCCCAGTTCCAGCTCCCGGAACGAACACATCATGCCGTTGGACTCGACCCCGCGAATGGCGGTCTTCTTGAGCACCATGCCATTTACCGGCACCACCGCGCCCTCGGTCCCGAACACGCCGACCAGACCCGCCCGCGCATTGGGCGCGCCGCAAACGACCTGCAAAGCCCCATCGCCGGAATCCACCGTCAGCACCTGCAATTTGTCCGCCTGCGGATGAGGCTCCGCCGTCAGCACCCTGGCGATGCGGAATGCGCCCAGCTTCTCGGCCGGATTCTCTACCCCCTCGACCTCCAGCCCGATATTGGTCAGCCCCTTGAGGATCGTGGGCAGGTCGGCATCGGTGCTCAGATGCGTCTTGAGCCAGCTCAGCGTGAACTTCATGCGCCCACTCCTCCGCTCAGCGTCGGAACATCCAGCGCCGAGAAGCCATAATGTTTCAGCCAGCGCAGATCGCCATCGAAGAAAGCGCGCAAGTCGTTCATCCCATATTTCAGCATGGCGAGCCGGTCGACGCCGGTGCCGAAGGCGAAGCCCTTCCATTCATCCGGGTCCAGCCCGCACGCCTCGATCACGCGGCGGTTGACCATGCCGCTGCCCAGCACTTCCAGCCAGCCGCCGCCCGGCGCATCGCCGTCGCCACCGATCACCCGCTGGCCGTTGATGAGGGTGTAACCAACATCCACTTCGACCGACGGCTCGGTGAAGGGAAAATAGCTCGGCCTGAGGCGCAGCACGATGTCGTCCCGCTCGAAGAAAGCCTTGAGGAAGGTTTCCAGCGTCCATTTGAGATGGCCAAGGGTAATGCCCTTGTCGATCACCAGCCCCTCGATCTGATGGAACATCGGCGTATGCGTGGCATCGCTGTCCGACCGATAGACCCGGCCCGGCGCGATGATGCGGATCGGCGGCTCGCCGTTCATCATCGTGCGGATCTGGACCGGCGAAGTGTGAGTGCGCAGCAGCATCTTTTTGCCCGAAGCGTCGTCGGGGAAATAGAAGGTGTCATGCATCGCCCGCGCCGGATGCGTCTCCGGGATATTGAGCGCGCTGAAATTATGCCAATCGTCCTCGATCTCCGGCCCCGTCGCCACGGAGAAGCCCAGATCCGCGAATATCTCCGCCAATTCGTCCATCACCTGGCTCACCGGATGCACCGATCCCTGCGCGCCGATGTCGGCGGGCAAGGTCATGTCGATCTTTTCGGCCGCCAGCTTCGCGTCGAGCGCCGCTTGCTCCAGCGCCGCCTTCTTCTCCGCCAACGCGGCGGTCACGCTCTCGCGCAGATCCTGGATCGCCGGGCCTTTCTCCAGCCGCTCCTCCGGGCTCATGGGGCCGAGGGTCTTGAGCAGCCCCGTAACGACGCCATTCTTGCCCATGGTGCCTACCCGCAGCGCCTCCAGCGCGTCGAGCGTATCGGCGGCGGCGATGTCAGCGATCAGGCCGGCTTTTAGATTGGCAATTTCACTCATGATTCTTCGTCATTCCTACGAAGGCGAAAATATGGGCGCGCCTTAGCCGGGCGCGCGGCGCAAGGAAAGGGTCAGGCCCGCGCGCCGAGCAGCGCGCCACCAAAACCGATGAACAGCACGCCCGTCCCCCGGTTGAACATCTGCTGCCGATTGGCCGGCTCCAGCCAGCGCTTCAGCTTCGTCCCGCCCAGCGCATAGACGCTGTACCAAAAGCTTTCGATCACCACGAAGCTCACAACCAGAATCGCAAGCTGGATCACAAACGGCCGATCGGTGTCGATGAACTGCGGAAACAGAGCAGCGGCGAAGATGATGAGCTTGGGATTGGAAAGACCGGTCAGCAGCCCCGTCCCGTACAGCGCCCCCGCCGACTGCGGCTGCGCGGCGATGCCTCCCCCGGTGCTCACCGGCGCACGCCACGCCCTGATCCCGAGCCAGATAAGATAGGCGACCCCCGCATAGCGCAGCAAGTCGAAGAGCTGTGGAGACGCCTCCAGCAGTGCGCCCAATCCCAACGCAGAGGCGATCAGGCATAGTAGCACCGCGCTCATCAAGCCCGCCATGGTCATCATCGCCTTGCGCGGCCCATGGGCGATGCTCTGCGTCATCACATGCAGCATGTTCGGTCCCGGCGTCGCCGAGATCAGGAAAACCGCTGTGACATAGAGCCACCAGAGATGGAGTGACATGGGTTTGCCCCTTTAGGTCAGTATCCGTTCGCCCTGAGTAGGGACTGAGCCTGTCAAAGTCCCGTATCGAAGGGTCTCTCGCAACGCCGCCCTTCGATACGTCGCTTCGGCAAGCTCAGCGGCTACTCAGGGCGAACGGAAGGAGAGAAACAAAAAGGGCGCCGGAAGCATCTGCCCCGGCGCCCTTTTGGACGATCTTGCGACCTGTCCTGCCTTAGGCTGCGGGCAGCGCAGCCTTCGCCTGGGCGATGATGGCGCTAAACGCCTCGCCCTCGTGCATCGCAATGTCGGCCAGCACCTTACGATCCAGATCGACGCCCGCAAGCTTCAGGCCGTGCATGAACTGCGAATAGGTCAGGCCCTCGGCGCGAACGCCAGCATTGATGCGCTGGATCCACAGTCCACGGAAGGTCCGCTTCTTGACCTTGCGGTCGCGATAAGCGTACTGGCCGGCCTTTTCGACGGCTTGGCGAGCGATACGGATCGTATTCTTGCGACGGCCATAATAGCCCTTCGCCTGATCTAGAATCCTCTTATGCTTCGCCTTGGTGGTCGTACCACGTTTTACGCGTGCCATGTGCCTCTACTCCTTACTTCAGGCCGTAGGGCGCCCAGAGGCGCACGTGAGCCACATCGGCGTCGGACATGACCGAGGTGCCACGGTTTTGACGGATATACTTGGCGTTGTGGCTGATCAGGCGGTGACGCTTGCCAGCGACGCCGTGCTTGACCTTGCCGGAAGCGGTGAACTTGAAGCGCTTCTTCACACCGCTCTTGGTCTTGAGCTTGGGCATTTTCGTCTCCTTTTACAGCGCGACGATTACGGACAGCCACGGCAGCCCTAGTTAGCCGGGCGGTCCTTCCGAATATCGCGAAGGGCGGCCCTTAGTCGGAAGTTGCGGGCAAGGCAAGCGATTCGGACCCAAAAGCCCGGATCGGCGTTGTTGAGCCATGGCCGACGCCGATCCCCTCCGGCCGGGTACTCCGGCCACAGCGGCTCCTTCGTCACAGCCCGCCCCGGCGGGCGTAGGCCATTATTGGGCGCGCACGCGCGAAGGCTGGCACAAGGTCCCGCTGCCGCTGCGCATTCTCGCCTATATCATCGGCTTCATCTTCCTCCTCTGGCTCATCCTCTTCATCACCAAGGGGAGGTTCCTGAAACATCCTTTCGAACGCTTTTTATCCGGCCGCTTGGAACGCACGGTCAAGGTCGCGGGCGACTTCCAACTCTATTTCGACCCGATCACCATCAAGTTCCGCGCGGAAAAGATGGCGATCGCAAACACGCCCTGGGCCAGCCGTCCCAACTTCTTTCACGCCGATTTGATCGACACGCGCATCGCGCCGTTGAGCCTTCTCTTCGGTGACAAATATCGCATCCGCTGGCTGGAACTCCGCAATGGTGCCGCCGATCTCGAATGGTCGCCCGATGGCAAGAGCAACACATGGACATTCGGCGACCCTGAGAAGAAGGGTGAACCGCTCGATCTGCCGCTCGTGCGCCGCGCGCTGCTTGCGGGGACGAGGATGCGCTATCGCGATCCGCGCATGCAACTCGCCACGGATATCAGCTTTGAAACGGTGAAGGCGCAGGACACACGTTTCGCCAGCGACATCCGCTTTTCCGGCGATGGCACGATGCGTGACCGGCACTTCAGCCTGCGCGGCGGTCTCCTTTCCCCTAATGAGACCGTCACGGGCGGGAAGAACAGTCTAGCCCTTCGCGCTCAATCTGGCGCGACGGTGATGGACGTCAGCGGCACGCTGCCTGGCGCCACCGAGATTGAGGGCGCGGACCTGCGCCTGCTGACCCGAGGTCCCAATCTTGCCCTGCTGTTTGATTTCTTGGGAGTCGCTATTCCCGAAACACGGACTTATCGCATCACTTCGGCGCTCACCAGGCAGGATGACGAGTGGCGCTTCACCCATCTCAAAGGACGTTTCGGCGACAGCGATCTTGCGGGCCGCATGACCGTCTCCATGCCTGAGAACCGTCTGCGCCTGAAGGCCGATCTTACCACCCAAACGCTCGACATCATCGATGTCGGTCCTTTCATTGGCTACAACCCGCAAAGATTGGAGGCGCGGGGTGCCGACGGCGCTATCCAGAATGTGGGCGGTGCGCCCCGCATCCTGCCCGATGCTCCCCTCCGGGTGGAAGCGTTGCGCAATTTCGACGCGAATGTCCGCTACGATGTCCGCCGTATCCGTGCGCCCAATGTTCCCATCTCCAATGTGGGATTGACGCTGGCGCTTGAGCGCAGCCTGCTGACGCTGTCTCCACTCACCTTCGACATGTCGGGCGGCCATGTGAGTTCGGATATAGAGATCAACGCGCGCGGCAGGCCGGTGCGAACCCGCTATGACGTACGCCTGTCCCCCACGCCAATGGGTAAGCTGCTCGGCCGCTGGGGTGTGGAAGAATCCGGCACCACCGGCATTATCAAGGCGCGTGCGCAGATGACGGGCCTTGGCGACACAGTGCATGATTCGCTCAGCACCTCGAACGGCCGCATCGCCGTGATCCTTCCCGCAGGGACCATGTGGGCGCGCAATGTGCAGCTATCTGAACTCGACATTGGGACCTTCATTACGAAGATGTTCGAAAAGAAGTTGAAGGAACCGGTGCAGATCAACTGCGGCCTAATCGCCTTCACCGTCCGCAACGGCATCGCAGCGGCAGACCCGATCATCATCGACACCAAGAAGAATGTGATGCTGGGACGGGGCGGCTTCTCCTTTAAAAATGAAAGCCTGGACCTTGCCTTTCGGGCGGACGGGAAGAAGTTCAGCCTCTTCTCGGGCCAGTCGCCGATCGGCATCAAAGGCTATTTCGCCAAGCCCGGCATCGACGTGATCAGTCCCGAACTGATAGCGCGCGGCGGTGCCGCGGCTGCCTTGGGGATCGCGGCTAGCCCCCTCGCTTCCGTCCTCGCCTTTGTCGATATAGGCGACGCCAAGGGCGCCGCATGTGGTCCCGTGCTGGCAGGGGCCACCGCCGCTGCCCAGCGCACCAAGAGCGGCAAGCCGCGCGATGATGTGGGGCGGGGCACCACGTCCAAGGAGGAAAGCGGCAAAGATAATCCCAAGGAGAAGAAGGAGCAGAAGAAAAAATTCCTGGGGATTTTCTGAGTTTTCTGCAGCTTTCGGGTCATAGCGGCTCGCTGAAGTATTTCGGGGTTTTCCCACGCCGATGGCGCACAGAGGCATAAGCGTGACTTGAATGCCAATGCAGTCAGACGCCTCCGGATCGAGAGTTGTGAAACCATGATAATCGGCAACACCCGCTGGGACGTCCTTACCGCCGACATCACCCGCTGCACGGTGGAGGCAATCGTCAATGCCGCCAACAGTTCGCTGCTGGGCGGCGGAGGGGTTGATGGCGCGATCCACCGCGCGGCGGGACCCGAACTGCTCGCGGAATGCCGGAGCCTTGGCGGCTGCCCGACCGGAGAGGCGCGGATGACGCGCGGCTATAATCTTCCCGCTGCGCATGTCATCCACACCGTCGGTCCCATCTGGCGAGGAGGGGGTGCGGGTGAACATGACCTGCTGGCGAACTGTTATCGCTCGTCACTGGGACTCGTGCGAGATCATGCGCTGCGCAGCATTGCGTTCCCCGCGATCTCCACCGGCATTTATGGATTTCCGAAGGATCAGGCGTCTCTGGTCGCTGCCAGCGCGGTGCGGGACGAACTTGCGGCTTTCCCCAACTCCTTCGACCTCATCCTGTTCATCTGCTTCGATGAAGATAGCGCGGACATCTATAGTCGCGCGGTGGAGGAGCTGCTGGGTTGACCCTCAATGGTCGTGATGTCCTTCGGCAAGAGCTTCCAGCACATCATCCAACCGGGCGGGGTCGCCCAGCGCGATCACCTGGCCGTCACTTTCCGCCGTGATCGGATCGCCGACCCAGTCACACATGCGCCCGCCCGCGCCCTCAACCACAGGCACTAGCGCTGCAATATCGTGCAGTTTCAGACCCGCTTCGATCACAATGTCCACATGGCCTGACGCCACAAGTCCGTAATTATAGCAGTCGCCGCCCCAAACAGTGTCCCGACACTGACCGGCGAGGCGGGAGAAATGTTCTCCGGTGCAGCCTGGGAAATATTGCGGACCGGTGCTCGCGACGATCGCCTCCTCCAACGACCGGCAGGCACGCGTCGTCACGGGGGCGCCGTTGAAGGTCGTCGGCTGGCCCATCATTCCGGCCCAGCGTTCCTTGGTGATCGGCTGGTCAATGATGCCGATGGTCGGCCAGCCTGCCTGGGTGAGCGCGATCAGCGTGCCAAAGATCGGCCGCCCAGCGATGAAGCTGCGAGTGCCGTCGATCGGATCGAGTATCCACACCCGCTCCGCATCTTCGCGGCTGGCCCCATATTCCTCGCCGATGATGCCGTCCTGCGGCCGCTCCTTTTCCAGGATCGTCCGGATCGCCGCTTCGGCGGCGCGATCGGCCTCCGTTACCGGCGACTTGTCCGACTTGAACTCCATGTCATAGCGTGCACGGAAAAACGGCCGGATCGCCGTCGCGGCGGCGTCGGCAAGGCGGTGGGCAAGGGTCAGGTCATCGCGGGTCGTCATGGCCCCCGCCTAGCGGGAAAGCGCCGGGCGCGCTAGGCTGCGCCATTCCGATTCCTCGTCCATGAAGGAGGGAAATATGCCCGGTTCGCCTGTGATCCCCGGCCTGCGATATGCCGATGCCCCTGCAGCCATCCGCTTCCTTTGCGACGCATTCGGCTTTGAATTGCGCGCATCCTATGAGGATGAGGCCGATCCCCGCATCATCCACCATGCCGAACTGGCGATGGGGGACGGCATGATCATGCTGGGAAGCGCGCGCGACGGTGAGGAAGAATCGCTCTATAGCTGGACGACCCCGCGCGAGTTGGGCGGCGTCACCGCCTGCATTTATGTCGTGGTGCCCGACGCCGACGCGCATTGCCTCCATGCTCGCAATGAAGGGGCCGTGGTCGTTAGCGAGCCGCATGACAACCAAGGCTATCCCGGCCGCGGCTATGAGGCGCTGGACCCCGAAGGCAATGTATGGAGCTTCGGCACCTATGATCCTTGGGCGGCGAGCATTTAAGCCTTCCGCAATATCGACGGTTTAGCCTTGCGCGCAGATAAAGGGGTGTTGCGTGGCGTTGATCGGCTGGATCTTGAGTTTTGCGGCTCTGCTGGGAGCATTGGCGCTGCGGCAGGACATGCCGGTCGGCGACTCTGCCGGCCTATCCAACATGCTCTTTTTGCTGACGCTCCTCGCCTGCCCGATGCTGTGGCGGGATAAGCCGCTCGGCATTTCCCGCGCCCAGCGGGTGGTCGGCGCCTTGGTCCTGCTCTTCTGCCTGCCGCTGGTGCTACTGCCGGGCGCTTCATAAAGTCGCGCGGCGCAACTTCCTCGCTTAATCGAACAGACTGGAAACCGAGCTCTCGTCCGCGATGCGCTTGATCGCCTCGCCGAGCAGCGGCGCGATCGGCAGGTGACGGATGCTCTTGGCGTTGCAAACCGCGTCGGTGCCTTGGATCGAATCGGTGATCACCAATTCCTTCAGCTCCGATGCCTCCACGCGAGCCACCGCACCGCCCGATAGTACGCCATGGCTGACATAGGCGACGACATCTTCAGCGCCCGCGGCCTTGAGCGCACCGGCCGCATTGCACAGCGTGCCTGCCGAATCGACAATGTCGTCGATCAGGACGCAGAAGCGGCCCTTCACATCGCCGATGATGTTCATGACTTCCGATTCGCCCGCTCGCTCGCGCCGCTTATCGACGATGGCGAGGGGGGCGTTGTCGAGCCGCTTGGCCAGCGCGCGGGCGCGCACCACGCCGCCCACGTCGGGCGAAACGACCATCAGGTTGCGGTCGCCGAAACGCGCCTGGATATCGGCCGACATGACCGGCGCGCCAAAAAGGTTGTCGGTCGGAATATCGAAAAAGCCCTGGATCTGCCCGGCGTGCAGATCGACCGATAGCACTCGGTTAGCGCCCGCCGTAGTGATCAGGTTCGCCACCAGCTTGGCCGAGATCGGCGTGCGGGGTCCCGGTTTCCGGTCCTGCCGAGCATAGCCGAAATAGGGAACGACCGCCGTGATTCGCTTCGCCGACGCGCGCTTCAGCGCATCGATCATGATCAGCAATTCCATCAGATTGTCGTTCGTCGGATAGGCGGTCGACTGGATCACGAACACGTCTTCGCCGCGGACATTCTCATGGATCTCCACGAAAACTTCCTCGTCGGCGAAGCGGCGAACGCTCGCATCGGTCAAGGGGATTTCGATATAGTCTGCAATTGCAGCCGCAAGCGGCTTGTTGGAATTGCCGGTCATGAGTTTCATGGCCAAACCCCCGTGACGAATTGATGACGCTGTGTGAAACGCGGCCCCTTTAGCGGGGCTTGCCGCCAGTGGAAAGGCGCTTTTGCGCCTTGCGGTAAAATGCTCTACGGGCTCGCCCATGACCGACAAACTCGTGATCGCCCTTGCCCAGATGACGCAATCGGTGGGCGACCTCACCGCCAATGCCGATGCGATGCTGGAATGGCGCAGCCGGGCGGAGGGCGCTGACCTCATCGTCTTCCCCGAGTTGCAACTGATCGGCTACCCGCCCGAGGATCTGGTGCTGAAACCCGCTCTGGTTGATCGCGCCAATCATGAACTGGATCGCCTCGCCCAGGCGACCGCCGACGGCGGCTCGGCGATGCTGGTCGGCACGGTCGTTGCGTCGCAGGGCGTTCTGTTCAACGTCGTCGCCCTGCTCGAAAATGGCGCGGTCACCGCGATCCGCCAGAAGCGCGAACTGCCCAATTACGGGACGTTCGACGAGAAGCGGCTCTTCGCGCCGGGCCCGCTGCCCGCGCCGATTGACTTCAAAGGCGTCAAGATCGGCGTCCCCATTTGCGAGGATATCTGGTTTCCCTTCGTCACCGCGCATCTGCGGGCGGAGGGCGCGGAAATCCTCATCAGTCCCAATGGGAGTCCGTTTGAGATCGACAAGGACGATCGCCGCATCAACGGCGTAGCGGGCACGCGCGTGCGCGAAACCGGCCTGCCGCTCGTCTATCTGAACCGTGTCGGCGGCCAGGACGAGCTGGTGTTCGACGGCGCCTCTTTCGTCATGGGTGCGGACCGCAGCATCGCCCACCAGCTGCCTGATTGGGAGGAAGCGCTGGTTCTGACCCACTGGGAAAAGTGGGACGGCCAATGGGTCTGCATCCCCGGTGAGCGCCACGCTCTCGATGCGCGTCCGGCCGACATCTATAATGCCATGGTGCTGGGCCTGCGCGACTATGTGAATCGCAATGGCTTTCCCGGTGTCGTGCTTGGGCTGTCAGGCGGCATCGATTCGGCCCTGTCTGCCGCTGTCGCCGTCGATGCACTGGGGCCTGGGCGCGTATGGTGCGTGATGATGCCCTCGCGCTTCACCAGCCAAGATAGTCTGGATGATGCGGTCGAGTGCGCCCGGCTCCTCGGCGTGCGTTACGACACTATCCCGATCGAGCCTGCCGTCGATGCCTTCGACACCATGCTGGCCCCCGCCTTCGAAGGCCGCCAGCGCGACCTCACCGAAGAAAATCTTCAGTCCCGTATTCGCGGCGTGACGCTCATGGGGCTTTCCAACAAGTTCGGCTACATGCTGCTCACCACCGGCAACAAGAGCGAGATGTCGGTCGGCTACGCCACCATCTATGGCGACATGGCGGGCGGCTATTCGGTGCTGAAGGACGCCTACAAAACCACCGTTTTCGACCTCAGCCGCTGGCGAAACGAAAATCTTCCCTCACTCGCGATGGGGTCTTCGGGGGCGGTCATGCCGGATCGGGTGATCACCAAGCCGCCGAGCGCCGAACTGCGCGAGGACCAGAAGGATGAGGACAGCCTGCCGCCTTATGAGGTGCTGGACCCGATCCTCTACGGCCTAGTCGAAGAGGAGCTGTCCGTCGAACAACTGGTCGCCCGAGGCTTCGACAAGGATGTCGTCGCCCGCATCGAACGGCTTTTGTATGTTGCCGAATATAAGCGTCGCCAGTCGCCTCCCGGCGTGAAGCTCGGCATCCGTAATTTCGGCCGTGACCGCCGCTACCCGATCACCAACGCGTTTCGGACGCTCTAGCCATAGAAAAGGCCGTTCGTGCTGAGTAGGGTCTGCGCTTGTCGAAGCCCCGTATCGAAGCATCCTTCGATACGCCATTTCGACTTCGCTTAATGGCTACTCAGGACGAGCGGGTTGCAAATATGAAAATCATCACCCGCTTCGCCCCTTCGCCCACCGGCAATCTGCATGTCGGCAATATCCGCGCCGCGCTGCATAACTGGCTGTGGGCGCGCAAGAGTGGCGGCCAGTTTCTCCTGCGCCTCGACGACACGGACCTGGAACGCTCGCGCCCAGAATATGCCGACGCGATCAAGGCCGATCTCCAATGGCTCGGACTTCACTGGAACGGGGAGGAAAAGCAGTCTGACCGCTTCGCCCTCTATGAGGAAAAGTTCGAGAGGCTGAAGGCGTCAGGCTATGTTTACCCGGCTTATGAGACGAGCCAGGAACTCGAACTCCGCCGCAAAGTCCTGCTTGGGCGCGGCTTGCCGCCGGTCTATGACCGCTCAGCGCTGCATCTGACGGCGGATCAGATCGCCACTTTCGAGGCGGAAGGCCGCAAGCCCCATTGGCGCTTCAAGCTCGACCACGACCAGCCGATCGTCTGGACCGACCTCATCCGCGGCGAGCAGCGCTTCGACCCCAAGCTCCTCTCCGATCCGGTGATCCGCCGCGCGGACGGCAGCTGGCTCTACATGCTGCCATCGGTCATCGACGATATCGACATGGGCATCACCCATGTGCTGCGCGGCGAGGATCATGTGTCCAACACGGCAACGCAGATCCAGATGTTCACCGCGCTTGGCGCGCCACTCCCGCATTTTGCGCACGAAGCCCTTCTGACGGGCAGCGAGGGCAAGTTGTCCAAGCGCCTCGGATCGCTGGGAGTCGCTCATTTCCGCGAGAATGGACTCGAGCCGATCGCCATTCTGGCGCTGCTCGCCCGGCTCGGGACGTCGATGCCGATCGAGCCTTTCAGCGACATACAGCCGCTGATCGACAGTTTCGACTTCGCCCATTTCGGCCGCGCACCCGCGCGGTTCGATGAAGCCGAACTTGCCGCGCTCAATCAGAAGATCGTCCATCTGCTGCCCTATCAGTCCGTGTCTGAGCGCCTGCCACAGGGTATGGACGAAGCTGGGTGGGAGGCGATCCGGCCCAATCTGGAGACCGTCGCCCAAGCGGCTGACTGGTGGCGGATCGTCACCGGCCCGATCGAAGCCCCGGAACTGGAGGAGGAGGACCGCGCCTTCCTTGCCACCGCGCGAGAAATCCTGCTGGAAGCTCCCTTCGACACCGCCATCTGGCGCACGCTGACCAACATGCTGAAGGACCGGACGGGGCGGAAAGGCAAGTTTCTCTTCCTCCCCCTGCGCCGCGCGCTCACGGGCCTCGACCATGGTCCCGACATGGGGCAGTTGTTGCCGCTGATCGGAAGGGACGAAGCGGTAAAACGCCTGTCCTAGCCCGTCATCCCAATGAAAGCTCGGATCCGGCGTCATATCAGATGCGCGCCGACGTCACCCGGCGTCCGGTCAGTTGGCCATTGCCTCCATCGCCTTGCCTACCGCCAAAATTCCCTCTGGCGCCACCGCAAAGCCCATATGCGTGCAGTCCACTTCGATCGCCCGATCGCGCTCGCCAGCACGGCCCTTGGCGCATTCGGGCAGTATGACCCCGTCCCGTCGCGACCATAGCGCGACTGTCGGCACCGGCGGCTTTACTTCCCGCGTGCAGGCGAAAGGCGGGCAGTCCACCGCATGGCCCGACACCAGTTGGTACAGCCGCCAAGCGTGATTGGCCCGCACATCCCCGGAAAAGGGCGTGCCCATGGTGACGACGCCGCCAACTTTGGTGCTTGCATATTTGGCATATTCCCGCGCGAACAGCCCGCCCAAACTCCAACCCACCAGAGTCACGGGCTCGCCGCTCTGACGCCGAATTTCATCCACGCGCCGGTCGATCTTCTCAAGGCTGTCGGGCCGGGGCCCTAAATTTCGCCCCATGCCCCAGCCATGGGCCCTGAAACCGGCAGCTTCCAATATGCCGCGCAGTGCCTCCATTCGCTGTTCAGACGCCATGAGACCGGGGATCAGCAATATCTGCCGACCATCCCCGCGGATCGCTTTCGCCAGTAAATCGGCCTGCGCGCGGCTGCGGGCAAGGTCAAAGGGCATGGACGCATTGGCCAACAAATGCTGGATCGAAGGCAACTGAGGCGCGCGAGGGCCAGCGGCTAGGCGTCCTTTCCAGAAGCTGGCGATCGAATCGGCATAAGGCGGCATGAGAATAAGGTCTCCAAAGCCCGAAGGCGAAAGATGACATTCTCATGACAAATGCGCCACGCGTCCATTGGTTTCGCGCATGTGCGCGACCCATTCGTCGATTGTGACAAAGATCAGGGTGCGAGCGGAGAGGTCTGCGCCACTGCTGCGCCATCTGCAGCGCGCAACTGCCGCGGTTCCAGAATGGCGGCCGTTTCGATGAGGTCGAGCGCGCGGCGCGCTTCCAAATAGCGGCGGGCATACTGCATCCAGCGGTCGGCGGTCGCGCGTCCGGGCATCCGCTCGACTTCGGTCAGCGCTGCACTTACGCGTCCCGCATCGATATAGTGGAGCGCCCGGTCCATCGCCGCCTGCGGGCGGGGTGAGGGCGTCGAGGCGCGGCGGATGGTCACCAGTTCGCGCGCCTCATGCTGGAACGCCTCCCACCAGCTTGTCTGTGGCCCTGGCGTCGTTAACTGGTCGGCGATGCTCGCAAGCCCGGCGCGGAGGTCGACCAGTGTCACCGGCTCGCGCGCGGCGTTGATGATCGTGGCGACCGCACGTGGCTGCGCCTGGCCAAAGCGCAGGCGCAGTTGCCCCTCCACATAGCCAAGCGGCGTACCGCTATCGAGCGCGCGGCGAGCTGCGAAGGCGACCAGCAATCCTTCCGCCCGCGCGGCATTGCCCGACGCGGCTTGGGCCTCAACGGTGATATGGTTCAGCCTTTCCTCCAGCTGCGCCACCCGGCCGTCCAGCATCTGCGCTGCTTCGCCGGTCAGTGGGCGCATCGCCATGCCGGGGCGCAGATAGGGATCGGCTACGGCTACGGGCTGCCGGGCGCTGCTGCCCCAGCGCTCCTGAAGGTAGGGCATCGCCAAGATTGTCAGTGTCACGCCGATCGCAAAGGCCAGCAGCAGGAGGATCAGCATCAGCCATGGACTGCGACCCCGCGTCGCGACAGGCGGTATCGCCGTGACGTTTGCCGCGCCGCCTTCTTCGCTCATCGGGGACCTTTCTTCCATCTTGGCGGGATCATTCGCACAATCGGACGGCGAGGGCCAGCATCCTCTCATCATCGGGCTGATCGGGCGCTTCGCCGCTGGCCCAGCCCGACCCGCAGGCCGCAAGCGCTGCCGCACTGATGGCGATAACATGCAGGTTGCTCCGCCGCTGCGTGTCGATGAGGCTGGCAAGCCTGCTCCCCGCGCGGGGGGAATGCACCAGTAGCACCGCGCCGGGCTCCAGCAGCGGCTCCAGGTCCACCTCCGTCTTCTCGCCGATGGTGTACACCGCCACGTGCCGGATGCTGAGCGGCCCCGCCTCGATCGACGCAACGGTCGTACCGCCAAGGTGCAGTAATCTGCGATGGCCATCGGCTGCGATCCGCGCGGCGATTGCGCTGCCATCCTGATCGCCCGGCACGACTGCCAGAAAGCCAGCGTCCGCCATTGCGCATGCGGTCGCGCTCCCGACCGCATAAGCGGGAAGCTTGCGGTAACGATCAAGCGGCGGCCCACCCAGCCGCGCCGCCTGTGCGCTGGTCATCAACAGCGCATCGAATGCCCCGGGCGGCGGCGCATCCCAGTCGATCGGCCGTGCCTCGAAGAGCGGGCAGAGGCGGGGGGGAAGGCCCAGTCGCTTCGCCCGCGCAGCGCTCTCGCTCGCGCCAGGCTCGGGCCGCAGGATGACGACCGGCCTCACGCTTCGAACAGCGCGCGCAGCTCCGCGCTGGCGCGCTCCAGTAGTGATCGTCCCAATGTCTCGGCAGCGGCGGTGTCGCCGCGATCGATCGCGATACGGTCGCTGACGCACTCTCGCCCATCCGGGCTCAATATCTCGGCAGCCAGACGGATTTTCCCGCCCTCGAACTGCCCCAGCGCTGCAATCGGCGAGTGGCAGGTGCCCCCCAGCCCCTTGAGCACCGCCCGCTCGGCTATTACGCAATCTGAGGTCTCAGCATCGCTGATCGTCGCCAGCAGCGCCAGCATCGCCTTGTTACCGCTCAATGTTTCGATCCCGACAGCACCCTGCGAAGGCGCAGGCAGCATGACGTCAAGCGCAATGCTCGTCCCCACGGCATGCTGCCCCAGCCGGTCGAGGCCGGCGGCCGCCAGCAATGTCGCATGCACTTCGCCTGCTGCCAGCTTGGCCAGCCGCGTCGCGACATTGCCCCGGAACAGCACGATCTGCGCATCGGGTCGCAACCGCTTCACCTGCGCGGCGCGGCGCGGTGAGCTGGATCCCACCACTGGATTGGCCGGCAAGGCCGCGAAGCTGTCCGCGCCGACCAGCCGGTCCCGCACATCCGCACGGGGCAACATTGCCGCGACCTGGATTTCCTGCGGCCGGATAGTCTCCACATCCTTCATGCTATGGACGGCAAAGTCGATTTCGCCAGCCAGCAGCGCGCGGTCCAACTCCTTCGTCCAAAGCGCCTTGCCGCCGATTTCCGCCAACGCCCGATCCTGAATCCGGTCGCCGCTGGTCTGCACGATCACCGTGTCGATCGCGTCGGCTTCCCAACCCTGCCGAGCGCACAGCGCCTCCGCCGTCATACGCGCCTGGGCAAGGGCGAGGGGCGAACCCCGCGTACCAAGTCGGAGCGGGCGATCAGGCAAGGGAGAAGGCGTTGTCATATGCCGCTTGCTCTAATAGCCGTGGGCATTAGATGGAAGCAGCATATGACGATCATCCTCGGCCTGGAATCTAGCTGCGACGAAACTGCAGCGGCGTTGGTGACGGCAGAGGGCAAGATTCTCGCCCACCGCCTCGCCATGCAGGAGGAAGCGCACCGGCCCTATGGCGGCGTCGTCCCGGAAATCGCGGCCCGCGCCCATGTCGAGGCGCTTAGTCCCTTGATCGAAGCGGCGCTGGAGGACGCCAATCTGACGCTGGATCAGGTTGATGTCATAGCCGCCACGGCAGGCCCCGGCCTGATCGGCGGCGTGATGGTCGGCCTCGTCACCGGCAAGGCGCTGGCTCATGCGGCGAACAAGCCGCTGGTCGCGGTCAATCATCTTGAAGGCCATGCCCTGTCCCCGCGCCTTGCCGACCCATCGCTGCAATTTCCCTATTTGCTGCTGCTCGTTTCTGGTGGCCACTGCCAGCTGCTCCATGTCCGGGGGCCGGGCAATTATGCCCGCCTCGCTACCACGATCGACGATGCCTCGGGCGAGGCGTTTGACAAGACGGCGAAGCTCCTCGGCGTCGGCTATCCCGGCGGACCTGCCGTCGAGCAAGCGGCGGCCAAAGGCAATGCGAAGGCCGTGCCGCTGCCGCGCCCGCTTGTGGGCACGGCCGAACCGCATTTCTCCTTCGCTGGGCTCAAAAGCGCTGTCATGCGGGCGGCGCAATCGGGCAAATATTCAACAGAAGATATCGCCGCCAGTTTCCAGCAGGCGGTGATCGACTGTCTGATCGACCGAACCGAAAGACAACTCGCCGCGCATCAAGGCATGACGGCGCTTGTGGTGGCGGGCGGCGTCGCGGCCAACCAGTCGATCCGTGCCGCCCTTCAGGCGCTTGCCGCTCGCCATGATTTGCCCTTCGTCGCGCCGCCACTCTGGCTTTGCACGGACAATGCGGCGATGATCGCCTGGGCAGGGGCGGAGCGTTACGCGGCCGGGCTGATCGACGATCTCACCGTTCCGGCCCGGCCGCGTTGGCCGCTCGATCCGGATGCGGAAAAAGCGCGCGGGGCGGGAGTGAAAGCATGAAGGCGGGTGTCATCGGGGCTGGCGCATGGGGAACCGCGCTAGCGCAAACCCTCTCTTCGCAGGGGGAGGATGTCTGCCTGTGGGCGCTCGAGCCCGAAGTGGTGGAGGCGGTTAACCGCGATCATCTCAACCCACTCTACCTTCCCGGCATTCCTTTGAACGCCTCAGTGCGCGCGACCGGGGACATGGCCGACATGGCCGACCGCGACCTGCTGCTGATCGTCAGCCCTGCCCAGCATCTGCGCGGCGTAGTGGCGGGACTACCTGCCGGCGTCCCGCTCATCCTCTGTTCCAAGGGGATTGAGGCTGGCACTACCCTTCTCATGTCGGAAGTCGCGCAGCAGGCGCAGCCGGGCTCACCCATCGCCGTACTATCGGGACCCACTTTCGCGCATGAAGTGGCGAAGGGGCTGCCCACCGCTATCACCTTGGCGTGTGGGGACGCCGAGCTTGGAAGCCGCATCGCGGCGCGCATCGCTCGTCCCGCGTTCCGCCCCTATCTGTCCGACGATATTGTGGGAGCGGAGATTGGCGGTGCGGTGAAGAACGTCCTCGCTATCGCTTGCGGCGTCGCGGAAGGGGCTGGGCTTGGCCTTAACGCTCGCGCCTCGCTCATCAGCCGGGGTTTCGCTGAAATGACCCGTTTTGGCCTTGCGCGCGGGGCGCGTGCGGAAACCCTGTCGGGCCTTTCGGGTCTCGGCGACCTCGTCCTTACCTGCTCCTCCACCAATTCGCGTAATTTCTCGCTGGGGAAGGGGCTGGGGGAGGGGCGTCCCGCGTCCGAACTGCTCGCCAACCGGCGCACCGTTGCCGAGGGCGCCTTCACCGCGCCGGTCCTGCGCGAAGCGGCTCGCGCCGCCATGGTCGAAATGCCGGTGGTCGAAGCTGTCTGCGCCCTGCTCGAAGATGCCGCGCCGCTTGGACAAGTCATTGACGCGCTGCTCGCCCGCCCGTTGCGGCCGGAATAAATCCGTCGCTCTCCCCTGATTTATTGTTTACCATTCGGCAGCACGTAAAATGACGCGACAGGGGGACCTACATTCTTTGCCGGCTGAGCAGGCTCCCTCTTCGCAACAGGATGATATTGCGGCGCTCGCCAAGGGCGGCCGCACGAATATCTTTGGCTTCCTCCTGCGCCTTGCCGCGCGCCTGCCTTTCCTGTTCATCGCCGGCCGCTGGTATGGCGCGGACGCACTTGGTCGCTTTGCTTATGCCGTTCTGGTCGTCGAGTTCATCGCACAACTGGCGACGCTCGGGCTGAAACGCGGCCTGGCGGGCGCGCTCGCGCAGACCGAGCGGCCGCACAGCCATGTCGTCACCGATGCCATGCTCGTGACGCTGGTCGCCGCGCTGATTGGCAGCGGCTTGCTCGTCGCCTTTCCTCAAGCCATGTTCCCCAACAGCGGCATCAATGGGCTCGACCGGCTGCTCGCCCTGATCGTCATCGCGGTAGCCGGGTCGGACGTCGCGCTGGCCGCTTGCGCCTATCGCTTCGACATCGGCGCTACCGTTCGCGCCCGATCGATCATAGAGCCTTGGGCGATCAGCATCGGGGCTTTTGCCTTCGCTTTTTATTCGACGCGCGACGGACTTATCCTGTCATACGTCGTCTCCATGGTCGCGGCGCTGGTCGCCTCGATCCTCCCGATGACACGCCATTATGGCATTCCCCATGGCTGGCGGCCTGATGGCGGACGGCTTTGGCGCCTGGCCCGCCGCAATCTGCCACTCGCCGCAGCCGATGGCGTCGAATGGGGATCACGCCGCCTCGACCTGGCCATCCTCGGCCTGTTCGTCAGCCCGGCGGTGGTTGGCGTCTATTATGTTGCGCAGCAGGTCGCCTCGCTGCCGCAAAAGCTCAAGACCAGCTTCGACCCGATCCTCGGCCCGGTCATCACGCGCAACTTGGCGGAGGGCAATCTGAGCGCGATCGCGAAGCAGGTCAGCCAGGTCGGCTTCTGGATCATCGCCGCCCAGGCGGGCATTGCTCTGGCGCTGGGCATTCCGGGAGAAGCGGTGATGGGTCTGGTCGGCCCGCATTTCGTTGGCGGCACCGGTGCGCTCGCCTTTCTGCTGTTGGCCGAAGTCGTCGCGGCCACAGCGGTCGTCAGCGAATCCGCGCTGGTCTATATCGCCCGTCACCGCAACCTCATGATCTCGCTGCTCATGATCGGCTTGCAGGCCGCGCTCAGCTTCGGGTTCATTCTGCTCGCCCGGCGCTTCGGCCTGCCGCCCATGGCGATTGCCGCGGCGCCCGCCCTGGCGCTCAGTATCGCCTTGGGCGCCGGAGCGCTGGTCAAGGCCCGGCTGCTGTCACATTTGCTGGGCGCGAAAGTGAATGCGTGGCGTTGGCCGCTGCTCAGCGCCTGCGGCGTTGCTTGCCTCGTGGGGGCGGCTTTTGTGGCCCTGCCGCCCCAATATGAATGGGTCGAACTGGTTTTCGGCGTCGCGACGATCCTGGCTGTCTATGGCTTAGTCATTTGGCGATGGGGCTTCGGGCCAGAAGATCGCGCCCTGTTCCGCCGGCAAAAAGCGGCCTGATCGCCTGCTAGAGCATCCTGCTCCGCCAGACGATCGTCCCATCCGTTCGGGCCGAACCTGTCGAGGCCCTCTTCGGCGCGAACGAGATGATGCTTTAGCACCCGTTCGTTTCGAGCGAGCCGGGGAACGCAAGTTCTGACGTAACCCGGCCCGAACGACTACCTTGATCAACCCAGCAGCTTAGCCCGCAGCGCCTGCAGATCGGCCTCCGGCCGCGCGCCCCAGTGCGAAATCACTTCCGCCGCCGCCGCCGCGCCCAGTTCAAGGCAGTGATGCACATCCAGCCCTTCGATATGCCCGGCCAAGAATCCGGCGGCGAACAGGTCGCCCGCACCGGTCGTATCGAGAACCTGCGCAACCGGCGCTGCAGGCACTTCGTAGCGAAGGCCGTCCACAATGGCGATCGCGCCCTGCTCGCTACGCGTCGAGACCAGCACCGGCACTCGCCCAGCGAAAGACGCCACCGCCCGGTCGAAATCTTCGATCTGGGCCAGCGCCTGGATCTCATGCTCATTGGAAAAAAGGATGTCGATCAGGCCCTGATCAATCAAATCGACGAAATCGGCGCGGTGGCGCTCGATGACGAAGCCGTCCGACAGGGTGAAGGCGATCTTGCGCCCGGCGCCGCGCGCCGCGTCGATCGCCGCCCTCATCGCCGCGCGCGGCTGTTCCGGGTCCCACAGATAACCTTCCAGATAGAGGATCGACGCTGAGCGGATCAGGTCCAGGTCCAGCGCGGACTCCGGCAGGAACTGCGATGCGCCTAGGAAGGTGTTCATCGTCCGCTGCGCATCGGGGGTCACCAGGATCAAGCAGCGGGCGGTGGGCACATCTCCCTTGGCCGCCGGCGTATCATAGCGGATGCCGAGCGCCCGCACATCATGGGCGAACACTTCGCCCAACTGATCGTCGCACACCTGACCGATGAAGCCGCAGCGCTTGCCCAGCGCCGCCAGCCCAGCGAGCGTGTTGGCCGCTGACCCGCCGCTGACCTCTTTCCCCGCGCCCATATCGGCATAGAGGCTTTCCGCAGTGGCGACGTCGATCAACTGCATGCCGCCCTTGGTCAGCGCATGCTCGGCCAGGAACGCGTCGTCGCTCGGGGCGAGCACATCGACGATGGCGTTGCCGATCGCGACAACATCTAGCGAGGGGGCTGCAGCGGTCACGCGATATCCTTGTCGATTGAGGGGAAAGGTTGGAAAAATCGCGCCGTGTCTATCGACCCGTAGGGCTGCGCGCAACGCCGCTGATTGACGGCATGGGCTAGGCGCGGGATAGCTGGGCTATGGTGATCATCGCCGCTATGCGCGCCTTTCCTGTGATCTTTCATCCCGCGGCCATGCGCCTGCTGGGTAAAAGCTTGGCTCTGACGCTGTTGATTTTCGTCATGGCCGGGCTCGGCCTCTGGACGGCGGTACATGCGGTGCGGGTCTATTTCGGCTGGAGCGGAGGTGGCCTCGCTGAAGCGGCCGCCGCCACAATCGGCGTGATTGCGATGGCCTGGCTGCTGTTTCGCACCATCGCGATGGCGATCATGAACCTGTTCGCCGACGACATCATCGCTGCAGTGGAGCGCAGCAGCTATCCCGCAGCCGCCGCAGAGGCCCGGTCCCTCGGTCTCGGCCCCAGCGTCCGGCTGGCCCTGGCCTCGGCAGCCCGGACGATCGGCTGGAACCTGATCGCCATGCCTGCCTATCTGCTCCTGCTCGTCACCGGCGTGGGCACGATCGGACTGTTCCTGGCCCTCAACGCCTATCTGCTTGGCCGCGACCTTGCCGATATGGTCGAGCCACGCCATGCGGCGTTGCCGCCGATCTCCCGCCTCCATCGATGGCTTATGGGCCTCGTCTCGGCGCTTCTCTTCCTGCTGCCCTTCATCAACCTGCTTGCGCCGATTTGGAGCGCGGCTATGGCGGTGCACATGCTGCACGGGGTTAGAAGCAAGTCGAGATGAACATGGTCCGCCTCACCCTTGGCGCTGCCCTGGCACTGCCGCTGGCGGCTTGCGGTGGCTCGGTCGTACCGCCTGCGCCGATCAGCCGCCCGCCCGCGGGTCCCCCTGCCAGCGCCTTCATGCGATCAGGCCCCCTCATGGGAATGGACGCCCGCCATCTCGTTCAGCAATTCGGCACGCCCCGCCTCGATATTCGTGAGAGCATGATGCGTAAGCTGCAGTTCGCCAATGGTCGTTGCGTGCTGGACGCCTATCTCTACGCCCCCGCCCAAGGAAGAGAGCCGGTCGTCACCCATGTCGATGCCCGCACGCCAGCGGGTATGGATATCGATCCCGCCGCCTGCGCCACCGCTCTTCAGGCGAAATAATATTTCCTAAGCGGACAGCCGCCCGATCGCCCAGGCGGCCGCTTCCGCGACCACCGGATCTTCATCGCTCAGCAATGGCTGCAATTGTTCGAGCAGCCGCTTCTCTCCGCTATTCCCGGCGGCGATGGCCGCGTTGCGCACCATCCGGTTACGCCCGATCCGTTTGATCGGCGAGCCCGAGAAAATCTCTCGAAAACCGGCGTCATCCAGTGCCAGCAAGTCGCCCAGTTCCGGCGCCGCCAGCTCCGCGCGCCCTATAAAAGCCCTGTTGGCCGCCGCCGCATCGGCAAATTTGTTCCACGGGCAGACTGCCAGACAGTCATCGCAGCCATAGATGCGATTGCCGATCCCGCTACGCAGCTCTTCGGGGATCGGGCCCTTATGCTCGATGGTGAGGTAGGAAATACACCGCCGCGCATCCACAACATAGGGGGCAGGGAAAGCGCCGGTAGGACAGGCCACCTGGCAAGCAGTGCAACTGCCGCAATGATCGACTTCCGCCGCGTCCGGCTCCAGCGCGATCTCGCTATAGATCGCGCCCAGGAAGAGCCAGCTACCATGGGTCCGGCTGACAAGGTTGCTGTGCTTGCCTTGCCAGCCCAGTCCAGCCGCCTCCGCAAGCGGCTTTTCCATCACAGGTGCGGTGTCGACGAACACCTTGAGCGCGCTCTGCTGCTGCTCCACCAGCCAGCGGGCCAAGCTTTTCAGTCCCTTCTTGACCACGTCATGATAGTCGCGCCCCTGCGCATAGACGGAAATCCGGCCCCGATCGCCGACCTCCGCCAGCGCCAGCGGGTCGCGGCCGGGCGCATAGCTCATCCCCAGCATGATGACGCTGCGCACATCGGGCCACAGTCCTTGCGGCGAACCGCGCTGCTCGGCCCGCTCCTCCATCCACAGCATCTCGCCATGGCGTCCCGCATCCAGCCACTGCCGCAGCCTTCGGCCAGCTTCGGGCGCAGCATCAGCGCGCGCAATGGCGCACGCGGCAAAGCCCAGCCGCTCCGCCTCCGCCTTCAGGCGCTGTTCCAAGGTTTCGGTTTGCGTTGGCATAGTGTGCGACTATCAGGGTCGGATGATCGGTACTGCTCCGGCTCCTTCTCCGACCTATGCCGTCGAAGGCCATGGTCTTGTCAAGACATTCGGCACATTCCGCGCGGTCGATGGCATCGACCTCGCCGTGCCCGCTGGGTCGATCTACGGCATTTTGGGGCCCAATGGTGCGGGCAAGACGACCTTGTTGCGCACCTTGCTTGGCATTATCGATCCTGACGAGGGCCGCCGCACTCTGCTGGGCGATGATGTCCCGCTGCGCCAGGCGCGCATCATCGGCTATCTTCCCGAAGAACGCGGGCTCTATCCATCAATGAAGGCGGCGGAGGCCATCGCCTTTATGGGCGCATTGCGTGGGCTGCCGCTCAAGGTCGGGCGCGAACGGGCGCGAGCGATGCTGATCGAGCATGGCATGGGCGCATCGGTTGATAAGCCGATCCGCCAGCTGTCCAAGGGCATGGCACAAACCGTGCAGCTTTTTGGTACGATCATCCACGAACCCCGGCTGATCGTGTTGGACGAACCTTTTTCGGGTCTTGACGCCATCAACCAGGGAAAGCTGGAGTTGCTGATCCGCGATCAGGCGCGGCGCGGCGTCACCGTCCTCTTTTCCACCCATGTCATCGCCCATGCCGAACGCCTGTGCGAACGCATCGCCATCGTTGCGGGTGGCCGCATTCATTTCGAAGGATCGGTGAGCGATGCGCGCGACCAGCTGCGTCCCAGGGTCCGCCTGCGCACCCGCGCCAGCGACGGCGGTTGGCGCCGGGCGCTGCCTGCCGAGACGCTGGCGGCGGATGGAGCCTGGCATTTCGACCTGCCGGACGAAGGCATCGAACCGCTGCTGCGCGCGCTGCTGGATGGACATGCCGGTATAGAAAGCTTGTCGATCGAACGACCCGGCCTGCATGATGCGTTCGTATCTATCGCGGGGGCTGCCGCCGCCCGGCAGATGCAGGATGCCGAAGGGGAGGGACCCGCATGAGCGAGGTCCTGCGCGCCGCCCTGGTCATCGCTCGCCGCGATTTTTCCGCGGTGATTTTCTCGAAAACCTTCATTCTCTTCCTGCTGGGGCCGCTATTCCCTGTCGTCATCGGCATGGCGTTCGGCGGTCTGGGGGAAAAGATCACGACCGAAAGCCTGCGCCCGACCATCGGCGTCGCCATGACGGCGGCGGACGGCGGACGCATGGAGCGGGCGCATCGCATCCTTTCGGCCCGTATGGGTGCTGAAAATCTCCCCAAGCTCCAGCGCGCGCCCAAGGGGAACCCACGAACCTTGCTGACCCGCCCCGACGCCCGCTTCATCGCGATCGTGTCCGGCAGCGTCGAGCGGCCGATACTCACCGGCAAGAGCGGTGACCTCGCCGCACTGGAGGGCGATGTCAGCCTGCTTGCCAGCGCCGCGCTGGCGGGCGAGCGGCTTCCTCATGTGCAAGTTCGCAAGCAACTCGTAGCCGCCAGCGCGGGCGCAGAGGCCCAATCGCGCCTGCTGACCGGTAGAGCCGCGCAAGTCCTTGTCTTCCTGCTGACGATGCTGCTGGCGGGGATGGTCCTGTCTAATCTGGTGGAGGAAAAGACCAACAAGGTGATCGAAATCCTGGCCGCGGCCGTGCCGATCGATGCGGTCTTCCTAGGCAAGCTGCTCGCCATGCTGGCGATGAGCTTTGTGGGCATCTGCTTCTGGGGCTCGGGCATAGTCGCTGGCGTCAAGCTGCTCGCTGGCCCTGATATCGCGCCACCGACACCGGCGGTCGGCTGGCCTGTCTTCCTGCTGCTGGGAGCCGTCTATTTCACCATGGCCTATGCCTTGCTGGGCTCGCTGTTCCTGGGCATCGGCGCTCAGGCGGCCACGGTGCGGGAGGTGCAGACCCTCAATATGCCCGTGACAATGGCACAGATGGGCATCTTCTTCTTCGCGACCTATGCGGTCGATCATATGGGCTCCGCGCCGGAGATAGCGGCGATCATATTCCCCTTTTCATCGCCCTTCGCCATGATCGCGCGGGCGGCGCAGGATGCGTCGATCTGGCCGCATCTGCTCGCAATCATATGGCAGGCCTGCTGGGTCGCGGTCATCATCCGCCTGGGCGTATGGCTGTTCCGCCGCCATGTGCTGAAGTCCGGACAGGCCAGCGGCGGCAGGCTGTTCAGGCGGCGCTCAGCCGTGGTAAAGTAAGCCGCCATGATGACCCGGCGGCATCTTCTGAACAGCGCCCTGTACGGCGTCTCCGCAATCGCCTTCTGGCGGCTGGGGGTCGAAGAAGCCGAAGCCGCTTACCCCTTTACCCTGCCTGATGATGAATGGCGCCGCCGTCTTAGCCCGCTGGCTTATCAGGTGCTGCGGAAGCATGCGACTGAACATCCCTTCTCCAGCCCGCTGAACAAGGAACATCGCGCAGGCACATTCAAATGCGCGGGCTGCGAGCGACCTTTGTTCAACGCGAAGACCAAGTTCGACAGCGGCACCGGCTGGCCGAGCTTTTGGGCGCCGCTGCCCGGGGCGACGGGCACGTCCCGCGACTTCGCGCTCGGCTATCCACGAGTGGAAGTGCATTGCGCGCGCTGCGGCGGGCATCTTGGCCATGTTTTCGACGATGGCCCGCCACCTACCGGCAAGCGTTATTGCATGAATGGCGTGGCGCTCAGTTTCTCAGCGGCATGACTCTATAGACGCGCAGGGACTTCGCTCCGGACAGGGCAGGCTTCAGCCATGCCGGTGGCCTTCCGCGCGCCAATGTCCATGCCAGGCTGCCCTCATGTTCCTTCGCATAATGTTCGAATTCATTAAGGCCGGGGCAGGCGACGAGATAATCTGAGCCCTTGCCGCCATTCAATTCGGCCAGGATCGCCCGAGCACGGGCGGGCGGCGCGGTGAAGCCTTCGACCACGGCGGTAATCCCGGCGGCATTGCGATGATGCGCCGTGCCAACCACATTGTGACGGGTGCGGATCAAAATGTCCGGTCCCATGTCCAGCGGAGCGAACAACGTCGATTTCGGCAGCTGGCGGAGGGGCGCTAACGCCGTTTCGGTCCTGCATTCAGCGGCCGGTGTCGGCGCTTTCTCCTCGCTTTTGCTCGTCGCCGATGTGGCAACGATCCAGATCGCGCAGAGGGCCGCGGGCGTAAGTAAAGCGACGGCTGAGGATGCGAACACGCGCACCAGGGCCGCGCGTTGCTGCTGCGCACGCCGGAAAAGCGCCAGCATGAGCCAAGCGGTTCCGGGTAGGGCCAAAACATGCGCCACGGACATCGCCCGCATCACCAATATGGCGACCATGGTTGCGCCTGTCAGAAGTAGCGCCACTACCAGCCAGCGGTCGTGCGCGTCCCGCGCCTCGGCGAACCGAGCGGCCATGATCGAACCTGCCAGTCCCGCGATGGCCGGGATCAGGGTCAGGCCCATCATCGAGCGGGCCTGCTTCCATATCGGCTGTCCTTCCATCACTTGCAGATACCATAGCTTATAGGCGACAGGCCCCAGCGCTTGGAATGGATTACCTGTCAGGCAGGGGCGGCCGGTCAGAACGAACAGCCCGGCAGCGGCGCCTCCACCCAATGCTGCCGCCAGGAAACGTCCTTTGGCCGACACAGGGCTGATGAGGCGGAAGGCCAGCGGCGTTACTGTTGCGAAGGCCAGCAGCGGCCAGATATAGGCCGATGAAAGGGCATCGCATCGAACCTGCACCAGAGGAGCAGTTCCACGGAGCAGCGCCAGCAGGGGCAATGCCGCCATGCCCAACGTTGCCGCATAGGTGATAAACCGATCCGTCTCCCTCTTGTCCAGCCATTGGCGGAGTGCAAATACAACCGCGAACAGCGCCGCATAGGGTAGGCCCTCGCTCGAAATCTGCAGCCACACCGCCATCGCCGCGCCAGCGACCATGCCGCCCCGTGCCCCGCGTAAGTCCATGGCGCCCGCCAGCGCGATCGTCGCCATCAGGATCTGCCATCCATGATGATCGACCCGCAAAGGCCCGAATTGTACGAGAATCGTCGGCGTGGTCAGCAGCAGCAGAGGTGCGAGCATCGCCGCTGCCTCGCCAGCGATCCGGCGGGTCGCCACATGGAGCGCCCAGACGAGGCCGCCCAATAACAGCAGCGGTACGATCGCGCAGGCGAGAACTTCCGCCAAATGCGTGCCCAGAACCGGTCGCAGAAGCAGGATTATAGCCGCGATCGGCATATCGACAATTCTCGACCAGTGCATGGGGCCACCCAGGGGCGGATTTACCCGATGTTGGCTAACGTCCAGAAAAGGCTGGCCGCCGATCCAGTCGCGCACCTGTTGCAGGCGCATGGCGTCATCGGGATCGCGAAAGCCTAGCGCATCGAGTTCGCTGTGCCAAAGCCACAGAAAAACCGCGCAACAGCATATCCACGCCAGCATAAGCCAGCGCGGATGGGGCGCGATCGTGACACCCAAGTCGCGTGTCAGGCCCGACCGGACCCTAGCTAACGGCGAAGACGCCATATTTCCGGATCGCGTAAACCGACAGGAAGCTAACGGGAATGGCGAAGAGCTTGCCGATCGCAGGCGCCAGCCCTGCAGCGCCGAGCGCGCTGATCAACCCCGTGGTAATGCCAAGGCCTACGGCCGCGCTCACCACGAAGCCCAGGCGTTGACCATGCGTCGGCCTTCGGGCCGAAGTGAAGACGAAGCGGATGCTGATCAGCCAATGGAGCAAGAGCCCGCCAACATAGCCGATCGCGCCAGCCGCTGCAGGAGTGATGTTCAGCCGCAGCAGCGCCAGGAACAGCAGCATGTCGCCTGAAAGCGCACACAGGCTCGCCAGCAAATAGCGGATGAATGTAAAGCGGGCGGCAATTGCCGCCGTCAGGCTGCCTAAGTTCACAGACGTCACTGCCACGCCTTCACGCGGCTTTGAGACGGCTGGGCACGAGCCGCAGGCTGCTAAGAGCGGCTTTCTGGCCTGCCGGGCCTTCGCCCTCTTCGCCCGCCTCATGATATTCAGCGTCTTCATTGACGGCCCAGGTATCGAACAGCCGCTGGCCCGCCTCGATGTTGCGCACCGTCATCATCGCCGTCATCATCGCATGATCCTGATTGTTGTAGCGATGCATGCCGTTGCGGCCGACCAGGTGGAGGCTCGGGTAAAGCTGCTCAAGCTCCGTCCGCATGGCCACCACATTGGCGGCATAATCATCGTCATAGACGGGATATGCCTTTTCCTGACGAACCACCGCGCCGCCGACGACATCCGCCGGGTCGCAAAGACCCAATATCGCCATTTCACGCTTGGCGAGGTCAATCAGTTCATCGTCGCGTGCGGACCAGAGGCCGTCGCCTTCGAAGCAGAAATATTCCAGTCCCACGCAGGCGAGCGAGGGGTCGGGCACCATCTCCGGCGACCAGCTGCGGAAATTCTGAATGCGGCCGACCTGTACCTTCGAATCATGGATGTAGATCCAGTTATCGGGGAAAAGATCGTCCGATTTGATCATCAGCGCCACGGTGAGGAAGTCGCGATATTTAAGCTCCATCGCGTTGCCCAGCGTCGCGGGCAAGGGATGGATGCGTCCGGCCAACTCGCGCATGGGCGCAGAACTGATGACATGCTTCGCCTTCAGCAGCACTTCGCCGTCAGCGCTTTGGGCGGCCATCTGCCAGAGCCCCGCCGCGTCATCGCGGGCAAGCTGCTTCAGGCTATGGGCCATCAGCACCTGATTGCCGCCAGCCACCACCGAATCGCGCGCGGCTTCCCACATCATGCCCGGGCCGAGGCGAGGATAGCGGAAGCTTTCCAGCAGCGTCTTGGTGGCCATGCCGTCATTGGGTCGCTTGTTGAGGCCGAGCGAGCGTTTCAACCCGTCCTTCACGGCTCCCCAGAGCGACAGGCCCTTGATCCGCTGGGCGGCCCAGTCGGCGGACATTTCGTCGCAGGGCATGCCCCAGACCTTCTCGGTGTAGGTCTTGAAGAAGATGGAGAACAGCTTGTGCCCGAACGCGTTCACCGTCCAATCTTGAAAGGATCGGACGGTGCGGTTGGGCAGCAGCTTGGCCTTTGCAAAACTCGCCATGCAAAGGGTCGAACGCCAAAGGCCGAGATTCCACAGCGCTTCGAAAGCGCGAAGCGGATAGCTGTAGAATTTCCCTTCATAATAAATGCGGCTCATCCGTGGCCGCTGGATGAAATCGTCCGGCAGAATCTCGTTCCAGAGATCGACAACCTCTTTCGACTTGGAAAAGAAACGATGGCCGCCAATGTCGAAGCGGAACCCGTTCAGTTCCACCGTGCGGCTGATGCCGCCGACATAAATCGGATCCTTTTCAATGACGGTGACCGAATAGCCTTTTTTGGTGAGCAGATAGGCCGCGGTAAGGCCGGCCGGACCTGCGCCAATGATGGCGACATCCAAATTCTGGTCGATACCCGGCATTCAATGCCCCCCGTAGGCTTGCTTCTACCATCGGGAGTGAAGGAAATCATCTAAGGAATGGTTAACGGCGGGGTAAGCATGACGGGGCCGCATGATGACGGCCCCGTTTGCCAGGCGATCAGCTCTGATGCTGCTGAGCAAGGCTTTCGAGGTCGTTGCGCGCGTCGTCGAGCGCGGCGCCATAGCAGGCGCGAAATTCGCGCGTCGGTTGCTGGATGGAGCCGTTCAGCCATCCGCAGACCTGCTTGGCCGCCCGCGTAATCCGCGAGTCGGCAAGGCGTGCGCCATGAGCGCTGGCGAGGTTGAGGTCGGCCACCGGCACCACGACGCTACGCGTTTCCGTGCCAGCGCGGCCATCCACGATTACGTTCATGTCATTGCTGAAAGCCGGCGCTGCGGCGGGAAGGGCTAGGGTCATCGCGGCGGCAAATGCCGCCAACGTCTTTCTGGTCATCCTCATATCTCCTGCGAACTTTTATGAAGGTCTGCCCAACGCCTGACGTGGGTGGAGGGTCGAGAGGAAAATAGGACCCCTGCAAGTGGATGAAAAGAGGCCAGTCGCTAGAAAGTGGCGGAAAAGCGTGATTTTTGCGGGTGCGAAAGGAAATGCCAGTCTTCGCACCCGCATCATATGCTTAGTGGCGGAAGTGCCGCATGCCCGTGAAGACCATGGCGAGCCCCGCCTCGTCGGCCGCAGCGATGACTTCCTCATCGCGGATCGATCCACCGGGCTGAATCACCGCCGTTGCGCCCGCCTCGACGGCAGCCAGCAGACCGTCGGCAAAGGGGAAGAAGGCGTCGGAAGCGACGGCCGAGCCTATGGTGCGTGGCTGTGCCCAGCCCGCCTTTTCTGCGGCGTCCTTGGCTTTCCAAGCGGCAATGCGCGCAGATTCCAGGCGGTTCATCTGGCCTGCGCCGATGCCAGCGGTGCTGTTGCCCTTGGCATAGACGATTGCGTTGGACTTCACATGTTTGGCGACGGTCCAGGCAAATAGGCAGTCGTTAAGCTCCTGTTCCGTAGGCGCGCGCTTGGTGACGACCTTGAGCATGTCGCGGCTGATCCGGCCATTGTCCCGGCTCTGCACCAGCATGCCGCCAGCGATGCTCTTGATCTGCAGGCCGGTGCGGGCCGGATCAGGCAGTTCGCCGGTCAGCAGCAGGCGGAGGTTCTTCTTCTTCGCAAAGATCGCCTTGGCGTCGTCATCAGCGTCAGGGGCGGCCACCACTTCGGTAAAGATACCGCTGATCGCTTCTGCGGTCGGACCATCCAGCGGGCGGTTTACCGCAATGATGCCACCAAAGGCCGACACGCTGTCACAGGCGAGCGCCGCTTCATAGGCTTCGATCAGCGTGTCGCCCGTCGCAACGCCGCACGGATTGGCGTGCTTGACGAGCACTACGGTCGGCGGACCATCGCGGAATTCGCTGACCAGCTCCAGCGCTGCGTCCGCGTCGTTATAATTGTTGTAGCTGAGCTCCTTGCCCTGGATTTGGCTAGCCTGGGCAATGCCGTTGGCTGAAGGCCCGAGCGGAAGATAGAGCGCCGCCGCCTGGTGCGGGTTTTCGCCATAACGCAGGGTCGATCCGAGCTTGCTTGATACAGCCAGCGTTTCGGGGAAATCCACACCCTGATCGGCAAAGGCGAACCAGCTGGCGATCATGGAGTCATAGGCGGCCGTAGCAGCATAAGCTTTAGCCGCCAGCATCCGGCGGAAGTCATAGCTGGTCGCGCCGCCCTTTTCGCCCATCTCTGCGATCAGGCGGGCATAATCCGCCGGGTCGGTGACGATCGCTACGCTTTCATGATTTTTGGCTGCCGATCGGACCATCGACGGACCGCCAATGTCGATATTCTCGATGATCTCCTCGCGCTCGGCGCCCTTGGCGACCGTCGCGGCGAAGGGGTAGAGGTTGACGACGACCAGGTCGATCGCGCCAATTTCATGTTCCTGCATCGACTCGACATGCTCGGGATTGTTGCGCACCGCCAGCAGGCCGCCATGCACTTTTGGGTGCAGCGTCTTGACGCGGCCGTCCATCATCTCGGGGAAGCCGGTGACGTCGGAAATATCCTTTACCTCCAGCCCAGCCTCGCGCAGCGCCTTGGCGCTGCCTCCAGTGGATACCAGTTCGACGCCATGTTTGCCCAGCGCCTGCCCCAGTTCGACAAGGCCGGACTTGTCCGACACGGAAAGAAGGGCGCGCTTGATGGTGACGTCGGTCATGAAGGGTCCTGTGTGCTGCAATGGCTCGCCGCGCCCTCTAATCCTGCTGGGCGGATGCGGCAAGCGATAGGATTTGGCGGGAGGGACTCGTCAACCCATCCGTTTGAAAAGCCACCCGATGGTCGATCCGCCAGGCAGAGCTTCGGCCGTGATCACGAGCTGGCGGCTTTCGTGGGGCCGGCCTTCGCTGTCCACCCACAGGCTTTCCTCGATCGCCAGCTTGCCGGTATTGGCGCGGAACTGCCATATCGCGCCAAGATCGATGCGCAGCAGGGCGCCCATTCCGTCCGCAGTCGCGGTGGGCTCTACCCCGGGGGCGAGGTGGAAGCGGAGCTGCGCGGGGAGTTTCACCGGCCTGCGACGGCGAGCAGCGGGGGTCAACATATCCTCACCGCGGATTTCCTTGCCGTCGCTGCTCACCAGCAGCAAGCGGCGATGAACATAGCCTAGCCGCCGGACATAGCCGTCATGGCTGATCTCGATACGGCTGCCGCTTTCCTGCTCCTGCCGGTGCAGTTCCACCTCGGTCACGCCGCGGCCCAGCGTGCCATCCGGCAAAAGGGCGGTGGAATTGCTGTCGTCGAGCACCAACGTGCTGTGCGCTGCGGTAGTGCGCAGCGCCTGCGCCAGTCCATCGGGCATCCATGCCCCGCTCAGCGCTGCGCCGCCGCAATTGACGATCAGCCGCTGCGGACCGTCGCTAATCTCGATCGCGGTGGTGGAAGCGCATCCCGCGTCCGCCAGTCTCGCAACGGGGGGCGGTGCGGCGTCGATCTGGACGATGGTGGTTCCGGCCACCAGCCGCTGATATCCCCAATCACTCGCTTGGCGAAGCGGACGGGCGCGCACTCGACTCGCGCGGACCACCGCTTCGATGGTGGCGGGATCGATGGCGCCAGCGCCTTGCCAGCTGCCAAGGCCGCCGTCGCCATGGCAAAGGCCGAGCAGCGCCGGAACCATCCGGCCGAGCGCTTCGGTGATGAACGCCGGGGCCTGCTCGCGGCGCACGTCATAGACGGCCCGCACCATCGTGAGCAGCATGATCGCTTCCAACTGATCCAGCGGTGAGCGGGACAGGATGCCGCCATCGCCATGGACGGCGTTTTCAATTGCTCGTTTAAGCCCCGCTTCGCCGAAAATCTTGCGTGCAGCGCCGCCCGGCAGCAGCATCGACGCCGCGACGATGCCGCCCCAGGAGACCAGACGCGGCAGGCCCGGCGGAGCCTTGTCCGCACCCCGGTCCAAGTGCCGGGCGGTGCGCGCGATGCAGTTGAGAACCAGCGAACGATAGACCAGATCGCTCGACGACAGGATCAGTGGCGCATGGGCCGACCAGAAGAGCAGCCGCCAGCCCGCATTGTCGGCGCGCCATGCTGGCTCGCTCGGCGTGTCGGCATGCACCTCCAGCCATTTGCGCAGCACCGCTTCCGCCACCGGCGCGCCTTGCTCGCGGGTTGCGGCCGAGGCGAGATCCCGCAACCAGGCGAAGCTGTGCAAATAGTCGGCGAAAGCGGGGATTAGCGCCAGCCGCTCGAAATCCAGCGCATTGATCGGCTGCTTCAAACCGCGAAACAGGAAATAGCCCGCGCGTATCGCCTGGCCCGCCTTGGGATCGCCAGGGATTTCATCATCCGGAACGGCGAGCAGCTTGAGAGGATATTTGCCCTTGAGCCGCCGTCCGTGAATCGGCGTCTTCCAACTCATCAAATAAAAGCGGTTGGCAATCCGTTGAGCCAGCGACAGCCCCTTGTCATCCGCGACGCGGATGAGCCGCTTGCCCTGTTCGATACCGTCGTCGGCTGGTTCTGATCCTGCCGGATCGGCGGTCGAAGGACTGGGATTGCGCTTTGCGTCGCTCACCCGCCCTTGAGCTTCCGGATATTGTCCGCATAGGCCGCCGGGCCGCCCCGAAAGGTGGCCGTGCCCGCGACCAGTACGTCCGCACCCGCCTCGATCGCGCGCGGCGCGGTGGTGAAGTCGATGCCGCCATCGACCTGCAGACGGATGTCGCGCCCGCTTTTTTCGATCATCTTGCGGATGGCTTCGATCTTGCGGAGCTGGTTTTCGATGAAGCTCTGGCCGCCAAAGCCCGGATTGACGCTCATCACCAGGATCAGATCGACATCGTCGATCAGATAATCGAGCATCTTTGCCGGGGTGCCGGGGTTCAGCACTACGCCCGCTTGCACGCCCAGCGACTTGATATGCTGGATCGAGCGGTGGATGTGTGGCCCCGCTTCCGGATGAACGGTCAGGATATCAGCGCCCGCTTGCGCAAAGGCGTCAAGATACTGGTCCACCGGCGAGATCATCAGATGAACGTCGAACGGCTTCTTGCTGTGGGGACGCAGCGCCTTCACCACACCGGGGCCGATGGTGATATTGGGCACGAAATGGCCGTCCATCACATCGATATGGATCCAGTCGCAGCCCGCCTCGTCGATGGCGCGAACCTCCTCGCCCAAACGGGCGAAGTCGGCGGACAGGATGGAGGGCGAGATAAGGATCGGGCTGGTCATCAACAGTCGGCTCTAGCCGCGCCTAGAGCCCAGGGCAACGCTCCTCTTCAAGCTTATCCACAGGGATTTTCGGCTCAGGCGGCCGCAGCTTCAAGGGAGAACGAAAATGGTCGGATCAAGCCCGCGTGAAGCCGCGGAGCCACGCGGCAAAAACTGCTTCACTCCATGCAGCGCAATTACCTGCGCACCCTTCAGGATCGGCGCGGTGATAAGGCGCATCGTGCAGTCGCCGCCGTCCAGCGGGCGGATTTCAACGTCCAGAGTGAAGCCCCGTCGATGCCGGATGGCATAGGCGCGCAGCCTTTCCATCGCCTCGCGCGAATCCGGTGCGTAGAGGGAGACGGCCAGGTCGCGGGGCACGACCATGTCCCGCTCTATCCCGAACAGATCATAGACGCCGCTGGTCCATGACAGACTATTGTCGCCAAGGTCGCAATGCCACAGGCCAAGGCCCCGCTCCGCCAGCGCTTCGTCGTCACGCGCCGTATGGTCGTCGAGCGTCGCCGATGCCAGATGCTGATGCAGGTCGTGCAGCGGCCAGCTATGGTGCAGGGGAAGGGGCTCGGTCGGGCGCACGCTGGACCTTTCTAGACGGCGCGAGCTTAAGATTATTGCGGGGCGCGGACAAGCCGGGCGATGAAAAAGCCGTCCGTGCCGCCCTCGTCAGCCAGCGTGTCCGGCAATGTGCGTAGCCAGCCTTCCGCACTGGGCTCAATGCCTTGGGGCAGTAGGGCCGTGTCTGCGGGCTTTATCGTGAAGTCGGAATTTTCCTGCAGGAACGCGTGCAGTTGTTCTTCACCCTCGGCCCGTTCCAGCGAACAGGTGGCATAAACCATCGTCCCCCCAGGCTTCAGCCATTGTGCCGCCCGTTTGAGCAGCGCCGCCTGCAACTCGGCAAGCTCATCGATTTGGCGCGGCCCGATCCGGTGCAGTACATCGGGATGACGGCGGTAGATGCCGGTGGCGCTGCACGGTGCATCGAGCAGAATGGCGTCGGCTGGCGCGGCGGGCTCCCATTGCCGCAGGTCGGCTTGCACAATGGCAGCGGAAAGGCCGGTTCGCTTCAGATTGTCGCTAAGCCGTTCCAGTCGTTTCTTCGATTGATCGACGGCCGTCACCTGCCATCCGGCGGCGGCGAGTTGCATTGTCTTGCCCCCCGGCGCTGCGCAGAGGTCGAGCACCGTCCGCTCCTCGCCCATAGCCAGAAGCCGCGCCGGACAGGATGCGGCAAGATCCTGGACCCACCAGGCGCCCTCGGCAAAGCCGGGCAGTTCTGTCACTGATGCGTGACTGGGCAGGCGGACATGGCCCGATGCTAAGCTCCGGCCGCCGAGCTTTTCGGCCCAATCGGCAGTCTCCGCCGGATCGCGCAGGCTGACATCGATTGGCGGACGTACCGAAAAGGCGCGGGCGGCCGCAGCAGGCATGGCCTCCCCCCAGAGCGCCGACCAGCGCGTGACCACCTCGGCGGGCAAGGTCGGCGGCTCGGGCAGGGTGGGGGCGGCGCGTGTGATCGTTCCGAAGACGCCGTGGACCAACTTGCGCGGCCCTCCATCGACCAGCGGCAAAGCGGTGGCGATCGCGGCATGAGGCGCTGTGCCCAACGCCAGCACCTGGATAAGCGCGATGCGCAAAACCATCCGCGCCTTGGCGTCGGAGGGAAGCGGCTGCCGAGTAGCGCCATCGATCAGCGCATCCAGATCGGGCAGGTGGCGCAAGGTTTCCGCAGCGATGGCGTGGACCAGCGCCCGATCGGCAGGCGCCAAACCCTGCGCCGCCCCATGCAGCGCTAGCTCCAGCGGATCGCCCCGCCGCAGCACGGCGTCCAGCAGGCGAAGCGCCGCCCGCCGCGTCGGGAGGCCGGGAATGTCATCGGATCGGGAGGCGAGGTGGCGTGCCATCAGCCGCGCCTAGGACAATCGGGGCGAAAAGTAACTACCGTTCGGCGCCCGTCGCCAACTTCGTCATCCCAGCAAAAGCTGGGATCTCCTGCGGGCAGGATGACCGAGCGACTCAGTCCCGGCGCAGCGGATCAAGCGCGCTCGACCGGCGGCGCATCGGCGTGGCCACAGGGCTGAGCGCCGACGCTCGCGGGGTGGGTGCTGCCGCTCCCGTCCTTCCCGCCATCGCTTCCAGCGCCGCGATGCGTTTTTCCGTTGCGGGATGGGTCGAGAAGAGTTCGCTCACATGTACTGGCACGATATAGAGCTGGGCAGCGGCCGGATTGCGCTGCGCGACCGGATTGGGGATCATCTCCGCCCCGCCCGAAATCTTGGCCAGTGCTGACGCGAGCGCGCGGGGATTGCCGCTGATCTGCGCACCGGCGGCATCCGCGCCATATTCGCGCGTCCGGCTGATCGCCATTTGGACGATCATCGCGGCAAAGGGCGCAACTATGACGGCCAGCAGCGTCGCGACGATGTTGCCATGGCCGTTTTCCTGGTCGCCGCCGCGGAAGAACAGCCCGAAATTAGCCAGCATGGAAATGGCGCCCGCAATCGTTGCGACCATCGTCATGATCAGCGTGTCGCGATTTTTTACATGGCCAAGTTCATGCGCCATCACGCCCGCGACTTCCTCACGGGTGAGCATGGACAGCAGGCCGGTGGTCGCGGCGACCGCGGCATGATCGGGATCCCGTCCGGTCGCGAAGGCATTGGGATGCGGCTCGTCGATCAGATAGACACGCGGCATGGGAAGGCCCGCGCGCTGCGCAAGATCACGGACCAGGCCATAATATTCGGGCGCGCTCTCGCTATCCACTTCCCGCGCATTGTGCATCGACAGCACGATCTTGTCGGCATTCCAGAAGGTGAAAAGGTTCATCCCCGCCGCCACCAGCAGCGCGATCACCGCGCCGCCGCTGCCGCCCAGCGTATAGCCCAATGCCATGAACAGCGCCGTCAGCGCAGACAACAGCATCACCGTCCTCATACCACTCACTTGTCTTTTACTCCCTCACGGCCCAGATAGCGGGCCGCGCATGAATATGGGATGGCCCGCGCGCCATCGCAAATGAAAGGCTTCGAACATGGGAACATTCAACGGCAAGCGCCCGGCGCACGTGAAGCCGCCTGCGCACCTGTCCAAGAGCCCGCCGTTGCCCCAACCCGACCCCCTCCATAACCCCTCACGGCACGAGGAAGAATTCAGCCCTGTCCGTTACGGGGACTGGGAACGCAAGGGAATCGCTATCGATTTTTGACTGGGTCGGTTTCAACCGCGATCGGTTCATCGCTGATTTGGCACGTCTTCCGCTGGCCTGTGCCCCCGTTGCGGGCGGTGTGACCCGCGCCTCTAGCCTTTACCGCCTTGTTCCGTGCAGGATTCGTCCGGGCAAAAGATCAAAACAGAGCCGGGGGTGGGTCGTGAATCATATAACCGAGATAAAGGTGAGGGCGGTGTCTGATTATGCGCCGGAGGATGCGGCGCTTCTCTGTGCCGTAGGTCGTCTGGTCTGTGCCTGGACGATGCTGGAACAGAGTTTGGAGGCGAAGATCGCCATGATGCGGGAGGCTATGGGTGACGTCCGAACCGTCGGCGCCCGGACCCGCCCGGGCATGGCGAAACTGATGACCGAACTCCGCACGATGGTGGCGATGCGCGACAAGCGCAACGCCAGCGCCCTGTCGGAGATTTCGGATATCGAGCGACACATGCAAAGGATCGATCGCTTCCGATCGCTTATCATTGGCGGCTTTCAGCAGCCTGCGCCCGGCGGCTTCACCTGCCGCGACGCGCGGAACAATCATACGCATGTCTCGCTTGATCATCTCGATGCGGAGATCTCTTCGCTCGAAACGGTGGCGCAGCGCCTGCTGGCCGTCTGACCGGGCGAGGTAATCCTCCCGCTATGCTTGACCTTTAAGGCGCGGAGGGCGAAGCCTGTCCGCGCGTCTAGCGAGAATGGAGTACCATGCCTTACAAGCCGATACGCAAAGCCGTGTTCCCCGTCGCAGGCCTCGGCACGCGCTTTCTGCCTGCAACCAAATCGGTGCCCAAGGAATTGCTGCCCGTCGTCGATCGCCCGTTGATCCAATATGCCGTCGATGAAGCGCGTGAGGCGGGCATCGAGCAGATGATTTTCATCACCGGCCGCGGCAAAGGCGCGATCGAGGACTATTTCGACATGGCCTATGAGGCCGAGGCGACACAGCGCGAACGCGGCAAGGATCTGTCTGCCCTGGACGGCACGCGCCTTGCCCCTGGCAACGCCGTCTTCCTGCGCCAGCAGGAGCCGCTGGGCCTTGGTCACGCCATATGGTGCGCCCGCGATATCGTGGGCGACGAACCCTTCGCTATCCTGCTGCCCGACGAATTCATGAAGGGCGCACTTGGCCGGGGATGTCTCAAGCAGATGGTTGATGCCTATAATCAGGTGGGAGGCAATCTGGTCTGCGCGCTTGAAGTGCCGATGGCCGAAACGCCTAACTATGGCGTGATTGATCCGGGCAAGCGCGATGGGGCGCTGACCGAGATCAAGGGTCTGGTGGAAAAGCCTGCTCCAGGCACCGCTCCATCCAACCTCATCCTGCCGGGCCGCTACATCCTGCAGCCGGAGGTCATGAAGATCCTGGAGACCCAGGAAAAGGGCGCAGGCGGCGAGATTCAGCTGACCGACGCCATGGCGTCGATGATTGGAAAGCAACCTTTTCACGGCGTCACTTTCGACGGCCGCCGCTTCGATTGCGGGTCGAAGGCGGGTTATATCGAGGCGAACTTCGCACTGGCGCTCGAGCGCGAGGACTTGGGCGACCATATCCGCCGCTTCGCAACGGAAGAACTTGCCGCCACTCAGATCGCTGCGGCTGCCTGAAAGCGGCGCAAACCCTTTAGCCTCCGCTCATGCTGAACGAGGTTAAGGATGAGGAAAAAATAAAGCGCCCCGCCAACTGGCTGGGGCGCTTTTGTTTACCGAACGGCCACCCCTCAGAACGGCACTTCATCATCCAGGTCATTGTCGAAGTTCGGCCCGCCTGCGCCACCCCGGCCGCCGCCTGACGGACGGCCACCGCCGCTGCTGCCACCGAAGCCGCCGCCGCTACCGCCGAAATCATCGTAATCGCCGCCGGAACCACCGCCCCAGTCGCTACCGCCACCCTGCGACCGTCCGCCGCCCTGGCCACCACCCGCGCCGTCGAGCATCGTCAAAACGGCGCTCGGCCCCTGCAGCACGACTTCGGTCGTATAACGATCATTGCCTGACTGGTCCTGCCACTTGCGGGTCTGGAGCTTGCCCTCGACATAGACCTTGCTGCCCTTGCGCAGATAGCGCTCGGCGACGCCCGCCAGACCTTCGGAGAAGATCGCGACGCTATGCCATTCGGTGCGCTCCTTGCGCTCCCCCGAATTGCGGTCCTTCCAAGTTTCGGACGTCGCGATGCGGATGTTGCACACCTTGCCGCCATTCTGGAAGCTGCGGACTTCCGGGTCCGCGCCCAGATTGCCCACCAGAATGACCTTGTTGACCGAACCCGCCATATTTCCTCCGATACTTTGGAGGTTCTTATAATCGGCTGGCTTGCGGACGCTACCCTAAACCGATGGCGGTCGCCGTCCAAAAAGTCAGTCCAGCAGCCGCATAGGCCAGCGCGAAGAGGTAGCCGATCATGAAGAGCGGCCATTTCCAACCATTGGTCTCCCGCTTCGTCACCGCAATGGTCGAAATGCACTGCGGCGCAAAAACGAACCAGGCCAGGAAGGCGAGGGCGGTCGGCAGCGGCCAATTATCCTTTAGCCGGTCGCCCAAACTCCGCTCCAGCTTCGCCTCGTCATCGCCTGCGTCGAGCGAATAGACGGTAGCAAGCGCCGATACCGCGACCTCGCGCGCCGCCATGGCGGGGATCAGCGCCAGCGAAATGTCGCGATTGAAACCGATGGGTTCCAGCACGACGTTAAGGCCATTGGCGATGCGTCCGGCGATGGAATAATTCACCTGGCTGACGCCGCTATTCTCGGGCGTCTTGGGAAAGCTCAGCAACACCCATAGGATCACTGTCGATGTGAAGATGATGGTGCCCGCGCGCTTCAGGAAGATGACGGCGCGCTGCCATAGGCCCAGCAGTACGTCCTGCGGGCGGGGCCACTGATATTTCGGCATCTCCATCAGGAAGCCGCCACTTGCTCCCTTGGTGACGGTCATGCGCAGCACCAGCGCCACCAGCATGGCCCCCAGGATCCCCGCGACATAAAGACAAAAGAGGACCAGCCCCTGCAGCCCGATTCCCAACCCAACATTGCGGGCCGGGATGAACGCGCCGATGATGACCGCATAGACCGGCAGCCGCGCCGAACAGGTCATGAGCGGCGCGATCAAAATGGTGGTCAGCCGATCCTTGGGGTCCGCAATGGTGCGGGTCGCCATGATCCCCGGCACAGCGCAGGCGAAGGAGGAAAGCAGCGGGATGAAGGCCCGGCCCGATAGCCCGACCCGCGCCATCAGCCCATCCATCAGGAAGGCGGCGCGAACCATATAACCGGTGGCTTCCAGCATCAGGATGAAGAAGAATAGGATCAGGATTTGCGGCAGGAACACGACGACCGATCCCACGCCGTTGATGACGCCGTCCACTAGGAAGGAGCGCAGCAAGCCATCAGGCAGGGCGTCGCGGACCCCGTTGCTAGCCGCCTCGGCCATCCCCTCGATCATTGCGATCGGCGCTTCGGACCAAGCATAGACCGCCTGGAACATGACGAACAGCAGGCCCAGTAACAGGGCAAGGCCAGCAATGGGATGCAAGGCGACCCGATCGACCGCAGCGGTCAGGCGGCGCGACGGCGTTTCCCGTACCACTGCCGTCTGGGCGATGCGCCGCGCTTCGCTGCGCAGCATGTCGAAGTCGCGTGGCCCGCTGGAAGCCCGCACCAGGTGCGTGCTGTCGTCGAAAAGCGTGTCGAGTTCGGTGCGTAGATGGTCAAGCCCGCGCTTGCGGACGGCAACGGTGGGGATGACAGGCACCCCCAGCTCGCGTGACAGGATGGCGGCGTCCAGTTCCAATCCATCGCGGGTGGCGAGGTCCACCATGTTGAGCGCGATGACCGTAGGCAGGCCAAGCGAGAGCAGTTCAAGCGCGAACCGCAAATGATTGTCGAGGTTCGACGCATCGACCACGACGACCAGCGCGTCGGGCAGCCGTTCGCCCTGCTGCTTGCCAAGCACCACGTCGCGCGTCACCTGCTCGTCCGGGCTGGTGGGATTAAGGCTGTAGGTGCCGGGCAGATCGACCAGCTCGACCGGCCGTCCGTCCGACAGCGATAGGCGGCCCGCCTTCCGTTCCACGGTGACGCCGGGATAGTTGCCCAGCTTCTGTCGCGCGCCGGTCAGCGCATTGAACAGCGCGCTCTTGCCTGCATTGGGATTGCCGACCAGCGCGACCAGCGGCAGCGTGCTCATGTCTCATCGTCCCGGGGGCCGATGCACACGCTGATCGCGGCCGCATGGTTGCGCCGCATCGCTATGGTCATGCGTCCGACCTTGCAGGCGATGGGACCCCGTCCCAGCAGCCCGCCATGGTGCAGCGCTTCGACGCTTGCACCTTGGCAAAGCCCAAATTCGCGCAATCGCTGCCCGTCCGAAGCGGATAGCGCGCTCCAGTCGATCAGATCCACATAGGCGGGCTGGCGCAGCGGCAGTTCGGTCAGGCGCAAGGAAGGAAAACTCGCAGACATTAGCTGCGAGTGACTATCAATATAGATAGGAAAAGGCCAGACTGAATCGCCGTCCGGCCCCGGCAGATCATACCGCCGGGTAGCGCAGCCTGCCGATGAAGCGGGAAAGGCTCAGCCGCTCGCCGCCGCCGACGCCCTTCCACTTGGCTTTGGCGCGTTCGAACCGCATCACGCCTTCGATCCGCCGATCGAGGAAGGCGCGGCTGTCCGCCCAATCTTCGCTTTCGTCATCAACAAAGACCAGCAGGGTCGCGGCATAGACTGCCGCCAGGGTCAGTCTCTTGCTGTAATGATTAAAGTCCGTCGCGCTGTCTCCGCCCGCGCGCCACATCACATCCGCCGCGCGCCAGCCGAGCTTTGCCGCCCGCGCGCTGTTTTGCGGCATGGCCATCACGGCCAGCGCCCGGCGCAAGGCTTCGCGGTCGTGCGCCAGCAGCTTGAGCCGCGCGGTGATCAGCGCCGTGATGCGCTGGCGGATCGACATGGTCGCGATCTTTTCGGGGGGCAGCGCTTCGATCATGCGCGCGTCGATGCTAGCGAACCAGGCGTCGATCATGTCCATGGCGCCCGCCGAGAAGGCGAGTTGCGCGATCTCTCTGTCCACGCTTCCTTCCGCCGCGGCCATCATCACCGCTTCAGCGCGCCAGCCGTCGAACGCAGCATGGCGCGGCAGGATCGGCGCCAGATAGGCGCGGACTTCGTCGAGGGTCGGGTCTTCAGGCAATGGACTCATAGCGCCTATCGTAAGGTCCGGCTGCCTCACGCACAAGCGCCCCGCCTCCCCTCCAAAGATGATGTTGCAACATATCATGAGATATGATGTAACATCATCTTTGGAGCGGTGAGCAAGATCGCGCAGAGGATGGAGGATGCGATGACGTTTATGGCGATGCACCCAATGGGCGGTCAGGGGCAGTCGGGCTACCGGGGAAGTGGCGGATCGCCCGTTGGGATCGGCGCGACGATAGCGGTACATGCTCTGGTCGCAGGGGCCTTCCTCCTGATGCCCAAGGAGGTCATCGCCCCCTATGTGCCGCAAATCTTCATCGGCAACCAGATCCCACTCCACCCGCCGCCGCCGCCCGAACCGCAGCCCCAGCCTCCGGAATCCAAGCTGCCGGTTCGGGTCAAAACCGATCCCGCGCCCGGCAAGACGGACAGTGTGGTGAATGTGCCCGATAGTGGCGCTAAAGACCTGCTCGGTAGCGGCGATACTGGTGAGGGTTCTGGCGGGAATGAGATCATCCTCCCGCCCATCAATCCTCCTTATGAGCCCGTACTGGTCGAACCCAAAATCGATCCCAAGGCGCTCGCGGCCTTCCAGCCGGACTATCCGGGATCGATGATCCGCCAGGGGCTGGAAGGCTCCGTCACGGTCCGCGTCACCATCAACGCCGACGGACGGGTAACGGACATAGCGCGCATATCCGCAACCGATGAAGCCTTTTGGATCGCCACTCAGCGCCACGCCCTGCGTAAATGGCGCTTCCGCCCCGCGACTCGCGATGGCGTTGCGGTCGCCAGCAGCAAGGTGCTGACGGTCCACTTCAAGCTGACCGACAGGTGAGCGCGCTCTCGCCGGATGCAAGCGCCGGCTTTGCATCCGGCTGCGGCATCCCCTATATATCCACGATGGCGATCTTCCCCCGTCCGGTCTCTCCCAAGAGCGCTCTCAGCGACCTGTGGACCTATTTTCGCGAGAATCGGCCACATAAATGGCCGCTGCTCGGCCTGTCGATCGCGATCACCTATGTGATCATCTGGGTCTTCGTGGTCGATGCCAACACCAACACCATGCCGACCCGCAACAAGATCATCTACATACAAAGCTGGGATGCCAGCCGGTCAGACGCGGCTATCATCCTGCAGCAGAAGATCGACCTCGCGAAGAGCGAGGCGGCGCTGCAGAAGCGCCAGAAGCAGATGCAGGGCTGGGCCGACGCCTTCGGCATCGACTGGCGGACCGAAGAAGCTCGCAACAGCGCTCGGCGGAAGGAAGCGCTGAAGGAAATCAACGCGCAGCTCGACTCGCGGCTTGCAAAGGCGGAGGCGGCGGAGAAGGCCGCACCTCAAACCCGTCAGCCTTGACCGAACGCGCTATGGCCGATTCCACTGACGACCGCCGTTTCATGGCAGCGGCCATCGCCCTGTCCGAACGCGGGCGCGGGCTTTCCACGCCCAATCCCAATGTCGGCTGCCTGATTGTCCGCGACGGCGTGGTCGTCGGGCGCGGCTGGACGCAAAAAGGCGGCCGTCCCCATGCGGAGGCGCAGGCGCTTGACCAAGCGCTGGACCAGGCGCGTGGCGCGACGGCCTATGTGACGCTGGAGCCCTGCTTCCACCTTTCCGCACGCGGCCCTCGCTGCGCCGACCTGATGGCGCGGGCAGGGGTGACGCGCGTCGTCATCGCCTTGCGCGATCCCGATCCCCGCACCGATGGACAGGGCGCGGAGCATCTGCGTGCGCGCGGCATCCAGGTTGAAATGGGCCTGATGGCCCAGGAAGCAGCGTCCGCCATGTGTGGCTTCGTGCTGCGCCAGACGCTGGGCCGCCCCGCCGTCACCTTGAAGCTTGGCCTTTCGCTCGACGGCTGCATCGCGCTCAAGAATGGGTCGAGCCGCTGGATCACTGGCGAAGCCGCGCGCGCCCATGCCCATCTCGAACGTGCGCGGCATGACGCCATATTGGTCGGGGGCGGCACGCTTCGCGCCGACAAGCCGCGTCTCGACGTACGGCTCAGAGGGCTGGAAAATCGCTCCCCCCGCCGCCTGTTGTTGAGCCGTGGCGCCGCGCCAAAGGGCTGGGAGGCGATCGAGCACCCGGGGGACATCGCCGCGCTCGCCCATGTCGATCATCTTTTGATAGAGGGCGGAGCCGCTGCCGCAGCCTCCTTCCTCCACGCCGATCTGGTCGATCGGCTGTTGCTCTACCGCGCCCCGATCCTGATCGGTTCAGGGCTTCCCGGTCTCGGCGACATCGGCCTCTCCGATCTCGCGCAGGCCCATGGCCGCTGGCGGCTGACGGACGAGCGCAAGCTGGGCGAGGACCGGCTCGAGGTTTACGAAAGGCAGCGCAGCGCCTAGAGCGCGGCTTATAGGCAGCAGGACCGCACCACCCATGTTCACCGGCATCATCACCGATATTGGCACCATCCGCTCTACCGAGCAGCGCGGCGACCTGCGCCTAGTCATCGCTTCGGCCTATGACATGGACGGCGTCGCGATCGGCGCGTCGATCGCCTGCTCAGGAGCGTGCCTCACTGTAGTGGAAAAGGGGGAGGGCTGGTTCGCCGTCGATCTGTCCGCCGAAACAGTCACGCGCACGGCGCCGGGGCTCTGGGTGCAGGGCGGACGGCTGAACCTCGAACGCGCACTCAAGGTCGGCGACGAGTTGGGCGGCCATATCGTCACCGGCCACGTCGATGGGATCGGCACCCTGGTGTCCGCCACCCCCGAAGGCGATTCAACGCGCCTCGTCATCGACGCCCCCGCCGCTCTGGCCCCGGCGCTCGCGGCCAAGGGGTCGATCACGCTCGATGGCATTTCTTTGACCGTGAATAGCGTGGAGGACCAGCCGGACGGTTCGGTGCATTTCGGTCTCAACATCATCCCGCACACCGCCGCAGCAACCACGCTTGACCAGCTGACACCCGGCCGGACCTTCAATCTGGAGATTGACGTGCTTGCTCGCTATCTCGACCGGATGCAAAGCCTTCGCGGAGCAGTGTGATTCCTGCTTGATAAAATCACATTATAATGTGATACCCTCCTGACAAGGCCCTTGTGCCACAGGAGAGTCGTGTCATGTCATCTGCGCTTATTGATACCGTCCGTACATTGGTCAACGAAGGCGGCATGTCCCGTTCCGGTCTGGCCCGCGCCGCTGGTCTGCACGCCAACAGCCTGCGCAAGCTGGGCGAACCCGATTGGAACCCGACCGCCGACACGTTGGGCAAGCTGGAAAGCTACCTCCTTCGCCGCGAAGGCGGGACCGCGCTCGCCAGTCCGGAAGAGATCATCAACGAAGCGCGCAACGGCCGCATGTTCATCCTGGTTGATGACGAAGACCGTGAGAATGAGGGCGACCTCGTCATCCCTGCGCAAATGGCGACGCCCGACGCGATCAATTTCATGGCGACCCATGGCCGCGGCCTCGTCTGCCTAGCCATGACCAAGAACCGGGTCGAGGAACTGGGCCTCGACCTCATGAGCCGCAACAATGGCACTCGGCACGAAACCGCTTTCACCGTCTCGATCGAAGCGCGTGAAGGCGTCACGACCGGCATCAGCGCCGCCGACCGCGCCCGTACCATCTCCGTCGCGATCGACGGATCGAAGGGCCGGGACGATATCGTCACCCCCGGCCATGTCTTCCCGCTGGTCGCCAAGGATGGCGGCGTGCTGGTGCGCACCGGCCATACCGAAGCGGCGGTCGATGTAGCGCGCCTCGCCGGGCTCAACCCTTCCGGCGTCATCTGCGAAGTGATGAAGGACGACGGCACGATGGCACGCCTCGACGACCTCATCCCCTTTGCGCAGAAGCATAAGATGAAGATCGGTACGATCCGCGATCTCATCGCCTATCGCCGCCGCCACGATCATATGGTCGAACGCCGCGCCGAAACCACGTTCAAGAGTGAGTGGGGCGGCGATTGGAAGGCAATCAGCTTCTACAACAAGGCGACGCATAGCGAGCAGTTGGTGCTGCAAAAGGGCCATGTCGCTCCCGACGAGCCCACCTTGGTCCGCGTCCATCAGCTTTCGCTGCTCGACGACGTTTATGGCGCCACCGGCCCTCGTCGCGGTTTGCTCGCCAAGTCGATGGAAATCATCGCGCAGGAAGGGGCGGGCATCATCGTCGTCCTGACCGGCACCTCGCCGGTGGACTTTGTCAGCCGCATCCTGCGCCATCATGCCGGTCAGCCTGGCAGCGGTATGGATGAGCTTCGCGACTATGGCGTCGGCGCGCAGATCCTCGCCGACCTCGGCGTCCATGACATGATCCTGCTCAGCAACACGCATCACAGCCTGATCGCGCTTGACGGCTATGACCTCGCCGTGGTTGGGCAGCGGTCCGTCGAGCTATAAGAAGGACATCAGCCGTGGCGAAATTCCTGATCGTTGAAGCGCGTTTCTACGACCATCTCAACGACCTTCTGATCGAAGGCGCCGCCGCTGCGCTCGATGCGGAAGGGCATAAATATGAGGTCGTGACCGTGCCCGGCGCGCTTGAGATTCCCGGTGCGGTGGCGCTGGCGGCGGAAACCGGCCGCTATGACGGCTTCGTCGCGATCGGCGTCGTGATCCGGGGCGAGACCTATCATTTCGAAGTGGTCTCGAACGAAAGCGCGCGCGGCCTGATGGCGCTCAGCATGGACGGCATCCCGATCGGCAACGGCATCCTGACCGTGGAAAACGAGGCGCAAGCCCTGACCCGCGCCCGTCCGGACGAAAAGGACAAGGGCGGCGAGGCGGCTAAGGCGGCCCTCGCCATGCTGGCGCTCCGCGAGAAATTCAGCGCCTGAGCTTAAGCTGAAATGAAGAAAGGGCCGCCCCCTAATACAGGCGGCCCTTTCCTCCATTATCAAAATCCGTTGGTCTCGGGCGAAGTCCAGACACCTAGGCGCAACTTCCCGCACCCGCCCGACCCAAGCGGCTGAAGCCCGTCACCCAGCCTTGGCAAGCACTGGATAATCGACATAGCCTTCCGCGCCCTGCGTATAGAGCGTGCCTTCGCTCAACGCATTGAGCGGCGCGCCCGCCGAAAAGCGGTCGGGCAGGTCGGGGTTGGAGATGAAGGGCCGGCCAAAGCTGATCGCCTGGGCTAGGCCGCTGGTCAGATCCTCTTGAGCGCGGGCCACATCATAATCGCTGTTCAGCACCAACGGGCCGCTAAAGTAACGGCGCACGATCGGAGACTGGCGTGGCACGTCGCTGGCGCCACGCGTCCCGTCCTGCCGCAGTTCGCGCATTTCCACGAAAGCGAGGCCGATCGGTTCCAACGCCTGTGCGATGGCGGCAGATAGGCTCGCAGGATCGCTGTCGTCCGTTCCCTGCGACGCGCCGTTCAGCGACAGCCGAACCGCCGTGCGATCCGCACCGATCGCGTCCGCAACCGCCTGTGTGATCTCGCGCAACAAACGTGCGCGATTTTCCGGGCTGCCGCCATAAGCGTCCTGCCGCTGATTGACGCCATCACGCAGGAACTCGTCGATCAGATAGCCATTGGCGGCATGGATCTGCACGCCGTCAAATCCTGCTTCACGGGCGTTGCGCGCGGCCGTGACATAAGTCGCGATCAGGGCCGGGATTTCCTCTGCTTCCAACGCGCGCGGCTGCTCATAGGGCTTGTTGCCTTCATAGCTATGCGCGTGGCCTGGGGCCGTGACGGGGCTGGATGATACAGGCTGCTCACCTGTGACGCTCGAATGCACCAGCCTGCCCATGTGCCAGAGCTGCGCGAAAATGCGGCCGCCCGCGTCATGCACTGCCTGCGTCACCGGCTTCCACGCAGCCACTTGCTCGGCAGACCAGATACCGGCTGCATAGGGCCAGCCAAGCCCCTGCTGCGACACGCCGATGCCTTCGCTGATGATCAGCCCGGCCGATGCACGCTGCCGGTAATAATCTGCCATGATCGGCGTGGGCACATGATCGTGGGTCGCGCGGGCGCGGGTCAGGGGCGCCATGAAGATGCGGTTGCGGGCCGTGACGGCGCCGAGCTGTACGGGATCGAAGAGGCTGGTCATGATTTCCCCTTATCAAAGTTGCAAATTGCAACGCAGTTACCTTGCCGACGCCAGCTAGGGATGGCCGGAGGCTCTTTCAAGGATTTTAGAGCGCAAATTTCAGAAGAATGTATCGACGCAGTGAATCGCCAGGCCCACCAGCCCGCCAACCAATGTTCCATTGATCCGGATATATTGCAGGTCCCGTCCCACTGCGCCCTCTAGCCGGCTGGTCACTGTGCCCGCGTCCCAGCCGCGCACCGTTTCGCTGACCAGTGTCACGATGGAATCGCCGTAGGCCGCCGTCGCGCCTACCGCCGCGCGCCGCACGAAACGGTTGATCAATAGGCGCAGCCGGGCATTTTCCTGCAGCGTCCCGCCCAATTGCTGCAGCGCTTCGCCCAGACGCCCTGCCATTGCCTTCCCCGGATCGCGTATTGCGCGCAGCAGCCCGGACCGGGCCTGCTCCCACAGGCCGTCGATCCAGCGCTGCATTGCGGGATTATCGACGATCTCGTCGCGGATGCGGGAGACGCGCTCCTGCATGCCGGCATCGAATTGTAGGTCCTGCGCCAGCTTCGTCATGCCTTCTTCCGCCTTGAGGCGCAGGCTGTGGCCGGGATCGGCCGCCATTTCCGCCAGCAGTCGCCGCAGGCCATCGATGATCGCATTGGAAAGATTTTCATCCAGCCCAGTCCAGCGCAATATCTTGCCTGCGCGGTCATGAACCATCTGGCGGATCAGATGGTCATTGGCTTCCAGCGTGCGGTCCGCCCAATGTATGATGCCGTCCATCACCGGCGCATGGCGGCCGTCGCGCATCGCCGCTTCGATCGCCTGGCCGATCAGCGGCGACAGGTTCACGCCCCGAAGCCGCTGCGCGATGGCGCCCTTCACCATGCCGCCCAGCCGTTCCTGGTCCAACGCCTCCAGCATGTCCGCGGCCAGCCGTGACGCGCCTTCGCGCAGTCGGCCATCTCCGCCTGAAGGGCTGGCGAGGAAGCGCCCCGTCGCGCCCGCGACGTCCAGCCGTTGCATGCGCCGGGCGACGACGGCAGGGGTCAAGAAATTATCGCGCAGGAACAGCGCCAGCGTGTCGCCGATCCGGTCCTTGTTGCGCGGAATGATCGCCGTGTGCGGGATGGGCAGGCCCAACGGATGGCGAAACAGCGCGGTGACGGCGAACCAATCGGCAAGGCCGCCCACCATCGCCGCCTCGGCGAACGCCTGGACGAAGCCGATGGCGGGATGGACATGGGTTGTCGCCCGCGCGATCAGGAACAGCGCCGCCATGGCGAGCAACATGCCCGTCGCCACCATACGCATATCGCGCGAGGAGCGAACCGGCGCATCGGCGGCGGGAAGGGGAACGGGAAGCAGCTTCATTGTCCGACCAACGGTTACGCCGCCGTTTCGTTCAGACAAGCGCTTCTTTCGCCACGCCGCCTGTCCTCTGCCTTATTCAGCCGGTTGCGCCGCGCCTTCATGGGCCGCGTCATCACCCGGTTTGTAGGTGAGCAGACGGCGGCTGAGGCGCGGGCCCGCCCATTCCTCGATCTCCAGTGCCAAGCTGAACGTCGCGGGCACGATCACCAGCGTCAGCAGGGTGGACAGCAGCAGGCCGCCGATCACGGTGATGCCCATCGGCGCACGCCAGGCGCTGTCGCCGCCCAGTGACAATGCGGTCGGCACCATGCCCGCGACCATGGCGACCGTGGTCATGACGATCGGCTGCGCCCGCTTGTGCCCTGCATCCACGATCGCGTCGAAGCGCGGCACGCCCTTTTGCACTTCCTCCAGCGCGAAATCGATCACCAGGATCGAATTCTTGGCGACGATGCCGAGCAGCATCAACAGGCCAATCAGCACCGGCATGGAAATCGGGTTGCCGGTCAGGTGCAGCGCCAGTGCCCCACCCAGCGGCGCCAGCAGCAGCGAGCCCAGATTAACGAAGGGCGGCATCAGCCGCTTGTAGAGCAGCGTCAGCACCGCCAGCACCAGCATGACGCCGGATATCACCGCGACGACGAAGTTCATCACCATTTCGGCCTGCCATTTGGACTCGCCGGTGTTGATTTTCTGGATGCCTGCGATGCGCCCTTCCTCAACCGCCTTCATCGTCGGCAGGGCGTTGATCTTCTTCATCGCCTGGCTGCTGACGATGCCGGGCGCAAAGTCCGCGTCAACGACGATGCGGCGAATTTGGTTATAGCGGCGGATTTGCGTCGGCCCGGCGCCAAATTCGACGTCGGCGACGACCTTCAGCGGCACGGAGCCTCCGCTGACCGTCGGCACAGGCATATTCTCGATCGTCGCAATGTCGCGCCGGCTGTCTTCGGCAACCGCGACGCGGATCGGGATCTGCCGGTCGGATAGCGAGAATTTGGCGCTGTTCTGATCGATCTCCCCGATCGTCGCCACCCGGATCGTCTGGCTGAGCGCGGCGGTGGTGACGCCGAGATTTGCAGCCAGATCGAAGCGCGGCTTGATGATGATTTCCGGCCGGTTCATGTCGCCCTGCACCCGCGGTGCGCGGACTTCCCGCACTCCGGACATCTCGGAAACCAGCTTGTTGGCCGTCTGCTCCAGCAACTCCGCATTGTCGCTTCCCAGCATGATCGTTACGTCACGGCCAAAACCGCCGCCTGCCTGCGACTGGAAATTGACCCGCGCGTCGGCGATCTGCTGAAACTTCGGCGCTACGTTGCGCTCCCATTCGACCGACGAGGCAGGCCGGTCCTTCCGCAGCGTCAGATAGATGTTAGCGCTGGTTGGTTCGATATCGGCAAAGGCTGCATCGACATAGTCCTTGTCCGCCGCCAATATGTCCGCCACGCGCCGGGCGACCCCCGCCGTCTGCTCCAGCGTGCTGCCCGGCACGGTTTCGATCTTTACCTGGCTGAAGTCCGTGTCCATCGACGGCTGAAAGGCCATCGGCAGTGTCGCAAAGGCGACCATGGTTGCGGCGAAGGCTAGCGCCCCTATGCCCACCGTCCAGACGCGGTGGTCACGCAACCAGGCGGCAAAGCGTGGCCGTGCGCCGCGCGCCCGATAGGCGTTCGATGCACGTTCGTCGAGCGACCAATGCAGGACGCGCATATAGACGTCCATCAACCACCCTTCGCCATGGCTTTCCTGCCCATGAGCCTTCAGGAAATAGGCGGCGACCATGGGCGTGATCAGGCGCGCTACGGCCAGGCTCAGCAACACGGCCACGACCACGGTCATGCCGAACTGGATGAAAAACTGCCCCGAAATGCCCGGCATCAGCGCGACCGGTAGGAACACGGCCACGATCGCCATTGTCGTCGCGAGCACGGCGAGGCCGATCTCGTCGGCCGCGTCGATCGCCGCCTGATAGGCGGTTTTGCCCATGCGCATGTGGCGGACGATATTCTCGATCTCCACGATCGCGTCATCCACCAGCACGCCCGCCACTAGGCTCAATGCCAACAGCGAGGTCATGTTGAGCGTGAAGCCCATCATGTCCATGAACCAGAAGGTCGGGATGGCCGACAAGGGAATGGCCAGCGCCGCGATGATCGTCGCGCGCCAGTCCCGCAGGAACAGGAACACGATGACGACCGCCAGCACCGCGCCTTCGATCATCGACGCCATCGCCGAATGATATTGGCTCCTGGTATATTCGACGCTGGTGAAGAGCTGCTTATAGCGGATCTTCGGATTTTCCTTCTTCAACTGCTCCAGCACCTTGAGCGCATTGTCGAAGACGTTGACGTCTGACGAACCCTTGGCCTTCTCCATGCTGAAGCTCGTCACCTGCGTGCCGTTCATCAGCGAAAGCGACCGCTGCTCCGCATACATGTCACGCACGTCTGCAAGGTCGGCCAGCTTCACTGTGCGTCCGCCTGCGATCGCGATCTGAGTTTGGCCCAGGGCATAGGCGTCGCGGGCGTTGCCAAGGACGCGGATGGCCTGCTCCGCCCCGGCAATTTCCGTGCGGCCGCCAGCCGCGTTGAGATTGACCTGCTGCAACTGCTGATTGACCTGCGCAGCGGTGATGCCGTGCGATTGCAGCTTGACGGGGTCCAGTATCACACGGATCTCGCGCGTGACGCCGCCCCCGCGCTTGACCGCAGCCATGCCGGGAACGGCGAGCAGCCGCTTGGCGACCGTATTGTCCACATACCAGGACAATTGCTCCAGCGTCATGTCGGTGGCTTCAGCGCTGAAATAGGCGATCGGCCCGTCAGCATCCCGCCGCGTCACCTGCGGCTCCAAAATGCCTTCGGGCAAGTCGCTGCGGATCTGATCGACGGCATTTTTGACGTCATTGACCCCGCGGTCGATCGGCGTCCCTATCTGGAACTGCACGATCGTCATCGACTGACCTTCGGACACGGTCGAGGTGATTTCATCGACGCCGCTGATGCCGCGCACGGCGGCCTCGATCCGCTGCGTCACCTGGGTTTCCAGTTCGGGCGGCGCGGCGCCTGGCTGCAGCACCAGCACTTGTGCGATGGGAAAGCTGATGTCGGGCTGCTGGTTGATGTCCATGCGGCCGAAGCTGACCGCGCCAGCGATCAGCAGCGCGACGAACAGCACGAGCGGCGACACCGGATTACGGATGGCCCAGGCTGAAATATTGCGAAAACTCATGACGGCTTCCTCGCCGGCGCGGTCTTATCCGGCCTTTTGCAGTTGCGGTCGGACCTTCTGCCCCGGTCGCAGGAAGGCGCCCGCCGACGCCACGATGCGTTCATTGCCATTCAGGCCGCGCGTTACCGCAACGCCCTTCTCCGACACCTGGCCCACCTCGACATCGCGCCGCTCGGTCTCCCCGCGTGCGTTGACGACATAGACATAATGGCCTTTGGCGTCGGTCTGGACAGCCGATTCCGGCAGCATAGGCGCGGTGCCGCTGCCGCTGACGATCGAAGCGGACGCAAAACCGCCCGGGCGGATCGCCGCATTATAGGCTATGGCGATGCGGGCGATGCCTTGCCGGGTTTGCGGATCGACCACTGGCGAGACCTGCCATACCCGTCCGCTGAACTGCGCCTGGCTGCCGATTGGGGTGACCGTTGCGCTGTTTCCCGGTCGCAGCGTGGTGAGGTCGCCCTCGCTCAACTGCGCCAGCAATTCCATTTCGCCGCCCTTCGCCATGCGGAACAGCACGCCGCTGCCCGATCCGACGATCTGGCCCGGCTCGACATCCCGCGTCAGGACCAGACCCGCCGCAGGTGCGCGGATGTCCAACCGACCCGTCCGCGCGCGCTGTTCGGCGAGTTGCGCCACGGCGACGTTCACGCGCGCGTTCGCGGCATCGCGAGTAGCGGTGCGCTGATCAATATCCGCCTGGCTGATGAAGCCACGCTTCACCAGCGCACGCGCTCGGTCGAGTTGGGCCTGAGCCAGCTTCGCATCAGCGCGGTTGACCTCAACCTGCGCCGCCAGCGACCGGATCTGCTCGGCCTGGACCGACCGTTCGATCACCGCCAGCACCTGCCCGGCCCGAACCCAATCGCCCGGCTGCACCAGCACCTGCCGTACTTCACCGCCTTCGCCCACGACACCTACAGGCATTTCCACGCGGGCGGCGAGCGAACCAGTGCCGCTGATCGTGCGCGGGACCACCGACTGACCGGGGACGATGACGGTAACCACCGGGGCCTGCTCCGCGGCGGGCGCTTCCGCGCCCTTGCCGTGCATCGAGACCCACGCTGCAATGGCGACCAGGATGATCGCCACGATCGAGCCGATGACCAGCGCCCGCCGCCGCGCAGGCTGCGGTTCCTCAGCGAAGATGCGCACCGGGGCATCCCCGGCGACCTGAGTTTCGTAGTTCATCCTGCTTCCATCATTCGGCGGCCTGGCCGTTCAAGCGCTGTATTATCTAAATAACGCACCTGGCTCAACCCTCCATACACTTTGCGCATCGGTGGAGCAACGCTGGCGGGTGAGCGTCTCCCTTGCCAAACCGGCGCGGCTATGGCGCTATGACCTAAGTTAAGCGCGGGAGGCTAGGATGGAATTGCTCGGGTGGATCATCGTTGGCCTGTTCGCAGGCGCGATCGCTCGGCTGGTGATGCCCGGCCGCGACCCGGGCGGCTGCGTGCTGACCGTATTGCTAGGGATCGCCGGGGCGTTGCTCGCGGGCTATGTCGGCCGTCTGCTCGGCGTCTATGAGCCAGGGGAGCGCGCAAGCTTCCTGGCGGCGGTGCTGGGATCGATCGGCGTACTCATTATCTATCGCTTGTTCGCCAACCGTCGCTAGGCATACAAAAAGGGCTGCGCCGAAACGCAGCCCTTCATACCCGCCAGCTAAGCTTTCGGGTCGGTTAGCGTACCGATCCGCGACGGACCAGGTTGACGATGGCGAGCAGCACGACCGCGCCCACCAGGGAAACGAGGAAGCTATAGAGCGTCAGGCCTTCGTTGATCGAACCGCCGCTGAAGATCAGGCCGCCGATGAAAGCGCCCACGATACCCACGACGATGTTCAAAAGGATGCCCTGCTGCGCATCGGTGCGCATTAGCATGCTAGCAAGCCAGCCGATGATACCGCCGACAACAAGCCACAAAATGATACCCATTTCACACTCTCCTTGGACCAGCGCCCCCAGCGGGTTGGCTGATCTGTTCAACGGAGAAGTCGGCTTCGCGTTCCGTCGAAAATGTTTCTGGGTTGACAATTGGGGATGAATCGCGGCGCGCTCAAAAAGGAAAGGGCCGCCGGATGCGCATCCGGCGGCCCTTTTCCAATCCCGCCCCGCAATCGCAGGGGGCGGCCAGATGATCAGTATTTCTGCTGCCGTTCGTAGAGCGACTTATAATATTGGATGCGCGTGACGCGCAGGCCATGCATGCCCGACCGATCGACAGCGCGCTGCCAACCTGCAAATTCTTCCAGCGTCAATGAATAGCGCGCGCAGGCTTCATCAACGGTCAGCAGCCCGCCATTGACGGCGGCCACCACCTCGGCCTTGCGGCGCACGACCCAACGGGTCGTATTCACCGGGGGAAGGCTCTCCAGAGTTAGGGGTTCCCCCAGCGGCCCGACGACCTGAGCAGGCCGAATTTTCTGATTTTCTATCATTCTCACCCTCAAAAAGCGGCACTGGCGTTGCCGAATTCAGCAGCAGCAACCGATATGCGCGTCAGCCCTGAAGATCGGCTAAAGCGCCACGGTAAACGCCCCCTTCATCATCCTTGCCCCACTCTTAAATGCTGTGCGATCAACGGGTTGAAGCTGCCCGTTGGACGCGCGGCTTCGATCATGCCGCTTGGACGTGGCGCGAAGATTTCGGCCAGGTCCTGGATCCAGTCGCCCGAACTGTCCTGCCCCCGCAGGACCCCGGCAACGGCCTGCGCGGTCGGACTGGCCGCCTGCGCCGCCGCCGAAGCGGCTCGCAGCATCGGCCAGACCGGCGCGTGCGGCCGGCTGACGGGTCTGGCATTGGCTGGCCGAAGCCCCCCCGCCCGAAGAAAACTGAAATCCATGAGGCGATGGATAGGGAAGAAAGGATAAAGTCCGGTAAACTTGCCCTACCGGAATGATGTTGGCGGGCGTGACAGCGGAATCCCGCTGGAATGCAGGCGCGCGCGCGACTATATGCGCGCCCATGCAGCCCCAGTTTCAGTTGCCCGAGCCGCTTAAGCAGCGGCGAATCGTCGTCGCCATGTCCGGGGGCGTGGATTCAAGCGTCGTCGCCGCGCTTGCCGCGCGAACCGGCGCTGAAACCATCGGCGTGACGCTGCAGCTCTACGATCATGGCGCTGCCGTGGGCCGCACCGGCAGCTGCTGCGCCGGGCAGGATATCCGGGACGCCCGCGCCGTCGCCGACCGCATCGGCATCGCGCACTATGTCTTCGATTATGAAAGCCGGTTTCGGGACTCGGTGATCGCTGATTTTGCCGATGAATATATGGTGGGACGCACCCCCATCCCCTGCGTGAAGTGCAATATGGGCGTGAAGTTCACCGACCTGTTCCAGATTGCGCGCGACCTGGGGGCGGACTGCCTCGCCACCGGCCATTATGTCCGGCGTGTCGAAGGGCCACAGGGCGCCGAACTGCACCGCGCCGCCGATCCCGCGCGGGATCAGAGCTATTTCCTCTTCGCCACCACCCAGGCGCAGCTTGACTATCTGCGGTTCCCCCTGGGCGGCCTGCCCAAGCCGCAGGTGCGCGAAATCGCGGCGGAACTGGGCCTTTCGGTTGCGTTGAAGCCCGATAGCCAGGACATCTGCTTCGTGCCGGACGGCGACTATGCCAAGATCGTGCGCAAGCTGCGTCCCGATTCCGATGAAGGCGGCAATATCGTCCATGTCGATGGCCGGGTGCTGGGCGCGCACAAGGGGCTGATCCACTATACGGTGGGACAGCGCAAGGGGCTGGAGATCGGCGGCCAGGCCGAACCGCTTTATGTGGTGCGCCTTGACGCCGAAGCGCGGCGGGTGATCGTCGGACCCAAGGCGGCCCTGGCGATATCTGCGGCGCAGCTGTCGGACATCAACTGGCTGGGCCGTGATTTCACCGGCCCGCTGAGCGCCAAGGTGCGGTCGATGGCGAAGCCGGTGCCCGCACGGCTTGAGGGCGAACGGCTGATCTTCGACGCGCCCGAATATGGCGTCGCGCCGGGCCAGGCTGCGGTACTCTATGCAGGCGATCGCGTGCTGGGCGGCGGATGGATTGCGGCGACCGAGGCAGCGTTGGCTGACGCGGCCTGATCTGCCGCACTCCGCCCCAACCTTGCCCTTTTTCCCCCTGCGAAGTAAGGCCCGCCGGTCATGACTCGTCCGCTCACACTCGCCATCCCCAAGGGCCGCATTCTCGATGAAGCGCTGCCGATGCTCGCGCGCGTCGGCATAGAGCCGGAGGCGGAATTTCATGACAAGAAGAGCCGGGCGCTGCGCTTCGCCACCAACCGGCCAGACATTTCCATCATCCGCGTGCGCGCTTTCGACGTCGCCACTTTCGTCGCCCACGGCGCGGCGCAGATCGGGATCGTCGGTTCCGACGTAGTCGAGGAATTCGATTATTCGGAGCTTTATGCGCCTGTGGACCTCGACATCGGCCATTGCCGCCTGTCGGTCGCGGAGCCCGTCGATCTCGCCGATGAGGATGAGGCCGCGATGAGCCATGTCCGCGTCGCCACCAAATATCCCTATCTCACCCGCCGCTATTATGAAGCGCGCGGCATTCAGGCCGAGTGCGTAAAGCTCAACGGCGCGATGGAGCTGGCGCCTTCGCTGGGCCTGTCGCGGCGGATCGTCGATCTGGTGTCGTCGGGCGCGACGCTCAAAGCCAACGGGCTCGTCGAAACCCATGTCATCATGCAGGTATCGGCGCGGCTGGTCGTCAATCGCGCCGCCTACAAGATGCGCTCTGCCGACCTCACGCCGCTGGTCGAAGGCTTCCGCAAGGCCGTGGGGGTAAAGGATGCCGCTTAGGCTCGACAGCCGCGACGCGGGTTTCTCCGCCGCCTTCACTTCCCTCGTCGATGCCCGGCGTGAGGCCGACGAAGATGTGTCGCGCGATGTCAGCGCCATCCTGAAGCGGGTGCGCGCGGAGGGCGATGCCGCGATCGCCGACTATACCAGCCGCTTCGACCGGCATGATCTGGCCGCGAGTGGCTGGGCAGTGACCCCGGCCGAATGCCGCGCGGCGCTGCAGGGCATTTCACCGCAACTACGCGACGCCCTCGAACTCGCCGCAGCGCGCATCACCACTTATCATGAAAAGCAGAAGCCGCAGGATAGCGACAGCGTTGATGCGGCCGGGGTCCGCCTCGGCGCGCGCTGGACGCCCGTCGATGCCGCCGGTCTTTATGTGCCGGGCGGCCGCGCCGCTTATCCCAGTTCGCTGCTGATGAACGTCATCCCCGCCAAGGTCGCAGGCGTCTCGCGCATCGCGATGGTGACGCCCACGCCTAATGGCGAGATCAATCCGCTGGTCCTGGCAGCGGCAAGCATTGCCGGGATCGAGGAAATCTGGCGCATCGGCGGAGCGCAGGCGGTGGCGGCGCTTGCCTATGGAACGGATCGGATCAAGCCGGTCGATGTCATTACCGGCCCCGGCAATGCCTGGGTCGCGGAGGCCAAGCGGCAGCTATACGGCGTCGTCGGCATCGACATGGTCGCCGGTCCCTCCGAGATCGTCGTTGTGGCCGATGCGCAAAATGATCCCGACTGGATCGCCGCCGATCTGCTCAGCCAGTCCGAACATGATCCGACCAGCCAGTCGATCCTCTTCACCGACGATGCCGCTTTTGCGGACGCCGTCGCGGCGGCCGTCGAAAAGCGTCTGCCGCTGCTCTCGACGCAGGCGGTGGCGGCGACCAGTTGGGCCGCCAATGGCGCTATCATTCTGGTGCCCGACTTTGCAGAGGCGATGCCGCTGGTGAACCGCCTGGCTGCCGAGCATCTGGAACTCGCCGTGGACGATCCCGACGCCCTGTTCGCGCAGGTGCGCCATGCCGGATCGGTCTTCCTTGGCCGCATGACGCCGGAGGCTGTGGGCGATTATGTCGCAGGGCCGAACCATGTGCTGCCGACCGGCCGCCGGGCGCGCTTTTCCTCCGGGCTTTCGGTGCTCGACTTCATGAAGCGCACCAGTTTTCTCAGCCTGAACCAGAGCAGCATCGACACGATCGGTCCCGCAGCGGTTGCGCTGGCGGAGGCGGAAGGGCTTCCTGCCCACGCCGCTTCGGTCGCGGTGCGGCTTACCTAACCCCCGTTCGGGCTGAGCTTGTCGAAGCCCCGCCCTTCTCAAGAAACACTGCCCTTCGACAAGCTCCGGGCGAACGGCTACATGGAATCCTTATGAACGAACGCGCCAAATCCCGCTCCGCCGCCCGCCTTGCCGCGGTCCAGGCGCTATATCAGCTGGAAATGGAAGGCACGCCGCTCGCCGCCCTGCTGCATGAATTTCACCAGCATCGCCTCGGCGCGACGATCGAAGACGTGACCTACGCCCAAGCCGAGGAAAGCTTTTTCGATGACATCGTGACCGGCGTTGACAAGCGGCGGGACGAAATCGATGGCCTCGTCGCCGCACGCCTGTCGAAAGGCTGGAGCCTCGACCGGCTCGACAAGCCCATGCGGCAAATCCTGCGCGCGGGCGCCTATGAACTGCTGGCCCGCAACGACGTATCGACCGGCACCGTCATCAGCGAATATGTCGATGTCGCGCACGCCTTCTACGACAAGCGGGAGGCAGGCTTCGTAAACGGCCTGCTCGATGGCGTGGCGAAGGATGTGCGGAAATAGGCATTTCCCTCCGCTCGTTTCGAGCGCAGTCGAGAAATGATATGGACGGCCTAGCCGCTTCTCGACTTCGCTCGAAGCGAACGGATGAGGGGTTTGGGCTGCTGAAAGGCGTCAGGTCCTAACCATGTCCGCTGAATCCCGCTTTCTAACCCTGCTCCGCCTACTGGCCAGTGACCCCGCAGCCCAGGGCTTGCAGGACGATGTGGCAATCCTGCAGGTCGGCGGCACCCGTCTGATCCTCACCAGCGATACGATGGTAGAGGGGGTGCATCACCTTCCAACCGATCCGCCCGCCGACATCGGTTGGAAGCTCGCTGCCGTGAACCTGTCCGATCTGGCCGCGAAGGGCGCAAGGCCCATGGGATGCCTGCTCAACTATGCCTTGTCGGGTGACGACAGCTGGGACGCTGCCTTCCTTGAAGGGCTCGGCGAAGCGCTCAGCCGCCACGCCATGCCGTTGCTGGGCGGTGACACCGTGCAGATGCCTGCAGGCAGCGCCCGCAGCTACAGCCTTACCGCCATCGGCGAGGCGAGCGGACCAGTGCCCCTCCGGACGGGCGCTCAGGCGGGGGATCGCCTCTACATCACCGGCCCGGTGGGCGATGCCGGCGTGGGCCTGGACCTGCTGCGCGCCGACGCCCGCGCCTCGGGGCCATTGGTGGATGCCTATCGCCGCCCCAAACCGCGCCTCGCCGAAGGAGCGCTGCTCTCCCCCCATGCTCACGCGATGATGGATGTGTCGGACGGCCTGCTGATCGACGCTTCGCGCATGGCGCAGGCGAGCGGGCTTGCCGTCACCATCGATCATATACCCCTCTCTCCCGCGCTGGAGGCAGTTCGGGGGGCCAGCACCGCCGCGCAGATCGCGGCAGCCCAGGCGGGCGACGATTATGAGCTGCTCTTCGCCTTGCCGCCTACGCTCAAGCCCCCGGTCAGGGCTATTCCCGTAGGGTATTTCTCCGAAGGATCAGGGCTCAGCCTCGTCATCGACGGGGCAGCGATACCGTTGCCCGCCCGTCTCGGCTGGGAACATGGCTGACCGGCGTCGAGCCAAGTCGCTGATTCAGGTCAATTCCGTAACCGCTTGACGCCGCTCGTCCTGGCTGTAGCTTCCCCCCATCCTTTTCTCAGCCCGGTTGGACGCCCATGAAGTGCGTGACCTTGTTGCTGATTGACGCGGTGCCCGATGCCGGATGCGCGAATTCCGGCCGCCCCGTTTCACGCCTTTCGTCTGCCCGTCATTCCCTGCGGAGCGGCCGATGACAGGAAAAACAGGGGGAGAGGAACATTCATGCAGATTGTCTATATCGCCATAGGGTGCGGCCTGCTGGCCGTGCTCTACGGCCTGTTCACCAGTCGTCAGGTGCTGGCGGCCTCCGCCGGCAACGAAACCATGCAGGCGATCGCCGGCGCGATCCAGGAAGGGGCGAAGGCCTATCTCAGCCGGCAATATATGACCATCGGCATGGTCGGCGTGGTCGTCGCTGCGCTCGTCTTCTATTTCCTCGGTGCGACATCGGCGATCGGCTTCCTGATCGGTGCGATTCTGTCGGGGGCGGCGGGGTTCATCGGCATGAACATTTCCGTGCGCGCCAATGTCCGCACAGCCGAAGCCGCGCGCACCACGCTGCAAAGTGGCCTGACCGTCGCCTTCCGCGCTGGCGCCATCACCGGCATGCTGGTGGCGGGCCTTGCCCTGCTCGCGATCAGCGTTTTCTTCTGGTATCTGACAGGCCCGGCCGGCCACGCGCCTGACGATCGTCTGGTGATCGACTCCCTGGTGGCTCTGGCCTTCGGCGCCAGCCTCATCTCCATCTTCGCCCGATTGGGGGGAGGCATCTTTACCAAGGCGGCCGACGTCGGCGCGGACCTGGTGGGCAAGGTCGAGGCAGGCATCCCGGAGGATGATCCACGCAACCCTGCCGTCATCGCCGACAATGTGGGCGACAATGTCGGCGACTGCGCAGGCATGGCCGCTGACCTTTTCGAAACCTATGTCGTGACCGTCGGCGCCACCATGGTGCTGACCGCGCTGCTGGTGAAGGGCGTGGACAACGCCTTCCTGCAGCAGCTCATGTCGCTGCCGCTTATCGTCGGCGGTGTGTGCATCATCACCTCGATCATCGGCACCTATATGGTGCGTCTCGGCGCCAGCCAGTCGATCATGGGCGCGCTTTACAAGGGCTTCTGGACCACCGCGATCCTGTCGATCCCCGCACTGTATTTCGCCGCGCAGTTTACGCTGGGCGATCTCCACGCCCGTTTCGGAACCGATCTGGACGGCAATGGCGGCTATACCGGCATGGCGCTCTTTTGGTCGATGATGGTGGGCCTCGCTGTTACGGGCCTCATCGTCTGGATCACCGAATATTATACCGGCACCAACTATCGCCCCGTGCGCAGCATCGCGCGCGCGTCGGAAACCGGCCACGGCACCAATGTGATTCAGGGCCTGGCCGTCAGCCTGGAAGCCACCGCGCTTCCCACGCTCGTGATCGTCGCAGGCATCATCGTCGCCCATCAACTGGCGGGGCTCATCGGCATCGCCTTCGCCGCCACCGCGATGCTGGCGCTTGCCGGAATGGTCGTGGCGCTCGACGCCTACGGCCCGGTCACCGACAATGCGGGCGGCATCGCGGAAATGTCGCACCTCGACGACAGTGTGCGCGGCAAGACCGATGCGCTCGACGCCGTCGGCAACACGACCAAGGCGGTGACGAAGGGCTACGCCATCGGATCGGCGGGCCTCGCCGCGCTCGTCCTGTTCGGCGCTTACACGGAGGATTTGAAATTCTACAACTCGGCCCTCGGCCTCACCGAGCCGGTCGATTTCAGCCTCTCCAACCCTTATGTCATCGTCGGGCTGCTGCTCGGCGCGCTGCTGCCCTACCTGTTCGGGGCAATGGGCATGACGGCGGTCGGCCGTGCGGCGGGCGACGTTGTGAAGGATGTGCGTGAACAGTTCGCCACCAACAGCGGCATCATGGAAGGGACTTCGCGCCCCGATTATGCCCGCACGGTGGACCTCGTCACCCGCGCCGCGATCAAGGAGATGATCATCCCCAGCCTGCTTCCGGTGCTGGCGCCGATCGTCGTCTATTTCGCCATCTCGGCCGTGGCGGGCACGCCCAACGGCTTCGCGGCGCTGGGCGCACTGCTCCTCGGCGTCATCGTCTCGGGCCTGTTCGTCGCCTTGTCGATGACCTCGGGCGGTGGAGCCTGGGACAATGCGAAGAAGTTCATCGAGGACGGCAATCACGGTGGCAAGGGATCGGAGGCGCACAAGGCGGCCGTGACCGGCGACACCGTGGGCGATCCCTACAAGGATACGGCGGGCCCTGCCGTCAATCCGATGATCAAGATCACCAACATCGTCGCCCTGCTGCTGCTCGCCGCCTTGGCGCATGGCGCCTAAGGCACTGTCCTAAATTTAGGACGGTAGCATGACCCCGCCCCATGATCAGGGCGGGGTCATTCCGTTGTGGTTATGGCAAGAAACCAAACGGACCCGCCGTAACTCTGCTGTTGTCCAGTCTAACATTGTCATCAATCTGACATAAAACAGAAATGAACGAGTCACACATTGGTCATAGTCGGCGCCCCACGCCACCAGGCGAGGGAGAAAGATTCCAATGCGACCGACCTTCAAGCTTTTCTTGTCCACCATGGCCGTGCTGGCCCTTCCGGCAGTCGCGCACGCCAGCGAGGATGAGCAGCTCTGGACCGGCGTCACCGCGACGGTGAAGCTCAGCGACAAATGGCGTTTCTCGCAAGAGGTGATCGGCCGTTTCGGCAATGAGCGCGATGGCCTGTACGAAGTCGAAATGAACTCGCTGATCGGCTACAAGATCAACAAGAAGGTCACGGTCTGGGCGGGTTACACCCATGATCCCAATTATGTGAGCGGCGACTTCACCGTGATGGAGCATCGCAGCCGCCAGCAGGTGACTTTCGACAATATCGTGAAGATCGGCCCCGGCCAGTTGAGCGCCCGCTTGCGGCTGGAGGAACGCTGGCGCGAAGGGGTGGACGGGACTGCGTGGCGGTTGCGGCCCTATGTCAAATATGTCCTGCCCTTCAAGGAAGGCGGCAAGACCGCCCTGGTGCTGAGCCACGAAAGCTTCATCGACCTCAACACCACCAATTTTCAGCGGGTCGAGGGCGAAGAACGGATGCGCAACCTCATCGCCATCACGACGCCGCTGGCGAAGAATGTGAATGCGGAGATCGGCTATCTGCATCAGCATGGCTTCCGCCCGGATGCCGACGACCCAAATGACAATGTGGCGTCCTTCGCGCTCAGCTTCAGCTTCTAACATCGAATTGGCTAACGTCTCCCAGGACTTGGTCCGGGCCCCGCTGCCTCAACGCGACAGAGCGGGAAGAAAAAGGCAGGCCCCCGGCTCAAGGCCGGGGAGACGTTAACTTTATCATCCGGCGGGGCGGGGCGCCCTTCTCCATCCAGCTTGCCCCTCTCACGTCCAAGGGCCTATAGGGCCCCTCCATGACCAGCGAACCTTTCCGCTCGCAGTTGGCCGCCCTCGACAAGCGCGGGCGCCTGCGCCGTCTGGCGCCGCGCGCCGGGCGTGATTTCGCCTCCAACGATTATCTTGGCCTCGCGTCCGACCCGCTGATCGGCCAGGCCGTCGCCGACGCGGTGGCGCGCGGCGTGCCTGTGGGCTCCGGCGGATCGCGCCTGCTGCGCGGCAACGCGCCCGAGCATGAAGGGCTGGAGGCGAAGGCCGCCGCCTTCTTCCGCACCCAGGCTGCGCTGTTCCTCGCCAACGGTTTTGCCGCCAATTGCGCGCTTTTTTCCACGCTGCCACAGCGCGGCGACCTGATCGTCGCCGACGAACTCATCCACGCCAGCGTGCATGACGGTATCCGCCTGTCCAAGGCGGCGACCGTTTTCGCCCGGCATAATGATGTGCAGAGCTTCGCCGATCTCATCACCGCATGGCGGATGGAGGGTGGCAAGGGCCGGATCTGGATTGCCGTAGAAACCCTCTATTCGATGGACGGGGACACCGCACCGCTCTCCGACCTCGCCACGCTCGCCGCCCGCCATGAAGCGATGCTGATCTTGGATGAAGCGCATGGCACCGGCGTCTTCGGCCCGGGGGGACGCGGCCTTTCCGCCGGACTGGACGGCCTTCACAATGTCGTGACGCTGCACACCTGCGGCAAGGCGATGGGGGTGGAAGGCGCCCTGATTTGCGGGCCGCAGATCATCATCGACTATCTCATCAACCGCGCGCGCGCTTTCATCTTCTCGACTGCGCCCTCGCCCTTGATGGCCGTCGCCGTCTCGGCCGCGCTCGACCGGATCGAACAGGCCGACGACCTGCGCGCTCGGCTCAAGACGTTGCGCGTGGATGCGGCGGAATCGATCTGCGCTCCCTTGCGCTTGCCGCAGCCGCGCAGCCAGATCATTCCCGTCCTGCTGGGCGAGGACCGCCGCGCCATGGCCGCCGCCGCCGCGCTGCAAGAGGCCGGGTTCGACATTCGCGGCATCCGCCCGCCCACCGTTCCGCCCGGCACCAGCCGCCTGCGCATCTCGCTCACCCTGAATGTCGGCCGCGCCGATGTCGCCGCGCTCGGGCAACAATTGCAGCGGATGCTGGCATGACCCGCTTCGTCGTCACCGGCACCGACACGGATATCGGCAAGACGGTCTTCGCCGCCGGACTCGCGGGCGCTCTTGGCGCCCATTATTGGAAGCCGGTCCAGGCCGGGATCGATCCGGAAGGCGACAAGGAAGCGGTCTCGCGCCTTGCGAACCTGCCCCCCGACCGGATCTTGTCCGAAGCCTATCGCCTCAGGACGCCCGCCTCGCCGCATCTGGCCGCGCGCCTGGACGGCGTGACGATCAGCCTCGACCAGCTCGCCTTGCCCCCTGTCGATGGCCCGCTGGTGGTGGAGGGCGCGGGCGGCGTGCTGGTCCCGGTCAGCGAGACGCTGCTGATGGCGGACATCTTCGCATATTGGGCCCTTCCGGTCATTCTCTGCGCCCGCACCGCGCTTGGCACGATCAATCACAGCCTGCTCAGCATCGAAGCGCTGCGCAGCCGTGGCGTGCCCTTGGCCGGTATCGCCTTCATCGGGGACGCTCATGCGGAAAATGAACGGATCATCCCGGCGCTCGGCAATATTCCCAGCCTCGGCCGCCTCCCGCGCCTCGATCCGCTGAACGCCCAAAGCCTGAGCCAGGCATTCGCGGCGAATATCCGCTTGCCCTGACCCGCTGTCCCGGCTCAACTCCCTGCAATTGGGTCAAGCAAGGGACGCTTCGATGAAATTTCTCCTCCTCGGCGCCGCAGCCTCGGCGCTGGTCGTCGCCGCTTCGGTGGCGCAGGCCGACCAGGCCCCGGCCGCGAAGCCGACCTATGGCAGCTATGGCTTCGATACGAAGGGCATGGACCTGGCGGTCGCGCCGGGCGACGACTTCTACCTTCACGCCAATGGCGGCTGGGCCGGCGCCACGGCGATCCCGGCCGACAAGTCCAACTATGGCGCATTCAATGTGCTGGACGACCTGTCGCGCGAACGGACAAAGGGCATTTTGGAAGCCGCCAAGTCCGACCCGGCGAGCATGATCGGCATCGCCTATGCGAGCTATCTCGACGCTGCGCCGGTCGAGGCGAAGGGACTAACCCCCATTCAGCCCTGGCTCGCGAAAATCCAGTCGATCAAGGACAAGCGCAGCTATGCCCGCCTCGCAGCCGAAGCGGCCCGCGCGGGCATTCCTGGGCCGTTCGCCTTCTATGTGGGGCAGGATGACAAGGACCCGGACCATTATATCCTGAACTTGCGGCAGGGCGGCCTGGGCCTCCCCGATCGTGACTTTTACCTGCAGCCGGACGAAAAGATGGCGGCGATCCGCACCGCCTATGTCGCGCATCTTGAGCAGATCCTGACGCTGGCAGGTCAGTCGGATGCGAAGCGCCGCGCCGCCGCGCTCACGGCCTTCGAAACCGAAGTGGCGAAGCTGCACTGGACCCAGGTCGATAGCCGGGACGCTGACAAGACCTATAATAGGATGACCTTGGCCGACCTGCAGAAGGCCGCGCCATCCTTCCCCTTCACGGACTATTTCGCCGCCAACCAGTTGCAGCCCGCTGCACTGATCGTCGCCCAGCCAAGCGCCATCACCGGCGAAGCGGCGCTGATCGCCCGGACCCCGCTGGAACTGTTGAAGGATGCGCTATTGCTGCGCAGCCTGCATGCCTACGCCACCTATCTGCCCGACCGGATCGCCGACGCCGACTTCGCTTTCTATGGCACGACCCTGTCCGGTACGCCCCAGCGCGAGGAAAGGTGGAAGCGCGCCGTCGATTTCGTGAAAGAGTCGATGGGTGAGGAGGTCGGCAAGATCTACGTCGCGAAATATTTTCCGCCCGAAACCAAGGCGGCGATGGATCAACTGGTCAAAAATGTCATCGCCGCCATGGGCCGCCGCATCGACGGCCTCAGCTGGATGAGCGACGCGGCCAAGGCTCGCGCCCACAAGAAGCTCGCCGCCTTCACGCCGAAAATCGGCTATCCGGAAAAATGGCGCGACTATAGCGGCCTGATCGTGAAACCCGCCGACCTGTTCGGCAATGCGCTCCGCTCGAAACAATATGAATTCGACTATCAGGTGGGGAAGCTCGGCAAGCCCATCTACCGCTGGGAATGGCAGATGACGCCGATGGAGATCAACGCCTATGCGGACTTCTCCATGGTGGAGATCGTCTTCCCGGCCGCGATCCTTCAGCCGCCCTTCTTCGATCCCCATGCCGATCCGGCCGTCAATTACGGCGGCATCGGCGCTGTCATCGGCCATGAACTCAGCCATCATTTCGACGACCAGGGCGCTAAATATGACGAGACCGGCAAGCTCAATCAGTGGTGGAGCGATGCCGATGTCGTCGCCTTCAAGGGGCTGACCGACAAGCTGGTGAAGCAATATGACGCCTATGAACCCTTTCCCGGCGCGCATGTGAAGGGGGCCTTCACGCTGGGTGAGAATATCGGCGACCTTGCCGGCGTCGCTGTCGCGCTGGACGCCTATCATGCCTCCCTCGGCGGCAAGCCGGCGCCAGTGATCGACGGCACCACCGGCGACCAACGCTTCTTCCTGGGTTGGGCGCAGGTGTGGCGTCGCAACTACCGCGAGCCGAATCTGCACCAGCGGCTGGTCACCGATCCGCATTCGCCGTCCCAATATCGCGCTGATACCGTGCGCAATTTCGACCAATGGTATGCGGCGTTTAAGCCCGCACAGGGCGGCAAACTCTACCTTGCGCCGCAAGAAAGAGTGAAGATCTGGTGATCCATTTCCCCGTCGCAATGATTCGTGGTTGCGGCGGGGTGAGCTATTTTGGGGACGAGCTGTTTTAGTAATGGCCGTTATCCCTCAAATCTCACGCTTCGCCGGATCGCTCTTTAATCTCGCGGCGCTCTTCCACAGCTTTCCTTCATTAATTTGTGAGGAGAAGCATGTTGACGGGTTTTCGTTCTACGATCTTTCTGAAAGCTGGCCTGGCGTCGGCCACCCTGTTTGCCGCAGCGCCGCTTCTGGCGCAGGGCGCGACTGCTCCGACCACCCCAGCCACACCCGCCGCTCCGGCAACCCCTTCGGCTGGCGCGGCGAAATATAGTGAGGCCGACCTCAAGCAGTTCGCTGCCGCAGCGGTGGAAGTGACCAAGATTCAGTCTGACGCGTCCATTGCCGAGGCGGAAAAGCAGCCCAAGATGCTTGCTGCGCTTCAGGCGTCAGGCATCGCGCCGGAAAAATTCAACGAGATCGGCCAGGCGGCCGCCGCTGACCCCGCGCTTCAGCAGCGTATCCAGGCGGCAGCCCCTGCCGCTTCCGCTACGCCTGCAAATCCCGCGACCCCAGCCGCCCCCGCGAAATAAACGGGCTATCACAGGGGAGGAGCTTGGCCTGACGCGCTTGCTCTTCTAAGCGTCACGGCATGACCTCCCCTGTCTGGCATCCCTTCTTTCAGCACGGCCTTGAAGAAGCCATTCCGCTCGTGTCGCGAGCGGAGGGCGCTTTGCTGCACCTCGCTGACGGCGGAACGCTGATCGACGGCATTTCCAGCTGGTGGGTGACTACCCATGGCCATTGTCATCCGCGCATCGCCGCGGCCATCGCCGCGCAGGCAGGGCAGCTCGACCAGCTTATCTTCGCGGGCTACACGCACGAGCCTGCGGAACAGGTCGCACGCGGCCTCATCGATTTGGCGCCGCATTCAACGGATTGCGACCCGCTCGCGCATGTCTTCTTTTCGGACAGCGGCTCCACCGCCGTCGAAGTCGCGCTGAAGATGGCGCTCGGATATTGGCACAATCGTGCGCTGGACGGCTTGGCCGATCCCCGTCACCGCATTCTGGTCCTTCAGCACAGCTATCATGGGGACACGATCGGGGCGATGTCCGTGGGTGAGCGCGGCGTATATAATGCCGCTTGGACGCCCTTGCTGTTCGACGTCGGCACCATACCCTTCCCGTATCACGGCCAGGAGAAGGAAACGCTCGACGCCCTTGAGACAGCCTGCGCGCAAAACCCCGCTGCCTTCATCGTCGAACCGCTGATCCTGGGGGCAGGGGGAATGCTGATCTATTCGCCAGCCGTCCTGCAGGAAATGGCGGCGATCTGCGCCCGGCATGACGTCCTCTTCATCGTGGATGAGGTGATGACCGGATGGGGCCGCACCGGAACGCTCTTCTCGTGTGAGCAGGCAGGCGTCGTTCCGGACATCATGGCCGTGGCCAAGGGCATTACCGGCGGCGCAATACCGCTGGCGGCGACGCTGGCGACTTCGCGCATCTTCGACGCACATCGCTCCACCGACCGCTCGCGCCTCTTTTACCATTCCAGCAGCTACACGGCGAACGCAATCGCCTGCGCTGCTGCGGTTGCCAATCTCGCCATCTGGCGGGAGGAAGATGTGCTGGGCCGCATCGCCACCCTATCGAAGGGAATGGCGGAGCGACTCGCCCAGCTCGGCGAGGATCCCGCGTTCACGAATCCGCGTCAGCTTGGCGTCATCGCAGCCATCGACTTGATCGCGGCTGACGCAGGCTATCTGTCGGATCTTGGTCCGCGCCTGCGCGCCTTCTTTCTGGAACAAGGCATCTTGCTGCGGCCCTTGGGCAACACCATCTATCTGATGCCGCCTTATTGCCTTGATGTAGATCAGCTTGATCGCATATTCGCGGCTCTCTCAAAAGCCGGTGATATTTTCGGCGTTCCGGCCTGACTTTCATTTTCCGCATTTAGGCGCTATGGCGGCGCGATTTTTCGACTTCCCAGGATATTATGGCAAAAGAAGAACTGCTTGAAATGCGTGGACAGGTTGTGGAGCTTCTCCCCAACGCCATGTTCCGCGTACGGCTTGAAAATGATCACGAGATCCTCGGCCACACCGCCGGCAAGATGCGCAAGAACCGCATCCGCGTGCTGGTGGGCGACGAAGTGCTGGTCGAACTCACCCCTTACGACCTGACCAAGGGTCGGATCACCTACCGCTTCAAATAAGCCGCTTTTTTTTGATGCGGCTCATCCTTGCTTCGGCTTCTCCCAGACGGTGTGAACTTCTGGGTCAGATCGGCGTGTCTCCCGACGCGGTGGACCCGGCTGACCTCGACGAAACACCACTGAAATCCGAACTTCCTGCTGTCTATGCTGCTCGCGTCGCCGCTGAAAAGGCTGCATTGGTGGCGCAGCGTCACCCCGGCGCGCTGGTCCTCTCCGGGGATACGGTGGTCGCGGCGGGCCGCCGCATCCTGCCAAAGGCCGAAAGCGAAGCCGAAGCGCGCAAGTGCCTCGAACTCCTCTGCGGCCGGCGCCACCGCGTACTGAGCGCGATCACCCTGATTGATGCGGAGGGGAGGGCGCGCCACCGCCTCTCGACCAACATCGTTATCTTCAAACGCCTCGATCGTGTCGAGATCGACGCTTATATCGCGTCGGAAGAATGGCACGGCAAAGCAGGCGGCTACGCTATACAGGGCCGCGCCGCTGGCCTCATCCGCGCCATCCAGGGTAGCCACAGCGCGATCATGGGCCTGCCCCTTTACGAAACCCGCGCGCTGCTGAAGGCAGCGGGCTATCCACTGGACTGACCGACATGGCCGAATGGCTTTATGAAGAAGGCATTGGCGAGGCCCGCGCCGCGCTGATCGAAAAGGGCCGGCTGGTCGAAGCGCAGATTGAACGGGAAACCGACGCCGTGCGCGCTGGTTCGGTCGTTCAGGGTAAGCTTGTCCGCACCGTCATTCCGAAGAAACGCGGCATCGCCCGCCTCATTTCCGGCGAGGAAGTGCTGGTCGAACCCATCCCGCCGAAAATCGCGGAGGGCGCGACGGTCCTCCTCGAAATCCTACGCGAAGCGATCCCTGAGGAAGGCCGCGCCAAGCTTGCCAAGGCCCGCATAGCCCAGCCCGGCTCCAAAGCGCATCCTGCCCCCAGCCTGCTCCAGCGCCTGCGCGCCACCGGCCTGCCGATCGTCCCATGTCCCGCGCATGAGGAAGACCGCTTCGAAGCCCATGGCTGGAGCGAACTGATGGAAGAGGCGATCTCCGGCGAGATCGGCACGGAGGAATCGGCCCTGCGTATTTTCCCGACGCCAGCGATGATCCTGATCGATGTGGACGGCTCGCTGCCGCCCGCCAAGCTTGGCCCCAAGGGCGCGAAGCTGGCCGCGCAGGCGATCCGCCGCATGGGCCTGACCGGCTCGATCGGCATCGACTTGCCGACGATGAACAACAAGGACGAGCGCGCCGTCGCCTCGGCCCAGATCGACAAATATCTCCCGCTCCCGTTTGAACGCACTGCGGTCAACGGCTTCGGCTTCGTCCAGGTCATCCGCCGCCGCGAGCGCATGAACCTCATGGAACTGCTGAGGGCCGATCCCGTGGAAACGGCGGCCCTCGCGCTCCTCCGCCGCGCGGAACGTCATGGCAATGGCGGCCCGGCCACGATCACCGCGGCGTCCGCGGTCATCGAACGCTTGCGCAAGGCCACGGACTGGATCGAACATCTCGCCCGCCGCCGTGGCGGAGCGATCAGCTTGAAGGTGGACACCAACCTCGCCATATTCGGCGGCCATGTTGCCTAAAGCCTCCTCCTGCCCGGTCTGCGGCCGGCCTTCGGCGGCTGAAACCCGCCCCTTCTGTGGAAAAGCATGCCGCGATCGCGACCTGCTGCAGTGGCTCGGCGAAGGATATCGCGTTCCCGGCTCGCCTGCCGCCGACGAGATGAAAAAAAGCGACGATTATGGGGTGGACAGCCCCCTGGATTGATGCCTATAGGCACGCCTCTCAACGCTGCCGGTGGTCCTCACCGGCACCCGTGCCCGGGTAGCTCAGTTGGTAGAGCATGCGACTGAAAATCGCAGTGTCGGCGGTTCGACTCCGTCCCCGGGCACCACATATTTGTCCTTTAAATTCAATGACTTAGATCATTCGATGGGCGGTGCAAATAGTGCCGACATTGCCGTGCCTTATGGCCTCGACCAACGCCCTACCATGGCGGGTGAGACCATTCTGGCCCGATAGGACGGTGCGCTAAGCCCCGGAATTCTCTGGCGTCCTGTTTGCCAGTCTGCGGAAACGATGCTCTTAAAGTGGGCGATTGCGGCCACTATGCCCCAGTGTCAGTCCTTCAGAGACGAAATCCTAGCGCTAGAACCGGCCGTTTGGATCTCGCCATTCTGCGCTGCGAATACCCACAATTCGGGATCCGCGTGCCAGGGCGATTGGCATCGATCCGTTGGGGTGGAGCGATCGGATGAGGGTGGAAGCGTCATCGCTGCGGCCGGGTTGCCCGCCTATGCCGCTATGGTTCGCGCATGGCTGGAACGGTTCAAGGCTGGGTTGAGTGCATCGGCAGGATGACCGCTACCGGGAATGCGCTCGGCTCAATGGCGTACGACTGTGAGCATCGGTCAATGTTCCAAACGAGCGACGTATTTCTATAAGATGATTGGCCACGATGAGAAGATGTTAGACCGCCACATTCTCAAGATACGCCAAAATCAGTGCTTACGTACGAACTCGGCGCGGAGAACCAGGCCTTTGATGCCTTCATAGCGGCAGTCGATTTCCTGTGGGTCGCCGGTGAGCCTGATCGATTTGATCACGGTGCCCTTGCGCAAGGTCTGGCCGGCGCCCTTGACCTTCAGATCCTTGATCGTGATGACGCTGTCGCCGTCCGCCAGAAGATTACCGGCGGAATCTCGCACTTCGATTCTGCCGGCATCCTGGGCCTTCCCTGCAGCCTCTTCTGCCGATATCCACTTACCCGAAGTTTCATCATAGACATAGTCATCATTCGTTGGAGTCATTTCAAAATCCATCTGGCTGTTGATCAATTGAGCTGTTCGGCTGCCGCTGTTGGCGCGCCCGCGATCGCTCTCGCGACGCGCAGGGCCTCGGGAAAATCACCGCAGAAGATTACACGCCGGTCTGCTGGTCCCAGAGAAACCCGCTCGAGCATCGCCATGGGTTGCGCCTGGATGCCTGAAACTATGATCTGCGTGCTTGCCGACCCGGCTTGCCGAACGATTTCCTCGATCGTCGTCACGCCGCTGGCATCGAGCAGGGGCACCCGCCGCATGCGAAGTATGATGACCTTTGGCGGAAGCCCGATCCGTCGCAGCGTGTCGAGCAATTCGTTCGCGACGCCAAAGAAAACGGGGCCTTCGATACGGAATACTTCGACCCTTGGGGGAAGCGCATCGCGCTGATGAATATCCTCCCCCGCTTCCTCGGATGATAACGCGCCGTTGCCGCTGTCGTTTGCAATCTCCACCATTTGGCTCATGCGCATCATGAAGAGCAGGGAAGCGAGCGTCACGCCAACGCCGATGGCGACCGTGAGATCGACCAGCACGGTAAGGCCGAAAGTTAGCAGCAGTAGGCTGCGATCGCCATTAGGCATGCGCAGCAACTGGATGAAGCGATGATGCTCGCTCATGCCCCACGCGACCATGAACAGGATGGCCGCGAGCGCCGCCAGGGGCACATAGGCCATAAGATCCGAGGCGAACAGGATGAACAGGAGCAGGAACAGGGCATGCATTATACCCGCCACGGGCGTGATCGCACCGGCCTTGATGTTGGTCGCCGTGCGAGCGATTGCCCCTGTCGCGGGCAAGCCGCCGAACAATGCCGACGCGATGTTCGCGACGCCCTGACCTACCAGTTCCTGATTGGATCGATGCCTTGAACCGATCATTCCATCGGCCACGACCGCAGACAGGAGCGCCTCGATCCCGGCGAGAAAGGCGATGGTGAACGCCGACGGTATAACCGCCTGAAGCTTGGCAGGAGAAAAGTCCGGGAACGCTGGGGCGGGAAGGTCGGTGGGCAGGTCCGGAAAGCGCGACCCGATCGTCTCGACCGGAAGATGCAGAAGCGCCACGGCCGCTGCGGCCAATATGACGGCGATCAGGAAGCCGGGCAAGCGTGGTGCCCATTTGCGGAGGGCTATGATCAGCCCCAGCGACCCTGCGCCCACCGCCAGCGGGACGATCCGGACGCTGTCCAGGGCAGCGAAATAGGCTCCCCATTTGGGCAGGAAATCGGCGGGCACGTGGGCCATCGACAGGCCGAGGAAATCTTTCACTTGGCTCGACGCGATGATGACCGCGATGCCTGCGGTGAAACCCGTTACCACCGGCTGCGGAATGAAGCGCACGAGGCTGCCCAGACCTAAATATCCGGCGACGATCAGCATGAGTCCCGCCATCAGTGTCGCGATAAGTAGGCCGTCATAGCCGTGTTGCGCGATCACTCCGAAAACGACGACGACGAAGGCGCCGGTCGGCCCACCGATCTGGACTCGCGAACCGCCAAGGGCCGAAATCAGGAAACCGGCTATGATAGCCGTGACCAGTCCCTTGTCAGGAGAAGCGCCGCTCGCAATCGCGAGCGCCATGGCCAGGGGTAGTGCGACGATCGCGACCGTGAGGCCGGCAACGCAATCGCGCCGCATCCGGTCGATCGAATAGCCCTCGCGCAGGACCGTGATCAACTTCGGTGTGAAAGCGATCAGTCGTCCATCAGCATGCATCATCTTCGGCCGTTTGATCGAACAGGACTGACGGTACGCGTCTGGGCTGTTGACCGGCGGTTGTTTCCTTGAGGCGGACGCCGCGCCCTGCGCCATTGCTCGGGGCATTCTCCCCGATGATCTCAATCCCTGCCGCCTCGAGCGCGTTGATCACCTTCACCAATGTATCAACCACGCTTCGCACCTGCCCATCGGATGCTTCCATCCGCTGGATCGTCGGCAGGGACACGCTCGCCAGTGCGGCGAGTTGGCGTTGATCGATACCGAGCAAGGCTCGCGCAGCCCGCATTTGCTGAGATGTGATCATGGGCATCTGTATGATATATAAAACATCAAATTACAATCTTTCATTGCATATATACGATGTGATAGATGAATAATAGCTCATACATCATCTCCCCTCTGCTCCAGATGCCGCAAAACGGTGCGGCAGATTAGCCAGAGTCTGACCTGCCGAGGGTCTCTTTATCGTGAGCAGGAGGATGGGTCAGGAAATGCGGCGGGAATGAGTGCAGGGGGAATGATGACGACCAATGAGCCCACATTTGCCGAAGCAGCCCTCCGCGACATGGTGTACGGATCCCGCAATGGTAGTGCGATGCGCTGCTCAAGGTTATCCATGGCGGCGTCGATAGTTCGCCATTCGCATGGGCATAGCGCGCCACCATAGCTAGGGTTTGTGCCCGCTCACCTTTTGGACAGTGGGAAGATCAACGCCAGCTTGCACCAGGTGGGTGATCGCCGTGCGGCGGAAGGTGTGACGCAAAACTTCATCGGGGTTTAAGGGAGTGATGACTTATGCGATTCAGCGCATACCCGGCGTTTATGCGAAATAGAGCATAAGGCAGCGCACGACGTTGCCATTTGGCAGTCATCTATTTATATCATGCCACATGGAGATGCTTTATGGCCATGTTGCAACCCGTTGAGACGATCCCGGCCCCGTTTCGGCCGGAACCGCTCACCCAGGCAGAGGGTGGCGCGATGTTTCGTGCAGCACTCAACCTCTTCGCCAAATGGGGGGTGACGGACGAGCAGGCTGCCGTCCTGACCGATATGCCGGTGCGCAGTTTCCGCCGGTGGAAGGCGGAGGGACCGGGCCGCATCTCCCGCGACGGGCTTGCCCGGCTCTCCAACCTCATGGGTATTCACAAGGCGCTGCGCCTCATCTTTCAGGAGCCGCAACGCGGTTATGACTGGATCAAAGCACCCAATGCGGCCTTCGAGGGAGCGAGTGCGCTGGCGGTCATGCTTGGCGGCGAACTTACCGACATTATGCGGGTGCGGCGCTATCTCGACGCGGAACGGGGCGGCTGGTGACGGGAGTTGCGGTGCCGCCGGTCAACAGGGTCGAATGGGAGGGCGCGGTCAGGATCATCCGCAGCATCTATCCTCCTATCGATCTGTTCGAGGATATTGCAGACCCAGCCGACTGGCCTCTCCTCATTTCGGCCGAGCAGAAGACAAACCCACGCATCATGGCGTCGGTCGGTAACATCGACCTTGTCCCTCCGGGCCGGCGGGTCGGTGGCTTGGGGGCATCCTATCTGATGGCCTCGTTTACTCACGTCAGCCCTGACCGCCCGAGCCGATTCTCGGGCGGAAGCTACGGCGTTCTCTATGTCGCGCGAAGCTATGAAACCGCGCTGTTCGAGACGATCTATCATCATGCACGCTTCATGGCTCGGACGGCCGAGCCGGCCGGGTGGACGTCGCAATTCCGGGAGGTCATCCTTAAGGTCGATGCTGCGCTGCATGATCTTCGCGGGGGATCGGATGAGTTTGGCCTTTGGCTTGATCCTCAGACCTACCAGGCGCCCCAGCAACTCGCTGCTAGTCTGCGAGGCGCAGGCTCGGACGGAATTGCCTATCCAAGCGTCCGGCAGGCAGGCGGCGAATGTGTCGCGCTTTTCTATCCAGACTGTGCCTCCAACCCCATTCAAGGCCGGCATCTCGATTATCATTGGGATGGAAAGCGGGTGGATCTTGTTCGGGATGCCGGAAGCGGCGCGGTTTTCAGGGTAGTAGAGGACTGATGGCGGGATTGGCTGTGAAATGAATGCTACCGCATCCGATCGCCATTCTCAGGCGGCCGATCTTTTGAACATGCATCCTGATTACCGCGTGCAGCGCCGCCTTGTTCCTGTCACCCACTTCCATGAGGTGAATCCGCTAACGTCCGGTCGGATCGGCGTGGTAATCGATGTGGAGACGACCGGTCTCGATCGCGAAACCGATTGCATCATCGAGTTGGCTGTGCAGCGCTTCCGGTTCGATGATCGTGGGCGGATCGTACAGGTAGGGTTGCCGCGGGTGTGGCGTGAAGATCCCGGCATCCCGATCGATCCGAAGATCACCAAACTTACCGGCCTCGCAGTAGACGACGTTGCCGGCCAGGCAATTGACGAAGAGATGGCTGTGGAAATTCTTTCGTCCGCCGACATCATCATTGCTCACAATGCCGCGTTCGACAGGCCGTTTATTGATCGGCGTCTGCCGGCCATTGCCGACAAGCCCTGGGCCTGCTCGATGGCTGAACTGGATTGGCTTGAGCTCGGGTTCGAGGGGCGTGCCCTCGCGCATCTCGTCGCGCAATGCGGTTGGTTCTATGAAGGGCACAGGGCCGAAAACGATATTCTTGCGCTTCTGTATCTGCTCTCCCACGGATTATCCGACGGAACGACGATCCTGTCGAAGCTCATCGAGTGCTCAGAACGGCCGACATATCGGGTGAATGCCATCGATGCGCCTTTTGATGCCAAGGATCGGTTGAAGGCACGGGGCTATCGCTGGGACGCAGCCATGCGTTTCTGGTGGAAGAGCGTCGGCCAGGACGAGAGTGATGTCGAACGCGCCTGGCTGAATAGCGATGTCTATGCTGGATATGGTGAGCCAGCATTCATCCCCGTAACGGCCTGCGAACGGCATCGATGAATTTTTCGGCACGCGATCGAATCGCGGCGGCGGCTGCGGTTCAAGGGGGACGCTCCAAAACGCTTACAGAGTTCGATTTCACCTCGCCAAGCGGTCTTGGCGCGAAAAGCAGCAAGGCTCGCGGTTGGCAATTCGATGGCCTGTTCTGACCGGTCAGGCGACCGTCCGGTTCGGGGCCGGGTTGCGGGAAAGCTGACGCTGACTTGGGGTCGGCTGCCGACCAACATCGCCGTTCCGACGACGCATTCGGAACGACAGCTCACGCCGGAAGCGGACGATCGGCAGCTGCGCCGATGCTCGTCACTCGCCACGACCATCGAGGCTGGTGCCCGCTGCGTCAGGCCCCATTAGCGATGATCGCAGCCGCGTTGATGGCCGAGACGCATCGCGGCTCGGCGACCCCGCCGCGAGAGCGCGGTCGTGCGCCCGTCGCACGAGGCGCGGCAATGCCTCTGTCCCGACCGACGAAGGAAAATGGCGGACCGGCCGGCTGGCCGCACCGGTGAACGGCGTACCTTCGCAGGTGCAGCGCCGGCGATCAGGTCAGCAGGACGGGTGCCCCCCATGACAGGATGCTGCCGATCTGAGCGTGTTGGTGCCGGATGCGATCGTGGAGGCCGGATCGCCGCCGAGCAGGGCGACGAGCTCGTCGCACAAGGATCCCGGCTGCGCGAGCCCGCGCACGGAGCTGCGATAGGCATCGGCCACAGGAACTCGGGCCAGTTCGAGCGCCAGCTTCGCGCCGAAGGCAAGGCCCGTGTACATGCCGATCGGCCACAAGTGGGCGATCACCTGCTGTTCGGGCGTGGTCAATTCGTGGGAGAATCCGATCCTTGCGGTGCCGCCGTGGACTTGGATCGCCGCCCCGCTGCAGACGTTGAGCACGAGTAGGCGCCGGCCGCCACCGGCGGGGATCCGGCGCAGCGCCTCGGCGCCGACGAGCCCCTCGCTGATCGCGAGGCCGCTCTCGTCCAGCCGGTAGGGCGAATGCTCGCCGTGGCCGATGACCCACAGCAGGTCTGCCTCCGCCTGCTCATAGAAGCGGACGAACGCCTCGGGGTCATCCCCATCCGTCCCGATCTCCAGGTGCCACCCGGCCTGGGCCGCGACGCGCTCGAGTGCCTCGACCTCGAAGCCCGCGTGCATCGTCGAGCCGGGCCAGATGGCGACGCGCCGGATCGGCCGGTCGGGCGGCGCCTGGCGCAGGCTCACCTCCTGCGCCACGGCTGCGTCCGTCTCCAGTGCGACCAGTGCGCCGATCGGGACCGGGAGCGCGGGGATGGCGAGCAGTGAGCGCGCGGCCGTGCCTTGGGGGAGCGCATTGCGAAGCCTTCCCGGTCCGAAATGGGCGCGGACCGCTGCCTCGAATTCCTGGCCCGCCGCCTCGTTAGGCTGGCCGAGCCGGTCATGGGCGATGGCGGGGAACTGGTCGCCCATGCCGCCGACGCGATGGAAGTCGCGCTGGGCCAACGATGCCGCTGCCATCATCCGGTCGAAGCTACCGATGCCGTCCTCTCGCCGGATGACTAGGCGACCGCCGGGCCATAGATAGCCGACACCATGGCGGTGGGCGGTCGCCACCACGAGGACATCGCCGTCGCAGTCGCGACCGCCGGCGGGTGCATACCAAGCACCTAGGAGATCGAGGAAATCGTCGACGGTGCCATGCTCCGTTAGCGTGTAGGGCGGCCGACACGTCGTTTGGTGCTCGGTTCATCCATCTTTCGCACCGGTGCGCGGCGCAAAATCGGCAGCAAAGCGGATGTCTGTTGACAAATTACACATTGAGATGTAATTCCTTGATAGCGAGTCTACGAACGAGCAAGATTCAAGGAGAGACGGGATGCACGCGCCTGTGCTGGACACCGATTCAAAAATTGACGCCGCCATTGATGCGCTGAATCCTACGATGGCGCTGATGGCGCTAATTCAGATCACTGGCGACCGTACGCTGCTGAACCATTATTGGAACGCCATCGACAGCCGCCAGGAAGAGCTGATCGAGACCTTTGTCGATATCCACGCGCATGAAGAGCGCCCGACGATCGATCCTGCAGTGGCGACTGAGATCCGCGACCGGCTCCGTGCGGCGGTGAAGGCGGAAAAGCCCGCCGTGATGCCGCAGATCGACATGCCGATGTTTCGCAGGATGAGCCGCCTGCTGCTGGGTAATGACCTGCCCGAAATGTCGGTGGACGTTGCCTTCCAGCATGCCGGGTTCACCACCGATACACGCGTGCGCAAGGCTAAGGACGTGCCCCCGGCCGATTTCAAAGTGCTGGTCGTGGGCGCAGGCATGATGGGCATCAACGCCGCGATCAAGCTGCAGCAGGCGGGTTTCGACTTCACGGTGCTGGAGGCGCTGGACAAGGTCGGCGGCAACTGGCTGACCAACACCTATCCGGGCGCTGCGGTCGATACGCCCAGCCGCATCTATTCCTTCTCCTTCGAACCCAATGCGTCCTGGACCCAATTCTATCCGCGCGGTCCTGAATTCCTGTCTTACCTCGACCGCGTCACCGACAAATATAATCTGCGCGACCGTATCCAGTTCGGAACCTGGGTCGAAGGCGCGGAGTGGGACGAGGCGCGCAAGATTTGGACCGTGAAGGCGGTACGGAACGGCAAGGCCGAAACCTATGAGTGCAACGTGCTCATCATGGCAGTGGGACCGAACAACAATCCCAACTATCCCAAGGTCAAGAATCTGGACTCGTTCAAGGGTCCGGTGATCCACTCCGCCGCCTGGGATCATAGCGTCGACCTCACCGGCAAGAAGGTCGTGCTGGTCGGCACCGGCTGTTCGGGCGTGCAGGTCGCGACCGCGATCGCCGACAATGTCGGGGAGCTAATTATCGTCCAGCGCCAGCCCGAACATATCATCCCCAATCCGCAGGCGCATGCGCCCGTGGGCGAACTGGAACGCTGGGCGATGGAGTATATCCCCTTCGTGGCGCAGTGGAAGCGGCTGCAGAGCCTGCACAGCCAGATGCGCGACATGCACGGCATGATCATGAAGGACGAGGAATATGCCGCCAAAACCGGCGGCTTCGGTCCGATCAACGACGGCATGCGGATGATGTGCGAGGGCTATCTGAAGAGCCATTTCCCCGACAATCCGGAGATGGTCGAGCTGCTGACGCCCAATTTCCCGGTCTTCGCCAAGCGCCCGATCCTGGACTGCGGCTTCTACGACACACTCAAGAAGCCCAATGTTTCGATCGTGCGCGGTGAATTGGCGGAAGCCGATGAGAGCGCGGTGATCCTGGCCGACGGCACGCGCATCGAATGCGACGTATTGCTGCTGTCGACCGGCTACAATCTCCATTTCGGACGCCAGTTCGACATTCGTGGAACCGGCGGCAAGACGCTGAAGGACGCGTTCGATCCGCATCCCTTCTCCTATGAAGGCATGCTGATCACGGGCTTTCCGAACTTCGTCTTCATGGGCGCGCCCTACAGCTATCTGGTCGCCAATCATGCGGTCGTCAGTGAGCAGCAGGTCCATTATATCGTCGAACTTCTGCAATGGATGGTGGACGATCATCTGTCGTCCTTCGACGTCTCGCAGGAGGCGACGCAGGCGTTCATCGACGATGTCGATACGAAGCTGGCGAAGACCGCATGGGTTCAGTGCGGCAGCGCCCATGGCTATTATCGCGACAAGGGCGCGCATGGGCAGAAGAAGGTGATCCTGGCCATCCCGCGCCATAATTCGCGCATCTGGCACGATCTGCGTAGTCCACGCGAAGAGGATTTCAACGTCACGCGCAAGGACGGGGACGCCCCGGTTGCGCAGCGCGACATGGAAACGTTGACGATTTGATCCGCTCAGGGTGGCTTTTGGGCCTCTAGGCCGGCCACCCTCCTTCTTTTGCGGTGACAGCTGCAAGATATTGGAGACACAGATTATGCTTCGCGATCTCGCCGAAAATTTCCGTCCGGTTGCTCCGCCCCAGCTGATCGACGACGCCTATAGCAACGATCAGCACGCAAGGCTGTTGCAGGTCGTGCGGGACAACGGCCCATGGCCGCTGATCCTGGCGGAGAATTTCAAGACGCCGGAAGAGGTGATCGCCACCACGTCCGGCACCATTCCCGAAGGCGTCAAGCTGACTTGGGACATGATCGGGCTCAACCCCGTGTTCCGCGGCTATCTGGCGCAAGGCGGCACCTGCTTCTATCCCGAGATCGAGGACTGCTATTATAACAGCCGCTTCCTGGACCTCGTCCGCAAATATTGGAACTGCCAATATGCGGAGCCCGAGACCTTCCTGTTCAACATCCAGGGTCCGACGCCAATCGGCGGCCCGCCGCATCTGGACGGCACCGTTTTTCGGGGCCTCACGATGGAAAATACGCCGCTTTGGCTGCTGCTGACCATGGCCAAGTCCTGCCTGTTCGATCGCTGGCGGTCGAAGAAAGGTCAAGTCATCGCCTGGTATTATAAAGGCAAGGTTGGTGGCGGGTTCAATTGTTGGCCGAACGGCCCAAGCGGCGAGCCATTTCAGATCAACGCACCCATGTGGGGCCGGGCCGTGGTCGTCGAAAATGAGATGATGTTCCACCATGGTCAGGCCACCGGCCCGGCAGCCCTGCGCAAGCCGCAGGGCATGGACATCAGCTCCACTTTCGGCGCGGATCCGCAAGATCCGACTGGCTGGCAGATCGAAACCTTCGGCAAGGTCAATCAGAAGGTGCCGGAGCGGGAAATGCGCTTTCTCGTCCATTGGGGCGCGCGCCTGTTCAAGGACCTGGACGATTTCAAGCTGACCTACGACCACCGCGACGACATCACGCATGAGATGGCGATCAACATGCTGATCGATGACATGAAGAAGCGTGGCGTCGAGTTCGAAGTACCGACGGACCCGTTGCACGACAATGCGTTCGTCGGTCTGCTCGCCAGGGTCTATGACATCGGCGGGCCGGCCAATATCCCGCCAGACGCGCTGGACGAAGCTGCCTGAAGGCGGCTCCGATCCATCATGTCGTTGAAATATTCACGTGAAGAATGACCTTCGACCTGAAGGCTATTTGCAGATGCTGACAATCCGCGGCTTCGATCAGGCGATCACCCGGTAGGGACCCGAGGATAGGTGCCGGACGCGCCAGCATCGGGCAGAAATTGGTGATCGTCGGCGCTTGCATGGCGCTCAAGAGGGGCGACAGTTCAGCGAAGGCGACAATGATCATATTGCGCGAAATTTGAAAAACTGGAGAGTGTAATGGCAAGCCAAATACCGCACGCGAAAACACAAGATACCGACTTCATGTTCACCAAGCTTCAGGTAAAAGACCTCGAAGGCGCAGTTGCGTTTTACAGCTCTGTGATCGGCCTTGTCGAAATGAACCGTGTCGAAGCTGAAATCGTAGGACGCAAAGTCAGTGAAGTCGTGTTCATGCCGACCTATGCTGGCGGTCCCTTGTTCATCCTTGCCCAGTTCCACGACACCGGGACTCCGGCTGCTAACGAACTGATCCTTGGCCTCGCAACTAAGGACATCGCCGGTTTGATCGAACGGGCGGAGGCCGCTGGCGCACGTGTGCTTGAGCCTGCGCGGGAGGTGCCTGGGATGGGCGGAATGCAAGTAGCGTTCATCGCCGATCCAGAGGGGCATGTCCTGCAACTCAGCCAAATAGGCGGCTGACCAGTCAGTCGCAGATCATCGGGAGCCGCAGAGAAACCTATCGACGTCAAGGGGGCGGTAGGGCTCCTGTTCTGGATAGATGGAACAGCCTCTAAACGGCTTGATCCAAAAGCTCCTCCACAACATTCGTGACGATAGAGATCGGCCATAACACCGACGTTTAGGAGAGATAATGTCATGTTCAATCCTATCCACAGCGGCGGAGAGCCTGCCGTCCGCCTGGAAGCTGTCATCGGTGATCTTGACCCGATCGTGGCGTTGCTTAGCTTAATCCACATAACCGGCGATAGGCAGTTGCTTCATCGATATGGTCCGCTCCTCGAAGGAACGGAGGACCAAAAGCGCGCCGCCTTCGTCAATCTCGGCAGTCGCGAGCATAAGCAGGCCGATCCGGCTGTAGTCGCCGAAATTCGCGCTATGCTGGCCCAGGAAATGGCGCGCTCGCCGGAACCGCTGATGAGGGAACCGGATCCCGCGCTATTTCGTGATATGTTGAAGCTGGCCTTGGGTCAGGAGTTGCCCGAAGCGTCGATCGAGCCGGCGCGCCATCATGGCGGATTCGTCACTGATACGCGTGTCCACAAGCCGGAAGTTGCGCCGCCTGCCGATTTCAACGTGTTGGTGATCGGCGGCGGGATGCACGGGATCAACGCTGCAGTAAAGCTGAAGCAAGCCGGTTTTTCCTATACGGTTCTGGAAAGTCGGCATGAGATCGGCGGCACCTGGTCCGTGAACCGCTATCCGGGCGCTGCCGTGGATACACCCAGTGTGCAATATTCCTATTCCTTCGACCCCAATCCGTCCTGGACCAAATTCTACCCGATGAAGGATGAGTTCCTCCAATATCTAGAGCGGGTCGCCGACAAGCATCGTATCCGGCCGCACGTCCACCTCAATACGACAATGCAATCGGCCGACTGGGACGAGGCGCGGCAGCTTTGGATCGTCAAGGCCATCCGGGACGGAGAGGCTGTTACCTATGAGGCGAATGCCGTCATCCTGAGTGTTGGCGTGCTATCCCGCCCGCGCTGGCCGGACGTCCGGGGTCGTGACAGGTTCAATGGGCCGGTGCTCCATTCTGCCGCTTGGGACGAAGACGTTGATCTGACAGGCAAGCGCGTCGTGATCGTGGGTACCGGCTGCAGCGGCGTACAGCTTACCCGCGCCATATCCGAATTTGCGGGTCATGTTACCACGGTACAGCGCCAGCCCGACTATATCATTCCCAATCCGCAGGCGCTCGCGCCCGTGCCCGAGTTGGAACGCTTGGCGATGGAGCGTATTCCTTATGTCACGCAGTGGAAGCGGATGCAGAGCCTTGCCAGCCAGATGATGGACATGCGCGGCATGATGGGATTCGACAAGGAGTGGAACGAGAAGACCGGCGGATTCGGTCCGCTCAACGATGCCGTCACGAAGATGAGCCTCGATTATCTCAAGAGCCATTTCCCCGATGATCCGGAAATGGTACGGAAACTTACCCCTCCTTATCCTCTCTATGCCAAGCGGCCGATCCTCGATTGCGGCTATTATGATGCGCTCAAGCGCCCGAACGTCGATCTTATAGAGGGGCAGCTGGCGGGCTTCGAGGAGGATGCCGTCATATTGGCTGACGGGACACGCATCGAATGTGATGCTGTCGTACTCGCGACAGGCTTCCATCTGGACTGGTATAGCAACATGCATTTCGCAGGACGGGACGGCAGGACGCTGAAGGAAACCTTCACACCCTACCCCTATGCCTATGAAGGCATCACCGTGCCGGGGTTCCCCAACCTGTTCATCACCCATGGGCCGAACTGCAACCTCACCGCTAATGCGGCGGTCATAGGCGAGCAACAGGTGCATTATATCGTTGAGCTGTTGCAGACGATGATCGATGAGGACATCGCGGCTGTAGAACCAGATGTCGAGGCCACACGCGCCTATAATGACTGGACGCAGGAGAAGCTGCTAGACACGGCCTGGTATCGCAAGGGTAGTGCGCACGGCTATTATCGCCACGACGATAGCGGTCGCATCGTCATCGCGACGCCGCGTCACAACTCCACGGTCTGGCATGCGATGCGCCAACCCGAAATGGAGCATTTCGTCCTTACATATCGGCCGAACGTCGAAAAGCGTGCGCCGCGCCCCATGTCGCTGCTGTCAATCTGAACGATCGTAATCCCTTCGCCCTTATTCATGTAGAAGCGCTGCCAGTGGCCCCGAGCCATGGCAGCGGATCGTTGCTGAGCACTTCAAGTCGCCCGAAGAGGTGAATGGTATCCGCCTCTGACGCCGTGCCAGAAGGCTTTAAACCGACGGGGATATGTCCCTGAGTTCTATATATTGGGGATGTCCGCGAAGCGCGGCGTTGTGCTCTATTCCGAGATCTAAGATTGTTTCTATAACAAGAATTCCTGGATCTGGTTCGCCCTATTGGGGCGCGATATGCCAGTCCTAAGCAGAATGGTGTTCAATAGCGTCGGCATCATATCCATGCTGGGCGCCGATCCTGGCAGCACTCGCCGATGACAGATCGCGACCGATGCAAGGTTATCCAGAAATTCTTGCGAATGTTCTGCGTGTCCTCATTCGTTAGGGGCTGTGACGTCTTCATGGACGATGAGGACTGAAAACGGTTCCGGACCATCGCGATGAACCCTCTGGTGCCACACCCTCTCAAAATAATCCGCTTTACCGCAATAAATGCACATTGTACTGTAATATAAGCGCCTGCCAGGTAAGGCTGCGTGTAGGAGTTTGGAGAGATGACGGCCCATGATTGAAGACCTCGCATTGTCGCCCGGTACGCGATACCGGATTGTCGCGCCCAACGGTGCCGTCGTGCGGGCGGGCGTGGCTAGCGATAGCCGGCAACTTCATCATCTGCCCAGCGGAGTGCTGGTGGTGTGTGCGGAACGCGGGAGGGACGTCGGCGGCCGCCAGTGCGTCCGCATCGCCAGCCCCGCCGGCTGGGTGAATGCTGACGCGCTCGGCCCTGTTCCGGCGGTGGTGAAGGCCACGCTGGATTACGACACCTTCACCGCGCGACATCGGCAGGTCTCACCGGGCGACCATTATGGACTTGAATTTCCAATCGATCTTGCGGGACTCCGGGAAGCGGGGCCGGCCTTCCTAACCGCCGCATTTCGGGCATCTGGCGCGCTCTCGGCAGACAATCGCGTTACGCAGATCGTTTCCCTCAACAAGCTGGACATTCGCGGGGCGTCGGAAAACGGCCTGCTCACCTTGGCCTATGCACGGGACGAGCCTGGATTGCAGACGCACCTGTTCGTAAAGTTCCCGCCGGCCGACGCTCATCACAAATATGGGCTTCTCCGCCTGTCCGATGGCGAGATTCGAATGGCTCGTTTGTCGCGCGAACGGCAACTCCCCGTCACCGTCAGCCGCTATTATTTCGGCGACCATAGTTCGCATACGGGAAATTATATCCTCATAACGGAACGGGTTCCATTCGGCGTCGGCACCGTCGAGCCCGCTTATCGCAAGGGCTACGATCATGAGGTGCCCTGCGTAGAAGAACATTATGCGGTACTTACGCGCAACCTTGCCCGCTTGGTGGCGGCGCATAAGCGCGGCGACCTCGGCCATGATCTGGAAGAGATTTTTCCCTTCGCCGCCGCTGCGCGCGATTTCGAGCCGATCGCGCACCCCGAGCCCGCGCTCGATCGGCTGATCGACTTTATCGGCCGGGTCGCGCCGCACCTATTCGCACCAGAGGTGACCCGCCCGCAGTTCCTCGCGAGATGGCGCGAGGATGTGCTGTTCGGGTTGGAGCACAAGGATGCGGTGCTCGCCTACCTGCTGTCAGATGTCGATTATACCGGCTTGTGTCACATCAATTTAAATGTCGATAATGCCTGGTTCTGGCGGGACGAGGGGGGCCAACTTCACGCTGGGTTACTCGACTGGGGCGGCGCGGGTCAGGCGAGCCTCGCCCAGGCGCTCAGTGGCATGATGATGATGCCTGAGCCGGAAAAGCATATCGAGCTGGTGAACCGCATGATCGATCTCTTCATTGAGGAGTGCAGCGCACAGGGTGGTCCCTCACTGGACCGAGCGGAACTGCATTTCCAATATAAGGCGTCTGTCTATTCCACCGCCATTTTCATGTTCATCACCATTTTATCGGAAGCCCTGAAGGATTTCCCTGAAGACTATTTCACTTCGATGGAACACCGGATGGATCCCCGCTTGCTGGAAGGCGGCTTCTACAGCGCGATAGTCTGGATCGACAACATGTTGCGCGAGTGGCTCGACCCGTTGACACCGGGAGAGGCATGCCGTCGGATCGTCGCCGTCTGTCGGCTATTCCCTGTCGTCGCGTAGCATCGCGAAATTGAAGGAGGCGTTTCCTGAACCCTTCGCCATGTGTGAGGCGATCGGAACCACGCCCTCGTCCACGGTTGCTGCTCCGGTCATGCTGAAGGAAAGGCCCCTGTCTTTTTCGATGCCAAACCAGCGGCAAATCCCGATTTACGCGGCATCGCTCCTGTTTCCTGCCGAGGAGAGCCTGTCGTTGGCAGGCGAGCTGGAGATTTGGGAAGGCGATCTGGCCCGGCCCGCGGCCTTCATGTCGCCTCCGTTCGCCCTGGGGGATGCAAACCGCTATTTCGCTATCTACATTCCCAGCGAAGCGATGGAACCGCGTTTCCGGGCAGGAGAGCGCATCATTCTCGACAGGGTAAAGCCTGCCTCGATAGGCGCTGACGTGTTGGTGCAGTTGCAGGACGATGGCGCGCTGTCGCTTTGGACGATAGGCAGGCTGAGCGCGCGAGACTGCAATCTCATTAGCCTGACCCAGCATCGCGACAAGGTTACTGCGTCCATCCACCGCAGCAGGATCAGACATATCTTCCCAGCCATCGGGATGATCGACGACGACGCTTGAGTTGATCGAAGGTTAGGCCCTGGCTCTACCCGGCGTTGCGGGCACCTATACCATTGGATATCATCCTTGTTTGCAATCGGTCGGCAACCCGCGGGGTGGTAGCGTTCGCCATTCGAGTGTCGCAGGAGTTTGTCATGACCGAGGATGATGCCCCCGTTGGTGTGAAAGAAGATCGACGCCGTTTTCTTCAGAGCTGCGGGCGTTTCGCAGTGACCGTGCCGCCTGCGATGACGATCATGCTTTCGACCTCGCTGACGTCCGCAGCGATTGCGGCCTCAAGTGGCGGCGGCGGGGGCGGTGGCGCTGACGGCGGCCGCGATGGCAAGGGCCATGATGGCGTCGATTCGCTACAAACCCGCATCAACCCGCCTGACGTCCCTGGCTCTGCTCATCCAGAGAGGCACTGAATCGGCCGCCCGGCTGGCGGCAGGCACCCGTTCGGCACTCGCTACGACCAAGCAATGCTGCCTAGTGCATAATTGTTGATCTCGGGCCGCCCGTTTCAGAGCGGCCCGATTACTTTTGCGAAAACAGGTTCAGGCGAAAAGAAAATCGCTTGATGAAAAATTCTGCGCCGACAGCGTGGCCGTAGGGTCTGCAATGTCGATGCTGAACTTAACCCCGGCCGATGTGACCACGTCCAGCAGCACGTTGCCCGATGCGCCATTCCGCGCGAATATGGTGCCCGGTGCCCCGCCCGCTGCATATTTGCTGACGCCCAGCTTCTCCAGCACGATGCGATCCACGCCGTCCTCGAAATCCTGGATCTGGTCGCCGCCGTCCAATGCTCCAGCGCCCTTGAAGACGAACCAGTCAGCGCCCGCGCCGCCCCACAGCTTGTCCGCGCCAAGTTCGCCCGTCAGCTTGTCGAACCCGGCATCGCCGTGCAGCTCGTCCGCGCCGTCGCCGCCCAGCAGCAGGTCATCGCCGTCACCACCATAGAGGATATCGACACCCGCCTCGCCGTTCAGCGAGTCCGCGTCCGCTCCGCCGTCGAGAAAGTCATTGCCTGCTCCGGCTTCCATCGTATCGCGGCCTGTGCCGCCATAGAGACGATCCATGCCCCATTCGGAATCGAGAATGTCATCGCCTGCGTCGCCGTAGAGGAAATTATTGCCGTCACCGCCATCAACGCGATCATTGCCGTTGCCGCCGAAGACATGGTCGTCGCCTGACTGGCCCTTCAACTTGTCGTTGCCGTCCTCGCCGTAGATCCAGTCATTACCAGCGCCGCCGCCCACAGCCTGAGACGTCATCAGTCCGGTCGCCGGGTTGATCTCGTTCAGGAAGCCATCGTCGCCCGCGCCGGCATAGATGATATCGTCGCCAGCACCACCGTCGATATAATCGCGACCGCCTCCGGCATAGATGGTGTCGTTGCCGATATCGCCCAGGATCTGGTCATGGCCGTCGCCCCCCTCGATCCAGTCATTTCCTGTGCCGCCCGACATGATGTTGTTGCCGATACCGCCATAGAGCCGGTCATTGCCATCGCCGCCGTCGAGCTTGTCGTTTCCGTCTTCGCCCCAGATCTGATCATCGCCTAGGCCGCCCTTGATATAATCGACGCCGCCCTGGCCGTGCAGAATGTCGTGGCCGTCGCCGCCTTCAATATAATCGTCGCCCAGATCGCCCCAGATTTGATCGTCGCCTGCGCCGCCATAGATGCTGTCGGCTAACGTCGTTCCCTTCAGCAGGTCATTTATGACCGTTCCGTTTATGCGCCCCATTCCGCTTCTCCCAAAATCTGCGTGCAGCCCTCCCCGGGCGGACCGGACGAATGACCACAGATTTATGAACGCTATATTTACAGGCTGAATCGAAGATGCTGCTGAAGCATGTCCATCGCAAGATAACGGCAAATCGTTACGAAATCGCATCGGAAAATTGTCTTTTATTATCAATGAGCGGAGCTTCGGTTCCTGAGGGATTTTTCCGTTCGTCTGATCAGCAAGCCGAATGGACGCACCTTCATCCATCCGGTTGCTCACAAAATGTGCAGAAAACCTGTCCTATTGCATCAGGGACTCGATCGGTGCGTCGCCATCTTCCAAGCAGTTCGTTGTTTTTAGTAGATAAATCATATTTTATTTAAGTGCGTGCGGAAAAATCAGTGGTTCCAGGCTCATTGACTGAATGTTATTCCGTGCATCATCTGGAACGCGCTGCACTTAACTGTTGAGCAGTTCACCGTAAATTTATGGTCTTCTGTCATTTCAACGGCTCCATCAACTTGACGCTAGCTGGAGCAGGAATGACAGCGCTGTTTGACCGATCGGAAATGCACGGCTGCGTCAGTTATTCTGCGCGCATGCTGACAGGCGTTCTGGCCGGTCCTCGGGGTGGGAAATTTCAGAAAATGCCTCTGTGCGGCTCGGGTCTGCATGCCCCATGCGGTGAGCCAAAACCAGCGATCGGCGGGCGCTGGGCCAGTATCTTTGCGACTCCGTCCGCTGCGGAGCTGAACGACGGACGATGAACGCACAAGCCGCTGATCGACAAGGTAAGCGCGTGCCGCCTGCAGATAGCGGGCCGGCCGCTTTGGCGGCCTTGCTTGGCATGCACGGCATTTCCGCCGACCCAAAGCTATTGCGGCACGAATTGGGTCATTCCGATCCGCTCGATACGCGCGACATGCTTCGCCTGGCCAAGCGTCACGAAGGGGTTCGCGCCCGCGCCGTGGAGCCCGGCGGGGACCGTCTGAAGCGCGCTGCCTTGCCTGCCTTGGCGCGCGGAACGGACGAGTGGTTCATCATGGGCCGGGTCACGGACGACGGCGTCATGATCCACCGTCCCGGCGAAGGCGTGCAAAAGATGACGCACGACGCGCTTGGCGATATCTGGTCCGGCGAACTCGTGCTGATCGCCACGCGCGCCGGCGTCGTTGGCGCCAAGCCGCGCTTCGACCTGCGCTGGTTCATTCCCCAGATCGTGCGCTATCGCCGCCTTATCGGTGAAGTGCTGCTCATCACCTTGTGCCTCAATTTGCTGGGCCTTGCGGCGCCGCTTTTCTTCCAGAATGTGATCGACAAGGTGCTGGTCTATAACAGCATGGCGACCCTGCAGGTCCTCATGCTCGGCTTTGTGATCGTGTCCTGCTGGGAGGTCGCCTTCGGCTGGCTGCGGACGCGCATCTATTCCGAAACGAGCCAGAAGATCGATGTTGAGCTTGGATCCCGGCTGTTCCGCCATCTGATGCGCCTGCCGCTCGCTTATTTCGAAGGGCGGCGCGTCGGCGATACCGTGACGCGGGCAAGGCAGCTTGAATCCATCCGCGAGTTCCTGACCAACGCGTCCTTGTCGGTCCTGGTCGATCCGCCATTCACCATCGTCTTCCTGATCGCGATGTGGCTCTATTCCCCGATGCTCGCCTGCGTCGCGATGCTGACGCTGCCTGCCTATTTCGCCGTGTCCTTCATGGTCACCGGGCCGTTGCGCCAGAGGTTGAGCGAGAAGTTCGAACGCAGCGCGGCGACCAACGCCCTCCTTATCGAGAGCGTCTCGGGCATGCAGACGATCAAAGCGGCGGCTGTCGAGCCGCAATGGCAGCGTCGCTGGGAGATGCAGCTGGCCTCCTACAGCGCCGCCAGCCAGCGGGCGATCAATCTCGGCAACGGCAGCAGCCAGATGGTGCAGCTGATCTCGAAGCTCAGTCTTGCTGCCATTCTCTATTTCGGTGCGAAGGAGGTCATCGCCGGAACCTTGTCGGTGGGCGGGCTGGTGGCGTTCAACATGTTCGCGCAGCGCGTGTCTGGCCCCGTGATCCGCATGGCTCAGCTGTGGCAGGATTTTCAGCAGGTGCGGCTCTCCGTCGATCGGCTGGGGGAGGTGCTGAACGCGCAGCCGGAGCCCAGCTCGACGTCCCGCCTGGCGCTCCCATCCATGAAGGGCGAAGTCCGGTTCGAAGGCGTCCGCTTTCGTTATTCGGACGAGGGCCCGTGGATCCTGCGCGACATCAATCTCGCCATTCCCGCCGGTGGGTCGGTCGGCATTGTCGGCTCCTCGGGATCGGGCAAATCGACGCTTGCCAAGCTGCTGCAGCGCATGTACCTGCCCGCCGGCGGCCGCATCCTCGTCGATGATATCGACATTGCGCAGGTGGAGCCCGCATGGCTGCGGCGGCAGATCGGCGTGGTCCTTCAGGAAAATCTGCTTTTCAATCGCAGCCTGCGGGAAAATATCGCACTGGCCGACCCGGCGACGCCCCTGCCGCAGGTCATCGCGGCGGCGAAATTGGCGGGCGCGCACGACTTTATCATGGCGCTGCCGCACGGCTATGACACGATGATCGAGGAACGGGGCGTCAACCTGTCGGGAGGGCAGCGGCAGCGCATCGCAATCGCCCGCGCGCTCGTCACCAAGCCCCGCATCCTGGTCTTCGACGAAGCCACATCGGCCCTCGACGCAGAGAGCGAGGCGATCATCCAGAACAATCTTCAGGCCATCGCCCGGAGCCGAACCGTCCTCATCATCGCCCACCGCCTGTCTGCGGTGAGGACCTGCGAGACGATCATCGCGATGGAGAAGGGGCGGATAGTCGAGCGTGGAACCCATGAGGAGCTGATGGCGCTCAATGGCCGCTACGCCTTGCTCTTCCGCTTGCAAAATGGGCTGACGGAAGAATGACGAGCCTTGCGAACCACTGGGCGATGGCGCGCCAGCTGATAAAGGAAGAGAAGGCGCGCAGCCGGTCGATGACGCAGGTCGATGATGTCGATTTCCTGCCCGCCGCTCTCGAGATAATCGAACGCCCGGTATCTCCAACAGCCCGCTATACCGCCATGATCCTTGCCGCAGGGGTGGCGATCGCCATTTTATGGCTGATCCTCGGGCGGCTGGACATCGTCGTATCGGCGGCGGGACGCCTGGCGCCGACGGATGCCGTGAAGGTCATCCAGGCTGCAGACGGCGGGGTCGTGCGCGCGATTCTGGTGCGGGAGAGCCAGCCTGTCAAAAAGGGGCAGGTGCTGGTGGAGCTGGACCCCACCTTGTCTTCAGCAGATACGGCGCAAGCGCAAAAGGCGCTGGAGACCGCGGAATTGCAGGCGGCGCGGAGCAGGGCGGTCCTGTCATCGCTCGATGGAAAGGGCCTCGTCTTTCTCCCACCGCCGGGCACGCCTCAGTCCGTTGTCGATGTTCAGACGGCGCTTGCGCGGGCGGAGCTGGAAAATATCCAGGGGAGTTCCTCGATGCACGACGCAGAGCGGCAGGCGGCAAGTTCAGCCTATTCCGAAGCGATGCTGCAGACTGCCAAGATCAGCGAAACGCTTCCCCTTGTGGAACAGCAGATCGAAGCCAACCAGAAGCTGCTCGCCAAGGGCTATGTCTCCAAACTGCGTCTGATCGAGATGAACCGGCAGCGGCTTGCCCTGATCAAGGACAGGGAGATCGCGCAAGAGACGGCGCGAAAGGCGCGCGCCCAGATAGCGTCGGTCAGCGGTAATATCCGCCAGTCGGACGGCGCAGCGCGGGCGAAGCTGTTGCAGGACCTGGCCCAGGCGGAAGCGGAGGTGCGCCTGCGGCGGGAAGAGCTGGTGAAGGCGAGCCGCAGGTCCACCTTCCAGCGGCTGGTGAGCCCAGTTGATGGCACGGTGGCGCAGCTTTCCCTGCATACCGTGGGCGGCATAGTGGATGTGGGTAAGCCATTGATGGTGATCGTCCCTGCCAAAGGGCAGCTCGTGGCGGAGGTCAAGATGCTCAACAAGGATGTGGGCTTCGTGCGCACCGGCCAGGACGTAGCGGTGAAGGTCGCCGCCTTCCCCTTCACCCGCTTCGGAGTCGTGTCGGGCAGAGTCGAAACCATAAGCACTGATGCTATTCCGGATGAGAAGCTGGGGCTGGTCTATGTGGCGAGGGTCGCTTTGGATCGGACATGGCGCACGCGCGACGGTGGCGAGATTTCCTTGATCCCCGGTATGGAGGTAACTGCCGATATCCGCACGGGAAGGCGGAGCATCGCAAGCTATCTGATCAGCCCGCTGCAAGCGACGGCGGCCGAGGCTGGACGGGAACGCTGACGCGGCTTTGGGCGCGTTATACCTTCTGATATACCCCGCCATAGCACTGCGCCCCGCGCCGGGCAGGTGGTAGTTTCAGCCAACCCTGCATTAAAGGAGGCTACCCTTGGCTGAGGAACCTACCATCCTGTCCGCGGTCGAAGACCGGCGCCGTTTTCTCATGAACTGCGGCCGCTTCGCAGCGACTGTTCCACCGGCGATGACGATCATGTTATCGACCTCCCTTTCCTCTGCTGCGATCGCGAAGTCGAGCGGCGGCGGCGGTGGCGGCCATGGTCATGGACCCAAGGGCAATAACGGCGTCGGCAACGGCCCGGACCCGCAGCCTCCGGGCAACCCGCCGATCAACGACGGCCCCGGCACCGGCCCCGGCAATCCGGGGAACAAGGGCGGCGCGCATAAACCCTGACCTTGTACCTCAGCGACGAAATGGCAGATGGGCGGAGCGCCCGTGACGGGGCTGAACTGATGCTGCGCCTTACTCCGGGGACCTCGATGACTTTCATCGACGACCAGCCGATTATCGTGTCGCGGTCCCGCCATGCCCTTTTCGAGCTGAACCAGATCGCCGGCTATATTGGGTGCCGCCTGGAAGAGGGTGTGAGCCTGCCGCAGCTTGCGCAGGAGGTTGTCGAGCGCGGGTTCACGCCCGCATCGGCGATGCTCAAGACCGTGTTGGCGGACTGGTCCCAATCAGGGCTGGTGCATGCCACCAACCGTCCGCCCGTCTCTTCTCCCCTCCTGCTCCAGCAAATATCGCTCGGCGGGCGCAGCGTCGTACTCCGGTATCATGACGAAGCGCTGGTTCGGCATGTCGCCCCGCTGTTCACTCATTTGCAGGCGCAGGTATCCGACCGCCCGATCGACGCGACCTATCATCTCTGGTCAGCCCATGACTTGTGCCTGTTCAGCCGCGATGAGGGCCATGCTTCGGTCTTGCAGCTCAATCAGGCGGCAACCATCGTCAAGGCGCAACTCACACAGGACATCATCAACGATCCCCGCTGGAGCTTGGCCCTTCATGCAGGCTGTGTGAGCCGCAACGGGCAGGCGTTGCTGCTGACCGGCCATCCCGGCGCTGGAAAGACCACGCTGATCTCCTGGCTGCTCAAATGCGACTTCGCCTATCATGGCGACGATATCGTCATGCTGGACTCGCGCGGAAGGGTGCAGGGCCTGCCTTTCCTCCCAACGATCAAATCCGGTGCCTGGCCCATGATGGGGTTGCGTTATCCGGGCCAGCTTGAGACCCAGGTTCACTGGCGGCCTGACCGCCGGCGGGTGCGCTACCTCTCTGTGCCCGCCATGGCAGAGCAGAGTCCGGTGCCGGTCGGCTGGATCGTCAAGCTACGGCGGGTAAGAGGCGCGCGCGCGCAATTGGTGCCGCAGCATCCCGCCGCGCTCATCAAACATCTTCTCTCGGAAGCCGCCTCCGCCAGCGGTGAGGCCGATCCGCTCGCACTCGACACGCTGATCCGGACCGTAAGCGCGGCACGGACCTGCGAACTTCATTATGATGATCTGGACGAGGCGGCAGCGCTGCTTGGCACTTTCTGTGGCGCGGCTTGATCCCCTTCACGGGCTGCTCGCCTGCCTGCGCGGAGAGATGCCTGCCGTTGCCGATTGGCCTGCGATCATCGCTCTTGCCAACAAAACGCTGTGCAGTCCCACCGTCGCGACGCGGCTGCGCGACGCCGGACGCCTGGCGGACGTGCCACCCGACGTTCACCTGTTCCTGGGCGAGATGGAGAGCCGTAATGCCGAGCGCAACGATCGGCTCCTGGCCCAATTGGATGAAGCGGCTGCGGTGATGAACGCCCATGGCGTTCGCCCGATCTTGCTGAAGGGCACCGCCTGGCTCGCCCACAGCCCGCCACAGCAGCGATCGGGCCGGATGCTGGCGGACATCGATCTTATGGTTGCGGCGGATCGCTTCAGCGCCATGATCGAGCAGCTTTGCAGCATTGGCTATCAGCCGGAGTCGCTGGATCTTCCGCCGGGCGTCCCTGCCGTCCTTTCACGGCCACAGGATGCCGCGACGATCGATCTCCACTCCGAATATGGCAGCCCCAGCACGCTCTTCTACCGCTACGACGATCTCGCAAGCGCGGCGAGTGAAGTGGATCTGCCCGGCAGCATGGTCCTGCTGCCGTCTCCCGTCGCTTGCACCGCCATCCTGCTGCTGCACGACCAGCTCAAAGGCCGCGATTATCTGCGGGGCCGGATCGATCTGCGCCACCTTCTCGACATGCAATCCTATACCGCGCACTTTGAAGAGGCGGATTGGACGGAATTGAACCGGCTGTTCGGCTCGGCCTATGCGCGCAACGCGATGCGGACGCAGCTGCTCACCGCCCGTAAATTATTGGGACTGAAGGTGCCCCGCTCCCTTACGCGCGGCGTCCGCGCGCGGCTGCAATATGGGCGGCGGCTGATCCAGCTGCGGTGGCCCGGCACAGCGCCGCTCCTCACGCTGCTGTCGCTGCTTGACCCCTGCTACCTCGCGGCGCGGCGCGCTTCGCGGCGAAAGGGTGGGGACGGGACATCCTTGGAAGGCGCGGGGCTGCCCCGGCGCGACAGCCTTGAGCGGCTTTTCATCCGCAATGAGTTGGGGAAAATCTAGGAAGCGGCACTGTCCGGCGCTTCAGCCAAGAACAATCGGTCATAAACGACCAAGCGGCATCTCCAACGCGACGCCGGTTCTTTCCGCTTCTCCCGAGAGAAGAAATGGTGCGGTCGAGAAGACTCGAACTTCCACGGCCTTTCGGCCACAACGACCTCAACGTTGCGCGTCTACCAATTCCGCCACGACCGCACATTTTCCGGGGAACCGGCGGGGCCGGTGCCTTGGTAGGAGGCGGCCCTTAGCAAAGGCTTTGGCCCCATGCAACAACCGATCTTCATGCGCGTTTCTTTTGCCGGTGGTGATGACGAACAGGGCGCCGGGCGCAAAAGGAGAAGGTCGCATGTCTGCCCGTTTCTGGTTGTTCAGCATGGCGAGTGCAGGAGCGGCGCTGGCGGGCGGTCTGGCGCTTGGCCTTTATGCGACGACGCCGCCGCGCATCGCCTTCACCGACGCGGAAATACCCTATTCCGCGCAGCAGGAGAGCGCCTCACAACCGGACGTCACGGGTTTGAGCGGGCCGACCGATATTAAGTGCCAAGGCTGCGGCCCGACTTTGGCGGACCGGCAGATGGCGGCGATGATGGGCGGGGGATGGAGCGGCTATGACGATCCTGCCGTACGCGACTATATGGCGCAGGAATATTCCGCCGACGACGATGCGCCACTGCCGCAAGATTATGAACAGCCGACGCCGGTCCGGCTACCCGCGAATATCGAGCGGTTTGCAGCAGGCGAGAGTGACGGGTCCCAGCCGGTTCAAATCGCCCAAGGCAGCGTAGCTACGGCTTCGCCTGTGACCGCCACCTCTTATTGAAGGGTAGGGTCGGAAAGGGGGCCTTATCCCACAAGCGAAGCACGAAAAGGGGAGCGAGACATCCGCCTCGCTCCCCCATTGTCCCTTATTCCGCGGCGACCACCTCAGCAGACGCATCGCTCAACGGGTGGGTCAGCCGGTGCACCATTTCCTTCGGGCAGACCTGCCAGACATAGCGCCTCCAGCGGTCCCAATCGTCCAAGATGGTGTTCGACCACTTGCTGTCGGTCGTCACCGCATGCTCGGCGATCAACGCCTTCAACTGGGCTTCCCAATGGGCGCTTTCCAGTCGCTGCCAGACAATGCTTTCCGGGTTGGCGCGCCGCTCGAAGCTGCCGTCCTCGTCCAGGATGAAGGCCATGCCGCCGGTCATGCCCGCGCCGAAGTTCGCGCCGGTGCGGCCCAGGATCACAGCCGTACCGCCGGTCATATATTCGCAGCCATTGGCCCCGCAGCCTTCCACGACGACCTGCGCGCCCGAGTTGCGGACGGCGAAGCGTTCGCCCGCCTGACCCGCCGCGAACAGCTTACCCGCGGTCGCGCCGTATAGCACGGTGTTGCCGATGATCGTGTTGTCCTTGCTCGACAGCGGCGATGACACGGTCGTGCGCACGACGATCGTGCCGCCCGACAGGCCCTTGCCCACATAGTCGTTGGCGTCGCCAAAGACTTCCAGCGTAATGCCCTTGCACAGGAACGCACCCAGCGACTGGCCAGCCGACCCGCGCAAACGCACGGTCAGATGCCCGTCCGCCAGCGTGGACATGCCGAACCGCTCGGTCACGGCGGCGGAAAGCCTGGTGCCGACCGCGCGATGCGTGTTGCGGACCGTATAGGTCAGCTGCATCTTCTCGCCACGCTCGAACACGGCCTTGGCGTCACGCATCATCTGCGCATCCAGGCTGTCGGGCACCTCGTTGCGCCATTCGGTGAGGGAGAAGCGCCGCTGATCGTCGGGCGCATCCACCTTGGCCAGGATGGGATTGAGGTCGAGATCGTCGAGATGCTCGGCGCCGCGATTGACCTGCTTCAGCAGTTCGGTGCGGCCGATCACCTCATCCAGGCTGCGATAGCCCAGCCGCGCCAATATCTCGCGCACTTCCTCGGCGATGAAGGTCATGAGGTTAATGACCTTTTCTGGCGTGCCGGTGAACTTCTGCCGCAGCTTTTCATCCTGCACGCAGACGCCGACAGGGCAGGTGTTCGAGTGGCACTGGCGCACCATGATGCAGCCCATGGCCACAAGGCTCAGCGTACCGATGCCAAACTCTTCCGCGCCCAGGATCGCCGCGATCACGATGTCGCGCCCGGTCTTTAGGCCGCCGTCGGTGCGCAGCTTCACCCGATGGCGCAGGCCATTGAGGGTGAGCACTTGGTTCGCTTCCGACAGGCCCATTTCCCATGGCGTGCCAGCATATTTGATCGAGGTCTGGGGCGACGCGCCCGTGCCGCCGACATGGCCCGCGACCAGGATGACGTCGGCATGCGCCTTGGCCACGCCCGCCGCGACCGTGCCGATGCCGGCCTGGCTCACCAGCTTGACGCACACCCGCGCGCGGGGGTTGATCATCTTGCAGTCGTAGATGAGCTGCGCGAGATCCTCGATCGAGTAGATATCATGGTGGGGCGGCGGCGAGATCAGCATCACGCCGGGCGTCGAATGGCGCAGCTTGGCGATGAACTCGGTCACCTTGAAGCCGGGCAGCTGGCCGCCTTCGCCGGGCTTGGCGCCTTGCGCGACCTTGATCTCGATTTCTTCAGCCGAACCCAGATATTCCGCGTGAACACCAAAACGGCCCGACGCGATCTGCTTGATCACGCTGTTCGCATTATCGCCATTCTCATAGGGCTTGAAGCGGGTCGCATCCTCGCCGCCCTCGCCCGACACAGCCTTTGCGCCGATGCGGTTCATCGCGATCGCCAGCGTCTCGTGCGCCTCGGGAGAGAGCGCGCCCAACGACATGCCCGGCGTCACGAAGCGCTTGCGGATCTCGGTGGTCGCCTCGACCTCGTCGATCGGCACCGCCTCGCGAGCGAAGTTGAACTCCAACAGGTCGCGCAGATAGACCGGCGGCAGGTCGCGCACGCCGCGCGCGAACTGCAGATAGGTCGAATAGCTGTCGGTCCCGACCGCCGTCTGCAGCAGGTGCATCAACTGCGCGGAATAGGCATGGCTCTCGCCGCCGTTCCGCTGGCGATAGAAGCCGCCGACGGGCAAACGCACCGCCGCGCTGTCATAGGCCGCCTCATGCCGCAGCTTGGCGTTATGGTGCAGCGAGGCATAGCCTTCGCCCGAAATCTTCGCAGGCATGCCGGGGAAGAGGTCGTTCACCAGCGCGCGGGACAGACCCACCGCCTCGAAATTATAGCCGCCGCGATAGCTGCTGACGACCGCGATGCCCATCTTGGACATGATCTTCAGCAGGCCCTCGTTGATCGCGACCCGGAACCGCTCGAAACACTGGTCGAGGTCCAAGTCGCCGAATAGGCCGCGTCCATGGCGGTCGGCGATGCTGGCTTCAGCCAGATAGGCGTTCACCGTGGTCGCGCCGACGCCGATCAGCACCGCGAAATAATGAGTGTCGAGCGCTTCGGCGCAGCGCACGTTGATCGATGCGTAGCTCCGCAGCCCCTTGCGGACGAGATGCGTATGCACCGCCGCCGCCGCCAGCACGCCAGCGATGGCGACCCGGTCCTCATTCACATATTCGTCGGTCAGGAAGATTTCGGTGCGGCCTTCGCGCACCGCCTGCTCGGCTTCCTCGCGAATGCGGGCGATCGCCGCACGCAGTTGCTCTTGCCCGCCCTCGGCCGGGAAGGTGCAGTCGATTTCCGCGACGGCCGGGCCGAAATGCGCCTTCAACCGCGCCCATTCGGACGAGGTCAGAACGGGCGAGTCCAGCACCAGCACATGGCTGTTCTGCGCGTCCTGCTCCAGAATGTTGTGGAGGTTGGAAAAGCGCGTCTTCAGGCTCATCACATGCCGTTCGCGCAAGCTGTCGATCGGCGGATTGGTGACCTGGCTGAAATTCTGGCGGAAGAAGTGGCTGACCGTGCGCGGCTTGTCGGAAATGACCGCCAGCGGCGTGTCGTCGCCCATCGATCCCACGGCTTCCTTCGCGTCCTCGACCATCGGGGCGAGGATCAGCTCCATATCCTCCAGCGTCAGGTTCGCCGCGACCTGGCGGCGCGTCAGCTCCGCCTTGTCCCAGTCGGGCAGCGCGCGCCCCGCGTCCGGCAGATCGCCGATCGTCATGAAGTCCTTGATCAGTTCGGCATAGGGCCGCTCGCTCGCGATCTGGTCCTTGATCGCGCGATCGTCATAGATTTCGCCTTCCTGCAGATCGACGGCGATCATCTGGCCGGGGCCCATGCGGCCCTTCTTGACGATGGTGGTTTCGGGAACGACCACCATGCCGGTTTCCGAACCCACGATCAGCAGATTGTCGCCGGTCAGCGTGTAGCGCAGCGGACGCAGCGCGTTGCGATCGACGCCCGCCACGGCCCAGCGGCCGTCGGTCATCGCGAGCGCGGCGGGGCCGTCCCATGGCTCCATCACGGACGCGAGATATTCATACATATCGACATGCGACTGCGGCGTTTCGTTCGCCGCCGCCTGCCAGGCTTCGGGCACCAGCATCAGCTTCGCGGTCGGCGCATCGCGGCCCGAACGGCAGATCGCCTCGAACACGGCATCGAGCGCGGCGGTGTCGGACGCACCGGCCGGAATCACCGGCTTGATGTCCTCCGAATGATCGCCGAAGGCCAGCGAGGCCATCTTGATCTCGTGGCTCTTCATCCAGTTCTTGTTACCGCGGATCGTGTTGATCTCGCCATTATGCGCCAGCGTGCGGAAGGGCTGGGCCAGCCACCATTGCGGGAAGGTGTTGGTCGAATAGCGCTGGTGGAAGATCGCCACCCGGCTCTCGAACCGCTCATCCTGCAGGTCGGGATAGAAGACCGACAACGATTCAGCGAGGAACAGGCCCTTGTAGATGATCGAGCGGCACGACAGCGAGCAGATGTAGAAATCCTGGATCTGCGCGGCGATCACCTTCTTCTCGATCCGGCGGCGGATGAGGTAAAGGTCCTTCTCGAACTCGGCGATGTCGCGTTCTTCGGGCATCGGCCCGGCGATCATGATCTGCTCGATCTCGGGGCGCGTGCGCTGCGCCTTCTCACCGATGACCGACACGTCCACCGGCACCTGGCGCCAGCCATAGATGGTGTAGCCCGCGTCGATGATCTCGCTCTCGACGATCGTGCGGCAGGTTTCCTGCGCGGAAAGGTCCGTGCGCGGCAGGAAGATCATGCCGACGGCAAGGCGGTTGGGCAGGGGCTTGTGCCCCGAATCCGCGATCGCGTCGTCAAAGAAGCGCACCGGCAGATCGACATGGATGCCCGCGCCGTCGCCGGTCTTGCCATCCGCATCGACCGCGCCACGGTGCCACACCGCCTTCAGCGCATCGATCGCCGAAGCGACCACACGGCGGCTCGGCCGGCCATCGGTCGCCGCGACCAGGCCCACGCCGCAGGCGTCGCCTTCCATCTCCGGATGATACATGCCCTCGGCGGCAAGGCGCGCGCGCTCTTCGGGGCTCGCCATATAGGGGGTGTTGGCCATAATGCCTCCTCGTCATTCCGTTCGGTTCAAGCCCTTCGACGGGCTCAGGACATGCTTGTCTTCAAAATCTCTGTGCCACGTTCTCGACAAGCGCGAACCGAACGGGCTGAATATGCGGTTTAGGCGGCGACTTTCTCGCCCACCGCTGCCTTGGCCTTGGCCTTCAGGTAGCGGTGCATATGCTCGGTCACGTCCCGACCGTCGCGGATGGCCCAGACGACCAGCGAAGCGCCGCGCACGATGTCGCCCGCCGCGAATACGCCATCGACGCTGGTCATCATCGTCTTGTGATCGACGCGCAGCGTGCCCCAGCGCGTGACCGACAGGTCGTCCGCGCCGAACAGCTTGGGCAGTTCTTCCGGATCATAGCCCAGCGCCTTGATGACGAGGTCGGCTTCCATCGAATATTCGCTGCCCGGATCGGGCTCGGGCGCACGGCGGCCCGACGCGTCGGGCTGGCCCAGGCGCATCTTGGTGACCTTGACGCCCGTCACATGCTCCGTGCCCTCGAACGCGATCGGCGCGGAAAGCCAGACGAACTCGACGCCTTCTTCCTCGGCGTTCTGCACTTCACGCTGCGATCCGGGCATATTGTCCCGGTCGCGGCGGTAGAGGCACTTCACCGAAGTCGCGCCCTGGCGGATCGCCGTGCGGACGCAGTCCATCGCCGTGTCGCCGCCGCCGATGACGACGACCTTCTTGCCGTTCGCATGCAGCGTGCCGTCTTCATGCTCGGGCACGGAATCGCCGAAACCCGCGCGGTTGGAGGCGGTCAGGAAGTCTAGCGCCTTGACCACGCCCGCTGCGCCCACACCGGGCGCCTTGATGTCGCGCGGCTTGTAAACGCCGGTCGCAATCAGGATCGCGTCATGGCGGGCGCGCAATTCCTCAAGGGTTGCCTCGCGGCCGACCTCGAAACCTTCATGGAAGATGATGCCGCCATCCTTCAGCCGCTGGACGCGGCGCATGACGACGTCCTTCTCCAGCTTGAAGCCTGGGATGCCGTAGGTCAGCAGCCCGCCCGCGCGGTCGTGCCGGTCATAGACATGCACCTCATAACCAGCGACGCGCAGATATTCCGCGGTGGTGAGGCCCGCCGGGCCCGAACCGATGACGCCCACCGACTGGCCCAGCGGCTTGCCGGGGACCAGCGGCTCGACCCAGCCTTCCTTCCAGGCGGTGTCGGTGATGTATTTTTCGACCGAGCCGATGGTGACAGCGCCATGGCCGGAGAATTCGATGACGCAATTGCCTTCGCACAGGCGGTCCTGCGGGCAGATGCGGCCGCAGATTTCCGGCATGGTGCTCGTCAGGTTCGACAGCTCATAGGCTTCGCGCAGCCGCCCCTCGGCCGTCAGGCGCAGCCAATCCGGAATATGGTTGTGCAGCGGGCAATGCGTCGAGCAATAGGGGACGCCGCATTGCGAGCAGCGCGACGCCTGCTCTTCCGCGCGCTCCAGCAGGAAGCTGCGGCTGATTTCCAGGAAGTCGTCGGCGCGATCATCGGCCGAACGCTTCTCGGGATAGGCTTGGCCCGTTCCCACGAATTTCAGCATCGGATTGTCAGCCATGATGAGTCCCTAAAATGAGTCAGGGGCGCACATAGCAGAAAAACCCGCAGAGTCACGCGGATTTTGAAAAGTAAGGCAGCTATTGTGACCTAAATTCGAGGGATTTTTGGCTCATTTCGCCGATAGGGGCAAAATACGCTCTAAGTTTAGTTCCAAGTCGGCCCTATCGCAAGGCCAGCCACATCAGCGCCGCGATTCCCACAACGATTCGATACCAAGCGAAGGGCGCAAAACCATGGCGCGAAACCAGCCCGACGAACCAGCGGATCACCAGCAGCGCAACGATAAAGGATACGACAAAGCCCAAGGCGATGCTGTCCCATCCTACCGCCGCCGACGTGATCTTCTCGCCCTTCTTCAGCAGTTCCAGCGTCGTTGCGCCCAACATCGTGGGGATGGCGAGGAAGAAGCTGAACTCAGCCGCTGTCCGCCGCTCCACGCCCAGCGCCAGCGCGCCCATGATCGTCGCGCCCGACCGGCTGACCCCTGGGATCATCGAGATACATTGGATCAAGCCGATGCCCAGCACGCGCACCAGCGGAATGTCGGCAATGCCATGGAAGCGCCCGGCCTGGATCATCCGCTCGATCAGCAGGACCGCAACGCCGCCCGCGATCAGCGCCCAAGCGACCACGTGGGGCGCGCCCAGCAGCATCTCGATATAATCGTGTAACGCCAGCCCAATGACCGCAGAGGGGATGAAGGCAAGCACCAAATTGCGCAGGAAACGCCAGCTGGTCGGTTCGCGCCGCAGCAGTCCCATGCCGACCGCCCAGAATGTGCGCCAATACAGCACCACCACCGCCAGGATCGCGCCCAGCTGAATGACGACATTGAACATCGCCCAGACCGACGCGTCATAACCCAGCAGTTCGCTCGCCAAAATCAGGTGCCCGGTGGAGGAAACCGGCAGGAACTCGGTGAGCCCTTCGACGATGCCAAGCAGGATGACCGTCAGATAATGCAGGTCCATGGGCGGCGCTGGTCCTTGAACTGAAAGGGGAAATCCGCCCCGGACGGGACGGATGCAAGATCGGTGTGCCTATTGTGCAGAAGCAACGGGCGCACGCAATGGCCGCGCGGGCATATCGGCCGCGCCAGCCTGTCGTCCCGCCGACAGTAGGGCAGGGCGGGGGGCAGGGGCGGCCTGTCCGTCAGACCTTGGCGCGTCCGGCGAAGCGTCCGTGCCGGCGATAGCGGACCAACCAATTTTCGGCCACCGCCTCCATCGGAGTTGGCGAAACGCCCAATTCGGTCAGGCCAGCAGCGCCCGCCGTTACAACATTGTCCCTCTGCAGCATTGCATATTGATCGCGCGTGATTGGCGCGCCCGGAAGCCAGCCAAAGCTCGCGATGGTCGATGCGATCGAAGGCGGCACGGCGACCAGGCTGCGATCGCGGCCGATTGCCTTGGCGATCCAGCGGTTGAGGTCGATCATGCTGATTTGCCGCGGCCCGCCCAGCTCGAATGTCTTGCCGCCATGAAGGCCGGGGTTGGCGGCCGCATTGGCGATCGCCTGCGCGACATCGGCGACATAAACGGGCTGGAATTTCGTGTCCGCGCCGATCACCGGGACGACCGGCAGGCGGCTGATAAGGTCGGCTAAGCGGTTGAGGAACTGATCCTCGGGGCCGAAGATGATCGATGGGCGGATGATCGTCGCCTGCGGGAAGGCGGCCTTCACCGCCGCCTCGCCAGCCGCTTTCGACCGGCCATATTCGGATGGGCTTTGCGGATCGGCGCCGATCGCCGAGACATGGACCAACGCCTGCACGCCCGCTTCCGCCGCCGCCTTGGCGACATTGGCCGCGCCGTCATGATGCGATCCTTCGAGGTCGCCGCTCAACACGCCCACCAGGTTGATGACAATGTCGCTGCCCGCAATCGCGCGCGCGACGCTTTGCGGCTTGCGAATGTCGGCTGCGACGAACTGTTTCTGGCCTAGCGCCCCCAGCGGCTGCACGCGCATCGCCCCTGCCAGGTCCCGCTGCGCCACGCGCACGCGCGCGCCGCGCTCCATCAGCGCCTGGGCGACCTGACGGCCGAGGAAGCCGCCGCCGCCGAACACCGTAACCAGACTGTTCTTCATCACGCGTTCCATGCCTGTCCTGCTTGGGGGAATGACTGCAAGCGCTCCCCTTGCAACAGCCGCCGCCCGCTGACAACAGGCGGGCGGCCGGGCATGTTCCTTTTTAGGCGATCCAGCCCTGAAGACCCGCAATCATCCACAGGCCGAGCGCAAGGAACAGCAGCGCCGCGCCGATCTGCAGCGCGCGCATCGGCACCATTTTCGCCAACGCTTCGCCGAACAGGACGGCCGGGACATTGGCGATCATCATGCCCAGCGTCGTGCCAGCCGTCACCGCGAAGACATTCTCGAACCGCGCGCCCAGCGCCACCGTGGCCACCTGCGTCTTGTCGCCCATCTCGACCAGGAAAAAGGCGATCAGCGTGGTCAGGAACACGCCTGCCTTGGATGGGGCCTTCAGCGGCTCATCCTCATCGATCTTGTCCGGGATCAGCGTCCAGGCCGCCATCACGATAAAGCTCGCCGCGACGGCGTAGCGGAACCAATCCTGCGTCAGCACGCCCGCGATCGAATGACCGACCAGCGCCGCCAGGAAATGATTGGCCAGTGTCGCGAATAATATGCCCATAATGATCGGCACCGGCTTTCTGAAGCGGGTGGCGAGCAGCATGGCGAGCAGCTGCGTCTTGTCGCCCATTTCCGCAAGCGCGACCAGGGCAGTGGAGGTGAAGAGAGCTTCCATAAGGTTCGATCCGGGCCGGGCGAAGGGTTGAAGACGCAATGCCACCGCCTCCTCCCGCCCGGCCGGACAGGGAAGAGCCGATGCCATTGGTCTCGCCCGATACGGCCGGCCCGAGCCTTCGCCCGTCCACCCCGCATCCCGCATGCCACGGCCTCTCGGCCAAATATGTTGACATACGGCCCGCTCGCTTCTGCGAACGGCTGGCTACTCCCCAGATGACAAGGGGCCTTTACGGAAGATTGGCGGTGGAAACAAGATGTTCGGCGGTTCCGGCATTTTGCCCCGAAGTTCACGCGCTGTTGGGGCGTTCGTGCTTACGACCGCTTGTGGGAGAGGTGCGATTAATCGAACGATTCAATGAGGAATGCGGGATCAGCTGTTCGGCGCGAAATAGAATATGGTGAAGCGACCGTGTCGGGACATGGGATTTTTAGGAAGAATCTGTAGCCATTGGGTCACCCATCATTCTGAGCAGCTATTCCGGCCCAAAGGCCGGTTGGCGGTGAGGAGATGGGGCGGAAACGGCCAGTAGCCGTCAGTCCTTTGTACCCCGGAATCCCATAACTTCGTCGATGATCGGACGCGGATTCCGGCTCAAGATTTGGATGACGGAAAGTTGTCGGCTACCGACCAATGACGGTCGCCAGTTCTTCGTCACCCCGGACTTGATTCGGGGTCCCGCTTGACATTGTAACCAGAAGAAGCGGGATGCGGCTCAAGGCCGGCATGACGGTAGAGTTGTCGGCTAACGACCAAACTCGGCCCTTCGATGACCATGCGGACATACTTGATTGCGGACGGTCTGCGTCGTGGTAGCGTGCATAGATGAACAGCTTGCATATAATCTGCTCTATGGCTTTGGCTATAGGATTGGCGGCACGGCTTCCGGCCCAGACGCCTTCGGCTAAAGAGGATTTGAGCGATCAGATCATCTCCGCGGCATGGGGTGATCCGACGACGTGCAATCTCACGAATGCCTCGCCCATTCGGTTCGCCGACGCGGCGCGCGATGGTGGAGCGGTAAGCGGAGCCTGCGTGTCGATTACAGCGTATTGGTAGGGGGGAGCGATCTACGCCAACGAAGCCGATGCGGACCTTGCAAAGTCCGTCGTTACACCAAGGCTTAACGGGCGGCGCGTTGGCATCTACGCCGACGAGCGCACCTTCAAGAAGGCTCCCCGCCGACCGACACCCTTCACCGTTGTTGGATCTACGCATCCTGCAAGACGGAGTGGCCTGGCGCGATGATGGTGCTCGGCTATTGCCATTTTTCAGATGGGCCATTCTTGAAGGTGTCGCAAACGCGGCCTGCGCATCGACGCGACGTCCGCTAATCGAGTTCCCAACAGTGGCCGGTCGCTAACCACCCTCACGGAACCAACTATCGCCCTCCCTACTCCGCCGCGTCCGCCACCACCTCCGGCAGGGCGCGCACCGCCTCGGCGGACGCCGGTTCGCGCACCAGCGCCTCGACCGGTTCCAGCGCCTCCAATTCCCGTGCGCCCGTCTCGATATTGAGGTCGCGCAGCTTGCGGCCCGTCACCAGCACCCGGCTCTCAAAGCTGCCGATGAAACTGTTATAGTCGCTTACCGCCCCGGTCAGCCGGTTGCCCAGCTTCTTGAGCGATCCCGCCGCACCTGCAAGCCGCTCATACAGTTCCTTGCCCAGCGCGCCGATCCGCTTGGCTTCGTCCGCCATCTTCTCCTGCCGCCATACCGCCGCAACGGTGCGGGCGATGGCGATGAGGTTGGTCGGTGTCGCCAGCAGCACGCGCTTGCCGAACGCATGGTCCCATAGTTGCGGATCATGTTCCAGCGCGGCGGAGAGGAAATGTTCGCCCGGCACGAACATGATCACATAGTCGGGCGCCTCATCGAACTGGTCGGCATAGCTTTTGCGCCCCAGCGTATCGACATGCGCGCGCATCGCCGCGGCATGGGCGGAGAGCAGTCGCTTCCTTTCATCCTCGCCATCGGCCCCGTAGGCGTCCTGGTAGGAGTTCAGCGACACCTTGGCATCGATCACCAGTGCGCGGCCGCCCGGCACGCGCAGGATCGCGTCGGGCCGCAGCCGCCCGTCCTCGCCCTCGACGCTCACCTCGGTGTGGAAATCGACATACTCGGACAGCCCGCACGTCTCCAGCACATTGCGCAACTGCTGCTCACCCCAGCGGCCCCGCGCCTTGGGCGCATGACGAAGCGAATCGACGAGCCGCTGCGCTTCGGCGCGCACGGCTTCCTGCCCCGACTTCATCGATTCGATCTCGCCGCGCAGGATGCCGTATGCCTCCGTCCGCTGCTGCTCGATCTGGCTGATCTTCTGATCGTAGCGCTGGATCGTCTCGTTGACGGGGTGCAGCAACTGCTTGAGCTGCGCCTCGCTCTTCTCATGCGCCTGCGCCAGCCGCTGGTCGGCACGCTCTAGAAAATGGCTCTGCGCCTGATGGAGCAGTTTGCCGCCGATCTCGCTGAACTGCGCCGACAACTGCTCCTTCGCATCCTTCAGCGCCGCGATCTGCGCTTCGAACGCCTCGGCTCGCGCCTGTGCCTCGGACCGCAGCGCCGCCAGTTCGCGTTCGACAAGGCCCCGCGCCGCCCGCTCATCGTCTAGCCGCCGCGCCAGGTCGCCCGCCTGCACCGCCCGTTCCTGCGCCACCACCAACTCCTGCAGCGCGCCGTTCCGCTGCGCCTCGGCTTGGCCCAGCTTACCCGCAAGCTCCACCTTCTCCGCAGCCAGCGGCGCCACCGCCTTGCCACGCAGCAGCCAGCCGAGCCCCAGCCCGGCAACGAGCGCCGCGAGGCATAAGATAACGGCCAGGCTGTCCATGATGATCCCCCTTATGGAACGAAAGGTGAACCTAGCGACCCAGGCCGGTCCCCGCAAGTCTTGTTGCGGTCAGCCGATCGACGCCCGGAACCTGCCCAGCCGCGCGACCGCCCCATCGATCACCGCGTCGCTCTTGGAAAAGCACAGACGCACCAGATGGGTGACGGCAGCGTCGGGATAGAAGGCCGAAATCGGGATCGCCGCGACCCCCGCCTCGCCGATGATCCGCTCGCAAAAGCTGACATCGTCCAGGCCGATGCCCGACGCCGTCAGGTCGAGCGTCACGAACCATGTCGCCGCGCTCTCCTTAACGGCATAGCCTGCGCCGCGCAGCCCGTTCACCAGCCGGTCGCGCGACGCCTGATAATCCGCGCGCATCGCGGCGAACCACGCGTCCGGCTTGCCCAGCCCCTCGGCCACCGCCCATTGCAGGCTCGGTGCGCTGGTGAAGGTCAGGAACTGATGCGCCCGACCTAGCAGCGTGGCGAGGGGCGCCGCCGCGCACATCCAGCCGATCTTCCAGCCCGTAAGCGAAAAAATCTTGCCCGCCGATCCGATCTTCACGGTCCGCTCGCGCATGCCGGGGAACGCCATCAAGGGCTGATGCCGGATGCCGTCGAACGTCACATGCTCCCAAACCTCGTCGCAGATCGCGATCAGATCATGATCCACGCAAAAGGACGCCAGCATCGCCAACTCCTCCTGCGTCGCCACGCTGCCACTGGGATTGAGCGGATTGTTGAAGATCAGCAGGCGCGTGCGCGGCCCGACCGCCGCCTCCAGCGCCTCTCGCCTGATCCACCAGTCGGGAGGCATGAGCCGCACCACCCGCGCGACGCCGCCCGCGCGCTCCACCAGCGGGAGATAGGCGTCATATAGCGGCGCGAGCAGCAGCACCTCATCGCCCGGCTGCACCAGCGCGAACAGGCTCGCCGCGATCGCCTCCGTCGCGCCGGACGTCACGATCACCTCCTCCGTGCGCAAATCCAGGTCCTGGTGCCGCCCATAATGGGCCGCCACCGCTTGCCGCAATTCGGGCAGGCCGGCGCTCGGCGGATATTGGTTGGATCGGTTGAGCAGCGCATCGGCAGCGGCGCTGAGGATATCGTCCGGCCCCTGCGCGTCGGGGAAACCTTGGCCCAGATTGATCGCGCCCGTCTCCCGCGCGCGTGCCGACATTTTCTCGAAGATGGTCGCTGGCATGTCCCGATAGACGGGATGGCCGATGGGAGCGCTGGTCATGGGGTGAGAGGTAATGGCTCTCAAGCCCGGAGTATAGCATCCCGAACATATCCCCGTTCGGGATCAGCCTGTCGAAGCCTTTCGTCAGCGTACGAGGCTGCGGCACCTTACGGTGCCGAATAAACCGGATGACCGTCCCCCGGACGGTCACTTAATCCGGTTTATTCCCACTCGATCGTGCCCGGTGGCTTGGATGTGAAGTCATAGCACACCCTGTTGATGCCCTTGACCTCGTTGATGATCCGCGTCGCCACGCGGCTGAGGAAGGAGGCGTCGAACGGATAGATGTCTGCCGTCATGCCGTCCGTCGATGTCACCGCCCGCAGCGCGCAGACGCTGTCATAGGTGCGGTGGTCGCCCATCACGCCGACCGTCCGCACCGGCAGCAGCACGGCGAAGGCCTGCCAGATCGCGTCGTAAAGGCCCGCGTTGCGGATTTCCTCCAGATAGATGGCGTCGGCCTTGCGCAGGATATCGCAGCGTTCCTTGCTGACCTCGCCCGGAATGCGGATGGCGAGGCCCGGCCCGGGGAAGGGGTGGCGGCCGACGAAGATTTCCGGCAGCCCTAGTTCGCGGCCCAGCGCGCGCACTTCGTCCTTGAACAGCTCGCGCAGCGGCTCGACCAGCTTCATGTTCATGCGCTCGGGCAGGCCACCCACATTATGATGGCTCTTGATCGTCACCGAAGGGCCGCCGGTGAAGCTCACGCTCTCGATCACGTCGGGATAGAGCGTGCCCTGCGCCAGGAAACCGGCCCCGCCGATCTTCCGCGCCTCATCCTCGAACACGTCGATGAAGGTCTTGCCGATGAACTTGCGCTTGGCTTCCGGATCGGTGACGCCTTCCAGCCCCTTCATGAACAGCGTTTCCGCGTTCACATGGACCAGCGGGATATTATAGCTGCCCCGGAACAGCGATACGACCTGCTCCGCCTCGCCGCTGCGCATCAGGCCATGATCGACGAAGACGCAGGTCAGCTGGTCGCCGATCGCCTCATGGATCAGCACCGCGGCCACCGCGCTATCGACGCCGCCCGACAGGCCGCAGATCACCTTGCCGTCGCCGACCTGCTCGCGGATCTCGGCGATCTTGGTCGCGCGGAATTCGGCCATCGTCCAGTCGCCCTTCAGGCCGCAGACATGGCGCACGAAATTGGCGAGCAGCTTGGCCCCATCAGGGGTGTGCACGACCTCGGGGTGGAATTGCGTGGCGTAGAAACGCTTTTCCTCATTGGCCGTCATGGCGAAGGGCGCGCCCTCGCTCACCGCAACCACTTCGAAACCGGGCGCCAGCTTGGTCACCTTGTCGCCATGGCTCATCCACACCTGATGCCGTTCGCCTTCTGCCCACAGGCCGTCGAACAGGGCGCAGCGCTTCTTCACCTCGATGAAGGCGCGGCCGAACTCGCCGCTCTCGCCGCCTTCCACCTGGCCGCCCATCTGCTGCATCATCGTCTGCTGACCGTAGCAGATGCCCAGGATCGGGATGCCCGCTTCGAAGAAAGCCTGCGGTGCGCGCGGGCTGTCCTCCCACATGACGGAGGAGGGGCCGCCCGACAGGATGATGCCCTTGGGCTGCAGTCGCTTGAAGGCTTCGGCGGCGCTGTTGAACGGCGCGATTTCGGAATAGACGCCCGCTTCACGCACGCGCCGGGCGATCAGCTGCGTCACCTGGCTGCCGAAGTCCACGATAAGGATGGAATCCTGAAGGGGCAGCGTCATCGAATCGCCTTTACGAACCGGAGAGAATGGGATGCCGCGCGGTTAGTCTCTGGGCGGCCATATGTCCAGTTTCCTGCCTCCGTTCGTTTCGAGCGCAGTCGAGAAACGGTCAAGAAAACCGTTACAAGAACACCTTGGCCTTCCCCTCACGCCCGGCCGCCCATCCCAGCAGCGCCGCGCCCGCCAGCACCGCCGCCGCGATCAGGAAGGCGCTGCCTATGAAGGGCAGCATCGGGCCCGGTCCCACCGACATGGAATAGATGGCGCCGAAAAAGAGCGGCGACAAAATGCCCGCGATCGACCCGACGCTGTTGTTCGCGCCCTGCAACTGGCCCTGCTCGGTTTCCGACACGCGCTGTGTCATCAGCGACTGGATCGTCGGCATGGCAAGGCCCCAGAGCGCATTGGGGAACATGGCCGCCACGAACAGCCAGCCGGTCGGGGCCAGTCCCATCGCCGCTATGCCGACCGCGCCGAAGCCGAGGCCCGCGACCATCGTCGCCCGGTCGCCCAGCCGCTTCACCACCGGGCCCACCAATATGCCCTGCACACCCATATCCATCAGGCCCACCAGCGCCAGCAACGTCCCTACCTGCCACGCGCCCCAGCCATAGCGGTCGCCCGCATAGAGCACGAACACCGCCGAAAAGAGGTGATGCGCGAAATAAAGCAGGAAATTGACGATGGAGAGGCTCGACAGTTCCGGATGCGACCGCAGCAGCTTGAGCGCGCCGAAGGGGTTGGCGCGCTTCCAGGAAAATTCCATGCGCTTCTCGCGCGCCAGTGATTCGGGCAGCACAAACAGCCCATAGAAGAAGGCGAGGGCGGACAGCCCCGCCGCCGCCCAGAAGGGCGCGCGCACCGAAATCTCGCCCAGCACTCCGCCCAACAGCGGCCCGGCGACGAAGCCGCCGCTGAACGCCGCGCCGATCAGCCCATAGCCGCGCGCCCTTTTGTCAGGCGGGGTGATGTCGGCCATATAGGCGAATGTCGATGTAAAGCTGGACGATGTGACGCCTGCCAAAATGCGGCCCAGCGCCAGCCACCACAGATTGGGCGCAACCGCCATCAGCAGGAAGTCGAGCGCCAGCCCAGCGACTGAAATCAGGATCACCGGCCGTCGCCCGAAACGGTCGGACAGCGAACCGATCACCGGCGAACAGAGAAACTGCATCGCCGCCCACAGCGCCACGAACAGCCCGTTCCACAATCCCGCCGCACTGGTCGACCCGGAAAGCTGCTCGATCAGTTGCGGCAGCACCGGGATGATGATCCCCATCGACATGACGTCGAGCAGTGCGGTCACCAGGATGAAGGCGATCGCCGCGCGGGGAGGGGCAGGGGGAGAGGACATGAGGCTGCGCTAGAGCCATGGGCGGCGGATGCCAAGGGGCCGTTCAGCGCCGCCGATGTCCGCTCCGCTTATATGCGCTCAATCGAACTCATAAGCCCTCTCGCCATGAAGGCTGAGGTCAAGACCGTCATGTTCCTGCTCGGCATTGACCCGCATCGGCAGAAGCAGGGCCGCCGCCCGCGCCACGATCAGTGTCGCGACTGCCGACCAAAGGGCGACGATCAGCACCGCTTCCGCCTGCACCAGCAATTGACTCCCAACGCTCAGGCCGGTGCCCAATCCGGTGCCGCCCAGCGTTTCGCTGGCGAAGACCGCGAGCAGGATCGAGCCCAGCATCCCGCCCACGCCGTGAACGGCGAACACGTCAAGGCTGTCGTCCACCTTCCAGCGATGCTTCACCCCCAGCACGGCGGCGAAGCAGACAAGCGAGCCAAGAATCCCGATGATGACCGCGCCCGTGGGTGAAACATATCCGGCAGCAGGCGTGATCGTCGCCAGCCCCGCCACCGCGCCGGTCACGACGCCGATCGACGTCGGCTTGCCGATCTTCAGATGCTCGGCCGCTGCCCAAGTGAGCGCCGCCGACGACGCAGCCAGATGCGTTGCGATGATGGCGGAGCCTGCCGCACCATCGGCGACCAGAGCCGATCCGCCGTTGAAACCGAACCAGCCGACCCACAGCATGCCTGCGCCGATCATCGTCATCGCCGGGCTGTGCGGCGGTATCATCGAATTGGGGAAGCCCTTCCGCGGCCCGATCATGATCGCCATCACCAGCGCTGCGATGCCCGCCGTGGTATGAACCACGATGCCGCCCGCAAAGTCCCGCGCGCCCGATTGCGCCAACCAGCCATTATCCCACAGCCAATGCGCGGTCGGGGCATAGACCAGCACCAGCCACAGTGCGGAAAACAGCATCAGCCAGCCAAACCGCACCCGCTCGGGAAACGCACCGACGATCAGCGCGGGCGTGATGATCGCGAACGTCATCTGATAAAGCGCAAAGACATTTTCGGGCACGGTCAGCCCTTCGCGGATGGCGCTCAGCCCATTGAGCCCGATTGCAGACAGGTCGCCAATGAACGGATTATCGCCCCGGAACGCGAGGCTATAGACAAAGAGGAACCACAGGATCGACGCCAGCGCCGCGAGCCCGAAACAGTGCATCAGCACCGACAGGAAATTTTTCGCGCGCACCAGCCCGCCATAGAAAAGCGCCAGGCCCGGCAATGTCATAAACAGAACAAGCGCGGCGCCAAGGATCAGCAGCAGCGTGTCCGCCTTGTCGATAGTCCTGGCGGCAGGAGCGGCCGCAGCCACGCTCGCGCAGGATGCAAGGCAGCCCGCCACCCCAAGACGAAATATTCCGCGCAACATGATAGCTTTTCCCTGCCGCCCCATTTTCTGCCGTGCGGCAGCTAGCCTCGGGCAAAGCTTCACGCAATGCGGAACATCGGGCGGAAACAGGAAAGAAGCCTGTCAGACGCGGAAAGGTCTGTCTTCAACGCATTCGAAAGCGGTCATGACTCCATTGGGGAAGTGAATTGCCGTTTGAAGCAGTGGCCGATCAGCGCGGCGCGGGCTCCCGACGGACATAGACGTTCGCGATCCGGCCGTTCTGGATGGAGCAGGTGAAATGCCGCGATCTGCCGTCCTGCGTCCGCCAGCCGGAGCGGACCTCGATATCGCCTTCCACATCATAGCCGTTCCGGGTTTCGCGCGGCTCCTGCACCTGGCGAACCTCGGCATAGCCGCCATCGCGTTCGGCCTCTTCCCGGGCGGCAAGGGCACAGCTGGTGATCGCGTCCTCGTCCTCCTCGGGCTCGGCCTGGGTCACGGCATCCTGGCGGCGGAGACGATCATCGCGTGGGTCGGAGTCCGATTGGTTGGGGTCTTTCGCCGCGACGTCTGAGAAATCATCGTCGGCGCGGGGCTGGGCGGCCTGGCTCTCGGAGTCATCGGGCGCGGAGGGCTGGGCGTCGTCCGGCCAGTCGTCCTGTTCCTGCGGGTCGCTTTGCCGCGGCTGATAGCCCTGCGCTACCGCTACGCCGCTCGCCAGCAGCGCTGCGGCCAGCACCGATCCCTTGATCCAACCCGCTTTGCCCGTCATCCCGGTGGCTCCTCTTCATTGCGGGGAGGCTCCTACACCCGACCGGCTGTCGCGCGGCTGAACGCTGATCAGGGCGCTGCGCGGATCTTGAGCCCCGTATGATAGGCCGCGAAGGCGTAGCTATCGGCGTATTCTTCGATCAGCTTGTCGATAGGCTTGCCCGATCCATGTCCCGCGCGGGTGTCCACGCGCAGCAGTCGCGGCTTGGGGCCAAGGTTCGCCGCCTGCAACGCGGCGGCATATTTGAAGCTGTGCGCCGGCACCACGCGGTCGTCGGTATCGGCGGTGCTCACCAGGATCGCCGGATAATCCTGCCCCTCGCGGATATTATGATAGGGCGAATAGGCACGCAGCAGCCGGAAGTCCGCTTCGCGATCCGGCGACCCGTAATCCTCGATCCAGTAGCGCCCGGCCGTGAAGCGGTCGAAGCGCAGCATGTCCATCACGCCCACCGCCGGGAGCGCGGCGGCGAACAGGTCGGGCCGCTGGTTCACCACCGCCCCCACCAGCAGCCCGCCATTGGACCGCCCCTCGATCGCCAGCCCGTCCCTGGACGTATAGCCCTGTGCCTTCAGCCACTCGCCCGCCGCGATGAAATCGTCGAACACATTCTGCTTGTTCGCCGCCCGCCCGGCATCATACCAGGCGCGGCCATATTCTCCGCCGCCGCGCAGGTTCGCGACCGCATAGACGCCGCCCTGTTCCAGCCAGGCGAGCCGTGTCGCCGAATAGCCGGGCGTCAGCGATATGTTGAAACCGCCATAGCCGTACAGGATCGTCGGCGCGGGGGTTTTCGACAGCGCCAGCGCCTTCTTGCGGATGATCGTCATCGGGATCAGCGTGCCGTCCTTCGACGGATAGCTCACCTGTTCGATACCGAACTGCTCCGGGTCGAAGGGCAACTCCGGCCGCGCGAACAGGTCGTAGCGCATGGTCGCCGTATCGAAGCGGTAGATGCTCGCCGGGCTCACGAAACCGGAAAAGCTAAAGAAGGTTTCCGGATCACCGTCCCGCCCCGAAAAGCCCGCGGCCGTGCCCACTCCTGGCAGCGGCACGTCGCTCACGCGCCGTCCGTCCAGCTCGACCAGTTCCGCCACCGTCTGCGCATCGGTCGCATAGGCCAGGATCAGCCGGTTGCCGACCAGCGCGCCGCCGGCCAGGCTGTCCTTTCGCTCCGGCACCACTTCCCGCAGGTCCCGCCAGCGGTGGCGCGCATCGATTGCGACCACCCGCCGATGCGGCGCATTCAGGTCCGTGATGAAATAGAGCGTTGATCCCCGGCTGCCGATCAGCCGCCAGTCGTTGGCGATCCCCCGCACCAGCGCCCGCAGCTTCAGCCGCCCGCCGGTCAGCTCCGCCACCCGAAATTCGCGGCGCGGATCGGTGCCCTCGAAGGAACTGACCAGCAGCCAGCGCCCGTCGCCCGTCACCTGCGCCATATGGCCGAGCTTGGGCCGATCCGGCGTCGCATAGACCAGCACATCCTGCGCCTGCGCCTGTCCCAGGCGATGATAGAAGATCTGCTGCCCCAGATTTTCCGAGCGATAGGCTTCCTGCGGCGCGGCGAAACGCGCGTAGAAAAATCCCTCGCTCCGCCCGTCCCAGGCCAGTTGCGAGAATTTCACCCATTCGATCCGATCGTCCAGCACCTTGCCGCTGTCGACGTCCAGTATCTTGAGCGTGCGCCAGTCGCTGCCCGCCTCCTGAACCGCATAGAGCAGGCGGCGGCCGTCGGGGGAGGGCGCCCATTCGGCAAGCGCCACTCCGCCGTCCTCCGCCCAGCTATTGGGATCGATCACCAGCCGTTGGGCCCCGTTCAGCCCCTCCCGCACATAGAGCGGGGTCTGCCGTTCCAGCCCGCTATTATAGCCGTAGAAATAGCGCTTCCCGGCCTTGCGCGGCAGGGTGAAGCGGCCGTGGGAGAACAGCGCCTCGATCCGCTTGCGCAGGATCTCGCGCCCCGGCAACGCGTCGAGCGACCGGCGGGTGAGCGCGTTTTCCCGCGCCACCCAGTCGCGTACGGCCGGGTCGGTGCGCACGTCATTTTCCAGCCAGCGATAGGGATCGGCTACCTTTATGCCGAAATGCTCCTCGACCAGGTCCGTCCGCTTGGCCACCGGATAGCGCAGCGCGCCGCCGCGATCTGCGGCGACCGCATCGGGTTCGGCTGCAGCGGGGGAGGCCGCCGCGAGCAGGACCAGCGATGCCAGTAGCAGCCGAAAAGCGCGCATCTCTCCCGTTCGTATCGTTGAAAATGAAACAGGCCACGGCTCGATTGAGCCATGGCCTGTGTCTAATCTATTGATCCGCCTTTGGTAAAGCGGATGTGCCTATCAGGCCGCTTCCAGCTCGTCCGCGTCGGCGTTCTGGACCGGACCCGAATCCTGACCCTTCGCATCGACATCACGATCGACCAGTTCGATGATCGCGATCGGCGCCGCGTCCGAAGCGCGGATGCCGGCCTTAATCACGCGGGTGTAGCCGCCGTTGCGATCCTTGTAGCGCTCGGCCAGAACTTCGAACAGCTTGGTCAACTGGGTGTCGTCCTGCAGACGGGCATGGGCCAGACGGCGGTTCGACAGGCCACCCTTCTTGGCGAGGGTGATCAGCTTTTCGACGTAAGGACGCAGTTCCTTCGCCTTGGGCGTGGTCGTCAGGATCTGCTCATGCTTGATGAGCGAAGCGGCGAGGTTGCGGAGCAGCGAGTTACGATGCCCGGCGCTGCGCTGCAGCTTACGATGACCAACCTTGTGACGCATATCTTCTTCCTTCGTTCGTTAAGGGCCCGTGTAAGGTAGCCCAGACCAGGCGGTGTTCAGGGCCACCGCCCATCAGCCCATAATTCGTCATCCCAGCGAAAGCTGGGATCTCCTGCCCCAAGGTCGCCCGTGTGGCCCGAGACCCCAGCGTGCGCTGGGGTGACGAGTTTGGATCAGCCCAGTAGCTCCTGTTCGAGCTTCTTGGCCATTTCCTCGATATTTTCCGGCGGCCAGCCGGGGATGTCCATCCCCAGACGCAGACCCATGGACGACAGCACTTCCTTGATTTCGTTCAGCGACTTGCGGCCGAAATTGGGGGTGCGCAGCATCTCGGCTTCAGTCTTCTGAACCAGATCGCCGATATAGATGATGTTGTCGTTCTTGAGGCAGTTTGCCGAACGGACCGACAGTTCCAGCTCGTCCACCTTCTTGAGCAGGTAGCGGTTGATCTGGTTGGTGTCGCTCTCGCCCTCGGCAGCGGCCGAAGCAGCAGCGCCAGCAGCCGGAGCGGCGACGGGCAGCGCGTCTTCGAAGTGGACGAACAGCTGGAGTTGGTCCTGCAGGATGCGCGCGGCATAGGCCACCGCGTCTTCCGGCGTGACGGTGCCGTCGGTTTCGACGGTCAGCGACAGCTTGTCATAGTCCAGTTCCTGGCCGACGCGGGTGTTGTCCACCTTGTAGGCGACCTGACGGACCGGCGAGTAGAGCGCGTCGATCGGGATAAGGCCGATCGGCGCGTCGGCCGGACGGTTGGCGACGGCGGGGACATAGCCCTTGCCGATGTCAGCAGTCAGTTCCATGTTCAGCGTCGCGCCCTGGTCCAGGTGACAGATCACCAGGTCGGGGTTCATCACTTCGATGTCGCCGACGGTGGTGATGTCACCCGCGCGCACTTCGCCGGGGCCAGTGGCGGACAGCTGGAGACGGCGAGGACCGTCGCCTTCCATGCGCAGCGCAACCTGCTTGATGTTGAGGACGATGTCCGTGACGTCCTCACGCACACCGGCGAGGGAGGAGAATTCGTGCAGGACGTTCTCGATCTTGATCGAGGTGACCGCCGCGCCCTGGAGCGAGGAGAGAAGAACCCGGCGCAGCGCGTTGCCAAGCGTCAGGCCAAAGCCGCGCTCCAGCGGTTCGGCGACGAAGGTCGCCTTGCGCTTGCCGTCGCCCGCCGCCTTGATCTCCAGGCTGTTGGGCTTCTTCAATTCCTGCCAGTTCTTCATGTTGACAGTCATGTATTTCCCCTAGGGATGAGGCCGGTAACGCTGAAATCCTGACCCGACAGGACGTTCCGGCCGATGCAAACGGGTGAGCGGGCGGCGCGTCCGCCGCCCGGCAAGCCTCGCGCCGGAGTTAGACGCGGCGGCGCTTGGAAGGACGCACGCCGTTGTGCGGGATCGGCGTCACGTCGCGGATGGAGGTGATGTGGAAGCCAACGGCCTGCAACGCGCGAAGAGCCGATTCACGGCCCGAACCGGGGCCCTTCACTTCGACTTCCAGGGTGCGCACGCCATGTTCGGCGGCCTTGCGGCCAGCGTCTTCGGCGCAAACCTGCGCGGCATAAGGGGTCGATTTACGGCTGCCCTTGAAGCCCATCATGCCGGCCGAGGACCAGCTGATCGCATTGCCCTGGGCGTCGGTGATGGTCACCATGGTGTTGTTGAAGCTGGCGTTGACGTGCGCCACGCCGGCCGAGATGTTCTTGCGTTCGCGGCGCTTAATGCGCTGGGGTTCGCGTGCCATTTTGCTCTATCCTACTGAAATCGTTTAAAAGCAGAAGTCGCCGGAGGGTCAAGCCGAAGGGCCGACCCTCAACGATTACTTCTTCTTGCCGGCGATCGGCTTCGCCTTGCCCTTGCGGGTGCGCGCATTGGTGTGCGTGCGCTGGCCGCGGACCGGCAGGCCCTTGCGATGACGCAGGCCGCGATAGCAGGCCAGGTCCATCAGGCGCTTGATGTTCATCGCGGTTTCGCGGCGCAGGTCGCCTTCAACGGTAAGGTCGGCGTCGATGGCTTCGCGAATCTGCAGGACTTCGGCGTCCGACAGGTCCTGAACGCGGCGGCCGTGGTCGATGCCCAGCTTGTCGGCCAGATCGACGGCGGTCTTGCGACCGATGCCGTGAATGTAGGTGAGCGCGATGATCACGCGCTTGTTGGTCGGGATGTTGACACCCGCAATACGTGCCATGGTAATCTGTACTCCTGCTCCACGGGGCGGTTGGCGCCGTCCCATCTCAAAGCGTCCAGGCCGGAGCCCTAGAAGGACTTCGGCCGATTCGATAGCCCCCGAGACGCAAAAAAGACGGCCAGTGCCATGCACCGCCGCTCACCAGCGTGTCCGGGATGGGCCAGCCCCTAGCGATTCGGCGGGAAACTGTCAATGGCGCGGCGCTTGTTTTGCACGCTGAGAGATGCGCCTCCTTAGCCCTGGACGGCTCCTGGTCGCCGTTCGCCACGAGCCTGTCCTTGGCGGCAAGTCGAAGAGCGCTTGCATCTGGGAATAAGGACAAGTCTGCCGGGGGCCTTCCCCTCGCCAACGCCCCTTCGCCTCATCCGGCCCTTTTCCGGTTGAAGCGCGCCCCCGGCCTCGGGCATGACGGCATTATGCGTCTTCACCCGATCCCGGCCGCGTTCGCGCCCTTGCTGTTTCTGCTCCCTTCCTGTGTCGGCGCGCCCGATCAGGCGCAACGCCCGGCGCCCCGGCAAGTCCCGCCGCGCGCCGCTCCGGCTCCTGCGCCCGCTTCCGCTCCCGCGCCGCTCGAGTGGCAATATCGTCCCGCCACGCCCGGCAACTGGACCTATCGTCAGGAAGGGCAGGGATCGGCGGCCCTTTTCACCAGCCCCGCGGCCGGGCCGCTGCTGACGCTGCGCTGCGACCCTGCGGCCGGCCGCATCAGCCTGCTCCGCGCGGGAGCCGGCCAGGTGGCGATGACCTTGCGCACCAGCTACGGCGCCGTCAACTGGCCCGCCGCCGCCTCGCCTTCCGGCACGATTGCCACTCGTGCCGCCAGTGACGCGGCGCTCGATCAGATCGCTTACAGCCGCGGCCGTTTCGCTGTGGAAGTGCAAGGGCTCGATACGCTCATCATACCCGCCTGGGCAGAGGTTGGCCGCGTCATAGAGGATTGCCGCCGCTAAAGCGTGCTTCTCGCATATCTTGTGGGCCGATTGCCGTGCCAAGCACCAGATCGGCTTTTCGGACGGACGCGCTAGTATGATTCCAAAAAAGAATTTTACAAGACTTGATCATGTCTTCCGTCTGATTCACAGTCCATCTCGTGGCCAGGTCTAGGATGGTTTTCCAAGATGGGCCGCGCGGGGCTTCAACAGTCGAAAGGAGGTGATCCGATGTCTCATGGTTCAGCAGTGAGGTCGGTCAAGTCCATTCGGGAAACGCGCCGCTGAGCGACGCCGTCAGCGTCGATCTTCTTCAGCATTGGGACATCTGACACGCGATATGTCGCGAAGGACGTCTCATACTCGCGAAGATAGCGCGATCCACGTTTTCCTTGGGCGGCACTTCCGGCCGCTGTGACCATGTCAATGATGGGCCGCTGGGACTTATCTACCCAGCGGCCCCTCTCATTTATGGGGTGCAGTGCGTTTCAATTCCCTCGCCCTTCCAAGGAGAGCGAGAGGGGCCGTCATCCTACCGCTCGACCCCCTTGACCTTCCCGCAGGCCCGCGCCGCAGTGTATCCCAGATATCCCGTGCCAAACAGCGCATAGAGCGGCTCCGGCAGCGCCTCGAAATAGGCCCGCATCGCCCGCACGATCGCCGCTGCAACCTCCGGCCGCGCCCCGCCAATCAGCCCAAGCGGCACCGACCAGAGCAGCAGTCCATACATGACATAGAGAAAGGCCGGCCGCGCCCGCGCCGTCCCTCGGTCGGTCCGGGTCCGCCTGAGCTTGATGTGGCTCATTAGTAACCGATCCGGTTCGCCAGCCACCCATAGAGAAACGCCTCATTGGCGGGCCGGCCCTCCGCCAGCGCGACATAGCGTCCCCCTGCAGCGCCTCCATCGCCTTCAGCAGCACCTTTTCCCCCGCCTTGCCGCGCAGCCGCATGAAGGCGCCGAGCGCCGCCAGCGTTTTCGCCCCGATCAGTTGGTCGGCCTTCAGGTCGGGATAGTCCCGCTGATTGCGGTTAAGTGCATTGAGCGCCCGCTGCAGGAAGCGGGTGGCTGTCGCGGGTCCCATGTTGACCGTGCTGTCGAACAACTCCCCCGCGACATTCGGCGCGATCTCCGTGACGAAGCCATAACCGGGCCGCTCCCAATAGAGCCGCCGGTATATCGCTTCCGCCACGGCGCGTGGCAACTGTCGCATATCGCCCGCATAGCCATTGGCGCGCGCAACGGCCTGGGTGATGCCGAAATTGGTAGGACCGCCGCGATCCGCCGGGTGGTTGCTATAGCCGCCCTCCCGCGCAATCACTTCATCGATCAGCGCCGCAACATCCATTAACCTGCCTCCTCTGTCCGAATGAGGCGGATCATTTATCCCATCTGGTTCGCTGTAGGACAGCAAAAATCGCTGCCGCCGAGCAGAAATAGGAAAAGTTGGATTCTGGTTGGGGATGGAAGAGCGCCCGCGAAAACGCGTTCAGTTCGCTACTTCATTTATGATTTTGGTCGGGACGAGAGGATTCGAACCTCCGACCCCCACACCCCCAGTGTGATGCGCTACCAGGCTGCGCTACGTCCCGACCGGAGCGGCGGCACATAGAAGCATGTTTGAGAACATGCAAGCGTTTCGGCGCAGCCTTTTTGCCTCATTTCACAATCCCTAATCATATTGCTTCGCTATCCCCATCTGTGTTAGCCGCGCGCCCTTGATCCGCAGCTGATTGAACAGCCAGCGGCACGACAAGACAATAAGGCGAAAGTCCCACCAATGCTCATTACCCCAGCCTTTGCCCAGACCGCGGGCGAGCAATCGTCCGGCGCTTCCATGCTGGTGCAGATGGCGCCGCTCGTCCTCATCTTCGTCGTCTTCTACTTCCTGCTGATCCGCCCGCAGCAAAAGCGGATGAAGGAGCATAAGGCGAAGATCGACGCCGTCAAAAAGGGCGATCAGGTGGTGACCGGTGGCGGCTTGGTTGGGAAGGTCGCCCGCGTCGATGAACATTATGTCGATGTCGAACTCGCGCCCGGCATGAAGGTGAAGGCCGTCAAGTCCACGCTGACCGACGTCGTCGATCCGGCGACCGCCAAGCCCGCAAACGACTGATCGCCTGATGCTGAACTTCTCGCGCTGGGCCATCGCGGCGATTTTGCTGCCTCTGGTCATCGGCATCCTGTGCGCGGTGCCGAGCTTCCTGCCCGACACGACGGTCGAGCGGCTGCCGCACTTCATGCAGACCCGTGTCAATCTGGGCCTCGACCTTTCGGGGGGCAGCCATCTGCTGCTCGAAGCCTCGACACAGGATGTGGCCAAACAGCGGCTCGCCAACATGGAGGAGCAGGTTCGCACCGAACTGCGCCGTGGCGCGCCGCGGATCGCGATCGGTGACATCTCCAGCCGCGACGGGAAGCTCAGCTTCATGGTCCGCGATCCTGCGCAGGTCGATGCCGCGGTCGAGCGCATCCGACCTTTGACCCAAGGCGCGGGTCTTACGGGTCAGCGCGACTTCAATGTGGAGGTGGTGAACAGTTCCACGGTCGTGATCACGCCGACAGAGGCGGGGATCGACAATGCGGTCAAGGGCGCGATGGAAGTCGCGACCGAAGTGATCCGCAAGCGCATCGACGAAATGGGCACCCGCGAGCCCACGATCCAGCAGCAGGGTGGAAACCGCATCGTTGTCCAGGTGCCGGGCCTTCAGAATCCAAAGGCGCTCAAGGACCTCCTCGGGCAGACCGCCAAGCTCGAATTCAAGCTCGTCGATACCAGCGCCAATCCTGCCGAAGTCGCCCAAGGCCGCGCTCCGGTCGGCAGCGAAGTGCTGCCTTATCCCGCCAATCCATCCGGCGTTCCGGCGATCGCCGTGAAGCGGCAGGTCATGGTGTCGGGCGAGGATTTGACGGACGCCACGCAGGGCTATGACCAGAATAACCAGGCGATCGTCAACATCCGCTTCAACGGATCGGGAGGCCGTAAATTCGGCCAAGTAACGTCGCAGAATGTCAACCGGCCCTTCGCCATCATCCTGGACGGCAAGGTGTTGTCAGCGCCGAACATCAACGAGCCGATCCTTGGCGGCTCCGCTCAGATCAGCGGTAACTTCACGGTGGAAAGCGCCAATCAGCTAGCCATCGCGCTCCGCTCGGGCAAGCTGCCGGTGGCCCTGACTGTCGTCGAAGAACGCACTGTCGGCCCGCAGCTCGGCGCTGACTCGATCCGCGCGGGCCTGCTGGCGTCGGTTATCGCCGTTGCCGCTGTCGCGATCTTCATGTTCGCCAGCTACGGCCGCTTCGGCATGTATGCGAACATGGCCGTCGCCATCAACGTGCTCGTGATCCTTGGCGTCATGGGCATGCTCGGCGCGACGCTGACGCTGCCAGGCATTGCGGGATTTGTGCTCACGATCGGCACCGCGGTGGACGCCAACGTCCTCATCTATGAACGCATCCGCGAAGAGCGGCGGCGCGGGCGCGGCGTCGTGCAGGCGATCCAGTTCGGTTACAAAGAAGCCAGCCGCACCATCTTCGAAGCCAACGTGACCCATGCCATCGCGGGCGGCATCATGCTTGCGCTGGGTTCCGGCCCGGTCAAGGGCTTCGCCATCGTGCTGCTGATCGGCATCGCGACCAGCGTGTTCACTGCCGTGACCTTCACCCGCCTGCTCGCGTCGCGCTGGCTCCGTGCCAAGCGTCCGACCGAGATCCACATTTAAGGGGCCGGGAGAAAGACCCATGAAACTTCTGAAGCTCGTCCCCGACAATACCAATATCGGCTTTGTGAAGCTGCGCCACTGGGCCTTCGCCCTGACGGCGTTGCTGACCGTGCTTGCCGTCGGCGCCACCGCCTATCGCGGCCTCAACCTGGGCGTCGATTTCGTCGGGGGCCTGATGATCGAGGCGCGCTTTCCGCAGGCTGTCGAAACCGACCGTGTTCGCAGCACGATCGCGGCGTTGGATGTGGGCGAAAGCTCGCTCCAGCAGTTTGGCGATCCCAACACCGTGCAGATCCGCCTTCCGCTGCCCGAACAGGGCGGTGCTGGTGCAGCGAACGCGGTTGTCGAAAAGACGCGTAACGCCATGACGGCCCAATTCGCGGGCGTTACCTTCTCCCGTTACGACACGGTGTCGGGCAAGGTATCCGGCGAGTTGATCCAGAACGGCGTGTTGGCGGTGATGCTGGCCGTGATCGGCATCGCGATCTTTTCCTGGTTCCGCTACGAATGGCAGTTCGGCGTCTCGACTTTCGTCGCGATCATGCACGACGTGCTGATGACGCTCGGCTTCTTCGCCATCACCCAGCTTGAATTCGACCTCAATATCGTGGCCGCCGTGCTGACGATCGTCGGCTATTCGATCAACGACAAGATGGTGATCGACGATCGTATCCGCGAGAATATGCGCAAATATCGCAAGATGGATATGAAGGCGCTCATCGATCTGTCCGTCAACGAAACGCTGCCGCGTACGGTCATGACCTCGGTCACCGTGATGCTCGCCCTTGGCGCACTGCTGCTCTTTGGGGGCCATGTGCTGCGCGGCTTCACCGCCGCCATGATGCTGGGCATCATCGTCGGCACCTATTCTTCGGTTTATGTGTCGTCGTCGTTGCTGATCACGCTCGGTCTTTCGCCCCAGCTGGCGGAGCGCAAGGCGAGCAAGACCAACATTGCCGATCGCGCCGAGCGCCTCGGGCCGCGTGATGATGGGGCGCGGCCCTGACCGACAAGCGCACCGGCATCGAACTGCGCCGCGATGAGGCGGGGCAGGGGCCGATTATCACCGGCTTTGCGGGTCGCGGTTTTCGGGTTAGGGATGATGTCTTTCCCGGCGGACTGCTTCTAAACCCCGCGCGCGCACTTGCATGGGAAGATGCGCCCACGGCCGATGAACTGTCGATCGCCGCGTTGGGGGATCTTCTGGACACCGACCCGCTGCCGGAATTCCTGCTGCTAGGCACCGGAGCAGGTTTGCGCCAACCGCCGCGCGCCTTCGTTCGCGAACTGGAAGCGAAAGGCATCGGCGTCGAAGCCATGGACAGCCGCGCCGCGGCGCGCGCTTGGGGCGTGCTTCGGGCCGAAGAGCGCTGGATCGTGGCGGCTTTACTGCCGCTCTGATCAAGCCCGCATGCCGTAGCGCAATGTTATCGGCTTTTCTGGCCGCGTCTTGCGCTTTGCCTTGCATCCGCATAGGCTGAACCCAAGTTCCGTCACCTGTCGGTGTCGGCGAAGAAGAAAAGAGTTACGGCCATGGTGCAGCACAGCCGCCCATTGCCGCAGAGTTCCGGTCCCGCCGGGGGCGCTTCGGGCAAGGACGCCCTTTCCGGCCAGGGTAATGGGAGCAAGGCTGCGGCCATACCTCCCCCGTCGAAGCAGCGGGGCTCCTTGCCTCATTTGCCGCGCGGCAGACGCTCTTATGCGGCGATCGACCTTGGCACCAATAATTGCCGCCTGCTGATCGCCAAGCCCTCTGCCGATGGCTTCATTGTTGTCGATGCCTTTTCCCGTATCGTCCGGCTGGGTGAAGGCTTGGCATCGACGGGCCGGATCAGCGACGCTGCCATCGATCGCGCCATTGCGGCCCTGTCGATCTGCGCCGACAAGTTACGCCGCCGCCATGTCACCCTGGCCCGGTCGGTCGCGACGGAAGCCTGTCGCCGTGCCTCCAACGGCGCTGAATTCATCCAGCGCGTCTATCGCGAAACCGGGATAGCGCTCGACATCATCAGTGCGCAGGAAGAAGCGCGGCTGGCGGTGATGGGTTGCCATGCCTTATTGGAACCGGGCGATGGCCCCGCGCTGATCTTTGACATTGGCGGCGGGTCCACCGAACTGGTCCTGGTTGACGCCAATCGCTCCGGCGCGCCGCATATCGTCGATTGGGTCAGCGCTCCCTGGGGTGTCGTCTCGCTGACAGAAAGCGAATTGTTCGAACATGCCGACCCTGGCGAGCGGTTAGCCGCCTATTCGCGAATGCGGTCGCGGGTCGCCGATGCTTTCGCGCCGCTCGCCCGCCGCCTTCCTCGTGAGGCCCCCGCGATCCGGCTGCTGGGCACCTCGGGCACGGTGACGACGCTGGCCAGCCTGCATCTCAATCTGCCGCGCTATGACCGGCAGGCGATCGACGGGCTGATCGTACCGTCGGCGTCGATGCGCGCAATTTCCGGCAGGCTGTCCACCATGGCGTTGCCGGAACGGCAAAAGCTGCCCTGCATCGGATCGGAGCGAGCGGACCTGGTGGTGGCAGGATGCGCGATCCTCGAATCCATCCTCGACATCTGGCCCGCCGAACGGCTGGGTGTGGCCGATCGCGGCATACGCGAGGGAATTTTACGGGGCCTCATGGACCGCGACGGAGCAATGATGTGAGAGGTGCAGGTGCGGGCAAGGTCCGGGTCAAGTCGGCCAAAGGGCGGACGGCGCAATCGACGCGGTGGCTCGAGCGGCAACTCAATGACCCCTACGTCCGCCGCGCCAAGGCGGAAGGCTGGCGCAGCCGCGCCGCCTTCAAGTTGATCGAACTGGATGAGAAGTTCCACTTTGTGAAGGGATCGCGTGCCGTCGTCGATCTGGGCGTTTCGCCCGGCGGATGGGCGCAGGTGGTCAGGAAGCTGGCGCCCAAGGCCAAGGTTGTCGGCATCGACCTGCTGCCTACTGATCCCATCCACGGCGTCACCCTGTTTCAGATGGACTTCATGGATGACAAGGCGCCTGCTCTCTTGGCCGAGACGCTGGGGGATGCGCCCGACCTCGTTATTTCAGACATGGCGGCGAACACGGTAGGCCATGCGCAGACCGACCATTTGCGGACCATGGCGCTTGTCGAAGCGGCCGCCTGGTTTGCTGTGGAAAATCTGCGAAAGGGCGGCACCTTTGTCGCAAAGGTATTTGCGGGCGGCACCGACGCTGACCTGCTCGCCATATTGAAGAAGCATTTCACCACGATCAAACATGCCAAGCCACCCGCGAGCCGGAAAGGCAGCGTCGAATGGTATGTCGTGGCGCAGGGCTTCAAGGGACGCCCCATCGAGCAGGGCTGACGCCGCAGTACGCGCGGCTTTTATAGGAAAATGGGGGCACATTGGTTTCGACGGTATCGACGGTCGCCTATCTCGGGCTGGACGCGCGCAGCGTGGAGGTACAGTGCCAACTGGTTCCCGGCTTGCCCAATTTCATCGTTGTGGGACTGCCTGACAAGGCGGTGGCGGAAAGCCGCGAACGTGTGCGTAACGCCATCGCGGCGATTGGCCTGTCCCTCCCGCCCAAGCGCATCACCGTCAACCTTTCTCCCGCTGACTTGCCAAAGGAAGGCTCTCATTTCGACCTGCCCATAGCGCTTGCACTTCTCGGCGCGATGGGCGTGATCGATGCCGAGACGCTGGCCGGTTATGTGGTGGTCGGGGAGCTTGGCTTGGACGGACGCATCGCCTCGACCCCGGGCGTCCTGCTCGCCGCCCTGCACGCCGGAGAACGAGAACTCGGCTTGGTGTGCCCGGTATCCCAAGGACCGGAGGCGGCATGGGCGGGTCAGGTTGAGGTGATCGCGGCTCCCGATTTGCTCAGCCTTCTCAACCATTTCAAGGGCAGTGCGGCGCTCTCGCCTCCACGGCCCGGCGCGGTCGAACCGCCGCTGCGCACCTCTGACCTCAAGCAGGTCAAAGGGCAGGAAACCGCGAAGCGTGCGCTGGAGATCGCGGCCGCCGGAGGTCACAACTTATTCCCGATGAGAGCGTAAAGACCCATTCAAATGTTGAGGGCAAGATGCGGAACGTACTCGCCGAAATTTTAGAGCTGCAACTCGAATGGGACAGCGCAAACACGCCTGCCATGGAGCGCCGAGGGGTCGTCGTTCGGAAGGAGCTTCCTGCCGAACTCAGCCGCATATCCGGCAACCTTCAGCATGCAATGGGCCCGCTGATAAGCGATCTGCGCTTCGAAGGGAGGGATGGGACCGGCAGGAAGACGGCCATACCCTGGGCGCGTTTCTTTCCGCCAGCCGTTCACCGTCCGCCCAAAATGGCTGGTATTGCGTCTATCTCTTCCGGTCCGATGGATCTGGTGTCTATTTGGCCTTGGCTCATGGATCCACATCGTTCCTCAACGGGATGTTCGTGCCGCGAGCTGACGGACAGCTCGCTGATTTATTGACCTGGGCCCGCACAACGTTGGGGGATGCGCTTTTGCGCGACCCAAGGGTGCAAAGCAAGATTGATCTGGGCGAGGGCCCAGGGAAGTTGGCGAAGCCTTACGAAAAATCGACTGTGGCGGGCATTTGGTATCCGGCTGACAATCTTCCAGATGAAGCTCAGCTAACTGCCGATGCAGTCATGTTCGCCGGGCTCTTGGGACAGCTCTACTGTGCCCAGGATCAAAGGCGAATGCCTGGGGAGATAGCGCCTGAGATCATTGAGGCCGTTGAGGCAGTCGATGAAATTGCAAAGCCCCTTATGGGGCGCTCCAGGGCTGGGCAAGGGCGCGGTCTTTCGGGGCCAGAGCGACAGGCGGTGGAAAGGCGAGCGATGGAGCTTGCGAAGTCGATATTGGAGCGTGAGGGTTTCACCGTTGAAGACCACTCTGCAACAGCATCATACGACTTTCTCGCCTCGAAGAACGGCTGCAAAACCGTGGTCGAGGTTAAGGGCACGACTGGCGGTTTAGGCCCTATCATGCTCACAGCGAACGAGGTGACGCTGCATCAGAGTGGTACTATTAACAACGCGCTGTTCGTGGTTCACTCCATAGACTTGGATCGGCATGGACCCCAGCCTATCGCATCGGGTGGGACCGTCCATCGCCTTCAGCCTTGGCGATTAAATCCCGACCAGCTTAAACCAATGGCTTTCGAATACGCGCTGCTAGCGGAATAGGTATCAAGGCCGCATGGCAGGCTTGTGCTAGCGTGATGAATGGTGGGCAGGTGCAACTATCAAGTTTCGGAATAGCTAATTGTTCGCACTAAAGGGGGCGGGATGGTCGTGTCCCCGGTGATGGTGTAGCTCGACGGTTAGCGAAGCTGACCGGACGCGCGCTCATCGATCAAGCGCAGTAGCGGCCGGTCAGTTTCGCGGGTGGCCATCGGAGATCTCGGATAGATTTGGGTTGCGAGACTCAAGCTATGGAGATCCCGATGACCAAGGAGATGATGGACGTTCAGGCGCTGCTGGGAAAGAGTGCCGACAGCGATTTTCTACGCGAGATGATCGGCTTTGCGGCGCAGCGGCTGATGGAACTCGAGGTCGGTGGGCTGACGGGCGCCGCTTATGGCGAGAAGAGCGCAGAGCGGCAGGCCCAGCGCAATGGCTACCGCGATCGGGATTGGGAGACGCGGGCCGGAACGGTCGAACTGCGCATCCCCAAGCTGCGCACCGGCAGCTATTTCCCCGGCTTCCTGGAGCCTCGCCGGTTGGCGGAGAAGGCGCTGACAGCCGTAATCCAGGAGGCATACATACAGGGCATTTCGACGCGCTCCGTCGACGATCTGGTCAGCCGAAGGCCACGCCCGAAGGGCGTAACGCACTCGGCATGAGCGGCATCTCCAAGAGCCAGGTCAGCCGGCTGTGCCAGGAGATCGACCAGCGGGTGAAGGCGTTCCTCGATCGGCCCATCGAAGGCGACTGGCCCTATCTCTGGGTCGATGCCACTTACCTCAAGGTACGGCAGGCGGGGCGGGTCGTCTCAGTGGCGGTCACCATAGCGGTCGGCGTCAATAGCGACGGCCGCCGCGAGGTGCTGGGCATGGCGATCGGCGCATCGGAAGCCGAGACTTTCTGGACCGACTTCCTGCGCAATCTGGCGCGGCGGGGCCTGCGCGGTGTGAAGCTCGTCATCTCCGACGCCCATGAGGGTATCAAGGCGGCGGTGTCGCGTGTCTTCAATGCCACCTGGCAGCGCTGTCGCGTCCATTTTGCCCGCAATGCCATCGCTCATGCCGGGCGGAGCCGGAACCGTGTCGTCTCCGCACTGATCGCCACCGCTTACGCTCAGGAAACCGCCGAGGCCGCCACGATCCAGTGGCGCAAGGTGGCTGATCAGCTTCGACCGGCAGTGCCCAAGCTCGCCAAGCTGATGGATGATGCAGAGCAAGATGTATTGGCATACATGTCCTTCCCGCCCCAGCATCGCACGAAGTTGCACTCGACCAATCCGCTCGAGCGCCTCAACGGCGAAATCAAGCGGCGAACAGAAGTGGTCGGCATCTTCCCCAACGAAGACGCCATCACCCGCTTAGTCGGGGCTATCCTGCTGGAACAAAATGATGAATGGGCCGTCCAGCGCTCCCGCTACATGACACTGGAAAGCGTCGCCCAAATCGGCGATGATCCCCTCGTCACGCTGCCGCCTATGGCAGCATGATCAACCCGGCTCTAGCCGGAGATCGCCATGGCTACGCCGGCGAACCTACACCATGTGTTGGGACACGATCGGCGGGATGGACAAGATTATCGAAGAAGCGGCAGCGGCATTAGAAAACCTATCAGAAAAAATCCTCGCGACTCATAATGAGGAGCCGCCTTACAATCAGGTGTGGGGCTGGCAGTACCCGGCTATTACTCGGCGCGAGCTTGCTGCAGTCCCTGACAGGCTAGCTCAGCGAGTTCGGTCGCTCACGGCGGACGATTTAGACGTCACTCTCGAAAACCTACTTCGAGAATTGCCAGCCCGCATTACATACGAAATTGGAAACGTCCTGCCAAACTTGCCCGGCGGAAATTCCACCATTGTCGTTCAGCAGCTTTTTGACCTTTTCCTGGTTATTGGCCACGAGTTGCCCGCAGAACCGGCTCCAGTGGATTGGAAATCGGTCCCGGCTGACGTTCTTCCGAAGCCGCTGGCGACAAGGCTGCGCAGCGTAGAAGCGCGGCTCAAGTCTCTCGAACCGCGCACATCTGCGTTGGACAAGGCGATAGAGGACATAGAGGCGGCTCGAGAGGCCGCCCTTAATTTGCCAACCGATCTCGCGACGCTCACTGAGGCTCGCTCGGAAATCGAGGGCCATCGGACGTCGGCCTCATCCGCTGCAGGGCGGATAGATGCTGCGCTCGAGCAGGCAACGTCGGCCGTAAGTGCGTTAGAGAAACATAAGGAAACGGCAGCGAAGCTCGTCGCTGAATGCAGCGAAGCATATCGGGTGACGACAACAGTCGGACTGGCAGCGGCTTTCGACAGTCGCGCGGACAAATTACATTGGTCGGTACGTCGTTGGGTCGCCGGGCTCGTCGTTTCGTTGCTAATTATCGGGTGCGCAGGAGCCTACCGCATCTCGGAACTGCAAAAGTTGCTGACATCCGATGCTGACGGGGTGCGGGTTTGGTCCAGCCTAGTTATCTCTATACTCAGCATCGGTGCGCCGCTTTGGTTCGCTTGGTTGTCGACCAAGCAGATTGGTCAGCTTTTCAAGCTCCAGGAGGACTATTCCTTCAAAGCATCCGTAGCTAAGGCATACGAGGGCTATCGGCGGGAAGCTGCAAGGATCGATGAGAGCTTCGAAGCTAGGCTTTTTGCATCGGCGCTTACCAGGTTGGAGGAAGCTCCCCTCAGGTTAGTTGATGACGAGACCTACGGAAGCCCGTGGCATGAGCTTACCGCCAGCCCCGCATTTCAAAAGGCGCTCGACAAGGTGCCTGAACTGAAGACCAGCCTGTTGGACATCATGAAGAGCAGGCGGGAGGCAGCTCCGGCCGCTCAAGCCGCTGCGGAATAAGGCAAGGCGGAGACTTAGGCGACTTTCCTTAGGGCCTTCGGGACCATGGCAAAGGAAGCCGCAGCGACCTTCGCTACCTCACGGATGCTCATGCCTGCCACGTGATGGAGTCGAGGATAGACCGGCGGCTGGCTTTTTCTCCCTCGTGGGCGGCGGCTACTGCTTCAGCGATTGGCGTGGTTCCTGAAGACCGGTAATGCAGGATAGAATATCCGATCAAGGAAGGGAGGGACCGTTGGTATTGGGAAGCGGACCAATCGGGTCGACGCCATTGGGGGGAGCGGCGCAGCCTCTCGGTAACAGCTATGTTGAAAATGGCTACGTCCAGAATGGCTATCTCGCCAATGAAGCGGAGACAGCTTCCCAGTCCCCTATTTTGGACACCGTCCATCGTCATCAGGCTAACGGCACTGAGACGACTCATCTCACTATCGAGGGCGAGCGCCTTACCATAGGCGGTGAGCCTATCACTTTGGGGATGCCCCAAACGGCTCCTACGGGCACGAGTGATGCGACCATCGCCATCCACTCTGCATCTTGGACTGGTTTCGCGTCCCCGGCGGAGAAGGCTCAGGCCGTTCGCATGATGGTCCCCGCAGCGTTGTCCTCAATCGATGCGCTGATCGCCCACTACGATGCTCCTGGAGGCAACGGAGGGCCGCCCCTCGAAGAACGGGAGGCGCTCCTAGAAGACCTCAGGTGCCTTCACAGCGCGCTAGGCCTTCTTCTAGACGCTGCGGCGGATGAGAAGTGGGGGCAGTATGGTGACGGACTTGTCATAGATGCTGCTCGGTGGCTCGGTCGCGTAAAGTCGGCGGTATGCCGCGACCCTCTCCCTTTCGCTGTCGCCGGGCTCTCGGAAGTTGTCTTAAGTATGCTGGGCTTTCCTGGTGCGGGCCTCGTCGCTACCGCCGCAGCTGTCGGAGCGAAGAAGTAGAATAGAAGCACGACGTTGCGTTTAGGCGTGGAAAACTGACCGGCAGGCCAGTCGAGAAAACTCCGCGCCCCTTGCAGCCCGTTGGCGGTCCTTCTCGTCCGCACAGCGCAGGCAGCAGTAGTGCATCCCGTCCTTCTTGCTTCGGTCCTGCCCAAACATCTGGATTGGCCTCACTTGCTGGCACTGGTGGCACCATTTGGAAGCCGGTGGAACCGGTACGGGTATTTTCTTTCGGGGCATGCGCCCTCCTGTGCTGATGGTGGCTGAAAAATCCCGCCCGAATGGGACGGCAGCGGACGGGATGATGTTCGAACCAATGAGGATGCCTGAGGGCCTCCTATGGAGGCTGTGGGCGCTGAACGGCGGAAAAAACAAAGCAGGGCAGCGGCCACCCGAGGGGAAACCTCAGGCCCGCTTCTCCGCCCGTTGGATCGCGGCGCGGCTGACGCCATACTCCTTCGCCAGCGTCCCCAAAGACACCCCAGCGGCCCGGCGTGACCTCACGGCTTCCTGCTGCTTCTGTGAAAGGGCAGACGGGCGACCTAAGGTCTTCCCCTCAGCCTTGGCGCGGCTCAGGCCCGCTTGGGTGCGCTCAATCAGGAGGTCGCGCTCGAACTCGGCCACGGCGCTGATAACGCCCATGGTCATTTTCCCCGCCGGGCTGGTCAGGTCCACTCCACCCAAGGCGAGGCAGTGGACGCGGACGCCTTCACCGGCCAGCTTCTCCACCGTGGCGCGAACGTCCATCGCATTACGGCCCAGCCGGTCCAGCTTCGTCACAATCAGCACATCGCCAGCCTCCAGTCGATCCACCAGCTGCGCGAAGCCTTTGCGCTCCATGGCGGCGACGGAGCCGGAGACGGTCTCGCTCACGACCCGCTTAGGTTCGATGGCGAATCCTGCCCCCTCAATCTCGCGGACTTGGTTGTCGGTGGTCTGATCGGTGGTGCTGACACGGCAGTAAGCGAAGGTGCGGGCCATGGTGATCCTTCTGTATCGGAAACGTGCACCGGAAATAGGAGTGGATCGAAATACCTGTAAAGCTATTTTCCGATACAGTGGCGGAGGTTGTATCTAAATCGACCGTTTTCGCGCCTGATCCATAATTCGCTTCATCGTAGATCGGACTCGCTTGGACGCGGGGGGCCTGAAGGGACCCGCAGAAATCCGTGGGGCCTTCCCGGTAGCCTGAAGGTCCGGCTAAAGGTGGTTTATTATTAGAGACTTAGATGCCTCTCCACCCTAGATGGGCAGCCCTCAACGCCAACAAGGTGGCACAATATGATGTTTGAAATAGCCGTGAACCACTCCCGCGCACTGCGTGTGGTCTCCATTGATCTGGACTACGCGGAAGAGGCGGGCCTCATGCCACCCGACAAGCGCATCGGTATTGCGCGGGAAGCATGGGAGGCGCGGGCGCAGTGGGGTGGTCCGTCCCTGAAGCACACCCGCACGACGCTGCGGCTAGGCAGGAAGACCTACTGCTTCGAGGTGGCCCGGCCGCTTCGAGCGCAATAGGCGGCCTGAAGGTGTGCCGGGGATGGACGTCCATAGTGACCCTACCCCCGGGAACTCCCTGCCGCACCCCAGCTACCCCGCCCCCCAGGGGGGACCGGGTTCGACGGTGTGCGTATATGGGGCTTCAGATTTTCATGGTATTTTATAACCGGCCTTCTTCGTCTTGGCCTTTTCGACCTTCACCTTCATCTGAGCGTCCCTGACGCCGGACCACGCGCTTGCGGCCGATGCTCCGATCTGGAGACCCGCGCCGAGGGCGGTCGGTGACTGGACCTTGGAGTACATGGAGTTGGCCTCCGCGATGTTCGCCTTGTCCCGGCTTTCCCGGTTGGCGAGCGTTCGGTCGTTCGCCAGCTCGTTCTGCATGGCGCTGTCCATCAGGAGGTTTTCAATGGCCCCTGAGTTGAGCACGAGACCAGCTTCACCAGCTGCGGTGCGGATGCGCGATTGCTCACGGCGGGCGGCGCGGTCGCGTTCGAACATGTCAGCCGAGGCGGACAGTCGGTTCTCTTCAGCGACGGCTTCGGCCTGCTGCTCAATGGCCTTGTTCTGGGCCTTGGCGCTTTGCATCTGGCCAACGATGGACGCGGCGGTGGAGGCGACCGAGGTCACGCCCGCCACGATGGCGATTGCTACTGTAGGCTCGCACATCAGATGCCTCCCTGTTGCGAATAAGGCGCGGCCCGGTGAGGTCAGCATGGCGCATCTGGGGGTGCTGTTCCTTGACGAGCTGCCCGAGTTTCAACGCACCGTCCTCGACTCGCTGCGCCAGCCGCTGGAGACTGGCGAAGTGACGGTGGCGCGCGCCAATGCGCATGTGACCTTCCCTGCGCGGGTGCAGCTGGTAGCTGCGATGAACCCCTGCCGCTGCGGCCATCTCGGTGATCCCGCCTTGGCCTGTTCACGCGCCCCGCGCTGCGCCGCCGACTATCAGGCAAAGGTCTCTGGCCCGCTGCTCGACCGTATTGACCTGCATGTTGAGGTGCAGGCCGTAACCGCCGCCGATCTCGTCCTTCCGCCGCCCTCGGAAGGTTCGGTCGAGGTCGCGGCGCGCGTCGCTGCGGCCCGGCAGGTGCAGACGCAACGCTATGCAGGCAGCAAGATACGTACCAATGCGGAGGTGGATGGCGAGCGGCTGGAGGATGTGGCTGGCCCTGACGCGGCAGGGCGCGATCTGTTGGCTCAGGCGGCGGCCGCGATGAAGCTGTCGGCGCGTGGCTATACGCGGGTGTTGCGGGTGGCGCGGACCATCGCGGACCTCGCCGGAGCGGAAAGAGTGGGCCGCGTGCATGTCGCAGAAGCGCTCAGCTACCGGCGACGCGCTCCGGTGAATTGACGAAGATCAGGCGGCGTTCTCGGCGGTGATCAGCTTCAGCTCGCCGCCGCCCGCAGGGCCGTTTTCCTTGTGCGTAAAGCGTCCATCGATGCGGCTGCCGGGTGCGATCGAAATGCGCTCATAGAAAACATCGCCGCTGATCCGCGCGCTGCTTTCTATGACCAGATCATCAGCGGTGATAGATCCGTCCACTAGCCCTGCGAGCCGCGCGCTTTGCGCGTTGATATGGCCGGTGACCTGGCTGCCCGGTCCCTGGACGAGCGCCACACAGCTGACGTCGCCAGTCACCTCGCCGTCGATATGCAAATCAACCGAAGCGCTGATGTCGCCGCTGATCGAAACGCCGCCCGCAATCAGCGAGAAGGACGAGCCCTTAGCCACGGTGACCGACATCGGCGAGGCGGGCCGTGGCGATTTGCTGGACTTGGAGAACATCTTTGCGTGCCTCTAGAAAACGGCGGGGATTGATGGGCTGACCGTTCAGCCGTACCTCGAAATGCAGATGGTCGCCGGTCGATCGGCCGGTCGAACCCATGCGAGCGATCATGACGCCGCGATCGACTTGCTCACCGACCCGCGCGGCAAAGCCGGATAGATGGGCGTAGCGGGTCATGAGGCCGTTGCCATGGCTCACTTCCACCACATTGCCATAACCGCTGCGCTGGCCGACAAAGCTGACCTTGCCTGCAGCGGCCGCCAGGATCGGTTGGCCATGGCTACCGGGAAAGTCGATGCCTGCATGAAAGGCGGCATGTCCGTTAAACGGGTCGCGGCGATAGCCGTAGGAACTGGACTGCATCGGCGCCAGGGTCGGGCGGCCTGAAGGGATTGTCATCAGGCTGCTTTCCAGAAATTCCATGCGGGACAGCGCGCTTGCCAGCCGTTCGAACTCCTTCGGCATCGCGTCGCGCTGGCCGCGCCAGGGGACGAAGGGGCCGCCCTGCGCTCGGGCCGCGGTTCGCGCCAGCGTGTCGGGGTTGAGGCCAAAGCTGCGGATCGCCGCCGCCGTCTTGTCCGCGCGCCGCTCCACGGCACGGGTCAGCAGCATCGCGAAACGCCGCTGGCGCGCATCGATCGTCAGCAGGGGCTCGGCTTCAGGGGCGGCGCCGATGCGGACCTTGAGCGCATGCGCGCCGTCCTTGGAGGTAGCCTTGTCCGGCTGGCCGACCAGTCCTTCCGCCGCACCGCTTTCTTCCTTGCCGAAATGGGTGCGGTACAGATCGTCCATGAAGTTCTGCCGCGCCTCAAGGTCGCGGGCGAGGTTCTCGACTGATTGGCGATAGCCCTCCACCTTACTCGCTGCCTTGGCAACGGCGCGGCCCTGAGCATCGAGCGCGGCCCGTTCGCGATCCACTGATGATGGACGAAGCGCCATGGAAAGGGTGAGCGCAATCCATCCGAGCAGGAGCGACGATAGGACGGCGGCGGCCGACAGCTGAACGCGGGTGGATATCCGGATGAACTTGACCTGTCCGCCAGATCGCAGGAAGATTTCCCGCTCCGAACACAGGGCGACAATCCTGGCCCAGAGGGCGGCAACCCCCTTCTTACTCCGATATAACAATTGCGACCCCGCGTTCGATTTTTTCGAGATTCGGGCCGGTAGCAAAAGGAGAGAGGACGCGCGAATCCGCTGGAACGGACTCGTGACGAGTCGAAATGAAGGTGGGGTGAAACGTGTTATCGGCAGTCCGGTTCCCGACCCGACAAAATATTTTCAGCCGATTTGGGAGATCGCGGCGGCATGCCAGCCAAGCAGGGCAGGAACCTCGGCTGAAGGCACGGCGGCGCCAAAGTGGAAGCACTGTGCATAATGACATCCGCCCGCTCGAAGATAGTCGAGCTGGTGCACATTCTCGACGCCTTCCGCCACAGTACGGATATTGAGGCTGTAGGCGAGATTGAGCAACGTCCGTACAATGGCCGCATCATCCGGATCAGTCTCGAGATCGCGGACGAAGCGCTGGTCGATCTTGATGACGTCGATCGGAAATTGCTTGAGGTGAGAGAGCGACGCATAGCCCGTGCCGAAATCATCGAGCGCAATGGATATGCCCGCGCTGCTCAACCGGTGCAGGCTGCGTTCCACAACTTCGGCATTGCGGCCAAGGAAGACTGATTCGGTCACCTCCAACTCGATCTTCGAAGGCGGCACGCCCACTTTTTCCAATTGCGCGATCAGGCGATCGGGAAAGCCGCTGTCGTGCAGTTCCACGCCCGGCACATTGATCGCGACATGGCCGATATCAAGCCCATGTTCGTGCCATCGACGGCAGTCGGCAAGCACTTGTGCCAGCATCCGGTCAGTGATTGTGCGGCCCAGTTCCGAATGTTCAAACGCCGCGGCGATCTCGCCGGGCATGATAATGGTTCCATCTGCACGGACACAGCGGAGGAGCGCTTCGAAGCCGATGATCGCTCCGGTCGCAAGATCGACCTTGGGCTGATACCAGGGTGCGGGCGGCGCGTGGACCAGCGCATGGCGCGCGCGTTCCAGCATACGGGCCTCGCGCTGCCATCGCTCCAGCAGCCAAGGCTCGAACAGGCAAGCCCGGCCGCGGCCGCCATTCTTTGCTTCATAAAGGGCGATGTCGGCGAATTTCATGAGGTCCGCGATGTCGCCCGCATGTTCGGGGAAGAGCGCTACACCCATGCTTACACGGCAGTCCACATCGCGAGCGCCGTGGCTCAACGGCTGGTGCAACTGTGCCGTCATCCGCGCCAATATAGTCTCCAGGTCGGATGCGTTGCGTAGCCGGGTCAGCAGTACGGCAAATTCATCCCCACCCATGCGCGCGACCAGATCCCCGGGCCGAACCGCAGTGCGCAGTCGCTCGCCGACTGCGCAGAGCAGCGCGTCGCCCACATCATGCCCCGCGCTATCGTTGATCCGCTTGAACTCATCGACGTCGATCAGCACCACCGCCATCTGCCCGCCGGCCCGGTCGGTCGCACTGGCCGCCTGCGCCAGCGTCGCCATGAAGTGCGATCGATTGGCAAGGCCGGTGAGCGCGTCGGTCATGGCGAGATGGGCAAGATGCCGCTCTGCCTCCTTCCGGTCGGTTATATCGACGATGCTGGAAAGGACGCATTCCTCCCCCCCCACCATGATAGGGCGCGAGGCAAGCAGGACGTCGTGAACAACGGCGTCCTTGCCCACGATGCGGCATTCCTGATTGTCCACCGCTTCTCCGGTTGCGATCTGGTCGCGCAGGCTGGCCTTGGCTGCTGCGCCTTCGCCCAACAGATGTACGCGGGAGATATCACCGTCCGAGCCGAAAGCGCGGGCGGCTGCGTCGTTGAAGCGGACAACGGTGCCGTCCGGGCGCGTAACCAGCAGAGGGATCGGCACGCTCATGAACATGCGCTCAAGCGTTTCGCTGTTGCTCGCAAGGGCTGCCCGGGCTTCCTGGGCCGCCTGGCTCGCCAACCATTCCTGCCGTTGGAGGCGGTTGGTCCGGCTGATGGCGATCCACATGCCGCAGTGGAGCATCAGCACTGCCAGGATCATTCCTGGCGTCGTCGGCGATAAAGGCGCAGGCGAGAGATAGCCGATCAGCAGCGCGATCCCACAGCCGAGACCGCCCCCGAAATTGCCGCGAAAGCTGGTAGGCACGACAAGATAGAAGACCAGCGGCAGCATCACCAACACGAAAATGGCTATGTCGCTGCGTGAACTGACTAGGAAGGCGACGCCGATCGCGGTGACGATCTGCCATATGAAGCAGAGGCGCTCGACCGCCTTGAAATCAGTCATCCTGCGGCTGAATGACAGGCAGACCAGCGACCAGAGTACGACCGTCAGCCGCGCCGGAATGGCTACCCAAAAATGAGGCGTACCGGCGAAACGCCAATCGCTTATCAGGAACAGCGCATTGAGGATCGCAGAAAGGATAAACAGGGTGCGCGCATGGCGGCACGACTCAGGCAGCCGCTCCCCCTGAAATGCAGCTTCCCGGGCCGGGTTGCAAAACTCGCCGGTAAAAGGAGAAAGTGGGGTCACGACCTGTCCATATGGGCGCTCGTGAGTGGGCGCCTGTTTAGAAACAATAGCTTGCCTACCCTTAGCAATTTCCTAATGAGTCGTTCACCATGCCGGTTCGCACGCGAAACGAAGTTTGTCGGGCCGCCGCTTGACCCTGAATGACGCCATGTCTATAGGCGCGCCTGCTCAGCTACCGGAAATCCTGACAGATTCGTCTTCAGGCCAAGGGTGCTGGGCAGAGCTGAACATTGCCGGCTGCTCTTGCGGTCCAGGGGGCATCTGCCCTCCGGGACCTTTGCTGTTTTAAGGCTTCGCGCCTTTCTGCAGCAAGCAACGCGGGGATGGTTCCGGTAAAGTAACTGAAAAGGTGAAGGGCTTCATGCCAACAATCAACCAGCTGGTCCGCAAGGGCCGCGAGCTGCAGAAGACCAAGTCGAAGGTCCCTGCAATGGAAGCGAACCCGCAAAAGCGCGGCGTTTGCACCCGTGTTTACACGACGACCCCGAAGAAGCCGAACTCGGCTCTCCGCAAGGTGGCGAAGGTGCGTCTGGTCAACCAGCGCGAAGTCATCACCTACATTCCGGGTGAAGGCCACAACCTTCAGGAGCACAGCGTTGTGCTGATCCGCGGCGGTCGCGTACGCGACCTTCCCGGTGTGCGCTACCATGTGCTGCGCGGCGTTCTGGATACCCAGGGCGTCAAGGACCGTAAGCAGAGCCGTTCGAAGTACGGCGCGAAGCGTCCGAAGTAAGGGAGACTAGAGCATGTCACGTCGTCGTCGCCCAGAAAAGCGCGTTATCCTGCCCGATCCCAAGTTCGGTGATATCGTGCTGTCGAAGTTCATGAACAGCATCATGCAGGACGGCAAGAAGGCCGTCGCCGAGTCCATCGTTTACGGTGCGCTCGAAACCGTCGAGACGAAGTCCAAGAAGGACCCAATCGCGATGTTCCATGATGCGCTGAACAATGTGAAGCCCGGCATCGAGGTCCGCAGCCGCCGCGTTGGTGGTGCGACCTACCAGGTTCCCGTCGAAGTGCGCCCCGAGCGCGCCCAGGCGCTGGCCATCCGCTGGTTGATCACGGCTTCGCGCAACCGCAGCGAAACCACCATGGCCGCCCGTCTGTCGGGTGAGCTGCTGGACGCCGCCAACAACCGCGGCAATGCCGTGAAGAAGCGCGAAGACACGCACCGCATGGCGGAAGCGAACCGCGCCTTCTCGCACTACCGCTGGTAATGTGAAGCGGGCGCTCCCGTGCCCGCTCACTATCATGGTTTTGAAGATCGGTCCGTTCGCCGTGGGGCTACCCATGGCGGACGGATTGGTTTAGGGGCCAGCCGCAAGACTCATTCACTCACCGCCGGCGTGCCGGCAACGGAGAAGCATCATGGCCCGCAGCCATCCGCTCGAACGCTATCGCAATTTCGGTATCATGGCGCATATCGACGCCGGCAAGACCACCACGACCGAGCGTATCCTTTACTATACCGGCAAGTCCTACAAGATCGGCGAAGTCCATGACGGCGCCGCCACCATGGACTGGATGGAGCAGGAGCAGGAGCGTGGTATCACCATCACCTCGGCTGCGACCACCTGCGTGTGGAAGGCCGAAGAGGGCAAGGGCCCCGAGCATCGCCTGAACATCATCGACACCCCCGGCCACGTCGACTTCACCATCGAAGTCGAGCGTTCGCTGCGCGTGCTGGACGGCGCGGTCGCCGCGTTCGACGGCGTTGCCGGCGTCGAGCCGCAGTCGGAGACCGTGTGGCGCCAGGCGGACAAGTACAAGGTTCCGCGGATGTGCTTCATCAACAAGCTCGACCGCACCGGCGCCAATTTCTATTATTGCGTGCAGACGATCATCGATCGCCTGGGCGCGACCCCGGCCGTCCTCTATCTGCCCATCGGCGCGGAATCGGAGTTCAAGGGCCTTGTCGATCTGGTCGAGAATCGCGCCATCATCTGGAAGGATGAGAATCTGGGCGCCGAATTCTCCTATGAAGCGATCCCGGACGACCTCGCCGACAAGGCTGCCGAATATCGCGAGAAGCTGATCGAACTTGCCGTCGAACAGGACGACGAGGCGATGGAAGCCTATCTGGAAGGCAATGAGCCCGACGTCGCTACGCTCAAGAAGCTGATCCGCAAGGGCACGTTGAACCAGTCGTTCGTGCCGGTGCTGTGCGGCTCGGCTTTCAAGAACAAGGGTGTCCAGCCCCTGCTCGACGCGGTCGTCGACTATCTGCCTTCGCCGCTCGACATCGAGGACGTTCAGGGCATCAACCCCGACAACGATCAGCCCGACAGCCGCGCGACCGCAGACGACGCGCCCTTCTCGGGCTTGGCGTTCAAGATCATGAACGATCCGTTTGTCGGCTCGCTGACCTTCCTGCGCGTTTATTCGGGTACCCTGACCAAGGGCACCTATCTGAACTCGGTCAAAGACAAGAAGGAAAAGATCGGCCGTATGCTCCTCATGCACGCGAACTCGCGTGAGGACATCGATGCCGCTTATGCCGGCGACATCGTCGCGCTGGCCGGCATGAAGGAAACCACCACCGGCGATACGCTGTGCGCCGAGCGCCAGCCGATCATCCTGGAGCGGATGGAATTCCCGGAGCCGGTCATCGAGCTGTCGGTCGAACCCAAGACCAAGGCGGACCAGGAAAAGATGGGCGTCGCGCTCAACCGCCTGGCTGCCGAGGATCCGTCCTTCCGCGTCACGACCGATCACGAATCGGGCCAGACCATCATCAAGGGCATGGGCGAACTGCACCTCGAAATCCTCGTCGATCGCATGAAGCGTGAGTTCAAGGTTGAGGCGAATGTCGGCGCGCCGCAGGTGGCCTATCGCGAATATCTCAAGAAGCCGGTCGATATCGACTACACCCACAAGAAGCAGTCGGGCGGCACCGGCCAGTTCGGCCGCATCAAGGTGAAGCTGACTCCGGGCGAGCGCGGTGCGGGCATCATCTTCAAGGACGAGATCAAGGGCGGTAATATTCCCAAGGAATATATCCCCGCGATCGAAAAGGGCATGCGCGAAACGGCGGCCACCGGCTCGCTCATCGGTTTCCCGATCATCGACTTCGAAATCCTGCTCTATGACGGCGCCTACCACGACGTCGACTCGTCGGCGCTGGCGTTCGAAATCACCGGCCGCGCTGCGATGCGCGAAGCGGCGCAGAAGTCGGGCATCACGCTGCTCGAGCCGGTCATGAAGGTCGAAGTCGTCACTCCGGAGGAATATCTGGGCGACGTCATCGGCGACATGAACAGCCGCCGTGGCCAGATCCAGGGCACCGACAGCCGCGGCAACGCGCAGGTGGTCGAGGCGATGGTCCCGCTGGCCAACATGTTCGGCTATGTGAACTCGCTGCGTTCCTTCACCCAGGGGCGTGCGAACTACTCGATGATCTTCTCCCACTATGACGAAGTGCCGCAGAATGTGGCGGACGAAGTCAAGGCGAAGATGGCCTGATGATTTTCCTTGGCCGGGCCGTGCAAACGGCTCGGTTAGGGGCTGGTAATCTGTGAATTTGCTGCTATGGACGCGCCTTCGCGAGGCGCGGCCGAGCGGTCAGACCAAAGCTGATTTGATTAGAAGGTAGGATAAAATGGCTAAGGCTAAGTTTGAGCGGAACAAGCCGCACTGCAACATCGGCACCATCGGTCACGTCGACCATGGCAAGACCTCGCTGACCGCAGCGATCACCAAGGTGCTCGCCGAAACCGGCGGCGCGACCTTCGTTGATTACGCCAACATCGACAAGGCTCCTGAAGAGCGCGAGCGCGGCATCACCATCTCGACCGCCCACGTCGAATATGAGACCGAAGCCCGTCACTATGCGCACGTCGACTGCCCGGGTCACGCTGACTACGTCAAGAACATGATCACCGGTGCTGCCCAGATGGACGGCGCGATCCTCGTCGTTTCGGCCACCGACGGCCCGATGCCCCAGACCCGTGAGCACATCCTGCTCGCCAAGCAGGTCGGCGTTCCCCAGCTCGTCGTGTTCATGAACAAGGTCGATCTGGTCGATGATCCGGAAATCCTCGAGCTGGTTGAGCTGGAAATCCGCGAGCTGCTGTCGTCCTACGACTTCGACGGCGACAACATCCCCGTCATCCCCGGCTCGGCCGTGAAGGCGCTGGACGGTTCCAACGACGAAATCGGCAAGCAGGCTGTCCTGAAGCTGATGGCTGCCGTTGACAGCTTCATCCCGCAGCCGGAGCGTCCGGTTGACAAGCCGTTCCTGATGCCGATCGAAGACGTGTTCTCGATCTCGGGCCGCGGCACCGTCGTGACCGGCCGCGTCGAGACCGGCATCGTGAAGGTTGGTGAGGAAGTCGAGATCGTCGGCATCCGCGACACCCGCAAGACCACCGTCACCGGCGTCGAAATGTTCCGCAAGCTGCTCGATCAGGGTGAAGCCGGCGACAATATCGGTGCTCTGGTTCGTGGCGTTGGCCGTGAAGACGTTGAGCGTGGTCAGGTTCTGGCGAAGCCCGGTTCGGTTACGCCGCACACCGAGTTCGACGCGGAAGTCTATGTTCTGTCGAAGGAAGAAGGCGGCCGTCATACCCCATTCTTCGCGAACTATCGCCCGCAGTTCTACTTCCGCACCACCGACGTCACCGGCGAAGTTATCCTGCCGGAAGGCACCGAGATGGTCATGCCTGGCGACAATGTGAAGCTCGGCGTGAAGCTGATCGCCCCGATCGCGATGGACGCGGGTCTCCGCTTCGCCATCCGTGAAGGCGGCCGCACCGTCGGTGCCGGGGTTGTCGGCACGATCTCGAAGTAATATAGGACCGCAGCGGCGCGAATCGTCTGATTCGCGCCGCTGAGGATTTCAACCGCCTCGGATCGCCTTTCTCCGGCTCGAATGAGCTAGAAGGGCAAGGCTGGGGCGGTTTGTTTTTGGCTCTTTCGCATCGGTACAGGAACAATGGACAGCAACATCCGCATTCGCCTCAAGGCGTTCGATCATCGCGTGCTTGATCAGGCGACCGGCGACATCGCCGACACCGCCCGCCGCACCGGCGCCCTTATTCGCGGTCCGATTCCCCTTCCGACGCGCATCGAAAAATTCACGGTGAACCGTGGTCCGCACATCGACAAGAAGTCGCGCGAGCAGTTCGAAGTCCGCACGTACAAGCGTATGCTTGACATTGTGCAGCCGACGCCGCAGACGGTCGATGCGCTGATGAAGCTGGACCTGGCTGCCGGCGTGAACGTCGAAATCAAGCTGGCCTAAGCTGGCAAGTCCCTGCTTTCCTTGGGGAGGGCAGGGTATCGGGCATTCCGGGATCCGGAAGCTCAAACGACACAAGGGATACCGCACGGCGATCCGGTGAACCGGAAAGGCTCGTGGTCCTGGTCCCCCGTCGCCGTTCCCGAGTAGGGGGTGGCATCCAACCCGGACGGGGTGATCTATATTTGGGTTGGGCCGCGAAGGAGGGATCCTGAGCGGTTTTTTCGTTGGATACGCCCGCTGCTAAGGCGGGCCTCTATGGGAGTAATCAGTGATGCGCACAGGCGTGATCGCTAAGAAAGTCGGGATGACCCGTCTGTTCCAGGAGGACGGACGGCATGTACCGGTTACGGTTCTGGCCCTTGAGGGCAATCAGGTCGTGGCTCGCAAGGAAGTTGATCGGGACGGCTATGTCGCGGTTCAGCTCGGCGCGGGTGTCGCGAAGGTTAAGAATGTCGCCAAGCCGCAGCGCGGTCACTTCGCCAAGGCGGAAGTGGAGCCCAAGGCGCGCTTGGTGGAATTCCGTGTCGCCGAGGATGCGCTCCTCGATGTCGGCGCTGAAATCGCGGCCGATCACTTCATTGCCGGTCAGTTGGTCGATGTTGCCGGTCACACCCAGGGTAAGGGTTTTGCCGGTGCCATGAAGCGTTGGGGCTTCGGCGGTATGCGCGCCACCCACGGCGTGTCGATCAGCCACCGTGCCCATGGTTCGACCGGTAACCGCCAGGATCCGGGCCGCGTCTTCAAGAACAAGAAGATGGCGGGTCACATGGGTGACCGTGAGCGGACCCAGCAGAACCTCGAAATCGTCCGCACCGATGTCGAGCGTGGCCTGTTGTTCGTCAAGGGCAGCGTTCCGGGCGCCAAGGGCACTTGGCTGACCGTCAGCGACGCCGTCAAGGTGAAGCGTCCGGCTGATGCGCCCTATCCGGCGAGTCTCAAGCAGGCCGCCAACAGCAACCCCGCTCCGGCCGAGACGCCCGCTGAAGAAGCGGCCGCTCCCGAAGCGACCGAAGGCCAGGAGGGCTAATCATGAAGGTCAATGTACAGACCCTCGACGCAGCAGCGGCTGGTGAGCTGGAGCTGAACGATGCCGTGTTCGGCGTCGAGCCCCGCACCGACATTCTGCATCGCGTCGTTACCTGGCAGCTGGAAAAGCGTCGCGCTCCGGCTCGCGCCACCCGTGAGCGTTCGGACGTTGCCCGTACCGGCAAGAAGTTCGGCCGCCAGAAGGGTGGTGGTACCGCCCGTCACGGCGATCGCAAGGCGCCCGTGTTCATCGGCGGTGGTAAGGCGCACGGCGCCCGTGCCCGCGACTTTGGCCACGACCTCAACAAGAAGGTTCGTGCGCTGGGCCTCAAAATGGCTCTGTCGTCGAAGGCGAAGGACGGCTCGCTGATCGTCCTCGACAATCTCGATGTGGCGGAAGGCAAGACCAAGGCTCTGGTCGCACATCTCGCCAAGCTGAACCTCAACAAGGCGCTATTTATCGACGGCGACGCGGTGAATGTCAGCTTCGCGAAGGCTTCGGCGAACATCGTCGGCGTGAACCTGCTGCCGGCTGTCGGCGCCAACGTTTACGACATCCTTAAGGCGGATTCGCTGGTGCTGACGCGCGCCGCGGTCGAAAAGCTGGAGGCGCGTTTTAATGGCTAAGAAGCAGGCCGCAACCGTCGATAACCGTCATTATGACGTCGTTGTCGCTCCGGTCATCACCGAGAAGTCAACCCTTCTCTCCGAGAACAATGCCGTGGTCTTCAAGGTCGCCAACGATGCGACCAAGCCGGAGATCAAGGCGGCCGTTGAAGCGCTCTGGGGCGTGACCGTCAAGAGCGTGAACACGCTGGTCGCCAAGGGCAAGACCAAGAAGTGGAAGGGCAAGCCCTACACGCGGTCGGATGTGAAGAAGGCGATCGTTCGTCTGGCTGATGGTCAGTCGATCGACATCACCGAAGGAGTGCGCTGATCATGGCGCTTAAGAGCTACAACCCGACGAGCCCCGCTCAGCGCGGTCTGATTCTCGTCGATCGCAGCGGCCTGCACAAGGGCAAGCCCGTCAAGGCGCTGACCGAAGGCAAGCGCAAGACCGGTGGCCGCAACAATAAGGGCCATGTGACCTCGCGCGGCATCGCCGGCGGTCACAAGCAGCGTTACCGCATCGTCGACTTCAAGCGTCGTCTGTGGGACGTTGAGGGTACGGTCGAGCGTCTGGAATATGACCCTAACCGCACCGCCTTCATCGCGCTGGTCAACTATCCCGACGGCACCCAGGCCTATATCCTGGCGCCGCAGCGTCTGGCTCCCGGTGACAAGGTCGTCGCGGGCAAGAAGACCGATGTGAAGCCGGGCAATGCGATGGAACTCGGCCAGATGCCGGTCGGCACCATCATCCACAATATCGAGATGAAGCCCGGCAAGGGTGGGCAGCTCTGCCGTTCGGCGGGCACCTACGCCCAGCTGGTCGGTCGCGATCGTGGCATGGTCATGGTTCGCCTGTCCTCGGGCGAACAGCGCTACATCCGTTCGGACTGCATGGGCACCGTCGGCGCCGTGTCGAACCCGGACAATGCTAACACCAACCTCGCCAAGGCCGGCCGCAACCGCTGGCTTGGCAAGCGTCCGCTGACGCGCGGTGTGGCGAAGAACCCGGTCGATCACCCGCACGGCGGTGGTGAAGGCCGCACCTCGGGCGGCCGTCACCCGGTCACCCCCTGGGGCAAGCCGACCAAGGGTGCGCGCACCCGCCACAACAAGGCGACGGACAAGTTCATCATCCGTAGCCGCCACGCTAAGAAGAAGAGGTAAGCGAGATGGCTCGTTCCGTCTGGAAAGGTCCGTTCGTGGACCTCAGCCTTCTGAAGAAGGCGGAAGTGGCGCAGGACGCCGGTGGCCGTTCGGGTCCGATCAAGACCTGGTCGCGCCGTTCCACCATCCTGCCGCAGTTCGTTGGCCTGACGTTTAACGTCTATAACGGCCGCAAGCATGTGCCGGTCTCGGTGAACGAGGACATGGTGGGTCACAAGCTGGGTGAGTTCGCCCCGACCCGCTACTTCCCCGGCCACGCTGCCGACAAGAAGGGCAAGCGCTAATGAGCAAGGAAAAGGCTCCCCGTCGCGTCGCCGACAATGAGGCGCTGGCCGTTGGCACGCAGATCCGTGGTTCGGCCCAGAAGCTGAACCTGGTCGCCACGCTCATCCGCGGTCGCAAGGTCGAGGAAGCGCTGAACATCCTCGCCTTCTCGAAGAAGGCGATGGCGGTCGATGTGCGCAAGGTGCTGGCTTCGGCCATCGCCAATGCGGAAAACAACCACAATCTGGACGTCGACGCTCTGGTCGTCGCGGAAGCATCGGTGGGCAAGAGCTTCACCATGAAGCGCTTCCACGCTCGCGGCCGTGGCAAGTCGACCCGGATCCTGAAGCCCTTCAGCCGCGTGCGCATCGTCGTGCGTGAAGCAGCTGAAGAAGCGGAGGCGTAAGACTATGGGTCACAAGAGCAATCCGATCGGTCTGCGCCTGCAGATCAACCGTACCTGGGACAGCCGCTGGTTCGCCGAAGGCGCTGACTATGGCCGCCTGCTGCTGGAGGATCTGAAGATCCGCCAGTATATCATGAAGAACCTGCCGCAGGCTGCGATCTCCAAGGTCGTGATCGAGCGTCCGGCAAAGCTGTGCCGCGTGTCGATCTACGCTGCCCGTCCCGGTGTCATCATCGGCAAGAAGGGTGCGGACATTGAGAAGCTGCGCAAGAAGCTGGGCAGCCTGACCTCTTCGGACGTCAGCCTGAACATCGTCGAGATCCGGAAGCCGGAAATCGACTCCAAGCTGGTTGCGCAGGGCATTGCCGATCAGCTGGAGCGCCGCGTGGCGTTCCGTCGCGCGATGAAGCGTGCGGTGCAGTCGGCTCTGCGTCTCGGCGCCGAAGGCATCAAGATCACCTGCGGCGGCCGTCTGGGCGGCGCGGAGATCGCGCGCGTCGAATGGTATCGCGAAGGTCGCGTTCCGCTGCACACGCTGCGTGCGAACGTCGATTATGCCGAAGCCACGGCGCACACCGCCTATGGCGTCTGCGGTATCAAGGTCTGGATCTTCAAGGGTGAGATCCTGGGCCACGATCCGATGGCCACCGACCGGCTGATGCTGGAGGCTCAGACCTCCGGCGTGCGCCCGGCGCGCTAAGAATAAGAAGGTAATAGCGTCATGCTGCAACCGAAGAAAATGAAGTTCCGCAAGACCTTCAAGGGCCGGATCAAGGGCGACGCCAAAGGCGGTTCGGCTCTGAACTTCGGCTCCTATGGTCTTAAGGCTTTGGAGCCCGAGCGGATCACCGCGCGCCAGATCGAGGCGGCCCGCCGTGCGATCACCCGTCACATCCGCCGTCAGGGCCGTTTGTGGATCCGGGTGTTCCCCGACGTTCCGGTGTCGAAGAAGCCCGCCGAAGTCCGTCAGGGCAAGGGTAAGGGTTCGGTCGAATATTGGGCGGCCCGCGTTAAGCCCGGCCGCATCCTGTTCGAACTGGACGGCGTACCCGGCCCGCTCGCAGCAGAGGCATTCTCGCGCGCCGCGATGAAGCTGCCCGTCAAGACCAAGGTCGTTGCCCGCCTCGGCGACACCTCGCACCTGGAGGGCTAAGCCGTGGCGAACGTTGCCGACCTCAAGACCAAGACGGACGACGAACTGTCGACCGAACTCAACAACCTGAAGCGTGAGCAGTTCAATCTGCGCTTCCAGGCGGCCACCAACCAGCTGGAAAAGCCCAGCCGGGTAAAGGAAGTCCGCCGGTCGATCGCGCAGATCAAGACCCTGCAGACCGAGCGTTCGCGCTCGGCCGCGAAGTAAAGGAAACACACGATGCCCAAGCGCGTGCTGACGGGAACGGTGGTTTCCGACAAGACCGACAAGACGGTGGTGGTTCGCGTAGAGCGCAAGGTTAAGCATGCGCTCTACGGCAAGATCATCCGCCGTTCGAAGAAGTACCATGCCCATGACGAGGGCAATGTCTACAAGGAAGGCGAAACGGTCCGCATCGAGGAGACCGCTCCGATTTCCAAGCTCAAGACCTGGAAGGTCATCGAGCGCGTGGACACCCACAAGTCGCCGGAAACGGCCGCCTGAGGTCAGTCACCGACCTTAAGGGTCGAAATTTCGGACGCGGGGCTGGCCTTTTCGGAAAGAAGAGGTTACAGGCCCGCGCTTCGTGTTTCGAATCTTCCGGTCGAAACCACGAATTCGGAACCGCCGGGATCGTCCCGGTAGGCCAAATAAGAAGGAACCGGATCCATGATCCAGATGCAATCCAATCTTGACGTCGCTGACAACAGCGGCGCCAAGCGCGTCCAGTGCATCAAGGTGCTGGGCGGCTCGAAGCGTCGCTTCGCGAGCGTAGGCGACATCATCGTCGTCTCGATCAAGGAAGCTGCGCCTCGTGGCAAGGTGAAGAAGGGTGACGTGCATCGCGCCGTCATCGTGCGCACCGCCAAGGACGTGCGTCGCGCTGATGGCAGCGTGATTCGCTTCGACGGCAATGCCGCTGTGCTCATCAACAAGAATGAGGAGCCGATCGGCACCCGTATCTTTGGCCCGGTCGTTCGCGAACTGCGCGCCAAGAAGCACATGAAGATCATCTCGCTCGCCCCTGAGGTGCTGTAATGAGCGCTGCTAGAATCAAGAAGGGCGACAAGGTCGTCATCCTGGCTGGCAAGGACAAGGGCCGTACCGGCGCCGTCCTGCAGGTGCTGCCGAAGGACGACAAGGTCCTCGTCGAAGGCATCAACGTGCACGCGCGTCACCGCAAGCCCGACCAGGCGAACCCGCAGGGTGGTATCGAGCGCAAGCCCGCGCCGCTCCACATTTCGAACGTCGCTGTCGCCGACAAGGATGGCAAGCCGACCCGCGTCCGTTTCGAGGACCGCGACGGCAAGAAGGTCCGCGTCGCCGTCAAGTCCGGTGAGGTGCTGTAATGAGCGACAAGTACACTCCGCGCTCCAAGTCGCTCTATGACGCCGAAATCGCCAAGGCGATGACCGAGAAGTTCGGTTACAAGAACGTCATGGAAGTGCCCAAGATCGAAAAGATCACGCTCAATATGGGCGTCGGCGAAGCGACCCAGGACAAGAAGAAGGTCACTTCGGCCGCCGAGGAAATGGAGCTGATCGCCGGCCAGAAGCCGGTCATCACCAAGGCCCGCAAGTCGATCGCGCAGTTCAAGCTGCGTGAAGGCATGCCCATCGGCGCCAAGGTCACGTTGCGTCGCGAGCGCATGTACGAGTTCCTTGATCGTCTGATCAACGTCGCTCTGCCCCGTGTGCGCGACTTCCGAGGTCTCAATCCGAAGAGCTTCGACGGCCGTGGCAACTATGCCTTCGGCATCAAGGAGCAGATCATCTTCCCCGAGATCAACTATGACCGCATCGACAAGGTGCGCGGCATGGACATCATCGTGACCACCACGGCGAAGACGGACGAGGAAGCGCGCGAATTGCTGCGTCTCTTCGGCTTCCCCTTCCCGCTCGAAGAGAAGCAGGCGGCCTGAACGGGTCCCGCTTCTCTCCCAAACGCTAAAAGCTAAGGAAGAGAACTTAAGTCATGGCGAAACTGAGTTCGATCAACAAGAACGAGCGCCGCAAGAAGCTGGTGAAGAAATATGCCGGCCGCTATGCGAAGCTCAAGGCGATCGCGAATGATACGACGGCTGATGACAGCGATCGTCTGATCGCGCGTCTGAAGATGGCGGAGATCCCCCGCAACGGCAACCCGACTCGCGTGCGTAACCGCTGCGAGCTGACGGGCCGTCCCCGGGCCTACTACCGCAAATTCCGTCTCTGCCGCGTGCAGCTGCGTGATCTGGCCAACAAGGGCCTGATCCCCGGCGTCACCAAGTCGAGCTGGTAAGGATCATTTGAGATGGCATTGACCGATCCCCTGGGTGATATGCTCACCCGCATCCGCAACGGGCAGCAGGCGAAGAAGGACAGCGTTGTGTCCCCCGCTTCGAAGCTTCGGGCCCGTGTGCTCGACGTGCTGCAGCGCGAAGGTTACATCCGTGGCTATTCCGAGGAAACGCTCGGCAAGCATCCCGGCCTGCGCATTGAACTGAAATATTTCGAGGGCCAGCCTGCGATCAAGCATGTCGCTCGCGTGTCCAAGCCTGGTCGCCGCGTCTATTCGGGTTCCAAGGAACTGCCGATCGTGCGCAACGGCTTGGGCATCACCATTGTCTCGACGCCTCGCGGCGTTCTGTCCGACGCGGAAGCGCGCGAGCAGAATGTCGGCGGCGAAGTGCTGGCGGAGGTGTTCTGATGAGCCGCACGGGTAAAAAGCCGATTGCCGTGCCTTCGGGCGTGACGGCGTCGATCGAAGGCGGGCTGCTGTCGGTCAAGGGCCCCAAGGGCACCTTGGCGCTGCCGCTGCGCGACGAGATCAGCTACACGATCGAGGACGGCAGCATTCTGGTGAAGCCGGCCAATGACACCAAAGCCGCACGGGCTTTCTGGGGCATGCAGCGCACGCTGATCCAGAACCTTGTCACCGGCGTGACCGAGGGTTTCTCGAAGAAGCTGCTGATCACCGGCGTGGGTTACCGCGCCAACTCGCAGGGCAAGACTTTGAAGCTGCAGCTCGGCTATTCGCACGATGTCGATTTCGAGATCCCTGAAGGGATCGAGATCAAGACCCCGGATAACACCACGGTCGAGATCAGCGGCATTGACAAGCAAAAGGTGGGTCAGGTCGCCGCCGAGATCCGCCGCTGGCGCAAGCCCGAACCCTATAAGGGCAAGGGTATCAAGTACGCCGGCGAGTTCATCTTCCGCAAGGAAGGGAAGAAGAAGTAAGATGGCAAAGCTTTCCCTCTTCGCGCGGCGTCGTCGCCGCGTCCGCACCGCGCTCAAGGCAGTTTCGGGCCACAAGCCCCGCCTCAGCGTCCACCGTTCGGGCCGCCACATCTACGCCCAGGTCATTGATGATGCGCAGGGCAAGACCCTGGCCGCCGCATCGACCCTGGACAAGGACGTGCGTGGTAAGACCGGCGCCACTTCCGAAGCAGCCGCTGAAGTCGGCAAGCGTGTCGCCGCCGCGGCGACTGCTGCCGGCGTCACCCGCGTCGTATTCGACCGTGGTGGCTTCCTCTTCCATGGCCGCGTCAAGGCGCTGGCCGATGCCGCCCGCGAAGGCGGGCTGGAGTTCTGATCATGGCTGACGAAAACGATATCCAGTCGCAGGCGGGCGCTCCCGCTGCTGTCGAGGGCGGCGAAGCCGCACCGACCGAAGGTCGTGGTCCCGGCCGTGGCCGTGGCAACCGGGGTGGCGGTGACCGCAACCGTGGCGAGCGTGGCGGCCGTGGCCGTCGCGACGACCGTCGCGGCAACCGCGACGAGGAGCAGGGCGAAGAGCTGATCGAGAAGCTGGTTCACATCAACCGCGTCTCGAAGACCGTCAAGGGCGGTAAGCGTTTCGGTTTCGCTGCTCTGGTCGTTGTCGGCGACGGCAAGGGCCGCGCGGGCTTCGGCCATGGCAAGGCGCGCGAAGTGCCCGAAGCCATCAGCAAGGCGACCGCTTCGGCCAAGAAGGCGATGGTTCGCGTTCCGCTGAAGGAAGGCCGCACGCTGCACCATGATGGCCTTGGCCATTTTGGCGCGGGCAAGGTGACGGTCCGTTCGGCTCCGGCCGGTACCGGCATCATCGCCGGTGGTCCGATGCGCGCCGTGTTCGAAAGCCTCGGCGTGGCGGACGTCGTGACCAAGTCGAACGGCACGTCCAACCCCTATAACATGATCCGTGCGACCTTCGCGGCGCTGGGCGAACAGACCAGCCCGAAGTCGGTGGCGCAGCGTCGTGGCAAGAAGGTCGCCGACCTTCTGCGTCGCGGTGGCGCCTCGGCCGAAGTCGCGCAGGCTGATGCCGAAGCGATTGCGGAGTAAAGCGACATGGCGAAGATCAAGATCAAGCAGATCGGTTCGCCGATCCGCCGCCCTGCCGACCAGAAGAAGATTCTGATCGGCCTGGGCCTCGGCAAGATGCATCGAGTGGTGGAGTTGGAAGACACGGCGGAAGTCCGCGGTGCCATCAAGAAGCTGCCCCATATGGTGCAGGTGGTCGACTGACCCCTTGCCTCTCCCGCGTGCGGGGGAGGCAGCGAGACTTGGGTCCGCAGGGTGGGCCTTGGTTGCAGCGGTGAGGGCAGAAGCCCTCTCCCGCTTCGGCTAACCAGCAAGCTGGCAAGCCTCCATATCCTCTCCCGCGTGCGGGAGAGGATTACGTGTTTTCAGCGCGAACATAGCGAAAGCGAGTGCACATCATGAAGCTTAACGAACTCAACGACAATGCCGGCGCCCGCAAGGGCCGGATGCGCGTCGGCCGCGGTATCGGCTCGGGCAAGGGCAAGACCGCCGGTCGCGGCCAGAAGGGTGCCAAGGCACGCTCGGGCGTCGCCATCAACGGCTTCGAGGGCGGTCAGATGCCGCTCCACATGCGTCTGCCTAAGCGGGGCTTCAACAACATCTTCGCCAAGGATTACGCGATCGTGAACCTGGGCGCGCTGCAGAAGGCGATCGACGCCGGCAAGCTGGACGCCAATGCGACCATCGACCATGCGGCGCTGAAGGCTGCTGCTTTGTCGCGCGGCGGCAAGGACGGCGTCCGTCTGCTCGGCAAGGGCGAGCTGACCGCCAAGGTCAACCTGCTCGTCTCCGGAGCTTCGAAGGGCGCCATCGAGGCGGTCGAAAAGGCTGGCGGCAAGGTCGAAGTGATTGAGGTCGTGCCGGCGGCCGAGAAGGCAAAGGCCAAGAAGGGCACCGCCCTGGCTGCGAAGAAGGCCGCCAAGAAGGGCTGAGCCGACTTCCGAGGCTTGCAAGCATGACCCCGCTGTCCGATATGGGCCGGCGGGGTCATCTGTTTCAGGGAAGCTTTGTCGCGTGAAGCGCAACTCCCCGTTCGACAGGGCGGATCGCGCTCGCTAATGGGTTAGCGATTCACGCCGGGCCGTGACTCCGGCAAGAGTGTTTTGAAGGGCAGCCACCATGGCATCGAGAGCCGACCAGCTCGCATCCAATCTCAGCCTGGCGAAGTTCAGCCAGGCGACCGACCTCAAGAAGCGCCTGTGGTTTACGCTGGGCGCGCTGATCGTCTTCCGCTTTCTGAGCTTCGTGCCGCTGCCGGGCGTCGATCCGACCGCGCTGTCTCAGCTCTACAAGCAGACGAATGGCGGTATTCTCGACATCTTCAACACCTTCTCGGGTGGTTCGCTCTCACGCATGAGCTTGATCGCGCTCGGCGTGATGCCATACATCACGGCGTCGATCGTGGTTCAGCTCGCCGCCTCCCTTTCGCCGCAACTCGCGGCGATCAAAAAGGAAGGTGAAAGCGGCCGCAAGAAGCTCAACCAATATACGCGTTACGGAACGGTCGGCCTGACCGCCGTCCAGGGCTATTTCATCGCTGTGGGCCTGGAAAGTTTCGGCGCGCAGTCGGGCGTTCAGGCCGTGGTCGATCCCGGCTTCCTATTCCGGATCGCGGCGGTCATCTCGCTGATCGGCGGCACGATGTTCCTGATGTGGCTGGGTGAGCAGATTACCTCGCGTGGCATCGGCAACGGCGTCAGCCTCATCATCATGGCGGGCATTGTCGCGCAGCTGCCTGTTACGCTCAGCAACCTGTTCAAGTCCGGCAGCGAAGGGTCGATTTCTGGCCTGTTGATCGTACTGGTCATTGCGATGGCCGTTGGCCTGATCCTGCTGATCTGCTTCATGGAGCGCGCGCAGCGCCGGGTGCTGATCCAATATCCCAAGCGCCAGACGCGCCAGGGATTGATGCAGGCCGATCGCAGTCATCTGCCGTTGAAGGTCAACACGGCCGGCGTGATCCCGCCGATCTTCGCAAGCTCGCTGCTGCTGATGCCGCTGACCATTTCGCAATTTGCCGGCCAGACCGTGGCAGGCGAGAGCAGGCTTGGCGACTTCGTGCTGACGCTCAATCAGTATCTGTCGCACGGCAGTCCCGTCTATATGGGGCTCTATGGCCTCGGCATCGTGTTTTTCTGCTTCTTCTACACGGCGGTTGTGTTCAATCCGGAAGAGACGGCCGATAATCTGAAGCGCAACGGTGGTTTCATTCCTGGCATCCGTCCTGGCAAGAACACGGAAAATTATCTGGATTATGTTCTGACCCGGATCACGGTGATCGGGGCCGCTTATCTGGCGATTATCTGCCTGGTGCCGGAATTTGCCATCGCGCGGGCGGGCATTCCCTTTTATCTCGGCGGCACCAGCCTGCTGATCGTCGTTAACGTTACGGTCGATACCGTGACGCAGATCCAGAGCCATCTGCTGGCTCATCAATATGGCGATCTGATCAAGAAGGCCAAGCTGAAGGGTCGCCTGCGCTAAAGGCGCATCACGTCAAGGCGCAAGAACAGGGGAGTATGCGCGCATGAATATCATTCTGCTGGGTCCTCCAGGAGCGGGTAAGGGCACGCAGGCCAGCCGTCTGGTTGAGAGCCGCGGCATGGTGCAGCTATCGACCGGCGACATGTTGCGTGCCGCCGTAAAGGCCCAGACGCCGATCGGCCTCAAGGCCAAGGCAGTGATGGAAGCGGGCGAGCTGGTTTCGGACGAGATCGTGTCCGGTATCATCGGCGAGGCGCTGGATGGTCTGACCGCCGGAACCGGTGTGATCTTCGACGGCTATCCGCGCACCGAGGCGCAGGCCCATTCGCTCGACGCCATCCTCGCGGATCGCGGCCGGACGTTGGATCATGTCATCGAACTCGACGTCGATGAGGACGCGCTGGTCGAGCGCATCACCGGCCGCTTCACCTGCGCCAGCTGCGGCGAAGGCTATCATGACAGCTTCAAGCAGCCGAAGGTCGAAGGCGAGTGTGACAAGTGCCACGGGCACGATTTCAAGCGCCGTCCAGACGATAATGAAGAAACCGTGCGGACCCGCATGGCTGAATATCGCGCCAAGACCGCGCCGATCCTTCCCATCTACGAAGCGCGCGGCATCGTGTCGCGGGTCGATGGCATGGCTGACATGGACGATGTGACGGCCGCGATTGCCGCGATATTGGACAGCAGCAAGTCCTGAGCTACTCTCCCCTCCCCGAACATGATTGGGGGAGGGGGCAGCCATGCGACGAATTTTCTCCGCGATCAGCGCTTTTGCCTTGTTAGGCGCGTCCGCCGCACATGGGGCCGTGACGTCGATCAAGGACAGCGGCTTCGCGATTGAAAACAGCGTCGAAATTGCTGCAGATGCCCAGAGCGTTTACGCGCTGCTCGCGGCCCCGGATCGCTGGTGGAGCAGCGCACACACCTATAGCGGCGTTGCGGGAAATCTCACCCTGGAGCCGCGCGCTGGAGGCTGTTTCTGTGAGCGCCTGCCGGGCCCCGGTGGCTCCTCCGGCAGCGTTGAACATGCCCGCGTCATTTTTGCCGCGCCCCATAAGCAATTGCGTCTATCGGGAGCCTTGGGACCGTTGCAGGCGGAAGGCGTCATGGGAACGCTCGATATCACCATTACCCCGACGAAGAAGGGCGTCCGGGTCACGGTGGGTTATGTGGCGGGCGGCTATGTACGCATGGGCATGGCCCCGATCGCGCCGATGGTGGATAAGGTTCTCGGGGAACAGCTTGCGCAGCTGAAACGGGTAGCAGAGGTTCGTAAGCCTTAGGTCCACCCAGCTGCTCCGCAGCACATGGAAATGCCATTCTGTTTCCGATTGGCGGTCATTTTAACGATTGATTGCTGTTTGATTGCTATTCCCGCCGGGTGAGTGGACCGCCTCATCGAACCCGCCTGTCGGAATTGGACGCCTTGCGCGGGATCGGCGCTCTCTGCGTGCTGGTTTTCCATTATTCGACGCGCTTTCATGAGCTGTTTCCGCAGGCAGCGCATGTGCCGTTCAGCTTCCCGGGAGGCAATTACCGGGTATTGCTGTTCTTCACGATTTCCGGCTTTGCCATCTTCTTCACGCTCGATCGGATTGGCAGCGTCGCCGACTTTGTAGTGAACCGCGTTGCGCGGCTCTACCCCGCCTATCTCGTCGCGATGCTGCTGACGCTGTCCGTCGAATATCTCGCCAAAGCGTCCCAATTGCTGATTGGCCCTGCAGCGATCCTGGCCAATATCACCATGCTTCAGGGCTTTGCCTTCTTGCCGGAGGTGGATGGGGCCTATTGGACGTTGACGGTCGAGATCGCCTTTTACTTCTGCATGATCGCCCTGTGGAAATGGGTGGGGATGAAATGGCTGGAACCCATGCTCGCGCTTTGGCTGGTGCTGCGCGGGATCTACGGGTTCTGGCCGGACATGCCCGAACGCATCGTGATGCTCTTCGTGCTGCGCTATGTGCCGTTTTTCGTCATCGGCATGCTGTCTTATCGCGTCTGGGCGGGGCGACGCCGCTGGCGGCAGCAGATGCCTTATGCAGTGCTTGCGCTGTTGTCCGTTGCCGCGATGGAAAGCTGGGACGTGACGCTGATCGCCTGCCTGCTGCTGGCGGGCTTCGCCGCGCTGATTGCCGGCCGCCTGCGGTGGATCGCGGCGCGGCCGCTGCTGTGGATTGGCGGCATCAGCTATTCCTTCTACCTGATCCACCAGCATGTGGGCTTTGTCGTGATGCTGAAGCTGGCGGAGCTGGGTTACAGCCCATGGATCGCGTTTTCGACGGCCTTCCTCGTTGCCCTGACGCTCGGAACCGCGATCAATCGCTTGGTCGAGCGGCCCGTTGGCGAAGCTATTCTGGCCTGGTGGCGCAGGCGGCGTGAGAAGGTCAGGATACCGGGCGAGGTGGCGGTAGATCCCACCTGACCCGCTAAAGAAGTCGGCGCACCCCAGCCAATCGAAGACACAAAAAAGGGCGCCGCCTCTATCCGGCAGCGCCCCTTCCTGATCACTGTTCTTACTGCGCGCGCGGAGCCGCCGCAGCAGCATTGGCGGGCAGGCCGCCCAGCTGCGTGACAAGCTTGGTATAGGCGTCGAGATAGGCGAGCACGATGACCTGGCCGATCTCCGTATTCTGGTAACCGCTGCCGCCGGCGGCCGCAAAACCGCCCCACCAGCCGCCACCCGCGCCGCCGCCGAAGCCGATATCGGTCTTGCGGGCGTAGCCCTCGGTCAGCGCCTCTTCCTCGGTCGTGCGGGCGTTCACGATCGACAGCGTGACGTTGGCTTCTTTCTTCTTGATGTTGAGTCCGCCCAGGACCGCGCCGCCAAAACCGCCCATCAGGCCGCCCAGCATGCCGCCGACATTGCCACCGCCCGAATTGCGGTTGGAAGAGACGATGTCGGGCTCCAGATAATAGTCGGCGGCCTTCACCTGGCCCCGACCCAGGTTGGAGCCGGCCTGGAGCTCGCCCGAATCAGCCATGGCGCGTTCCATCGCGCGGCTTTGCATGGCGCGACCGCGGTTGACGAGACCGAAGCAGCCAGACTGCTGGATGAACACCTTCAGGATCGCCTCCGGGCTACCCAGGTTCAGCTCACGCCACCACTGATTGTCCGGCTCGACGATAGCGACGGTGCCGATGCGGCGGGTGCAGCGTGGGATTTCCTGGGTGGCGCGCTCCTGTGCGCGGCGGCCGGACGAAGCCCCCTTGGTAGTGCCATCCTTATACGTCTTGCCGGACGAACTCATGTTCGTCTGCGCACTTGCCGCGATCGGCGTCACCGCCACCGACACCGTAACGAGCAGCGCGGAAACCGTCTTCAACATTGCCCCAATTCCCCTGTTTGTGCGGATGAAAAGCCATTTCTGATTATGATGCGAGCCCGCGAAGAACAAGCGGCCTTTAGCATAGCCCACCGCTCTTGCCTACAGACGGCGCGCGCCCTTCGCTGCACTGCTGACAGGCCGGCAAATGGCTGCTAGGGCGCGGCCATGACCGACCTCTCGCATATCCGCAATTTCTCGATCATCGCCCATATCGACCATGGCAAATCGACGCTGGCCGACCGGCTGATCCAGCGCACCGGGGGCCTCACCGACCGCGAGATGAGCGCGCAGGTGCTCGACAATATGGATATCGAGAAGGAGCGCGGCATCACCATCAAGGCGCAGACCGTGCGTCTCGACTATGTCGCGAAAAATGGGGAAACCTACGAACTCAACCTCATGGACACGCCGGGCCATGTGGACTTCGCCTATGAAGTGAGCCGGTCGCTTGCCGCGTGCGAAGGCGCGCTGCTGGTCGTCGACGCCGCGCAGGGTGTGGAAGCGCAGACGCTGGCGAACGTCTATCAGTCGATCGAGCATGATCATGAGATCGTGCCGGTACTCAACAAGATCGACCTGCCCGCTGCCGAGCCGGAAAAGGTGCGCGCGGAAATTGAGGAAGTGATCGGCCTCGACGCATCCGAAGCGGTGCTGGCGAGCGCGAAGTCCGGCATCGGCATCGACGAGGTGCTCGAAGCCATCGTCGCCAAGATCCCGCCGCCCAAGGGTGATCGCGACGCTCCGCTGGAAGCGATGCTGGTCGATAGCTGGTATGATCCTTATCTCGGCGTCGTCATCCTGGTGCGCGTCGTCAACGGCGTCATCAAGAAGGGCCAGAACATCAAGTTCATGATCGGGGGCACGGAGCATCTGATCGATCGCGTTGGTTGCATGCGGCCCAAGATCGAAGCGCTGCCGGAACTGGGGCCCGGAGAGATCGGCTTCATCACCGCGCAGATCAAGGACATCAGCCAGACCCGCGTCGGCGACACGATCACAACGGTCAAGAATCCGGCCAAGGCGCCGCTGCCAGGCTTCAAGGAAGTGCAGCCGGTGGTTTTCTGCGGCCTCTTCCCTGTCGATGCCAATGATTTCGAAAAGCTGCGCGACAGTATCTCCAAGCTTCGCCTCAACGACGCCAGTTTCTCCTTCGAAATGGAAACGTCGGCGGCGCTCGGTTTCGGCTTCCGCTGCGGTTTTCTGGGCCTGCTCCACCTGGAGATCATCCAGGAGCGGTTGACCCGTGAATATGATCTCGACCTCATCACCACCGCGCCGTCGGTGGTCTATGAGATGCACATGAAGGACGGGACGGTGCGCCATCTGCACAACCCGGCCGACATGCCCGATCCCAATCATATCGAGATGATCGAGGAGCCGTGGATCGAGGCGGTGATCTATTGTCCTGACGAATATCTCGGCTCGATCCTGAAGCTCTGCCAGGACCGGCGCGGCATCCAGAAGAACCTGACCTATGTCGGCGGGCGCGCCCAGGTGACTTACGAGCTGCCGCTCAACGAAGTGGTGTTCGACTTTTACGATCGCCTGAAATCGATCAGCCGGGGCTATGCGAGCTTCGACTATCACCAGATCGGCACGCGCGAGGGCGACCTCGTCAAGATGAGCATCGTCGTCAACAATGAGCCGGTCGATGCACTCAGCATGATCGTTCACCGCAGCGCCGCCGAAGCGCGCGGGCGGCATATGTGCGAGCGGCTGAAGGACCTGATCCCCCGCCATCTGTTCAAGATTCCGATCCAGGCAGCGATCGGCGGCAAGGTGATCGCGCGCGAGACCATCGCGGCGATGCGCAAGGACGTGACCGCCAAATGCTATGGCGGCGACATCACGCGTAAGAAGAAGCTCCTCGAAAAGCAGAAAGAGGGCAAGAAGCGGATGCGCGAATATGGCAGCGTCCAGATTCCGCAGGAAGCCTTCATCGCCGCGCTCCGTATGGGCGACGAAAGCTAGGGCCACGCGCAACCTGCGTCATGCTGCTGGGTTCTCGTTCGTGAGGAGGATGCAGCATGAAGCAGGAACCCAAGCCCGGTGACAAGGTAAGTTGGAAAAGCCATGGGAGCGAGGCGCATGGCAAGGTTGTGAAGAAGCAGACCAGCCCTACGCAGATCAAAGGGCACAAGGTTGCGGCGTCAAAGGATGATCCGCAGTTCATCGTCGAAACCGGCGATGGCAAGCGCGCCGCCCACAAAAAGGATGCGCTAGCCAAGGATTGACGCAGGCACGCCATCCATGATCATGTCCGGCTGCATCTTTGGACGGGGCGACTGATGAGTGAAGCGTGGCTGTATGACGAGCATCCTGCGATGTTCCGCGCGCATCCTTTTCTGTTCATTCTGCTGCTGATATCGGTTGTCGGCCTGCTCGCGATCGGCGTGTGGTGGCTGCGGGCCAAGGGTGAGCGGTTGGCGCTGTCCGACCGCGAAGTGCTGATGGAGCGCGGTCTGCTGTCGAAGCAGCGGACGGAGATTGCGCTGTCGAGCATCCGGAGTGTGCGCATCACCCAGACTTTCGGTCAACGCATCTTCGACGTTGGCAATGTGGAGCTTTTCAGTGCTGGCGACATTGCGGAAATTGCGATCAAGTCCATGCCGCGCCCTGGGCGCATTCGCAACATAGCAGCATCCCGCAATCTGGACCTGCTGCCGCAGCGCTGATTCGCAATCCTACTTGACTTCGCGCCAATTATTTTAACGATGTACAGATGAAGGGCCTGCCAGAGCCCCGACATGGGAAGGACGCCTCCAGGGTAACGCCGATCCGCAATGAAGCGGGGCGGCGCTGCAAGGGGATTTTCGTCCATGAGCTTGCCCGTGATGCCGCCGTTGCCTTTGCTTTCGAGCCAGCAGCGAGAAGATATCCGGCAGGCATGCGGCTTCGCCTGCGTCCGTTGCGGCGTCACCATCTACCGCTATCTGCGATTGCCCGAAAGCAACGGCGCGACGTTGCTCTGCCCCACATGCCATGGGTTGGTGGAGGAGGGGCGGCTGACATCCACGCAGGTGCACAGTTTTCATACCAATCCGGTGGTGCGGCAGCGCCATTTCGCCCGCGACCGCCTGCCTTTTTCGCCTGAGCTGCCGACCCTGATCCTGGGCGGCTCGCGGCAGTTGCGTGACACGCCCATTCCTCTGACGCTGGATGGCGAGCCGATCCTGATCTTCGCGCCGCCCCGGCGCAGCAATGGCGCGACCCGGATCAGCCTGCGCATGGGCGCGGCCGACGGGGCGCCGGTGCAGGTGATCGACGGCAATGAATGGCTGCCAACCGATGGCAGCTGGCACTTTCTGCTCCGAGGCGACCGCTACAGCGTCATGGCGGCGCGCGGCGATGGCATGGCGGTGCTGAGGATCGTGGCGCGCAACCGTATCGCGGTGGAGCATCTACGCACCACGATCCGGGGACGGCGGTTGGAAGTGACGCCCGACTGGTTGGAAATCGATGGGAAGCGCCATGTCGGCCGCGTCGGTGGCGGCACGCTGATCGGGCTGGAGTGCTGAGGCTACGCCTGCCGGCCTGCCTTGCTCTTGGCTGCGTTCAGTTGCGCTGCGGTGCGGATGAGCGCCTTCAGCGCTTCCGCATCGACGTGGTCGCCTTCGTAAATGTCGATCGCGCGTCGGGCATTGCCGTCCAGGCTGGCGTTGAACAAACCTGACGGGTCAGGGAGCGCGGCACCCTTGGCGAAGGTCAGCTTGACCTTGTCCTTGTAAGTCTCTCCGGTGCAGAGGATGCCGCCATGCGACCAGACCGGCACGCCGCGCCATTTCCATTCTTCGACAACTTCGGGCACCGCCGCATGGATCAGGCTGCGGACATGCCCAAGCATGTCGCCGCGCCAATCCGGCAGTTCGCGAATCCGCCCGTCGATCAGCTCCGACGCCGTTGTCCCGCTCTCCATGATCAACCGCACCGCGCCGAAGTGATCGTCATCCCCTCATCATAGCTGACGGTCAGCCGATCCGCGCGAAAGTCCATCGTCATGGCCATCCCCGGCGCACCCCAGCGCAGCGTGCGGGCTCCCGAGGCGGCAAGAAGTTGCGCCCCCACCTCCGCACTTGCCTTCTGTCCGACAAAGCGGTCCAGCCCGTCATTCCGGCACGCCCCTTCGACAGGCTGCGGGCCGGCGGGGCCCTGACCGCCAGCTCCCGAGCAAGCCGCCAGCAGGGCGAAGGGAAGAAGCGCGGCGATCCGCATATCATCTGCTCCTATTCGGTGCGTGTCATCTTGAGGCGCCCGCCCTTGACCGCAAAGGCTAGGCGGCCTTCGACCAGATCAACGGCATCGCGGCCGAATTGTTCGTAACGCCAGCCTTCGAGGATGGAGAGGTCGTCGCGAACCCCCGCCGCCAGCGCATCGATATCATCGGACCGGGCAATCAGCCGCGAGGCCACATTGATGTCGCGCGACCGGATCTTGAGCAGCAGCTTGAGCAAGTCGGCAACCAGCGCGCCGTCCTTCCCCAGGCCGGGGCGCTTGGGATCGCGCTCGGGCATTTCGTCCTTGTCCAGGGGCTGGTGGCTGGCGAGCGCCTGCATCAACCGCGCGCCGATATCATTCGTCTTCCAGGTGGCGGACAGGCCTCGCACCTTGCCGAGATCCTCCTGCGCGCGGGGCGGGTGGCTGGCGATGTCGGCCAGCGTCTCGTCCTTGACGATGCGGCCGCGGGGGAGGTTCTTGTCCTGCGCTTCGATCTCGCGCCAGGCGGCGAGCGCCTTCAGGCGGCCGAGCACATCGGCCTTGCGACTGGCGATGCGGACGCGCTTCCACGCTTCGGCGGGCTCATTCACGTAATTTTCCGCGTCGCTGATCCGCTCCATTTCCTGGTCGAGCCAGTCGCCGCGTCCCGTGCGCTTCAACTCTTCCAGCATCTTCGGGAAGATTTGGATGAGGTAGGTGACGTCGCCGATGGCATAGTCGATCTGCCGCTTGTCGAGCGGACGGCGCGCCCAATCGGTGAAACGCGCGCCCTTGTCGAGTTGCACCCCCAGCCACGCATCGACGAGGTTGCCATAGCCAATCTGCTCGCCCAGGCCGAGCGCCATCGCCGCGATCTGCGTGTCGAATAGCGGATGCGGCGTCTTGCCGGTCAGATTGTAGATGATCTCCAGGTCCTGCCCGCCAGCGTGAAAGACCTTCAGCACATCCTCATTATCGACCAGCAGGTCGAGCAGGGGCGAAAGGTCCAGGCCGGGCGCCTTGGGATCGATGGCGGCAGCTTCATTCTCGTCGGCGACCTGCACCAGGCAAAGGTCGGGCCAATAGCTGTTTTCACGCATGAACTCGGTATCGACCGCGATATAGGGCGATTGGGCGATCCGGGCGCAAAATGAAGCGAGAGTCTTGCTGTCGGTAATCAGCGGATGGATTTGCATATGGTCTTCGATCTTATTATGGGCTGGCCCGCTCCCCGGCGGGCTCGTCGATGTTCGACAAGACCGCCCATAGCGGGGCTGCAACAATTTGTCATTTCCGTAAAACGCAAGCGAAAGACCAAAACGCCATGCACGCCTATCGCACTCATACCTGCGGCGCCCTGACATCGGCCGAAGTTGGTAATGAGGTGCGCGTATCGGGCTGGGTCCATCGCAAGCGCGACCATGGCGATCTGGTCTTCATCGACCTGCGCGACCATTATGGCATGGTGCAGATCGTCACCGAAGTGGACGGTCCGGTGTTCAAGGTGATCGAATCGCTGCGCGCCGAAAGCGTCGTGACCGTGACCGGCAAGGTCGTGGCGCGCGCCAAGGAGGCTGTGAACCCTAACCTTCCGACCGGCGAGATCGAAATCCGCGCGCTGGACGCCGTGCTGCTGTCCGCCGCCGCCGACCTGCCGCTGCCGGTCGCGGGAGAGCAGGAATATCCCGAGGATATCCGCCTGCGTTACCGCTTCCTCGATCTGCGGCGTGAGACGCTGCACGCGAACATCGTCAAGCGGACCAAGATCATCTCCGACATGCGCCGCCGCATGGAAGGGATCGGCTTTACCGAATATTCAACGCCGATCCTGACCGCGAGCAGCCCGGAGGGTGCGCGCGATTTCCTGGTGCCGAGCCGCATCCATGCCGGGAAATTCTACGCCCTGCCGCAGGCGCCGCAGCAATATAAGCAGCTGCTGATGGTGGCGGGCTTCGACCGCTATTTCCAGATCGCGCCCTGTTTCCGCGACGAAGACCCGCGCGCCGACCGCCTGCCGGGCGAGTTCTACCAGCTCGACCTCGAAATGAGCTTCGTCACCCAGGAAGATGTGTGGAACACGATGGAGCCGGTGATCGCCCAGGTGTTCGAACAGTTCGCCGATGGCAAGCCGGTCACCCCCTCCGGCAGCTTCCCGCGCATCCCCTATGATGAAGCGATCCTGAAATATGGCTCGGACAAGCCCGATCTGCGTAACCCGATCATCATCCAGGACGTGACCGAGCATTTCCACGGCTCGGGCTTCGGCATCTTCGCCTCTCTGGTGGAGAGCGGCAGCGTCATTCGCGCGATCCCGGCGCCGGGTGCGGGCGCTGGCAGCCGCAAATTCTTTGACGAGATGAACAACTGGGCGCGGGCAGAAGGCTATTCGGGCCTGGGCTATATCAACATCAAGGATGGCGTGCCCGGCGGTCCCATCGCCAAGAATCATGGCGAAGAACGCACGGCGAAGCTGATCGACGCACTGGGCCTCGGGCCGAATGACGGCGTGTTCTTCGCGGCGGGCAAGGAAAGCCAGGCGGCCAAGCTCGCCGGCCTTGCGCGCATCCGCGTGGGCGAGCAGCTCGACCTGATCGACAAGGATCGCTTCGAACTGTGCTGGATCGTCGATTTCCCCTTCTACGAATATGATGAGGAATCGAAGTCGATCGACTTCGCGCACAATCCCTTCTCCATGCCGCAGGGCGGCATGGACGCGCTGGAACATCAAGACCCGCTGACGATCAAGGCCTATCAATATGATATGGTCTGCAATGGCTATGAGATTGCTTCGGGCTCGATCCGTAACCAGTCGCCGGAACTGATGGTCAAGGCGTTTGAGAAGGTGGGCCTCAGCCAGGCCGATGTCGAGGAACGCTTCGGCGGCCTCTACCGCGCCTTCCAGTACGGCGCGCCGCCGCATGGCGGCATGGCAGCGGGCGTGGATCGCATCGTGATGCTGCTCTGCGGCGCGCACAACCTGCGCGAGATCACGCTGTTCCCGATGAACCAGCGCGCCGAGGACCTGCTGATGGGAGCACCTTCGCAGGCTGAACTCAAGCAACTCCGCGAATTGCACATCCGGGTCGTGGAGCCACAGGCCAAAGCCTGACCGTTACCCGTCATCCCAGCGGAAGCTGGGATCTCCTTCGTGCCGGACTGACTGCGATTTGACTTTTCCTTTGCCCAAGCGTTGCTTGATCGCGACGGAGAAGGAGAAGATCGCATGGCCATCGACCTTGCCGATTATGAGAAGGGCGTAAAACTCAAGGGCGACTATGAGGCCGAACTGGCCGGCCTGCAGGAGCGGTTGGCCAAGATTCAAGTCGCCCACATCATCCATGACCGGCGCAGCGTCATCCTGTTGGAAGGCTGGGACGCGGCGGGCAAGGGCGGGATCATCAAGCGCATGACGGCCGATTGGGACCCGCGCTATTACCGCGTATGGCCCATCGCCGCTCCCACCCCGGAGGAGTGCGACCACCATTTCCTCTGGCGCTTCTGGACCCGCCTGCCCGCGGGCAAGCATATCGCGATCTTCGACCGTAGCTGGTACGGCCGCGTGCTTGTCGAACGGGTGGAAGGCTATTGTTCAAAGGCCGAATGGAAGCGGGCCTATGATGAAATCAATGCCTTCGAGAAACAGCAGGCGGACGCGGGCACCAACATCGTCAAGCTGTTCGTCCACATCACGCAGGAAACGCAGGACGAGCAACTCGCCCAGCGGCTTGATACCCCGTGGAAGCGGTGGAAGACGGGCGCCGATGACTATCGCAACCGGGCGCGGCGCGACGATTATCTGGACGCCATGCACGCCATGTTCGCCAAGACGGACAGCAAATCCGCCCCATGGCATGTGATCGACAATAACAACCGGAAGGCCGGGCGCATCGCCGCGCTGAAATATGTGGCCAAGACGCTTGAGAAGCTGGTGCCGATGGACTTTCCCGAGCCCGACCCCGAAGTGGTGAAGCTCGCAGCGGAGGCATTCGGTTATAAGGCGCTCTGACGAAAAACCGCTAAAAACAGCCATTTGTCATCGAACTGTCATCAAAACCTAACCGCGCGTTTACCATTCAGGCCGTAATCGGCGCTCATGTTTTCGCCCCAGATGCTCGATCCCGCTCCCTCTCTGCCGCGCGCACAAGGCTTGCCCTTTGTGGCTGACAGTCCGGTGATCCGGTTGGGAAGGCCCTTGAGCGAAGCGGTGGACCAGTTTCAGCTCGATCCCGCGCTCCGCCTGCTCCCGGTCCTCGACAGTCAGGGACGGCCCGCAGGGGCGATCTATGAGCGCGACATGCGGCGCATCCTCTTCAATCCTTTCGGCCACGCGCTGTTGCGCAATCCCAGCTTCGGCGGGCGGCTGGACGATCATGTCCGTCCCTGCGCCTGGGTGGAGCGGAGCGCCACGATCGAGGCGCTGATCGACCTCTATGCTGCGCAGGGCCAGGCATGCGAAGGGCTGATCGTGGTTGATGGCGGGCGCTATGCAGGGGTGGTTGGTGGGCAGCTTTTGTTGAAGCTCGCCGCCGAACGTGATGCGCGCGTGGCCATCGTGCGGGCTGAGCGTCTGGAACGGGTGACGCGGGAGAGCGGCAGCTTTCGCCATGATGTCGAAGCACTGATCGCCGATCTCGTCGCCATGGCCGACATGCTGTCGCGTCTGGCGACCGAAGCGGCGGAACGGGCGGCGCATAATGGCGACGCTTCGGCAGGCATGGCGGTGGCGGCCGCGCAGACGGCAGACAATCTTTCCGGCATTGCTGCGTCGGCCAGCGATCTTGGGCTGCTGTTCCAGACCATCGAGGAAGAGGTGCGCGACGCCGGAGCGGCGGTCCGCTCCGCTGTCGAACAGACTCGCCTCGGCTCCGCCCAGACGCAGCAATTGTCGGTGCAGGCGGATGGGATCGGCGAGGTAACCGCGCTCATCGACGCGATCGCCCGCGCCACGGCCACGCTGGCGCTCAATGCCGGGATCGAAGCGGCGCGTGCTGGCGAGGCGGGGCAGGGATTTGCCGTGGTCGCGCGGGAGGTGAAGCTGCTGGCTGGTCAGACACGCGACGCGGCAGCGGAGATCGCTAACCGGATTGAGCATATCCGCGCCACCGTCGGTCATGTGGCGCAGGGACACGCCCTCATGAACTCGGCCATCGCCACGGCGGACCGGCTTTCGGGCTCCGTGTTCGAGGCGGTGGCGCGGCATGGCGCGTTCAGCCGGACGATCGCGAGCAGCGTCGCAGAGGCGGGCGTCTCCAGCGAGCATATCCGGGTCAGCGCGAGCCGTATCAGCGACAATGCCGGGGCGGCGGTGGAGGGCGCGAGCAACATCCGGCATGCCGCCGGTCAATTGGCGCAGGAGGCGCACCGCCTCGATGCGCGCGCGAGCCTTTTTATCCAGGCAATTAGCTTCGACTGACCCCGAGCCAAGAAAACGGCTGGCATGCTGCGGAAATGCGGTTACCTTCGCCTTCCAATAAGAAGGAGAGGAATGCCATGCTCGTCATGTTCGTGGGCGCCGACCGGACCGAAACCGCCATCAATGCTGCGCAGGTCACCTTCGTTTCATCGGTCACGGACGGCACCCGCATCCGCTTTGGCGAAGGGCGCAGCGTGACGGTCTCCGAACCGATCGCCCAGGTGATGGACAGTTTGAACCAGGCGCTCCGGCCTCATGAATAGGGCAGGCAACTCCTAAAGCGGCAGAAAGGCGGTTGGCTCCAGCCATGCTTTGCGTCTGGCTGACAACCCGCCTATACTGGCCGCTTGATGCCAGGACTCAGGACAGCAATGACTTCCAATTTCTTCCGGGGCGCCGTTGCCCTTGGCGCGCTCGCGCTCATCCCCGCCACGACCGCCGCGCTCGCCGATGGGGAAGCCAGCAGCTACAAGGCGCTCGACGAGTTCATGGACGTGTTCCAGAAGGTTCGCAGCGACTATGTCGAGAAGGTCGATGACGAAAAGCTGATCAAGGGCGCGATCGACGGCATGCTCGCCAGCCTCGATCCACACTCCAGCTTCCTCGACGCCCGCGACTTCCAAAATCTGCGCACCCAGACCGAAGGCAGCTATGGCGGCCTTGGCCTGTCGGTCACGCAGGAAGACGGCGCGGTCAAGGTTATCGCGCCGACGCAGGATACCCCGGCCTGGCGTGCGGGGATCAAGGCGGGGGACTATATCACCCATCTCGATGGGCAGCTCATCTATGGCGGAACGCTGGACGAGGCGGTCGACAAGATGCGCGGCGCCGCCGGCACGTCGATCAAGCTCACCATCGTGCGGCCGGGCCGCGACAAGCCCATCGAACTCACGTTAACTCGCGAAATCATTCAGCTAAAGCCCGTAAAGTGGGAAGTGAAGAACAATGTCGGTGTGATCAACATCGTCAGCTTCTCGGCCAATACCGGCGCCGACATGCGCCAGGCGATCCGCAGCATCGATAAATCGCTCGGCCACAAGCCGACCGGCTATATTCTTGATCTGCGCTCCAACCCCGGCGGCCTGCTGGACGAGGCGGTGTCGGTCAGCGACAGCTTCCTGGAGCGCGGCGAAATCGTGTCCCAGCGCGGCCGTCAGAAGGGCGATGTCGAGCGCTATTATGCCAAGCCCGGTGACGACGCGAAGGGTCTGCCGGTCATCGTTCTCGTCGATGCGGGCTCGGCATCGGCATCGGAGATCGTCGCAGGCGCGCTGCAGGACCAGCATCGCGCCCTGGTGATGGGCGAGCGTAGCTTCGGCAAGGGTAGCGTGCAGACGATGCTGCCGCTGAGCAACACGACCGCCCTTAAGCTGACGACGGCGCGCTATTACACGCCGTCCGGCCGCTCTGTGCAGGAAGGCGGGATCGAGCCTGACGTTCGCGTGCCGCAGCTGTCCGATCCCGATTACAAGAACCGGCCGAAGTTCCGCGAAAGCGACCTGCGCCGCCATTTGATCAACGAGATCAAGACGGACAACGCCGCGCTCGAAGAGGATATTAAGGACGATCCTCGCTTCGCCATGACCGCCGAGGAACTGAAGAAGAAGGGCATCGAGGACTTCCAGCTCGACTATGCGCTGAAGACCATCGGCCGGCTGGCGGCGAAGCCGGGTGCCGTGGTGGCGCAGGCGCAGCCGATGATGCGCAAGCCGGCGCGCTAAGCCTGCAGATCAGTATCGGCTTGGGTGGATTGCGGACATAGCCCCTCCCTTCCAAGGGAGGGTTTGATTAGCCGCAAGCAAACAATTTTCCGTCATCCCGGCCTTGAGCCGGGATCCCGCTTCCTCTGGTTGACGGCGTTAACGGAGACCCGTCACCTGTGGCGCATTACCAGCAGCGGACAGGACATTTTTCTCGGGCCATCTTCCAACGAAGCGTGTGTAACCTAATCGCCACAGCCTCCCAAAAAGCATCCTATTTCACCAACAGACCTCGATTTAGCCTGTCCTACATTCCTCCGGCCTGTCTATCCCGCGCCCCTCTTTGAACCGTCAAACTGCTTTCCACGATGCCTACGCGCGCTCGCGCACGCGCGCGCATATGGTGTGAACTTCGGCGGAAAATGGCGGTTTCTTACGCCGGATAGCTGATCGCCATCACCTCATATTCCTTCTCCCCGGCCGGGAGCAGGACGCGGCGCAGATCGCCGATAGCAGCGCCGCGCAAGGCTCGTGCGATGGGCGATCCCCATCCGATCCGCCCCGCACTGGCATCCGCTTCGTCATTGCCCACGATGGTGACGGTGCGATGATTGTCATCCTCGTCCACGATGGTGACGGTCGCGCCGAAGAAGACCTTGTTTTTGTCGGGCTGCTGCCGCGGATCGACGACCTTGGCGTCCTTCATCTTTTTCGACAATCGGCGGAGTTGGCCGTCAATCTCACGCATGCGCTTGCGACCGTAGAGATAGTCGCCATTTTCGCTACGGTCGCCATTGCCCGCTGCCCAGCTTACAATCTCGACGACGCGCGGGCGCTCGACGCCCAGAAGCTGGTCATATTCGGCGCGCAGCTTCGAAAAGCCGTCGGGTGTGATGTAGTTGGGATGGGCGGTCATGGCAGCATAGCCTAGCCCTTCGTGCCGAGCGAAGTCGAGCAACTGTTACGCGAAGTTTCCCGACCCTGCTCGAACGAATGGAAGCGTCTTAGCCCGGCGTCTGCTTGCCGAGATATTTGGACAGCGGCGTGCTGGAGCCGCGAAAACGCGCCCGTTCCGGGTTCATCGCTTCATACACCACGGCGTTTTCCAGAACACGCTGGACATAATTGCGGGTCTCGAAGAGCGGTATCTGCTCAATCCAGCGCAGCATGTCGGCGCCGGGCATGCGCGGATCGCCATTGGAGGCGATCCAGCGGTTCACATTGCCCGGACCCGCATTATAGGCCGCGACCGCCAGCGGGTAGCTGCCGCCATAATAGTTGAGCATCCGCTGGAAATAGGAAGAACCCAGCATGATGTTGTAGCTCGGATCGTTGAGTGAGCTTGGATCATAGCCGAGGCCCAGTTTGCCCGCCTGCTCCCGCGCGGTGCCGGGCATCAGCTGCATCAGGCCGCGCGCGCCCGCATGGCTGACGATCTGCCGGTCGAACTGGCTTTCCTGCCGCGCAATGGCGTGAACCATCGTCCAGTTGGATTGAGCGGTAGGCGGCACCGGCACGCGCGGGAAGGCGCTTTCCCCATAGCCGGTAAGGCCGCTCGACACCGCGCGGCGGCCCACCATGACGCCCATGTCCGGCCGCCCGATGCTTTTCGCCAATTCGGCGGCGAGATAATGGTCGCTGTCGCTGTCGGCATTATTCGCGATGGCGCGAGCAAATTTGCTCTGATCTTCCCAATATCCCATTTGTCCCAGCGCCTTGACGGCGCGGACGACGGAGCGATTGTTGAAGGCCGTCCGCTCAGCGGCTGAAATCTCGACCGGCCGTTCGACGATTGCGGGAGCGGGCACGGGCTTGCCGACACGCTCGAGTGCCAGTTGGCCGTAAAACTGATCTGGGAAAACCGATGCTTGCGCGAAATAGCTGTTGGCAGTTGCCGTATCCCCGGCGGCCAGAGCGGCGCGTCCCGCCCAATAATAGCCCTTGGACTGCGTCTGTGGAGACTTCGCCGCCGTGGCATAGCGGCGGAACATCGCCGCTGCATCGGCAGGACGATTCAAATTGTAAAAAGCAGTAGATCCCGCGAGCCAGGCGAGGCTTGTATAATCGTCGCGTTCCCCAATCGGGCGGCTGGAGATGTCGACGCCAGGAGCATAAGCGTCATCGATCTTGCTGGCGATGCCGTAGGCGAAGCTCCACTGGCTGTCATTGGCGGCTGCGCGCGCCTGCCCCAGCAGCGTCTCATACCATTTCTCGGCATTGCCGGGGCGGAAGGTCAGCGCCGGACGGTTGGCCAAATATTGCCGTGCAGCGATCCAATTGCCGGTGTTGATCAGCCATGTCGCCTTATCGGCAATATAACCTGCGTCAGATACGCCTACGCTCTCGGCGATTTGCATCCGAGCGGCTGCATCGGGCAGCTTCTGGCGGAAGCCGATCCGCGCGTCATAGACGGGGCGGCGCGTTGGCGTCACATAGGCCAGCATTCGCTGCGCCCCTGCGGTGTCATTGCCCCACAACAGCATGTCGGCGCGTTGATCATGATCCGCGCTCGTCCAACTAGAACCGAAGAGCGACAGCAGTCGCGACTCGTCATCGGGGGAGAGCGAGCCACCGACCCATGCGCTACGCGCGGCGATGCGCGCTTCGGCCATGCGCCCCATCTGCACCAGCGCGAGTGCATTGCGCGCATGCCCGGTCGCGGTCCGCGCCGGGAAGCGGGCAAAGAAGGCCGTAACCTGCCGCGGATCATAGCTGTTGGGATTGATGCTGGTTTCCGCCAGCCGCCGCATGCGGTCCTCGCCCGGCCAGCCGGGGTTCGCCAGGATGAAGCTGGTATAGGTGGAAAAACCCAGGCCGTCGCTCTGCTGCAGCGCGCGCCATTGGCTGATCGTGCCGGAGATGGCGGGATCGGACGCAACGCCGATTCGCCCGCTCACTTGGCTCCAGGGTGTCGATTGAGTTGGTGCCGGAGTCGGCTGCACCACTGCACCGGCCGGGTAGGGCGTTGCTGCAGGGTAAACCGGCGCTTCGGTCTGGGCGCTGGCGCCGGCGGTGAAAAGAAGAAGAGCGATCAAAGGCATGCGGACCATTGCTGTTTCAGGGCGGCGAGGTGACAGCCTACTGGACATCATCGCAATTCCATCCTTATCAGGCCATGAATGACGCGCTATAGCGCCACGTCGCCCTCACTCGACAGTGTGCCCCGGAATGCCGGTGAATTGAAGGAGTTTGTTGATGTTTTCCGGGTCCATTCCGGCGCTGGTCACCCCGTTTCGCGACGGGACGGTGGACGAGGCGGCATTTCGCGCCCTCGTGGATTGGCAGATCGAGGAGGGAAGCAGCGCGCTCGTACCCTGCGGCACCACCGGCGAAAGCGCAACCATGACGGTGGAAGAGCATAATCGCGTGGTCGCCATCTGCGTCGATCAGGCGGCGGGCCGGGTGCCGGTGATCGCGGGCTGCGGTTCCAATGACACGCGCATCGCTCTGGAACATATGTTCGCCGCCCAAGCAGCTGGCGCAGACGCCGCGCTGGTCGTCGCGCCTTATTATAACAAGCCGAACCAGGACGGCGTTTATCAGCATTTTGCCTATCTGGCCGAACGCTGCAACCTGCCGATAGTCCTCTACAATGTGCCCAGCCGCACTATCACCGACATCGGCGTTCCGGTGATTCACCGCTTGTCTGAGGAATATCAGTCGATCGTCGGCATCAAGGACGCCACCGGAAATCTGGGGCGGGTCACCGCGCAGCGCCTCGCCTGCCGGGCGGATTTCTGCCAGCTGTCCGGCAATGACGAAACCGCTCTGGGATTCAATGCAATGGGGGGCAAGGGCTGCATCTCCGTCACGGCGAATGTCGCGCCGCGGCTGTGTGCGGAGTTCCAGGCCGCTTGCGCGTCCGGCGATTGGAACGGTGCGCTTGCGCTGCAGGATCGTCTCTACCCCTTGCATGACGCCCTGTTCAGCGATTCTTCACCTGGTCCGGTTAAATATGCGCTCACCCGCGTGCGGTCGGACATGCCCGGTGACATACGTCTGCCGATCACCTGGCCGTCGGAATCGAGCCGCGCGGCGGTTGATCGGGCGCTGGAAATTGCGGGTCTCGTCTAAAAGGGCTGCGGCCTTATATGGTGAAGTGAGTTAGTTAAGAGTCCCATGGCCCGTCCCCGTCCCGAATTGTTCGACAAGAAGAAGATCGTCGCCGAGAACCGGCGCGCGCGCTTTGAATATTTCCTGGAGGATGTGTTCGAAGCGGGCATCGCGCTGCAGGGGACGGAGGTGAAGTCGCTTCGCTTCGGTGAGGGCAACATCGCCGAAAGCTATGCCGAGGTGAAGGGTAACCAGGTTTGGCTGGTCAACAGCAACATTCCTGAATTCAGCCACGGCAACCGTTTCAACCATGAGCCCAAACGCCCCCGCAAGCTGCTGCTGCACGAGCGGGAGATTGCCCGGATGCACGGCGCGGTCGAGCGCAAGGGCATGACGCTCGTTCCCTTGAGCATCTATTTCAACGGCCGTGGCAAGGCGAAGGTCGAACTGGCGCTTGCCAAGGGCAAGAAGACTCACGACAAGCGGGAAACGATCAAGGAGCGCGACTGGAAGCGCGATCAGCAGCGCATCATGAAGGCGCATCGCTGATGGACAACAGGCTCAGCCGCTGGTGGCATGCTCATGCTCCGACGCGCGAATCGCTCGAAGATAATCGTTTCCTCGCCCCCGTGGCCCACCGCGTTTTAGAGCCGTCGCTCTGGCGTTTTACCCGGCGCTCGGTGCCGCGCGGCGTAGCGCTGGGGTTGCTGGTCGGCATCTTTCTGTTGATCCCTGGTATCCAGATTGCCGGCGCGGCGCTGCTGGCACTGCCTTTCCGCGCCAATATTCCGATCGCCGCGGCAATGACCTTCCTGTCCAATCCCGCGACGACGCCGCTCATTCTTTGGGTATCGGTCTATATCGGCAACTGGATGCTGGGGCGGACCGCCGACGCATCGGGTTTCATGGCGCTGGTCAACGATCATGCAACAATTCGTCAGTGGGTCGCATGGCTCTTTTCCGAAGCGGCGCCCGCGATGCTGTTCGGACTCACGCTGATCTCCATCGCGGTGGCGGTTGTTGGTTACTTCATCGCGGATTGGATCTGGCGTCATCGCATGGGCCGGAAATGGCATGCGCGCAAATTGAGGATTGGCAAGGCACCCGAAAGCAGCGCATTGGAAGAAGTCGCTCCCGTCTGACGGCGGCGAAACTGTCCATGCGTTTTCAAGGGGGAAGGCCGGGCCATGGCCTCGCGCGTCAAAAGGGATGAGGAAGCGTGGACAGGCGAAAGCCCATCACGCCTGTCCCTGCCGCTGCTGATCCTGGCTGCGCTGCTATCGGCCGCCCTCGTCATCTATGCTGTCGGGGACCGGGCGCTGGCGGCGGGTTTTGCCGCCATGGTACTGGCGGCTGCGGCGCTGCTCAACTGGTATCGCCGCCTATTTCCTGAAGAAGCCGCCGATCGTGAGGCGATGCCGGACTGGACGGTGGCGCGTGTTGCCGCGGACGCGTCCAACATGGCGATCGCGGTGACGGACCGGGCCGGGCGGCTGGTCTGTGCGAGCGACCTCTTTGGCGAATGGTTTCCCGGTTTTCCCACGCCTCCCAATATCACGGCTGAACCCGGCTTGTCGGAAAGCCTGAGCGCAGCCGCACGTGGTGCGTGGCGGGATGGCGAAGCGCGGGTGGAAGGCATGGCGCAGGGCGCGCTGCGGCTTGATGTGGACATATGCCGCACCGGCCGATCAGAAGATTATCTGCTCTGGCGCTTCACCCCGGTGCGTCAGCCCAATGCCCTCGACGACGTGCACAGGCTGCTGACTGGCGACGCCGGACGGCAAATGGGCGAGGCTGGGATCATGGCGGTCATGATCGGCGGCGAAGGGCGGATCCGCGCCGCGAACGGCGCCTTCCTGTTGCGCGCGGCGGGGCGCATCGACGCGAATATCACGGGGCGTGACTTCGCCGCTCATATGCGTGTGGATGACAAGGGGCGGCTGTTCCTGGCCCGCGAAGAGTCGGGCGGCTTGCCGCTGCGGCTCCTCCAGGTGCCATTGCGGCGAACAACGCAGCCTGCGGGTAATCAGGGGGGTGGCCAGGACGGGCCGATGCTCCTGCTGCTGATCGACGAACCGGCGGGCAGCGCGGGTGGTACGTCGGCGCTATCCTATATCGAAACGCTGCTTTCCTTGCTGCCCTTCGGCCTTGCGATGGCGGACCGTGACGGCCGGGTGCTGTTTCTCAACAGCGCCTTTTCGCGCGCAGCCGGGCTCAAGCGCTCCGACCGGCCCAGCTACCCCGGTGACCTCGTCGTGCGCGAGGACCAGGCGGCGGTCGCTGACGCGGTGCGCCGTTTTGCGGTGGGGCCGCAAATGTCCGGCGACATCGCGATCAGGCTTCGCAACGAGCCGGAAGAACCGACTGCGCTGAGCCTTGCGGGCGTGCGGGGCTTGGGGGAAGCGGCGGTGTTGCTCAGCCTCAAGGACAATAGCGAGGAAAGCAAGCTCAAGCGGCAAGTCGCGCAGGCGACGAAGATGCAAGCGATCGGCCAGCTGGCGGGCGGCGTCGCGCATGACTTCAACAACATCCTGACCGCCATCATCGGCCATTGCGACCTGATGCTGATGCGCCATACGCCAGGCGACAGCGATTATGACGATATTCAGCAGATCAAGTCGAACAGCAATCGCGCCGCGGGTCTGACGCGCCAACTGCTCGCCTTTTCCCGCCAGCAGACGCTGCGCCCGCAAGTCCTGCAATTGCCCGACATTGTGGCGGACGTTTCCAACCTCCTCAAGCGCTTGCTGGGCGAAAGCGTAAAGCTTGAGGTCAGCCATGGCCGTAACCTCGGCGCGGTGCGTGCCGATCCGGGGCAGTTGGAACAGGTGATCGTCAATCTAGCCGTGAATGCGCGCGATGCGATGCCGGAAGGCGGCGTCCTCAATATCCAGACCTATTCCGTTCCGGCGGCCAAGGTGCGGGAGATGCGGCAGGAGATATTGCCTGCCGCCGACTATACGGCGTTGCGCGTGTCCGACACGGGCCTTGGCATCCCGCCCGACATATTGTCCAAGATCTTCGAACCCTTCTTCACCACGAAGGAACTGGGTAAGGGCACCGGTCTTGGCCTCTCGACGGTCTATGGCATCGTCAAACAGTCAGGCGGCTATATTTTTGCGGAATCCGAACTCGGCCGGGGCGCCAGCTTCGTCATTTATCTGCCGGTCTATCAGGGCGCTGACATGGAGCAAGTCCAGCTGTCCAAGGCTCCGGTTAAGCGGAGCGAAACCTGGGGCACGGGAACCGTCCTGCTGGTCGAGGATGAGGATATGGTGCGCGCCGTTGCGGAACGCGCCCTCGCCCGCCAAGGCTATAAGGTGTTGACCGCCAATGATGGCGAACAGGGGCTGGAGGTGCTGGCCGGGAACGAGAAGATCGACCTGCTGATATCTGACGTGGTCATGCCCAATATGGATGGTCCGTCGATGGTCGCCAGGGCGCGAAACAGCCGTCCCGACCTCCCCGTGTTGTTCATGTCGGGCTATGCCGAGGAACAGCTGCGCAAATCGATCGACATCGCCAATGTCGCATTTTTGCCCAAGCCTTTCTCCGTCAGCCAGCTGGCGGAGGCCGCGCGCGACGCGTTGGCGATGCGGCCCGCGGTGGATTGAACTTCTTGAACGATCAAGCGTTTATGCTGGTCGGCGCGCCGATGATAAGATGGCGAGCGTAACGAAAATAGGGGATCGCACATGTCGGACAGCAAGACCATCCTGGTGGTCGAGGATGAAGCGATGATCGGCATGATGCTGGAAGATTATCTCGACACCCTAGGATACCGGTTGCATGCTATCGCTGTGTCGGTTGAAGAGGCGTGCGATCATGCGCGCAGGGGCGGCTTTGACGCCGCGTTGGTCGATTGCAATCTTCAGGGCGAAAAAAGCTGGCCCGTCGCCGACCTGCTTGCAGAAAGTGGCATTCCCTTCATTTTCGCTACGGGCGGCATGGCCGATGATGTCCCGTCGAGCCATTCGGACCGTCCGACGCTGGCGAAACCCTATACGATCGGGGCGGTTGAGCGCGCTTTGACGAAGGTGCTCGCAGTCTAATAGGAAAATTCCGTTCCCCTCTTGTTCTTGAAGAACAAAGGGGATACGTAGTGGCCAAGGCGCCACTGAATCGGCGCTTCCGCTTGACAGGGGATAGGCCGATGACAGCAATGCTCTCACTCATCGATTCCAAGAAGACAGGGACAATGGACAGACAGAAAGCATTGGAAGCGGCCCTTTCCCAGATTGATCGCGCCTTTGGTAAAGGCTCGGCAATGAAGCTGGGCAGCCGCGAGAAGATCGAGATCGAAGCGATCCCGACCGGATCGCTGGGGCTCGACATCGCACTCGGAATAGGGGGCCTGCCGCGCGGTCGCATCATTGAAATTTACGGGCCGGAAAGCTCGGGCAAGACGACGCTGGCGTTGCATGCCATCGCCGAAGCGCAAAAGACGGGCGGCATCGCCGCCTTCGTCGATGCCGAACATGCCCTTGACCCTGCCTATGCCAAGAAGCTCGGCGTCGATATCGACGAGCTGATTGTGTCACAGCCGGATACGGGCGAACAAGCACTGGAGATCGTAGATACCCTCGTCCGCTCCAACGCGATCGACGTTCTGGTGATCGACTCGGTTGCAGCCCTCGTCCCTCGCGCGGAAATTGAAGGCGAGATGGGCGACAGCCATGTCGGCCTGCAGGCCCGTCTGATGAGCCAGGCGTTGCGCAAGCTGACAGGTTCGATCTCGCGCTCCAAATGCCTCGTCATCTTCATCAACCAGGTCCGCATGAAGATCGGCGTCATGTACGGGAATCCGGAAACGACGACCGGCGGCAATGCGCTTAAGTTCTACGCCTCGGTCCGTCTGGACATTCGCCGCACCGGCCAGATCAAGGATCGCGACGATATCGTCGGCAATGCAACCCGCGTGAAGGTGGTGAAAAACAAGGTTGCGCCACCGTTCAAGCAGGTCGAATTCGACATCATGTATGGTGAGGGCATTTCGAAGATCGGCGAGATTCTCGACCTGGGCGTTAAGGCTGGCGTGGTCGAGAAGTCGGGGGCCTGGTTCTCCTATGACTCGGTTCGCATCGGCCAGGGCCGCGAGAACGCTAAGACCTTCCTCAAGGAAAATCCCGAAATGGCCGACCGTCTGGAACGGGCCATTCGCGGCAAGACCGAAGAGGTCGCCGAAGGGATGATGACCGGACCCGAAGCGGAGGATGATGGCGAATAAGCGCGGCAAGCGCCTGCGGTCGGATCAGCCGCAGGACAGTTGCGTGGCTCTGCCCGCCTCTCGTTTCATGCACTGAAAAGGCCCGTCCACGCTTCACCGCGGGGCGGGCCTTTTACCTTTGCGCTGGCGCGGGACAAGGATCGGATTGGGCGCCTGTCATGCCGGCTCAAGATCGGAGGGCGGTTTCTTGGGCATGACCTTGCGGGGCGTTCTGCTCTGTCGGACCGCGAGATTTTTCTTGAGCTTCACTCCCTGCAGGCCCCAGTCACCAAAATGCACCCCCGCCAACAGCGTGAGGAGGCCATACATGAACAAGGTGATCGTAAGCGGTAGCGCCAGAAGAACGTCCAGGACCTGTTCAGTCGGTGTTTCCACAGGGCCCACCCTGTCGATCCCGAACAGGGCGAGGCCATCTTCCAGGGAATGGCCGTCCCATTCTCGCCGGAACAGCCATTCGCCCGCCTCTATGGCCAATATGGGCGGAGCGATGAGCATGGCGGCAAGGCCAATGATGACCATCGCTTCGCTCAGCAGTTGCACCCCGAGATTTGTCAGACGGCGCTTGATCGTGGAATCGTTCGCCGGTTCCTTCGGTGCTGCGAGTGTTGCACTTCCACTCTGTCCGGCAGCAGCGGACGGGTGCGTGTCCAGGAAGCCGTACCGGTCCAGTTTCGTCAGCATGCGCCGGTTCAACTGAGATTTGCAGCTATCCTCTATGAATTTTTGTTGATCAATTGTCAGCTCTTCGCGAAAGCTGTCGGACTGTCCTTTTCTCATCCGCAAGGCATCTGCATCCGACCTGTCATAGACATGACCGGGAATGCCCTGGGCAAGTTCCAATGCCTTCAGTTTTTCAAAAGACGAATTCTCCACGGCATATTGTAGGGCTTGGGTGTTGACCGCTTCACCCAGGAAGTTGAGCAACTTTTCTACTTCTGACGCCGTATGGGCCAGTAGATCCTCATAATATATGATATGATGATCATGCCGTGCGAGGCCAGTTGACCAGCTATTCATATATTTTATGTAGTGCGGCAGGCCCCGGTCTTCATCCACAAGGAAATCGTCAATGTTGCCGCGGAAGGACATCTTGTGCCGCGTGACATGGTGATAATCGGACGTGAGTACCGCCCGCGGATCACGGATCAGAAATATGACCGGAAGCCGGCTGGGCAGGGTCGTTTTGAAGCGCAGATGGGTGGAAGGGATCAAAGGAAAGGAAGCCTCTTCCGATCTGCGGACGAAGGCCGGTATGCCGCGCACAGGATCCAAATCAAAATTCGGCGCAAAGGTGAACATGCTCTGCGTTGTGATCGGAGAATATTCGCGCGACGCGAGGAAATATTGCGCCAAAATAAACCTCAGCCATGTCCTGCCTGACTTCGGATAGGAAGCGAGAAGAGCCGTCGCGGCACTGGATACCAGCCGCAGACTACGGGCTGAAGAAATCCGGCGGGCCAGGAGAGAGGGAGCCTGGGTGAGTGAGGCGATCAGTGGCGTGTCCATAAATATAGATTAGCTTGGCAAGCCGCTGGCGTGTGGAACTTTTCTGGATGATGGCCAAAGTGTGTAACGAAGGTGAAACAGTTTCCTTGCTGTCCTAATCTGCGCTAACTTTATTGACAGGAGGGATGCGACCCCCGAAAAGAACATATAGAGAACATTTATATGGTCGAGTCGGTGAACACGCTTGCAGCCCTCAGGCGGCACATCGCATCGTTGGAAGGAATTCCAGCAACCCAAGAGGGTGCGTGCATCGCAACCGGCCATAGGCCCTTTGACCAGGCATTTCAGGGCGGTCTGGCGCAGGGCCGCATACATGAACTGTTCGGAAATGAGGAAGATGAAGGTGCCACCGCCGGTCTATCCCTGATTCTCGCTCATCTCGCAGCGAACGAGTCTCCTCTGTTCTGGCTGCGCCTCGCAAATGGAGCGGCCGGACAGCCCTATGGCCCCGGCCTTACCGCGCTCGGAATAGATTCCGCCCATTTGTTGATCGGGGTCATGAAAGATGAAGCGCTGCTGCTGCGCGCGGCGGTCGATGCACTGCGTTGCCCCGCATTAGGTGCGCTCGTGATCGAATTGCGAGGGCGCGCCCCGCTCCTGGACTTGACCGCCAGCCGTCGTCTCGCGCTCGCGGCGGAAGCATCAGGGGTTACCGCCTTTCTGCTGCGCATCGGTGGTGATCCGGCGCCCAGCGCAGCTGACACGCGCTGGCGGGTGACGGCTGCGCCTTCCGTGCCACTGGCGGGCAATGCGCCGGGAATGACCGCCTTTGACCTTAGCTTGCTGCGCCGCCGGTCAGGACCCGACGGCATGACATGGCGCCTTGTGTGGAACAGCGACCGGGGCGTGTTTGGAGAAGAATGCGATGAACGCCATAACCGGAGAAGTGACAGTGCGGACTCGCTGTTATCTTGCGCTGTGGTTCCCGTTCCTCCCGCTCGACCGGCTGCGCATCGCGCGGCCTGATCTCTGGACGGCAAAGGGGCAGGATGCCCCCGCTGTCATTGTCGAGACGGTTCGCGGGGCGATGCGGCTCATGGCGTTGGACGCCGATGCGCTGGCGATCGGCCTCAGCGCTGGAATGACGCTGGCCGACGCGCGGGCACGCGAGCCCGATCTGCGAGTGTTCGAAACCGATCCCCATGCCGATCAGGACTGGCTGGAGCGGCTGTGCGACGGCTGTGCCCGCTATACGCCGATCGCTGCGCTGGATCCGCCCCAGGGGTTGATGCTCGACATCAGCGGCTGCGCGCATCTTTGGAATGGTGAGGAAGCGTTGGCGCGTGAGGCGATGGAGCGGCTGGAACGGCACGGCATGCGTGTGCGCCATGCGCTGGCGGGTACACCCGAAGGCGCCCACGCGCTCGCCCGCTTCGCCTCCGTCCCTGCCGCTGACGAGGATGGCGCCCTGCGGCGCCTGCCAATCGAGGCGCTGGGGCTGGAGGAGGAAAGCGCGGTTGCGCTGCGCCGGGCAGGGTTGCGCACGGTGGGAGACCTCGCCGCGCGTCCCGCGCCAACCCTGGCGGCGCGTTTTGGCGAGGAAGCGGTGGATGCGCTTCACCGCCTGCTGGGCCTTGGCCACCGCCCCCTTGCCCCGCGTCGCCCGCGCGCCGCTGTCCGCATTGAACGCCGCTTTGCCGAACCATTAGGCAGCACCGCCTATGCGCTTCGAACCCTGGAGGGAATGGCCGCAGAAGCGGGGGAGCGTCTTGGCGAACGGGGAGAGGGTGGGCGCCGGTTCGAGATATTATTCTTCCGCACCGACGGCCTCGCCTTTCCGCTGCGGGTCGAAACCAGCCTGCCCGTGCGCGATGCGCCTTCCATCATGCGCCTGGTGCAGGAACGGATCGACAGCCTCTCCGACCTGCTCGACCCTGGTTTCGGGTTCGACATGCTGTGCCTCGTCGTGCCCCAGACTGAAAGGATGGCCGCCACCCAGCTGGCGTTGGAAGGCGGAGAAGCGCGTCGCGAGGAAGCGATCGCCGCGCTCATCGATCGCCTTTCCGTCCGTACGGGCCGGGGACGAATCCAGCGTCTCGAGCCGCGCGACAGCCATATTCCCGAACAGGCGCAGCTCGCCTTGCCTGCCGTCGAAAGCCGCATGCCATCCAGTTGGCCGCGTCAGTCCGATCCAGGCGACCCCCCGATGCGCCCCATCCACCTGTTCGATCCGCCCCAACCTTTAGAGGTGATAGCGGAGGTTCCCGACGGCCCTCCGCATCATTTTCGCTGGCGCCGAGGGGCGCATGAAGTCACTCGTTATGAAGGGCCCGAGCGGATCGCACCTGAATGGTGGAAGGCGAAGGATGGCGCCTTGGCGGGTGAAAGCATCGGCCTCACCCGCGATTATTACCGGATCGAGGATGCGCGCGGGCGGCGCTACTGGATTTTCCGCCACGGCCTCTACGACGCAGAAGCCGCCCATCCACGTTGGTATATCCAGGCCTGTTCGCATGAAAGGCCGGGGCTATCCTGATCCTGCCAAGCCCAAGTCGATCGATCGGCGCGAGTTGAATGTGATCGAGGCGGCGAGGGGGAAGGAGAGGCTGAAGCGGGCCGAGCCTCGGCGACCGGCCAAGGAAGGGCCTGCTTTTGCGGAATTGGTGGCCGCAACCCATTTTTCCTTCTTGCGAGGGGCATCGCATGCCTCCGACATGGTCGCGCAGGCCATCCATCTTGGGCTCACAGGATTGGGCATTGCCGACCGCAATAGCGTGGCAGGTGTTGTGCGCGCGCATGTGGCCCGCAAGCGTGCGCCAGAACTCGCCAAGGCCCGCCTGCTTGAAGCCAAAAAGGAAGCGGGCCAGCCATTGGGGCTTACTGAGGAAGAGGAGCAGGCGTGCAAGACCGATCTGCGGCTGATCGTCGGGGCACGTCTGGTCTTTGCCGATGGCACGCCCGACATTGTCGCTTATCCATCGACGCGAAGAGGCTGGGGTGAACTCACCAAATTGCTGACCAAAGGCAATTTGAAGTCGGTAAAGGGAGATTGCATCCTTAGCTATGAGGAATTGACGGCTTATCTCGACGATCTGCTCTTGATCGTGCTGCCTTATTCCACCGCTACCGAACAGACGGCGCACCGCCGACCCGTGGCTTATGAATATGATGAGAGGCCGTCCAAGGAAGCGATCCGCCAAGGGCATCTAAGCCTCGTCCCTCCACCGCGCCCCGCTGATCTGGAGGCTTTGCTGATCCGGCTGTCCCGTTTGGCGCCGGGCCGCATATGGCTGGGCGCTGCGCTTCGGCGGGATGGGCGTGATGGGCGGCGTCTGGCCCATCTCAAGCTTTTGGGCGAGCGTAGTGGCGTGCCTTTGATTGCTACTATGGACGCGCTTTACGCCAGTCCGGCGCAGCGACCCTTGCAGGATGTGCTGAGTTGCATTCGCGAAGGGACCACTCTCGCCAAGGCGGGGCGTCTGCTCGAAGCCAATGCGGAGCGGCACATCCACGCGCCTGCGGAAATCGCACGGCTGTTTCGAACCTGCCCGGAAGCCGTGGCGGAGACGCGTCGCCTTCTGGATAAAGTGAATTTCACCCTGGATCAGCTAGCCTATGAATATCCCCATGAGCCGGTGCCCGAAGGCTGGACGGCGCAGCAGTGGCTGGAGGAACTTACCCTTTCGGCGGCGCATGCGCGCTATGGTCCCCGTATTCCGCAAGCTGTTCGAAAATTGCTGGATGATGAGTTTCAGCTAATCCGGGATCGGAATTACGCCAGCTACTTCCTGACGGTTCACGACATTGTCGCCTTTGCACGGATGAAAGGCATATTGTGCCAGGGGCGGGGCTCTGCCGCCAATTCGATGATCTGCTTTCTGCTGGGCGTTACATCCGTCGATCCGTTGAAGCATGACCTGCTTTTTTCCCGCTTTGTGTCGGAAAAACGGGACGAGCCTCCCGATATCGATGTGGATTTCGAACATGAGCGCCGCGAAGAGGTCATGCAATATGTCTATGAACGCTATGGCCGCCACCGCGCCGGCATAGCTGCAACCGTCATCCATTATCGTTCCCGCAGTGCAGTGCGGGAAGTGTCCAAGGTTCTGGGCCTCAGCGAAGACCTCGCTTCGCGTCTCTCCTCTACAGTCTGGGGCAGTTATTCAGGCGACATGGGCGATGCACGTATCGTGGAGGCGGGTTTTGCCCTTGATAATCCACAGATGGTGCGGCTGCGGGGCATTGTGAATCAGTTGCTGGAAGCGCCTTTTCCCCGCCACCTGTCACAACATGTGGGCGGCTTTGTACTGACTCAGAACCGGCTCGATGAAACGGTTCCACTGCATCATGCGGCCATGGTGGACCGTAGCTTCATTGAATGGGATAAGGATGACATTGACGCTCTGGGACTGATGAAGGTCGATGTGCTCGCACTCGGAATGTTGAGCTGCATTCGCAAGGCTTATGACCTCATGCGGGCCCATGATCTTGGCGATCATGACCTGACCATCGATCTCAAGTCCGACGATCCGCGAGTTTATGACATGCTGGCTAAGGGCGACAGCATCGGCGTGTTCCAGGTGGAAAGCCGGGCACAGATCAACATGTTGCCGCGGCTGCGGCCGCGCTCCCTATATGACCTGACGGTGCAGGTGGCGATCGTCCGGCCTGGCCCGATCGAAGGGGATATGGTGCACCCCTATCTGCGGCGACGCTGCGGTGAAGAGAAGGTGCAATTTCCATCGCCAAGCCCCGATCATGGCCGTTCGGATGAGTTGAAAACCCTGCTCGGCCATACCTACGGCGTTCCCCTCTTCCAGGAACAGGCGATGAAGCTCGCCATCATTGCCGCCGAGTTCACGCCTGACGAAGCGAACCAGCTCCGCCGGTCGATGGCCACCTTCCGTCAGGTCGGGGGCATGGACAAGTTCCGGGACAAGATGATCCGCGGGATGGTGAGGCGCGGTTACAAGGCGGATTTTGCCGAGCGTTGCTACAAGCAGATCGAGGGGTTCGGCAGCTATGGTTTCCCTGAAAGCCACGCTCTGTCCTTCGCACGGCTGGTCTATGTGTCGGCCTGGATCAAATGCCATCAACCCGCCGTCTTCGCCTGCGCGCTGCTGAACTCCCAGCCCATGGGATTTTACGCACCGGCTCAGATCGTGCGCGATGCGCGCGAGCATGGGGTTGCCGTGCATGATGCCGATGTGAACATGAGCGGATGGGACAACAGCCTCGAACCCTTGTTGCGGTCGCGCGACAGCCGCCGGGGCGAGGGAACCGGGCGTGCGCTCGCGCTGCGGCTAGGCTTCCGGCAGATCGATAGTTTTCGCGAAGAGTGGGCAAACCGGCTGGTCGAGGCGCGGGGGCAGGGGCTGTTCACCAGCCTTGAGGATCTGGCGCGGCGGGCGGGGCCGCCTGCTCGGGCGCTGCGGCTGCTGGCCGATGCCGACGCCTGCCGTTCCTTGGGGCAGGACCGGCGGACGGCATTATGGGAAGCGCGGCGGACCCCTTCGAACGAACTGCCGCTGTTCGCCGCTGCCCGAAAGCGGGACCAAGCCGCACGGGAACTGGGTGAGGAGCCCGATGCGAAGCTGCCCGCCATGCCGCTCGCCGAACAGGTTGCGGCCGATTATCAGATGACGCGGCTATCGCTTAAAGGCCATCCAATGCAGTTTTTGCGACCGCTCTTTGATGCGGAAGGCGTGCTGAGCTGCGCGCAGACCAGCGCGGCGAAAAATGGCGCGCTGGTGCGGACCGCCGGAGTGGTGCTGGTGCGGCAGCGGCCGGGCAAGGGCAATGCCGTCTTCATCACGATCGAGGATGAGACGGGGATCACCAATATCCTGCTCTGGGCGCGGCTGTTCGAAATGCAGCGCCGGCCTGTCATGGCCTCGCGATTGATGCTGGTCGAAGGAGAGGTGCAGCGCAGCAAGGAAGGAGTGGTCCACCTGATGGCGAACCGCGTGCATGATCGCACGGCCGAATTGTCGCGCCTGTCCGATGTGCACCGGTCGCACATCGCCCTGTCTCGCGCGGACGAATTCATCCACCCCCAGCACCCGCGCACTTCCGGACATCCCCGCAACGTGCGGATATTGCCCAAATCGCGGGATTTTCATTGAGGATTGGAGGCAGCAGCAAACGATTTTCCGTCCACCCAAATGAGGAAAGGGACGAAATCCGCTACTGCCGCTATTTTGAGGGATCACTCTGAACGCGCAAAGGACAGCCTATGACACTGCCCAACTTTCCTATCGAAGGGGGTTGCCGCTGTGGCCGGATCAGCTTCCGGCTAAGCGAGGCTCCCTGGAGCGAAACCGCCTGTCATTGCCATGGCTGTCAGAAGATGACCGGCAGCGCCTTTTCCACCACCCTCGTCATGCCGTTGAGCGGCTTTGAACTGATCGCTGGCGACACTGTTATCGGCGGCCTTCATGGCGAGCATGTCCATCATCATCATTGCGACTGGTGCAAAAGCTGGGTCTTCACTCGGCCTGCGTCCGATCTTGGCTTTGTCAATGTCCGCGCCACTTTGCTCGACGATGCGAGCTGGTTCGCGCCTTGGATGGAAACGCAGACCGCCGAGAAACTGCCTTGGGCGACCACGGGCGCAAGGGTCAGCTTCGACCGCTTTCCCGCTATGGAAGAATATGAAGGGCTGATCGCCCGTTACCGATCCGAACGGGCTCAATAATCCTTCGAATAACGCAGGTTCGCCGACGATCCCGCATTGGTGCCTGTCTTCGACAGCAGGCTCAGCGTTTTGGACAGCGAGATTTCCAGCTGCGTTGCGGTAAAGCCCTTGGGGTCGGTAATCACCTCCACATAGATATTGTTGGAGATATGCTGCCCCACCGCCAGCGACGTACCACGCCCTGATGCCTCGTCCCCGCTCACGATGCCAATGCGATCGACGCCGGAGGCATTCTGCAACTTGCCCATAGGGTTGAGCCCGCCGCCGCCGCCACGCAGACCATTGAGAGCCGCCGCGAGCTGGATCGCCTGCGTCGCCGACAGGTTCGCGACATTGTCGCCGAACAGGATGCGCGCCAGGATTTCATCCTGCGGCAGGGTGGGCGTCGATATAAAGCTGATGTCGGGCCGCTGCGCCGTCCCGCCGACAGCGATACCGGCTGTCACAGTGTTGATGCGCGTTTCAGCGCGGACCGCCAGCACCGGGTTCATCATCGGCCCGTTGAAGGTGATGACGCCCTGTTCCAAATCGAACTGATGGCCCGAGAAGCTGTAGCGGCCCCGGATCACTTCAATCTTGCCAACGATACGCGGCGCCGTGGTGGTGCCGGTGACCCGCATGTTGGTCTTCCATTCAGAATCGAGCCCCATACCGGTCAGGTAGATTTCATTGTCGGCGCGCACGCGTATGTCGAGTTTCCAGTCGGCTGGCGCAGCTGCGGCCTGCCGTGAGGCGAGCCGCTGGTCGAGCAGGTCGGTGCCTTCACCCTTCCGCCGGACGCCCTGCAATTGCCGGATCTTGGCCCCTCCCTGCCACGCGATGCGATATCGTGTTTCGGGCAACCAAAGGTCGCCTTTTATCAACCCGCCATTGGCTGCGCTGTTGGTGACATTGACGGTCCCGCTTACGACGCTGGTGATCGCTTCGCTGCGAGCGATGCGCGCGCGGTCCAGCTTCACTGCGATTTTCATGGGAAAGCCGCTGTCCGCCGCCAGCCCTACCGAACCGCTCGCCTGCACTGTGCCATCACCCGCCCGGCCCGAGAAATCGCGTATCTCCAGCCGATCATTAGTGAAGCGCCCGTCGAGCCGCATCTGCGTCAGCCGCGTCCCGAACGTCTCATTTTCATAAGTCAGCGCATTTGCCCGGACGATCCCGTTGAGCCGCGGCGCAGTCAGGCGGCCGCTGAAATCGGCAGCAACGGCGATGGGACCGCTCAACTGCTGGTCGGCGAGCCCGGCGAAGGAGAAGAGAACATCGGCAGGCCCTGCATAACGGATGCCTCCGCCCAGCGGCGCAGACTGAAGCTGCTGCGTCCAGCTTGCTCCCGGACCCGGCGGCGCAAACGTTGCGATGAAGCGGCCGAGAGGCGCATTGCCCCGCCGGATGAGGCCCCGCAGGTCGCCGCCCCGGCCGGAAAGGCGGCCCTCCACTGCCATAGAGACGGGGTCCGACACGGCTGTCAGGCTGGAGCGGCGGAATTCGGCGATGGCAAGGCGCGTGGTCGCGGTGGGGAAGGCGCCGCCGCTCTGGGCAAAGTCAAGCGCGCCTGTCGCCTTGCCGCTGATGCCAAGGCCGGGGCTCATCAGGTTCATGATCGCCAGGTCGAAATCCTTGAACCGCGCCTGCAATGCGGTCTGCGCGCCGAAACGCCCGGCCAGATCGACCCGGCCCTGCGGCAGCACAAGCGTTGCCGGCTCCAGCCTATAACCCTGCCGTTCGATCCGGATGATCGCCGGCTGCGCGAAACGGAAGGGGATGTTGCTCGCCTTGCCCTCAATCGCCACCGCATAAAGGGCCGGACGCAGCGCCGCATTCATCGCGATGGAGAAAGGCACCCCGGTCGATCCATCCGCGACCAACTGTGCCCGCCCGCGACCGCCTTGATAATCGATGCGCCCACGCGCTTTCCGCACGACATAGTCGCCATAGGCCGCGTTCGCCATCTGCACATCGGCGGTAATGCGCGGCTGATCGGTCAGCACCATGTTCGCCGTCAGGATCGCGCGGCCGATCACCACCTCTGCCTCGCCAGGCAATTTGGCATTACTCGCGGTTGCGTTGACGGCAACGCCCTGCGCCTTGCCAACGGCCGACAGCCGGGCCGTCCCGTTGATGCCCGACCCGTTCATCGCGAGCTGCCCTGCGAACGGGCCAGCGGCGGTCTGCTGCACGCGGCCATTCATGTCCACGCCAGCGAAGCGCGCTCGCCTTATGTCTATGGTCAGGGGACCCTTTGCCGTGCGGATCAGCACATCGGCGAAGAAGGGGCCATAGGCAGACCTGCCTGTCGCCTCCAGCCGGTAACCAGCCGCTTCGCCATTCAGCTTCGCGACGACGTTGGACAGTTGCGCGCCCACATTGGGACGCGGCGCGCGTAGCACGGCCCGTGGACGTTCCATCGTGCCGCGCACGCTCAGCGCTAAGGGGCCATATTGGCGAGATGAAGCGGCGGCATCGAACGTGATCGCGCCATTCGTATCATAGCTGCCCGTCCCAGAATGGACGCGGAAATTGGGTGCTGCGCCTTTAAGGCCCGCGAGAGTGAATTTGCCCTCCGGCGTCATGCCGATGCGCCCGGACATGACCGCATTGCCGCCCAGGAAATCGCGGACCGACGCATTCTCCCATCGCGCCGTCCGCACGCCGAACTTGCCGGACAAGCCCCAACCGCCTTTGGGGCCCGGCACCAGTTCGACGTCCGTGCTCAGGTTGACGATACCTACGCCGTCGATCTTATAGTCGTTCACCCGCCCTTTGAGCGCACCACGATAGATCGCATTGTCAAGGTCAGCGAGCACGATCGCGGTCGCATCCACCCGATCACTGTCGATCTTCAGATTGTCGCTGATAAGCTTGCCTGCGGCATAAGCGAAATCGCCTTTCACGCGCAGATTCTGCAGCAATCCGCCCGCCGCAGCATTGAGCCCCGTCACCCGTCGCGCGGTGGCGTTCACCGGGATGCGGATGCGATCGGCGTCGAGGACCGCCCGGCCCTTGGCCTTCAATCCCTCGATGCCGGTCTGGTCGAAGGCAAGCAGAGCGGCGCTTAGATCATAGTCGATGAAGGGCGTCGCCATCGGCCCGTCCAGGATCACCGACGCGCGAACATCCTTGCCGCGCACCTTTTCCATGATTGCCCCGGGGGTTAGCAGCGCGGCGTCGATCTTGAGACCGCTGAACCTGCTCCGACCCAGATCGATCAGCCCCTGCGCCGTCGCAGCTATCGCGGTAGAACGCAGCGATCCCTTCAGGTTCACCCGTCGTTCGTTCAGTCCCGCGAAAAGGTCGATGCTCAGTGCTGGCGCTGTCAGCCGGTCGATGGTCCCGGCGAAGACCAAGCCCGGCCGCACCGGACCTTTCGCCGTGAAATTGCCGTCCCGCGCCGCCAGCGCGATGTCGGCAAGCTGACCCTTTGGCGATGTCGCAACGATCCGCCCATTCCACGCCTGCCATGTTCCTCGGCCGTCCAGCGTGGCGGTCATGCCATCGGTCAGGCCGCTCATCTTTGCGATCACGCCGCCTTTAGGAGCCGTCAGCGTGCCTTTCATCGCAAGGCGGTTCTGGCCCGGCACCGCGTCGAGCCAGGCTTGCAGACGATCGCCACTGTTGACGACCGCGTCGGCGCTAAGCTGCGCGCGGCCGTCCGCGATATGCGTGACGCCATCGATTGCGATCTCGCGCTTCTGGCCGATGACGGGCCTTGCAAGCACAAACTTTGCGATCTTCATCCGACCGACATCGATGTCCAAATCCGGAAGGATCGGCGCGTTCGGGTCGCTCTTTGTGACGTTGAACTGTGGACTGCGGGCCAGAATCACCAGCGGGCTTTCCAGCAGCCGCACGCTGATATGATTGTTGAGGTAGCGGAACGGGTTCCACACGACATGAACGCGCGGACTGACTGCAAAAGGCCCCTTTGGATCGCGCAGCACCAGGTCATGGATGACCATGTCGCTGTAAACCGAACCTTCGATACGCCCGACCTCGATCGCCATGCCCGATTCCAGCTTGAGGGCCGCGATCTGCCGGATCAGGAATTTCTTGCCCGGCTGGGTGTTCAGGAACAGCAGTAATCCTGCTGCCAGAACGACTAAAGCGACGATCAGGCCAGTCGCGCCCAACACGATCCTTTGCCACAGCGGCCGACCTTGCCGGATCACGATGGTTTCGGCGTCGTCGGTGGGAGGCGTATCTTCTGCCATCAGAATGCCTGCCCGATGCCGATATAGAGGGTGAATTTGGATTCCCCAGGTTGGCGATTAATCGGCATGGCTATGTCGGCGCGGAACGGGCCGAAGTCGGTGTAGAAGCGTCCGCCGACTCCCACACCATAACGGATGTCGGAAAATTTCGGGATCGAACTTTCATAGACCTGGCCCGCATCGACGAAGGCGACCACGCCGTAATTGCCGAAGCGGTAGCGGCCCTCTACCGCGAATTCATTGACTGAACGGCCGCCAATGGGATCGTCATTGACGTCCTTGGGTCCCAATTCCTGATAGCCAAAGCCGCGCACCGAACCGCCGCCGCCCGCATAGACCCGGCGCGAAGGCGCGATCTGGTCGCGGGCCGCGCCGCTGATCGTGCCCAGCCGGGTCCTGCCCGCGATTACCAACGCGTCGGACAGCGGGTAATAGCCGCTAAGGTCGAAGGTCGCGCGCGCATAGGGCGACACATTGCCCTGCAGCGATGCTTCGGGCGAAACGCGCAGGTTGGCGCGAAAACCCTTGGTGGGATTGAGCAGATCGTTCGACCGGTCATAGCCTAGCTGCACCGGCAGCGAGCCGATGAAATAGGTCAGCCTTTCACTTTCCCCCGTCGCTGGATCGATCGTGGTCTTTTCGTTGGAAAGCAGGATCTCCGCGCCATAGGTATAGGTCCAGCGCTTCTGGAAAATCGGCGTCGATTGCCGCGCCCAGCTGATGTTGAGGCCCGCCGTGAAGGCTTCATAGGCATCATATTTCTGATGATTGAGCAGCACGCCTGCCTGGAACGTCTTGTCCCGTTTGCCCGCATTGGAACGGCGGAAGGTGCCCGACACGCCTTGCTCCTGCGTGCCCGCGATCACCTTGGCGATCAGCGCGCCCTCTGGCGGGAAAAGATTGCGGTGCGTCCATGTCGCTTCGGCCCGGAAGCCTTGGCCGGTGCCATAGCCAACCTCGCCTGCCAGAGTGCGCGGCGGCCCGGCTTCCTGCTCGGCATGCAGATCGACATATTCGGTGCCGTCCGGCCCAGGCTCGTTCGTCCGCACCGGATCGACGGTGACACTGGAAAATAGACCTGTCGCAACCAGCGCGCGCCGCAGATCGTCCACCTTGCGGCTGTCGTACAGCTCGCCCGGCTTGAAGCGGCTGATGACCTTCACATGATCGGCGCCAAACGCCAGCTTGGGGCCTGCAGTGGTGATCCCCCGGAAGGAGCCGCGCGGTCCGACCTCTACGGGAAGGGTATAGTCTCCCGTCACGGTGGCGGGGTCGAGCAATATGTCGCGCTCGCCCACCTTGGCGAAAGGATAGCCATTTTCGGGCAACTTCACGCCGACATTCGCCTCGGCGGCCTCGACGTCGGCTGCGATGATATAATCGCCGGTCTTCAGCAATAGGCTGTCGCGGATGAGACTAGGCGGTACGGTGCGCCCTGCATTTACGACGATCTCTCCGATCTTGTACCGCTTCCCCGGCGTGACGGACAGCACCGCCTTCAGCCCGCCATCGCCGGTCTGATCGAGCGACGCAAGGGCCGCGGCGTCATAATAGCCTTGTGAATAGAGCAGCCGCACGGCCAGCGCTTCATCCTCATGCGCGCGCGCCTGCACCATAGCGGCGGTCTCAGCACGCCCGTCTCCATCAACCAGCGCGGACTCGTCGCGGAACTCGTCCTCCAGCCCCGTCTTGCCGAACCCGTCGATCTCGATGGCATAGCGCACGACGGGTGTCTTCTTGTCTGGATCTGTGGTTGCGACTTGCGCTGGGACAGTGACGCTGTCGAGGGGCGGCAGCGGCTGGGCCAGCTCTGCTTCAGCAGCCGGTTCGGTGGCGGGAGGCAGCTCTGCAGCGCCGCTGGCCTGCGGCATCTGCTGATCGATCCAGCTTTCGATCGACGGCAGCGGTGCGGAAGGGTTGGCGGGGTCGGCTTCGCTCGCCTTGGGAAGACGCGCTTCAAATTCTTCGTCCGGCAGGATCGGCGGCTCCTGCTCGGCCGTAGCGGAACTGGGCGGAGTTTGGGCGTGAAGCGCCAAGGGGGATGCAGCAATCATTAGGACGCCCAAGGCATGCCGGACGCGGTTCGCCTGCCTTGGACCCATCTAAACTTCGCCGCCCCTTTCAGTCCGCCGTGCACGCGCGCGGAAGAGGAATACGCGCAAAAGCGCACTTGGGTTCCGCGCCTCTCGGTGAACCGCTTCCCTCAGTCGCTCGACCCGTCTAGGGATCGGACATGACTGTCGCGCTCAATGTTTCCCGCTCGATCCTTGGACAACCGTGGCGCTGGCGTGGGGCAGGGGCGGACGCGCGTGGACCGGGCTATCTGCCCGACGATCTCGTAACCCAACTGCTTCTGGCCCGGGGCTGTCCGCGCGAGGCTGTCGAGGCCCATCGCAATCCCACGATCCGCCATTTCATGCCGGACCCCAGCCTGTTTCGCGACATGGACCACGCTGCCGAGCGCTTGGCGGACGCCGTTCAAAAGGGCGAACAGGTCCGCATCTTCGGCGACTATGATGTCGATGGCGCGACCAGCGCGGCCTTGCTGATCCGCCTGCTGCGTGACCTTGGCCTTGCAGCGCAGCCCTATATCCCTGATCGGCTGATGGAAGGCTATGGCCCCTCCGGCGAAGCGTTGGTTCGCCTTGCAGGGGAGGGGGCGACCCTGATCGTCACTGTTGATTGCGGCGCGCAGGCTTTTGAAGCGCTCGCCATGGCGAAGGCGGTGGTGGTCGATGTCGTCGTCATCGACCACCACAAATGCGCCGCCGCCCTTCCGGAGGCTTTCGCCCTCGTCAATCCCAATCGCCTGGACGAGGTGGAGGAAGCGGCCGCCCACGGCCATCTTGCGGCCGTCGGGGTCGCCTTCCTACTGGGCGCCGCGTTGATCCGCGTCCTGCGCAGGCGGGGCTGGTTCGGCCAGCGCGCCGAGCCCGCCCTCATGGAACTGCTCGACATCGTGGCGCTCGGCACCGTTGCCGATGTTGCGCAGCTGAAGGGCCTCAATCGCGCCTTTGTCGCCCAAGGGCTGAAGGTCATGGCGAAGCGCCGCAATATCGGCCTCTCCGCCTTGATCGACGCCAGCCGCCTCAGCCGCGCGCCGCTCTGCCACGACCTGGGCTTTGCACTTGGCCCACGCATCAATGCGGGCGGCCGCGTTGGCAAGGCGGATCTGGGAGTGCGCCTGCTTACGACCGAAGACCCGCTGGAAGCCGCGCACATCGCTGCCGAACTCGACCAGTTGAACGAGGAGCGCCGCGCCATTGAAGCGGCTGTCCAGGCTGAGGCGGAGGAGTTGCTAGCCGCGCAGGGCAACCGGGCCGTCGCCGTAATCGCTGGTCCCGGCTGGCACCCCGGCGTGATCGGCATCGTCGCTGGCCGCATCAAGGAGAAAGCCGGCCGCCCGGCCATCGTCATCGCCATTGATGAGGCTGGGACGGGTAAGGGGTCTGGCCGATCCATCTCAGGCGTGGATCTGGGCGCGGCGGTACTGGCGGCGAAGGATAGCGGCTTGCTTGTTGCGGGCGGTGGCCATGCCATGGCGGCCGGGCTGACGGTGGCAGCGGACAAGCTGGACGCCTTTGCGGATTTTCTGGACGAACGGCTCGCCTCGTCAGTCGCGCGCGCCCGTGATGACCGGGCGCTGCTCATCGACGCCGTGCTGGCCCCCGCGGGCATCAATCCGGACTTTGTCGCCGCAATCGAAGCGGGTGGACCCTATGGAGCTGGCTGGCCCGCGCCGCTCGTCGCTGCCGGACCCATGCGCGTGATCAAGGCCGATGTCGTCGGCAACGGCCATTTGCGCGCGATCATGGCGGGTGAGGACGGTCGCTCGATCAAGACCATCGCCTTCCGCCAAGCTGAAACTGACCTTGGCCAGGCAATCCTCGGCGCCCCCCACGATCGCAGACTCTGGGTCGCAGGCCGGGCCAAGATCGATGACTGGGGGAGCCGCCCGGCCGCCGAACTGCATCTGGAAGACGCCGCCTGGGCAGATTGAGAGATGAGGTCGTTTTTCCTGTCGCAAGGGGGTTGACCGTTGCAGGCTCCCCCCCTAAAGCCGCCCTCGCTTCGCAGCGCTGCCTAAGCGGTTCTGCATGTGGCCCCTTCGTCTAGCGGTTAGGACGCGGCCCTTTCACGGCTGAAACACGGGTTCGATTCCCGTAGGGGTCACCATTTTCTGCGCCACCCTCCCATTGCGAGGTGTTGGCCGTTGGATCAAAGCTGCAGCGCGACCGTTCTTCATGCCTCGGCAAACCCGAAAGGCAGAAGATCGCGTGGCGTCCCTCCATTGGCCAAGCCAGCTCATCATCGTCCGTCATGGCCAAAGCGCGGGGAATGTCGCGCGCGATGCTGCGACAGAGGCGCAGGCGGACCGGATCGCCCTTTCCGTGCGTGACGCCGATGTGCCCCTGAGCGCGCTCGGACGTGAACAGGCGCAGGCGCTCGGTCATTGGTTCGCCAGTGCGGCGGAGGATCATCGCCCGGAAATACTTCTCTCCTCCCCCTATCTTCGCGCATTCCAGACGGCGCAGGTTTTCCGCGAAGCCGGAGGTGCCCGCAGCGACGAACCGATCTGCTTTGACGAGCGGTTGCGCGAAAAGGAGTTCGGCATATTGGACGGCCTGACGACTTCAGGCATCCGAAATCTCGAAGCCGCGCAGTTTGAATTTCGCCAGATGCTAGGAAAATTCTATCATCGCCCGCCTGGTGGAGAAAGCTGGTGCGACGTCATCCTGCGGCTGCGGTCGGTCATGGACACCATATCGCTGCACTATGCCGGGCGACGGGTGATGATCTTCACCCATCAAGTCGTTGTGCTGTGTCTGCGCTACATCATAGAGGGGCTGAACGAGGCGGAGATATTGGCGATCGACCGGGCAGGCGACGTCGCCAACTGCGCGATCACCGACTATGTCTATGACCCGTCGCAAGGGCGCGATGGCGGGCTGGTGCTGCGGCGCTACAATGTGACAGCGCCGATGGAAGAAGAGGCGACACCTGTCACTCGCGAGCCTGACGCAATCGCGGGCGCCCGCGGATGATCCCCGCCGATCCGCTCGATATCGAATGGCTGCGCTCGCACCCGCTCCCGATCCTGGAAAGCGATTCGGACAAGAATAGCCGCGGCCGCGTGCTGGTGGTGGGCGGCGCGGAGTTCGTGCCCGGAGCATTACGCCTGACGGGCGAGGCTGCGCTGCGGGCAGGGGCGGGCAAGCTGCAGATGGCGACCGTCAGGTCGGCCGCTATGTCGCTCGGCGTGCTGGTGCCCGAAGCGGCGATGATCGCGCTGCCCGCGCAGGAGGATGGCGAGATCGCCGCAGGTGCTGCCGAAATATTGGCGCCTCTGCTCGCGCGCTGCGACGCGCTGGTCCTTGGTCCCGGCATGAATGTCAGCGCGCAGACAGACGAACTGGTGACGGCGATCCTCGCTGCCGCCGAACCGCATGTCACCACCATTCTTGACGCCGCCGCGCTGACCTCCGCACGGGGTCTGCAATCGCTGATAGCCCGACATGAAGGGCACATCATCATGACGCCGCATCACGGCGAGATGGCGATCCTTACCGGCGAAAGCGCGGAGGCCATCGCCGCCGATCCCGCCGCCATCGCCCGCCGCGTGGCGAGCGACTTTCAAGCCATAGTGGTCCTTAAGGGCGAGCGCAGCGTCATCGCGGGTCCGGACGGCGACTGCCTTTTGCATGAGGGCGGCTGCGTTGGGCTGGCCACCGGAGGCTCCGGCGATGTGCTGGCGGGGATCGTCGGGGGACTCGCTGCACGTGGGACGGAGCCATTGCGGGCGGCGGCGTGGGGAAGCTGGCTTCATGGCCGAGCGGGCCGCGAACTTGCCCGCACCGTAGGACCAATCGGCTTCCTCGCGCGCGAGCTTCTCCCGCTGATCCCCCGCCTGCTAGAGGAGCCCGGCTGCAAATAGCCTTAGTCGTTCCGCATCCGAATTCATCTTTGCGCGTTTGATCGTCATGAGCGACAATTTTTCTATCCTGCCCCATCTTGTTCCGATCGTCATCGCCTACTGCCTGGCCTTGCCTATTGGCTGGAACCGGGAGCAGGCGGAGCGCAGCGCGGGCTTGCGCACCTTTCCCCTTGTTGCGGTCGCCAGCTGCGGTTTCGTCCAAGCCGTTGAGTCCACCATGTCGCATGATCCATCGGCCCTCGCTCGCGTGCTCGAAGGCGTGATCGCTGGCATCGGCTTCCTGGGCGGCGGCGCGATCCTGCAGCAGAAACATTCGGTGAAAGGCACAGCAACCGCCGCCAGCCTGTGGATCACCGGCGCGATCGGGCTTGCAGCGGGGCTTGGCAGCTATGATGTCGCGATCGTTCTAACCGCCTTCACGCTACTGACCTTCTGGGTCATGGCGCCGCTCAAGCCGGAGGAAAATGAACGAGGCGAAGAGGAGGAGATCAGTAAGCCTGGCTCCCCTCGCTGAGTTTGCTTAGCCCAGCGCGGCCTGCTTCTCCGCCGCCAGCCGATCCAGCTCCGCCCGGCTCTTCTTTTCGCTGGCGGACTTGAGCTGCCCGCAGGCCGCCATGATGTCGCGCCCGCGTGGGGTACGTACCGGCGCTGAGATTCCGCCTTCGAACACGATGTCGGAAAAGCGCTTGATCCGCTCCGGCGTCGAACATTCATAGTCGGTGCCGGGCCAGGGATTGAACGGGATCAGATTGACCTTGGCGGGCAGCTTATACTGGCGGAGCAGCCGAACCAGTTCGCGCGCGTCCGCGTCGCTGTCATTCTTGTCCTTGATCATCACATATTCGAAGGTGATGCGCCGCGCATTGTTCGCGCTCGGATAGTCGGCGCATGCCTGGAGCAGCTCTTCGATGCCATATTTCTTGTTGAGCGGCACCAGTTCGTCCCGCACGTCCTTGGTCACGGCATGGAGCGACACGGCGAGATTGACGCCAATCTCCTCGCCCGCGCGCGCCATCATCGGGACCACGCCAGAGGTGGAGAGGGTGATGCGCCGCTTGGACAGGGCCAACCCATCTCCGTCCATCACGACCTTTAGCGCGTCACGCACATGGTCGAAATTGTAGAGCGGCTCGCCCATGCCCATCATCACGATGTTGGTGAGCATCCGGCCATCGGTCGTATATTGCAAGGCGTCGTCGGCTTCATCGTCATTGGCCGATGCCATGCTGCCCTTGGGCCATTCGCCAAGCGCGTCGCGTGCCAGCATGACCTGCCCGACAATCTCGCCTGGCGTCAGGTTGCGCACCAGTCGCATCGTGCCGGTATGGCAGAAACGGCAATTGAGCGTGCAGCCGACCTGGCTGGAAACGCACAAAGTTCCCCTGTCCGCGTCGGGGATGAACACCATCTCATAATCCTGCCCATCGTCGGAGCGCAGCAGCCATTTGCGGGTTCCGTCGCTCGAAACCTGCGCTTCCACCACCTGCGGCCGCCCGACGATAAAGCGTTCCGCCATCCAGCCGCGCATCGGCTTGGCAAGATCGGTCATAGCGTCGAAGTCGGTCTCGCCGCGATGATAGAGCCAGTGGAACAACTGTTTGGAGCGCAGCTTTGCCTGTTTCTGGTCAAGACCCGCTTCCTCGAGCGCGCCTTTGATCTGCGGACGTGAAAGTCCCATCAAATCGACACGCCCATCCTCACGCGGCGTCACCGCACGCGGCACAGGCACAGGATCAATAGCGCCGGGAATCGGCATGAGGGGGCTGACGGATGAATGCATGGCGCGCCCATAGCCGATTTTGGCCGAATTTTAAAGCGGCTGCGTCAGCCCACATTGTCGTCGCTCTAAGCCCTGTCGAACGGCTCTTTTTTGAGGAGGAAGGCTTCGACCAACAAAGGGGGAGGATGCGGTCCTACCGCAACCTTGCACAACCCAGCGCCGCCGCGTCGATCGCCGTGGCCGCGCCACGCAGGATATAGGTATCGGCAAAAGCCCGCCCGTTCGCGCCCTGCGTCTGCACGCTCATGCTGCTGGCCGACCGCATGGCCGCGATGATCGCAGCATCGGCCCGCGCATCGGCTCCCCAGGCATCCGCCTGGCCCGCCACCAGCGCGAAGCGGCGCTCGCCCACGTTCAGGACCACCGGCGCGTCATCAGCTCGAACGCGGCTCAACCGGAAATGCACCTGCCCGCGGACGCGCTGCCGCGGCCAACTGCCCACTGCGGCAAAGCCGTTCCCGGCGCGTCCCACCGGCTTGGAAATGGCATAGCAACGGGGGCTGGACGGATCGCGAAAGGCGCCCCAGGCTTCGAACATGCCCAGCGAATCCCGCGCCGCCGCGGGCGTGGCAACCAGCACCAGCAGGGCCAAATAGCGTCTCATCCACCGTGGCAAAGCGCATCGTGTCCTCTTTTGCAACCCTTGGAGAAGCGAAACGATCAGCAGGCGCTTGCCGCCGCCGCCACAGTGGCTATGAAGGATTATCCATCATTGTCGCCCGGATTCGACCGTCTTCGGGCATTGCGCAGAAAAGAAACGGACAAACAGGGACATGAAGGCCACCATCGAACGCGCAACGCTCCTCAAGAGCCTGAGCCACGTCCAGTCGGTGGTCGAGCGGCGCAACACCATACCGATCCTGTCCAACGTGCTGATCGAAGCGTCGGCCGATGGCGCGATCAAGCTGATGGCGACCGATCTTGACCTCCAAATCGTGGAAAGCATCTCCGCCCAGGTCGAACAGCCCGGTGCGACGACCATTTCCGCCCACACCCTGTTCGACATCGCCCGCAAGCTGCCCGAAGGCAGCCAGGTGTCGCTGCAGGCGGCTGAAGGCAAGATGCTGATCCAGGCGGGCCGTGCGCGCTTCAACCTGTCGACCCTGCCGCGCGACGATTTCCCGGTGATCGCGGAAGGCGACCTGCCGACCAGCTTCGAATTGCCAGCCGAGACGCTGAAGCAGATCATCGACAAGACGCGCTTCGCCATCTCCACCGAAGAGACGCGCTACTACCTCAACGGCATCTATTTCCATGTCTCCGATGAAGGGCAGCCGGTGCTGAAGGCCGCCGCGACTGACGGCCACCGCCTCGCGCGCGTCACTGTTCCTCGGCCTGATGGCGCGGACGGCATGCCGGGCATCATCATCCCGCGTAAGTGCATCGGCGAACTGCGCAAGCTGCTGGACGAGGTCGAAGGCTCGGTCCAGATCACCCTGTCGGCCAGCAAGATCCGCTTTGGCCTGGGCAGCGCAATCCTGACCAGCAAGCTGATCGACGGCACCTTCCCGGATTACAGCCGCGTCATTCCGACCGCCAACGACAAGCTGCTCAAGATCGATCCGCGCAGCTTCGAGGAAGGTGTGGATCGCGTCGCCACCATCGCCACGGAAAAGACCCGCGCGGTCAAGATGACGCTGGACCGGGACAAGATCACCCTGTCCGTCACCAGCCCGGAAAATGGCACCGCGGCAGAAGAAGTCCCCGGCGCGTTCCAGGGCGAAGGCTTCGATATCGGCTTCAACGCGCGCTACCTGCTCGACATTCTCGGGCAGATCGACAGCGAGACGGTGGAATTGCATCTCGCCGATGCTGCTGCACCCACGCTGATCCGTGAAAATGACCGCAGCCCGGCGCTCTACGTCCTGATGCCGATGCGGGTCTAGGTTTAGCTCTTGTCATGCTGAACGCCGTTCAGCATGACGAAGAGATGTCCGCCCGAGCGCGTCGCCAGCGGATAAGGTAAGTTTCTTTCAACATCTGCGCGTTACGCATCGGGCATGGCTCCTTCGCGCATCAAGCTCAACGATACATTGTCCCGCCCGGGCGATCTTGCCGTTGCGCTAGGCTTGAGAGAAGGGGGAACGGAGGTATCCGCCTTCTGGATATCCGGCGCTTTCACCCCCATCGCCCGGCTTTGGCCGCTGATCCTGATGAGCAAGCTGTGCACGATGGCGCTGCTGCACATTCCACTATTTCAGTCCGGCCGTATATCCCATGCGCTGATCCTGACGTTCATGCTGCTGGTCGATGGCCTGTTGATCTTCGGCCCGCGCGGCAACCGCTTCCAAGACCAGCGCCCGCATGTTCAAAAATGGCTGATGCTGTTTGTGGTGCTGCTGTCGGGCATGTCTTTCAGCCTGCTCCTCGGTCCCGCCGAATTTGCTGGCCCTTTGTCGATGTCCCTGGCGGCGGAGGTCGCGGTGGCGCTGCTTGCCGTGTCGGTTTTCGGCGACCGTCGGCTACTGGGCGTCGGCTATTTCCTCGGCACGCTCCTCGTCTCCGCCATCCAGGGTGCGGGTTTCGCGCAGATCGGCCTGCTGCTGAGCTGCATCGCGGTCATGCTGATCGCGGCAGTGCGCCAAGCGACAGCAGACCTCGATCGCGCAATCGCCCTCCATCAGCAGGACCTGCGCGCTCGGCGCTCCGACCGCTTGCTGCAGGAATATGAACAGTCGGGGCAGGGCTGGTTCTGGGAAACTGACCGTCAAGGCTGCCTCACCTATATCTCCCATACGCTGGCGCGAACGCTGGACATTCCCGAAGAGGAACTGGCGGGCCGGCCGATCAGCGACATCGTCTGCGCGGGCGATAATCAGCATGGCGCGGGCGAACGCACGCTGGGTTTCCATCTGTCCGCGCGCACCGGCTTTTCCGATATCCATGTGCGCGCCGCCGCCACCCAGGATGAGCGTTGGTGGTCAATCTCCGGCCAGCCTGTCTTTAATGAATATGGCCAGTTCCACGGGTTTCGGGGCAGCGGCACGGACCTGACCGAAATGCGCCGCAGCCAGGCGGAGGTGAAGCGGCTTGCCCAATTCGACTCCCTGACCGGCCTCGCTAACCGGGTGCAGATGTTGCGGTCGCTGGAGGAGGCGATCGCGGCATCACGCGGGCGGCCCGGCGATTGCGCGCTGATGATGCTGGACCTTGATCGGTTCAAGTCGGTCAATGATACGCTTGGCCATCCTGCCGGAGACGCCCTCTTGCGGCAGGTCAGCCAACGGCTTGAACGTGTCGTGGGCGACCGCGGGTTGGTGGGGCGGCAGGGCGGCGACGAATTCAAGATACTCTTCCCCGGCCGCCACGACCGCGCGCTTCTGGCCCAGTTGGCGCAAACGATCATCAATTCGCTGTCCCAACCTTATACTGTCGAGGGTACGGCGGTGGTCATCGGCGTATCGATCGGCATTTCCGCCTGCCCGCATGACGGCGATACGGCCGACGCGCTGATCCGGAACGCGGACCTCGCCCTCTATGCCGCCAAAGGCGACGGACGCGGCATCCATCGCTTCTATTCCTCAGAAATGCATGCCGACGCGGAAGACCGGCGGAAGCTGGAGGAGGATCTGCGCCACGCCCTCGCGTGCGATGGGTTGCATCTTGTTTATCAGCCGGTCGTGTCCTCGCGGACGGAACGGATCACTGGCTATGAGGCGCTGCTGCGCTGGAACCATCCAGTGCGCGGCGCGATTTCTCCGGCGATCTTCGTGCCGATCGCGGAAGATACCGGTCTTATAGGGCCGATCGGCGACTGGGTGCTGCGTACCGCATGCCGGGACGCGGCGCTATGGGCCGACGACATTCGCGTCGCCGTCAATGTTTCGCCGATCCAATTCGCCAATCCGGGACTTCCCGCCACGGTCATGAGCGCACTCGCCGCTTCGCAGCTTGCGCCCGAACGGCTGGAGCTGGAAATCACCGAAAGCGTGTTCCTGAACGATGATGACGGGACGGATTCGATGTTTGCCCGGCTCAAGGGCATCGGCGTGCGGCTAGCGCTGGATGATTTCGGCACCGGCTATTCCTCGCTCGGCTATCTCAAGAAAGCGCCGTTCGACAAGATCAAGATCGACCAGAGCTTCGTACGCGGGGCGGTGATCAATGGCAGCCGCAACAGCGCGATCATCAAGGCGATCGTCAGTCTGGCCGAAGCACTTGGCATGGACACGACCGCCGAAGGCGCGGAAACGCAGGACGAACTGGCTCTTATCCGCCAGCTGGGCTGCAGTCATATCCAGGGCTATGTCTATGGCCGCCCGCTGGAGGCTGGCGAAGTGATGCAGCGGCAAAGCAGCCACGGCGCCGTTCCCTTGATCGAAGGTTTCCAGTCCAGCCGTCCCGAACGCAAGACCATGTTGCGCACGGTCGCCGTGCATCATGAAGGCAATGCTTACACCGGACGCATCCGCAATATCTCCTCGACGGGCGCGCTGGTCGAAGGTCTATGGCATGTGCCTGCAGGGGCGCTGATGGCCATTGAGTTCAACGAGGGTCTGAGCGTCAACGCAGTGGTACGCTGGTCCCGCGACGATCGCATGGGCGTGGAATTCACCGGCAGCATCGACATCGCCGCCGCCTGCTCCATGCCCCGGTCGCTCGCTTCCTGAGCCGATAGGGTAACCGAGCACAAAAAAAAGGGCCGCAAAACGCAGCCCCTTGTTCCTTATGACCCTTTGGTTCAGGCGGCGATGGCAATCCCCTCCGCCTGCACCGCGCCGCGGGCGACATCCTTCACCAGTGCGATGAAGCGCGCTGCATCCCGCGCGATCATCGCCTTGTTGAAGCAAGCGGCCGCACCGCGTTCGAGCGCTTCCACCATGATCGGCGCGCCGTCGCGCATCAGGCTTGACAACATGATCACGGGGCACGGCGCAATGTCCATGATCTCGTCCAGAATGGTCAGGCCATCCCTGCCCGGCATGGCGACGTCCAGCGTCACCACATCGGGCTTTTCCAGGCTGATGAGGTCGATCGCTTCCTCGCCATCCCGCGCAATGCCCACCACTTCGAAGCGGCAGTCGCGCTCCAGCAGCGTCTCGATCATCGCGCGGATGGTGAGCGAGTCATCGACCACCACAATCCGTATCGGCTTTGCCATAGATTCCTCCGACCCTTTTTCTCATGTTCATAACGGATCGGAAATGGAGACATTTAGCCGGTTCAGAAGAACAGCTTGCGGAAGGAGATGCTGATCGTCCGGCCCAACGGATCGAGATAACCCTGCTGATAGCGCAGCGGCGTCACCCCAGTGGCATCGGTCACCTCCCGGCGCGTGTTGAAGATATTGTCGATGCCGATCGACACGCGCGCACCGCGCAGGAAAGGATGGTTCTTCACCAGCGAAGGCATCTGCCCCAAATTGGCGAAGAGACGCAGGTTCGCCGTCGCCAGGCTTCCGAAGTTCAGCCGTGATGTGCCGCCCAGCGCGCCATCGACATGCGTGCCGCTTTCCCAATCGACGCTCAGCCGCGCGCCCAAGCCATTATTGCTGTAGCCCACGCGCGCTTCGACCTCATGCCGCGGCTGGCCGCCCGACGATCCGGTCGCATCGCCATTCAGCAGGTCGAGTTCGGGCACTCCGGGCGCGATCAGAATGCTCTCCGTGAAATGCCACGTGTGATAGAGGCTGAAGCTCAGCCGTCCGCCGCCACCGCCGCGTCCGCCGCCAAAGCCGCCTGGTCCGCCGAAACCACCGCCCGGCCGTCCACCGCCGCCGCCCGGCCCGCCAAAGCCGCCTTCACCATGCGCCCGATCGCCGCTGTCCTGACTTAGCGCGGGCGCGCCGTCCTGACCGCCCTGGCCCTGTGTCTGGCTTTGACCCTGACCGTCGCGGCGTCCCCCGCGATTGCCGAACAGGCCGCGCAAGTCCTGCAATTCCTTGGGCCGATCCTCCGGCTTCGCACCTGCCGCCCGCCACGCCTCAACCAGCTTTTGGATGCGCGATTTCAAGGGGAATGAAAGGTCAAAGCCCCAACGCAATTGTTCGCTCTGCGATCGGAGATAATTGACGGGAGAAGCCCTGATTTCCGTCAGCCGCTGGTCTGTGTCGCGCAGGAAACGGTCGGGGAAGGCCCCTTCGATCGCCGGAGTGGGCTCGGGAAAAGCCGCAATCGGGTTGGCCGTCCGGCTGTTGAGATAGGTCGCGGTCAGCGTCAGGTTAGGCTTATCGAACGGCTTCACTGTCGCGCTCAGGCGAAACTGATCGCGCACACTTTCTTTCAGCAGCGCATTGCCACCCGTAACCCGGGTTACGAACACGGTCTCTCCGGTGCGGTAGTCGAACACCGGCACATTGTCGGTCCTGACCTCCGGATCGGTAAGCTGGTTGCCGGTCGGCGCCGCGCGGTCCTGGTTCGCGGATACAAGCAGTTGAACCGCCGGGATAGGCCGCCAGCGCATCCCGTAGCCGAGCGTGGACAGCGTGCCGAAATCGGAAAGTTCCTGCGCCGCAGCGTTGAGAGTGATGCCGATGTCGCCGACCCCGCCCAGCACGCCTCGCGCCTTGCTGGTGATCGGCATGTCCAGGCTGACCTGACCGCTGGCGATCTGCCGGTCATAATCATTGTTCCGCTCGACTCCATTGCGGATCGACCAGCCTTCAAAGCCATTGGCAGAGGCGCCTACGCGGACGGAACTGGTCACCGTGCCGGCGGGCAGGTCAAACAGCGGCCCGGACAGCAGCAAGTCCCCGGTCACGGCCTGCGACCGCGCGCTTGCCCGGTCGATCGAAGCCGACCTTTCGGTGCGGGTGCGTGTGTCCGACACATCGCCGTTGCCGGTGAAGGACCATTGCCATCCCTTGCCCAGCAGGCCGTTGAAGGTCAGGCCCACATGACCCGTGGTTCCACGAACCTGCTGATCCAGGGCGTTCTCCCGCAGGAAATCGCGATAGAGCGGTCCGTCGCCAAGCGGCGCTGCCAACGCGGCGGCCGACAACCCTTGCAGCGTATCATTGTCCGACAATTCCACGCGGCCATTGACCGTCATCGACACTCCGCCAAGTGCACGAGCATAGGTCGCATTGGCGGACACGCTTTCCGTCGCGGGACTCAGGGTGCGGAAATGGGTTAGGTCGATAAAAGCAGGACCGCTCATCGGCCGGTCGATATTCCGTTCGCTCTCCAACAGCGCGGCGGCGTTGCTATATTTGAGGTTCAGCGTGAAACGATTGTCGCCGCGGATACGCAGCAGGCCCGCCTCGGCAGAGCCATTTTCCCGCCCGCCATCGGTCGTTGTGCCCGCCCGCAGATCGGCCAATTCCGCACGGAAACGCTGGCGCAGCACGATGTTGGCGACCTTCTGCGTCGGCGCATAGCCATAGGACAGCGCCACCTGTTCAGGCAGGATATCGACGCGGGCCACCGCTTCGGACGGAATATCCTGAATCTCGGAAAAGCTGGAGATGCGTTTTCCGTTCAGCAACACGACGGGCGTGCCGTTGGTCTGCGCCGAAAGCTCGCTGATCATCTCCGATATGGATGTGACGCCAAGCGCACGGACATCGGCGGCGGACAGTTGCTGCTCGGGCTTGATGTTGCCGATCACGGAGCCGCGCTGCGGCTGGCCGGTGACGATGATTTCCTCACCTTCCTCCTGCGGCGCATCGGTCTGCGCCATCAGCGCTGCGGGCGAAGCGCCCATCGTCAGAAATAGCATCAGCGAAGCCGATCGGCGCACGAAATACCCCTTTGGAAAAAGCAGAACCTTACCCGTCTGTCGTTAGAGGCGAGTTGTCTCAAAATATTGGCAGCGCCAAGGCCATTTTGTCGCAAAATGTATCGCGGAGATCATGCGCAAGGGCAGGCGGCGTTTCCATTGGCCCGGAGCTTTTCTAAGATCGCCCGATGCGCACCCTTTATCCTCCGATCGAACCCTTCGCCTCCGGCCATCTCGATGTGGGCGATGGGCATCATATCTATTGGGAGCGCGTAGGGACGCCAGGGGCCAAGCCAGCAGTCTTCCTCCATGGCGGGCCGGGCGGCGGCATAGCGCCCGACCATCGCCGCCTGTTCGATCCGGATCGCTATGACGTGCTGCTGTTCGACCAGCGTGGCTGCGGCCGATCGACGCCGCATGCGGAACTGGAAGCGAACACCACTTGGCATCTAGTGAATGACATAGAGCAGTTGCGCAGGCTTGCCGGGGTGGAGCAATGGCTCGTCTTCGGCGGCAGCTGGGGCTCCGCGCTCGCTTTGGCCTATGCGCAGACCCATGTGGATCGCGTGAGCGAACTCGTTCTTCGCGGCATCTTCACTATCCGCAAGCAGGAAATCGAATGGTATTATCAGCAGGGCGCCAGCCGCATCTATCCCGACAAGTGGGAAAGGTTCGTCGCGCCGATCCCGGAAGCTGAGCGCGGCGACCTGCTCCACGCCTATCGCCGCGTCCTGACGGGGGATGACCGTGCAGCGCAGATCGCCGCCGCCAAGGCATGGAGCGTGTGGGAAGGCGAAACCATACGGCTCCTGCCTGACGACGCCTTGTCCGCAAGCCATGAGGCCGATGACTTCGCTTTAGCCTTCGCCCGCATCGAAAATCATTATTTCATGCACGGCGGCTGGCTGAAGGAAGGTCAATTGATCCGCGATGCCGCAAAGCTGCGCCATATTCCCGGCGTCATCGTCCAAGGCCGCTATGACATGGCCTGTCCAGCGGAAACCGCCTGGGCGCTGCACAAGGCATGGCCAGAGGCGCGGTTCGAGATGATCGAAGGGGCGGGGCATGCCTATAATGAACCCGGCATATTGGATGCCCTGATCCGTGCCACTGATGGTTTCGCAAAATAAATCCTCCTCATCGTAGATGGGGAGGGGGCGCCAAACGGGCCGGACGGAAATAGCGCAAGCTTATCCATTTCCCGCAATTTGCGTTCGGCTGGTGCCTTCCTCCTGCAAGCATCGGGAGGATTTAATCAAGGTTCACCCTTCGACTCCTGCATCCTCCGCTCGGCGAACCATTGCTCCAGCATCTTGGCGGTGCAGCCGGTGAAGCCGTTGCTGCCGATTGCCGAACAACTCCCCGGCAAATTTTGCCGCTGGACTTGCTCCATGGTCGCGACCTGGCTTCCCCAGCCCGGACCACCCGCAGGCGCGGGCTTTTCGCGCAGCTTCTTGGGGATTCGATAGCGTTCGGATTCAGGCTTGCGCGCGCAAACGATGATTTCGTCACCCTGCCCCTTGGGACAGGGATCGTCGCCATAGACGATCAGGTTGAACACGCGCTGCGGCGGTTCAGCCTGCGCAGGCGCTCCCAGCGCAAATGGCAAAAGCGTCGCCGCCAGAAGGCGGGAATGAACAGGGAAACGCATCGGTCATCATCCTTACTCGCCCCTATTCCCCAGCGGAGTGCCCAATCTCCGCAAGTCTTCATCCCTAACGTCGCGCCATGTGGAAAACCGTCACGGCTGTGTCGCAGTTCCCGGCCGGGTTGTGGCCTGCTGCGGCTGTTGTTGCCCAGCTTTCGCCTTCTCCTCCGCAACGGCGCGCGCCTCGATCTGCTTGCTTTCCTCGTCGATGTTGGAAAGCCGCCGTCCGCGCTCCGCCTCGACCAGATCCTTCCAGCTGGCATTATCCGCTGCTTGCCGCTCCGCCTTGGCAAGCCTTGCAAGCTGGTTGAAGCAGCCGGTGAAACCGCCGGGGCCGGTAGCTGAACAGCTCTCTGTGCCGGTGCGGCCGACATATTCCATCGCCTTCACCCGCTCGGCCCAGGCCTGGTTGCTCGGCTTGTTCGGATCGCCGCGCAGGGGCTCGGGGATGCGGTAGCGCTCCTCTTCACCCTTGCGGGCGCACACGACGATGTCGCTGCCTGCGCTCTGCGGGCAGGGGTCTTCGCCATAGACGATGACCAGGTTGACGCGTTCCGATCCTGTCGTCCCGGCCGCCGCAGTAGGCGCCTGTTCCGGCGCCGGCCCGGCCTGCTGTTGCGCCAAGGCGGGGAGGGCGCTCGCAGCCATCAGCAGCATGGCGGTCATCGCGGTCTTCAACATTGACTTCGTCTCCTCAGATCCGCTTCGACAGCGCGATCGCGGCGCGGCATCCCAGGCGAATGACGCCCGACAGCAATGGATAGGCGGGCGCTTGCTCCGCGCCATGAGCTATGGCGGTGTCGCGATGCTCCACCTCTTCCGCCTGAAAATCCTTAATGGTGGCGGCAAGTTCCGGATCGTCCCCGGCCAATGCGTCCAACTGTTCTGCATAGTGGCGATCAATCTCGGTCTCGATCGCGGCGGTGCAGGCCATGGCGGCGTTGGGGCCAATCGCGGCCGTTACCGCGCCCAGGGCAAAGCCCGCCATATCCCAGACCGGCTGCAGCGCCGTTGGCCGTACGCCTCGCCGCGTGATCATCGCATCGAAAATCTTGCGGTGCCGTTCCTCCTGTGCCGCCATGCCCGCGATTACGCGCGCATGGGGATGGCGATCGCCCAGCACGGCGAGCTGCCCCGCATAGATGCGCGTCGCGCCAAACTCGCCCGCCTGATCGACGCGCAGCATGGCGGCGCGTTCGGCGTCCGTCACTTTCCGGCCGGGACGGGGGAAATTCTTCGGCGCGCTCATGCCTCTTTCCTTGCCTTGATCAGCAGCACCAAGATGGCGAGGGCGCTGGCGCCCGACAAGAGCCCGTTGAAACCCGCCAGCGAAATGCCCATCAGCGTCCAGGGCGCGACGTCGCACCGCGTGATCGGTGTCGCCATGATCTGGTTCAATATGTCGGCAGGATTGCCTCCCGCCGGACTGGTGGAGCAGGCGGTCAGCCCTTGCCACCAGCCATATTCGACGCCCGCGTGGAACAGCCCGATGCCGCCGCTGATCCCGATCGCCAGCCCCGCAAGCCCCGCGAAAAGCGCGCTGACGCAGGGCCGCCCCGTCGCACCATAGGCGATCAGCGCCAGCGGGATCGCGGCGAAATGCGGGTAACGCTGCCACCAGCACATCTGGCAGGGATGCAGGCCGCCAATATATTGCGACGCATAGGCACCCCCCAGCAACAGCAGCGGCACGGCCAAGGCGAGGGGGCGAGCAAGGGGTAAGCTCTTCATCATGCCCGCTTAAACCGCCTGGCACCTTTCGTCATGCTGAACTTGCGTCAGCGCCCGAACTTCCTCTGGGTCTTGCCGTAGCGCAGCTTCCGCGTGCCCGGCTTCCCCTCGGTCGCCCGCCCGCGGGGAGCCGCCACCTGCTGGTCGGCGGGCAGGCCAAGTTCTTCCGCCTCCAGCTTGCGGATTTCGTCGCGGATGCGCCCGGCTTCCTCAAACTCCAGATCTGCGGCGGCGGTCCGCATCTTCTTTTCGAGATCCTCGATATAAGCGCGCAGATTGTGGCCGACGAGGTGCGGCCGGTCGTCGATCCCTGTGTCGATCGTGACCTGATCCTTGCTCGCCACATGGGCGATGATGTCGCCGATATGGCGCTTGATCGTGGTCGGCGTGATGCCATGCTCGGCATTATATTCCATCTGCTTCTCGCGCCGCCGCGAGGTTTCATTGAGCGCTCGCTCCATGCTCCCGGTGATCCGGTCGGCATAGAGGATCACCCGCCCATCGACATTGCGCGCCGCGCGGCCGATGGTCTGGATCAGCGAGGTTTCGGAACGCAGGAAGCCCTCCTTGTCCGCGTCGAGGATCGCCACCAGCCCGCATTCGGGAATGTCCAGCCCCTCGCGCAGCAGGTTGATGCCGATCAGCACGTCATAGACGCCCAGCCGCAGGTCGCGGATCAGCTCGATACGCTCCAGTGTCTCGACGTCCGAATGCATATAACGGACCTTGATCCCCGCCTCATGCATGAACTCGGTCAGGTCCTCCGCCATCCGCTTGGTCAGCGTGGTGACAAGCGTGCGGTATCCTTGCGCCGCGACCTTGCGGCATTCGTTGATCAGGTCGTCCACCTGATCCTCGACCGGCTTGATCTCCACCGGCGGGTCGATGAGGCCAGTCGGGCGGATGACCTGTTCGGAGAAGGTGCCCCCCGTCTGATTCATCTCCCACGGCCCCGGCGTTGCGGACACGCTCACCGTCTGCGGCCGCATTGCGTCCCACTCGTTGAAGCGCAGCGGCCGGTTGTCGATGCAGCTCGGCAGGCGGAAGCCATATTCAGCGAGCGTGATCTTGCGCCGATGGTCGCCGCGCGCCATCGCGCCGATCTGCGGCACCGTCTGGTGGCTCTCATCTACGAACAGCAGCGCGTTTTCTGGCAGATATTCGAACAAAGTCGGTGGCGGCTCGCCCGGCAGACGCCCGGTCAGGAAGCGCGAATAATTCTCGATCCCCGCGCAACTCCCGGTCGCCGCGATCATCTCCAGATCGAAATTGGTCCGCTGCTCCAGCCGCTGCGCTTCCAGCAGCTTGCCCTCGGCGGTCAACTCCTTCAGCCGCTCGGTCAGTTCATGCCGGATCGCCTCCATCGCCTGCTTCAGCGTCGGCCCCGGCGTGACATGGTGGCTGTTGGGAAAGACCTTCACATATTCCAGCGTAGCGACCTTCTTCCCCGTCAGCGGATCGAATTCGACAATGTCCTCGATCTCATTGCCGAAAAAGCTGACCCGCCAGGCGGTATCCTCATAGTGGGACGGGAAAATCTCCAGATTATCCCCCTTCACCCGGAAATTCCCGCGCGCGAAGGCCGCATCGTTGCGCTTATATTGCAACGCCACCAGTTTGCGGATGATCTCCCGCTGGTCCTCGACCTGGCCCTTCTTCATCGAGAAGGTCATGGCCGAATAGGTTTCCACCGACCCGATGCCATAGAGGCAGGACACCGAAGCGACGATCAGCACATCGTCCCGCTCCAGCAGCGCCCGCGTGGCCGAGTGCCGCATCCGGTCGATCGCCTCGTTTACGCTCGACTCCTTCTCGATATAGGTGTCCGACCGCGGCACATAGGCTTCGGGCTGGTAATAGTCATAATAGCTGACGAAATATTCGACGGCATTCTCCGGGAAGAAGCTCTTGAACTCCCCGTAAAGCTGCGCCGCGAGGATTTTGTTCGGCGCCAGCACCAGCGCTGGCCGCTGCAACGCCTCGATCACCTTTGCCATGGTAAAGGTCTTGCCCGAGCCCGTGACGCCCAGCAGCACCTGGTCCTTCTCGCCCTGCAGCGCCGTTTCCACCAGTTCGGCGATGGCCGTGGGCTGGTCGCCCGATGGCTCATAGTCCGAAACCAGCTTGAACGGTCGCCCTCCCTCGCTCTTTTCCGGGCGCGCGGGGCGGTGGGGGACGAAGCCTTCGCCGGTCTCGGGCTCGTCCAGCGTGGTGCGGATTTGAATTGTCATCGCCGCTTGATATGGTCTCGCACCACCGGGGGTGCAACAGGGAGGATATCGATGCGCAAACCGCTATTGGCGCTGGCCGGAATGACTGCGATGCTGGCCGCTTGCGGCGAAAAGCCGTCCGGCGACCCGCAGACGAAGGAGCAGGTCGCCAAGGAGGTCCAGAAGGTCCAGCTGAAGCCGGGCCAGTGGGAAGGCGCCTACACGCTCGAAGACATCGACATGCCGAACATGCCCGGCGGCAGCGGCGATGAGATGGAAGAGCAGATGAAGAAGGTGATGAACCGCACCTCTATCAAATACTGCGTTTCACCCGAAGAAGCGGCCAACCCCAGCGGCAAGATGTTCTCCGGCCAGGAGAATAAGGACTGCACCTATAAGGGCTTCGACGCCACGGGCGGATCGGTGAAGGGCGAGATCGCCTGCAAGTCCGAACATGGCGCGATGAACGCGGTCATGTCCGGCAGCTACGCGCCTGAAAGCTATGAAATGCACATGGACATGAAGATGACCGGCGCACCGGGCGGTATGGACATGAGCATGAAGGCGAAGACCAGCGGCAAATGGGTTGCCGCCAACTGCACCGAAAAATGAACGATAGCTCAGCGTGCTGGCTCTGCGCCCGCCCGCTGGGCAAACGTATAGAATGGCACCATCCCATCCCGAAAAGCCGAGGCGGGCGCGAAACCGCGCCCGTTCACCCCATTTGTCATCGCGCCATCCATGCGCAACTCAGCAATGCCGAACTAGCGCGGATCCGGGGCGATCCCGCTCAACTGCGCGCGCATCCCGGCATCGCTCATTTCCTGAATTGGGTCGCGAGCAAGCCTCCGGATTTCCACGCGCCCACACATAGGAGGCGTTGATCCCCTAACCCGCATATTTCTCTTGCGCTTTCCCGTCCGTGGAGCGAGCCTCCCGCCGTTCCGTAAGTGAACAGGGGAGAGGATATGCGAAAGACGATTCTGGCGGCGCTGCCGCTGGCGATGACGCTTGGCCTGACAGGATGCGGCAATGAGGCGCCTGAGCCTGAAGCCGTGGAAGCGCCGATCCTGATGAAGGCGGGGGAATGGACGATCACCCGCAAGACCACTGGTTACAACACCCCCACCGTCACCCCGGCCGAATATCAGGCCGCGCTCAAGCAGACGGAGGAGGACAAGCTCTGCATCGCCGTCGATGCCGCGGGTGTGCCGGACGCCAACGCATTGGCCGGCGATGAAGGGAAGAATTGCGCTTACAAGGATAAGCTGCTGCGCAAGGGCCGGCTGATCGCCACCCTGTCCTGCAAGTCTGGCGCGGGCACGTCGGAAATCGTGCTGGAGGGCAATTATACCGCTGATACGCTGACGCTCGGCAGCACCATGACCAAGACCGTCGGCGGTAGCCCGGTACTGCGCACGACCCACGATCTCAGCGGCAAGCGCGCAGGCGAATGTAGTAAGACCTAACGTCCCGGCAGTCATTTGCCCGTTCGTGTCGAGCGAAGTCGAGACGCAGGAAGCGCTGTGCTCCCGACTTCCCTCGATCGAACGGCCTTTAGCGAATGGACCAAGGGGGTTTCAGCAGCGCGCCTGCCTGAAATCGCCAATGCAGCCGCGCCCATTCTGTGGCATCCTGCCGCCCGGCATCTTAGCGGCGGAGACTCGTCCCATGCTGTTTCATCTTTCGATTGCGGCCCATGATCCCAGGCATGTCGCAGAGGTCATCGCGGAAATGTGGCGCGGCGAAGCTCATTATTTCCCGCCGGTGACGCCCGGCAGTTGGATCGCAATGGCGGGCGACGATCGCGGCACCGCTGTGGAGGTCTATCCGATCGACACCGTCCTGCGCGAGGAGGAAGGCGACGCCGACTCCTTCGGCGACCGCACGGGCGAAACCCGCTTCACCGCCACCCACGCCGCCCTGGCCACGCCGCTGACCCAGGACGAGATAATGGCAATTGCCGCGCGGGAAGGCTGGCCCGCCAAATTTCGCAAGCGCGGCGGAGCCTTTGGCGTGGTCGAACTGTGGATCGAAGGGCGGCAGATGATGGAATTGCTGACCCCGGCAATGCAGGCCGAATATCTCGCCGCGATGGCGGGCGCCAATTACCGCACCATGTTCTCGCCGCCCCCGTCGGCATGATGCGCTCTTAAGCTATTTGCAAATATGTGCCTCTAGCCTTCTCTGCGGGAAGGACAGGCATGCAACTCACTCAGATTGGGCTTTTCGTCATCGGAACTTTGGCTCTTGTAAGCTGCGTTCAGCCTCAGGACGATCCGGCCAACCCTCCGCGCCTAGGTCAGTGGCATGACCGTATGATGCTGACCAGTATAAGGTTGAACGACAGAGCGTTGAAGGAAGAGGAAGTTCCGCCCCAACTGCGGAAGATTTTTGACAAATTTAACAAGGATGATCGCTATTGCGGCGAACCGCACCCGCGAGACCGTGGGGAGATGCAGGCGCTGCTCAATGAAAAATTTGCTCGTTGTGAACTTGAACAGCTAACTTCCGAAGGCGCCCATGTGCAGGTGCTGGTACGTTGTCGGCCAAGTGGCGAGCAGGACGATGTTTTGGTAACCGCTCGCGGCAATGGCTCGCTCGGTCCAAACTATGTCACCTTCGATGTCGATGCGATCGCTCGCGTCACCGAAGAGACTGGCGGCAATTATCTGCTGGTGGCGTCGGGCCGGCGTGAAATCATTAGAACGGGCGATTGCTGATCTTCATTCCAACGCCCTGATCGCCCGCTCATCGCACCGTTTGGAACCCCGCGTTACCGCCGAATAAACCGGCACATGTATCGCCTGCCCGATCCGCAGCGGCGCGAACCGCTTGCGTGCGATCCCTTCGCAGCGCAGATATAGTTCCAGCATGCGCGGCGGCGTGCTCCATTGTTCGTAGGACAGGCGGAACGTGCCCCAATGAATGGGAATCGCCGTTGAGGCGTTGAGTTTTTCAAAGACGCCGACCGCCTGTCTTGGTCCGATATGCGAATCCGACTCCATCTGCCCCGGCCAGAAACGGAAGGCGCCGATGGGGATCATCGCCAGCCGGATCGGTCCCAATCGCGCCGCTTCCTCCGGCCAAGCCATATCCCCTGCGCCCGTATCGCCTGCGAAGAAGATGTTGCCGGCCCGCGTTTCGATGAAGAAGCTCGACCACAAGGCCCGGCTGCGGTCGGTGCCCCAACGGCTGCTCCAATGATGGTTACGCAGCACATGGACGCGATAGTCCGGGCAATGTTCGTAATTTTCGCACTGGATGACCGTATCCGTGCCCAGGCCGTTAAGCGCCGCGCCGCTGACCGATTGCCCCCAATCGATCGCCGTCGATGGGATGCCATTGTCCTTGAGGATTTTGTCATTGCCAAGGCTGGTGATGATCTGGGGCCGGTCCCGCTCCCAGAGTCTTTTCAGCGTGGGGATGTCCATATGATCATAATGATTGTGACTGATGATGATCAGGTCGATCTTGGGCAGGTCCTCGAACCGGATGCCCGGCTGCGCCACGCGCTTGGGTCCCAGCGGCGGGAAAGGGCTGGCATAGTCCGACCAGATCGGATCGGTCAGAATGTTGATCCCAGCGGCCTGCACCAGCACCGTCGCATGGCCGACCCAGGTGGCCACCATGCCGCGCGGCGCTGCGAAGGCAGGCGGACGCGAGGGCTTTACCGCTACCGCATCGGGCCATTCGGGCCGGTCGTCCCGCCCCATCAGCCAGCGGGCGATGAAGCCGCGCCTGTTGCTCCCGGGCGGCGCGGAAAAGCGGATTTCGCCATCAGGATTGAAGAAGCGCTCGCCATCATAATGGCGGCTGACCGGTCCTTTATAATAGATGCGGTCGAGAAAAGGCGGGACAATCGTGATCGCCAGGCAGAGCGCAATGACGAGAAACAGCAGCGCAACCCCGGCTCCGCGCACGATTTTCCCGATGATGAGCCCCATGCCGTCTCCTGCGATGATCACCATGCAGGGTCATAGCCACCCTTGGGCGAGGGGCAAGAGGCGGCCCCGCCTTCGCGGCTTAATGGTGCATGTGTCGCAGCCAGGGAAGCAGCCGCCGTTCCAGCGCGCCGGTGCCATTTTCCTCACCGTCCAAAAACGGAATGGCATAGGCTTCCAGATCATCTTTCAGCAGGCTGGCGCCCTGGCTCGGACGATGCAGGTCCACTACCGCGCCATCGGGGAACTGGCTGGCGAGCGCCGCCATGCCGTCGCTGACGCTCGCATAGGGACCATCGACCTCATAATCCTCCGCCAGCAGCAGATCGACCATCGGTCCGGCGAGCGTCGGGTCGTCTTCCACCAGCAGGATGCGTCCATGATTGCCCGCCATCATCGTCGCTCCAGCCCGAAATGACTGCGATAGCGGTTGAAGCAGCGATCTCCGCAAGTCAGCCGGATCAGAGCGCCTTCGGCAATCGCGGTCGCCCGGCGCGGGTCTTCCGCCACTGCAGGCTTGATCGCCAACTCATTCCAGTCGCGGCTATGCTTGACGTCCAGAACCGCGTGCAGATCGAAATAACGCCTCTCCGATTGGCTGAGCCCGATCCGCCGCAGCGCGCGTGCGGTATGCGCCGACCGTCCGGGCGCCGTCAGTTCGATCACGCCCAACGCGCCGACACTGTGCCAGGCATAGCATCGCTGCGTCGCCATCGCGGTCATCGCATTGGCCAGCGCCAGGCTTTCCCAGGCGGTTGCTTCGATCGACGGCGACAGGTCCAGCGTGGTGACTAGCTGCGCCAGCATCGGGCCATGCATGCCCTTTTCATTGCCGCGCCCCATCTCGTCCCAATAGTTTCGGGCGAGTTCGAGCTTGGGCGAATCCGGCAGCTTCACCTGGGTCATCGCGACAAGGTCGTCAAACCCGGCCTCGCCAGCGGCTTCCTGGGTCAGGAACCAGCGTATCTCGTCCCGCTCGGCCTGCTCGGCCAGCCAGGGGAACAGAGGGTCATGCTGTCCGGGGCCTGACTGTTCCAGATCCTCGAACCAATGAATGAACCCATCAGGATCGGTTGGAGCCTGCGCTGCCCGGTCGCGTATCTGCGCGCGCAACTCCTCGATAAATCCATGCTCCAGCCGCAGTATGACCTCATCCTGCCGGAACCTTTCCTCCCAATCGTCGGGATAGGCCGGGGCAAGCCGCTGCCGGTTCCAATGGCTGAGCCGTTCCTGAAAGGATTGCTGAAGAAACTGCGACTCGCAACTTGGTGCGACGAAACGTGTAGCCACGAAAAATTCTCTCCTGATTGTACCCCTGTTCAATTCGGCGGAGCGCCTCGCGTTCCCCCTAAAGTGCCTAATCAAGATCATTCTATTTGCTGTTTCATCCATGAAAACGCATCGCAGCCTCGCGTCGCGCGTTCCTAAAAGCAGGAGGAACCGATGCTTTCACTTCCCCATCGTTCGATCCAGCGAGCGGTTCAGCAGAGCGTCGCCAGGCTGTTCGGCTCCGGCGGTGAGCGTATCAATCTCGACTCCCCTCTCGGCGATCAGGGACTGTTCGGTCCCCAATCGATGGCGTGGCGCGTACATGCTGACTTCACCACGATGATGATCGGCGGCATCGCCGCCCTCCTCCTGCAGATGCTGCACCCGGCGGCGCTGGCAGGTATCTGGGATCATTCCCGTTTCCGCGAAGACCGCAGCGGCCGCCTGCGTCGCACCGCGCAATTCATTGCGGGCACGACCTATGGCGGAACCGCCGAAGCCGAACGCCTGATCGCGCGCGTCCGTGATGTTCACGACAGGGTGGAGGGGCAGTTGCCGGACGGCAGGCACTATCGGGCCAACGACCCGGCTCTGCTGCGCTGGGTCCATGTCGCAGAGGTCTATTCTTTCCTGTCAGCTTACCGCCGCTATCGCGCGCCGTTTCTGACGACCCGCGAACAGGATCGCTACTATGGTGAGATGGCGCGCCTAGCTGAGCGGCTCGGCGCCACCGAAGTTCCGCGCACCGCCGCTCAAGTGCAGGATTATCTCTTTGCGATGCGGCCGCAGCTTCGCTCCGATGCTCGCACGCAAGAGGTTTCGTCCTTCCTTCTGAAACCCCAAGCCGGGCTATTGAGCTCGCCCTTCAGCAAGATTGCGATCGATGCCGCCATCGATCTTCTGCCGCCTTGGGCCGCCCGCATGCATGGCTTCCATTCCGGCCCCGGTCGCCATCGGACACGCGCGCAGCTCGCCTCCATGGCGGCCTTCCTGCGCTGGGCGCTCGACGGCGGCTCTGCGCAGCGGGCGCAACGGCGCCTGGATCAGGCTTTCAGCAGCTGATCCAGTTCGGCAGGGCGCAATTCCATCTGTAGTTGATCGCATGTGCATTGTCGTGGGGCCTTGTCGGGCCGCCACCGCAAGAAACGCGTGCCATGGCGAAACCGCCCGGCAGTCACCTGGTCATAAACGACTTCCACCACCAGCTCCGGACGGAGCGGTTCCCATGCGCTTTCCTCGCCCCGATTCCATCGACTGGGTCCGCCCGGCGCCTTACCCGTAAAGCCCGGCGCTCCCACAAACGGCGTCAGTCGTTGCAGCAGCAAAGGGCGCTCGTCAGCCTTGAAGCTGGACGTGAAGCCGACATGGTTCAGCGCCCCAACCTCATCATAAAGGCCCAGCAGCAATGACGCCGCACCTTTTCCGTCTTCGGTCCGGCGAAAGCCGCCGACAACACAATCCGCGCTCCGATAATTTTTGACCTTCATCATGGCTCGCTCGCCTGAGCGGTAGGGCAGGTCGATCTGCTTGGCGATGATCCCATCCAGCGCACCGCCGCTCCGCTCCAGCCAGGTCGTGGCCACTTTCTCCCTTTCTGTGGCCGGCGAGAGGAGCAGAGTCGCGGTGCCTTCCTGTTCATAAAAGCGCTCTAGAGCGGGCCGCCGTTCGCGTAGCGGCGCGCCCGTCAGGTCCTCATGGCCAAGTATCAGGCAGTCGAAAAGCATCAGCTGCGCCGGGGTTTCGCGAGACAGCCGCAGGATCCTGCTCTCGGCAGGGTGGAGCCGCTGTTGCAGCGCATCGAAGGATAGAGCTCCACCCAGGGGCAGGATCAGCTCACCGTCCAGAATATAGCGCTGCTCTTTTGTCGATAGCAGGGCCTCAACGATCTCCGGAAAGAAGCGGGCCAGCGATTTGCCAGACTTCGAGCGGATGTCCGCGCTCTTGCCGTTCCGCCCGACCACAGCACGGAAGCCGTCCCATTTGGGCTCATATTGCCAGCCTGGCGGCAAGGGCAGTTCTGCAACCAGCCGCGCCTCCATCGGCAAGGGCAGGGATATGGGCTCGCCGGAAGTCATCACCGGACCTCACCCGATTGATCAAGCGTGATGACGACCGGCGCATGATCGCTCGTCCGCTCCCACCCGCGCGGGACGGTATCGACTTCCGCTGCCTTCAGCATCCGCGCCGCTACCGGGTTCAGCAGCAGATGGTCGATCCGCAGGCCCGCATTACGCTCGAAGGCCCCACGCCAATATTTCCAGAAGCTGTAAATGATGTCGTCGGGATGCAACTGCCGGATCGCATCGCTCCACCCTTGGTTCAGCAGCGTTTGGTAGGCGGCGCGAACTTCCGGCGCGAACAGCGCATCGTCGCGCCACCGCTCAGGCGCATAGACGTCAAGGTCGGCGGGCATGACATTATAATCGCCCGCGACAATTACCGGCGCATCCAGATCGATCAATGAGGCAAGGTGAAGCCGCAGTCGCTCGAACCATCGCAGCTTGAAATCGAATTTGGGTCCCGGACGCGGATTGCCGTTGGGTAGGTAGAGACCGGCGACCAGCACGCCGTTCACCGCCGCCTCGATATAGCGGCTCTGGACGTCTTCGGGATCGCCCGGCAGGCCCCGGCGCGTTTCGTGAATGTCTCCAACGCGGCTCAATATAGCGACGCCGTTCCATCGACTCTGCCCGTGCCAGACAGCCTGATAACCGGCATCCTTGATCGCTTTCTCTGGGAAATTCTCCTGCGGAGCCTTCAATTCCTGCAGGCAAACAATGTCGGGCGCGGCGAGGTCGAGCCATCGCAGCAGTACTGGGAGCCGTCCATTGACGCCATTAACATTGTAAGTTGCGATCTTCATGGCTTTTGAAAAGCTAGACGTTCCGCAGCGCAATTGGTTCGACGGCCGCAGGAACGCCATCCGCGCAGGCCCGTTCCTGTCGCTCGAGGTACAGCATCGGAGCAAATGATGGCAGATGATCGGACGGAGCGGCCCGCGAACGAGGCCAGCCTAGCAAAGCAGGCGTCTCCCAAACCTGCGACGCCGACGGAGAAGGAAAAGCAGCAAATCGCCGATGCTAAGGAACGCGCTAAGAAGGATCAGGAGGAACTGCGTTCACAGGGTTTCGGCGATCACAAGGGGACGGAAGGATTCTGAACAGGCACCAAGCAAAAGGCCGCCCGGATAAAATTCCGGACGGCCTTTCCATTGTCAGCCGATTGGACGCGCTCAGAAGAGGCGGACCCCCGCGGCGGAGGTCAGGCTCTTCGTTTTTGCCGTAACCGGCACGTGACAATGAGACATCAGACCACCTCCTTTCCATTGTTGACGATGACCGGGATATGGGTCGCCATTCCGACAGGACAAGGGGTTTTGCGCGCAAGCTCACTGCTTGGCGGCGGCTAACATTATCCCCTTGGCGGAAAGTGAGCGGAAGGTGATGGACAAGCGGCCCCTGTCCTGGGGCATAATGCTATGTTCCCAGTCATGACGCGCTTCACCTGAAAGATGATAGACGGATCGTGGCGCCAAGGGAATGCTAAGGCGGTCGAAGCCCGTGGCCGTTCGCTTGCGAAACCGCAGCGCCGCAGCCGTTTCCAAGGAGATGCCGACAACATGGTCGAACACCGGCCTATCCCGGTGCCACCCGATGCCCGCACCTGGATCGTAGCGGATCAGCAGCGCCTGGACCAGATCGGCGTCGGCAAGTCCCGCGAAGCGGGCCGCGCGCGCCTTGATCGGCGCAAGCCAGGAGGGGATCGGGTCGCTTGGCCCGAAGCGACCATTTTCAAAATCATAGGTCCATCCGAGCGACAGGGTCAGCCGCTTTCCCGTCCATCCCTGAAAGCGGAAGGGCGAGAGGGGCAGGGTGTTCATCTGCGCGATCAGTATCGCTTCTTCGTCCGGGGCGACGAACTCCTCTTCGTAGGAAAGGCCGGGGATAACCGGCGTTTCGAAGAGGCTTGGCTGCCTCATTTTCTTCGCCGTCCCAGCCGCCGCCTATTGCTGTCCACCGCCTTGCGGTAATGGGCGATGGAGGCGCGCATCGCCGCGTCGGGCGTCGCGCCTAGCGTGCCGGTCATCGCCTTCCATTGCAGGACGCTTATGGCTTCGATTTTTTCGACCACCATCCGCTGAGCCTCCAGCGCAGCGGCTGGATTGCCGGCGAGAAGCTTGGGTATTCGGATGCCGATCACCGTCCAAGCTTCCACACCCAATTGCCAACTTTCGATGGCGAGCCCGAACGGATTGATCTTCTGCATGATGACAGAAGGGCTCGCCTCCCGTTCGGGTTCCGTCGTCCGGAGGCTGAGCTTCACTTATTCCGCCAGGAAGCTCAGCAGATCACCGTTCAGCCGGTCCGGCGCCGTGGCGAACAGGCCGTGCGGTTCACCTTCATACTCGATCAGCTCCGCGCCAGCTATGCCTGCCGCCGCTGCCCGGCCGGTGGGATCGATCGGCACCGTCTTGTCGCTGGTCCCGTGAATGACCAGGGTAGGGATGTCGAAGGCGGCGAGGTCCGGCCGGAAATCGGTGCGACCGAACGCGCTGATGCAATCGATCGTCGCCTTGGGGCTCGCCATGATCGCCAGCGCGAAGGTCCAGTCCAACAGCGCGCTGCTGACCGGCTTGGAAACGAGGCCGATGCCATAGAAGCTCTTGGCGAAGGTCTGAAGAAAGGCGAAGCGGTCCTCCCGCACCTGCGCTTGCATCTGGTCCAGAACGGATTCGTCCACGCCATCCGGATTGCTGTTATCCTTGAGGATATAGGGGACGACCGACGCAACAAGCGCCACTCGGTCCACCTTGGCCGAACCATAGCGCGACAGATAGCGGGCGATCTCGCCTCCCCCCATGGAGAAGCCGATCAGAGAGACTTTGGGCGCGCCAACCTTTTCGATCACCGCCGCAAGGTCGTCCGCGAAAATATCATAATTATAGCCGCCCGCCGGATGACCCGATTGGCCGAACCCGCGCCGGTCATAGGTGATGACGCGGTAGCCTGCCTCCAACAGCGCCAGTGTCTGATATTCCCACATGTCGCCGGATAACGGCCAGCCATGAATGAGGATGACGGGGTGGCCGGATCCCATGTCCTTTACGTGAATCGCATGACCTTCGGGGGTTTGGATATGCATAGGAGCCACTCCTTCCTCTTTGAGTGACCGCAACCGGCAAGGCGGCGCATCGTTCCATCGGGACAGTCAGGGAGCCATGTTGCATGCGCGGCGTTGGACGGCCGAGGAGACAGAGATGACCCATAAGCCCCACGTTCCCGCCGGCAGCCAGTCGCCCTACCCGCTACACCCCGCGCCAATGCAGCAAACACTGCCTCGTTCCGTTCCGGTCAGCCCCCCCGAAGAGCGGCAGGCGCGGGCTTTGGCTACGCATTCCACGGGCTGGACGATCGGGGTTGGGCTTGCCGTCATCGCCTTGAGCTTCCTGTTTCTGCGCCGCCGCTGAGAGCGGAACAAGCTCCGCCAAGCTGGGTTGAACAGACGTGCGGTGGGGCGCCATCAGCGGCCTCAAACAGGCCAACGGAGGATGTCATGGTGACGCTTACTCCCCTGGAAATTGGCCTGGGACTGGTCGTTCTTGTCCTATTGGCCGGGATTGTGGCTCTCGTCGTACGCAACCGGCAGCGCGCAAATCTGAGGTCCAAGTTCGGACCCGAATATTCCCGGACGGTTGAAGAGGTCGGCAGTTCGCGCAAGGCGGAAGCCGAGCTGCAGGAAAGGGAAAAGCGCGTGGCGAGTTTTTCGCTCCGCCGTCTCTCGCCGCAGCAGGTGGACATGTTCACCGATGGCTGGATGAAGGTGCAGAACCAGTTTGTCGATGATCCGCAAGGCGCGGTGTCTCGTGCAGATGTCCTGCTTACTGAAGTGATGGAAGCGCGCGGCTATCCGATCGTCGATTTCGACCGCCGCTCGGCCGACCTGTCTGTCGATCATCCCGAAGTTGTGCAGAATTATCGCTCGGCACATGATATCGCCATCCGCCATGCTCGCGGCGAAGCGGACACCGAGGATTTGCGCCAGGCGATGATCCATTATCGCGCGCTGTTCGAGGAACTGGTGCACGAACCGGGCGAGCCCAATGGCGCTTCGCACATTCCCCGGCCCAGCCGCTTTGGTGACACTGACTATGGCAGGCGTGACCTGCACTAAGAGTTGAACTGTCACTGCCGCCGCGAAGTTCGTCTTCGCGGCGGCAATCATATTCAGGCCGTGGCGGTCAGGCTCGAGCGGCGGCGGTCAAAGCGGTCGGCGTTCATCACGTTGACCCAGGCCGCGACGAAATCATCCACAAACTTCCGGCCTGCGTCTGCACCGGCATAGACTTCAGACAGCGCCCGCAGCTGCGAGTTTGATCCGAAGACCAAATCGACCCGCGTCGCCGTCCATTTCTGCTGATCCGTCCTGCGGCATGTGCCGATGAACAAATCGCCCTTGTCGCTTCCCGCTTTCCAAGCGGTGCCCATGTCCAGCAGGTTGACGAAAAAGTCGTTGGTCAGCTGGCCCGGCCGATCAGTAAGCATGCCATGCCGCGATCCGCCATGGTTGACGCCGAGTACGCGCAACCCTCCCACCAGAACGGTCATCTGCGGTGCGCTGAGGCGCAGCAGACTGGCGCGGTCGATCAAGAGTTCTTCGACCGGCACGCGATAGCTGACCGGCAGATAGTTGCGGAAACCATCGACCTTGGGCTCCAGCACGGCGAAGCCTTCCATATCTGTCTGCTCCTGCGACGCATCCGTGCGGCCGGCGGTAAAAGGCACCACGATGCCATGGCCCGCATCTTTCGCCGCCTTTTCGATGCCAACCGAACCGCCCAGCACAATGAGGTCGGCGATGCTGACCTTCTTCCCACCCGCCGCGCTGCCGTCAAACTCGGCCTTTATCCGTTCCAGGACGCCAAGCACATGAGCAAGTTCTCGAGGTTGGTTGACGTCCCAATCCTTCTGCGGGGCGAGGCGAATACGCGCACCATTTGCGCCGCCGCGCTTATCAGATCCGCGGAAGGTGGAGGCCGACGCCCAGGCCGTTTGCACCAGTTCGGTCACCGTCAGTTCCGACGCCGAAATCTTTTGCTTGAGCGCTTCTACATCCGTCTCATCGATCAGCGCATAGTCAGCCACAGGGATCGGGTCCTGCCAGATCAGATCCTCGGAAGGCACGTCGGCACCCAGATAGCGGGTTTTGGGACCCATGTCGCGATGGCACAATTTGAACCAAGCGCGCGCGAAGGCATCGGCAAAGGCGTCGGGGTCGTTGCGGAAGCGTTCGGCGATCTTGCGATATTCCGGGTCTTCGCGGAACGCCATGTCGGCCGTCGTCATCATCGTCGGCAGGCGCTTATCCGGGCTGTGCGCGCCGGGGGCGAGGTCTTCCGGCTTCTGATTCACCGGCTGCCATTGATGCGCCCCCGCCGGGCTCTTCACCAGCTCATATTCATAGTCGAGCAGCATGTGAAAGAAGCTCATGTCCCATTGGATGGGCGTTGGCGTCCACGCGCCTTCGATGCCGCTGGTGATCGTGTGATCGCCGACGCCCGACTCATGTCCGCTGTGCCAGCCCAACCCCTGCTGAGCGATGTCCGCGCCCTCCGGCTCCGCGCCGATCTTTGATGCGTCGCCTGCGCCATGCGCCTTGCCGAAGGTATGGCCGCCCGCGGTTAGCGCCAGCGTCTCTTCATCGTTCATCCCCATGCGGGCGAAGGTTTCGCGAATATCGCGGGCGGACTGGAGCGGATCGGGATTGCCGCCCGGCCCTTCGGGATTAACGTAGATGAGCCCCATCTGGATCGCGGCGAGCGGCTCTTCAAGGGCCATTTCCTTGTCAGGCTGGATGCGGGTCTGGTTGTCGGGATTGCCGACCCACTGTTCCTCGGTGCCCCAATAAATGTCCTTCTCGGGTTCCCAAACATCCTCACGTCCGCCGCCGAAGCCGAACACGGGACCGCCCATGGATTCGATCGCGACATTGCCGGTCAGGATCATGAGATCCGCCCAGCTCAGCTTGCGGCCATATTTCTGTTTGACCGGCCAGAGCAGGCGGCGCGCCTTGTCCAGATTGGCATTGTCGGGCCAACTGTTGAGCGGCGCGAAGCGCTGCCCGCCTGACGAAGCGCCGCCGCGACCGTCTCCGGTGCGATAGGTGCCAGCGCTGTGCCAGGCCATGCGGATGAAGAAGGGACCGTAATGCCCATAGTCCGCAGGCCACCAGGGCTGGCTGTCGGTCATCAGCGCATGCAGGTCCTGCTTGACCGCTTCCAGATCGAGCGACTGGAATTCTTTCGCATAATCGAAGGACTCGCCCATCGGATTGGCGTGAGCGCCATTTTGATGAAGGATCTCCAGAGATAATTGGTTCGGCCACCAGTCGCGGTTGGTTCGGCCGAGCAGCGACCGCAGCGCCGCTATTTCCTTGGCAGGGCAACTGAGCGGGCTTCCCCCGGTTTTTGCGTCCATGACATGGCTCTCCTTTAGATTGCGATTGGAAGCGTAGGCTTCGTCGCGGATGCAGGAAAGCGATTAACATCGGTCATCATGATCGATAAAAGCGATCACAAGCGTCTGGCGCACGAGCGGTCCAGGCCCGAATCCATTGCGGCTTTTTGGTTCCGCTCCGTTATCCTTTGGTGTAACGTGCAGCTGTTGGCCATGAGGCGTTTCTCATGCCGAGACGATGCGCTGCGTAGGTCAAGAAGGCCGCTCCCGGCACCAGTCCCGACTGAGGGTTAGGAAGCTCAAGCGTCGTCATGGCGGCTTCCAAGGGAGAGCGACCATGGCAATTACGCAACCAGCTGATCTGACATCCCGCCGCGATGAATATGAAATTCGCAAGATCGGCTTTGAAGACCTTCGCATCTCGCTTCGGCAAGGCTGGGAAGATTTCCAGGCCAAGCGCGGCGACCTGGTCTTCATCGGCTTCATCTACCCGCTCGTGGTGCTTTTCGCCATTCTGATCGCCAGCCGGGTATCGATCCTGCCGTTGCTCTTCCCGCTCCTGGCAGGCTCCGTCCTGTTCAGTCCGCCACTGGCGAGCGGCTTTTACGAATTGGCGCGACGCCGCGAACAAGGGCTGGATTCTCGCTGGCGGCATTTCCTGGATGTGGTCCGCGGCCCGTCCGCGCCTTCGCTGCTGGACCTGACCAGCGTCACGGCCATGTTGTTCCTGGCCTGGATCGCCGCCGCCTGGTTCATTTATAATTCAACCGTTGGCACGCTGGGCCACGAGGCGGTGTCTTCCGTGGGCGCGTTCCTCAATGCCGTGTTCGGCACATCCGAAGGCTGGAGCATGATCATCATCGGCAACTTGGTGGGGCTTGGCTTCGCCATTGTGGCGCTGGCGATCAGCGTTGTGTCCTTCCCGATGATCATCGACAAAAATGTTAATTGGGGGATCGCGCTGCGGACATCAGTCAAGGTCGCCTGGAACAATCCGGTGACGGTGGCGGCGTGGGGACTGATCGTCGTGGCCCTGTTGATCCTGGGCGCGCTGCCGGGGCTGGTGGGTCTGGCCGTCGTACTGCCGTTACTCGGATATGCGACCTGGCATCTCTATACGCGCGCGGTGGTTCGCTGAAACAGACACCCGCTCGGCCTGAGCTTGTCGAGCCCGTTCGACAAGCTCAGGCTCCCGAGGGGAGTTATTGGGCGGTGCTGGCTAACGCCTTTGGCTTTGGCATGGACGGAGCGCCATTCCCCAGGGTTGCAAGATATTTGATCAGCGCGGCCCGGTCCTCCGGCCGCCGCAGCCCGGCAAAGCTCATCTTGGTCCCAGGCACATCCCGTCCCGGCGAGGCGAGAAATTCGAACAACTTGTCATAGGTCCAACTGCCGCCATGCGCTTTCATCGCGGGGGAATAGGCAAAGCCTGCATGGCTCCCCACCGGCCGGCCCACAACGCCCCACAAATTGGGCCCGATGCGGTTTGGGCCGCCCTGCGTAAAGTCGTGGCAACTGGCGCAAAGCTGCGTCTTTGCCTTCCCCGCAGCGGCGTCTGCACCGACCAGCAGCGTGCCAAGATCAACGGCCGGTGCAGCGGCGACCGGCCCGGTCGATGCGGAAGGCATGGGCGCCTTACCCCGCATCCCCCGATGATAGGCAATCAGCCTGTTGCCATCGCCCGGATCGCCGAGGCTGGCGGGCCAATCGCGTTGAACCGACGCCATGTCCACGCGCGGCGGCATATCGTCGGCGGGCTTATAGGCGAGGTCCCCGGCAGTGGCGTGCGGATAGAGTTGGCCTGCGAACCAGCTGAAGCTCCAGAGCGCGCCCGCTGCTCCTGCCACGCACAAACCTGTCATCAGCCAGCGCGTCCTGCTCATGGCTTCAACCTCCGCCGCCCATGAAGATCGCCCGGGTCCAATAGGCATAATCGGCCTCGATCGTCATGATCCGTACCAGCACAAGCAGCACCAGCGGCGGCACCAGGATCGCGTAGATCAGCGACAGCCTTTCCCATGCAAGATGCATGAAGATGGACAGGATCAGCCCGGCCTTCATCAGCATGAACAGGATGATAAGCGTCCAGCGGACGATACCCTGCACATGCATGTAGTCGACCAGATAAGACAGCGTGCTGAGCACGAACAGATAGGCCCAGACCTTCAGGTACAGGCTGATCGGATGATGCTGCCCTTCATGGGCCACGGAGGTTTCGGTGCTGGGCATCTCATGCTTCATGGCGATCACCAGAGATAGAAGAAGGCGAAGATGAAAACCCAGACCAGATCCACGAAATGCCAGTAGAGCCCGGCAATCTCGACCGGGCTATAGTCGCCGGTCCGGTCATAATGGCCGCGGGCGACCTTCGACGCGATGATCAGCAGAAGGATGACCCCGCATGTCACGTGCAGGCCGTGAAAGCCGGTGATCATGAAGAAGGATGCGCCGAATTGCGGCGCGCCCATCGGATTGCTCCAGGGGCGCACGCCTTCCTCGAAGATCAGCTTGCTCCATTCGAACGCCTGCATGGAAAGGAAAACCAGGCCGAACAGCGCCGTCAGCAGCATGAGCCCGGCCGTTTTTCGCCGATCATGCCGGTAGCCAAAGTTCACGGCCATCGCCATCGTGCCGCTAGAACTGATGAGGGCGAAGGTCATGATCGCGATCAGCACCAGCGGGATATCCTGCCCGCCGATGTTGAGCGCGAACACTTCTGCCGTGTTGGGCCAAGGCAGCACGGCGGACGACCGCATCGTCATGTAGCCGGTGAGGAAGCAGGAAAAGATGAAGGTGTCGCTGAGCAGGAAGATCCACATCATCGCCTTGCCCCAATGGGTCTGGCGAAAGACTTCCTGATCGGCCGACCAATCCGCAGCAATCTCACGCAGAGAGGGCGTCAGAACCTCTCGGTCTCTTCTGTCCGTCATGGCGTTGGACATGGCGATGTAACCTCATGTCGATAAGAGCAGGGCGGCAATCAAAATCCAAAGGAAGAGAAGGAAGTGCCAATAAATGGCGCAGAGGCGCAGATGGGCCGGGTTGCTTTCAGTCAGCACCCAACCAGCGGCAACCAGGCCGCCCACTATGTGAAGGCCATGCAGCGCGGTTAGCAGATAGAAGAAGGCGTTGGCCGGATTGGACGAAAGATAATAGCCCGCCATTTGATAATGACGCCACAGCAACCATTGACCGACGAGGAAGCAAAGGCCCAGTGCAGCCCCAGCCAGTGAAGCACGCGCTGCCCGGCCTTCTGCGCTTGATCGGCGCGCCATTTCCCAGGCAAGGCTGCTTGCCATGAGAATGGCGCTGTTGATCCAGAGCAGTGGCGGATCGGGCATGGAGACCCAATCATCCGCATGGCCCATGGCGGCATGCAGTCCCATGCGCATGTAATAGGCCGCACCCAATAGTGAGAACATCACCATCGCAACGGCGAAATAGACGGTCAGCCCGACGCTGCCCGCCGAAGGGCGACCCTCCGGCTCACGCGGATCGCGGTCGCTTGCGGGCTCCCAGCTTCTTTCGGCAAGGCGCGCAAGGATGGTCATGTGCGCGGCTCGGTCTGCGCGATGAAGTCGCGCGGCGCGCCTGGCACGCTGTAATCATAGGCCCAGCGATAAACGACCGGCAGCTTCGGTCCCCAATTGCCATGGGCGGGGGGCGTCTGCGGTGTCTGCCATTCCAGGCTGGCTGCGCCCCAGGGGTTGGGTTCGGCGCGGGGGCCGCGGAACAGGCTCCAGATCATGTTGAAGAAGAACAGGCCCTGCGCCGCGAACACGATCAGCGCGGCTATGCTGATCCATTCATTGGCAAGATGCACCGATTCCGGGATGAAGCTTGTCTCGCCCAGCGCATAGTAGCGGCGTGGCACGCCCAATATGCCCAAATAGTGCATCGGCAGGAAAATCGCATAGACGCCCAGAAAGGTGATCCAGAAATGGAGTTTGCCTAGCGTCTCGTTCCACATGCGCCCGAAAATCTTGGGATACCAGTGGTAGATGGCGCCGAAGATCACAAGCACCGGCGACACGCCCATTACCATATGGAAATGCGCGACGACGAAGAAGGTATCGGACAGCGGCACATCGACGCTGACATTGCCCAGGAACAGCCCCGACAATCCTCCGTGGATGAAGGTAAAGATGAACGCGATCGCGAACAGCATCGGCACGCGCAGATGGATGTCGCCGCGCCACAGGGTCAGTAGCCAGTTATAGACCTTGATCGCGGTCGGAATGGCGATGATCAGCGTCGATGTGGCGAAGAAGAACCCGAAATAGGGGTTCATGCCGCTCACATACATATGATGCGCCCAGACGACGAAGCTCAAGGCACCAATGATGACGATCGCCCACACCATCATGCGATAGCCGAAGATGTTGCGCCGGGCATGGACGCTGATCAGGTCGGACACGATGCCGAAGGCGGGCAGCGCGACGATATAGACTTCGGGATGGCCGAAGAACCAGAAGAGATGCTGGAATAGCAGCGGGCTGCCCCCTTCGGTCGGGGTGATCTTTCCCATGCTCTGCATCGTCGGCATGAAGAAGCTGGTGCCGGCGAAATGGTCGAACAGCATCATGATCGCCGCGACGAACAGCGCCGGGAAAGCGAGCAGGCCCATCACCGACGCGGTGAAGATGCCCCATACCGACAGCGGCATCCGCATCAGGGTCATGCCCTTGGTCCGCGCCTGCAACACCGTGGTCACATAGTTGAGGCCGCCCATGGTGAAGGCCGCAACGAAAATCGCAAGGCTGACCAACATGGTTGCGATGCCCCATTGGTGCCCCGGCGTCCCCTCGCTGATCGCCTGCGGCGGATAGAGCGTCCATCCTGCTCCGGTCGGGCCGCCCGGCACGAAGAAGCCCGTCACCAGCACGATCACCGACAGCAGATAGAGCCAGTAGCTCAGCATATTGACGAAGGGGAACACCATGTCGCGCGCCCCGACCATCAGCGGGATCAGGTAATTGCCAAAGCCGCCCAAGAGCAAAGCGGTCAGCAGATATACTACCATGATCATGCCGTGCATCGACACGAACTGGAGGTAATTGTCCGGCTGGATCGCGGGAAAGGCGCCGGGAAAGCCCAACTGCAACCGCATCAGCGCGGACAGTATCAGCGCCACCAGCCCGATCGAAATGGCAGTCACGCTATATTGGATGGCGATGACCTTGTGATCCTGGCTCCAGACATATTTGGTGACCCAACTGTGCGGATGATGCAGCGGGCGTAGGTCGTCAGCCAGTGTAGTAGCCATCAGATAGAGCTCCGGGTGGCGGCAATAGTGCAGGCATTGGCCTTGATCAGCATGATCGACATGGCGGCCTTTGGCATGTCGGCCAGTATCTGGGAGAAACTCGTCTGCTGCGCCTGCCAGTCTGCGAAGGCCCTGGGCGTTTCCACAATGACTTTCCCCCGCATCTCATGATGACCGGTGCCGCACAGCTCTGCGCAGAGAATATCGAACGTCCCCGCCTTGGTCGGCGTCATCCAGAAATAGGTGACGATGCCCGGCACCAGGTCCATCTTCGCCCGGAACTCGGGTACGTAAAAGTCGTGCAGCACATCCTTCGATCGCAGCACGATCTTCACCGGCTTGCCCAGCGGCAGGTGCAGATCGCCCGCCTCGACCAGAAGGTCGTCCCGTCCGAACGGATCCAGCGGATCGAGGCCGATCGGATTGTCGGGCGTCACATATTTGACCGCCGCGGCGCCCAGCACTCCATCAGGGCCAGGATAGCGGAAGGACCATTGCCATTGCTGACCCACCGCTTCGATAATCGTGGCGTCCTGCGGCACCGACACATAGCGGCCCCAGGCCGCGAGGCCGGGAGCCAGCATTCCGGCGATGCCGATCGCTGTCCAGATCGTCAGCCGCTTTTCCAGCGAACTGTTCTCCGGCTCGTAATGGGCGCGATGCCCCACCCGGTGCCTGTAACGGACCAGCGTCCAGGCCATGAAGAGGTTGAGCAGGATGAAGGCGGCCGCGCAAATCCATAGCGTCACGTCGAGCGCGGTGTCGATGGAACCCCAATTGGATGCAAGCGGCGTGCGCCACCAGGGGCTGAATAGATGAAATGCGACCGAACCCAACACCAGCATGGCGATGGCGACCGCAATCGGCACAAGCCCTCTCCCATCGATGTGGGCGCTCGTTGCCGTATTCCGGCTTCTTTCGAGTCGCCCTCGGAAATTACCGTGAGCGGTAGCTTATAGAAAAAGCGGCAGAGGTGAAAGTCTTCCGCTTGTCATGCTGTTGAATCGAGATCCGGCGCGTCCTCCCGCTTACCGTTTGGTGCTTCGCCATACTCGAACGGGTTAATCACTTTGCCTGCCATTCGCGCCCGAAGATTGTTTGATCGAAAGACCTAAAAGCAGGAGGGTCGCAAACTCCGGCGGGACTAGATCATCTGGAGAGCATACTCATGTTGTCGCAATCGGGAACGATCAATACCCCACTTCTCGAGGCGAGGCTCGATCAGCCGGTGGAGGGCGGAAGCGCGCCTTCAAGTCTCTCCGCGCGCCAGATTTTCAAGATCATCAGGCGGCATGAATTGCTGCTCGGCGCCATCGTCTTCATCATTGTGGCGGTAGTCCTTGCGGTGCAATTGACGGCCACCCCGATCTATGAAGCCACGGCTACGGTGCAAGTGGAGCTTAACGATGACAGCGGGTCGCCTGACATGGCCGCCCGCAACCAGCAGCGCGTATCGAATGAAGCGAATATCTACCGTTCGCGCTCCCTTGCCGAACGTGTGGTGCAGGACCTGAAGCTGGCGCAGGACCCGCGCTTTGCCTCTGCGCCGCTGCCGTCGAATGCCATACTCGACACCCAGCGGCTTACCCGTCTTGCGGGAAGGCTGATGTCGATGACGTCGGTATCTAACCTCCGCGATTCCGACTTCGTTGATATCACCGTGCGATCCTCCTCGCCGGAACTCGCGTCGGAGATCGCCAACCAATATCCGGTCAGCCTGGCGGCATACCGCTCTGAAATGCGCGATGATCGCCAGGGCAAAATCGTTGCTCAACTGGATGGCGAACGCGACCGGCTGGCCATCGAAGCCCATAAGGCGGAGCAGGCTGTTGCGGATTTTCGCCGTAAGAATCAGATGCTGACAGGCGCCGGCGGAGCGGAGGACTATCAGCAGATCAACCGCATCGCCGTGGAAGCAGCCTCAGCTGCCGCCATGCGCGCCGCGCAGAATGCGCGTGCCGCTGTCGTCACCAGCGCCGTCAGCAACATCAGCACCGCAGGGGCGACTTCACCCCTGCTGGACCAGCAGAAGCGGCAGATGGATGATCTGATGCGGACGCGCAGCGAAATGTCCCAGATGCTGGGCTCTGAACACCCGCGCATGCGCGGGTTGGAGGCGCAGATTGCGGAAACGAGCGCCAACATGCAGCGAGAGCAGGCACGGGTCGTCACAGCGGCGATGCAGCAGGCGCAGGCTGAAGCAGCGCGCCAGGCTGGCATGGCGAGGAGCGAGGCGGCGGCTTCGTCCTCAAGAGCCGGGCAGTTGGAGGGAACCCTACGCTCCATCACCGGCAAGGCCTTCGCCAACACCGCCGCATCCGTCGAACTCAACGCTCTGGAACGCAATGCAGAAGTCGCGCGCAGCGCCTTCGCCGCGATGAGCACGCGCGCGCAGGAGGTTAAGGCCAGCCTTGCCGCTTCGGGCATCCACTCCCGCCTGATGTCGCCCGCCGCAGTTCCGCAGAGCCCCATCTCTCCGCGGCCCAAGTCGGCGACCTTCGCCGCCTTCGTCGGATCGCTGATCATAGGGCTAGTGATCGTGTTCGGCATCGAACTGACCGACAACAGGCTGTGGAGTGCAGAGCAGATTTATAATCAGTTCGGCCTGCGGACCTTCGCGATGCTGCCTGAACTCACCGGCGACGCCCTGACATCGGCGAAGGCCAATCCCGTAATCCAGGATCCGCAATCCCTGTTTGCGGAGGTTGCGCGGGGGCTGGGCAGCGAGGTCGCCGATCTGGCGACGCCTGGGCGGGCGCAAACCGTGCTGATTACCTCTCCCATCACCGGGGACGGAAAATCGACGGTGACCTTGTCCCTGCTGGCGGCCGCGGTGGCGATGGGCCGGCGCGCGATTGTCATCGACCTGGACCTGCGCCGTGGTGGAGACAGCACGATGGGCCCGGCTGAGGAGGGGGACACAAGGCCTGACCTCATCGACTATCTGACGGGTGCGGCCGATGCCCGGCATGTGCTGCCCGCCCCTCCGGCAATGACCTTGGGGAACGGAGAGGTACGCGACCTAGTCACCTATGAGCCGGTCGTCATCAGCGCGCGGGAGCCTGCGCGCAATCCTGTGGCGCTTATGCGCATCGGCCGGGTCAATCACTTGCTGGACGAACTGCGGGATCAATATGACCTGATGATCATCAACGCGCCCCCGACGCTTGCGACGCGGGACTCGCGCATGCTGATGGATGCCGCCGATCACACCTTGCTCGTGGTGCGCTGGGGGCGCACGACCATCGAACAGGTGCGGGCTTCCCTGCAGGTCCTTCAGCGGCCCGTGGACGGGGTGGTAATCAACCGCGTCGATTATGCCGAGCACGCCCGCCGCGGCTATGGAGACGCTGTCCAGTTCTACATGGACTCGGCCGAATATTTCGAAGGCGACTTGCCGCGTCCCCGTCGCTGGTATCAGCGTCTGGGCGGCTTCCCGTGGCGCAGGAGCGCTGATGGCGTCGCCTGACGCCCGCCACCCAATATCCTGATGCTGACAAACCGGGTTCCTGCTTGAGCAGGAGCCCGGTTCTTTTTTGCGCAGGCAGTTAGACCCGCGCGGTCAAGGCGCAGTTCGCATGTTTTGCGCTCACCGAACTGACGGATAGCCCATCGGCCCGCTTAGTCCGTGGGCCAGCCGTGTCTATCGCGCCCGCCCGCACCGGGCAAATCACGGCTGATGAGGATCATCCGCTCGATCGCGAAGACCCCGCCAGTGCGGCGGCATGGGACGCCCTTAAATTGATGATCGTGCAGGAAGCTGCTTGACTGGCGGGCGCTCGGTCGCTGCCTCGCCTTATTCCGCGGGCATCTGCTCGACCGCCCGTTGTCCCGCGGCCGACCGAAGCTTGCTGTGTGTGACCCAGGCGATGTCCAGCAATATCGCCGTCACTACTGCCAAGGAGATGTGCGCAGCACTGGCGCCGGCTGGCCCGAAATAGAGGACGCCGGGCACCGCGATCGCGTAAAAGATGACTGTGCTCAGCGCGAATATCTGAAGAACCCGCTTGGGTTGGCCCATAGACAGCAACGCGCTTTTCGCCGGGATCGAGTGCATGATGAACAGGACGGCGATTACCTGGCTCATAAGCAGAGGGAAAGCGGCGACATATTGCGCACCTGGTCCGATGCGGAGCAGCCATTCTCCGAAGAACCAGGTAATGATGGCGATGACCGTTCCCGTTCCGCTCAACAGCAGTTGCGTATTGAAGATGGTGGAGCGGAAAGTGGCGTAATTGCCGCTCTGCCACATGCGGGCAAGTTCTGGGTAAAGCACGGTTTGAACCTGTGCTCCCATCTGCTGGCCCAATTTGGCAACCCGCTTGGCAAGGTTGTACATGCCCACCGCGCCATGGCCTGCAAGCGCGCCCACGAGCAGTTCGTCCGCTTCATGGGTCAATGTCCGGAGCGTTGTGGACAGATTGACGGTCCAGGCGAATGAAAGGAAGTCCGGGAAATCCTTTCGAAGGCCCCGGAGAGAGACGCTGAACGGCGATGGGATATTCTGCCGTTTCAATGCCTTGGAGCCAAGCCAGAGGAATAGCAGGCTGTTGAAGACCTCGGCGACCGTCCAGGCCAGGATGAATCCGATGACTCCCGCCCCGATCCAGAGGCAAAAGGCGGCCAGGAATGCGCGCAGGATGTTCGACAATATCTGCGAATAGGCCACTTCCCGGAACCGGCCGTCGAGCCGCAGGGCGGCGCCGGGCGCGCCGACTATCCTGCATAGCATCGCGAGCGCATAGATCGCCGCCACGTCCAAAGGCACAGGGGCGAAGATCGCTGCGATGCAGATCAGCAAGATGGAGGAGAGGGTGGCGGTGGTGATGTCCAGCAGCAGGCCATATCCATATAGCCGGGCCATGCGCACAGGATTGGCGTCGCTCTCCTCCTCGGCGGCAAATTTGATGAGCGGTTGCCAGGATTCGAAGCGTATCAGCCGTTCGATCGTGCTGGCCAAGGCGAGCACGATCACCATCGATCCCCATTTTTCCGGGCCCAGCCCGCGCGCAGCGATAGCGACGCTGATCAGCATCACGCCCAGATTGACGAAATTGCCGGTCAGCATATGGCCGATGTTGATCAAGCGGCGGCCCATCGGCCCATTCAGCACGGATGCGACTATCCGCATGCAATAAAATTCCTCAGGCTTTCAGGGGTGGGAAGGCACTGCCGGGCGGTCTTCGGCCCGGATATGCGGCGGGCTGCGGACTTCTTGCACTATACCAGATCAGCGCCGGGCTGACCGCCAGATAGATGAACAGGAACCACGCACGGCCATAGACATGTGCCACCCCCATCGTGGCATTGGCGAAGACCACGACTGCCGTAACCGTTGTCAATAATATGAGTTTGCCATGAGGCAGCCGTCGTGCAGCCACGCCTGCGACGATCGGCACCGCCAGAATGACAAGATAGCCCAATAGGGACAGGGCGCCTCCTTCGTTCAGAAGCAGCAGATAGGTATTGTGAACCGGCAAGCCATATTGGCTGGTATAGCGATACTGGTCCGCGCCCAGGCCGACGATCAGATTATTATCAGCCATGCCCAAGGCTTCCATATTCAGCTCCTGGCGATGCTCGAAGGTTCCAGCTGCGGAGATGTCGCCGGAATCTAGAGCCGAAAGGACACGCGTCTGGAAAGTCTTGGGCAGATAATCCTGGCCAAACATCAAGACAGAGCCGCCCAGGCAAACCACCGTGATCAGCGTCTTGAAGTTCCGGCGCCCGCCAAAGAAGATCAGCGTCGCCGCTATCATGCTGTAAAGTCCCGTGTTGGAACTTGTCAGGATGACGCCCGTGACCAGAAGTCCCATACATGGCAGCGCAACCATGGGCCTCATCTGGCGCGACAGCAGCAGGAACCAAAGGAGGGGCATGGACATGACAGTCAGCACCGCCATGGCATTGGGATTATCGACGAATCCTGAAAGGCGCTTGCCGCCGGTGACCAGCTGCATTTGGCCTTTCGCCATGCTGGTGTAACCAGACATGTAGATGACAATGCCGATCGCGCACATGATTGCCATTCCCCAAAGGCCGCATTTGATCAGCCGGATCACTTCCTTTTCAGGCCGCCGCAGCAGAACCAGGGGCACGATCAGATAAGCGAAGAAATATTGGGAAATGAGCGTGAGACAGCGGGCCATGTCGCCATTGAAGATGCTGCCCAGGAACAGCCCGCCAGTCAGCAACAGGAGGCCGAGCACCCACATCCAGGTAAGCTCGGCGAAAGGACGCGCCATGCGACCGGTGGAAAGGCGCAGCATGAAGGCGCCCAGGAAGAGGCCATCGCCCAGGGTGAAATAAAGGCTGGGCGGGTGCAAGGCGACGTAGGGGGCGAAAAAGACCGCGCCTTGCAGTAGGATAAACTCCCACCGGTGCAGCTCTTCCGTCCAATTCTGCGTCAGGCCGCGCATGTCATTGACAGGGGGACGGGCGGGCGCAGCGAACCTATTTGCCTGATGATAGTCTGTCCGCACGTCGCGCTCCGGGCCCGCCACATTAGCAATGGTTCGTCAGCAGCATGCAAATCTGGTTCAGCTTAGTCCATTGCACATAATTTCAGCGCCTTATTCATAAGGAGCAGCGCTATACGCCCATTGGGTATCCGTATCGCGCCAGTAGAAAACCGCATGCCCGCGTCAGCAGCCTGCGCTTCCCCTCCGGCATCTGTTTCCGCCATGAATCATCGCTTTTGACGCGGATTCCCTTCTGCATCCGCAGCCGGTTGCCTGCCACCTGATGGACCGGGTTAAACTCGCCAGCCTCGTAATCGCGTGGGTCGAGCGCTATGCCGGCAAGCGAGGCGATGCGTTGGAGGCTGCCGGCCGGATCGGCTGCAACATCCTCATAACGGATGCGCAGATATTTCGACGGCCCTACCTTCCGGCACAGCCATTCCGCCGCGAGATTCACATAGGCCCAGCGAGCGGCGCTGTAGAGGAGCGGCTTGGGCACGATCACCCTTTGTAATCCCTTGGACGCGTCGGCTTCATAAGCTTTCGACAGGGACCATGCCACGCCCCGGACATCGCGAACGAGGTGAATGACGTGAAGATCGATGCCCTTGATCTTCGCCAGCGCCATGCCGCGCCCAGGCCATTTGGATGAATCGACGATGGCGGCTTTTCCGGATCGGTCAGACATCAGCCGCATCAGCCGCGCGGTATGGCTGGAGAACGTTTCGAGGTCGCGGCTACCAAACCATCTTCGCGGGCTGAAGACCGTGCCCACCTTCCATTGTGCGCGCCGAAATTCTTCAATGAAGCGGGGCGGCTGTTGAGCATGCCATTGTTCGACGACCGGCTGCCAGAAGGAACAGCTTCTGACCCGTTCGCCGCAGGCGCAATATTCATCGTTGAGATAAACGTGCTGGCTGAGGCCGATGATCTCCCCGCCGCCGAACATGGAACGCTGCTGGCCCAGCAATATGTCGAGCAGCGTTGAGCCGCTGCGACCATATCCGCAGATGTAGATCAGCTTGATTGGCTGTGTTTCGGCCGTGCTTGCAATCTCATCCCATGTCGAATGTTCGGCAGGATTGATGTCTCGTCCGTTATCATGCGCGAGCGGCATGTCCATTCACATTACCCTTTCCTAGCACGGCGCCCGCCGCCGACTGGATAGCTGCATCATCGATCAGGGCAGGATAGCTGCGCGCCGCTGCCGTCCTTTTCGAAGCTGCGGGCTCGGTGGCGGGACCCAATGCCTGCAAGCCTTGCGCCGCCGCCCAGATGGCCGCCTGGGTCCGATTGGCCACACCGAGTTTCCGCAGCACTGCCTTGACGTGGACCTTCACCGTGGCTTCGCTGATGCACAGTTGGCGCGAAATGATCTTGTTGGGCAGGCCGCTTATGAGGCGCTGGAGAATCTCCATTTCGCGGGCCGACAAATTGACGGAGTCAATTGTTGCTGCGCCGCCGCTAGGAATGCCATCCATATTCTCACCGATTAATCGTTCCGCCAATTGCGACGGGAAGATCTTCTCGCCAAAAGCGATGAGGTCCAGATAACCGGCGAGCCGCTCCCAAGGCAGATCATTGGTCAGATAGCCTTGCACGCCAGCCCGGAAAGCTCCCAGCATGGCGTCATAATCGAACTCGGTTGCCAGAATGACGATCTTGGCGGCCGGATGCTGCTGGTGAGCGGCGGCCAAGGCCGCGCCATTCCATTTGAGTTGCTGATCCTCCATCAAGATGAGCAGGAATGCAGCGTCCGTGGAGCCGCTCCTGCGCAATTCCTCGACTGAAGGACCTGCATAGATGATTCGACGGTGTTCTTCGGAAAGAAGGCGCTTGAGGCTTTCGCTGGCTATGGAGTTGCAGCCGACAAGCGCAACATCGGAGGTCGTCGTCATACCCGTCACTCCGTTCATATCACGGCGAGCCGTAATGCGTCGAAACATGAAGTTACTGGAATATTGCGACCAATTTTTTTGTGTTTCGGGACAGTAGCACATATGGAAACTTCAACAAGTGTCTCATTCGATTGTAAAATTGATCTACATTGATCTCCGATGATATGATTCCAGCTTAACCCTTTGAGCTATATAGCTACTCGCCTGGGGCGATTTCCGTCGCCTTTGAGCCACGACTGCTCAGGCCAAGCGAGTCGCGCCGTAAAATTCCTTCTGTGCCGTCGGTCGCCTTCGCGCTGGACCTCGCAATCGGCGTGGGAAATGAAAATCGAGTTTCGCGCCTGTCAATAATCCTGAAGACGTAGTTCTTCGCCATCTGGAACATCCGCTGGAGCGCCGCAGACGCCCTGAATGCTCCCATTCAGCTATCTTGCTACCGAAGTTTGCGACAAGGGATGATAGCTGTCTGGTTCATTGCGGCCCCAAGCCAAGTCGCTAGGCTTTTACGCAAGCCAATTGACCATGGCGTTACTGCATGCGCGACGAATGTGGATCGCTTCATTCAGGCACGTGCCGGTCAAATCAGACGTTTACGACCGCGCAAGGGGTTATCATGGCAGTAAGCACTTCGCCTGCAGCATCCGAACCCTATTTTGATGAACTTGGGGAAAGGCGGAAGAAGTTTGCCGATGGCGGGCCGCTATGGGCCATTCTGCTCCATGACCTGCTCACGCGGCCGACCGGCTTCCCCGGGCCCGCGCGCTTCGCCGCCCTCATGCTTATCGACGGGACGCTTATCCTGTTGACGTTGCTTCTAGTCACGTTGGCCATTCCCGGCGCTGTTTCCTCTGCCTTTTACGGCAGGCCCAGCCTCATGGGCTTTTTCAGCCTCACGGCGGTGTTCACCATTTGCCTTACGGGTCTTTATTGGCGGAGCTGGCGGTTTCTGTCTTTTGGAGATGGTATAGCCATTTCGACCTCAGTCATGGGCGGAATGGCGTCGGGCTGGGCGCTATGTTTCATCATCTCTGTCAGGATCAGGTCGGCGCCACTCGATGCCTTGGGCTTCGCGCTTCTGCATACCGCGCTCTTGCTGGTGACGATGATTGGCGTTCGCACCCTGCGGCGCGGCCTGAGGGAGTTTGCGCGGGGCCGAATGGCGCCTCCCGAAGACAGCCACAATATTCTGCTGCTCGGCAAATTGGAGTGGATCCGCTCGCTCGTGGAGATGCTGAAGGCGGACCGGGAAAACCGCTATAATGTGGTCGGTGCGCTGACCTTTGACGGGCGCGAAACGCGGCTTCAGGTTGCGGGCGTCCCCGTGCTGGGCTCCCCGGACCAACTGCCGCAGATCGTCGAAACTCTTGCGCTCAAGCGCCTCAAGCCGGAATGCCTTGTCATTCGCGGCGACAAGTCCATGCCGCGACGCGCCTTTTCGCATCTGGTGAAGTTGGCGGATCAGTGTGACCTTACCGTCGCCAGCGCCAACGATCTGCAGCGGAGCGAAGACGGCGAGCCACGCATCGAGATCAAGCGCTTCGAACTGGCCGACCTGCTGGGCCGTCCGGAAGTCTCGCTCGATCGCAACATCGTCGATCGGCTGATCCGTTCCCGCCGCATTCTCGTGACGGGCGCAGGGGGAACGATCGGCGGCGAACTCGTCCGGCAGATCGCGACCTTCAAGCCTGCCGAGATCGTTCTTCTCGATCATAGCGAGTTCAATCTCTATACGATCGAGATGCAGGTGAGGGACCTTTTCCCGGACATCATCTGCCGGCCCGAACTCTGCTCGATCCGCGAGCGTTCAGCAGTCGAAGACGTGTTTGGCCGCCATCAGCCCGAAATCGTCTTTCACGCTGCTGCGCTCAAACATGTGCCCATTGTGGAGGGCAATCCCTGCGCGGGCGCGCATACCAATGTGCTTGGCACTCGCAATGTCGCTGACGCGGTCTGTGCGCATGGTGCGCTCGCCATGATTCAGGTATCGACGGACAAGGCCGTCAATCCGGTGGGCGTCATGGGCGCAACCAAGCGGCTGGGCGAACTTTACTGCCAGGCGCTGGACCTGATCGGGCAGTGCGATCCGGATAGCCCCCGCTTCATGACCGTGCGTTTCGGAAATGTTCTAGGCTCCAGCGGATCGCTGGTCCCGCTGTTGCAGCAGCAGATGGCCGCCGGAAAGCCGCTGACCGTCACGCATCCTGAGATCGAGCGTTATTTCATGACGGTCGGCGAAGCGGTTCAGCTCATCTTGCAAAGCAGCGCGCGCGCCATGGAGGCGAAGATCGATCGCGGCACGATCTTCGTGCTCGACATGGGCGAGCCGATCAAGATCGTGGACATCGCCCGGCGCATGATCCGCCTGGCTGGGTTACGCCCCGATATTGATGTTCCGATCCAGTTCGTCGGCCTTCGACCGGGCGAAAAGCTCTACGAGGAATTGTTTGATAGTACCGAGGAGCGCGCCCGATCCTCGATCCCCGGCGTCATAGAAGCGACGCCCTGTCCGGTGCCGCTGGAGAAGCTTGTCCAGGCATTTGCCGAATTATCGCACCTCATCGCTGCCTGTGACGAGGATGGCGTGCGCGACCTCATGAAGGAGCTGTTGCGAGCGCCGGCGCAGTCCACCTGGGCAAAGACGCTGCGCGAGATGACGCGCGAAATCGATGTCGTGGGCAAGGCAGCGAATGAATGACCCTGGGGGATAGCATGAAGCCGATGACCGACCCGCAGCCCCTTATCGCGGCACCGCCGCTCCCATATTCGCCAGCGGCCGACCGCCGCTGGCCGCAATATGAGCAGGACGAAATCAACGCTGTCGTCCGCGTGCTGGCGAGCGGCCGCGTCAACTCGCTGGTGCATGGCGACGAGTGCCGGGCGTTTGAACAAGAGTTTGCCGACTATTGCGGCATGCCGCACGCCATCTCGCTCGCCAATGGAACGCTGGCGCTGGAACTCGCCTTTCGCGCTCTTGGCATCGGCGCCGGGGATGAGGTCATTGTGCCCGCACGTAGCTTCTTCGCCAGCGCGTCGGCGGTCGTCGCGGTGGGGGCCGTGCCGGTTTTCGCCGACATTGACGTCGAAAGCCACACCATTGACCCAGGCGCCGTCGAGGCGCTGATCACCGATCGAACGAGAGCGATCCTCTGTGTGCACCTCGCAGGCTGGCCATGCGACATGGATGCGCTTTGCGCTCTTGCGCAGGCGCACGGGCTTGCCCTGGTCGAAGACTGCGCCCAGGCGCATGGGGCGGCGATTCGGGGCAGAAAAGTGGGGTCCTTTGGCGACGCGGCGGCCTTTTCCTTCTGCACGGACAAGATCATGTCCACCGGAGGGGAGGGCGGAATGCTGCTGCTCAGGGATGCCGCGCACTGGCGCCGCGCCTGGGCGTACAAGGATCATGGCAAGAATGTCGCGCTGCTTTCCGCGCCGTCATCGGGACATGGTTTCCGCTATGTCCACGAGAGTTTCGGCACCAATTGGCGGCTGACCGAAATGCAGGCGGCGATCGGGCGGGTGCAGTTGCGCAAGCTGCCGGATTGGCTGAGGCAGAGGCGCAGCAACGCGGCTGTGTTACGGCAGCGTCTCAGCGATCATCCATTGGTACAGCTGCCCACCGTACCCGACGGAGTGGAGCATGCTTATTATAAATTCTACCTGATGCTGAACCTGGAAGGATTTGCGCCAGGGGCCGACAGGTCGGACATCGTAGCAGAGCTGGTCCAAAATGGCATGGCAGCGGGCAGCGGCTCCTGCCCGGATATGTCGCGCGAACTTGCCGTCCGCAACAGCCTTCATCCCAACACGCGCCTTCTCCCGGTTGCAGCCGAAGTGGGCGAACGCAGTCTCATGCTTCCGGTCGATCATCTCTTAGGAGAGAAGGCGATGAATTTCATGGCGGATAGATTGCTGAACGCTTTGGGCCGGACAGGCTGCGGCCCATGAAATCAGCGGCTCAAGCAATTCCGATTGACTTTAATTCGTTGCTGTTCTGAAACAGCAGAAATGCCTTAGAGCATTGCTGCGACGAAAGGGGAGACGATGATGCGCTTTCTTCCTATCATTGGCCTGTCGCTGCTGGTCAGCCTCATGACCGCTTGCACTGGTTCCGTTTCCGGTCTTCCCGCGGTTTCGACCGCCAATGCCAATCAATATAGGCTCGCGCCTGGTGACGAATTGCGTGTCATCATTCCGGGGCTTGCCGAAGTGGAAAACGGCACGGCCTTTGTCGTCAATGACAGGGGTGAGCTCACCATTCCCCTTATGGGCGGTATTCCCGCGAGCGGATCGACGATCCCTGAACTTGAGCAGCGCATTGCCGCCTTGCTTGTGGAAAAAAGATTGATGGTTTCGCCGGCGGTTAGTGTGCAGCCTGTGAAACTGCGGCCCATTTATGTTCTTGGTGAGGTCCGCAGCCCTGGAGAATATCCGTATCGTCCCGGAATGACAGTCGTGACCGCCGTTTCAGTGGCAGGTGGCTTCACCTTCCGCGCCAATCGCGGCACCGTGGCCATCATTCGCCAAGTCAATGGGCAGGCGACGACGGCAAAAGCATTTGAAAGCACTCCCGTTCAACCTGGCGATACTATCAAGGTGGTCGAAAAATGGTTCTGATATCTGCCCGTTTCGCTTCTTTTCTTTCGTACGGAGCAGTAGCCACTGCTGCCTTGATCTCTCCAGCGGCAGCACAGGAACTCGACCGGGCCACTCCCTTGCTGGAGGCGCCATCTGAATATGACCCGGTGCCCATCCAGCTCGGACGGATCGCCGCTTTTGTAGGGGCGGATGCTCGCCTGGAATATGACTCCAACATCTATGCCCTGCCGTCGAACGAAATTGACGACATGCGCTTCACTGCTTCGCCCTGGGTGAACCTGCAGATGAAGGACGATACTTTGGACCTGGGGCTGCAGGCCCGTGCTGTCGTGCGCCGCTATTTTGATAATAAGACGGAAAACTCGGAGTCGGGCTCGGTCCGGTTCAATGGCGTTTTCAAATTGTCCGGCAGCGACAGCATCAGCGGCCAGGCTGGCTGGCTACGGCTGGTGGAGGAACGTGGCGAACCCGAAGGGCTGAGCATCACCAACATCGGCCCTCGCAAATATGACCAGTTGCGCGGCGAACTGGGCTACACGCATGAGGGCGCGCGCATCACCCTCGGCCTTAAAGGCGGCGTGCTGCACAATAACGCGCTGCGTTCGATCGATGCCGAGCGTGACTATAATCAATATACGGGCTCAGCCCGTGTCGGTTACCGGGTCAGCGGGATCATTACGACCTTTGGAGAAGTCTTCATCGCGGCCCGCGAATTCAGGTTGCCGGTCGATTCGTCGGGGATCGATCGCGATTCCAAGACATATGGCGCACGTGGCGGCGTGTCGTTCGAGCCGGGCGGCCTCATTCGGGGCGAGGCGGGCATCGGCGTTTTTCGCTTCGAGCCGGATGCCGCGACGCAGGATTCCAGAACCGGCCTTTCCGTTTCGGCAGCGCTGACCTACACGCCCACACCCCGCCTGGTCATCACGCTTGACGGCTTCCGAGGCGATGTGGCCACGGTCAGGTCAGGCGCGCAGTCGCGAACGGACACTCGGCTCCGCCTCGGCTTTCAAAATGAGATCTATCATAACCTCCGCTGGCAGGGTGCGGTCATCTACCGCCGCAGCAGCTTCCTCGGCAGCGCCCAGCATGAGCGTACGCTCGCGGGGCTTCTCGAGCTGGAATATTTACTGAACCGCAATATCGCCTTCGCGATCACCGGGCGCCTCGCCTCTCGCAACAGCACGATCGACTTGGACGACTTTGACCGGAGCATCTTGGGCGGGGAGATTCGTTTCCAATATTGACCTGCCGCACCGCCCTGATCCCCACGGTTCAGCGCACCTCGCGTCCGGCGAGGCGTTCCCGGTGCGCAAAATCCAGGAACTCGTCCAGGTTCGCCCAACCATTATGGTCAGTATCCTGCCATGCGTCGTTCCGCATCGGGTTCATGCCATGGGCGCGTTCCCAATTATCGGCCATGCCATCCTCGTCCAGATCGACATAAGGCGCTCCGGACGAGATGGCAGGCAATGTGCGCGGACCGGTCAGGTCGGCCGGATTACGCAGGATCGCCCCCGTACGTCCGGTCACATCCGCTACTGTGCGCACGTCCAGAGAGTCGCGCGGAAAGGCTCCCGCCTGCTTTAAGACTTTCGCATAAGCATTTTCGGCAGACATGACCCGCACACTCAATGGGCATATGGGGTGCTGCGCCATGGCTGCCTCCGCGGGGCTGGTCGCCATGATCTTGACATGGTCCAGCTTGTTGTCGGCAGCGAAGATTTTCGATTCTCCCGTGCTGGCGACTAAGACGCGATCTATGGCGGGGATGACGGCCTTGCTGTTGGGACCTTTCTTATAATAGTTCCCGATGATGTTGACGGGCGTACCGCCGAATGTCTCGTGCACTTCGGTAAATTGAGACGAGCCGTTGTAGAAGACGTTGTTAAGAACTTCCACGCAGGAATGGGGCGGGAAGTTCACATCCGGATTGCGATCTCCATTATGAGCGCACAAATTGCCGATGAAGCTGAGCTTCTGCGCATCCTTGGGGTCCGATGCGAGCAGCGCGCATTTGTCATGCCGTGGCACGCCCTGGGTGAAGATCGAATTGGAGATGGTGATATTGTCATTGTCGGCATAGCCGCTCATGATCTGGTCGAGCGCCCAGGCGCCGCTGACATGATCAAAAATGATGTTGCGGCTGTTCTTGTAGAGGAAGGATCCATTACTTCCCCGATGCGAGCCGTTCAGGTCGGTGCGAACGCGGATGTGCCGTATGATGACATCATGCGTGCCCTCCGCCACGATCGGCGTATATCCCTCTGCACCGCCGGCGTGTGTGATCAGGATGCCGCCGCCAGGGGCCGTCTGCCCGGCGATGGTGATGTAGGGATTGCGGATAAGTGGTCGGCGGGAGGTGAAGCGGATCACGCCGCCGACGCGGAAGACGCAGGTTCGCGGACCTTTTTCCTCGATGCAGTCGCGCAGGGAGCCGGGGCCATGATCGGCCAGCGTGGTGACCGGAATGATTGCGCCCCCACGTCCGCCACGCGCGCGCCGGCCGAAACCTTCCGCGCCGGGAAAGGCATCGACTCCGGGGACATCCGGAAGGACTGATGATCCGCTGAAATCTGCCGGGCCACGCTCCTCGCTTTGGCCCGCGCCCCAATCCGTCGTCGCGATGAAGGGCGTCACCAGCAGCGCGGCAATGCCCGCGCAGAGAAGAGTGGTTGTGTTATGACTCACCATGGCTGATCGGCGCCCGTCTTGGCAGCAGAAAGGAGCGACTGATAGATCGCGCTGATCTGCGCAACGTGACGGTCGGCCCCATAAAGTTGGGTCGCGGCCTTCAACGCTTTAGCCGCAATCGTTTCCGCTTGATCCGGCGAGTCGAGCAACCGCAGGATCGCCTCGGCCATGGCGGCGGGATCGTCGGCGGCGGAAAGGAGCCCTGTGACACCCTCTTCGATCGCCTCCAGATTGCCCCCGGATGCCGCCGCAACTACCGGTGTGCCCAGAAGCATCGCCTCAATCAATGATCGGCCGAAGGGCTCGTCGATCGCGGGCACTGCATGAATGTCGCATGCCGCCATCAACTCGGCCGAGTTATAGCGGAATCCCATGAGGCGCAGCCGATGGCTGATCCCGAGCGTCTGTGCCCGCTCGGTCAACTGGTCCTCGACGCCCGGTTCCAGCGCGGAGCCGAACATCAACCCCAGGAAGGGGAGCGCTGGCCGCTTTTCCGCTAGGCGGGCCACTGTTTCCACGAACAGCATGGGCCGCTTGCGCTCGACGAGATTGCCGAAGAAGCCGATCAGCTTGGTTCGGGGATCGACATTCAATTCTTCGATAAGGGCCTGATGTGCCCTCGCCTTGTCGATCGGTTCGGCGTCAGTGTCGAAGGGGCTGTAAACAACCGCAGTCTTGCGCACGGCCTTCTTCCCGCGCCGCACTTCCGACAAGGCGAACTGCGACACTCCTACGATCCGGCTGGCGATCAAGGGTGCCAGAAAACGCACGCCTCGCGCATCGGGCATGCCGCGATGGTGCCAGAGCAGCTTTGCTCCCGCCAACCGCGCAGGCAGGGCCCAGGAAATGTGCATGGCCCCCTCATTGCTATGCACGATTTGGACGCCGTTCATCTTGAGAAAGCCGGCGAGACGCCACTGATCGAAGCAGGTGCTGATGAAGGATATCGCTCCTCCCGTCTGAGGAACACCCCGCGACTGGCCGAAGAACCGCCTGCCGGGCAAGGTGATGTAATCCAGTCCTTCGGAACGAAGCAGTTGCCCCAATTGTCCTCCACCATAGTGCAGCACAATCAAGGGAGCGAAGCGTGTGCGGTCGAGCCCCTGGATCAGCTTTATCGCCGATATATGACTGCCGCCTACTGCCCCGCCGCCGAAGGGAAAGCAGATTCGGGCAGGAGCCGCCGTTCGCGCGATGCCGCCCACCTGTCGTGGCGCCGGCTCCATAACCTCAGTCGCAGAAAAGCGCTGCAGCATCACATCACCTGTGCCCGTCGGATGGAGGATTGTGACCGGTTTGGCCGCTGGACAGCCATGCCGCTCACGCTGTCATAAAGCGCGGCGTAAAGCGCGCCGATCCTGTCCATGGCGAACTTCTGCCGGACACGCTCGCGCGCGGAGAATCCAAGCTCCCGGCGGCCATCCGGGCCGTGTTCCGCCAGCGTCAGGATCGCCTTGGCCATCAGTGCAGGATCGCGCGGCGGCACGATGATGCCCGTATCGCCGATGACGAAGCGGCTATCCCCCACATCCGTCGCGATGCAGGGTACGGCGCATGACATGGCTTCGCCCAATATGTTCGGGAACCCTTCGCCCCAGGCCGATGGAAGGACGAGCAGGTCCAGGCCAGGCACCCATTCTGCCAGCGACCTGTCATGACCGCGCAATGTCACTCGATCGGCCGGAATTGCCTGCAGCGTTCGCGCCAGATCGCCAACAGGTCGTTCCATGCCCTCGCCGCTCAACAGCAGGTGGATGTCCGCCCCGGCTTCTCTCGCTCGCCTCACGGCTTCGACCAGGGTGGCTGCGTCCTTCATAGGATGGTTGCGCGCGGCCATGCCCACGATCAAGGCGGCTGGGTCGATCCCCAGCCGCTCTATCAGCCGCTCCCGGCTTCCCGGCTGCGGACGGAAATGTCCGCAGTCGAACCCGTTGGGAATGACCATCGTCCGCGATGCGCAAAAGCCCAGCCGCTCATGCTGCTGTGCGGCGGCATGGGAATTGTAGATGATCCGGCGCGGCAGTCGGGACAAAAGCGCTTCCACACGGATAATCGCGCGGGTGGCGGGCTTTTCTTGAGCCAGATCCGCGAGGCTGTGGCGCACATTCCAGATCAGGGGAATGGATGGCCGTTGCAGCCCTGCACCTATGACCGCCGCGAGATGCGCATGATACATCCAGGCCATGACGATGTCCGGCCGCTCTTGCCCGATGATCGAGCGCAGCCGGGCTAGCGCGGCCGGCAGCGCCAGTGCGCCGTCGAGTCCGCAGCTGTGCAACGGTACGCCGCTCGCGCGGATACGGTCGCCTCCCACGCCCGGTGTCATCAGGGAAATCACGCAAGATTCTATATCGCCACCCTGCGCGCGCTCATGTTCCACCAGCTTGGCCAGCATGGTTTCTGCGCCGCCGACATTCAGGGCCGTGATGACATGGGCAATTTTCATAGTTGCTCCTGAAAGTCGGCAAACGAGGCCCGCGACGACGGATCAGGCAGCCGACAGCAGTTCCTCGATTTCCGACCCGGCCCCGATCCTCTCCACAACCTCCAGCGCGCCTTTTTCGCGCAGGGCGAACAACGTCCCATGATGCTCGCCTGAGGGAAGGGTGCGGATGATGAAGAGCAGTGATCCTGGTCCCCGCAAATAGGTGCACAGATTTTCCACCGCCTGCTTCAACTCGCCTTTCGGAAAATAATTTTCGTTCAGGACATTGGCAGCGCGGATCAGGTCAAACCGCCCGGCGAACGTATCGCGAGATACCAGCACATTATCCTGAACCACGGTGATGCTGTCATGATCGCGGAGCCGCGGACTGACGAGTTCGACCTTCCTGACGCCGATCCCCTCGCGTAGCTTGCGCGCCGCCCTTCGGCCGAGCAGCCGCCTCAGCAGCGGCCGGACCAGCCACATGCCGGTAAGATAATCCATGCGCCGCCGCCAAGGCCGCATGGACCAGCCGAACAGGTCCGCCTGCAACAGCTGTCCTTCCTCGTTCAGCAGGGCGGAACAGTTCGGGCCAAGCGGGACAATCCAGGCGTGGATCGTATAGTCGGTCCCGGTGATGCGCGGCCGAAAGCCTTCGCGACGCAATGTGTCCCACAGGTCCAGCGTCGTCGCGCCGGACGACACGCCTACGTCGAGCAGTTCATTCAGTTCGACGCGCCGTTGCCTAAGTGCCTGCACCAGGCGCTGGTCAATCTCGTCAAACCGTCCTCCCCATGTGCATTTGAAGGTGTTGTTCGGATTTTTGATCGAACTGAAGAAGGCGTCCTCCACCTGCTGGGGCAGGGCGTCGGCCGCGCGCGAAAAGAATTGGGAGGCTGCAATGGTCATAGACCTGAAATTACAATTTGTTGGCTCTTCAGGAAGCTGGGCGCTTGGCTAGCGTCAGGCCATTAGGGATTAGTCCGAATGCGAGCGGCCGCGCTCTGCTGGCTAAGCCCCAAAGCTCAGCACGGGCGTTCATCCGATATCATACTCAATGGCCATGGATTCATGAATTTACTCGCCGCATTCTGACCAAATGAAGACATTCGTCAGGACGAGCGCCCCGTCGGGCAAGCCTCATGTCGCCTTCGTTCTCGCGGGCCTGCGCGCGGGCGGGTCGGAACATATCGTAAGCTTGCTTTGCAATCATTTCAGCCGCTTGGGCTGGACCGTCAGCCTTTTCGCTTTTGAAGAGCCCGGCACCGATCCCTACTATCCCCACGACCCGGCCGTACGCGTGTCGCAGATCGGCTTCCCGCCGGGACGGCTGCCCCTCCTGCAATCGGCATCCGCCATGTTCCAGAGGGTCGCTGCATTGCGTAACGCCTTGGGCGCGGCCAAGCCCGATCTGGTGGTCAGCTTTCTGACGCGTATCAATGTCATCAGCGTGTTGGCGGCAGGGCCGCTCGACATTCCGGTCATCGTATCCGAACGCAATAATCCGGCCCTGCAGCGGCCCGGCGTCGTTTGGTCCGCCCTGCGCCGTTACGCCTACGCGCGGGCTTATGGCCTTGTGACGATGACGCAAGGCGCGATGAACCAGTTCCCGCCATCCATGCGCCGCCGCCAATGGGTGATCCCCAATCCCACGTACGCGCCGATCGAACTAGATCCGCACCGCACGCCCGGCCACACTATCGTGGCCGTCGGGCGCCTAGTGCAGCAAAAGGGCTTTGACCTGCTGCTGAAAAGCTTTGCGCGCGTTGCGGATCATATTCCCCAATGGTCGCTCGTCATCTGGGGCGAAGGTCCCGAACGAGCCACGCTGGAAGCGCAGCGGGACGCATTGGGGCTGCGCGACCGGGTGGCGATGCCCGGCGTTACTCAAGAACATGGCGGCTGGCTGCGTGGCGCTGACATATTCGTTCTGTCTTCCCGGTTCGAAGGGTGGGGGATCGTCATCGGCGAAGCCATGGCCGCAGGCGTGCCCACTATTTCCTTCAACTGCCAGTGGGGGCCTGGGGAAATGATCGTCGATAATGTCAGCGGCATTCTCGTTCCCGACGGCGACGTCGCCGCAATGGGCGAAGCGATCGCGGCCTTGTGCAAAGACCCTGAGCGCCGCGCGCAATTGTCTCAGGCCGCCCGGATCGCGTCGATGCGCTTCAGGATAGACAGCATATTGGGCCAGTGGGAGGGTGCGATCACCGATGCGCTCGCGCCTGCCCAGCCCCAGGCAGTTCCACTGAAAGCCGCCGCCGCCTGACTGGCCCGGCCTTTTTCAGAATTGCTCCATTGTTTCGATAATTCTGTCGGCTGGCACCATCTGCCGGTGCGCATAGTCATGTATCCGCCCCGGCCGCACGATCTGCACCGTGTTCCATCCCAACGAGCGGGGGGCGGTGAAATCCTTCGACGGATTGTCGGCGACATAGGTCAGCGCCCCACCCGACCGGCCAAACAGCTGCTCTACATGTTCGAACGCGCGCGGATTCGGTTTCCAGCAGTCCCGGCCCCATTTGTCGGTGCATATCCCCATGTGAATCCCGCGCCCATAAAGGCCGAGGGCCCTGATCTTGCGCCTTTGCGCGTCGAGGAAGCCGTCGGTTATCACCGCGAAGGCCGTTGCCGCATCACGGCTTGCCAAAAACCGCTCCGCGTCGGGAGCCAGGCCGATTTCCGGGCGATGCTGCCGGTAGGTGGCCAGCATCCGCGCGATAGTCGCTGGCTGGGCGTCAATCCCCAAGTCCCTCAGGCTGTCGTCGAAGATTTTTGTGCGGCAACCGGCATCGAAACGGTTGCGCATAACTTGCCCGAGCCCACTGACACCCAAGGCGGCCGCAGCCCATCGGCCTACCGCCTTGAAGCCGCTGAACACATAATCACGCTCCAGATATAGCGTGTCGTCCAGGTCGAAGACGATCACCCGGCTGAACCGACGGCGCATGGCCTCTCCTGGGTCAGACAAAGACCGCATCGTCGAACCGCAGCATCAGTACGCCATCTCGCCAGCCGTCATCCGCTGTCTTGGGCAGCCCGAGCCGTTCCTCCAGCATCCATAAGGCAAAGCGCGCGCCCGCCTGATGCGCCAAGGGATAGCCTCCGCCAAAACGCGCGTTGATCTCGAAAATGGAGGGCGCGCCACTCGCATCCACGCGCACCTGAAAACACAGGGCGCCGCGCGCGCCCTGCAGACTTTCGCCAAGCCGCCAGGCGACGTCCTGCAGCGCCCGATCGCGAACCGTGATTCCCTTTTCCACCTCGCCTGAACGCACGCGCAGCCGCTCGTGCGGGATCGCGCATTTCAGCGCGCCTTCCTGATCGAAATAAAGGCTTATGGTGAATTCACGGCCGTGCAGATATTCCTGCAAAATATAGGGTTCGGCCTTCTTCAGGCCCAGCAGCTGTTCGCGATCATGCACCATCATGATGCCGCGGCTCGAACTGCCATGCCGCGGCTTGGCGAGGAGCGGCAGTGTAAGGTTTGCAGCGCCGTCCAAAAACTCCTCGAGCGCAATGGTGCGGGGGGAGGGGAGGCCGGCCTGCGCCAGGAAGGTCGCCGTCGCCAGCTTGTCGCGCGCCATTTGAACCAGCGGCTCGTCGCTCACGGCAACATGGCAGCCGATGGCGCTGAACTGGTCCCGCGCCTGGCTATAGGCCAGCAGTTCGGTGTCGATGGTAGGCACGACCAACCCGATCTGCTCACCCTTGCAGATGTCGAGCATCGCCGGGATGAACTCGCCGCTTTCCGCTGGAGGCGCAGCAAAGGCCTTGTCCGCTTCCATGCAGGCTGGGCTCCACTCCGGCGTCATGTCGCATGCGAAGATGGTCAGGTCTGCGCCCAACGCACCTGCCGCCTCACGAAAGCTGCGCAAGAGGCTGACCCGGCGGCCTGCCGAGCTCAACATCATGCGCAGCGACCGCCCGCCGGGTGTCCCTTGCTCCATTTCCGTGCCCAATAGTGCGGAACCTTCTCGATGGCTTGTCGTGGCCAAGTCCATGTCAGGACACCTCCCGGATCAGGACGAATGCTTCGGCCGCTTCCCGGTTAACGCAGCTGCCCCGGACTTGAGCCAGCGCCCGCAATGTTTCGACGGATCGTTCGTTGGGGAAGGGGCGCACCTGCGACGCGAAACAGCTGAATGCCTCGATCTTGCGATCGAGATGGCCGCTTATATCGACAAACAGGTTTGGCTGGAATGCTGGCCCTAGATAGGGGGCCGCCCAGTTCGTCTCCGACACGGTTTCATAAGCGAGCACGCGCGCGGGATAGTGCGCGCCGACCGGCCTTGCCGCCACCATCGCCGCTTCGAAAATCAGCCCATGATCGAAGTGCAAATCACCGACGAAGGGTATGAACAGGGCGTCGGGGCGGCATTGGGCGACGAGCGTGCCGATGCCCTGGTTCAGCTCGGCACGCGGTAGGGAATCCAGCATCGCTGCGGGAAAGTCCAAAAAATGCGTGCGCGCGATGCCCAGCATGGCATGTGCCCGCCGCGCCTCAGTCTGTACCTTCTCGACCTGTTCAGCATCGAACATCGGCGCGCTGCCCCGTGTCGCCACGACGACCTCGACATGGCGGCCGAGCGAGACCAGGCGCGCGATCGTCCCGCCGCACCCCAGCACTTCGTCATCCGGGTGGGGAGCGATCACCATGGCGCGCTGAATATTGTCTATCATTGTCATGCCGCCGCCTTCGGCCGCCCCAATATGGCGTGATTAGGCAAGGGCTTTTCTCGAGCCGTCCGCCATCGCGATACAAGCAGCCCCTGATCGTCGCCGCATTTCACGGTGAAGCCCCCTTCGCCCCGCTCCACAATCTGACCCGCCAATGCTGCGGCATGATGGTGGAGCGGTATGGGAACGGCCGCCTCTATGACGATCCGGTCATCGCCATAGCTGGTCCACGCCCCCGGATAGGGATCGCCGCAGGCCCTGACGCAGCGCCAGACGGCCGATGCAGGCTGCGCCCAATCGATGAGGCCATCTTCGGGCCGCCTACGCGCGGCATAGGTGGCGCAGCGTTCATCTTGGATCGACAGTATCGGGGATCCGCTGGCGATATCCTCCAGCACCATAGGCAGCATCTCTTCCAACCGCGCCATATGCTTGGCGTAAAGCGTCGCCGCCGTCTCGTCGGGCGCCAGGTGGAAATATCGCTGGCCAAGCAGGGGGCCGCTATCCACGCCTTCGTCGATCAGGAAAAGGGAGGAGGCGGAGATGGGCTCGTCCAGCAGGATGGTCCAGGGGATGACCGCGCGCCCGCGCAGGCGGGGCAGGGGCGCAGGATGATAGCCCACCACACCTTTGCTTGCCGTCGCCCTGAACTGCTCACCGCAAATCTGCGACCAGCCGATGACGAAAATATAGTCCGGCTCCATCTCGCGGATCGCCTGCAGGGCAGTATCGGAATTGATGTTCGCGGTGCGCACGATCCGCGTGCCCGCTCTTGCGGCCTCCTCGGCAAGATCGACGAAATCGGAATGACGCCCGGAAAGATCCGGCGGAAGCGTGAAGACGGCAGCCAGATCCCATTTGGCCGAGGCGGCGAGGCATTTGAGGGCGATCTTGGTGCTTTCAACCGCGCCTACGAGTATGGCCTTCATGCGCCCTCCTTATCGACAAAAGGTTGAAACGCTCGCCGCCCAAAGCAACCCTGACGGTGCGCGCAAGAATGGTGAGGTCGAGCCGCAAGGAGCGGTTCGCGATATACCAAAGGTCCAGCGCGATCTTGTCCTGATCGTTCAGCAGCGTGTTGCCATTGACCTGCGCCCATCCCGTAAGGCCGGGCCGCACGGTGCATCGCAACCGTCCCCTCTCACCGGCTTGCGCGATCGTTGGGGGTAGCAGCGGTCGTGGCCCGATCAGGGTCATGGCGCCCGTCAGGATGTTCCAGAGCTGCGGCAGTTCATCCAGGCGAAAGCGCCGGAGGAAGCCGCCCAGCGCGGTGGTGCGCATGCTGTCGGGCAGCAACCGCCCTTCGGAGTCGCGCCTGTCGTTCATCGTGCGGAACTTGAGCACTTCGAACAGCCGGCCTCCCCGCGTCACTCGGGTCTGTTTGAACAACACCGGCGCGCCATCCACTATGCGGATAGAGCCGCCAATCACCGCCATCAGCGGAGCGAACAGCACAAGCCCCGTGGAAGCAAGCAGGACATCGACCAATCGCCTTGTTGGCATCAGGATTCTCCGGCCGCCAACCGCCCGTTCAGGGCAGGTCTTCCGCCTCGATCGGCGCTGACGCCCTTTATCTCCATGGCTGAAAGCAGCATGGCATTCACCCGCTCAACCGAATAACGCTCCTCCGCCGTCCTTCGCGCAGCGCGGGAGAGGCGCAAGGGCAGCTCCGGCTGTGCGCAGACAGTGAGCATCGCGTCCGCAAGCGCCCGGACGCTGCGCGGTTCGACCACAAAGCCGTTGATCCCCTGGACAATCGGTTCACGGCAACCCGGCATATCGGTCGTGATCACGCCACGACCCACCGACATTGCTTCCAATATGGTGCGGGGCAACCCTTCGCGATACCAGCTGGGCAGCACGAAAATGCTCGCCCCCGCCAGATAGGGGCGTACGTCGCGCGTCTCGCCAAGATATTCGATGATCCCGTCCTCGTGCCATTGCGCAATATCTCCGCGGGAAATGGCGGCCGGGTTTTCATCGAGCGGCCCCAGCAGGAGGAAGCGCGCTTCAGGAAACCGGGCCTTCACGATCTTTGCTGACTCGACATATTCGATCAGGCCCTTGTTCCGCAGCAGCCGTGCGATCATCAGGAACACCGCCGGCCCGTCCGGCAGGGGAGCCTGCGCATAGTGGGACAGGTCCACGCCCGATCCCGGCACCTGTATGACCCGGCTTTCCGGCTTGATGATATGGTGCCGCAACATCTCGCCGCGATCGTCGCTGTTAAAGACGAATACCGCCTTGGACTTGCCGATCGCCAGCCGGTAAAGGACGGAAACGATCGCTCGAACACAGGTCAGCAGGCGCGATCCGCCGTCGCTGAATACATGGCCAAGGCCGCTCACCATCGCGTAGAAGTCGATGTTGCGGAATAATCGGCTTGCGATGCCGCCATAGATGATGGGCTTTTGTGTGTAGGCCAGGACGGCCTGCGGGCGTTCGCGCCAGAAGCAGCGAACCAGCCATGCCAGCGTCACAATATCGATGAACGGATTCATGCCGGCACGGGCCATCGGCATCTGCAGATAGGTTGCCCCCATCGCCTTCAACCTGGCTTCGATTTCCGGATCATGGTCCGGCGCGCACAACAGGACCTCATGCCCATTCTCTATCATCGCGGCGATCAGGCGCCCGCGGAAGTTGATCAGCGAATAGGCAAGACTGGCGACGACAATGATTTTCATGCCATTTCATGCTGCACGGGCAGCGTCCTTTCTGATGCCTGCGCCAATCTGTTCCGGCGATTGACGGCTCACCCCGTTCGCGACCGGGGACTTGGCTCATCTTAGGGGGAAGCCATTGAAATTAACGGCACCATTTCGCGACCTATACTGATGAACAGCCGTCGCGCGGCTGGTGCATCCTTTCGGGTAGGTGTCGAGTTTCTTGGGGTGCCTGCTACCCAAAAGAGTGGTGGCGCTACCCCTCATCGGTTCGTACCGATGCACAACTGCCCGCAGGCCGATATTCGCCTAACCTGGCGAAAATTCTGGAAATCCTCGTGATGGGGAAAGGCAGATGATCCGGGACGTCGGAGCGGGCAAGCCTTTGGCTAATGCTCGCAAAATCCGCGTCCTTCTGCCGCCGGAAATAGCACTGCTGTGTCCACGACTGGAAAGGCAAATCGAACGGCCATGACTGATCGCCAGCCAGCCTTTATCGTGATCGGCGCTGTAAAGGGCGCGACCACCTGGATCGCACATCAACTCCGCAATCATCCTCAGCTGTGGCTGCCTGACGCCGAACCGCACTATTTCAGTTCGGAATATGAGCGGGGGCCGGCATGGTATGCCTCCCTCTTCGATCCCGCCCCGGCGGGCAGGATTGTGGGGGAAAAGTCGGCGGACTATTTCGCTCATCCTCTGGCGGCCGTCCGTATGGCGAGCGCGTTGCCCGAAGCCAGGCTGATCGTCCAGCTGCGCGATCCGGTTCGGCGCGCATATTCCGACTATTGCATGTTGTTCCGGCGGGGATGGGTGAGCGGCGATCTGCGCGAATATCTTCAAGGCGCGAAGCCGGAAGGGGCACGCTTTCTGACCGGCGGCCTTTACGGCGCGCATCTAGGGCGCTTCCTACTGCACTATCCGCGCCACCAGATTCACGTGATCCTGTATGAATCGCTGCGGCAGGCACCCGAAAAGGCGGTAGCGGATGTGTGCGCACATATCGGCGTACCCGTGCATATCGCACCGGAAGAAGTTGCGAGCCGCAAGAATGACAGCGCCAGCCCGATGCTGCCGCTGCCGCTGCGCCGTATCCTTCAACCGATACGGCCGATCCTCGACCCACTACGCTCTCACCCATGGATGGTGAAGCTGCGGGCATCTTTGGCGGCGCCGGTTCGTTACCCGCCCCTGACCGAGGAATTGCAGCAGATGCTTCGGGAGTTCTACCGCGAGGACATCCTTATCCTTCAGGACATTCTGCAGAAGGATCTCAGCCATTGGCTTACAGGCGCGCCAGCCCCCAAAATCGTAGAGGCCGTCGCGGCGGAGTAGCGCCGGACCGCATGTAGGTTGCGGTGCCTCGATTCTCAGGTGACCGGCAAGGGGAGTAACCCGGAAAAGTTCACCATTGGCGGATAGCGTGGCTTAGACATGTTCGGGATTAAAGCGAGGTGCGCTGATGCCTGATTCCAGGATGGTTCGATCTTGGCTGTTGAACCTCTATATTCATCACCTGCCTCGCTTCCGTGGCAAATGGCGGCTGCTGTCACCCTTTGCCGCGATGCTGGATGGCACGCCGGTCCGGTCCAGCTATGGCGATGTTTGCCTTGGCTTCGATGTCCGGGACCGGACTCATCTGCTTGGGCTGACGGGTAAATATGGCGAGCGGGTGTCCAATGAAGTGACAAATCTTCAGCCGGGCGACTGTTTCATCGATGTTGGAGCCAATTGCGGCGTCTTCACGCTTCTGGCGGCCGAGCAGGTCGGGGCCGATGGGCTGGTCGTCGCCTTCGAACCGTGTTTTTCCACCTTCGCCAAGCTCGTCCGGAACATCGGCCTCAATGCGTTGGACAATGTCCTGCCCTTTAATATGGCGCTTGCGGCGCTGACCCAGCCCGAACTGCTCGATAACAGCGCGTCTGGCCACTCCGGCCGCTTCTCCATCGCAAATGAGCCTGTTCAGACGGGCGAGCGGGTCATGACCTTGTCGATCAGCGACTTTCCCGGCCTCCTCAAGCTGATCGGCGACAGGTCCATCACCGTGAAAATTGACGTGGAGGGATTTGAATATGCGGTGCTGCAGGGATTGCAGCCGATTCTCGACCTGCCGCAGACCCGCGCGGCCGTCGTCGAAGTCGATGACCGCAATCTTGGCCGCTACGGCGCCAAGGCTAGCGAGGTGTTCGGCCTGCTGGAGCGTCATGGCTTCAAGCGCGTCAATCCCGACGACACGGGCCAGCATTTCGACGCAGTCTTTCATCGCCAAAGCGCCGTCGCCAATCCGCCTGCGGCCAGCGTAATCCCCCTTCCGCACAGAAGCTCTCGCGCGCGTCCCGCCTCGCTCAGCCGCCATCGGGGAGCGGCGAACCTTGCGCGCGTCGCCGCGGCCTTATTGGTGCTGGCGGGTGGCTGGTTCATCGTCGGAAAGGGCCTTCCCGTCGATCGGGGGCAGGCGGAGGAATATTTCATTCAGGAAGCCTTGCAATCGCACCATGTGGCGGAAATGCGGGCAGCCCTTCGGCGTTCGCCCCCTGCGGTGTTCAACGTCGGCGAAGTCGGCTCATACGCCCGCATCGCGCTTCCGATCCTGCCTCGGGGTTGGCGCGTAACCGATGTCCAGCTTTTCCCCTCCGACAGCGGCCCCAGCCTGCAAATGACCATCACCAATGATATCAGCCGCCCGGTCTCGCTTTTTGCAGTCCGCGACGATGGCGTAGCGCCCGCGAAACCCGCGGTGCTTACCCGCAATGGCAAGACGGTTGCCTATTGGCAGGAGGGGGAACTTGCTTACGCCTTGATCAGCAAGAGAAAGCGCCCAGCCGAACTGGATCGCCTGGCGGAGGACATTGCGGATAATGTCACCTCTTAATGCGGTGTCGCGGATAGCCCTGCTTCCTGACCATGTTCAGCCGGAGCGGCGCAGTTCCAGCGTTACGCATAATCCGGGGCCCGCATCCTGCAGCATGACAGTCCCATGATGGAGCCGCGCAACCGCGCGGACCAGCGACAGGCCGAGCCCTGACCCCGGCTTGCCGCGCGCCGGGTCCAGGCGGCCAAAACGCCGCAGCGCCTCCTCATGCTGGCCGGCCGCTATGCCCGATCCATTATCGCTGACGCTGATGCGCGCGGTGCGGGCGTCCAGGTGCGCCGCCGTCAGCAGGATATGGTCGCCCGCATCCGCATATTTCAGCGCATTTTCGATCAGGTTCGCGACCGCCTGGCTCAACAGCTCCCGATGTACGGGAAAAAGCAGCGGTTCCTCCGGCGCTTCCACCGTCAGCGCAAAGCCGCTTTCCTCAGCCAGCGGCCCGTAGATTTCCGCGATGTCAGCCAGCAGTCTGCCAAGGTCAGTTTCACGCAGCATGTCCGCGCCCAAGCCCGCCTCCGTCCGGCTGATCAGCAGCGCGGTGGACAGCATCGCCTGCAACGTTTCGGCCTCTCGCCGTACCTCGTCCAATGCATCGAGCGCACCCTCGTCCTGCGTGCGCGTGCTGGCCTGCTCGATTACGGTCATCAGGCGCGTGACCGGCGATTTCAGGTCATGAGCCAGCCCATCGGTCATCATCCGCAATTGGCTGACCAGACTGTCGATCCGCTCCAGCATAGCATTGATCGATTGGCCGAGCCGGTCGAACGCATCACCGCTGCCGTCCGTCTCGACACGGTGGTGCAGCGCGCCCACGGCAACCTCCTGTGCCGTTGCAGCGATGCCCCACACCTGCCTTGCCAGGATGCGGCCGAGGATGATCGCCATGGCCAGCGTCAGGACCAGGCTGACCGCAAAGGCGATGCTCAGGGCTTCCTCATGAATGGCGGCGAGGCGCAGGCTGTTTGCGACGACCACCCCTGTCAGCAGGCGGTTGCCATCGCCCAGGGGCTGCGCGACCACGCCGATCGGCTCGGGCTCGACGCGGCCGACGCGATAGAGATTGATGCTGCGCCAGCTTGTCCGCTCGGGCACCGTGGCGGGCCAGGCGCTCAGATTGCCAGCCAGCGCCTTTCCATGACGGTCCGCCAGCAGGATCGCGACATTTTCGTCCCGGCTCGCCCGGAATCGCTCCGCGACATCCCTGCGCACCGCGTCTGATCCCCCGGCGCGATAGAGAGCGATCAGGTCGTCGCGCAGTTCGTCCGCCGCCTCCCGCTCAGCGGCGATCACCGTGCGCTGGCTCGCCTGCTGGACGTAAAGCAGCACGCCCCCAGTCACAAGAAACTGCCCCAGAAAGGCGAGTCCGATGAACCGAGCTATCGAGGATCGCAGGATCGGCGGCCAGCGCCGCACGCCCCTATGCGGCAAGGCCAAGGCGATAGCCCGCGCCCCGCACCGTATGGAGCAGTGGCCGCTCAGACCCGTCGTCCAGTTTCCGGCGAAGGCGGCTCACATGCACATCGATCACATTTGTGCCAGGGTCGAAATGATAATCCCACACGCCTTCCAGCAACATGGTGCGCGTCACCACCTGCCCGGCATGGCGCAGGAAGAATTCCAGCAGCCGGAACTCGCGCGGTTGCAGATCGACAGCCTTGCCGCCCCGCTTCACCCGCCGCGCCATCAGGTCCATTTCCAGGTCGTCGTGCCGCAAGACGGTGACCACGGCATTGCCCGCGCCCGCCCGCCGCAGCAGAAGTTGGACCCGCGCCAGCAATTCGGCGAAGCTGAATGGCTTTACGAGATAATCGTCCGATCCGCTCGTCAACCCTTCCACCCGATCCTCCGGCGTGCCGAGTGCTGACAGGATGAGAACCGGTGTGTCGATGCCGGCGGCGCGCAGCGCCTTCAACACCGACATGCCATCCATGGCGGGCATCATGCGGTCGAGTATGATTGCACCATAACTTCCGTCACTTGCCAGGAAAAAGCCTTCGCGGCCGTCCGCGGCATGATCTACGGTGAAGCCTGCTTCGGTCAGCCCCTTGACGATATAGGCCGCTGTCGCCTCGTCATCTTCCACCACCAGCAATTTGTGGCTCATCGCAATCCCCGATCCAGCGCGACGACATGCCGCCCACCGCTTCCCCTCAGATCCAGCACGACATCATCGCTGGGCTGGCTTATCAGATAAGCCTCCGCCTGATCCAGCGAGCGAAAGGATTTTCCGTCGATCGCGACGATGACATCCCCCACGGCAACCCCATGCCGGGCTGCTTCTCCTCCCGATCTTATGCTGGTTACGGTCAGCGCGGGTCCCGTCGCGCCGATCGTAAGGCCGGGTAACATCCGGCCACGTACCGCCTCGCCCATCGGATCGCGACGCAAGTGGAGGAAGAAAGCAAGGCTGATGAGCAGGGTGCACAGGGCCAGCGCTGCGAGCAAACCGCCCGTGACAGCAGGATCGCCCAAGCCACGCCTCATGCAGTCGCTCTCCTTCATCGGTTCGGCGGAACGGAGGAGGGTACAGGGGGCATGGTCTCCGTTCCGCCTGTCCTGGACCATGGCGGGAAAGTCGCGGCCGGTCACGTTAAGCTTTGTTCACGCAAGGGTCATGCGGCCGCGGGCTGCTGCATAGCCACCCGGCCCGACCGCTCCAATTTGCCCCAGCCGACGACCCAGCCGCCGATGGCCGATGCGATGGCGCGGATCACCACCCAATACATGATCTGCCGATAGATGAAGCGCTGCGCCACCAGCAGCAGCGCGGGATAAGGCGGGCTGCGGCCGTCCAGGCGATAGGCCACCCAGCCGCATATTATGTCGATCCCGGTGAAGATCAGCCAGTAAAGCGCCATCGCGGCCACATCGCCATTGGTCTGCGCCCAGCCATGCTGCTGCACACGCAAGATGGTGCTGATAACCGACAGCAACAACGCCAGGTCGATCACCGGCGATATCGCGGCAAAGGCGATCTGGAACAGCCAGGCTTGGGGCAGGCCGACCAGCGCCAGCCCGGTCGGCCGGCGTTCGCGCAGGATGGGGCCATGCTTCCACAGGCATTGCAGCGTCCCGAACGCCCAGCGATAGCGCTGACGCGCCAGCGCTTTGAAGCTTTCCGGCGCTTCGGTCCAGGCGACCGCATCGGGATCGTAGGTGACCCGCCATCCCGCGCGCTGGATCGCGATGGTCAGGTCCTGATCCTCCGCCAGCGTGTCTTCGGGATAGCCGCCCACCGCGTCCAGCGCTCGCCGCCGCCAGGCGCCGACCGCGCCCGGCACCACCGTCATGGCGTCGAAACCCGCCAGGGCGCGCCGCTCCAAATTCTGGGCGGTGATATATTCCAGCGCCTGCCAGCGGGTCACCAGATTGACCCGATTACCCACCCGCGCGTCGCCTGCCACCGCGCCGATCTCCGGGTTTGCGAACCAGCGCGCCAGGCGGCCGATCGTCTCGGGCTCGAACTGCGTGTCGGCATCCAGCGCGATGATGACGTCGCCATCGGCATGCAGCAGCGCGCGATTCAGCGCAGCCGCCTTGCCGCCATTTGCCAGCGTCACCAGTTGCACGCGCGGATCGCTGCCGAACGCGCGGGCGACGACTGCACTTGTCGCGTCGCTCGATCCGTCATCGGCGACGATCACCTGCAATCCGGGATAGGCACTGGACAGCACCCGACGCACCGACGCCTCGATTACCCGCTCCTCATTATAGGCGGGAATGATGACCGACACGCTCGGCTGATGCACCGGCGGCGCGGCCTGGTCCCGGCGGGACTGGAACCAGGCCAAAGAGGCCATCAGCACGGCGCGTCCGATCCCCAGCGAGATGGCGAGGTAGAACAACCAGCCGAGCAGCGCCGATCCTCCGGCCAGCAGAATGAAGATCGCGACATCGATCCGCACCGCGGTCAGATCATTCGCCTTGACCGGCGGCATCGCATCGGCCTGGTTCAGCCCCGCAAGCTGGGACACCAGGGCGAAGCGATAGCCGCGCGCTTGCAGGTTGGCGATGATGCGAGGGAGGGCGGCAACCGTTTGCGACCGTTCCCCGCCGCCGTCATGCAACAGGATGATGTTCGCCGACCTGTCGGGCGTGACGTCTCCCACCTGCCGATCGACTTCCCGCACGATCTTGTCCGCTTGCGGCCGCTGCCAGTCATTGGGATCGACATGCAGGCCCACCACCGTATAGCCTGCCCGCTGCGCCGCCAGGGCGGGCTGCAGCTCATCGGCCGTCGTTGGCTCTGCGTCCCCGAAATAGGGCGCGCGGAACAGCCGCGTACTGCGCCCGGTATAAGCCTGCACCAGCCGCTGCGTGGCGTTTAATTCCAGTTCCGTCTGCCCAGGTGAAGCGGTCGCCAGATTGGGATGGGAATAGGTGTGGTTGCCGATTTCGTCCCCGTCCGCGACGTTGCGGCGGAGCAGCCCCGGATGTTCCAGCGCATTTTCGCCGACAACGAAGAAGGTGGCGGGAACATGCGCCCGCTCAAGGATCGACAGGATTTTCGGCGTCCATTTGGGATCGGGGCCATCATCGAAGGTCAGCGCCACCATATGAGGCTGCGCGCCGGTCCGCTGAACCTGATAGGGGGTCGGCAATTGGCGATAGCGTTCCCGCGCGATCAGATCGTCATTGTCGAACTGCACGTCGCGCGCGCCCTCGCTGGGCGTCGCCGTGATCCGCAATATCTCGCCGGTCCCCTCCACATCGGTGTTCAATAAGCTCGCGACGTGGCGCAGGTCCGGCAGCCCGCCCGACCGGAAGGCGGCCAGGTCGTTCCAGAAACCGGGGTCTTCGCTGCCCAGCCGCCAAAGAGCGATCCCTGCGATGCCCAAGCGCTTGAGCGCTCGCATCTCGTTCCAGCAGGTTGCCGCATCCAGCATCCAGATTTGGTGATGCCTCGTCCCTTCATCATAGGCGAAGCCTGCATTGCCGCTCGCGGCGTCGAAGCGGACTGTCGCGCTGCTGTCATGTGCCGCGAGCCAGGCTTCGTCGAGCGACAGCGCGTCTGTCCCGCCATCATGCCAGTCATAGGCGTAGCTGCCGAGCGCGACGACGATCTTCTCGGGACCAATCGCCCGCAACGCATCCTGCACATGCTGCGCGAACCAAGTCTGTGCGGCGATGGGCCCCGGCGTCCCGCCTTGCCAATGCTGGTCATAGGCCATGAAGATCACCTAATCCGCAACCCGCGCGAATTGGCGGAGGCGCCAGCCCTGTTCTTCCGCCGCGACCGTCACCGCCAGATGCGCGCCCGCCGGCAGGGCCAGTCGCAGTTCCTGCAGGAAGCGCAGATAATCACCGGTCGCGCTTTCGGGCAGTGCTTCGAAATCCATGACCAGCCCCGCCGCATGCCGCTGCGCTACAAAGGCTGCGAGTTGGCCGGCGACATGGTGGCTGGCCGTCCGGCTGGCGAGCAGTCGCGCGACATTCCCGCCTTCCCAGCTTCCACCGCCGATATTTTGCACCATCGGTAAGATCTTGGGCGCATGAGGCTGGCTTGCGATCAGCCGGTCGAAGCGCGGGTCGTCGATGATGTGCAGCGCATGGCCTCGCCCGGCCACGCTCACCAGTGCGGGGGCTACCCAATCCAGCTGTCCTGCATGGCGCCGCAGCGACGCCAGGCTATTCTCATCATCGGGTACGTAGAAGCCGATCGACAGTTTATGCTTCACCTGCCCGCGCCGCCCACCCAGCCAATGGGGCAGCCAGGACCGCAGCGAATGACGCCCGTCAGACAGGCCGACCAGCCGCGCGGCGTGGAGGTGGGGAAAGGGCAGGGGGAGCGCGGTGCCCGCAGGCACCTCAATCAATGTCGTGGCAAAGGCGAGTGCGGTCAGCAGCATCACGACCAAGCCCGCTGCAAGCGATCGCCGCGCCCACAGCCCCCGCCGCCCAGTCGGATCGAAGAAGATAGGTCTCGTCATCTGCTTGCCTTGAAGTCCCGTCGCACGAACATGCTTATGTCGAGAACGGGCCAGGAACCGCCACCGCCTCATCCGCCCTTTGCGACCCGCTCATCCCGTTCGGGCTGAGCCTGTCGAAGCCCGCTCTTGCTATCTGAAGAGAAGAAAAGCCCTTCGACTAGCTCTGGTCGAACGGGCGGGGAGTGATGCTGATCAGGCTACGTTGCTCTAAACCAATGGCCACTAGACCCCCATGTCTTGGCGGAGGATGTGCCGATCATGAAATTTTGGTCATCAGCAAAGCGGCTTGGCTTCAGGCCGTCAAACCGCTCTCCACAGGATTGCCCTGCTCCCGCCAGGCCGCCATTCCTCCGTCAAGCGCGGTCGCGCGCGGAAATCCCAGCTCGCGCAAAGTGGCGGCGGCCAGGGTCGAAATCTTCCCCAGTTCGCAGACGGTCAGTATCTCGACATGCGGATCGGGCAGCACCTCATTCACCCGCAGTTCCAACTGACCGCGCGGCACATGGGTCGCGCCCGGCACATGACTCGCGGCGAACGCCTCTTTCTCTCGAACGTCCAATATCACGAAGTCGTTCGCCCTCTGCACCAGCCGCTGCCGCAACTCGGCCATCGCCATGAATGGCACCTTGGCCGCCGCTTCCTGCAATAGCTGGCGTACCGTCTTGCCTCCGGACATGTTGGTGCGCAGCGCTTCGGTCAGATGGGTGGGGGCGGACAGGTTGAGGCTGTTCATCATTGCGACGAACTCGGCGCGATCGACCTTGGCGAGCCGGGGATTGGTCACCCGCTCCTCAGCTATGGTGGAACTCTCCCGTCCCTTATAGTCATGCGCTGGATAGACCAGCGTATCGCCTGGCAGCGCCAGCAGCTTGCGGAACAGGCTGTCATATAGCTGTTCCGGATCGCCACTGGGCAAATCGCTGCGTCCGGTGCCGCCGATCAGCAGCGTATCCCCGGTAAAGACCCGATCCTCGACATGGATCGCCATCGAATCGCGCGTATGGCCGGGCGTGTGGAGGATATGCATGCGCATGTCGCCCAGGGGGAGCGAATGGCCATCTTCGACATGCAGATCGACATAAGGCGCGGGCGAAAATCGGTGCATGACGATCGGCGCGTTCAGCGCCTCCCGCAAAGCCCGCGCGCCGGAGAAATGATCGGCATGAGTATGGGTGTCGATGATGTAGCGGACGCGCAATCCCTGCTTGTTCACCTCGCCCAGATAACGGTCCACCTGATCCAGCGCCGGATCGATGATGGCCGCGGCGCAGCACTGCTCGTTGGCGATAATGTAGGATTTGCACCCTTCGCCATCCTGGAAGACCGCGAAGAACATGGCGCCTATTCCTGAGGCTGTGGCACGACCCGCAAATAGGGCGTGACGCTGTTCCACCCGTCCGGGAAACGCTCCTTTGCTTCCTCATCCGACACGGACGGTACGATAATTACATCCTCGCCCCATTTCCAATTCACCGGCGTAGCGACCTTGTGCTTGGCGGTGAGCTGGCAGCTGTCGAGCAGGCGCAGCACCTCGTCAAAGTTGCGCCCGCTGCTCATGGGATAGCTCAGCATCGCCTTGATCAGTTTGTCGGGACCGATCAGATAGACCGTTCGCACCGTCTGATTGTCCGCTGCCGTTCGCCCCTCGGACGTATCGCCTGACTCGGCAGGCAGCATCTCGTAGAGCTTGGCTACCTTAAGGTCGCTATCGCCGATGATGGGATAGGTGACATCGCCGCCGGTCGCGGACCTTATGTCGCCCAACCAGCGCTCATGATTGCCGACGGGATCGACCGACAGGCCGATCACCTTGCAATTGCGCTTCTCGAATTCCGGCGTCAGCCGCGCGAGATAGCCCAGTTCGGTCGTGCAGACCGGGGTGAAATCCTTGGGGTGTGAAAAAATGATGCCCCAACTGTCGCCCAGCCATTCATGAAAGCTGATCTGCCCTTGCGTGGTCTGCGCGGTGAAGTCGGGGGCCTTGCTGCCGATCGAGAGTGCCATCATCTCCCTCCTGTGGAGTCGTGGGCCTCCTCAACCTATCATGGAGCAGGGGCAGGGGGTAGCGGCTCTTCCTGGGTAAGGGGCCCTTCAATGCCGTTGCCGGTGCGCATCCGCGTTACGATGTTCCAAGTGGCGATGAACAGGGCTGCGATCACCGGGCCGATGACGATGCCGTTGAACCCGAACATGTCGATCCCGCCCAGCGTGGTGATCAGCACCACATAGTCTGGGATACGGGTGTCGCGTCCAACCAGGATCGGGCGCAACAGATTGTCGATCATGCCGATGATGAACAGGCCGCAGACGATCAGGATAATGCCCTTGACCACCGCTCCCGTCGCCAGCAGATAGAGCGCGACCGGCACCCAGACGAGCCCCGTTCCGACGGCTGGGATCAACGAGAAGCAGCCCATCAGCACGCCCCAGAGCAGCGGCCCCTGCAGCCCCAGCGCCCAGAAGACCACGCCTCCGATCATCCCCTGGACGATGGCGACGACAACGCTGCCCTTGATGGTGGCGCGGGTGACGACGACGAACTGCTCCATCAGCGCGCGCCTGTGCGTGGAGCGCAGCGGCGCCGCCCGGTCCAGCCGCGCCGCCAGCGCAGGCCCGTCCCGCAGCAGGAAGAAAGTGAGGTAGAGCGTCACGCTCAACGCCACGAAGAAGCTGAACGCGCTCTGCCCGATCTGGAACACCTGCGCCGCCACCGACCGGAAACTGTTGGCGATCCCCTGGCTCAGCGCCTCGCGCACCGTCGCGAAATTGGTGATGCCCACCCGCGCCAGCATCGCCGACGCCCAGTCCGGCAACCGCGCCTGGAACTGATAGAATGTATGCGCGATATTGATCTCGCCCGACTGCACCTTGCCGTAGAAGAGCGTAGCTTCCTGCACCAACGCGACGGCCAGGATGATCGCGGGCAAAATAACGACCGCAACGATCAGCAGCAACGTCAGCCCCGCCGCGCTGTTGCGCCGACCCGGCATCTGCCGCAGCAGATTCTGGTTCACCGGCCCAAACAGGATTGCGGCGATCACGCCCCACAGGATCGCCGCGAAAAACGGCTCGATCACCAGCGCGAAACCGACCGACACCAGCAGCACGAAGCCTAGAAAGACTCCATCCTCGATGCGGACATTTTGCGGCTGGTCGCTCATGCTCGCGCTTTGGCATAAGCGCGGCGGCAAATCCATGCCCGCTTATTCGGCCTTCGCATTGAACCGGAAATTGAGCGCTACCTTGGGGTCCAGGCCCGTGCTGCTTTCACCATTGCCGACGCCAAAGGCGGCGCGCGCGATGCTGGCTGAGCCCGATACCTTCCGCTTTGCGCCCGCGCCGGACAGGGTGAAGCGAATGGCCTGCGGCTCGCTCGCCCCCTTCAAGGTCAGCGTTCCCGACGCGCGGTAGCTGTTCGCGCCGGTCTTTTCCGCGCCCTTGACCGTGAAGACCGCCTTGGGATGCGCGGCCACGCCGAAAAACTCGTCCCCTGCAAGCATGCCGTCCTGATAGGCATCCCCCACGCTCGCGCTCGCCAGATCGATCTCGACGCGAAGGTCGGCGGTTTCAGGATGGTCGGGGTCCATCACAATCTTCGCCGTCCATCTGGAGAAGCTGCCCCGGATCGTGTCGCCGCCATTGCCCACCGAAAAGCCGATGGTTCCGCCCGGCTGCACGGTCCAGGCGGGCGGCGGTCCCACCGGCTCGGCTGCACTATTCTCCACTTCGGCCGGAGGCGCTGCATTCACGGCATTGTCGGCCACAGCGGTTGTATCGGTCGGCGACTGTTCCTCGACCGTGAGGATCTTTTCCTGCGCGGCTGCAGCCTTTGGCGCAGGCGCAGGCAGGATGAGACGCCCCAGCAGGAAGCCGGCCGCCATCAGGCCGGGTAGCGCCACCAGCAGCAGCGGCGATCGCGCCGGCATCATTCGCCACAGCAGGCCGTCACGCAGCAATATGTGGTGCCGCAACGCGCCCGCGACATGCAGCGCAAACAAGGCGATGCCGACCCAGGCCAGCAGTGCATGCGCCGCCAGGGCCGGGTCATTCGCTCCGGCTGGCAAAGGAAGATGGGGCAGGGGGATGATCCCGAAGACCAGCGTCGGCACCTTGACCTTGGCCGTCGATACCAGCGCCCACCCGGTCAGCGGCGCGCCCAGCATGAAGAGGTACAGCCCGCCATGCACCCCCTTCGCCAATGCGCCCTGCCAGCCGCCCTCGACGGGCGCCGGACGCGGCCTTGTATAGCGCACGACCACGCGCGCGACCGTCAGCGCCAGAATCGTGATGCCAATCGACTTGTGCAGCTGGAAAAGCGCGAAGCCCCGCGCGCCCAAATCCTCCAGCGCCGACCCGACGGCGATCTGAAAAGCCAGGAGGGCGGCGATCGCCCAGTGGAGGAAGATGGCGATAAGGCTGTAGCGGCGCATAGGTCCTCGACCGAGGGTAAGGCAGATCCGCCAACGCTATGAAACCGCCGGGTCAAAGTCCATGGCTGCAAGCGGAAACACAGCGTTCCTTTTTGCGCTGCAGCTAACATCGCCTGTGTCAAAAAGGTCGCAGTTTGGCCAATTTTCCTGCGGCGATTGCATCGCCGCCCGCACTGGCTAAGAGCCTTTAGGATATAACTGGTTGGAAAGCAGGACATGGCAAAACCCGAATCCTGGCGCTTGAGCCCCGAAGCCTACAGCTTCATCACCAGCATGGACACGCGCTTCCAGGATATCGACACGATGGGCCACATCAACAATGTGGCCATCTCCGGCATCTTCGAAACCGCCCGCATCCGCTTTCATCATCATCTTGGCCGTCATCCCCAGGAACAGGGCGTGCGCTGGCTGGTCGCCGCCGTGTCGCTGAACTTCGTTGAGGAATCGCACTTCCCCTATCCGTTCGAGGTGCATTGCGGCATCGGCCATATCGGTCGCACAAGCTGGACGGTCAGCTCCGCCGCCTTCCAGAAGGGCGTCTGCGTCGCCACCTGCGACACCACAGTCGTCACCCACGGTTCGGAAGGCCGCCGCGTCATCGATGCTAGCCTGCGCGAAGCGATGGAACGCAATTTCCTACGCAAACCGGCGTAAGTCATCTCTAGCGAGCTGGGTGCCAAAAAAAGGGCTTACTGGTTCGCGCTCAAATCTCCGTTCGTTTCGAGCGAAGTCGAGAAACCGTCCCGCTCTTTCCGTTATCGACCCTGCCTGACCGAACGGAGCGTATTCAGCCCTTCGTCTGTGCGAACCCATCCATCCGCCGCGCCCATTGAAAGGTGATCACCGCGCCTTTCACCGGCTGGATCATGATCGCAGCCAACACCACCGCCAGCCCAGGCCATAGCGCCGCCTGCACCCCCAGCGGGATCGCCAGCGCGCTGTTCACCTCGATCATCAGCGGCACCAAAATGTGCCCCAACAGCAGGATGACGATATAGGCGGGAAAATCATCCGCCCGCGACAAGTCCCATGGCTGCCCGCACGCCTCGCACGCCGCACTGGGCTTCAGAAAGCCAGCGAACATCGCCCCTTCGCCGCACGCCGGGCAACGTCCCCGCAGCGCTCGCGTCAATGCGGGGCGAAGCGGCCGTTCGGCGATGTCTGCGGCAGGGTGGTTGCTCATGCGCCCGTCCCTATGGTCAAGCGAGAGGGTGCGCAACCCATGGATCAAGCCATGGATAAAGCGCCCATGACCCTTTCGCCTCTCCAAAAGGCTGTTAAGAGGGCGCGATGCGACTGCCGGGTCCTTCCGAAGCCTTTGTCCTATTCGACGATGCGCGAGAGCGTAATCCCGCCCCGGCGCGCCTCTATCGCGACCCGGTGGACGTTATCGTCGCCCACCGGCTTGAGGATGTGCAGCCCGCGCTCGACCGTCTCGCCGAAGCCGGAGAGAGGGGCCTGCACGCCGCTGGTTATATAAGCTATGAAGCGGGACTGGTGCTGGAGGACCGGCTGCTCCAGCTCGCCGCCGGGCAAAAGGGTCGCCCGCCCGCCATGCCGCTGCTCTGGTTCGGCCTGTTTGAAGGTCATCGCTTGATCGATCCTGATCTGATGCCGGACCTCCTGCCCGATCCCGCCACCGCAGGCATTGAGCCACCCCGGCCGCTCGTGGACGAACAGGCCTATCGGGTCGCCTTCGACAGCGTGCAGGAATATATCCGCGCAGGCGACATTTATCAGGTGAACCTGACCTTCCCCTGCGCCACACGCTTCACTGGCGACGTCATGGCGCTCTATGCCGCAATTCGCCCTCGGCAGCGCGCGGGCTATGGCGGCATCATCCGCACCGGCGCGCAAAATATCCTCTCTTTTTCACCGGAGCTGTTCTTCACCAATGTGCGCGGCCAACTCACCGCCCGGCCAATGAAGGGCACCGCGCGACGCGCCGTCGATCCGGCGCGCGATGCGGCGCTGGCGGAGCAGCTTGAGACTGACGCCAAACAACGCGCCGAAAATCTGATGATCGTCGATCTGCTGCGCAACGACCTTTCCCGCGTCGCGCGCGCAGGCACGGTGACGGTTCCCGACCTCTTCCATGTCGAAACCTATCCTACCGTCCATCAGATGGTTTCGACCATCCGCGCGCGGCTGCTGCCCGGCCTTGGCCCGATCGACATATTGCGCGTCCTCTTTCCTTGCGGCTCGATCACCGGCGCGCCCAAAGTGCGGGCGATGGAGATCATCGACGCGGTCGAAGCTTTTCCGCGCGACGTCTATACCGGCGCGATGGGCTGGATCGATCCCAATGGCGATGCCGCCTTCAATGTTGCCATTCGAACCATTTGGGTTGAAGAAGGCAGCAGTGAGGGGCGCCTCGGATTGGGTTCGGGCATCATCGCGGACTCGGATGCGGCATCCGAATGGGCGGAATGCCTGGCCAAAGGGCGCTTTCTCACCGCCGCAGGAACAGTTGGGCTAAGGGGGCTTGAATAGTTTCGATGTCATTGGCTGACGGACGGTTCGACCTGCTCGAAACCATGGCCTTCGATCCGATCGACGGGATCAGGCTGCTGGAATTGCATCTTGAACGGCTGAAGGCGAGCGCTACTGCGCTGGACTTCATCTTTGACCGCCATGACGTGCGCAATGAACTTCAGGCCGCGACCTTCCGCCTGCGCGAACGCAGCCGCCTGCGCCTGCTCGTGTCCCGCCGTGGCTCGATCGCGATCGAGGTGCGCGAACATCGCACCTGGCCCCAGGCGATCATGCAGGTTTCGATCGTGCCGCGTGAGGTTCCCGGCGACGACCCACGGCTCGTCCATAAGACCACTGACCGCGCGGTTTACCGCGATGCCCTGCGGCGCGGCGGCACCTATGAGGTGCTGATGACCGATCGCAATGGCTTTCTCACCGAAGGCTGCTTCTCTTCGATTTTCGTCGAGCGCGGTGACAAGCTGGTGACGCCGCCCTTGACGCGCGGTATCCTTCCCGGCGTTCTTCGCCGCAGCCTCCTCGACATGGGCGAGGCGGTGGAGGGCGAATTGAAGCCCCATGATCTGGAAAATGGCTTCTTCATCGGCAACGCCGCTCGGGGAATGGTCGCCGCTTCGCTGGTGAAGTGAGCCTGACGCTGCCTAAGCTCCCGTCTCCCAGCTTTCGCTGGAATGGCAGGCAAGGGCCATCCCACGCCAACTGGCGGTTGCCCCCAAACCCATAGCGCACTAAGGAGCCCCCGTCCGCCTGACGCGGACTCTAGGCAATCCTTCAGAAAGAGTGTCACGATGAGCCAGACTTCCGCTGCCCTCGGCCGCATCCAGCCCTCCGCCACCCTGGCGATGAGCGCGCGCGTGAATGCCCTCAAAGCCGATGGCGTCGATGTTATTGGTCTCTCGGCGGGCGAGCCCGACTTCGACACGCCCGATTTCGTCAAGGAAGCGGGCATCGCCGCGATCCGCAAGAACTTGACCCGCTACACCGATGTGGACGGCACCGCCGAGCTCAAGGACGCGGTCGCTTTCAAGTTCAGCCGTGACAACGGCCTTACCTACAAGCGCAGCCAGATCAGCGTGAACTCTGGCGGCAAGCACACCCTGTTCAACGCGCTCGTCGCGACCGTCGATGTGGGCGATGAAGTCATCATTCCCGCGCCTTATTGGGTCAGCTATCCCGATATCGTGAACTTCGCGGGCGGCACGCCCGTCTTCGTAGAAGGTCCCGCGAGCCAGGGTTACAAGATCACCGCCGAGCAGCTTGATGCCGCGATCACGCCGCGTACCAAGTGGCTGATCCTGAACTCGCCCTCCAACCCTTCGGGGGCGGCCTATTCGGCGAGCGAGCTCAAGGATCTGGGCGAAGTGCTGCGCCGCCACCCGCAGGTGCTCATCATGACGGACGACATGTATGAGCATGTCTGGTACGCGCCGACGCCCTTCGCGACCATCGCGCAGGTCTGCCCGGACCTCTACGAGCGCACGCTGACGGTCAACGGCTGCTCTAAGGCTTTCTCCATGACCGGCTGGCGCATCGGCTTTGCCGGTGGCCCTGAATGGATCATCAAGGCGATGGGCAAGCTGCAGTCGCAGTCCACTTCCAACCCTTGCTCGATCAGCCAGGCCGCGGCCGTCGCCGCGCTGACCGGCGATCAGGACTTCCTTGAGGAACGCAACGCGGCCTTCAAGCGCCGCCGCGACATGGTCGTATCGATGCTCAACGACGCGCCGGGCCTCGACTGCCCGACGCCCGAAGGCGCCTTCTACGTCTATCCCGACGCTAGCGGCGTGATGGGCAAGACCACGCCTAAGGGTCAGCTGATCGACAGCGATGAGAAGCTGATCGGCTATTTCCTCGACGAAGCCCGTGTCGCCGCCGTCCACGGCGCGGCCTTTGGCCTCTCGCCTGCCTTCCGCATCAGCTATGCAACATCGGAAGAGGTGCTGGCCAGGGCGTGCAAGCGCATCCAAGAAGCCTGCGCCGCTCTAAAATAAGCTCCCAACCCTCCCCATCGACAGATGGGGGGGCCGCTTTGCTTCGCAAATGGCGGCGGAAGGAAAACTGCGGCAGCAGCCTCTGTTCTTCCCATTACGCCACAATCGGAAACGGTTATTTTCCCGCGCGCCGTCTTGCAGAGAGGGCGTAGCCGATTATATCCCATTTCAATTAACAACCTAATTTCGCCTGTTAACGACTGGCTAAGCTACCCGCTGCTAATCCCGTTGCGGGCCAAGATAAAAAGGAACAGCGCCATGTTGGCATTCCTGAAATCCGACCTGTTCCTGCGCTTCCTGGGCGGTTTCGTCCTGGGAACAGTTGGCGTCTTCGCCCTCCAGCCGAGCGCTCCTCCCGCCCTCACGACGCCCGCCATGGCCGCTTCGGCCAGCGCCGCTCCGCAAGTTGCGGACAATGCGTCGCTCTGACGGTTTCCTTCTTGCATTTCTGGCGGCGCTCGCCGTCGTCTCTCCCCTGCGCGCCGAACGCCCCGTCCTCGCACCCCCGCCTGCTGTCGATGCCGCCCCCACCCGCAAACTGGAGACAGCGGTTTTCGCCGGTGGCTGCTTCTGGGGCGTCGAAGGCGTCTTCTCCCATGTGAAGGGCGTTCGCCTCGTCACCTCTGGCTTTGCCGGGGGGCCGAGCAGCTTCAAGGTCGATTATGAGCGCGTCAGCGGGGGCGACACCGGTTTCGCCGAAGCGGTGCGGGTTACCTATGATCCCAAGCAAGTGAGCTATGGCACCTTGCTGCGCGTCTTCTTCTCAGTGATCGCCGATCCCACGACTCTCAACTATCAGGGTCCCGATCGCGGCACCCAATATCGCAGCGCGCTGTTCCCACTTTCACCCAGTCAGGACAAGGCGGCGCGTGCCTATCTCGGCCAGCTCGGCAAAGCGGGCCTTTGGCGCGATCCCATCGTCACCCGCGTGGAACGCTTCTCCGGCTTCCAGGCGGCCGATGCCTATCACCAGAATTTCCTCACCCGAAACCCGCGCCACCCCTATATTCAACGCTGGGACATGCCTAAGTTGGCGGCGTTCAAGGCGATGTTCCCGAAACTCTACACTGATCGCCCCTCCGCCTAATAAGGGAAACGAATATGAGCGGCACGCGCGGTTTGAAGCTTCTTTCCACCCTCCACGCCGATGGCCGCTTGATCGTCGAATTGGCCGAAGAAGCGTTCCCTGCGCCCAAGGGCAATGAAGTGCTGGTCCGAGTGGAAGCCGCCCCGATCAACCCGTCCGATCTCGGCCTGCTCTTCCCGGCCGCCGATCTCGAAAATGCGGATTATAGCGGAGACCGGGTCATCGCCCCGATGTCCGACGCCGCTCTTCGCGCCATGGCGGGCCGGGTGGGCCAGGCGATGGAGGTCGGCAATGAAGGCGCGGGCACTGTGATCGCCGCCGGTGACGCCCCAGACGCTCAGGCATTGCTTGGCAAGCGCGTGGCGCTCATCGCGGGCGGCATGTTCGCGCAATATCGTCTAGTTCAGGCAGGCGCCTGCATCGCATTGCCGGATGACGTGACGGCGGAGCAGGGCGCGGCAGCTTTCGTCAACCCGCTCACCGCGCTCGGCTTTGTCGAGACCATGCGGCGGGAAGGGCATCGCGCAATAATCCACACCGCCGCCGCCTCCAATCTCGGCCAGATGCTGGTCCGCATTTGTCAGGAGGATGGCGTCCCGCTGGTGAACATCGTCCGCAACGAAGCGCAGGTGGCGATCCTCAGGGATTTGGGCGCAGACATTGTGCTCGACAGCTCGAAGGATGATTTTGCCGCTCAACTCCAGGGCGCCATCGCTGCGACCGGAGCAACCATCGCCTTCGACGCAATCGGCGGTGGCACGCTTGTCAGCCAGATCCTTCACGCGATGGAGTTGGCCGCAGCCAAGGACGCCCCGTACAGCCGCTATGGATCGGATAGTCCCAAGCAAGCCTATATTTACGGCATGCTCGACACCTCCCCGACGATCCTCACGCGCAGCTTCGGCTTCAGCTGGAATGTCGGCGGTTGGCTGCTCTTCCCCTTCCTGCAAAGTGCGGGGGCCGACACCGCGCAGCGCATGCGCCAACGCGTCCTCGACAGCCTCACCACCACTTTCGCCAGTCACTACAAGGCCCGCATCTCGCTACGAGACGCACTCGCGCGAGACGCCGTCCTGACGTACAACGCTCGGCGCACGGGTGAGAAATATCTGATCGTGCCGAACTGATCGCTGTCCTGCTCGATCAATAATCTCGCCCCGCATAGCGATGCGGTGACGTTGCGCCCGATACGTCCCCTATGAATTCGGCCCAAACGTCACTTGGCCGCCAGATGCGCTCAATCTCCGCGCGCGCCTCCGCTTCCTCCCAATGGAGTATGTCTCGCCTATAACGGTAGAGGAAGGCCGAAACTCGCAAATTGGCGATGCAGTGGACATGGATGGTCTTGTCAGCAAGCGCCGCCATCACTTCCCGGAACCGCTCGAAATCACTCTCCGACGGCTGGTCGAATGGGACGGGAATATGGATGTAGATCATGCCCAGCGCGCGGACGCTCGCCGCTTCGTCGGGTAACGCCTTATCATGGCTGTGCAGGCCCAGGTTGACGATATGCGTGACATTTAGACCAGCCAGCGCAGCCAATTGCTCCTCGCTGGGCTGGCCAGAGGTGGTCAGCCGCTCGTCAATCCGACGCCACATGAAGATGCCGCTCGGGTCATATACCCCATTATTCATGGCCATGGCACTGCTCCGCGTTCGAAGAGGGTGCCTAGGCGAACGGCGTATCCGATTCGCTTTCCCCGATGCTACGCCACCTCATCTCGCCAGTCGCGCGAACGCCGCTATAATGTCCCGAAGCCGCAGCTTCGTAAAGCCGCAGCAAAACACATCGGGCGGAGCCTGCATCCAGACCCCGCCCGACAACTTCATTCTAAAGCCGCAAAGCTTATTTCGGCGCCAGCACCATCAGCATCTGGCGGCCTTCCATGCGCGGATAGGCTTCGACCTTGGCGATTTCACCCACATTTTCCGCCACGCGCTGGAGCAACTGCATGCCGAGCTGCTGGTGCGACAGTTCGCGGCCACGGAAGCGCAGGGTGATCTTCACCTTATCGCCGTCGCCGATGAAGTCATGGACCTTCTTCATCTTCGTATCATAGTCATGATCGTCGATGTTGGGACGCATCTTGATCTCTTTGAGTTCCTGCGTCTTCTGGGTCTTGCGGGCGATATTCGCCTTTTTCTGGGCCTCGTACTTGAACTTGCCGATGTCCAGGAACTTGCAAACCGGCGGATCGGCGGTCGGCGACACTTCGACCAGGTCCAGCCCGATCTCATAAGCGCGCTCCATGGCCTCCTGCGTAAACATCACGCCCAGATTTTCGCCTTCGTCGTCGATCACGCGTACCTTGGGCACCGTGATGAACTCATTGTAACGGGGACCGGACTTAGGCGGCGGCGCCATCGGGCGGCGCATCATTGGGGGACGTATAGCGGCTTCTCCTATGGTAATCACAAAAATGGCTCTGGCGGCCCTTTAGCGCAAAGCCGAAAGGGGCGGCAAGCCCGCATCTGCGGATTCACCGGCCCCATGTGGCATCGCTGCCTCAGCGCATATCGGGGGCGAGCGCCTCTTTTGCAAGACGTGCAATGACGTCCTCGACCGAAAGAACGCTCTGCCCTTCTTTGCCAAGTTCGCGCAGGGCCACCGTCCCTTCGTCGGCTTCGCGGCGGCCCACGACCAGCAAATTGGGCACTTTAGCCAGGCTATGCTCGCGTACCTTATAGTTGATCTTCTCATTGCGCAGGTCGGTTTCGGCCCGAATGCCGGCCGCGCGGAGCTGCTCCACGACCGTTTGGGCATAGCCATCGGCGTCCGATACGATCGTCGCAACGACTGCCTGAACTGGCGCCAGCCAGAGCGGAAATTTACCCGCATAATGTTCGATCAATATGCCGATGAAGCGCTCATAGGAGCCGAAAATCGCGCGGTGGAGCATCACCGGCCGGTGCCGCTCGCCATCCTCGGCCACATAGGATGCGTCGAGTCGCTCGGGCAGCACTCGGTCCGACTGGATCGTGCCGACCTGCCAAGTCCGCCCGATTGCGTCGGTCAGATGCCATTCGAGCTTGGGCGCATAGAAGGCGCCTTCGCCCGGCAACTCCTCCCAGCCATATTCAGGCGTGTTGAGCCCCGCCGCCGCGACGGCGTTGCGCAACTCTTCCTCGGCCTTGTCCCACATCTCGTCGCTGCCGAAGCGCTTGTCCGGGCGCAACGCCAGCTTGATCGAATAGGTAAAGCCGAAATCCTTGTAGATCCGATCGGCCAGCGCACAGAAGGCGCGCACTTCCTCGACGATCTGATCCTCACGGCAGAAGATGTGCGCATCGTCCTGCGTAAACTGGCGCACCCGCATCAGTCCGTGGAGCGCGCCATGCGGTTCGTTGCGATGACAGCAACCATTTTCATAGAAGCGCAGCGGCAGGTCGCGATAGCTCTTGATCCCCTGCTTGAAGATCAGGATGTGCGCCGGGCAGTTCATGGGCTTCAGCGCCATCCAGTCGGCATCGTCCGACACCAGCGGCCCTTCATCCTCGACATTGGGAACCTCGTCGGGGATCACGAACATATTCTCGCGATATTTGCCCCAATGGCCGGACTGCTCCCATTGGCGCGCGTCCATCACCTGCGGCGTTTTGACCTCGCGATAGCCTGCATCGTCGATGGCGCGGCGCATATAGGCTTCGAGTTCGCGCCAGATCAGATAGCCCTTGGGGTGCCAGAAGACCGACCCATGCGCTTCCTGCTGGAGGTGGAACAGGTCCATTTCCGCGCCCAGCTTACGATGGTCGCGCTTGCCCGCTTCCTCCAGCTTGTGGAGATGCGCCTCGAGCTGCTTCTTGTTGAGCCAGCCAGTGCCATAGACGCGGCTCAACATCGCATTCTTCTGATCGCCGCGCCAATACGCGCCCGACACGCGCGTCAGCTTGAACGCCGCCGGATCAAGCTTCCCCGTGGAGGCGAGATGCGGCCCCCGGCACATGTCGAGCCAGTCCCCGCCCGACCAGTAAACCGTCAACTCCTCGCCTTCGGGAAGTTCTGCGGCCCATTCGGCCTTGAACGTCTCGCCGTCGGCCCGCCAGCGGGCGATCAGGTCCTCGCGCTTCCACACCTCGCGGCGCAGCGCCTTGTCGGCGGCGATGATCTCGCGCATCTTCGCCTCGATCGCGGGCAGATCCTCCTCGGTGAATGGCCGGTCCTTGGGTGCAAAATCATAGTAGAAGCCATCGTCCGTCGAAGGGCCAAAGGTGATCTGCGTGCCCGGAAACAGCGCCTGCACCGCCTCTGCCAATATATGCGCGAAGTCATGCCGCGCCAGCTCCAGCGCGTCGGCCTCGTCCCGCGACGTCACCAGCGCCAGCTGGGCGTCATTTTCCAGCGGCCGCATGATGTCACGCAACTCTCCATCGACGCGCGCGGCGATGGCCGCCTTGGCCAGACCCGGCCCGATCGCCGCTGCAATGTCCGCCGGGGTAGTGCCGGGCGCGACTTCGCGCACGGAACCGTCGGGCAGGGTGATCTTGAGCATGGCGGACAAGGGTCGGGTCTTTCTGTGAGTGGATGAAGCGGCGCAAAATGCCGCGCTTTCCCCATAAATGGGCGGCCCGGCCTGTCAATAGAAGCACTCTTGCCAAGCGCAGCCCGTACAAGCATAATTCATGTGTTGATATAACATTCAATAGGAGGGGTTCATGGCTTTAAGCTTGGCGCAATCCGACACGGCCCAAATGGAACATCCGATGGGCGAGATGAACACGACGCCGCTGATCGATGTGATGCTGGTGCTGCTGATCATGTTCATCTTGACCATCCCGATCCAGACGCACAGCGTCGGTGTTGATCTTCCGCAAGGGCGGATAGAACGCTCTGTCGATATGAACCTCATCAAGAACAAGGTCAGCATTGATGCCGACGGCCTGATCCGTTGGAACGGGGCGGCGATTGACCGGATCACGCTCCGCCAATATCTCGCCGCGTCCCTGCGGATGCCGGTCGAGCCTGAGTTGCAGTTCGAACCGGACGCCGCCGCCCGCTACGTCGCGGTGGATGAAGTGCTCCGGACATCCGTCGCGCCGGGGTGAAGAAACTCGGCTTCATCGGCAATGAGCGTTACGCTCAATTCTGACGCAAGCGGTCCGTCAGCATGATCCCCCTTGACCCGCCGTCCGGCTCATAGTCTTCTCCCGTCGGGGACTACAGGGGGGATCCATGGATCAGGAACGCTTTTACGGCGACAGCTTCGCCTTTGAAGGAAGCTGGCGTGAATATGCGCCAATCGCTTTCACTAATCTTCTGCTGACGATCGTCACGCTGGGCATCTATCGCTTCTGGGCGACGACGCGGACGCGGTGCTATCTTTGGGCGAACACGCGCTTCATCGACGACCGGCTCGAATGGACCGGGACGGGCAAGGAATTGTTCCTTGGCTTCCTGATGGTGGTCGCGATGGTCGGCGTGCCCTTCCTGATTCTTCAATTCAGTGCGCAGGCGTTGATCCTCCAGGGGCATGGCGGCGTGGCGGCCATTCTGACGCTGGCCGCTTTTGGCGGGATATTCTATATGGTCGGTGTCGCCCGATTCCGCGCGCTGCGTTACCGGCTGAGCCGAACCTGGTGGCACGGCATCCGTGGCGGCAGCGACGATCAGGGCTTTGGCTACGGCGTCTCCTATATGTGGAAGAGCGCTGTGGGCAGCCTTGCCCTCGGCCTGCTCATTCCCTGGTCGATGATGTCGTTGTGGAACGAGCGCTGGAACAAGATGAGCTTCGGCCCGCACCTGTTCGAGGCGGCGGGGGATCACGGCCCGGCCTTCAAGCGGTTCCTGCTCTTCTATCTGTTTCCGATCGCCCTTGTAGTGGTCGGCGGCATTATCGCTACCATGGCCATCCCGTTCGGTGACATGCAGAATGCTGGAGGCGCGGCAGTCGCTGGCATCCTGGCGATCATCGGCTTGGTGTTTGCCTTATATCTGGGCATGGGCCTCATCGCGCTCGCCTTCTACGCCAAATTCTTCCGCCAGGCGGTCGAGGGACTGTCGCTTGCTGGCCTCAATTTCCAATTCTGCGCTCGCACCAAGGATTGGCTGCTGCTGTTCCTTGGCGACATTGCCCTCGTCACTTGCACGCTCGGCGTCGGATCGATCTTCCTGCAATATCGTCACTGGAAATTCTTCGTCGCCCATATGGGAGCGACCGGCGAGATCTATACGGACGAACTCACCCAGTCGCAGACGAAGACAAGCCGCCATGGTGAGGGCCTTCTCGACGCGCTCGACGTGGGCGCCTTCTGACGCCGATGTCGGATTTCCGGCTCTGGCATTATGACGGTGTCACCGCGGTCCGGCGAAGCGTGCTGCTTCGCCAGGCTGCGGACGGCTTCGTGCTTGAAGAGCCGGAAAGTGGGTGGGCTGGCGCGCCTGCGGCTTGGTCCGATCTCACTGTCATCGGCGTCGAAAGCGGGCGCTCCGCCTATGGACACAGCGCCATTCCCGGCTGGCGTATGGGCTTTGCCGGGGAAGCCCCTGACGGCATTGCCGCCCATCTGCCCAAGGGGGCACGCTATGGTGGATGGATCGACCGTCTCGGATTCTGGCCAGCGGCGGCATTGTTCACCATAGCGGCGGTGCTGGTGGTCTGGGGCGCAGCCGAAGCGCCAGGAATCGTTGCACCGTTTATCCCGCGCAGCTGGGAAAACCGCATGGGCGATGCGATGGTGGGCGACTTCGGCGGCCGCTTCTGCCACACGCCTGCCGGGGACGCCGCGCTTCGCACATTGGTCGCGCAGGTCGATCCGCAGCATGAAGCGCGCGAGATCGCGCTCGCCAACATCCCGATGGTGAATGCCGTCACTTTGCCGGGCGGCCGCGTGATCCTGTTCGACGGGCTCATCCAGCAGGCCGGGTCGCCTGACGAGGTCGCTGGCGTTCTGGGCCATGAACTCGGCCATGTCCGCCACCGTGACACGATGACGGGCCTCATCCGCCAACTCGGCCTCAGTGTCGTCCTGGGCGGAGCAGGCGGCAATGCGGGCGGCTATCTCAACGGCGTACTGGCCATGAGCTACGGCCGCGAGGCCGAAACTGCAGCTGACGAGGTCGCCATTCAGCAAATGCGCAGCGCGAACATCTCCCCCGCGGGCACGGCCGCTTTCTTCGAGCGGATCGGCGGTAAGGAGGCAGGGACAGGCGCAAGGGCGATGACTTGGTTCTCCTCCCACCCGCTTTCCGCCGACCGCCGCCGCCGCTTCGCCGCAGCGATGCAGCCAGGCACGCGCTATCGTTCCGCGCTCGACCCGGCGCAATGGCAGGCGCTCCGCAGTTCCTGTGCCAAAGACCCGAAAGTCGCGAAATTCTGGGGCAAGCCCTTCTGATCAGGCGAAGATCAGGCGGGCCTCCTTGCCCGTTTCCTGCAGGAAGGCAATGGGTCCGCTCACTGCGATATCGTCCGGCAAGTCCTGCGCGCCAATGCCGTGCAGCGCCATCCCGCTCTGACAGGCGAGAAGTGCGACGCCCAATCCCGACGCCTCTGCAATCAATTGCCTTAGCGTCGGCAACCCGGCCTCGCCATGCGCCGCATCCCTCGGCGCTTCAAAAGTGGGTGCGAGCAGGGCTACCGCGTCAAGTTGCAGGAAGATGCTGGCCCGCCCGCCCAACGCCGCCTGCGCGCTTGCCAGCACGAGCGCGCCACGCAGCCGCTCGGCATCGGCGGTCGCAACGATAATTCTCAGTTCGCGCATAGCTCTGCGGCGCACGCGCTGCAGCCTGGGTCCTTGGCGACTGAAACGGTCCGGAAGCGCATTGCCAGCAGGTCTGCCAGCAGCAACTTGCCCGCCATATCCGCGCCAAAAGGCACCAGCGCGCGGATCACCTCCAGCGCGGCCAAACTCCCCATGACGCCAGTCAGCGCGCCGATCACGCCCGTCTCTGCGCAGTTGCGCTCCGGTGCATCCTGCGGGTCGCCCACCAGGCAACGATAACAGGGTTGGCCGCTCTCCCACCCCCGGTAGGTGGCGAGTTGGCCCTCGAACGATCCCACGGCCGCCGACACCAGCGGGATACGCAGCCTTTGCGCGCAATCCGCCACAGCCAGCCGCGTCGCGAAACTGTCGCATCCGTCCAGCACCACATCGGCGTCACGCAGCATCAGCGCGGCATTGTCCGCATCGATTCGCGCGTTGATCGGGATGAGCTTCACATCGGGATTAAGCCGTGCGACCGCCGCCATGGCGCTTTCCGCTTTCGCCGCGCCGATGTCGTCCGTGCCGAACAGCACCTGCCGTTGCAGGTTGGACAGCGCGACATGATCATCATCGATGACGCGGATCGTGCCCACGCCCGCCGCCGCCAAATAGAGAATCGCCGGGCTGCCGATCCCGCCCGCGCCGATCACCGCGACATCCGCCGACAACAGCCGCGCCTGCCCTGCGCCGCCGATCTCCTTGAGGACGATATGGCGCGCATAGCGTTCCAGTTGCTCGTCGGAGAGCGTCAGCGGGGCAGGGGTCATGATGACGTCACTCCGGTCGATCCGAAACCACCGGAACCCCGCACCGTCTCGTCCAGTTCCTCAACCTCGGCAAAGCGGGCCATCTGCACCGGCGCCGCCACCAGCTGGGCGATCCGGTCGCCGCGCGCGATGACGAAGGGCTCCGATCCCAGATTGATCAGGATGACCTTCAACTCCCCCCGATAATCGGCATCGATCGTGCCGGGCGTGTTGGGAAGACTGATGCCATGCTTCAGCGCCAAGCCGGAGCGCGGCCGGACCTGCACCTCATAACCTTCGGGAATCGCCATGGCGAAGCCAGTCGCCACGGCATGCCGTCCGCCCGGCACGATGATCACATCTTCCGCCGACACCACGTCCATCCCCGCCGCATGGGCCGTCGCATAGATGGGAACAGGCAGCCCCGCGCCATGAGGCAGGCGCTTCAGGCGAATTTCAATGGGTGAGAGGTGGAAGGGCATTGGCGACCTTTTCGATGATACGGGTGGCGACGTCGTCCTTGGGCAGATGCTCCCAGCTTTCGACGCCCTGCGCGGTGACGATATGCACGCTGTTGCTGTCGCCGCCCATCACGTCTCCCGAAACGTCATTGGCGACGATCCAGTCGGCCCCCTTGCGCGCCAGCTTCGCCTGCGCATGTTCGGCGACCTTCTCCGTCTCGGCAGCGAAACCGATCAGCAGGGAAGGGCGCTGTCCATGCTTGCCCAGCGTAGCGAGAATGTCTGGATTTTCGATTAGTGTCAGCGGCGCAGGCTTGCCAGAGCCATCCTTCTTGAGCTTCTGGCCCGACGCGTCCGCTGTGCGCCAGTCGGCAACCGCCGCGACCATGATCGCCGCATCGGCGGGCAGCGCCTTTTCAACGGCGGTCAGCATCTCCCGCGCGCTTTCCACATCGATCCGGTCCGCCCCGGCAGGTGTCGGCAAATGCACCGGCCCCGCCACCAGCGTAACACGCGCCCCTGCCTTTACAGCGGCAGCTGCGATGGCGAAGCCCTGCTTCCCCGACGATCGGTTGGCGATATAGCGCACCGGATCAATCGGCTCATGCGTCGGCCCAGCGGTCACGAGGATGTGACGTCCTTTCAGGGGCCGTTCCACTGTCTCGAAATCAGGCTGCCCCGCCAGGGGATCGTTCGAGCCCGGCCGTGCAAGCAGCCGCTCTACCTCGGCCGCAATCGCTTCCGGCTCAGGCAGTCGGCCTTTGCCATATTCGCCGCAAGCCATCTCGCCGTCGTCCGGCTCCATCACCTGCACCCCATCGGCCCGCAGCTGCTTCAGGTTCCGCTGTGTCGCCGGATGATGCCACATGCGCACATTCATCGCGGGCACCGCCAGCACCGGCTTGTCGGTCGCCAGCAGCAGCGTGGTCGCCAGATCATCGGCAATGCCGTTCGCCATCTTCGCCAGGATGTTCGCCGTCGCGGGCGCTACTACCACCAAGTCCGCCTGGCGGCTCAGCTGGATATGCCCGATCTCGCGCTCTTCCTTAAGGTCGAACATGTCGCCATAGACATGGTCTTCGGTCAGCACGCCAAAAGCGAGCGGCGTCACGAACTTGCCCGCACTCTCGGTCAGCACCGCGCGCACCGCGATGCCGCGCTTTTTCAGCAGTCGCACTAGTTCCAGCGACTTATAGGCCGCGATGCCGCCGGAGACGATGAGGAGGATGCGAGACTGAGTCATAGCTGCAGATGTAGCAGCGCCGTAACGACCGCTCCAGCCACCGCAGCAACACCCGCGACAGCGGCATAGCGCCACCCGCCGCCGATGCGGATCAGCCTGACTTCGCTCAGCGGCGGCGGCGGCGGCGCGCCACCCTTCTCGGGGAAGGCTTCCTCCATCCGGCGCACCAGACCCGGGAGCCTTTGCAGCGTCCGCCAATTCTCGATCAACGCATCGGCCGCCTTGGCCTCCGGGCCCAGTTCCGCGCGCAGCCATTCCCGCACATAGGGGCCGCTTGTCTCCCACAGGTTGATGTCGGGGTCGAGCGCCGTCGCGACGCCCTCCACCATCACCATCGTCTTCTGCAGCAGCAACAGGTGCGGCTGGGTCTGCATGTCGAAGTCGCGCGTGATGGCGAATAGCCCGTCCAGCATCCCGCCCACCGACAGTTCGCGTACCGGCTTTCCGCGCATCGGCTCGCCAACCGCGCGCAGCGCCGTCGCGAACTCCTCGACATTATGATGGCCCGGCACATATTGCGCCTCGAAATGGATCTCGGCCACGCGCTTGTAATTGCCGGTGATCAGACCGTAGAGAATCTCCGCCAGCCACATCCGCGCGCGCCGGTCGATCCGGCCCATGATGCCGAAATCGATTGCGACGATGTCGCCATTGGCGGTGACGAACAGATTGCCCTGATGCATGTCGGCATGGAAGAAGCCCTCGGCAATCGCCTGCCGCAGGAAGGCGTTGACCAGCCGGGCGGCCAGGTCCTTGACGTCGTGGCCCGCCGCGATCAGCGCCTCCCGGTCGGAGATCTTGATCCCGTCGATCCATTCCATCGTCATGACCTTGCCGGTCGTGCGATCCCAATCGATGGCGGGGACGCGATAACCCGGCATCGCCTCCATCGCTTCGCTCAGTTCCGATGCGGAGGCGGCTTCACGCCGCAAGTCCAGCTCGCGAGCGGTCCAGCGCTTCATGTTGGCGATAACCAGCCGGGGCCGCAGCCGCGACGCCTCGCCGCCCAGCATCTCCATATGGGCTGCCGCCCACTCATAGGTCTGGATATCGCGATTAAACTGATCGGTAACGCCCGGCCGGATCACCTTCACCGCCACGTCGCGGCCGTCCTGGGTGATGGCGCGATGCACCTGCGCGATCGAAGCCGCGCCGACCGGCACTTCATCGAAATCGCGGTACATGCTTTCCAACGGCCGCCCGAAACTCTGCTCGATCTGTGCTCGCACTGTGGCGAACGGCACTGGCGGCAGCGCATCCTGCAGACGCAGCAGGTCGTCCGCCGCCTGCTCGCCAACCAGATCGGGCCGGGTGGCCAGCGTCTGCCCCAGCTTTATCGCCGCCGGGCCGATCGCCTGAAACGCATCGGCATAGCGCGGCTGCTTGGGCACCCGCGCGCCCACCCGCGCCAGCCGCACCAGCCGCCGCACCGGCGTCGGCGTCAGCGGATCGCGCTCTATCCCCCGCAACGCCCCATGCCGCGCCAAGGTCCGGCCCCATTTCAGTAGCCGCCAGATATGCGTCAGATGAGAAGGCATCCTAGTTTAGCCCCTCCCCTTCAAGGGAGGGATTGGGGAGGTGACCCGTTGCCTTGAAAGGACTGGGCTTCGTACTGGCCTGCGCCGCCATCAAATCTTCCACCCCGAATGGATCGCCACCAATCCGCCCAGGATCGGCTCGATCTTCGTGTGGACGAACCCGGCCTCCCGGATCATCCGCTCAAACTCGGGCATCGGCGGAAAGCGGCGGATCGATTCGATGAGGTAACGATAGCTGTCCTCGTCATCCGCCAACAGCTTGCCGAGCTTGGGCACCAGCCGATGCGAATAGACATCATATACATCGGAAAAGCCCGGCCAGGTGGTGGTCGAAAATTCCAGGCAGAAAAAGCGCCCGCCGAACTTCAGCACCCGGTGGGCCTCACGCAGCGCCTTGTCGATATGCGTCACATTGCGGATGCCGAAGGCGATCGTATAGGCATCGAAGCTGCGGTCTTTGAACGTCAGCTCTTCCGCATTCTGTTCCGACCAGATCAGCCCTTCGAGCCCCTTCTTCTTGGCCCGCTCGACACCGACGGCCAGCATTTCCGGGTTGATGTCCGACACCGTGACCCGCGCACCATGCTTAGCCAAGCGGAAGGCGATATCGCCCGTGCCGCCCGCCATGTCCAGGATCGCTTCATCCTTGCGCGGCTTCACACGCCCGATGAACTGGTCCTTCCAAAGCCGGTGTGCGCCCACGGACATGGCGTCGTTCATCAGGTCATATTTGGACGCGACATTGGAAAAGACGGCCCGCACCATCCCCTGCTTTTCAGAAGCATCCACATCGCGATAGCCGAAAGAAGCAGTGTCGTTCATGGCCGAGCCTCCTAGAGCATTTGCATGTCCCGAGGAAACACCCCAGATCAGCGAAAATGTTCAGGCACTTCTCCCAGCCGCTCATTTTGAGCGCAGTCGAGAAACGGCCGATCATATGTATTTCTCCAAGGATGATCTGAATGCCCGAACTGCCGGAAGTCGAAACCACCGTCGCAGGCCTGCGCTCGGTTTTGGAGGGCGCCGTCCTTACCCGCGTCGAGCCGCGCCGCTCCGACCTGCGTTTCCCGATCCCGGTGGACCTGCGGCAGCGGTTGACCGGCGCGACCGTCACCTCGCTCTCCCGCCGTGCCAAATATGGACTTATCGAAACGGATCGCGGCGATACGCTCATCTTTCACCTGGGCATGTCGGGGCGCTGGCGGATCGATCCGGCGGAGATCGGCGCGCATGACCATCTGCTGCTGGAGACAGGGGCGGGTCGGCTGCTCTCCTTGAATGATCCCCGGCGCTTCGGTTCGCTTGATCTGGTGCGCAGCGATGCCTGGCAAACCTATGCACCGTTCACGCGCATGGGGCCGGAACCTTTGGGACCCGGTTTCTCCGCCGCCTATCTCGCGCAAGCGCTGAAGGGGAAGGCGACGTCCATCAAGGCCGCGCTGCTCGACCAGCGCATAGTCGCGGGGTTGGGCAATATCTACGTCTGCGAGGCGCTCAACATGGCCGGGATTTCCCCGATGCGCGAAGCAGGGCGGATCAGCCGCGCCCGCCTCGCACTGCTGGCCGATGCGATTCGCGACGTGTTAACGGCCGCCATTGCTGCGGGGGGCTCAACTCTGCGTGATTATGCCCGGCCGGACGGGGAGCTAGGTTATTTCTCCAAACAGTGGCGCGTCTATGGCCGGGAGGGTGAAAGCTGCACCTGTGGCGGGCTGATCCGGCGTCGCGTGGATGGGGGGCGGTCCACCTTTTACTGCCCAAAATGCCAGAAATAGCGCGTCCCCAACCGTTGACGATGCGGCTTATCCCCTGTAAGGGGCGCACCTTCACAGGGGCTGGTGGGCGATTCCTACCGGCTCTTTTCACGAGATTTGACGAGACCGAGGACTTTAAATGGCCAATACGCCGCAAGCCAAGAAGCGCATCCGCCGCAACGAACGCCGTGCCGAAATCAACGGCGCCCGCATCAGCCGGATCCGCACCCTGGTGAAGAAGGTCGAAGCTGCTCTCGCCGCTGGCGACAAGGCGGCTGCGGCTGCGGCGCTGCAGACGGTCCAGCCGGAACTGGCGCGCGGCGTGGCCCGCGGCGTCGTGCACAAGAATACTGCGGCCCGCAAGTTCGGCCGCCTGACGAAGCGCGTCAGCGCGCTCGCCTGAGCCGCACCACTCGATCGTCGAACAGGTTGAAAGCCCGTCCCGCACTGCGGGGCGGGTTTTTTCATGATTCCGTCACGCGGCCGTAACGGAGACTCGCGGATTTCCGCGATTCTCTCATGATTCGGGGAAAAGCCGTCGGGACCGTATATTTGCTAAATAATTGAAATTATTGATAAAAATACCAATCCATCCGTTTTTCCCGGTTTTCCGAGTCAACGCCTTTATTTCACATTTTTGACCCGGCCCGCCCTTGATCCGGCGGAGATTGCCTGTCTATTTTCAACTCTCTGATCGCCACTCGAATCGAATCTCGGCGATCGTCATTGGGTTGTTCGGCACAGTTGCGTTGGAAAGCACACGCTTTTCAAAACGGTTTCATGTGTCTGATAGCTCCTGTCCGTCAGGGGCACAGTTGATGGGGGTCGACTGTTTATGAAGGGTTTAGCGGCAGTGTCAGGAAATTCGAGCGCTCAGGCTTCGCATGATCATGCGCGCCTCGAATCCGCCTGGGACGCCATCCGTACGGGGCTCCGCCGGGATATCGGTCCGCGCATGTTCGACCAGTGGCTAAAGGCTGGCCAACTGGGCGACTATTGCCCGGAATCCCAGACGCTGGATCTGCTGTTCGCGTCCGACTTCACCGCCAATTTCGTGTCCGGCCATTTCGGCGACCGGCTGCGCATGGCTTGGCGTTGTGCAGGTGTCGGCGTGCGGGAGGTGCGGCTGCGCCGTGCGCCCAATGCAGTCGGTCCGCGCCTGCTCGAAGCCGCTCCGGCGCAGGACGCTACCCCGGCGCTCGGCTCCGTCCCGGCCGAAGCCGTCGCCGCCTGCAATTTCCAGCCGCGCCACAGCTTCGCCGATTTCGTTACGGGCGATTCCAACCATCTCGCCTTTTCGGCGGCGCAGGCCGTCGCTGGCGAAGCTCAGCCGCGTTTCAGCCCGCTCTTCATCCATGGCAGCACCGGGCAGGGCAAGACGCACCTGCTGCACGCCATCGCCCAGCATTTCTCCATCCATTCGCCGAGCGCGCCGGTACTCTACATGTCGGCCGAGCGGTTCATGATGGAATTTGTGAACGCCATGCGCGCGAATGAAACCATGCTGTTCAAGGCGCGCCTGCGTGCTGCGCGGCTGCTGCTGATCGATGATATCCAGTTCATCGCTGGCAAGGGATCGACGCAGGAAGAATTTCTCCACACGATCAACGACCTCATCGATTCGGGCGCTCGCATCGTCGTCACGGCCGACCGTGCGCCGCAGATGCTTGATTCGATCGACGCCCGCATCCTCTCGCGCCTTGCGGGGGGGCTGGTGGCGGACATTCGCCCGGCCGACCTCGACCTACGCCTCGCCATCCTGGAGGCCAAGCGGGCCATCGCGGGCGATCCGCCCGTGCCTGACGCGGTTGTGGATTTCCTCGCCCGTTCGATCCGCTCGAACATCCGCGAGTTGGAGGGCGCATTCAACAAGCTGATCGCCTATGGCCAATTGACCGGCCGCTCGGTCGATCTCGAATTTGCACAGAGCATGCTGGCCGACGCCGTCCGCGCCAACGCCCGCCGCATCACCGTGGACGAAATTCAGAAGGTCTGCGCCGCACATTATAAGATCGACGCGTCCGAGATGCGCTCGAAGCGCCGCGCCCGCGCCGTCGCTCGTCCGCGTCAGGTCGCCATGTATCTCGCCAAGAAGATGACGCCGCGTTCGCTTCCCGAAATCGGCCGCATCTTCGGCGGCCGTGATCACAGCACGGTCATTCACGCCGTTCGCACGATAGAGGAATTGCGCCAGACCAACGCGGATATCGACGCGGACATTCGCGCGCTGCTGCGTCAGTTGGAAAACTGACGCTGACAAGAGGGTGGCGACGGGGTTAGGGTGAGAGCCATGATCCGCTCCGCCGCCCTGCTGCTCGCCGCTCTCCTGTCCCTCTCACCCGCTGCCGCGCAGCCCGCGCCGGCGCCTCCACCAGCCGACGTACGCGTCGCGCTCGATACCGGCGCGGGGCGCATCGTCATCGCGGTCCATGCGGACAAGGCGCCCATCACCGCACGCAATTTCCTGCGCTATGTCGATCAGAAGAGGTTTGACGGCACCAGCTTCTATCGCGGCGTCGGCTCGCCCGATTATGGTTTCGTCCAAGGCGGCACGCAAAATGCTCCGGCGCGCGTCCTGCCGCCCATCGCGCATGAGCCGACCACGCAAACCGGCCTCACCCATGATGACGGCGCACTCTCCATGGCCCGCTACGCGCCGGGGAGCGCGACAGGCGACTTCTTCATCGTGCTGGGCAAGATGCCCGGCATGGACGCCCATCCCGAAGCCGCTGGCGATAATCAGGGCTTTGCCGTCTTCGCCCATGTGGTGGACGGGATGGACGCCGTCCGCGCGATCCTCGTCGCGCCCAAATCGGCCACGGCGGGCGAGGGCGTAATGAAGGGCCAGATGCTCGACCAACCCGTCACGATACTGACTGCTCGCCGGCTTCCCTGACTCCGCAAAAGAAAAGCCCGGCGATCACAGACCGCCGGGCCAATCGGGCATGGCTGGGAGCCGCCCCGTTTCGATCCATTCAGCCTTTTCGCTCAGGCGGCAGGGTGATTTTCACATTCTCGCCATTCTGCCCCGGAAAGCCCGTGAACATGGCGTCGATCAAATTGGGCACCAGATAAGTCAGCCTGTTTGACAGCGACTGCGCGCTCGCCTTGCCTTCAAACAGCCGCCGGTTATCCGCCGCCCGGTCGATCTTCATGCTAAGATCGCTGGTATAGACGGTATAGCTGCTGACATCGCTATATCCTGGGCCGAACAGCCAGGGATCATAAAAGCCATACCCCCATGGACGGCCCCAACGCCCGCGCCAGCCCCAACCGCCGTAGAAGAATGGATCGGGCGGACCGAAGCCGGTCGATCGCACCTTCTCCCGTCCATTATCGACATGATAGGCGACGCGGACGATCAGGTCGGCTCGCGCCGGATCGCTCGCAGGCACATAGCCCGTCTGCGACAAGCGTTGGCCGACGAGGCCCGCATATTGCGAAAATTCAAGACCGCCTGCCAGGCGCGGATCGTCGGCTACGATGATGAAGCTCTGCCCGGCGGGGGCGGGTAGCTGCTGGAAGCGGGCCACGTCCGCCTTGAACGACGTCGCGCAGCCAGACAGGGCCACCAGCGCCAGAGCGGGCGCCGCAGCCAGTCCGATCTTCTTGAAAAGAGTCATTGTTCTGCGTCCTGTAGGCGGTAAGCCTGTTACAACCTTGCGCTCTGGCGTAGCAGAACGCAACTGAACATCATTTGAACGCTCGCACAGGGCGCGCGGGCGCAAATCATGTCCGGCCATCCTTCAAGACGGCGCGGCCATCATCTTCCCGTCACTACCGGCAGTCATGCTTCAGCGCATCAGGCCCATTGCGTCATAGGCGGCGCGCAGCGTCGGTTCGGCCGCAGCCGACGCTTTGGCGGCTCCCTTTTTCAGGATCGCATCCAACGCGGCATCGTCGGTGCGCAGTTCCAGGAAGCGGGTGCGGATCGGCCGAAGCGTCTCCACCAGCAACTCGCCCAGCGCAGGCTTGAACGCGCCAAAGCCCTTGCCAGCAAATTCTGCGCACACTGCGTCGGCGCTCATCCCGGCCAGCGTCGCATAGATGCCGACAAGGTTGTTCGCCTCCGACCGCCCCACAAGGCCCTCTGCGCGCTCAGGCAGCGGTTCGGGATCGGTCTTCGCCTTCCTCACCTTCTGCATGATCGCGTCGTCATCGTCGGTCAGGTTGATGCGGCTCATGTCGCTGGGATCGGACTTGGACATTTTCGCCGTGCCATCGCGAAAGGACATGATGCGCGCCGACTCCTTGGGGATGATCGGATCGGGCAGGGTGAACAACTCCACCCCAAAGTCGGTGTTGAACTTGGTGGCGATGTCGCGCGCCAGTTCCAGATGCTGCTTCTGGTCCTCGCCCACGGGCACATGGGTGGCGTTATAGACGAGGATGTCGGCTGCCTGCAGGACGGGATAGACGAACAGTCCGATCGATGCGCCCTCGCGGTTCTTGCCCGCCTTGTCCTTGAATTGGGTCATGCGGTTGAGCCAGCCGATCCGCGCGGTGCCGTTCAGCAACCAGCACAGCTCTGCATGGGCCGGAACACGGGCCTGGTTGAACAGCACCGACCGATCCGGATCGATCCCGGCCGCGACCAGAGCCGCCGCCATGTCGCGCACATTGCGGATGCGCTGCTCGCGCCCTTCATGCGCGGTGATCGAATGCATGTCCGCCAGGAAGAAGAAGCACTGGCTGCTCGCGTCCATCTCATCCTGCATCCGCACCCAGTTGCGGATCGCGCCCAGATAATTGCCCAGGTGTAGATTGCCGGTCGGCTGGATGCCGGAAAGGACGCGCATTCTTCTATCCGTTCTTCGATGTTGCGGTTGATCCCCGACGGCGCATCAGCGCCTTGAGGTCGGACACCCGATAAGCGCCCGTAAGGAAACAGGCCACCCCGTAAAGGGCGATCCCCGCGCCGACAAGCATGGCGAGAGCTATGTAACGCTGGACCATCGCGCCGCCGAGCCACGGCTCTAACAAGCTTTCCCCCGCCAGCAGCGCGCCGCCCATCACCAGCGCCGCCAGCGCGAGGCGGGGTAGCCGCCGGCGTAGCTGAGCATCGGCCGTGAAATGGCCGCGCTTCACCAGTGTTGCATAAAGCATCGCGACGTTGACGGTGGAGGACAGCGCGGTGGCCAGCGGCGGCGCGACATGCCCCAGTCCCACGCGGGCCATCAGCGGGATCAGTGCGATATTGCCGATGATGTTGATAAGGATCGAAAGCATCGCATAACGAACGGGCGTTTTCGTGTCGCCGCGCGCATAATAGCCGGGCGTCAGCACCTTCACGAGGACATAGGATGGCAGGCCGATTGAAAAGGCCGACAGCGCCCAGCCGCACCGGCGCGCATCCTCGACCGTGAAACGCCCATATTGGAACAGGCCCCGCACGATCGGCTCAGCCACGGTGATGAAGGCGATGGTTGCGGGTAAGGTGAGGAACAGCGCCAGCTCGATCCCCCGATTTTGCGTTTCCATCGCCACGGCGTCCTGCCCGGTCGATAGCAGGCGCGAGATCGTCGGCAACAATATGGTGCCCAGGCCAATGCCAATCAGCCCCAGCGGCAGCTGGTTCAACCGGTCGGCATAATAAATATAGGTGATCGATCCCGACGCCAGCAGCCACCCCGACAGGGCGGTCGAGATCAGCAAGTTGATCTGCGACGCGCCAGCGCCCGCTGCTGCGGGCACGATCAGGCGCAACAGCTCGCGTACGTCGGCGTCCAGGCGTGGCCGCTTCAATTTCATCGACACGCCCGCGCGGCGGCAGGCCCATATCAGCCAGAGCAATTGCAGCGCGCCGCCGACGGTCACCGAAATAGCCTGGACCCGCGCGGTTTCATATTCATCCGCGCCATGGAACAGCCACAGCCCGGCAATCATCGCCAGGTTGAGCAGGATCGGCGCGGCCGCATTGACCCAGAATTTGTCGAGTGAGTTCAATATGCCGCCCAGCAGCGAGGCAAGGCTGATCAACGCCAGATAGGGCAGTGTGATGCGAGACAGCAGCACCGCGAACGCGAATTGTTCAGGTGTCGGGTTCTGCCGCGAAAATCCGCCCGACAACAGCCAGGTGATGGGCCAGGCCGCGGCGACCAGCACGACGGTGAAAAGGATCAGGACTGGCAGCAGCACGGCCAGCGCGCGCTCGGCGAAATGATAGCCTTCCGCAACACCTCCCGGTCCGGCGGCCTTGCGATTGAACATCGGGATGAAGGCGGCGGAAAAGGCGCCCTCTGCAAAGAGAGCGCGGAACATGTTGGGCAGACGGAAGGCCACGCCATTGAAGGCGTCCGACGCGAAACCCGCGCCGACATAGCGAGCGGCCAGCGAATCCCGCACCAGCGCCAGCACGCGGCTGGCAAGCGTCAGCCCGCCGACCGAGCCAAGCGCTTTGACGAGTTTCACTATGCCATACCCCGCTCGTCCTGAGTAACCACTGAGCAACGTCGAAGTGGCGTATCGAAGGACAGGTATAAATATGCTTCGATACGGGGCTTCAACACACTCAGTCCCTACTCAGCACGAACGGTGATGCGCGCGCTCAGGCGTGGCCGGCCGGCTCACCCGCCGTCTGTGCAATGGCCTGCGCCTGCTGTTCGTAAAGAGCGCCAAAATCGATCGGGTCCAGCAGCAGCGGCGGGAAGCCGCCGTCGCGGATCGCGTCCGCCAGCACGCGGCGGGCGAAAGGGAAGATGAGGCGCGGCGCTTCGGCCAGCATGAAGGGCTGAAGCTGTTCGTCGGGCACGTTGCGCATGCCGAAGATCGCGGCATAGAGCAGTTCGACGGCAAAGGCGGTGCCTTGCGGTGCGGTCGCCTTCACTTCGATCTTCAGCGAAACCTCGACCACTTCTTCGCCGACCTTGTCGGCGCCGATGTTGAACTGGACGTCGATCTGCGGCTGGTCCGGCCACTGATAGACGGTCGGAGCGTTCGGGTTTTCGAACGACAGGTCTTTCACATATTGGCTGATCAGCGCGATTTGCGGACTCGTGTCCGCGCCGTTGCCCACGTTGGCGGTCTGGATGCTATCGGCTTCGTCGGCCATTTGTGTTCCCTGATTTTCCCTGTTGATCCGCAGGCGACGCGCCCGGGACAATGGCCCGTGCGCTTAGCAGGGGCGGCGGGGCAGGGCAATGGCGGCTGCCAAAGCGGCCATTTGAATTTGGGGGAAACATGCCTATGTTGGTTGCGTTGTCATTCTAGATCTAGACCAAAGGGTGCCTGGCCCCGTGTATGTAATTGTCATCCTCGCCCTCATCGCCGGTTTTCTGGCGCTGCGGCTCTATTCCGTCCTCGGTAAGCGGACGGGGCATGAGCAGGAGCCTGCGCTGCGTCCGGCCGAGGAGCGGGCTAAAGTGACTGTGCTTCAGCCGCGTCCGATGACCGACCTTCCCGGTGATTCGGTTCGCCTTGCCGATGGCCTGATCGCTTCGGGTGGCGAATTGGGCGTGCGCGCGCTGATCGCCGCTGACCGCAACTTCGACGTGCCGCAATTCGTCGAAGGCGCGAAGGCTGCGTACAAAATGGTGCTCGAAGCCTTCTGGCGCGGCGACCGTTCGGAACTGGAATGGCTCTGCGACGCCGATGTACTGGCGTCCTTCGAAGAATCGATCGCGCAGCGTGAAGCGGCTGGCCATGTCCTCGACAATCGCCTGGTCCGCATCGAAAAGGCGCAGATCGTCGATGCGAGCGTCAACGGCCGGATCGCCGAAGTGTCGCTGCGGTTCGAAGCCGACATCGCCGCCGTCACCCGCGACCATGATGGCAATGTCGTTGCCGGGTCGCTGACCGACGCGGTCGGCACAAACGACATCTGGACCTTCACGCGTGACCTGCGCAGCACTGATCCCAACTGGAAGCTCAGCGAAACCGACGAGGCTGCATGAGCCTGCGTAAGTCGGGCGCGCCGCTACTCGCGGCGCTGCTGCTATCGGCGTGCGCGGGCGGTGTGATTCCTCCTGGCGCAACGGGGCCTGCTCCCGCGCGTCCGTCACGCGGTGGTGAGACGGCGGCCCGCCCGCGTCCCGCCACGCCGCGCCCGGCGTTGCCGGTGACCCCGCCTCCGGTTCCAGTCACCGATACCGGAACGGCGCTTGCCACAGGGGTCACTCGGGGTCCTGAAATTGCCAGCCTGATCCCCGCCGGAGAACGCGCCCGAAAGGCATTAGAGGCTTTCCGCATCTCTTGTCCCTCGCTGATGCGCCGCACCGACCAGAGCGGGCTCACTCGAGGATCGGATTGGAACAGCGCCTGCGCCGCCGCGTCCAGTTGGCCTGACGCGAACGCCAATGAATTCTTCTCGCGCAATTTCGAAGCCGTGCAGGTGGGGCCGGGAACAGCCTTCGTCACCGGCTATTATGAACCGGAAATAGCGGGATCGCGTACGCGCCAGCCCGGTTACCAGATCCCGATATACCGCCGCCCGCCCGACCTGATCGATGTCAATCTCGGCCTGTTCAGCGATAGCCTGAAAGGCAAGACGATTCGCGGCAAGGTGCAGGGAAGCAACTTCGTCCCCTTCGATGATCGGGCGCAGATCGTCACCGGCTCATTGGCGGGCCGGGGCCTGGAGATCGCCTGGGCTGCGGACCCCGTGGAATTCTTCTTCCTGCAAGTACAGGGCAGCGGTCGCCTTCTGCTTCCCGATGGCGGCGTCATGCGGATCGGCTATGACGGGCAAAATGGCCGGGATTATACCGGCATAGGCAAGCTGATGAAGGATCGCGGGCTGATCCAGGCGGGCTCGATGCAGGACATCATGGCCTGGCTGCGCGCCAACCCTGAGGAGGGCGCGCAGATCATGAACGAGAATAAGAGCTTCGTCTTTTTTCGGGAGCTGACCGGCGCGGGGCCGCTCGGTGCGCTGGGCGTGCCCGTGACGGCGGAGGCGACGGTGGCCGCAGATCCCAAATATGTGCCGCTCGGGGCTCCCGTCCTGCTCTCGCTTGATCGCGCAGAACCCAATGGCCTGTGGATCGCGCAGGATACCGGCGGCGCGATCAAGGGCGCCAACCGCTTCGACAGCTTCTGGGGCGCCGGAGACCGCGCCCGGTCGGTCGCCGGCGGCATGTCCGCACGCGGAAGCGCGCTCATCCTGCTGCCGATAGGTTCGGCGGCTCGCCTTTCGCGCCAGTGAGCGTCTCTGGCCATGGCCCGGCGGCATCTTTCGTCTGAGGAACAGGCGCTCTGGAGCGCGCTTACCCGGTCTGTTTGGCCCCTGCGGCCCGGTTCGCGCCCCATCGACGCGCCGCCCGCGCTCGCAGTGTCTGCGCCCCCAGGGTTAACACCCGCCCCGTTGCGTCCCACTGTCCCGAGCCCCTCCCGCGCTCCGGCCGCCACGCTCGATTCCACTTGGGAACGCCGAATCCGTAGCGGCACGTTGGTCCCGGACATGGCGATCGACCTACACGGCCACAGCCTTTCCGCCGCCCATGCCAGATTAAACCAGGCCCTCGCCACGGCCCTGTCCCGCGATCTCCGAATCCTGCTGATCGTGACGGGCAAACCGCCCAAAGCCAGCGGATTCGGCCGCGACGCACGCCGTGGCGCGATCCGCGCAGAGATCGGCCATTGGCTCGAAACCAGTGCCTATGCCGACCGCATCGCTAGCGTCCGCCTCGCCCATCCGCGCCATGGCGGAGAAGGCGCGCTCTACGTCATATTGCGCCGCAAAAAATAGGATCGCCCGGCGCAGGCACTGACCTTTTCTTAACCAGCGTCCTTCATACCCTGCTGATCCGTGGCTCATCGTCGAGCCGCGCTCTGGGGCGGGAGGCACATGCAAGGCGTGACATTGAAAAGCCGCGCCACCGCCTTCGCCTGCGCCGCGGGGGCGCTGGTGTTCACCCTGTCCCTCGTTCTGGGACAGGATCAGGCGACCGACATTGTCGGCATCGGCCGCTCGCTGATCATCGCAATATTATGCGGCACGATGAGCTGGGCGTCCGCGCGCCAGACCGTCGCCACCACCGCCGACGCCATCGATACCGCGACGGAAAGGCTGGTCGCGGCCGCCCACGGCGATTTGCAATCGCCCGTCGCCCCTGAAATCGCGGCGGAGCTTCCCGACCTGTCCGTGGCCATGACCAGCCTGTTCAGCCAGGTACGCACCAATCTCGACCATGTGCAGGCGCTCGCCCTTTTCGATCAGGTGACTGGCCTCGCCAACCGAACCAGTTTCTGCCGTCAGGTCGAACGGCTGCTCGCCGAGCGGGAGGGCGATCACGCCGCAGCACTCTTCTTCATCGACCTTGATGGCTTCAAAGGCGTCAACGACACGCTCGGCCATGCCGCGGGCGATCAACTGCTCGCCCGCGTCGCCGGCCGGCTGCGCGAAGTCGTCATGGCGCAGGTCAGCGCTGGCCTGAGCGATGCCGTGCTTGGCCGCCTCGCGGGCGATGAATTCACCATGTTCTTCCCTGACCTCCATGGCCGGGAGGCCGCCAGCCGCATCGCCCGCGCCATTCAGTTCGCACTCAGCGAGCGGTTCGATCTTGGCAGCCAGCATATTGAACTCGGCGCTTCGATCGGCATCGCCTGCTACCCCGATCATGGCGACACCCTCTCCGCGCTGCTGCGTTCGGCCGACATCGCCATGTACCACGCCAAGCACGAAGGCCGTAACCGCGCGGAGATGTTCACCGCCGAACTGGCGCTGGAGGCTGCCGACCGGGCCGAACTGGAGCGCGACCTGCTGCTCGCCCTGCAACGCGACGAATTCATCCTGGAGTTCCAGCCGCAGGTCGAAGCGATCAGCGGCCGCGTCGTCACCGCCGAAGCCCTCATCCGCTGGGCGCATCCGGAACGTGACCTCGTCATGCCCGGCTTCTTCGTACCGGTGGCGGAGGAAAGCGGCGCGATCGTCGCGCTGGGCGACTGGGTGATGAGCCGCGTCTGCGAAACCGCCGCGCGCTGGGCGAAGGCGGACATAGGGCAGCGCATCGCCGTCAACATCTCGTCGCGCGAATTGTCGCAGGCGGACTTCTTCCTGCGCCTGCGCCACGCCATGGCCGCGCACCAGACGCCTCCGCATATGCTGGAGCTGGAAATCTCCGAATCACTGGCGATGGAAATGGATCAGCGGGTCCTGGGTCAGCTATGGGCGCTGCGTCAGGAAGGCGTGCGGATCGCCATCGACGATTTCGGCACCGGCTATTCCAACCTCTCGCGCCTTAAGGAACTGCCGATCGATCGCGTCAAGATCGACCGCAGCCTGGTGCGCGACATCGCCATTTCGGCCGAGGCGCGGACGATCTGCAGCGCCGTCGTCGGCCTGATCCAGGGCCTCGGCATGGAAGTGGTGGTGGAAGGCGTCGAATCCGAAGCGCAGATGGACATGCTGCGCGTGATCGGCTGCACCCTGTTCCAGGGCTATCATTTCGCCCGGCCGACGGGGGAGGAGGATTATCTCGCCCGCTTCGCTGCGCCTAGGATGAGCGATCGCCGGATCGTCTGAACCGCTCGCCCGAAAGCATGACGGCTATCGTCAGCAACCGCCCAAAGCCCGCCGCACGATCAGCGCATAAATCTCCCCCAGCGCCCTAAGGTCCTGCACCGCGACCGCTTCATCCAGCTTATGCATCGTCGCATTGTTCAGCCCGAACTCCACCACAGGGCAAAGCCGGGAGAGGAAGCGCGCGTCGGATGTCCCGCCGGTCGTGGACAGCTCCGCCTCAACCCCGGTCACCTCCCTAATGGCGCTCGCCACAAGGTCGGACAGCGGACCGGGCGCGGTAAGAAAAGGCTCGCCGCTGATCTTCGCCGTCACTACGCCGCCCTCAACCGCCGCGATTGCGCTGATCCGCTCGATCAACTCCGCCCCGCTATGCTGATCGTTGAAGCGGATCGAGATACGCGCCTTTGCTGCCGCTGGAATGACGTTGGTCGCAGGATTTCCGACCTCAAGATCGGTGATCTCGATATTGCTCGGCTGAAACCAGTCATTTCCCTCGTCCAGCACCTCCGCATCGATGGCGGACAGGATTCGGATGAGGGGCGGGATCGGATTGTCGGCAAGGTGCGGATAGGCGACATGCCCCTGCGTGCCATCGACCCTGATCCACATGTTCACCGATCCACGCCGGCCGATCTTGATGACGTCTCCCAGTCGCTGCGATGATGTCGGTTCGCCCACCAGGCACAGGTCGGGGCGCAGGCCATGCGCCGCCATCCGGTCCATCAGGGCCAGCGTGCCGTAAACGGCGGGGCCTTCTTCATCCCCGGTGATGATCAGGCTGATCGTGCCCGCCAAATCTTCCGAAAGGCTACCCAGCGCGCCGACAAAGGCAGCGATGGAGCCCTTCATATCGACCGCGCCCCGGCCGTAAAGCAGGTCGCCACGCAACTCAGGCGTGAACGGGTCGCTGGCCCAGCCCTCGCCCGGCGGCACCACGTCCAGATGCCCGGCGAATGCGAAGTGCGGACCGGCGCCCGTCGTCCGCCAGGCGAGCAGATTTTCGACGGGACCGTCAGGCGCTTCGCCCACGAGGAAGCGATCGACGGTGAAGCCCAGGGGAACCAGCATCGCTTCCAGCACGGCGAAAACTTCGCCCTGCGCCGGCGTGACCGAAGGACAGGCGATCAGCTTCCGTGCTATGTCCACTATGTCGGCATTGGTGCTGGTCATGCTCATGGCGCTGCGTTAGCGAAAGCAGAGCGCCTTTGCCAGCCGGAGGAAAGGTTCATGCCCAAGATCAATCTTGCAGCCATACAGCAGACGAACAGGACCGGTTATCCGGTCCCCTTCGCCGCTGCCGTCTATGGACGCTGGGTACGCAAACTAGGCCCTGACAGCGGACTTGCGGATTTCGGCGTTAGCCATGTCGTGCTGAAACCGGGCGCTGCCTCCTCGCAACGCCACTGGCATGAGGATGAGGATGAATTTGTCGTCGTTCTGAGCGGGCAGGCGGTGCTGGTGGAGGATGATGGGCGCGTCGCGATGCAACCGGGCGACATGGCGGCATTCCCGAAGGGGGAACCGAACGGCCACCATCTCGTCAATGAAAGCGACGGCGATTGCGAATTGCTCGCCTTCGGCCGAGTCCCAACCGGCGACGCGCATTATCCGGACATCGACCTGCGTTGGTCGAGGGGCGGCTATCAGCGCAAGGATGGGAGCGCTTTTTGAGCGGACCGGCGGCGCTCGACAGGCGAATGATGCTGGCTGGCATGGGCGGCGCGCTGATCGCGGCGAAGTCTCCTTCACCGGGGTTGATCAAGCCGCCCCGGCTGCGCCCCGGCGACACGGTCGGGCTGATCGAACCGGCGGGCTTCACCGACGACGCCTTCGACCTCGATCTGGTCAAGGAAACCATCGCCGCCATGGGGTTGAAGCCCAAGCCCGCCGCGCATCTGACGGAGCGCTATGGTTATTTCGCGGGCAAGGACGCCGATCGCGCGGCAGATGTAAACGCGATGTTCGCCGACAGGGAGGTGCGCGCCGTATTCGCCGTGCGCGGCGGTTGGGGCTGCGCCCGCATCCTGCCCCATCTGGATTTCGCTACGATTCGCGCCAATCCGAAGCTGCTGGTGGGGTTCAGCGACATCACCGCCCTCCACCTCGCTTTCGCGGCGCGCGCTGGTTTTGCCACCTTCCATGGTCCGAATGCCGCGAGCAGCTGGCCGCAGTTCAGCTGGGACGCCTTCCGCGCCATCGCCTTCGATGGGGCGACCCCGACGCTCACGAACCCGCCGGGGAAGGAAGACCGGCTAGTCCCGCTGGGCGGCCGCATTCGCACCTTTCGCGGCGGCCGTGCGAGCGGACGGCTGCTGGGCGGTAACCTTGCGGTGTTGGCTGCACTCATGGGAACGCCCTGGCTCCCCGAGTTCAGCGGCGCGATCCTGTTCCTTGAGGATGTGGACGAAGCGCCCTACCGGATTGACCGTATGCTGACCCAATTGTCGCTTGCCGGGGTGCTGGGCAAGCTCGCGGGCGTGGTCTTTGGTCAATGCACCGGCTGCGGCCCCACCGGACCATCCTATGGCGGCTTTACAGTGTCGGAAGTGTTGCAGCAGCATCTTGCGCCGTTGGGCGTGCCCGCTTTTCAAGGCGCAGCGATCGGCCATGTCGCAAACCAGTTCAGTCTTCCCTTGGGCGTGCGCGCGGAAATCGATGCCGACGCGGGCAGCATCCGCCTGCTGGAGGCAGCGGTAAGCTGAGGACGCCTCAGTCCTTCTCGTCTGACGGCCGAATATAGGCGCCGCGCCCGTCCGGCTGCACCAGTGCGCTATCCTTGATGGTCAGCGTCAGCGTCTGAAAGCCGGGCTCCGGCACATCCTTGGTTTTCTCCGCGGTGAGCAGCACCGCGCCATCCTTCTCCTGCCACCGCCCCTCGGCGAACAGGTCGAGCGCGCCATAAACAAGATACCACTGAAAACGCCCGTCAGGACGCAGCAACAATTCCGACCCCGTCTCCATCACCCCGCGCAGATAATAATGCCCGGCTCGCTGCGCCGTATCGGCCAGCGCAGGCGTGGCGAGGAAAGCGGCCAGCGGGAGGAGGGCGGTCATCATGCGCATAAGCGCAACCTACCCTAACTCGGTCCAAAAGGCAGCAACGCCTCATAAACTTCCAGCGGCGGCTTCCCATCGACGCGCGCGCCCTTCCGCATCAGGAAGGCATGCCGCACAATCTCCGCCTGCTGCTCAAGCCCATAATGCTGGAACGGCCGTCCCGGCACGATCTTGTAACCATAGCGGCAAAAGGGGTGCCGCATCAGCGGCAGATACCATTTCCCGCCCCGCTGCGCTTGCCACACATGCGTCATCTCATGGATGAAATGCCCCTGCAGGTGCAGCGGCTGATCGCAGAAGTCGGCGCAGAACAGCCCGCCCTTCGGAGGGAACCACAGGTGCCCGTCCGGCGCCATGGTCACGCGGTCCGGCTGGAGCGGCCACCATTTGCGATGATGCGCCCGCACCTGCTCATAAGCGATCGCATCGCCGAAGATCGATCGGGCGAGCGCGACCTCCGCCGGGGTGAGGGCGCGGCTGGTCAATGCGCCTTGGGCTCATCCTTGGAGGCAGGGGCAGGGGCAGGGGCGGGGGCGGCAGCGCCGGGCTTTTGGATGACCGCGTCCACCAGCAGGCGGTCGCCATTGGCGAGCAGGAAGGTGAATGTCATCTTGCCCCGGCTGATCGCCGTATCATTGACGCCCCAGATCATCAGATGCTTGCCGCCGGGGGCAAAGGCGACCTTGGTCTTGGCGGGGATGTCCACCGAATCCAGCTTCTGCATCATCATCATGCCGTCATGGTCCATGCTCTCATGCATCTCGACCTTCAGCGCATAGTCGGTCAGCACGCCGCGAAGCTGAGTCGCCGCGTCCCCGCCATGCGCCACGAAATAACCGGCCGAAGGCGTCTCCTTGTTGGGGCTCAGGCGCACCCATGCCTGGTCGATATAGGTCGGAGCGGGATCGCCGCAGGCGGCCAGCGCAAAGGGGGTGGCCAAGGCAATGTAGGGGAGAAGGGCGCGCATCGTTCCACTTTCGTGACTGTCTCGTTTCCGGTCGGTTGTCACGGTAATCGCACGCACTTCTTGTGCCAAGAAAGATCGCGCCTATATCCCATCCGCAAACCGGTCTTGCCTTGGCGCTTTCGTGAGGTATGGGGCCGTCAACCGCTGAATGAATTGGGGTTCAAAGAGGACAAGATGGGAAAAGTAATCGGCATTGACCTTGGCACCACCAACAGCTGCGTTGCTGTGATGGACGGCGGCAAGCCCAAGGTGATTGAAAATGCAGAAGGCGCGCGCACCACGCCGTCGATCGTCGCCTTCACCAAGGATGGCGAGCGCCTGATCGGCCAGCCCGCCAAGCGTCAGGCCGTCACCAATCCGGACAACACGATTTTCGCGGTGAAGCGCCTCATCGGTCGCCGCTTCGACGATCCGACCACTAAGAAGGATATGGAGCTTGTCCCCTATCACATCGTGAAGGGTGGCAATGGCGACGCATGGGTCCAGGCGGGCGGCAAGGATTATTCGCCCTCGCAGATTTCCGCCTTCACTCTGCAGAAGATGAAGGAAACCGCCGAGAGCTATCTGGGCGAAACAGTGACGCAGGCGGTCATCACCGTTCCGGCCTACTTCAACGATGCCCAGCGTCAGGCGACCAAGGACGCCGGCCAGATTGCGGGCCTCGAAGTGCTGCGCATCATCAACGAACCGACCGCGGCCGCGCTCGCCTACGGCCTCGATAAGCAGGACGGCAAGACGATCGCGGTATATGACCTTGGCGGCGGCACCTTCGACATCTCGATCCTCGAAATCGGCGATGGCGTGTTCGAAGTGAAGTCCACCAACGGCGACACCTTCCTGGGCGGCGAAGATTTCGACGCCAAGCTGGTCGAATATTTGGCCGAAGGCTTCAAGAAGGATGAGGGCATCGACCTCACCAAGGACAAGCTGGCGCTACAGCGTCTGAAGGAAGCCGCTGAAAAGGCGAAGATCGAACTGTCCTCGGCGCAGTCGACCGAAGTCAATCTGCCCTTCATCACCGCTGACCAGAATGGCCCCAAGCATCTGGTGAAGAACATCACCCGCGCCGATCTGGAGCGTCTGGTGACCGACCTCATCAAGCGCACGATGGACCCCTGCAAGAAGGCGCTGGCCGACGCTGGCATTTCCGCGAGCGAGATCAGCGAAGTCGTCCTCGTCGGCGGCATGACCCGCATGCCCAAGGTGCGCGAGGCCGTGAAGGAATTCTTCGGCAAGGAACCGCACACCGGCGTCAACCCGGACGAAGTCGTCGCCATGGGCGCGGCGATCCAGGCGGGCGTGCTGCAGGGCGACGTCAAAGACGTTCTGCTGCTCGACGTGACCCCGCTGTCGCTGGGCATCGAAACGCTGGGCGGCGTGTTCACCCGCATGATCGACCGCAACACCACGATCCCCGCCAAGAAGTCGCAGGTCTATTCGACCGCCGACGACAATCAGCAGGCGGTGACGATTCGCGTGTTCCAGGGCGAGCGTGAAATGGCGGCGGACAACAAGCTGCTGGGCCAGTTCGACCTGGTCGGCATCCCGCCCGCGCCGCGCGGCGTGCCGCAGATCGAAGTCACTTTCGACATCGACGCCAACGGCCTTGTCAACGTCCATGCCAAGGACAAGGGCACCGGCAAGGAACAGCAGATCCGCATCCAGGCTTCGGGCGGCCTGTCCGACGCCGACATCGAACAGATGGTCAAGGATGCCGAGCGCTTCGCCGAAGAGGATAAGAAGCGGCGGGAAGGCGCCGAGGCGAAGAACAATGCCGAGAGCCTGATCCACACCACCGAGCAGCAGCTCAATGAGCATGGCGACAAGGTGGACGCTGCCCTCAAGTCCGAGATCGAGACGGCGATCGCCGCGACCAAGTCGGCCGTTGAAGGCGGCGACGTCGAAGCGATGAAGGCAAAGGCGCAGGAACTCGCTCAGGTCGCGATGAAGCTCGGCCAGGCGATCTACGAGAAGGAACAGGCCGGTGCCGCGTCGCCGGGCGCGGACGCTCCGAAGGCTGATGATGATGATGTCGTCGATGCCGAATTTTCGGAAGTGGACGACAACAAGGCTTAAGGGCGATGAAACGGTTCTCGACTTCGCTCGGACCGAACGGATATGGTGATTGCCATCGCCGTTCGCCCGGGGCGAAGTCGGGGGACGTGCGCGCGCCGGGGGCGAGATGAGTAGCGAATTGGACTATTACGAACTGCTCGAAGTCGAGCGCACGGCAGACGCGGGCACGATCAAGAGCGCCTATCGCAAGCTGGCGATGAAATATCACCCGGACAAGACCGGGGGATGCACGGACGGCGAGGCCAGGTTCAAGGCCGTTTCCGAAGCCTATGAATGCCTCAAGGACCCGCAGAAACGCGCCGCCTATGATCGCTATGGCCATGCGGCCTATACCAATGCCCAAAATGGCGGCGGCGGCGGCTTCAACGGACGCGGCGCGGGCGGCTTTTCTGACCTGGGCGATATTTTCGAGACGATCTTCGGCCAGAGCGGCTTTGGCGGCGGCGGCCGTCAGGCGCAGCGGCGCGGTGCGGACCTGCGCTACGACATGGAGATCACGCTCGACGAAGCCTATCATGGCAAGAAGACCGAGATCGAAATCGAAGTATCGGCCTCCTGCGAAAGCTGTGACGGATCGGGCGCGCAGCCCGGCACCGGTGTCAAGACCTGCGGCACCTGCGGCGGTCATGGCCAGGTCCGCGCGCAGCAGGGCTTCTTCGTGGTCGAGCGGACCTGCCCCGGCTGTCATGGCGCGGGCCAGGTGATCGAAAGCCCCTGCCGCACTTGCCGCGGCGAAGGCCGGGTGGACAAGCCCAAGACCCTCTCGGTCAACATTCCCGCTGGCGTCGATGAAGGCACCCGCATCCGCCTCTCGGGCGAAGGTGAGGCGGGAGCGCGCGGTGCGCCTTCAGGCGACCTCTATATTTTCCTGCATGTGAAGCGCCATTCGCTCTTCGAACGGGACGGTACGACGCTCTTCTGTCGCGCGCCGGTCAGCTTCACCACGGCGGCGCTCGGCGGTTGCATCGAAGTGCCCGGCCTCGACGGCCAGCGGCACGAGATCAAAATCCCGAGCGGCATCCAATCGGGTAAGCAGATCCGCCAGCGCGGCGCAGGCATGCCGGTGCTGAATGGCCGGGGGCAGGGCGATCTCGTCATCCAGGTGGAGGTCGAAACCCCGACCCGCCTCACCGCCAAGCAGAAGGAATTGCTGGAAGCCTTCCGCGATACGGAAACCGGCGAAGAATGTCCTCAATCCACCGGCTTCTTCAGCAAGCTCAAGGAATTGTGGGGCGACTGAGCGCTCCGCTCTTTCAGCAATTGGAAAGGCCGGGTGCAGCGTCAACTGCCCCGGCCTTTTTGCATATTAGCTGATGTTATTTCCGAAGGTTGCGACGGAAAAAGTCCGTCATGACATCCAGCGCTTCCTGCGCTTCGGGCAAAGCCTGGTTGGCGAAGAAACAATGGTCCAGACCGTCCCAGACATGAAGGTCAGCGCTCACCTTGGCCTTTATCAGTTCGCGATGTGTGTTGACGGCCGCACTGACCTCGCCTGCCCGCAGAGACGTCAGCAGTAAAGTGGCGGGAAAGAAGCGCAGTACGTCGCGCGACATCATCGGCGACATGAGCGGGTCCAAAAGATCATGATCGCCATAATAGAAGCGCTCATCAAGCGTGGCAGGCGCCGTCAAACCCTGCATCGGTTTGAAGGAATACCAGCTGTCACCTGCCCAGCGCGCATCGGCGGACGCACAGAATATGCCCGCTGCGCCGGGTGAGGGCAGTTTCACATGCTGGAACCAGGCAATCGCCTGCGCGGTCAGCAGGCCGCCCGCAGAGCTGCCGAAAATCCCGATCTGGGAGGGCTTACGCGTCTTCAGCAACTCCCGATAGACCGCCGCAACATCTTCGCTGGCGGCGGGGAAAACAGCCTCCGGCGCCTGCCGATAATCGATGGTCAGAATTTCAAAGCCAGTGCGCCCGGCCAACGGAATGGATTCCTGCAATCCGCCCCCTGCGGTGGCCATGATGAAGCCGCCACCGGGCAGATTGATCAGGATGTTGCCGCGTTTGCCGCCTTCACTCTGCTTGGCGGGGGTGACCAGATAGCCGTGCACGCCGCCCATAGTGACTTCGCGATATGTAACCTTATGCTGTTCCGCCAATTTGCGGACAGCGGTCGCCATGCCTTGCGCCATCATCTGCCGGGTCGCCGGAACCCGGCCTTTCTTGATCAGCTGCGTCAGCATGTCATTGGCGTCAAAAGGACGGCGGGGAAGGGCCTTCTTCGCTTCGTCACTTAGATATACCGAGGGCGGAAGGCGGTAGGCTGGGACGTTCACCGTCCCATCCGCTTCAATAGGGTTTGCTTTCGACTGGGCTAGCGCCGGGGTCGCGCCATGCACGCCAGCCATGACCAACAGACCAACGATGTTCATCCTGTGACGCGTGACCATCCTCCACCATTCGATCATCGGATAGTCCCGTGGATCGCCCCGCTGCCCTCGCAGCTTGTTATTATCGCACGATATGGTTCTATTCTGTTTGCGTCAACGCACGATCATGCTCTGCCCCTCGTTGCCCTGAGGGTGCCCCATGGCACGCAAAAAAGGGCACCTCACCGCGTGAGATGCCCCTCCTTTGATGCTTGCCGGTTCTTAGAAGCGGTAGCCGAGGATCAGTGCAGCCTGGTGGCGCTCAGGCTTGGTGCCGCCGACCTGCTCATAGCTCGAATAACGATATTCAGCGCGGGCGATGAAGCCCTGCACGGTAGTTTCGAGGCCCGCGCCCAGGCGATAGCCGTCCAGCTTGGTGCCGTCGCCGGCCGCGTCTTCGAAGCGGGCATTGGTGTAGCCGCCCTTGGCGTAAGCCAGCACGTTCGGGACGACTTCACCGCCGATGCGCACGCCGGCATAGATGTCGCGGTCGGTGCGAACGCCCAGTTCCTTGGCGTCGGAATCCGCATACTCGCCTTCGACGCCGAAGACAGCGCCGTTGACGTTGACGTCATAGCCGATCACGCCGCCATAGAGCAGGCCGCTGTCGTGATTGACCGAGTTGAGATCAACATGGTCCAGACCAACGACGCCGCCGATATAAGGGCCCGAGAAGGGCACTGCATCCTGCGCAAAGGCCGGTGCGGAAACGCTGGCGAGCAGCAGCGCCGAAGCGATGAACTTTTTCATAGGACTTCTCCTGATTCCAATCTTCGTCCGGCGCGATCTAGATTGGCTCATCGGGAGGAGTAAAGTCTTGTAAACAAAGGCATGCCGCATTGCACAACAAGCTGTGGCAATGTTGCATCATGTCTTGAAATGGCGCGCTCATCACCTATCGAACGCTGAAATCTGGACTCCCATCCTCGTCATCCGAGCGGAAGCTGGGATCTCTAGAGGCCGGATAGGAACGGCGATGCGAGCCAGTCGGAATGACGATTGAAAGGGCCTTCGCCCCCGCCTCAAGCCGCCACAAACATATCCGGGTCAATCGCCATCAGGCTCTCCGCCCCACCTTCGATCTTCCGCCTGAGCGCCCCGGCATCGGGCATGATGCGCTCCGCAAAAAACCGGGCCGTGACCAGCTTTGCTTCCAGATAACGCGCATCACTATCGTCCGCCTCCAGCAGGCTGGCCGCGGCTTTCGCCATGCGCAGCCACATCAGCCCCGTCGAAACGATGCCAAGGATGTGCATATAATGCACCGCGCCAGCCCCGGCATTGTCGGGGTTCTGCATGGCGTTCTGCATCAGCCACATGGTGGCCGCGCCCAGTTGTCCGCTGGCCTTTTCCAACGCCTGGGCAACATTCGCCAGTTTCTCATTGCCCTTGGCCTCGGCCACATCGTCAGCAACGATCTTGAGGAAAGCCTGTAGCCCGCGACCGCCATTCATCGGCAGCTTGCGGCCGACAAGGTCCATCGCTTGTATGCCGTTGGTGCCCTCGTAAATCTGAGCGATGCGGGCGTCGCGCACATATTGCTCAACGCCATTTTCCCAGATGTAGCCATGGCCGCCGAACACCTGCTGGCACATGACCGCGACGTCAAAGCCCTTGTCCGTGCCATAGCCTTTGAGCACCGGGGTCAGCAGCTGGACCAGATCATCGGCCGCCTGCCGTTCTTCATCCGTCGCGGCATGCTGCGCCAGATCGACCTGCAGCGCGCCCCACAGCATCAGCGCCCGCAGGCCCTCGGTCAGCGCTTTCGCTTCCATCAGCATGCGGCGGACGTCGGGGTGGACGAACAGCGTGTCGGCCTTCTCCTGGCTGTCCTTGGGCCCAGTCAGTGCGCGGCCCTGCCTCCGTTCGCGGGCATAATGGACCGCATTCTGGAACGCGATCTCCGCCTGGCCCAGCCCCTGCATGCCCACCCACATGCGCGCGGCGTTCATCATGATGAACATCGCGGCAAGGCCCTTATTCTCCTCGCCCACGATCCAGCCCTTGGCTCCGTCATAATTCATGACGCAGGTGGCGTTGCCGTGAATGCCCATCTTATGTTCGAGCGACCCGCAGGACACCGCGTTGCGCTCGCCCAGCGATCCATCCTCATTCACCAGCACCTTGGGCACGACGAAAAGTGAGATGCCCTTGCTGCCTTCCGGCGCGTCGGGCGTCTTGGCGAGGACGAGGTGGATGATATTTTCGGTCAGGTCCTGCTCGCCGGACGAAATGAAGATTTTCGTGCCGGTGATGGTGTAGCTGCCGTCATCCCGCTTCACTGCCTTGGTCTTGATGAGGCCAAGGTCGGTGCCGGCATGCGGTTCGGTCAGGTTCATGGTGCCGGTCCATTTGCCCGATACCATGTTGGGCAGATATTTTTGCTTCTGTTCCTCGCTGCCCTTGGCGATGAGGGCGGAGACGGCGCCGCTGGTCAGGCCATGATACATTTCGAAGCTGTGATTGGCGGACAGCACATATTCGCCCACCGCCGATGCGACGACATTGGGCAGGCCCTGGCCGCCATATTCGACCGGCGCGTGCAGCGTCGTCCAGCCGCCCTCAACATAGGTATCGAATGCCTGTTTGAACCCAGGAGGAGTCGTTACGCTGCCGTCGGGATGGCGGATGCAGCCTTCCTTGTCGCCAACGGCGTTCAACGGAAACAGCACCTCTTCCGCCATCTTGCCCCCTTCGGCCAGGATCGCCTCGACAAGGTCCGGCGTCGCATTCTCGAATCCCGGCAGATTGGCATAGCGGTCGAGCCCCACGACATGGTCGAGCACGAAGCGGGTCTCGCGAAGCGGGGCGGTATAGCTGGGCATGATCTTCTTCTCTCCGGGCTTTTCTGTTCTGCGGGGGTGGGGATGTCAGGGCTTGGCCAACGCCTTTACGAAATCGGACAGTTCGGCGATGGCCGCATCGATGTCGCTCTTCTGCCGGGTAAGCAGTTCGATCCGCCCCTTGCATTTCGCGACGGTGACGCGCCGCTGCTCCTCATGTTCCTCGTCCGCGTCATACAGGTCGATCATCTCGCGAATGTCGGCCAAGCTGAAGCCCACCCGCTTGCCGCGCAGGATCCAGGCGAGCCTGGCGCGATCCCGCCGCGAATAGATGCGGGCCAGCCCATGCCGCTCCGGGGCGATCAACCCCTCATCCTCATAAAAGCGCAGCGCGCGCGCCGTTACGCCGAACTCTTCCGACAGATCGGTGATCGTATAGGTCTGCCGTTCCTTATGGTCGGGCAGTTCTATGCCCGCGATGCTGCTGCGCTGATCCATGGCCACTAGCTAGGAGAGGTTTACGTTAACGTCAAGCGCGATCCTGCTGCCCCTCCAAAACCGTTTTTTTTCGCTATTTCATTCATCAATTTGCAGATCATGGACGATTTGGCCTGATGACAGCAACTCCCCTCGCCGCTAAGCGAGCCGCATCATGTTGGGGGCAATCAGACAATCGGAAAGCGCTCGCGGCCTTCTCGCCGCGCTGGCTCTGCTTGTCCTTTCCATCCAACTGATCGCCCCGTCCGGCTTCATGCCCGTCCGCACCGATCGCGGGATAGTGGTGACGCTGTGTACCGGTCAGGGCGCCGTCAATGTGCTGGTTGATCGGGAAAAAGCGCCCCACCGGCAGGATGAAGGCGCGCCAGTGCAGCAGCATTGCGCATTCGCGGCCTCCGTCCAACCTGCGGTCCCGCCGCTCATCCTCTCTGACCTTCCGCTGCCCTCCTGGCAGCGGGCGTTCGGCCCCATTGCCTTCGCGCTCAAGACCGGCCTGATCGCGCGCCTTTCCGCGCCGCCGCCACCTTCCTCCGGACCACCCGCCGCCTCCTGAATTTCGGCCTTTCCGCGCCGCCACCGGTGCGTCCCTATTTCTCGAGGTTTCTTATCATGTCCGCTCTTACCCTTGCGCGCGGCGCTTCGCTGTGCGTCCTTGCCTGTTCGTTTCTGTCCGCTCCCGCTTTGGCCGATGAAGCTGCCGACCAAAGCCGCATTATCGTCACCGCCAGCCCCGTGATCGAAGCTGCCGCCGAGCGTGCCGATCGCACCGCCGGCGGCGCGAATGTGGTCTCCGCAGAGGAGTTTCAGGACAAGCTCGCCGTCTCCCTCCGCGATGCGCTGAGCTTCTCTCCGGGCGTTTACACCCAGCCCCGCTTCGGCCAGGAAGTCCGCATCTCGATCCGCGGCTCCGGCCTATCGCGCGCCTTCCACATGCGCGGCCTGACGCTGTTGCAGGACGGCATCCCGATCAACATGGCCGACGATAACGGCGACTTCCAGGAGCTTGACCCGCAGGTCTTCCAGCATCTCGAAGTCTATCGCGGTGGCAACGCCCTGCGCCTGGGCGGATCCACCTTGGGCGGGGCGATCAACGCGGTCACGCCCACCGGGAGGAGTGCGCCAGGAGTGGAAGCGCGAATCGACGGCGGCTCGTTCGACACGCTGCGCGCCAAGGCGGCTTACGGCTATGCCGACGAGCAGGGCGACGCCTGGGCGGCGGTCACTGCAGATCGATCCGATGGCGACCGTCATCATGGGCGGCGCAAGGCCATGCGCTTCAACGTCAATGTGGGCCTGAAACTAAGTGACCGGGTGGAGACCCGCTTCTACGCCAGCGTTCAGACCATCCGGCAGAAGCTGTCAGGCGCACTCAACGAAGCCGACGCGCTGAACGATCCAGGCAAGGGCAACTCAATTGGAGATCAGGCGCGCAACATCGATTCAATCCGGCTTCAGAACCGCACCATGGTTCAACTGGATGGCGGCCAATTGGCCTTTGGCGCTTATTACAACAGCAAGTCGCTCAATCACCCGATCTATCAGGTCGTGGATCAGAACTCGGAAGATCGCGGCCTCTTCGCCAGCCTGGATTTGGCAGGAGAACTTGGCGGTCTACCGGTCGCACTGACGTTAGGCAGTCAGGCGCGCTTCGGCCGTGGCGACTTCCGCCAGTTCCTCAACGTAAATGGCAAGGCGGGCGCGCTCACCTCTCTGCAGAAAGCGCATGCCCAAACCATCAACAGCTATGGCGAGGCGCGGATCGCGCCGCTGCCAGGGTTATGGCTGATCGCTGGCGGCATCTACACCCATGGCGAGCGTCGGCTCGACAATCGCCTTGCCCCGGCGCGCAGCGGGGAGGCGAAGTTCGACAGCTTCGCTCCCAAGTTGGGCTTGTTGTTCGAACCCTCCAAGACGGCGCAATTTTATGCGAACTATAGCCGATCGGTCGAACTGCCGGGCTTCATCGAGTTGGGACAGGCTCCTGCTGGCGGCGCCCCCGGCTTCACCCCACTGTTTGCGCAAAGGGCTTGGACCGCGGAGGTCGGAACGCGCGGTCGTTGGGGCATCGCGCGTTGGGATGTCAGTCTCTATCGCGCCGAGATCAAAGGCGAGATGCTGCAATATAATGTGCAGCCGGGCGTGATACCTGCGGCGACCTTCAACGCTGACCGCACAAGGCACCAAGGCATCGAAGCGGGTTTGGACGTGACGCTCACGCCTTGGGCGCTTCTGCGGCAGGTCTATCAATATAGCGACTTCCGTTTTCGAGGCGACGCGCTCTACGGCGACAATTGCCTGCCGGTTGTGCCACGCCATGTCTATCGTGGGGAGTTGCGCCTGGGCACTGAGCGCGCCAGTTTTTCCCCCGCAGTCGAATGGGTCCCGCAGGGTGCGTGGGTTGACTATCAGAACAGCAAGCGCGTGGACGGCTATGCCACGCTCAATCTTGCCGCGCAGACTGAGTTGCGCTCCGGCGTCACATTATTCGTCGATGCACGCAATCTGATGAAGAAGCGGGCGATTGGCGACATAAGCGCGGTGGTCGGGTACGTTGGTCAGGCCACCTTCTACCCGATCGAACGGCGCGCCATCTATGCGGGGCTGCGCGCGCGTCTCTGAAAAGGCAGCGGCCTATCCTCATGAGGGGGTGGAGCGGGGCGGTAAATGGGGCTAGAGGCGGCGCCATGTTGCGTCTGTCCGGCCTTAAACTCCCCCTCGACCACCCGGCCGAGGCGATGCCCGCCGCCATCTGCACGCGGCTGGGAATCGGAGCGTCGGAGCTGATCCGTCATGTCGTCGTCCGCCGGGGCAATGACGCGCGTCGGAAGAATGCGATCCAGCTCGTTTATACCGTTGATGTCGAACTGATCGACGAGCAGGCTATACTGGACAGCTTGGTGGGCGACCATGATGTGCGGCCACGCCCCGACACGGACTATCGCTTCGTCACGCATGCGCCACAACATTGGTCGGGTAAGCGCCCCGTCGTGGTGGGTGCGGGCCCTTGCGGGCTCTTCGCAGGGCTGGTCCTCGCGCAGATGGGTTTCCGCCCCATCATCCTCGATCGCGGCAAGGTGGTACGGGAGCGGACGAAGGACACCTGGGGCCTGTGGCGGCGCGCTGAACTGAACCCGGACAGCAATGTCCAGTTCGGGGAAGGCGGAGCCGGGACCTTTTCGGACGGCAAGCTCTACTGCCGGGTGAAGGACCCACGCTTTTTAGGCCGCAAAGTGCTGGAGGAATTTGTCGCGGCAGGCGCGCCCGACGACATCCTGACCGAGGCGCATCCGCATATCGGCACCTTCCGCCTTGTCACCATGGTGGAAAGCCTCCGCCGCCAGATCGAGGGATTGGGCGGCGAATATCGCTGGCAGCATAAGGTCGAAGAACTGGAACTGGAGCGGCAGGGCGACGGTTCGCAGCGTTTGCGTGGCCTCCACTTATCGGACGGCAGTTTCATCGAAGCGGATCATGTCGTGCTGGCCGTGGGGCACAGCGCGCGCCCTACGTTCAAGATGCTGCACAGGCGCGGCGTCCATATTGAAGCCAAGCCCTTTTCGATCGGCGTCCGCATAGAACATCCGCAAGGTTGGATCGATCGCGCGCGCTACGGCAAGTGCGCTGGCCATCCTGCGCTGGGCGCGGCCGCCTACAGCCTTGCGCATCATTGCGAGAATGGCCGCACCGTTTACAGCTTTTGTATGTGCCCGGGAGGCCGGGTGGTCGCGGCTACATCCGAAGAAGGTCGTGTCGTCACCAACGGCATGAGCCAATATAGCCGCGCCGAGTTCAACGCCAATTCAGGCCTTGTCGTCGGCATTGAGCCGGAACGGGATTATCCGGGCGGGCCGCTGGCGGGAATCGATCTCCAGCGCCATTGGGAAAGCATGGCCTTTACTGCGGGCGGTTCCTCCTACTGGGCTCCCGGGCAGAAGGTCGGGGATTTCCTGGCTGGACGTGCCTCGACCGAACCTGGGGAGGTTGTGCCGTCCTACAAACCTGGCGTCACCATGACCGATCTGTCGCGCTGCCTGCCTGCCTTCGTGATCGATGCTTTCCGGGAGGCGCTGCCCGTGTTTGGCCGCCAGATCGCCAATTATGATCATCCCGATGCAGTTATGACGGGCGTTGAAACCCGCACATCATCCCCGATCCGCATCACTCGGGGCAGGGACCTTCAAAGCCTAAACGTTGCGGGTCTATATCCTGCGGGTGAGGGTGCGGGTTATGCAGGCGGCATTCTGTCCGCAGCGATCGATGGGATTAAGGTCGCGGAAGCCGTAGGACTGGCCATTAATAGCTGACACTGCGAGTCGTCTAGGCCGTGCCGTAGCGGAAACGAGCTAAAAGGCAGCAACAGCCGAGACTTAGCCGATCTTCTTCCTGCGAAGACAAAAAGGCGGCTGCCAAAGACGTTTTTTGTCGCAACCTGAAGCGTACATGAAATATTCATATCCCGATGACATTGTTGGGGTATATTTATTACCCATGCGGCCCTGTATGCAATATACAGTTTCCGCTGCTCTCGGCCGGTCCGACGCTGCCGCAGTAGCTCTCAGTGAAAATCAACAAATAGACAGAGGAGGCCTCTATGTATGCCAAACCTGTGATGGCGGCGCTTTGCGTCTTCCTGGCTTTGCCCGTAGCTGCAGGTGCGCGGCAGGGCCCCGGCCAACTGACGGTCGTGGCGCCTGACAAAGACGCAATAAGTTATGAGAAATGGACGGACCGGACCGCATCGAGGCTGTCGCGGAGCATCCGCCAAGCAACATTGCTTTACCGCGACAGCGCTTCGACCGGCTATGCGCGTGTGCAATTCCGATTGGGAGAACAGGGCAAGCCAGAAAATATCGCCTTGGCTGGGTCTTCCGCATCGACCAGCATCAATCGCATTTCGATGCGTGCGATCCGATCGATTGGTTCCCTATACCCCTTGCCGCAGGATGTCCGCTCAGGGTCCAAATTTGAAGCCTGGGTCATCGTCGCGAATGACGCCACGGAAAGGGAAAATATGCTGACCAGTCTGCGTGCTGAACACCGGGCGCAAACGATGGCACAGGCAGAAGCCGACCGCCCCATTCTTATTGCCCAGCGCTAATCAGACGGAGGGTCGATGAGGCGCCATAATCATTTGGCGCCTCTTCAGCCCGCCGGGAAACTTCCAACAGGGGGGCGGCGTTCTCCCGCCATGCGCCGCCTTCATTTCGATCTCCACAACGGCACCGGCTTTACTGCGGACGATGAGGGCCGCGAGCTGGAAGATGATGACGATCCCCGTGCCTTCGCTATCCGGAGTATTCGCTCCATCCTCAGCGAAGAGGTGATAAAGGGCATCGTTGATCTCACAGGCTGGATCGACATCAGGAGTGAATCGGGCATACAATTCGGGCGGGTGTGTTTCAGCGAGGCTGTGTGTCTCCGGCTCGACCCAGGAGACCGCGATGGTAGAGCCCCATCTCGCCAAGCTTAGGTTCCGGCACTTGTTGACCCTCGAAGAGGAACAGGCGGTGCGCGCTATCGTGCCTCCCGGGCGGACCGTCCTCCGCAACACGGCTGTGGTGCAGGAAGGGGAGCGGTTGGAGGTGAGCACCTTGCTGCTGGATGGCGTCATGTGCCGCCTGAAGGACCTAGCCGACGGCAAGAGGCAGATTACGCAAATCCATGTGGCGGGCGACTTCGTGGACCTGCATGGCTTCACGCTGAAGCGGCTCGAACATGATGTCATGACGCTGACGGACTGCACTATCGCGCTCGTGCCGCATGAGCATATACGGCAGTTCATTGAGAAATGGCCGCGCTTGGGCCGGCTCTATTGGTTCAGCACTAATTTGGACGCCTGCATAAATCGCGAATGGGAACTGTCGCTCGGCCAGCGATCCGCGGTGGAAAGATTGGCCGCGCTTTTCTGCGAACTTCATTTCCGGCTGAAGGTCGTCGGCAGGACTGGTGTCAGCTTTAATCTGGGCATGAGCCAGTCACAGCTTGCCGAGAGCTTGGGAATGACGGCGGTTCATGTCAACCGCACATTGCGGCTGTTACGGGACCGGGGCTTGCTCAACTATCGGCGTGGGGAGGCACAGATACTTGACCTGGACGGGTTAAAGGCCGTGGCTGATTTCGACGATCGTTATCTCTATCCCCATCCCGATCCGCTCTGACGGCAGCCTTCAAGGAAGTTGTTGATTTCAGATGGATTAAGGTGTGGATTACGCAATCCACATTTCGCAACGTCAGGAACCCATGCCGGTATCGCAGGATCGTCAGCAGACGAACGCCGAAACGGCAAAGCCGCCGATTCCGGAGGACGAGCTCGATCGGTTGGAGGCGCTGGAACATTACCGCCTTGGTGGCATTGGCCGCGAATTAGCGTTTGATCGTATAACCCAGTTAGCAGCAAGCCTGTTCGATGTGCCCATGTCGCTTGTGTCGATCGTCGGGTCGGACACGCAATGCTTCCGCGGGGCCTGCGGCATCGACCAAACTCACACTTCGCGCGATATCGCATTTTGCGCTTTCGCGATCCTGCAGCGAGACGTCATGGTGGTGCCCGATGCGATGCAGGATGCGCGCTTCCGCGGTAACCCGCTGGTGAGGGGCGAGCCGCATATCCGCTTTTATGCTGGCGCGCCGCTGCGGGTGGCCAATGGGCAACCCATAGGCACTCTGTGCATCATTGATTACAAGCCTCGGTTGTTCAGTGAGCAGGACAAAAGCCTCCTAGCCCAACTGGCGCGGACAGTTATCGATTTGATCGAATTGCGGGTTGAAGGCTTCGCGGCCGAGGAGCATCGCCGTAAGCTGGATGAAGAACGGCAGTTGTTGAAACTGACGGTGGAAAATGTCAGCGGCGGGGTGGCCGTGGTCGATCAAGACCTGCGGCTGATGTTGTGGAACCAGGCTTTTGTCGATCTGTTCGACTATGCCCCCGACAGCGTGGATGACGGAGTGGACGCATGCAATCTCATCCGTCTCACGGCCCAACGCGGCGAATTGGGGCCTGGCGATCCTGATCAGATCGTCGCTGGCTTTGTCCAATCCATTCGTACCAATCATAGCCGCCGCTTGGAAATACAGCGCCGCGACGGTCGCATCCTCGACATTCGCCGGGAGTCAATCAGGGGTGGGCGGTTCATCATGACTGCCCGCGATGTCACGCAGGAAAGACAGATTAGCCGGATCAAGGATGAGCTTGTTTCGACCGTGAGCCATGAACTTCGGACGCCGCTGACCGCTATTTTCGGCGCATTGGGTCTCATGGCGGGCGGCGCTGCGGGCGAGTTGCCGGAGCGCGCCAAGCAGTTGGTCGCGATCGGTAGTAAGAATGCCGAACGGTTGATCCATCTGGTGAACGACCTGCTGGACATGGATAAGCTGCAGTCGGGCAAGCTGGCCTTCCATTTTGAGGACCACGACCTGGGCGCTCTGCTGGCCGAGGCGGTTGAGCAGATCGAGCCTTATGCGCAGCGGTTCAGCGTACAGGTCGATTTCGATCCGGCCGCCGCGCCCGTCATCGCCAAGGTTGACGGGAACCGTGTCTGCCAGGTGATGGCCAACCTTTTGTCGAACGCCTGCAAATTCTCGCCCGCCGGAGGGCATGTGCGCGTTTCGCTTGAGCGCGCGGGCCAAGTGGCTCGCATATGTGTCGCCGACGACGGGCCTGGCATCTCAGCCGAATTTCAGACGAGGCTGTTCAAGCGTTTCGAACAGGAGGATGGTGCGCATCAGCTTGGCCATAACGGCACCGGCTTGGGCCTCGCCATCAGCAAGGCCATTGTCGAGGCGCATGGCGGGACCATCGCGCTGGATCCGGCAGCGGAGAGGGGGGCGACTTTCCTGGTCGAATTGCCTCTTTCCCCCATAGATTAAGAAGGGAAAGCGGAGATGACTCGCATCCTGTATGTCGATGATGAGGCTGACCTGCGGGAAATCGCGGCTATGTCGCTGGAGCTGGACCCTGAACTGCAAGTCAGAACCGCGGCGTCGGGCAGCGAAGCACTGGAGCAGGCGAAGCAATGGAAACCTGCGCTTATCCTGCTCGACGTTATGATGCCCGGCATGGATGGACCCGCGACGCTGACGGCATTGGGGATTGATCCAGCCACGCAATCCATCCCTGTGGCGTTCATCACTGCCAAGACGCATCCGCGCCACGTGAATGACTTGAAGTCGCTCGGCGCCTGCGCGGTGCTGGCCAAGCCTTTCGATCCCATGACCCTGGCGGCAACGGTGCGGACCTTGCTCCGTTGATGAGCGGGCCGGATCAGAAGATGGAGATGCTGCGTGAGCGCTTCCACCGGCGGGCAGCGTCAGACCGAGCGGAAATGGTTGTGGCGCTCCGGCAGGGCGACCTTCCGCAGTTGTTGCGACTGGCCCATGGGTTGGCGGGGATCGCCGCCATCTTCGGCTATCGAGAGGTCAGCGTGCGGGCGTCGGCTTTGGAGGACGGGATAGAAAGGGAGCTTGACGGTACGGCGCTGGCGGATCTGGGCGGGGCGCTGATCGCGGCATTGGACGAGGTTGGCGGTTCCTCATGTGACCGGAGGACATAACAGGCCACTCCTTCGATATGCCATTTCGACAAGCTCAATGGCTACTCAGGACGAAGGAAGAGTGGCGAAGGTTTACCGTACACTCGAGGCCCCTCTCCGGGGAAGCGCAGAAAAAGGGCGGCATCCGAAGATACCGCCCCATTCCAGCTATGCTGGACCGGTCAGCTCTGCATGATGCGGAGCCAGGCCGATTACTTGAGCTCGACGGTCGCGCCAGCTTCTTCCAGCTGCTTCTTGATCTTCTCGGCTTCGTCCTTGCCAACGCCTTCCTTGACGGCCTTCGGCGCGCCTTCGACGAGCGACTTGGCTTCGGTCAGGCCCAGGCCGGTGATGGCGCGGACTTCCTTGATGACGTTGATCTTCTTGCCACCGTCGCCGGTGAGAACGACGTCGAATTCGGTCTGCTCTTCAGCGGCCGGAGCGGCAGCGGCAGCGGCCGGGCCAGCGACGGCGACGGCAGCGGCGGCCGAAACGCCCCACTTTTCTTCCAGAGCCTTCGAGAGCTCAGCGGCTTCGAGGACGGTGAGGGCCGAGAGCTGATCGACCAGTGCGTTGATGTCTGCCATGTTACTATATTCCCTTCTGGGCGGGGCATGTGCCCCTGATATGAGAGTTGAAAACCTGTCTTGCCGGAAAAGCCGGGGCCCTTAGGCCGCGTTCTTTTCCGCATAGGCGTTGAAGACCCGCGCGAGCTGCGCAGCCGGCGCCTGGGTGACGGTCGCGAGCTTGGTCGCGGGTGCAACGAGCAGCCCGACAATCTTCGCACGCAGTTCATCCAGCGACGGCATCGAGGCGAGCGCCTTGACGCCCTCCGCGTTCAGCAGCACTTCGCCCATCGCGCCACCAACGATCTCAAGCTTGTCGTTGGTCTTGGCGAATTCGACCGCAACCTTGGCGGCTGCGACCGGATCGGCCGAGGAGGCAAGAGCGACCGGACCAGTCAGCAGGCTGCTGAGGCTGGTATAGTCGGTGCCTTCAAGGGCGATCCTGGCGAGGCGGTTCTTCGTAACCTTGAAGGTCGCGCCGGCTTCGCGCATTTTCTGGCGCAGGTCCGTCGACTGGGCGACGGTCATGCCGAGGTTGCGGGTCACGACGACCACGCCAACTTCTGCCAGATGTGCGTTCAGCGCGGAAACGACCTCAGCTTTCTGATTACGATCCATGCCATTCTCCACTTCATGTCCATCGGACGACCCGATGAACGGCAAAAACCCGCGACGAATCACGGGGCATTGGTCCGAAGGGGAGAGATCGACTGGCCCGCATCCTCATGGGAAAACAGGCAGACCCGGACAGGGCAAAGGCCCGGCCGGTAAAGAACTTTTCCCCGTCTAGGTTGGAGATTAAGAAGGGCAAATTCCCTTCACCAACTGTCTCGGACGGAAGACCATCGACATTGCTGCCGGGGGTCCGCTGCGGGCGCCCCTACATATTTGTAGGAGCCCTGTCACGCAAAATCTGGCGGTTGGGCGTGGCGAATGGCGGAAAACGGCCGTTTTCCGTCGAAGTTCACACCATATGCGCGCGCGTGCGCAGGCGCGCGTAGGCGGCGTGAGAAGCAGGGCCGATATTTCAAAGACCGGGGCGGGATAAGCAGGTCGGAGGGATGTAGGACAGGGAAGAATGGGTTCTCGAGACAAATAGGATGTTTTTGGGTAAGCCGTGGCGTGCGGGTTACAGTTGGGGGGAGCAGCGTCGGATCCGATCAGCAGTGGCCCCTCATAAAGCCGGTTCGTTTCGAGCGAAGGTTCGAGCTTGTCGAGAACCAAAGTCGAGACGCACCTGAGGACCACTTTCTCGATACGGCTTCTCGACAAGCTCGAAGCCTACTCGAACCGAACGGTGTTTAAATGGAGAGCTGGGGTCCACCCCTCACTCTCCTACACCCGGTCTGCCTGCACCACGGCATCCAGCGCGCGAAGGGCCGAGAGGATGCGGTTCAAATGCTGGGCGTCGCTTACCTCCAGGTCGATAATGTCGGTGTGGAACGGCCCTTCGCGGTTCACCAGCTGGAGGTTGAGAATGTTCGCCTTCGTCGCGCCGAACACATTGGCGACGGCAGCGAGCGCACCCGGCTGGTTCTTGACGATCACCTGAAGCCGCGCGGTGCCTCCCTTGGACTTGCTGTCCCAGGCAAGGTCGATCCAATCGTCGTCCTGGCCGGCTTCGAGCGAGCGGCAATCAATGGTATGGACCTCGATCGGCTCGCCGGTGCGGCGCACGCCGACGATGCGGTCTCCGGGGACGGGATGGCAGCAGTCGCCCAGATTATAGGCAATGCCCGGCGTCAGGCCGCGGATGGAGACCGGCGCATGTTGGCGGGGATGCGCTTCTTCCATGCCCTCGGCGCTGGTCGATCCCGGAACAAGAGCCTCCATGACCTCTGAATCCCGCAAGCGATGAGTGGCGATGGCGATCATCAGCGCGCCGCGATCCTCAAGCTTCAAGCGTTTGAGAGCGGCTTTCAGCGCCTTTTCTCCCAGTTCGCTGGCGAGTTCGGGGGAGAGGCGGCCGATAATCTCGTCGTAGAGCTTTTCGCCGAGCGCGATTTCCTCGCCCCGCTGCTTTTGCCGGATGAACCGGCGGATGGCGGCCCGCGCCTTGCCGGTTATGGCGAAGGTGAGCCATCCCGGTTGCGGTTCCTGCCCTTCCGACTTCAGGATTTCGACCTGATCGCCATTTTCAAGCGGCGTGCGGAGGGGCACCACACGGCCGTTGACCTTCGCGCCCACCGTCTGGTTGCCGAGCGAGGTGTGCACTGCATAGGCGAAATCAACCGGGGTCGAGCCCTTGGGCAACTGATGCAGCTCGCCCTTGGGGGAGAAGGCGAAGATGCGGTCCTGGTACATCGCCATGCGGGTATGTTCGAGAAGCTCGTCCGCGTCCTGACTCTGCTCCAGAATTTCAACCAGGTCGCGCAGCCAAGCGGCGTGGTGGTCCGCCGCGTCGCCCTTTTGCTTGTAGGCCCAGTGCGCGGCGAGCCCCAATTCCGCGTCATGGTGCATGTCGCGGCTGCGGATCTGCACCTCGATACGGGCATTGTCCTGATGGATGACGGTCGTGTGCAGCGAGCGGTAGCCGTTGCGCTTGGGCGTGGAGATATAGTCTTTGAAGCGCCCCGGAACCATCTTGTAGGTCTGGTGGATGACGCCCAGCGCGCGGTAGCAATCTTCCGTCGTCTCGGTAATGACGCGGAACGCCATAACATCGGTCAGCTGTTCGAAGCTGATGTGCCGTTCCTGCATCTTCTTCCAGATGGAGTAGGGGTGCTTCTCCCGGCCGGAAACGGTGACAGGCAGGTTCTTCCCGCCCAGCAGCAGCTGCAGTTCCGCGCCGATGCGATCGACCTTGTCGTGCCCGCCTTCCTTCAGCTGTTCCAGACGCTTGGTGATGCTGTCATAAGCTTCCGGCTCCAACTCGCGGAAAGACAGGAGCTGCATTTCGCGCATGAAGTCGTACATGCCGATCCGCTCGGCGAGCGGCGCATAGATATCCATCGTCTCGCGCGCGATGCGGCGGCGTTTCGCTTCATTCTTGATGAAGTGCAGCGTACGCATATTGTGCAGCCGGTCGGCGAGCTTCACCAGCAGCACGCGGATGTCGTCCGACATGGCGAGCAGGAATTTGCGCAGATTTTCCGCCGCCCGTTCATTTTCGGACATCGCCTCAATCTTCGACAGCTTGGTCACGCCATCGACCATGCGCGCGACATCCTTGCCGAACGCATTTTCAATCTCCTCATAGGTGACAAGCGTATCTTCGATCGTGTCGTGCAGCAGCGCGGTGACGATCGTTTGGTCATCCAGGCTGAAGTCGGTCAAAATGCCCGCGACCTCAATGGGATGACTGAAATAGGGGTCGCCGCTGGCGCGCTTCTGGGACCCGTGTTTCTGAACGGAAAAGACGTAGGCGCGGTTGATCATCGCTTCGTCCGCGTTCGGATCGTAGCGTTTCACTCTCTCAACAAGTTCATATTGACGCAGCATTGTTACCCGATTGTCCGGGAAGCATCTTGCTGTGCAACAAAAAAATCCCATCTTGGCGTAAAATGGCCGCGCTTTTGCAACGGCTGTGGCTTTGAGCTATCTAGGCAGGACGATGAAGCACAATCTGGCGCAGGATCTGGAACAATGCGCGCTACCCAGCGCATTGGAAGCGATGGGTGAGCGCTGGTCTTTTCTCATCTTGCGAGGCGCTCTGTCCGGCATCCGGCATTTCGAGGAATTTCAATCCACCCTGGGCATCGCCCGCAACATCCTGGCCAATCGTCTGGCGCGGCTAGTGGAAAACGGCATCATGCTGCGGCAACCGATGCAGTGCGACCGGCGCAAGATTGAATATCGACTGACGGAAAAGGGTCAGGAGTTGGCCCCCGTCATGATCGCGCTGCGGCAGTGGGGAGAAAAGTGGGGTTGCGGTCCTGTGTCCTCCCAAGTGCTGGCTGATCGGCGTGATGGCCAACCGATCCGGAAGATGACCATTCAGGCGCATGACGGGCGGCCGCTGGAATTGAGCGATCTGGTGTGGCTCTGTCCCGACGAGATTACGCCGATGGGTTCGGAGCCCGCTGCGGCTGCTTAGGGCAGGTCCCGGCAAAAAAGCGGTTCCCACTTTTTTGCCGGATGTTCTAGGCTGGCGGCAATGTCTGTGCATCGCATCCAGCCTCAGCCCTTCTTTGCTGACAAGAACCGCGCCTTTTGGAACCTGCAATCAGTAGGCTGGGCGGGCGCTTTCCTGCTCCGCGGCTCTTCGACCATCGCCAATGGTCAGCCGCTCTCCAGCCTAATCCCGGTGATGATTTCGACGGTCACCGGCTATTCGGTGACGTTGCTGATCGCGGTGATCTTTCGTTTCCTGCAGAGACAGCGGCCGATCGTTACCTGGGGCGCTTCGATCGTGACCGTGGTCACCGCGGCGGGACTGGTGGCATTTATCGACGCCTGGGTGTTTTCCACGCAAAATCGCGGCAGTGATACAGCGGGGCTCCAGCTTTTCCTGGGTGCCTTTTATCTTAGCATTACATTGCTCGGAGCTTGGTCTGCGCTCTATTATGCGATCAACTTCTACCTGACGGTGGAGGAGCAGGCCGATCAGCTGCTGCGGCTGGAAAACCAGGCTTCAAGCGCGCAGCTCGCCATGCTGCGTTATCAGCTCAATCCCCATTTCCTGTTCAATACGCTGAACAGCATTTCGACGCTGGTGCTGCTGAAGCAAACGGACCGGGCGAATGCAATGCTCTCACGCTTGTCCTCCTTTCTGCGCTATACACTGATCAATGAGCCGACGGCGCAGGTGACGATCGAGCAGGAGGTGGAAACGCTGAAACTCTATCTGGAGATTGAGAAGATGCGGTTCGAGGACAGGTTGCGGCCCGTCTTTAACATCGATCCCGCCGTGGCGCAGTCGCGTCTGCCTTCCCTGCTGCTGCAGCCGCTGGTCGAAAATGCGATCAAATATGCGGTGACGCCCAAGGAAGAAGGTGCGGAAATCTCCATTACAGCGCAGCCTGCCGGTGAAAACGTCCGGATCGTCGTGTCGGACACGGGTCCGGGATTGAACGAGGGGTTCACCCGCCCGAACAATCCGTCAAGCGAAGGAACAGGCGTTGGCTTGGCGAATATCCGTGACCGCCTGATTCAGGCGTTCGGGGAACGACAGAGCTTTGAAACGCGTTCCACGCCAGGCGGTTTTTCGGTGCAGATCGAAATGCCGCTTAATCTGGATGAACCATCGAAAGTGGCCGCATGACCATAAGAACAATCCTCGTCGACGACGAAAGCCTGGCTATCCAAGGCCTCAAGCTGCGTCTGGAAGCGCATGAGGATGTCGAAATCGTAGAAACCTGCTCGAACGGCCGCGAAGCCATCCGAGCAATCAAGACGCATAAACCCGACCTTGTGTTCCTCGACATTCAGATGCCTGGATTTGATGGCTTTTCTGTCGTCCAGGGCTTGATGGAAGTCGAGCCGCCGCTTTTCATATTCTGCACCGCCTATAGCGACCACGCGATCCGCGCTTTTGAGGCGCAGGCGGTCGATTACCTCATGAAGCCGGTGGATGAAGGGCGCCTCGCCGATGCGCTCGACCGGGTACGCCAGCGCCTTTCTGAAAAGAAGCAGGTGCAGGAGGCGGAAAAGCTGCGCGAAGTGCTGGCCGAGGTTGCGCCGGACGCGATGAATGAATTCAACGCTGGCGGCGACGAGGATGCGCCGTCCTCCAATCGCTTCGAAAAGCTCATCAATATCAAGGATCGGGGCCAGATTTTCCGCGTGGACGTAGATTCGATCGAGCGGATCGACGCGGCGGGCGATTATATGTGTATTTATACTGCCGATAATTCGCTGATTTTGCGCGAAACCATGAAGGATCTGGAGAAAAGATTGGACCCCAGGAATTTCCAGCGGGTGCATCGGTCGACGATCGTTAACCTAAGTCAAGTTCGGCAGGTGAAGCCGCATACTAATGGCGAATGTTTCCTGGTGCTAGAGTCGGGCGCTCAGGTGAAGGTCAGCCGGTCCTATCGGGATGTGGTGGCGCGGTTCGTGCACTGAGTTTCAACGAAAAACCCATTGGCGGTTGAGGCCGAACATCACTGCCGGCGTCACGAAAATCATAGCCGGGATGGGAGACCATTCCGGCCATTGCATATGGGTGACGCAGAGGAATACCCAGAGGGCGTTGAGGGCGTAGCTGAGTAGTGAGACCGCGACGAACTTGATCCCCCGCGCCGCATGCCCTGCATCGCCGCCATGTCCGCGGAAGGTGAAGGCGCTGTGCGTGACATAGCCGATCATGACCGCAGCCAGATAGCCGGTGACGTTGGCGATTTGCGGATGCCATCCGACCAACGCCGCCAGCGTCCAGTAAATCGCCGCCTGGCAAGCGGTGATGAAGAGGCCGCTGACGCCGTACCGGACGATCTGCCAGAACAGGGCCTGTCTTTCCGGCGGCAGGCGTGACAGCAATTTCATGAAGGCCCCGTTGCGATTTGATGCGGAGCCTCTAATCCACCCGCCATGAACTTGCAAAGCGGTGTTCCCTTGCGCGGCCGTGCGATGCGCGCCTTGACCATGCTGTCCACAAGGGCGGAGCGGCACTGGAAATGGCTGACCTTCCTCCTGTGGGTCGTGGCCGTGGCATGGCTGCTCTATTCCCGCTGGCCTTCTATCCATTGGCTGACCCTGAACGACACGGACGACAATATCCGCTTCGTCCAGGTGAAGGACTGGCTGGCCGGGCAGGGTTGGTACGACCTGCGGCAATATCGGCTGGACCCGCCCGCAGGGTTCGACATCCATTGGTCGCGTCTGGTCGATCTGCCGATCGCCGCCCTGATGTTGTTCTTCCGCGCGTTCGTCGAACAGGGGCTTGCCGACCGGCTGGCGTGCGCGATCGCGCCGATGATCCCGCTGCTGCCGCTGATGCTGGCGCTTGGTTTCATCGCGCGGCGGCTCGCTGGCGGCAATGGCTGGATATTGGCCGCGCTGGCCCCCTTCGCCGCGCAGATGGGGATCAGCATGTTCGTGCCGATGCGCATCGATCATCATGGCTGGCAGCTGGCCTTGACCGTCACGATGCTGGCGGGGCTGATTGACCGCAACTGGCTGCGCGGTGGCATCATCGCGGGGGTCAGCAGCGCGCTGTCGATCGCCATCGGCATGGAGATGATCGTCTATCTGGCGGCAGGCGGGGCGCTGATCGCGCTGCGCTGGGTGTTCAAGGAAGGCGCGGGGCGGCGGATGCTGCCCTATGCGCTAAGCCTCGCAGGATCGGTATCCATCCTGTTCCTGATCTTTGCGAGCTACGCCAATCGGCAGATGGTGTGCGATGCGATCTCGCCGATCTGGGTCGCGATCTTCGGCGCGGTCGGCGCTGGCATGACGCTGCTCGCACTGCTGCCGCTGCGCAGTTGGCCTGCACGGCTGGGGGCGGGTATCGTGGTTGGGGCCGCCGTCGCGGCCTTCGCCTGGTTCAACTGGCCCCAATGCCTGACCGGCGCGTACCAGATTTCGCCCGAGCTGGAGCGGTTGTGGCTGGCCAACATCCGGGAAGCCAAGCCGATCACAGTGCAGGCGCGCAGCCTGGTGGTGCCGCTGATGGCGATTCCGGTGGCGGGACTGTTCGGCCTGATCTGGGCGCTATGGGAATCGCGGCGCGACAGTGACCGGCTGTGGGCCTGGGCGACGGTGGGGCTGATGATGCTCTTTTCGACCGCCTTGCTCTTCTGGCAGCTGCGTGCGGGCCCTGCGGCGCAACTGCTGGCTATCCCGGCCGCGGCCTGGGCCGCGCATCGCGTGATCCAGGCGGTCTTCTTCGGCAGGCCCCTGGCGCGCATATTGGGCATCGCGGGAACCGCGCTGCTCGCGACAGCGGCCTTCGCAACACCTCTTTATCCACAGATGAACCAGCTATGGGCGGCTGTGTCGGGCGAGAAGCCCAAGCCGCAGAAGCCCGGGGTCAAGACCAGGTATCAGACGATCAACAAGGCCAATGGCCGTTGCCGCTCGCTGCCAGCGTTGGAAGTGCTGAACCAGCTGCCCCCCGCTACCATTTTCACCATGGTCGATCTTGGGCCGCGCCTGATCGCGACGACGCATCACAGAGCGCTTGCCGGCCCCTATCATCGCAATGGCAAGGTGATCCTGGACCTGCACCATGCCTTTGACGGGTCGCCCGAGGCTTTCCGTCCGATCGCGGCGCGGCATCACGCCACCTATTTGCTGATCTGCCCCGGCTTCCCGGAAGGGACCGTCTATCAGTCGCGCAGCCCGCGCGGCTTTTATGCGGGGATGATGCGGGGCGATGTGCCAAGCTGGCTGCATCGTGTGCCGCTCAAGAGCGGCTTCACCCTGCCTTATACGCTCTACCGGATCGATTATTCAGCGGCGGACGGCAAAAAAGTCTCGCAGCAGCGCTGACGCCTCTGCTTCGCCCAGCCCGCCATAGACCTCCGGCCGGTGCAGGCATTGGGGCTGGGTGAAGAGCCGGGGACCTTGCTCGATCGCGCCGCCCTTGGGATCGGACGCGCCATAATAGAGGCGGGCGATGCGTGCATGGGAAATGGCGCCCGCGCACATGGGACAGGGCTCCAGCGTCACCCAGAGGTCGCAGCCGGTGAGGCGGAAATCGCCAATTTGCGCCGCCGCCGCGCGCAAGGCGACGATTTCGGCATGGGCGGTCGGATCATTATCCCGCCGGTTGCGGTTTTCGCCCTCTCCAATAATCTGTCCATCGCGCGTCACGACTGCGCCAATAGGCACTTCGCCCGCGCGCTCAGCCGCGATGGCGAGGTCAAGCGCCCGGCGCATGGGGGAGGGCAGTGGGAAGGGCGGCACCATGACACCGCCCCCTACAGCATGTTCCTGCGTTACGGAATGATCAGGGCTTTTTCACGTCCACCGTCGGTACTTCGACCGTTTCGTTGCGGGTGCCTACTTCGACCTTCGCCACATCGGCCTGGAATTTAGGCAGTTGCCCGCCCTCTACCGCGATCTTGGGCAGGCTGCCTTCCTGCGTTTTCTGCAGGTTGATGAAGCCGGTGGCGATGCCCCCAGCCAGCAGCAGCAGCACAATCAGCAACAAGCCGCCAATGAGTCGCATTGCGCCTTCCTTTCCTCTATGGGCAGCAAACGTCCGAGCGGGGAAAAGGGTTGCGAAAGCGGTCCGACCATCGGGCGGAGCGGCTTGACGCGCGGTGGGAATCCGGTTAGTGGCGCCGCTTTCCGAACGTACATGAACTACAAGGTTGATTGACTATGTCGCGCATTTGCGAGTTGACCGGCAAGGGCCGCCAGGTGGGTCACAATGTTTCCCACGCCAATAACAAGACGAAGCGCGTGTTCCTGCCCAACTTGCAGAACGTGTCGCTCATCTCCGAAACGCTGGAAACGACCGTGAAGCTGCGCGTGTCGACCCATGGTCTGCGTTCGGTCGAACATAATGGCGGCCTGGACAACTGGCTGCTGAAGACCAACGATGAAAAGCTGTCGCTGAAGGCGCGCCGCCTGAAGCGCGACATCGTGAAGAAGCAGGCTGCTGCGGCCGCCTGATTCGGTTCGATATTCGGCTTTAAGAAGCGGCCTGGCGATGGGCCGCTTTTTTGCGTTGCTCGAGGGTCGAGGCGGATTCGGGATGGGCAATCCGTCACCCCGGATGTGATCCGGGGTCCCGCTTCCTTCCTGCGCTTTCCGAATAAGCGGGACCCCGGGTCGAGCCCGGGGTGACGGTTAGGGAATGTCGGGCCTGCCCTGCTTCAGCGCAAATTTCAGCAGCAGGGTGCGCTGGAAAAATTCGTGATTATCGTCTGACGCGATCCACAGGATAATCCTGCTGCCTTCGCGGGTGATTGCGAGCCCTTCGAAATTGTCGGCCAAGAGCGGTGGCGCGAGCCGGGCGATCGGGCGGGCCCACAGGCGATCGTCGGGGCGGGGGCTGGCGGGCAGTTCGATCACCGCCAAGGTGGCGGTGAAAAGGTCCTTCAGCGTGACGCGGCGGTTCAGCACCAGCAAGCGCCGTCCATCCAACGCAACGGCGTCCGTGGGCCTGTATCCCTTTGGCGGCACATAGCGCAGGTGGATGGGGGATGGGGTGGCGCTCTCCGCAGGGTCGCCGCTGAACAGCAGCGTATCGTGGGTGCCGTCGCCCCTCATCCCCATCTCGGCGATCACGAGGAAGCGGCCATCCGGCAGGCGCGCCATCGATTCTATCGAGCCGGTCTCCGGCCATGCTTCGATCTCCGGCCATGTGCGGCAGGATTCTACCCGCGAAAAGCCGGGCGCATAGCGGCAGATGCGCTGGAGCATTTCAAAGCCGACCCAGTAGCGATCCGTGACCGGATCATGGGCAATCGCTTCTGAATCCCAGGCCCACCAGGGCTGATCCTGGTCCTGCGTTCGCACCGGCAGGGGCGCGATGAAGGGATGGCGGCTGCCGGGGCCGGGATGGAGGGTGAAGCCCATTAACGTGCCGGAGTCGCTCAGCGCAAGCACTTCGTCCCGCCCATCGACCAGGAGCGAGGAGATGCCGCCGAAGCCGCGATGGGGGCTGCTGAGCTGCCAGCCTCCGAGATAGTCGAGCGCGCCGCTGCTGTGGATCGCCGGGTCCGTAGCGCTTAAAGGCAGCGCCCGCGCGGTGACGAGCAGGGGGCCAGGGCCAAACAATTCAGGCTTATTCTTGTGCGGCGCCGGCAACAGCAGGATCGCAAGGAGCAAAACGATCAATATTCGGCGCATCGCCCCCGCCATAAGCAATCCGGTGCCGCGAACCAATGGCCTTCCTGCCTAATCAGTCCGCGCATGGGACATGTGCTCTTTTTAAGCGTAGAATGGCGGATCACGAGAAAGCGCTGACAAGCATTTGGACTGAGGTGATTTTATCTGAACGGCGGCTGACACGCCCATTCAGGCTTGGCTCAATGCGAATCGGGCAAAAGGGGTGCAATCGATGGTGCGGGCAACACCAATATGCACCGGGATCGATGGCAAGATTTTGAGGAGCAACGCCATGAAGACCAAGTTTTTGATCAATATGGGGGCGGCGCTGGCAATGGGCGCTGCCTCTCTCGCCGTCAGTGCGGCGCCGGCCCAGGCGCGCGATGGCTGGGGCCGTTATGAACGCGGCGACTATTATCGCGGCGACAGGGGCTATCGTGGTTATCGCGGCGACTATTATCGCGGCTATCGTGGCGACCGCTATTATCGCGACAATTATTATCGCGGTTACCGGGGCGGCTATCGTTGCCGGGACAATGGGACCGGCGGGACCATCATCGGTGCGATCGCGGGCGGCCTGCTCGGCAATGAGATCGGCAAGGGCAGCGGCCGCTATGGACGCCGGGGTGACGGCACGACGGGCGCCATCGTTGGCGCGGGCGTGGGTGCGCTGGCCGGCCGGGCGATCGATCGCGACTGCTGATTACGGTCCGCATTATTAAAGAAGAAGGGCTGCCCGTTGGGCGGCCCTTTTTTTTGCCCGCCGCGGGCTGGGGGTGGAGCTGTCACCCAAGCCCAATAGAAAAGGGCCGCTCCGTTGCCGGGCGGCCCTGTTCCCAACATATCCCGAAAGGGAATTACATCGCGTTGGCGGTGGCGTTCGCGGCAGCGTTGCTGGCGTTTTCAGCAGCGTTGGCAGCGTTCACGGCAGCGTTCTCAGCGGCGTTCATGGCATTGTCGGCAGCATTCGAAGCATTCTCAGCAGCGTTGGCCGAAGCATTGGCGGCGTTGTCGGCGTTACCCGAGCAAGCGGCGAGGCCGAGCGACGCGGCGAGAACGAGCGAAAGAGCAATCGACTTGGTCATGGGCAAACCCCTCTCAGAGATAAAAACAGTGCAGACCACTCTCGGAGAAAAGTTCACCCCCCTTTGCGCCTGCGGGGCCGATTCGTAATGAATTGGGCGACTCATGGCAATCCCATTCATGCGACTCGCCATTTTGCTGGCTTTTGTCGAAGTGGTAAAGGGAAGTCGCGGCGCGGCCATTGACGTATATAAAGATTTCTTTATATGGATAAAGCATGAGCGCCGCACTCGACATCTTCAGAGCTTTGAGCGATCCGACGCGGCTGCGTATCATCTATCTGCTGCGCGCGATGGAGCTGGCGGTCGGGGAGATCGCGCAGGTCGTGGGCCAAAGCCAGCCGCGCGTTTCCCGCCATGTCCGCATCCTTGCCGAAGCGGGATTGGTCGAGCGGCGCAAGGAAGGCAATTGGGTTTTTCTGCGATTGGGGCAAGCCGTCGCGATCGCGCCGTTCCTGACGCTTTTCGATCAGTTGGTCCCGTCCGAAAGCGAAGAGCTGTGGCAGAAGGCCGACCTTGCCCGGCTGGCGGCGGTGCGGGCGGACCGTTCGCGCGCAGCGGAGAGCTATTTCGCCGAACATGCCGAGGAATGGGACGCGATCCGGTCGCTGCATGTGCCTGATGTGGATGTGGAAGCCGCGATGACGGCGCTGCTGGGGGCGGAGGCGATCGGGCATTTGCTGGATATCGGCACCGGCACCGGGCGGATGATCGAGCTGTTCGGCCCGTCGGCCGATCAGGTCACAGCGCTTGATCGCAGCCCCGACATGTTGCGCCTGGCGCGTGCCAAGCTGCCTGAGGATGCAGGGGGCAAATATGCGCTGGTGCTGGGCGACTTCGGCGCGCTTCCGCTGGAGCCGGGCAGCATCGACACGGTGGTGCTGCACCAGGTTCTGCACTATGCGCAGGCGCCCGAGGTAGTGATCGCCGAGGCGGCTCGGGTGACTGCGGCAGGGGGCCGGGTGCTGATCGCGGACTTTGCGGCGCATGAGAGGGAAGAGCTGCGGCTGCGCGACCAGCATGCGCGGTTGGGCTTTTCCGACGAGCAGATCGAAAGCTGGTTCGCGCAGGCGGGCCTGGAACTGGAGCGGGTGGAGGTGATGCCCGGCCAGGAACTGACGGTGGTATTATGGCTGGGGCGGCGTCTGGGCGCGCGCATCCTGCGACATGAAGGACGACTTTCCGCATGACACTTTCCTTTCCTTCCGTCGAAGAGGCCCGGCGGGCGCTGGACGCGCCGCTCTATGCGGACCTCGCGGGCGACCTGAATGTGAGCTTCGAATTCTTCCCGCCCAAGACGGAGAAGATGGAGGAGCAGCTCTGGTCCGCGATCGAGACGCTGACGCCGTTGGCGCCGAAGTTCGTATCGGTCACCTATGGCGCGGGCGGTTCGACGCGGGAGCGGACGCATAACACGGTGGCGCGGATCGCGAAGGAAACGCCCCTGTCGGCGGCGGCGCATCTGACCTGCGTGGCGGCGAGCAAGGCCGAGATCGACGAGGTGGTGGACGCCTATTGGGAAGCAGGCGTGCGGCATATCGTCGCGCTGCGCGGCGATCCGCCTGAGGCGGGCTGCAAATTCGAGCCGCATCCGGAAGGCTACCAAGGCGCGGCGGAACTGGTCGAAGGGCTGCGTAAGCGGCATCCTTTCGAAATTTCGGTGGCGGCCTATCCCGAGACGCATCCCGACGCGCTGAATGCGCAGAGCGACATCGATAATCTCAAGCGCAAGCTGGACGCGGGCGCGAGCCGGGCGATCACGCAATTCTTCTTCGAGCCGGACACCTTCTTCCGTTTCCGCGACACGGTTGCGGCGGCGGGGATCGATGCGGAGATCATCCCCGGCATCATGCCGGTCAGCAATTTCGCGGCGGTTCAGCGCATGTCGGCCATGTGCAACACCGATGTTCCCGGCTGGATGGGCAAGCTGTTCGAGGGGCTGGACGACCTGCCCGCTGCGCGGCAGCTGGTGTCCGCGACGCTGGCGGCGGAACTGTGCCGCAAGCTTTATGCGGGTGGGGTGCGCGACTTCCATTTCTATACGCTCAACCGGGCGGAACTGAGCTATGCGATCTGCCATCTGCTCGGGCTTCGGCCGCAGGTGGCGGCGATGGCGTAAGATGTTGAGTTCCGTTCGTCCTGAGTAGCATTGAGCGAAGTCGAAATGGCGTATCGAAGGTTCCTTCGATACGGGTCTTTGGCAAGCTCAGCCCCTACTCAGGACGAACGGCTGAATTTTTGGGCGGAGTTGGACGAAATATGACCGCTGAACAATTATTCCGCGCCTTGGCGGCGGAAAAGATCATGATCTTCGACGGCGGCTACGGCACGTCGATCCAGAAGCATGGGCTGACCGAGGCGGATTATCGTGGGTCGCTCGATCTGGCGAAGGATCAGAAGGGCAATAACGACCTGCTCTGTCTGACCCGGCCGGATATCGTCGAGGGCATCCACACCGCCTATCTCGACGCCGGGGCGGACATGATCGAGACGAACACCTTCTCGTCCACCAAGATCGCCATGGCCGATTATGGCTGTGAGCATCTGGTGCGGGAGATCAACATCGCCGCTGCCCACATCGCGCGCAAGGCGTGCGAGGCCGCTACGGCAAAGGATGGGCGTCCGCGTTTCGTGGCGGGGTCGATCGGGCCGACGAACAAGACGCTGTCGATCTCGCCCGATGTGAACGACCCGGCCTATCGAGAGGTCGACTATGATACGCTCAAGGCCGACTATCGCGAGCAGTGCGACGCGCTGATCGAGGGTGGGGTGGACTTCCTGCTGGTCGAAACCTGTTTCGACACGCTGAACGCCAAGGCTGCAGGCATGGCGGCGCGGGAGGCCGAGGCTGCGGCCGGGCGGCCGGTGCCGCTGATGCTGAGCTTCACCATCACCGACATGTCCGGGCGGAACCTGTCGGGGCATACGATCAATGCCTTCTGGTATTCGCTGCGGCATTTGAAGCCGCTGACCATCGGGGTGAACTGTGCCTTCGGGGCGGATTTGCTGCGGCCTTATCTGAGCGAACTGGCGAAGAATGCCGATACGCTGATCCTGGCCTATCCCAATGCGGGGCTGCCCAATGAGCTGGGGCAGTATGATGAGCTGCCGGAAACGACCGCTTCGCTCATTCGCCAGTGGGTGGATGAGGGGCTGGTCAATATGGTCGGCGGTTGCTGCGGTACGACGCCTGCTCATATCGGCGCGGTCGCGAAGGCGCTGGCGGGGCATAAGCCTCGCGTGGTGCCGGAGTTGCCGGTGGTGACGCGGCTTGCGGGCCTCGAACCGATGCATATCGCGGCGTAAGATTATTCCCCCTCCCGCAGGCGGGAGGGGGCTAGGGGGTGGGCTGATCCAGGCGCCATCCCGAGACGGCCCACCCCCGGCCCCTCCCGCTTGCGGGAGGGGAGAAGAGAATTGAAATGACCAAGACCTCCACCGCCACTTTCGTCAACATCGGTGAGCGCACCAACGTCACCGGATCGGCCAAATTCAAGAAGCTGATCATGGCGGGCGACTATGCCGCGGCCATCGATATCGCGCGCGATCAGGTGGAGAACGGCGCGCAGATCGTCGATGTCAACATGGACGAGGGCCTGCTCGACGCGGTCGAGGCGATGACGACCTTCCTCAAGCTCATGACCTCCGAGCCGGACATCAGCCGTGTTCCGGTGATGATCGACAGCTCCAAATGGGAAGTGATCGAGGCGGGGCTGAAATGCGTGTCCGGCAAGCCGGTGGTGAACTCGATCAGCATGAAGGAGGGCGAAGAGGCTTTCCTGCATCATGCGCGGCTCTGCATGGCCTATGGCGCGGCGGTGGTGGTCATGGCCTTCGACGAGACGGGGCAGGCAGACACCAAGGCCCGCAAGGTCGAGATTTGCGAGCGCGCCTACAAGCTGCTGATGAGCATCGGCTTCCCGCCTGAAGATATCATCTTCGATCCCAATATCTTTGCGGTCGCGACCGGGATCGAGGAGCATAATAATTACGGCATGGACTTCATCGAGGCGTGCCGTGAGATCAAGGCGCGCTGCCCGCATGTCCATATTTCGGGCGGGCTGTCGAACTTCTCCTTTTCCTTCCGCGGCAATGAGCCGGTGCGGCGGGCGATGCATTCGGTCTTCCTCTACCACGCCATCCCGGCGGGGCTGGACATGGCGATCGTCAATGCCGGGCAGCTCGACGTCTATGACGCCATCGATCCGGCGCTGCGCAAGGCGTGCGAGGATGTGCTGCTGAATAGCGATCCTGAAGCCGGGGATCGCCTGGTGGCGCTGGCCGAAAGCTATAAGGGTAAGGACGCGGCGTCCGAAAAGGCGGCGCAGGAATGGCGCGGCTGGCCGGTCGCCAAGCGGCTGGAGCATGCGCTGGTCAAGGGCATCGACATGTATGTTGTCGAGGATACGGAGGAAGCCCGCCTCGCCGCCGTGAAGCCGATCGAGGTGATCGAAGGCCCGCTGATGGACGGCATGAACGTCGTGGGCGACCTGTTCGGGGCGGGCAAGATGTTCCTGCCGCAGGTGGTGAAATCGGCGCGCGTCATGAAGAAGGCGGTGGCGCATCTGCTGCCCTTCATCGAAGCGTCCAAGGAGCCGGGCGCCAAGGGCAAGGGCAAGATCATAATGGCGACGGTCAAGGGCGACGTCCATGATATCGGCAAGAATATCGTCGGCGTCGTGCTGCAGTGCAACGGCTTTGAGGTGATCGACATGGGCGTGATGGTGCCCTGGCAGGACATCATCAAGGCCGCAAACGAGAATGACGCGGACATGATCGGCCTGTCGGGCCTCATTACGCCGTCGCTGGACGAGATGGTGACGGTAGCTGCCGAAATGCAGCGCGCCAACATGACCATGCCGCTGCTGATCGGCGGGGCGACCACGTCGAAGGTGCATACGGCGCTGCGCATCGATCCGGCCTTTACCGGGCCTGTGGTGCATGTGCTGGACGCCAGCCGAGCGGTGGGCGTGGCGACGGCGTTGGTCTCCGAAACGCAGAAAAACGATTTCGTCCAGAAGACAAAGGACGACTATGAGCATGTGCGCGTCGCCCGTGCGAACAAGGGGCATAGTGCGCTGGTGCCGATCGAAGACGCGCGCGCCAACGGGTTTGAGATCGACGAGAGCCTGAAGCCTGGCAAGCCACGCCTGCCCGGCGTGCATCGCTTTCCCGATTGGGACCTGAAGGATCTGCGCGACTATATCGACTGGACGCCCTTCTTCCGCGCTTGGGAATTGGCGGGCAATTATCCGGCGATCCTGTCAGATGCGGTGGTGGGGGAAAGCGCGACCAGTCTTTTCAACGACGCGCAGGCGATGCTTGACCGCATCATTGATGAGAAATGGCTGACCGCGCGCGGTGTGTGCGGCCTGTGGCCTTGCCGCCGCGAGGGTGACGACATCATCGTCCATGTCGAGGACGAAAATCATGTCCGCCTGCCGATGCTGCGCCAGCAGATCGCGAAGCGCGAGGGGCGGGCGAATATGTGCCTGGCTGACTTCATCAGCCCCAATGGCGACTGGATGGGCGGCTTTGCCGTGTCGATCCACGGCATCGAGCCGCATCTGGCGCGGTTCAAGGCCGCGATCGATGACTATTCGGACATTCTTCTAAAGGCGCTGGCGGATCGTCTGGCGGAAGCCTTTGCCGAGCGGCTGCACCATTATGTCCGCACCGCGCTGTGGGGCTATGCCGAAGGGGAGCAGCTGACCAATGAGGCGCTGATCAAGGAGCAATATCGCGGCATCCGGCCCGCGCCCGGTTATCCGGCTTGCCCGGAGCATAGTTTGAAGCCGCTGCTGTTCGACATGCTGGACGCGCATCATGCGACGGGGATCACGCTGACGGAAAGCTTTGCGATGCTGCCGACTGCGGCGGTCAGCGGCTTTTACTTCGGCCATCCGCAGGCGGAATATTTCGGCGTCGCGCGGGTGGGTCGCGATCAGCTGGAAGATTATGCGCAGCGCCGCGGGGTCGATCTGGAGACGGCGGAGCGCTGGTTGCGGCCGAACATGGATTGACCTCTGGATATCCTCCCTGCGCGAAGCGTGGGGAGTGGGACCGTTCGCGATGCGAATGGTGGAGGGCCCTTCGCGACAGCGACGGTTTCACCGTCGCCCCTCCACCATGCTGCGCATGGTCCCCCCTCCCCATCTTGCAATGGGGAGGATTAGGTTACCGTTTCTCGTGATTGGCGGCGACCGCCTTCGCCACGGCCTGCATGAGCTGCCAGCGCGTGGGTATGGGCTCGGTGGTGCTGCCGATCATCACCGCCACGGCGTAGCTGGTGCCGTCCGGCGCGGTCATGATGCCGACATCGTTGAAGCCGGTCGAGCGTGCGCCCAAAATCTGGCCGGTGCCGGTCTTGTGCAGATAGTGCCAGCCTGCCGGCACGCCGCCCTTGATCCGCTGCGGTCCGGTCTTTGCCTCGCTCATGATCGACATCAGCAATTGCGCGGAAGCGGGGGAGAGCATGCTGCCCTCCTTGAGCTTTGCCAGCGCATTCACGATGGACGAGGGCGCTGCGCCATCGGGGGGGCTGGCGAGATAATTGTCGAGCGCTTTGACGCGCGCCGCCATCGGCACCCTGTCGCGCGCGGCATAGAAGCTGCGGCCGATCGAATAATCCTGCCGCCATTCCAAGCCCGCCGCGGTCGCCTGCAGTAACCGCTCGCCGGGGCCGAAGCGTATGTCTTTGATGTAGCGGCGGGCAAGATAGCTGCGCACCGCTTCCGGCCCACCCACGGCGCGCAGCAGCGTGTCGTTGGCGGTGTTGTCGCTTTGTGTCATCGCGCGGCGCATCAGATCGGAATAGCTGGTGGTCCAGCCGCTATTGCCGACCAGAGCGGCTGTCGGCTGGTGGAAGAGGGTAAGGTCCTTGCGCGTGATCGTCGTCGTGTCGGACAGGCGGATCTTGCCGCGATCGACCGCATCGAGGAAGGTCATCGACACCCAGAGCTTGGACACGCTCTGCTGCGGGAAGAGGGCGCTGCCGTTCCATGCCACGGTCCAGTCGCTGCCAATCCGGCGGACGGCGATGCCGACCTTGCCATTGAAGCTCTGGCCAAGGTTGCGCACGACGCTGACGAGAGCGGGCGGCGGGGTTTCGCGCTGATCGACGTCCAGCGCCTGGAACGGCTTGGGCGGATTGGCGACCGGCTTGATCGGATAGGTCGATGTGGTCGGCTGCACCCGCTGCGGTGTTTTGGCCTGAGGTTCGACAGGCGCGCTGACGCAAGCCGACAGCGCCGCCATCAACAAGACAAGGCGGGCCGAACCGCCATCAGGGCGCAACCCGCGCCCGTTATTTCCATCATTCATGTGCGTCCCCGCGCTCTCCCACTCGTCCTTCGTGGCGCGGGCCTCATTGCTGACAAGGTTCATGCGATGAATGATTCCACAATTGCGATGTAAGGAGTCTGAACGGGCTGCTGCTTGCGCTCAGTTAAGGTTAAGCCGCGACGGGTGATGAGAGCGCGATGATGGCTGGACTTGTGGATAGGCGCACGCTGCTGCTGAGCGGCATGGCAGCGGCCGGCGGGGTGATGCTGGGCGGCGCGGCGCTGGCTGCCCCCTTCACGTCGCGGCGGATCGCGGTGACGGTGCGGGGCACGGGGCGCGACGTGGTGCTGATCGCCGGGCTGGCGAGCGGACCGGGTTTATGGAATGGCCTGATGGCGGCGGTGCCGGGCTGCCGCTGGCACCTCGTTCATGTGCGCGGTTTTGCGGGGCTGGCGGCCGATGCCAATGCCAGCGGGCCGCTGGTGCAGCCGCTGGCCGATGAGGTTGCGCGCTATATGGGGGCGGCGGGGCTGGAGCGTCCGGCGATCATTGGCCATTCCATGGGCGGCACTCTGGCGATGATGTTGGGGCTGAAGGGTCTGGCCGGGCGGCTGATGGTGGTCGATATGCTGCCTGAGGGCGCGGCGATGGTCGGCGGCACCGCGCAGGGCATGGGCTATCTGGCCGATCAGTTGAGTCAATATTTTACGGGGACCAAGGCGGGGCGGACCTATCTGGCGCAGATATTGGCGCAGGCTCCGGGCGCGAAGGGGAGCGATCCTGACGTCATCGCCAATGCGCTGCGGGACTTGGCGAGCATCGACCTTGAGCCGCAGCTTGGCCGGATCGCCGCGCCCATGGAGGTTGTCTATGCGGTGGGCGCAGACCCGACGCAGGCGAACGCCATCGGGCGCACCTTCCGTGCTGCTTATGCCGCCAAGAAAGGCGTCCGTCTGGTGCCGATCGGTCCTAGCGGTCATGTCGTCATGGCGGACCAACCCGCGCGCTTCGCGACAGTCGTGAGGGACTTCCTCAGCCCCTGATCAGGGCGTCAGAACCGTGTCCACGGCCTCGGGCAGCATGTCCGGATAGTCGAGCGTATAGTGCAGCCCTCGGCTTTCCTTGCGCTTGAGCGCCGAGCGGACGACGAGGCGCGCGACCTCCAGCAGATTACGCAGTTCGATCAGGTCCGAAGTCACCCGGAAATGGCCGTAATATTCGTCCACTTCCTTGGCGAGCAGGTCGATGCGGTGCTGCGCCCGCTCCAGCCGCTTGGTGGTGCGGACGATGCCGACATAATCCCACATGAAGCGGCGGATTTCCTTCCAGTTATGCTGGACGATCACTTCTTCATCGCTGTTGGTGACGCGGCTTTCGTCCCACGGCCGGATCGACGGGGGCGAGGGGAGTTCGTCCCAATGGGCGCGGATGTGCTTCGCCGCTGTTTCGCCGAACACGAAACATTCGAGCAGCGAGTTGGAGGCGAGGCGGTTGGCGCCGTGCAGGCCGCTTTCCGTGACTTCGCCAGCGGCATAGAGGCCGGGCAGGTCGGTGCGGCCGTCCAGGTCGATGACCACGCCGCCGCAGGTATAATGCTGCGCCGGGACGACGGGGATCGGTTCTTTGGTGATGTCGATGTCGAGGTCGAGCAGCCGCGCATAGATGGTCGGGAAGTGGGTGCGCACAAACTCCGGCGGCTTGTGACTGATGTCGAGATGGACATAGTCGAGGCCGAGGCGCTTGATCTCATGGTCGATCGCGCGGGCGACGACGTCGCGGGGAGCTAGTTCGGCGCGCGGGTCGAAGCGTGGCATGAACCGCTCTCCGCCGCCGGGTACGCCGGGCGGTAGCTTCAGGTGGCCGCCTTCGCCGCGCACGGCTTCGGTGATCAGGAAATTCTTGACCTCCAGATTGTAAAGGCAGGTCGGATGGAACTGGTTCATCTCCATGTTGGAGACGCGGCAGCCCGCGCGCCAGGCCATGGCGATGCCGTCGCCGGTCGCTCCTCGCGGCGCGGTCGAGAAGAGATAAGTGCGGCCCGCCCCGCCGGTGCACAGGATCGTCGCTTTCCCAAGCAGCGCATCGACATGGCCGCTATTCTTGTTGAAGGCGTAAACGCCCCAAACGTGACCGTCTCCCGAATATTTCTCTGCGTGGCGGCTGGTGATGAGGTCGATGGCGACCATGTCCTCCAGCAGAGTGATGTTGGGATTGGCGCGTGCGGCCTTCAGCAGCGCGACCTGCACGGCATGGCCGGTGGCGTCATCGACATGGACAATGCGGCGATGGCTGTGCCCGCCTTCGCGCGTCAGGTGCCAGCGTTCGCCAAATTCCTCGCCGCCGTTGAAGGGGACGCCGAGTTCCGCCAGCCGATCGATTGCCGCAGGGGCTTCGGAGACGACGAACTCGACCGTCTCACGATTGTTGAGCCCCGCGCCAGCGACCATTGTGTCGCGGACATGCGCCTCGAAACTGTCACCTGCGTCGAGTACGGCGGCAATGCCCCCCTGCGCCCAGTTGGTGGAGCCGCTGTCGAGCGCCGCCTTGGCGAGCACCAACACCTTGCGGTCCTGCGCCAGGCTGATCGCGGCGGTGAGCCCGGCGGCTCCGGAGCCGATGATGACGACGTCATGGGTGGTGGTGGGCATTCGAAACCTTACTCCCCTCCCGTTGACGGGAGGGACTGGGGGTGGGCCTGGGCAAGCGTCGCCTGGACATGCGACACAACGCCTTCAAGGTTTTCCATCACATCAGCATTTGAAAAGCGCAAGATTGGATAGCCTCGGGAGCGGGAGTAATCTTCTCGGCGCGCATCATAATCAACGCTGCGGTCGTGGCTCGCTCCGTCTATTTCAATGATGAGGTTAAGTTCGCGGCACAGGAAGTCGGCGAAGTAAGGGCCGATCGGTAGCTGACGGTTGAATTTATAGCGGAGTTTGCGGGCGCGTAGCTGTTGCCACAAGAGACGTTCTGGTGGGGGAGCGGCGTTTCTCAGCTCTTGGCGCGCGCTGTGTTGCGTCGTTTGAAGCGTTGCGCGGGCCCACCTCCCGATTGCCCGACCCCAATCGCCCCTCCCGCTAGCGGGAGGGGGAACAGGATCGTCTTCCCTCACGCAGCCGCCGTCAGATGGAGGAACACGTCCTCCAGGTCCGGGTCGCGCGTCACCACATCGACGATGGAAAGGCCGCTCGCCTGCACGGCGCTCAGCACTTGGCCTGCGTTGGCGCGGTCCTTCATGTAGGTGATCGTCAGCGTGCGTGGATCGGAAAGTTCGACTTTCTCGAAGCAGGGTGCGTCGGGCGTGGCGGTTATGTCGCGATCGACGGTGACCTGCACCACCTTCTCCTGCGCCATGGCGATCAACTCGCGGGTAGGTTTGTCGGTGATGAGGCGGCCGTGGTTGATGATGCCGATGCGGTCGCACAGCTCCTCGGCCTCTTCCAGATAATGGGTCGTCAGCACGATCGTCACGCCGCGCGCATTGAGTTCACGCACATATTCCCACAGCTGCTGACGTAGCTGCACATCGACGCCGGCAGTCGGTTCGTCCAGCACGAGGATCGGCGGGCTGTGCACCATCGCCTTCGCCACCAGCAGCCGCCGCTTCATGCCGCCCGACAGGGTGCGGGCATAGGCATGGGCCTTGTCCTCCAGATGCACCGCGCGGAGCAGTTCCAGCGAGCGTCGGCGTTCCTTCGGCACGCCATAATAGCCCGCCTGATTTTCCAACGTCTCGAAGGGCGTGAAGAAGGGATCGAAGACGATTTCCTGCGGCACGATGCCGATCGAGTTTTTGGCATTGCGGGGGTTCTGATCGATGTCGAAGCCCCAGATTTTGGCCGTTCCCGACGTCTTGTTCACCAGCCCGGCGAGGATGTTGATCGTCGTGGATTTTCCTGCCCCATTGGGGCCGAGCAGGCCGTAAATCTGGCCGCGCGGGATGGACAGGTTGATATTGTCGAGCGCGCGCTTGCCACCTTTATAGACTTTGGTGAGGTTGGTGATCTCTATGGCGGGGGCGGTTATGTCGGTCATGGCTGATCTTTATGGGGATGGCGCGAACATTCGGGAAGGGATTTCCCCACCATCGCTCGAAACGAACGGCTGCTGTTAGAATTCTTCGGCCACGTCCATCAGGCCCAGCAGCTTCCTGGGCGCGACTTCACGCCAGCTTTTGTGTAGCCGGTCCTCGATTTGATCCCAATCCGTGTCGCCCAGGTCGAGGCGGATGCCGACCCAACCGTCGCCGAAATAGGCCGGGCGGAAGTAGCGAGCGGAATCGCTGTCGATCAGCATCGCCTGTTCTTCCGGCGCGGTCGTCTTGACCAGCACCGCCGTGATGCCGTCGCCATGATGATCCTGGCTGAAATAGGCGAATTTCTTGCCCTTCTCGATACCGAAGCAGGGCATGCCGTGGGATGTGACCTCGTCCGCCTGGGGCAGCGCGAGGGCGCGTTCGCGCACCTTGTTTAGCAGCCATTCGGGCTGGCGCTCGCGGGTCACGAAGTCGGCGAGGGTGCGGGAATAAAGTTGATGCTCGGCGATCAGGATGCGCGCGGCAAGCGTGTCGGCGGTGTCGCCGGGGAGGATGGCGACCTCGGTTTGCGCCAGCACAGGGCCGTCATCCAGTTCGCTGGTGACGACATGGACGGAGCAACCGGCATGGCTGTCGCCCGCATCCAGCGCCTTTTGATGGGTGTCGAGGCCCTTATATTTGGGGAGCAGGCTGGGGTGGATGTTGAGCATCCGGTCTTCCCAGCCGGAGACGAACTCGGGCGAGAGCAGGCGCATGTAACCGGCAAGGGCGACATATTCCGCGCCTGCCTTGCGCAGTTCCGCGTCGATGATCTGGTCGAACTCGGCGCGCTTCAGGCCCTTGTGGCTTTGCGCGAAGGTGGGGATACCCTCCGCCTGTGCCAGTGTCAGGCCAGCGGCTTCCGGGTCGTTGGCGGCGACCAGCACGATCTCATAGGGGCAGGACGGATGTTTGGCGGCGTAGAGCAGCGCCGCCATGTTCGAGCCGCGTCCGGAAATCAGAACGCCGACTTTTGCCTTGGCCATAATCGAACGACCTCCGTTCGTCCTGAGTAGCCGCTGAGCGAAGTCGATGCGGCGTATCGAAGGATGTTGCGCCCCGCCCTTGCTTCGATACGGGCCTTCGACAAGCTCAGTCCCTACTCCGCACGAACGGTGGGAATAATTGCTAACCCAGATGCGTGGCGGTCCAGTCGGCCTTGGCGCTCCAGGTTTCTTGCGATCCCTTGACGGTGCAGCCCTTCTCGCCCGCTTCCACGACACCGACGCGGACCACGGTTTCGCCTGCCGCTTCCAGCTCGGCCGCCACGGCATCGGCAACGTCCGCATCCACCGCCAGCACCATGCCGACTCCGCAGTTGAAGGTGCGCGCCATTTCCTGCGGCTCGATATTGCCCTGCACCTGGAGGAAGGCCATCAGGCGCGGCTGTTCCCACCCATCGGCATCGACCATGGCATGGCAGCCGTCGGGCAGAACGCGCGGGATATTTTCCAGCAGGCCGCCGCCGGTGATATGGGCCAGCGCATTGATTTTGCCGCCGCGCACCAGCGGCAGCAGCGCCTTCACATAGATGCGGGTCGGCGCCATCAGCGCGTCGATCAGCAGCACTTCATTGTCGAAGATCGCCGGGCGGTCGAGCTTCCAGCCTTTGTCCGCGGCGAGGCGGCGGACCAGCGAGAAGCCGTTGGAATGCACGCCCGAGGAGGCGAGGCCGAGCAGCACATCGCCGGCCTTCACCTTGTTGCCGGTCAGTGCCTGCGACCGCTCCACCGCGCCGACGCAGAAACCGGCAAGGTCATAATCCCCGGCCGCATACATGCCGGGCATTTCGGCGGTCTCGCCGCCGATCAGTGCGCAGCCAGCTTGCTTGCAGCCTTCGGCGATGCCCGCGATCACGCGCTCGGCGACGCCGCTCTCCAGCTTGCCGGTGGCGTAATAGTCGAGGAAGAAAAGCGGCTCCGCGCCCTGAACGATAAGGTCGTTGGCGCACATGGCGACAAGGTCGATGCCCACGCCGTCATGCGCATCATGGTCGATGGCGAGCTTCAGCTTGGTGCCGACGCCGTCATTGGCCGCGACCAGCAGCGGATCGTCATAGCCGGCGGCCTTGAGGTCGAAGAAGCCGCCAAAGCCGCCCAGTTCGGCGTCGGCGCCGGGGCGGCGCGTCGCCTTGGCAAGAGGGGCGATGGCGCGGACCAGCGCATTGCCTGCCGCGATGTCCACGCCAGCCTTGGCGTAGCTGTAGGATTCGGTGTCGCTCATGCTCGCGCCCCCTAAAGCATTTTCGAGCCAGATGGAAACATCTGGCGGCTTAAGAAAATGCGGCAACCCAGAGAGTGCACAATGGCGCGGAAAACGGAACGGGAAATGGGTTGGCGCTTGGCAGATGGGGGAAATCCCGCCAAAAGGGCGCGCGTGAGCCTGTCCCCTGCCTTGCCCCGCCTGAATTTCCGGCCATCGCAGCTGCTTCGCCTGCTGTCGCGTCCCGCGCAGATATTGGGCGCCATCGTCCTTGGTCTCGCAGCGGCGGCGCTGTTCGCGCAGATGGAGGGGGAGCGCGGCGTGCCCCCGATCGCCAGCGGCGGCGACTATCAAGTGAGCGGCATCAAGGTCGATGTGCTGGGCAAGGATGCCAATAGCGCGCGCCTTGCCGGATGGCGGCTGGCGCAGCGGCAGGGCTGGCGCATGCTTTGGACGCGCACCCACGGCAATGCAGGCGTGCCCAGCCTGTCCGATTCGCAGCTGGAAGGCATGATCTCCGGCGTCGAAATCGAATATGAGCAGATCGGCCCCACCCGCTATGTCGCAACGCTGGGCATTTTGTTCGACCGCGCGCGCACGGGTCAGTTGCTGGGCGTGTCTGGCCATGTCATGCGTTCGCCGCCGCTGCTCGTCATCCCGGTGATGTGGGACGGGGGATCGGCCGTGTCCTACGAACGGATCAATGAATGGCAGAAAGCCTGGGCGCGGTTCCGCACCGGCGACAGCGCCATCGATTATGTGCGCGTCGCCGGATCAATCGCCGACCCGGTCCTGCTCAATGCCGGCCAGGTGGGGCGTCGCGGGCGTCTCTGGTGGCGCGTGCTGCTCGACCAATATGGCGCGGCCGATGTGGTGGTGCCGATCGCGCGGCTGGAGCGGCAATGGCCTGGTGGTCCTGTCACGGGCACCTTCACCGCGCGCTATGGTCCCGATGACCGGCTGATCGGCAGCTTCTCCCTGCGCGCTTCCGCCGAAAGCGCCATTCCGCAGATGCTGGATGAAGCAGCGCGGCGGATCGACCAGCTTTATACCGCTGCCCTTAATGATGGACGCCTGCGGCCCGACCCCTCGCTCATCATCGAGGAGCCGGTTGATCCGGATGCTCTGGAGATAGAAAACACCACCGAAGCGCCTGTGGAAACGCTGGAGGCGCCTGTTCCTGCCGCTGCCACCAGCAGCTTCTCGATCCAGTTCGACACGCCGGACGCCGGATCGGTCGCGCAGGGTGAGGCGGCGGTTCGCTCGATCCTGGGCGTGCGGTCCGCGATCACCAGCAGCCTGGCGCTGGGTGGCACATCGGTGATGCAGGTGAGCTTCGACGGCACAGCCGATGCGCTGCGCGCGGCGCTTCAGGCGCGGGGTTTCACGGTCTCCGGCTCTGGCTCCGCCCTGCGTATCCGGCGTGGAGGCGGCGCAGCGCCTGCAGGAGCGGCAGCGCCGCAATGAGGCAGATCAGCCTGCCATTTGATTGGCCAGGGCAGGGGACGGACGGGGACTTCCTGGTCAGCGATGCGAATAGCGTCGCCGTGCGTCATCTGGAAGGTTGGCGCGACTGGCCGCTGGCGATCAGCGTGCTGAGCGGTCCTTCCCTCTCCGGCCGGTCGATGCTGGGCCGGCGCTTTGCGGCCATGAGCGCCGGCAGGGTCATCGACGATGCGGAAGGGCAGGAGGACCGCCTTCTTTTCAACGCCTGGAATGATGCGCAGACCAGCCGCAGGCCGCTGCTTCTGATCGGATTGCGTGCGCCGACGCTGTGGGATGTCACGCTGCCTGACCTTAAATCCCGGCTGGCAGCGGCGCCGCACATCGCCATTGAGGAGCCCGACGAACCGCTCGCTCGCGCGCTGGTCGAACGGGCGCTGGGAGCGATGGGCGCTAATTATGCGGCTGACCTGCCCGAATGGCTGCTGCGCCGGATAGAGCGCAGCTATGCGGCGATTGCAGGCGTGACGCGGCTGCTGAACGAGGCGGCGCTGTCATCTGGACGTAAGATTTCTGCCGCTATGGCGAAAGAGGCCCTGCAAGCGGCCGGATTCTTGCCTATAATGCCCGATGATCCGCACCCCTCATCAAATTGAGAGAGACGTGGCCGAAGCTGATCCCTCTGCCAGCCTGACCCTGCCCAGCGACCGCTATTTCAACCGGGAGCTGTCCTGGCTGGCCTTCAACCAGCGGGTGCTGGAGGAAGCGATGAACCGCGAGCATCCGCTGCTGGAGCGGCTGCGCTTCCTGTCGATTTCGGGCGCGAATCTTGACGAATTTTTCAGCGTGCGCGTGGCGGGCCTGAAGGGGCAGCAGTTGCAGGACGTCGACATGCGCTCCGCCGATGGGTTGACGCCAGCGCAGCAGCTTGGCGCGATCGCGGAGGAGACCGCGCGGTTGATGGGCGCTCAGCAGAAGGTCTGGGGCGCGCTGCATGGTGAACTTGCGAAGGTCGGCATCGAGGTCATCGGCCCGTCCAGCCCGATGGATGCGGCCAGCGAGACATGGCTGCGCGACCATTTCCTGAGCCAGGTCTTCCCGATCCTCACGCCCCAAGCGCTTGACCCGGCGCATCCGTTCCCCTTCATTCCCAACCAGGGGCTCTCGATCGTCTTCGATCTGGAGCGGCTGTCGGACAAGCAGCCGATCCGCGAACTGGTGATGATCCCGTCTTCGCTCGCTCGCTTCGTGCGGATACCGGGCGACCATGCGCGCTACATGGCGTTGGAGGCGGTGATCCGGCGCTTTTCCGCCGATCTCTTTCCCGGCTACCGCGTGCGCAACAGCGGGGTGTTCCGCATCATCCGCGACAGCGATATTGAGATCGAGGAAGAGGCGGAGGATCTGGTCCGCTATTTCCGCAGCGCCATCAAGCGCCGCCGCCGGGGCCGCGTGATCCGGATGGAGATAGAGGAGCGCATTCCCGAGCCGGTCGAGGAAATGCTGCAGGACATGCTCCAGGGGCATGAGGCGATTATCGCCGAGGTGGAGGGCTTTGTCGGCATCGGCGACCTGTCCGGCGTGGTGGATGAGGACCGGCCGGACCTGAAGTTCGAACCCTATGCGCCGCGATTTCCTGAACGAATCCGCGAATATGGCGGGGATTGCTTTGCCGCGATCCGGGCGAAGGACATTGTCGTCCATCACCCCTATGAAGCGTTCGACGTTGTCGTTTCGTTCCTGAAACAAGCCGCATCCGACCCCGATGTCGTCGCGATCAAGCAGACGCTCTATCGCGCGGGCAAGCAGTCGGCGATCATCCGCGCGCTGATCGACGCGGCGGAGGCGGGTAAGTCGGTGACGGCAGTGGTCGAGTTGAAGGCGCGGTTCGACGAGGAACAGAACCTCATGTGGGCCGACGCGCTGGAACGCGCGGGCGTGCAGGTTGTCTATGGCTTCATCGACTGGAAGACCCATGCCAAGGTGTCGATGGTCGTCCGCCGCGAAGGCGAGGCGTTCCGCACCTACTGTCATTTCGGCACGGGCAATTATCACCCGATCACCGCGCGCATCTATACCGATCTGAGCTTCTTCACCGCGGACCCGGCCTATGGCCGCGATGCGGCGGCGCTGTTCAACTACATCACCGGCTATGTCGAGCCGCAGGCGCTGGAAAAGCTGGTCATGTCGCCGCGCGACCTGCGTAATCGCCTGTGCGAGCTGATCGAGGCGGAGATCGTGCATGTTCGCGCGGGCCGGCCCGGCACCATCTGGGCCAAGATGAACTCGCTGGTCGATCCGGCAATCATCGAAAAGCTCTACGCCGCCAGCAATGCGGGGGTTCAGATCGACCTGATCGTACGCGGCATCTGCTGCCTGCGTCCAGGCGTGCCGGGCATGTCGGAGAATATTCGGGTGAAGTCGGTCGTCGGCCGGTTCCTGGAGCATAGCCGCATCACCGTGTTCGGCAATGGCAAGGCGCTGCCCAATAACGGTGCGAAGGTGTTCATCAGCTCGGCCGACTGGATGCCGAGGAACTTTGACCGCCGCGTTGAATTTCTGGCTCCTGTGGAAAACCCGACCGTGCACGACCAGATTCTGGACCAGGTGATGGTGGCGAATCTCATCGATACCGAGCAGAGCTGGGAGCTGGACAGCGATGGCCACTATGCCCGCGTGCGCGCAAGCGATCGCCCCTTCAATCTCCACCGCTATTTCATGACCAATCCGTCGCTGTCGGGCCGGGGTGCGGCGCTGGATAGCGAAGCCGTCCCGACGCTACGCCTGCGCGGGCGAGCCTGACCCGCATGAACTCCATGCTGAGCCAGGTGCGCGCCATCGCCGAGACGATGGCGACATCGCCAGAGCATGCCAATGCGCGCACGGCGATCATCGACATCGGCTCCAACAGCGTCCGCCTGGTGGTGTATGACGGACCCCGCCGCATTCCGTTCACCCTCTTCAATGAAAAGGTGATGGCGGGGCTGGGCGCGTCACTTGGCAAGACCGGCCGCATCGAGCCGGAGGCGATGGAGCGCGGGCTGCGCGCAGTGGGACGTTTCGCCCATCTCTGCCGCGAAATGGAGGTGCAGGACGTCCGCTGTGTCGCCACGGCCGCAGTGCGGGACGCGGCCAACGGCGAGGAGTTCATCCTGCGCGCGCGTGCGATGGGACTTAAGGTCGAGCTGCTTTCCGGGGCTCAGGAAGCGATCGCGGCGGCCCATGGCGTGCTGTCGGGCATTCCTGGGGCCAATGGCGTGGTGGGCGATCTGGGCGGCGGCAGCCTGGAGCTGGCACGGGTGCGCGATGGCGCTGTGCATGACACCATTTCGCTGCCGCTGGGCGTGCTGCGCCTGCCCCAGATCCGCGCGAAAGGCCCTGCCGTCCTGGAGCGGCAGGTGAAGAAGATGCTGGAGAAGGCGGGCTGGGTCGTCGAACCGGGCGTGCCCTTCTACCTTGTGGGCGGTTCCTGGCGCTCGCTTGCCCGCTTCGACATGCAGCTCACCCATTTCCCGCTGCCGGTGGTGCATCAATATGCGATGCCCGCGTCCCGGGCGGAGCAGTTGACGCGAATCGTGTCGCATGTCGGCCGCGCGCGATTGAAGGATATTCCGGCGATCACCGGGTCACGCGTTCCCACGCTGCCGGACGCCGCCGCGCTGCTGTCGGTTGTCGTGCGCCAACTGAAGTCGAGCGAACTGATCGTGTCCGCCTATGGCCTGCGCGAAGGGCTGTTGTTCGAGGATTTGCCGCCGGAGATTCGCGCGCACGATCCGCTGCTGGTCGCGGCCGAGGCGGAAGGGGAGGCGCAGGGGCGCTTCGTCGGCCATGGCGACATGATCGAACGCTGGATCGCATCGCTGTTCGAGGATGATGAACCATCCTGGCGACGCATCCGCAGGGCTGCTTGCCTGCTGGCCGATGTGGGCTGGCGCGCGAACCCTGATTTTCGAGCCGAACGCGGCGTCGAGATCGCGTTGCACAGCAATTGGGTTGGCATCACCGCGCCTGAACGGGCGATGCTGGCGCAGGCGCTGCATAGCAATTTCGGCGGCGGGGCTACGGTTCCGCCCGCCATTGAAGGGCTGGCATCGGCTGCCGCGCTCAAGCGGGCGACGCTTTGGGGCCTTGCGATCCGGCTCGGCCAGCGGCTTTCCGGCGGTGTCGAGGGGCCGTTGCTAGCCTCGAAGCTGGAGATGGTCGGCGATACGCTGGAGCTGCGGCTGCGGAATGTGGATGCAGAACTGTTCGGCGAGGCGGTCGAGCGGCGGCAGCGGCATCTGGCGCAGGCCATGGGCGTGAAGTATCGGCTGGCGTGGTGAGGCAACTACCTGCTTCCCTCCCGCCTGCGGGAGGGGAATGGCTTGAACAGCCCAAAACTTGCCCCCGCACCCATTAGGCCGTATGCGCGCGCGCATGAATAACAAGCACGCGCCCGATCCCGCACTCCTCGCCAAGGCTGAAACCCTCGTTGAGGCGTTGCCTTATATGCAGCGTTATGCAGGGCAGACCTTTGTGGTCAAATATGGCGGCCATGCCATGGGCGACCCGGAGGCGGCGCGTGATTTCGCCGAGGACGTGGTGCTCATGAAGGCGGTCGGCATCAATGTCGTCGTGATTCATGGCGGCGGCCCGCAAATTGGCGCGATGCTGAAGAAACTGGGCGTCGAATCGAAGTTCGTCGGTGGCCTTCGCGTGACCGACAAGGAGACGGCGCAGGTTGCGGAGATGGTTCTGGCCGGTTCGATCAACAAGGAGATCGTGGGCTGGATCGCTGGCGCGGGTGGCAAGGCTGTCGGCATTTCCGGCAAGGACGGTGGCCTGGTCCTGTGCGAGAAGGTGCTGGGCAAGCGGGAGGCGGACCCCAATTCGGGGATTGAGCGCAATGTCGATCTGGGCTTTGTCGGCGATCCGGTGAAGGTCGATCGCTCTATCCTCGATACGCTCTCGCAAAGCGGCATCATTCCGGTGGTCGCGCCGGTGGGCATTGGTGCGGATGGACATACTTATAATGTCAATGCGGACACGATGGCGGGCGCGATTGCGGCCGAGCTTCAGGCTTCGCGCTTCTTCCTGCTGACCGATGTGGCCGGTGTGCTCGACAAGCAGGGGCAGCTGCTGACTGACCTCGATCCCGCGGCAATCCGGGTGCTGCAAGAGGATGGCACGATCAGCGGCGGGATGATCCCCAAGCTCGAAACCTGCGTGAAGGCTGTGGAAGGCGGAGTGGACGCCGCCGTCATCCTGGACGGCCGGGTTCCCCATGCTATGCTGCTGGAAATCTTCACGAAGCGCGGTGCGGGCACTTTAGTGCGCCGGTAAGTCATACGCTGCCGGTTGTTCTCTCCCTCGTCATCCCAGCGAAAGCTGGATCTTGCAAGGCGAGGCTGCGCCCGGGCAGAGGAGATGCCAGCTTTCGCTGGCATGACGAGGGGAAAGGCGCTGGAATCCTGCGCTAAGCCTTGTCGTGCGCCGTCCCCCTCGGCTAGAGCATCGGCAGTCAATTCGGAGACCGCATGGCCTACGCCTTCTATCAGATCATCGTCATCCTGCTCGATGTGCTGTGGTGGATCATCATCATCCAGGCGATCATGAGCTGGCTGATCGCCTTCAACGTCATCAACACCTCAAGCGATGTGGTCCGCACCGTCATAGTTGCGCTCGATCGCATGACGGCGCCAATCTACAATCCGATCCGGCGGGTGATGCCCGATCTGGGCGCGCTGGACCTGTCGCCCATGGTCGTGCTGCTGGCCATCCTGATCATCCGCCAGGCCATATTGCCGCCGCTCTTCGGGCTGGTGTGAGCGTCTGGCGGCAGGACGGCAACGACCTGCTGCTTTCCGTCCGCCTGACGCCCGGTGCCGCGCGGGAGGAGTTGGGTGGACGGTGGACGGACGAGAAGGGCGCTGACTGGCTGGGCGCGCGCGTCCGCGCTGTCCCCGAAAAGGGCAAGGCGAACGCGGCGCTGATTGCGCTGCTCGCCAAGGAACTGGATTGGCCGCGGAGCGCGATTTCGCTGGAATCGGGCGACAGCAACCGGCTAAAGCGGCTGCGGATCAAGGGCGGCGGTGAAGCGTTGGCGCTGGAGCATTTCCAAGTCAGATTGAACCGTCTGACGGCTCAGGAAATGCGGCGATGATGGCTTTACGGCTTTCCACCATCATCAAGGGACGGGTTGAGGCAGCATGACCATCGGCAAGATCATCGACGGCAAGGCTTTCGCCGCCACGCTGCGGGGCAAGGTGGCGGACGGCGTCGCTGCCTTCGTCAAAAGCGCCGGCCGCAAGCCGGGATTGGCCGTGGTGCTGGTGGGCGAGGACCCGGCCAGTTCCGTCTATGTCCGCAACAAGGGCAAGATGACGGTCGAGGCGGGCATGGAAAGCCTGGAGTTCAAGCTGCCTGCCAGCATCGGCGAGGAAGAGCTGCTGGACCTGGTCGAGGAACTGAACGCGGACGACCGGGTGGATGGCATCCTCGTCCAGCTGCCGCTGCCCGGCCATATCGATGAAGCCGCGGTCATCGGCGCGGTTGACCCGACCAAGGACGTGGACGGCTTCCATGTCGTCAATTCCGGTCGTCTGGCGACCGGGCAGGAGGCGCTGGTGCCCTGCACGCCGCTGGGCTGCGTCATGCTGTTGAAGGATGAGTTGGGCGATTTGACGGGCATGGAGGCGGTGGTTGTCGGCCGCTCCAACATCGTGGGGAAGCCCATGGCGCAGCTGCTGCTGGCGGAAAATTGCACGGTCACCATCGCGCACAGCCGGACGCGCGATCTGGCTTCGGTCGTGCACCGGGCCGACATTGTGGTGGCGGCGGTCGGCCGCGCCGAAATGGTGAAGGGCGAATGGATCAAGCCCGGCGCCACGGTGATCGACGTTGGCATCAACCGCGTGACCGACACGGAAGATGGCAAGAGCCGGATCGTTGGCGACGTCGCCACGGCCGAGGCGCTGGCCCATGTCCGGGCGATCACGCCGGTGCCGGGCGGAGTAGGGCCGATGACGATCGCGGTGCTGCTGCGCAATACGCTGGTCGCGGCGCATGCGCGCGCTGGGTTGGCGAAGCCGGAGGGATTGTGAAGGCAGCGCGGGCGGCTCTGATCGCGGCCAGCCTGTTGGGGCTGGTGGCCGCGCGGCCGCCGATGCGGTATCAGCCGGACCCGAGTTCGGTCTTTGCGGCCGAGATCGCTTTCAATCGCCTGGCGCGGGACAAGGGGCAGTGGACTGCCTTCCGCGAAACGGCGGCTGACGATGCGGTGATGTTCGTGCCGCAGCGCGTGATGGCGAAACAGTGGCTGAAAGGACGGACCGATCCGCCCAAGCCGGTGAGCTGGACGCCGTCCGTCATCCATGTATCCTGCGATGGCAACCTTGCCGCCAGCACCGGCAACTGGCGGCGGCCGGACGGCTCCGTCGGCTATTTCACGACCATTTGGCGGCGCGAAAAGAATGGCGCGTGGAAATGGGTGCTGGATCATGGCGACACGCTGGCCGCGCCGCGGGAAGCGCCGGAGTTTCTGGTGGGGAAGGTGGCGACATGCAAGCGGCGGGAGCCGGGGCTCGGCGCTCGCCCCGCGCCCGGAGCGAAGACACCAGCGCCGCCCGCCGATGACAGCCTGATCTGGACCGCCGATGTTGCGGCCGATGGCAGCCGCCATGTCAGGGTGCGCGCATGGAATGGCAGCGGCTATGATGTGGTGATCGATGACAAGGTAGCGGCGCCGGGCGCATGATCGAGCTGTTCATCTCCGCCTTCGTGACTCTGTTCGTCGTCATTGATCCGCCGGGCTGCGCGCCGATCTATGCCAGCCTGACGACCGGCGCGAGCCACGCGCAGCGGCGTGTCATGGCGATCCGCGCAGTGGGCATCGCGGCAGTGATCCTGCTGATCTTCGCGCTGTGGGGGAAGCAGCTGCTGGGCGTGCTCGGCATCGCGCTCGACAGTTTCCGCATTGCGGGCGGCATCATGCTGTTCATCATCGCGATGGACATGGTGTTCGAGAAGCGCACCCAGCGGCGCGAGGATCGGGCGCACAAGATCGCCGAGACGCCGGAAGTGGAGGATGTCTCGGTCTTTCCCATGGCGATGCCGATGATCGCGGGGCCAGGATCGATCGCGACGGTGATGCTGTTGATGTCGCAGGCCGATGGCATCAGCGAACGGTTGGTCGTGATGGGCGCGGTCGTGGTGACGCTGGCGCTGATGCTTGGGTCGCTGCTGGCGGCGGGGCCGATCATGGCGCTACTGGGCAGCAAGATCGAGGCGGTGATAACCCGGCTGCTCGGCGTGCTGCTGGCCGCGCTCGCGGCGCAGTTCGTGATCGATGGGTTGAAGGCGAGTTTTTAACCCGCGGTTGGACGAAGTCGAGAAACCGCTTGCGCGGCATCTCGGCTTCGCTCGAAGCGAACGGGGATTTTAAGCCCGGACGTCATTCTCCGTTACCGGCGCGATCTTGATTTCGACGCGGCGGTTGCTTGCCTTGCCCTCGGCGCTTTCGTTGGAGGCGATCGGCTGGGTCTCGCCAAATCCGCGCGTCGCGATGCGGGCCGACTGGACGCCGTGGGTGGTAAGGTAATCCGCCACGGACTGCGCGCGGCGTTCCGACAGGGTCTGGTTATAAGCGTCGGACCCGTCGCTGTCCGTGTGGCCGTACACGTCGATATAGGTTTTGGGATATTGGGCCAGGACAGACGACACATCGTCCAGCGTCGGCCGGAACTGCGTTTGAACGGCGGCGCTGTCGGTGGTGAAGGTGATGCCGGACGGCATGCGAAGCACCAGATTGTCACCGTCGCGGATCACATCAACGCCGCTGCCAGCGGTTTCCTCACGCAGCTTGCGTTCCTGTGCGTCCATATAGGCGCCGATGCCCGCGCCCGCGACCGCGCCGATGCCCGCGCCGAGGATCTTCTCGGTCCGGTCGCGCCGCCCGCCGACCAGGTCGCCCAGCAGATAGCCGCCCAGCGCGCCGCCGATGCCGCCGATCGCCGCCTTCGAAATCTGCCGCTGCCCGGTGTTGGGGTCGGTCGTGCACGCCGTCGTCGCTAGCATCGCGGCCAAGCCTGCCGCGCCCATGATGCGATGAGAAATCCGCATAGATTCAATTCCCTTATTATCGTGCGCCCGAAAGGATCGGATGCACTACCCAATGGTCGAGCGCCGTCCTTTGTTCCACAAGCGAACTGAACCCCGTGTGATGCGGCGGTTGTGAAATTGTAAGAAACAAGGTTATAGGGCGTAGCTGACCGCCATGGCCACGATCCCCCCGCACGCTCCGACGCCCTTTCCTTGGGCAGATCTTGTCATCATCCTGGCGTTGGTGGCGCTGAACGGCGTCTTCGCCATGTCGGAACTGGCGATCGTCTCCGCCCGCCGCCCACGACTTCAGGCGATGGAGAAGGCGGGGCGGCGCGGGGCGCAGACCGCGCTGGCGCTCGCGAGCGATCCTGGCAAGTTCCTCTCGACCGTGCAGATCGGCATTACCCTTATCGGTATCGTCGCGGGTGCCTATTCGGGCGCGAGCCTGGGCGGGCCGGTGGGCGAACGGCTGCAGGGGCTGGGCCTGTCACCTAGCGGCGCGGCCAATCTCGGCTTTGCGCTGGTGATCGGCCTCACCACCTATGCTTCGTTGATCGTCGGGGAGTTGGTGCCCAAGCAATTCGCCCTACGCGCGCCCGAACCCATTGCGGCGCTGGTGGCGACGCCGATGCTGTGGCTGTCGAGGCTGACTGCGCCGATTGTCTGGGTGCTGGACGGATCGAGCGCGCTCATCTTCCGCCTGTTGCGGATGACACGCGAATCCGAGAGCCATGTGACGGCAGAGGAACTGCACCTGATCGTCGCCGAGGCGAGCCGATCGGGGGTGATCGAGGAGAGCGAGCGCGCGATCATCTCTGGCGTTGTCCGTCTCGCCGACCGGCCGGTACGCGAAGTGATGACCCCGCGCATGGACGTCGATTGGATCGACATCAGCGCCGACGACGAAACGATCCGCGCCCGATTGCTCGAAACGCCGCACACCAGACTGCCTGTGGGCCGCGGAACGGTTGAAGATATTATCGGCGTCGTCCAGGCGCGCGACATCATGACCGCGCTGTTCCGGGGAGATCGGCTCAACCTTGAAGCCCTGATGCGCCGGGTGGAGGTCGTCCCCGATCAGGTCGATGCGATGGATGTGCTGGAAGTGCTGCGCCGTGCCGATGTGCCCATGGTCATGGTTCATGACGAATATGGCCATTTCGAAGGCATCGCCACGCCCGCAGACCTGCTGTCCGCGATCGCGGGCCATTTCGCGTCGGATCGGGACGCCCATGATGAGCCCGATGTTGTCGAGCGCGAGGATGGCAGCTTGCTGGTGTCGGGGCAGATGCCGGTGGACCTGCTGGCGGACCGGATTGGGATCGACCTGCCGGAAGGGCGGGATTATGCGACCGTCGCCGGTCACGCTCTCTGGTTGCTCAAGCGATTGCCCGAGGTGGGCGATTTTATCGATGACCAGGGATGGCGGTTCGAGATCGTCGATATGGACGGGCGGAAGATCGACAAGCTGCTGGTGGCGGAGCGGTGACCACGCTGCCTGGCGATGCACCGGGCAACAATGGCAGCGCTATCCAAGCGCTAGAGCATCTCGTCCAGCAAGCCCTGTCCGGGCTGAACACCTCGCTGACGATTATCGGCCTGTGTGGCGCGCAAGGAAGCGGCAAATCCACGCTGGCACGCGCACTGAAGGAGCGTTTCGATCGAAACGGCGTGCCCACCGCGCTGCTGTCGATCGACGACCTTTATCGCACACGAGTTGAGCGTGAGATGCTCGGCCGCGCCAGCCACCCGCTGTTGCGCACGCGCGGGGTGCCGAGAACGCATGATATAGACCTTGGCCTTGGGATCATCGCGTCATTGGAGCGTGGGGAGGCGGCACCGTTGCCCCGGTTTGACAAGGCTGCCGACGATCGATTGCCGGACAGCGCGTGGGAAGAAGCAGCGCCCGGCACTCGGCTGCTGCTGTTGGAAGGCTGGTGCGTAGGCGCCCGCCCCCAATCAGAGGCAGACTTGGCTTCCCCCGTGAATCAGTTGGAGCGAGAAGAAGACGCAGAGGGCATCTGGCGTCATTTCGTAAACAGCGCATTGGCGGGCAGCTATCAGGCGCTGTTTGCCCGCATCGACCGGCTTGTTTTTCTCGCTGCACCAAGCTTTGATGTGGTCTTGCGCTGGCGGAATGAGCAAGAAGAAGAATTACGCGGCCGCGCGCCTTCACCAGGCGTCATGTCTGGTAAAGAAATTGCCCGCTTCATCCAGCATTATGAACGGCTGACTCGTCATATGCTTGATGACCTTCCCCGCTGGGCTGACATGGTCATAGAATTGGCGGAGGACCGGTCCGTCATAGCTATTCGCAATCGCGGCGGTTTGCTCTGAATTTGTCGTTCCGCAGGTTGGCGTGAGGCGTCTTTCCCTACTGCCGCATCAGGCGCTCAGAACAGGCTTCGACAGGTCAGCTCGAGCGATTCTTATTCACGGCTGCATGCTGTAAACGCAAGGGGCGCGGCAATCAGTGCCGCGCCCCTTTAGTTTCGGTGAAAGCCTGTTACTTGCCAGCAGCGGCCGGGCCGGTGGCGGGTGCGGCGTTGGCTGGGGCCTTGCCCGCGACGCTTTCCGCTGCATTGGTCGCGTTGCTTGCGGCTTCAGCGGGCGTGGCGCTCGCTTCCGCCGGTGCGGCGTCGGCGGCGGGCAGGGGCAGGTTCGAGCCCTGCGTGTTCAGCCAGGCGATGAGGTTGGCGCGGTCGGCGGGGTTGCCGAGGCCCGCGAAGGTCATCTTGGTGCCCGGCGCGAACTCACGCGGGCTGGTCAGCCAGTGATCCAGCGCCTCGAACGTCCAGTTGCCGCCCTTGCTCTTGAGCGCGTCGGAGAAGGCGAAGCCGCCCTTGCCCTGACCGATGCCCTCGCCAACGGTGGCGTAGAGGTTCGGACCGATGCCGTTGGCGCCGCCCTGGTTCACGGTGTGGCAGGCGGCGCACTTGGCGAACACCTTCTCACCGGCGGCCACATCGGCGCTGGCAAGCAGGGTGTTGAGGCCCGGACCAGCAGCTGCGCCGCCTTCGCCCTCGGCTTCCACGCCTTCGATCGCATAGCCCATCTTCTCAGGGCGTTCGTCATGGAAATATTTGGAGCTGACGATTCCGCCGCCCAGCGCAACGATCCCCGCAAACAACGCCCAGCCTGCAACGGTGTTGAAACGATCGGCCATTTCGCTTGGATTCCCTTGAATTTTGTTCTGGCGGCTTGGTTTCCGCGCCCCCTTTAGCGCGCTGCCATAATGGCGCAAGAGCGAACGCGCAAGCATGGTTGAACGCCCTGACGCCCGCTTTTGCAGGAGCGCTGCCCTGCGCATGCTTGCGCGCGTGCGAAGGAGTGCCTAAGCGCGCTCGCACCGATGGAAAACTATCCCGCCCCCGCCCGCGTCATCGTCGCGGACCTGGCCGCGAAGGCGGCAGCCGATCCCTCGCGCGCGATCGCCTATCAAGGCGCGCCAGGCGCCAATTCGCATCTGGCGGCGTTGGATTACGCGCCCGATTGCGTGCCGCTGCCCTGCTTCGCCTTTGAAGATGCGATCGATGCGGTGCGCAATGGGCAGGCCGCGCGGGCGATCATCCCGATCGAAAACAGCCTGCATGGCCGGGTCGCCGACATGCATTTCCTACTGCCCGAATCGGGGCTGCACATCATCGACGAATATTTCCTGCGCATCCGGCACTGCCTGATGGCGATCGATGACGCGCCGGTCAAAAGCGCGATGAGCCACCCGCAGGCGCTGGGCCAGTGCCGCCACTATCTGCGTGAGCGGGGCATCCAGCCGGTGGCTTATGCCGATACCGCAGGCGCGGCCGCTCTGGTCGCAGAATCAAAGAAGCCGGGGGAGGGTGCGGTCGCACCCTATCTCGCGGCGGAACTGTACGGCCTGAAGCTGGTGGCGGAGAATATCGAGGATAGCGACGACAATATGACGCGCTTCCTGGTGTTGTCGCGTGAGCCCAAGATGCCGGAACCCGGCGTCGGTCCGGTGATGACGACCTTCCTGTTCGAGGTGAAGAATGTGCCCGCTGCGCTTTACAAGGCGATGGGCGGCTTTGCGACCAACGGCGTCAACATGACCAAGCTGGAAAGCTATCAGCGCGGGGCGAGCTTCGCCGCGACCGAGTTTTTCTGCGACATCGAAGGGATGCCCGGTGATCCGGCGATCGACCGGGCGCTGGCGGAACTGGAGTTCCACAGCAAATGGGTGCGGATGCTGGGCAGCTATCGGCAGGCGCGGCCGCGCACTTGACGCGCCGATGGGGTGACGGGACGCGCCGCGCTCCTTATAGTTGGCGGTGATGGCCGCCGCGCTCCTCCTTTCTGCTCTCGCCATGAGCGCCATCGTGGGCGTGCGTTATCTGCTGACCAGCGGCGGCTTCGCGCTGGCGACGCATGTGCGCCAGCCCGGGCTTTACGCGCATCTTGGGGACCAGGTCAGGCGGGAGATCGGCTGGTCGCTGGCGTCCGCGCTGATCTATGGCATTCCGGCAGGTATTATAGCCTGGGGCTGGCAAGCGCAGGGGTGGACGCGAATCTACACGGACGTTCATGCCTTTCCGCTCTGGTATCTGCCGGTATCGGTGCTGCTCTATCTCGCGGCGCATGACAGTTGGTTTTACTGGACCCATCGCTGGATGCACCGGCCTCGCCTGTTCCGCATAGCTCACGCCGTCCATCATGCGAGCCGCCCGCCCACGGCCTGGGCGGCGATGAGCTTTCATCCCTGGGAAGCGCTGACGGGGGCGCTCGTCATTCCGGCGCTCGTCTTGCTGATCCCCATTCATGTCGGCGCATTGGGCGCGGTGCTGGCGATCATGACTGTCATGGGCGTGTCGAACCATATGGGGTGGGAGATGTTTCCGCGCTGGCTGGTGCAGGGGCCGGCCGGGCGCTGGTTGATCACGGCCAGCCATCATCAACGGCATCATGAGCTTTATAGCTGCAATTACGGCCTTTATTTCCGTGTATGGGACCGCCTGTGCGGGACCGATCGGGGGTTGGGCGACTTTGAAAAGGGGCGCGCATGAGGGCGAGATTGCTGTTTTTGGTTGCGATGTTGGTAACCCTGCCGGGCGCTGCTCCGGACAATCAGCCGCAGCCGCTCAGCATGGGCGTGCGCGACTTGCGATCGGGCAAGGGCAACCTGCTCGTCTGCATTACGCGCTCGCCAGCCTATTTCCCCGATTGCAGCCATGATCCTGACAAGCGGCACCTGACGGTCCCAGTGGCGTCAGGGGCGATCCCGTTGGGAGAGGTGGCGCCCGGCGACTATGCCATCGCCATCATCCACGACGAAAATGGCAATGGAAAGCTGGATACGTTCGCAGGCATCCCGCGCGAAGGCGTCGGCTTTTCCCGCAATCCCGCCATCCGCTTCGGCGCGCCCAGCTTCCGTTCCGCGCAGTTCCCGGTGGCGGGATCAGCGGTCAGGCAGGAAATAAAGATCAAATATTTCCTCTGATTGCCCCGAACTGGAACCGTAATGGCAGCGAAACATTCTAGGCTGCTGACTATTTCGTGGAACAGGGGATTTATGAACCATCGTCAAATTCTCGCTGCAGGGATAGCTTTCGTCGCCCTGAGCGCCGTTCATCCTGCCTTTGCTCAAGTAGAAGACAGCAATGTCCTCACCGTAGGTGTCGGTGCGGCAGTCATTCCCAGCTACGAGGGGTCGGACGACTATCGGGTGATCCCGGTTCCTCAACTGCGCGGGAAGGTCAGCGATTTCGCCTTCTGGACGCGCGGGCCCAGCCTCTACATCGACGCCATTCCCAATCGGGGCGAGGGCATAGATTTCCAGCTGGGGCCGGTCGCTGGCGTGCGCTTCGACCGATCCAGCCGCAAGAGCATCAAGGACGCCGCTGTCCGCGCGCTAGGGGAGCGGGACGTGGCGGTGGAAGTGGGCGGCTTTGTCGGGATCGGCAAGACCGGCGTCCTGACCAGCGATTATGACAATCTGTCCGTCCGCGTCGCTATCACCAAGGATGTAGCGGGCGCGCATGACAGCTATGTCGTCACCCCGGCGATCGAATATTTCGCGCCGCTATCGACGCGCAGCTTCGTCGGCCTTGGCGTGTCGGCCGATTATGTCGGCAAGAAATATGGCCGCTATTATTATGATGTCGATGCCGCCGGGGCGCTGGCGTCGGGGCTCCCCGCCTATTCGGCGGCGGGCGATAGCTCCGGCTTTAAGAAGGTCGGCGTGAACCTGACTGGCGGTTTGTCCCTGTCGGGCGACCTGCGCAAGGGCTGGGCCCTGTTCGCGCTGGGCGGCTATTCGCGCATGTTGGGCGACTATGCGGACTCGCCCGTGGTCAGCATCGCGGGATCGAAGAATCAATGGATGGGCGCGGTGGGCGTCGGCTATACCTTCTGATCTTGTGCGGACAGGGTGACGCCCCACATAAGGCGCTGTATGGAGGCGGCACCCAACCGCATGAAGGCAGGAGACGAAGACAGTGGCGACCCTTGGACTGAGTGATGGCGACAAGGAGGCGGTGGAGGCATTCCGCCGTGACGTGGTGGACCCGTCGCGCACCAGCCTCGTCATCGTCGATTTCTGGGCCGAATGGTGCGGCCCCTGCAAGCAGCTGACCCCCGTGATCGAGAAGGTCTGCGCCGACTATGCGCCCAAGGGCGTGAAGCTGGTGAAGATCAATGTCGATGAGAATAAGTTCATCGCCGCCCAATTCCGCGTGCAGTCGATCCCGACCGTCTATGCGGTGTTTCAAGGCCAGCCAGTCGCCGACTTGAGCCAGGCGCGGACCGAGGGACAGCTGAAGCAGTTTCTTGACCAGTTGCTTGCTCAGCTACCGATCGAATCGGATGAAAAGGCGCAGCTTCAGGAGATCGCGCCGCTGATCGAAATGGGCGAGGAAATGCTGGCGGGCGGCGAATATGATCGCGCGCTCTCTATATTTGAGCAGATTGGCGCGATGGCGCCGGACAATGCAGAGGTCGCCTCCGGCCATGCGCGGGCGCTGGTTGCGCTGGCGCGGCTGGACGAGGCTGAGGCGGTGCTGGATGCACTGCCCGCCGATGTGGCGAAGGATCAAGCGGTGGATCGCGCCCGCGCCGCCATCGCGCTCGCTCGCGACGCAAGGCCGGTGTCCGACCTGTCGGGCGTTGAAGCGAAGGTTGCGGCCAATCCCGACGATCATGAGGCGCGTTTCGAACTGGCGGGCGGGTTGATGGCCAATGGCGATCGCGACCGGGCGGCTGATGAACTTCTGGAGATCGTCCGCCGCGACCGCGCCTGGAATGACGGCGCGGCGCGCGCGCAATTGGTCAAGCTGTTCGAAGCCACGGGCCTTGAGGACCCTTGGGTCGCGGCGCAGCGCCGGAAATTGTCGCAAATCCTCTTTTCCTGACGGCTCCCCCAGTGAACCGCGCCCGCGTCTCCATCTTCCCTTTGTCGGGCGCGCTGCTGCTGCCGGGCATGGACCTGCCGCTGCATATATTCGAGCCGCGCTACAGGGCGCTGATCCACGACGCGATGGCGCGCGACCGCCGCATCGGCATGATCCAGCCGCGGGAGAAAGGGCCCAAGCCGCCGCTGTTCGACGTCGGCTGCCTGGGCCATATCAGCGAGATCGAAGCGCTGGAGGACGGCCGTTTTAACATCATCCTTAAGGGGCTGGCGCGCTTTCGCGTGATCCGCGAACTGGATGTCGCCACCGCCTTCCGCCAGATTGAGGCGGACGTCGAACAGGCGCCGGAGGATGAGGTGCTCCATGCCGTCGAACGCGCGGCGCTGGAGCAGGAGGCGCGGCGCTTTGCCGATGCGCTGGGCTATGTCGTCGATTGGACCGCCGTGTCGCGGCTGGACGATATGTCGCTCGTTAACGGCATCGCCCAGATCGCTCCGTTCGATCCCGCCGCCAAGCAGACGCTGCTGGAGGCGGACACGCTGAACGAGCGGTCGGAACGGATCATCCAGTTGATGCAGATCGTCGGCCGGATCGAGCGCAATGGCGGGGCGACGATGCAATGAGTGCGGCGCTGGACCCGTATCTCTTGTCCAAGCTCGTCTGCCCTGTGACGCGCACGCCGCTGCGTTGGAATGCGGAGCGGGATGAACTGGTGTCGGACGCGGCCGGTCTGGCCTTTCCGGTGCGCGACGGTGTGCCGGTGTTGGTGGTGCGCGAGGCGCGACCGCTTTAACTTTCGTCATCCCCGCTTTCGCTGGGGTGACGGTCTAGGGGTAGGATCGAAAAAAACCGGCCCGGCGAACCGGACCGGCCTTCCTTCGCGACCCGCAGGAGCTTTCAGAATTTAAAATCCAGTCGAGCGTAATAATAGCCGCCTGACGTGCTGTAGGGGCCGTGACCATAATAGCTGTTATAGGCGCCAGCGCCGTTCTGATAGGGCGACACGCCGACCGGCACTGTCACGCCCTGCAGCAGCTTGGGCACTTCGGGCCGCTTGTTGAACAGGTTGTTCGCTCCGACCGAAAATTTGACGAAGTCGGTGAAGTCGTAACCCACTTCCAGATCGGTGATCGCCGTCGCCTTGACCACGCCGTTGAAGTAGAGCTGGTTAGCGCCGCCTGCGCCATCGGCGATCAGGAAGCCGCCCTCCGGTATCACGATCGATCCACCCGCGGTGGACGTGAAGGCGGGACGCACCAGCACGCTGGTCTTGCCGTAGAAGGTTTCACGCAGGTTCAGCGAGAACTTGCCGCTCTTAAACAGGGCATTGGCCACAACCTTATAGTCAGGGTTGGATCGTTCGATATTGCTTTCCGACGCGGCGTTGAAGATCGGATAGCCGACCTTGTTGTCGGTGATCTTCGTCTTGTTGTAGTTGGCGGTCAGCGATAGGTTGAGCGAGCCGAAGTCCAGCGCGACCGGATAGGTGGCGGAGAAATCGATGCCCCAGGTGCGGGTGTCGATGCCGTTGGTGAAGCTCGACACACCGATCGTGCCGTTGGTGAAGAGCGCGCTATCAAGCACGATACCTGCGGCGCTGAGCGCGTTCAGGATGTCGGCTGCCCCCGGCTGAACCACGCCGTTCAGCACCGCGTTGCGCGCGGCCGTTCCGGTGATGCGGTCCTTGATCTTGATGAGGTAGCCATCGATCGTGATCGCCAGCTTCGGCACCGGCCGCAGCACGATACCAGCCGAGAAATTCTTCGACTTTTCCGGCTTCAAAGGACCAAAGCCGAGCAGCGCCGCGGCGGGTGTGCCGGCGGGCAACTGGGCGACGGCACTGGTCGGGCCGACATTGATGGTCGAATATTTCTGTTCGGCGAGAGTCGGTGCGCGGAAGCCTGTACTGACGGTGCCGCGGATCGCGATGGCGTCGGAGAGGTCATAGCGCGTCGTGGCTTTCCAGATCGCCGTATCGCCGAAGTCCGTATAATCTTCGTAGCGTCCGGCAAGATCGACGCTCCAGCCCTCAACCGGTTCAGCGATCAGGTTCAGATAGGCGGCCTTGGAGCTACGCTGGAAGTCGCCCGCGTCGGTCGCCTTGTAGCCAGGGAAGGATTGGACGCCGGTCTTATATGTCGAAACCGCGTCGCCCTGAAGGATCTCATATTCGTCCTTCCGATATTCGCCGCCAAAGGCCAGCGTTAGCGGGTTGGCCATCCCGACTTCGAATTCCTTGCGGATGTCGGTGGTGATGGTCGTTTGGGCCAGTTTGAAACCGCCGTCATAGGCGCTGCTGGGCGTAATGGCGCGGGCTACGCCGCCCGCTGCGAAGCTTTCCTGCCAGAGTTCGCGATGCGCGGACTGTTCGGTGTAGATGCTGTCCTTCTGTGCGCCGTAGGTGCCGCTGATGTCATAGTTCCAGCCCCCGCCGAACTCGCCCTTCGCGCCAATCGTGAAGCTATATTCGTCCTCGACCACATGCTGCAGCGGGACCATGCCCCATACGCCCGTATCGCTATAGCAGATGTTGGGATTATAGGGCGCGGTCGTTACGCTGCCGCCCAGATTGCCGGTTTCGTAGCAGATGCGCTTGGGATGGCGGTAACCTTGCCTTGCCCAGCCTTCGCGGCGGGCGTAATCGCCGAAGCTGTAAAGTTCGACGCCGCCAAAATCATAGCCCATATTGTAGAAGCCGAGCGTCAGCTTCGTGCGGGGCTGGCCGCCGTTGATGCCGGCCAGCGCATCGCCGGCCAGGTTCGACCATTGCGCGGGCGTGTTAGATTGCAGCGTGCCGTCGGCGCGCGTGATCTGCACCTGGCCGGTGCCCACCGTGGTATAGTCCTGTCGGCGGTGGAACAGCGTCAGGTTGAAGAAGCCGTCTTCGCCGAGCTTGAAGCCCATATTGCCGGAGGCGGAGAAAAGCTCCCCTTCGCTATCATAATATTGGCCGCCGGTGACCTTGAAGCTGCCGCCCTCATCTTCGTCCTTCAGGATGAAGTTGATGACGCCCGCGATCGCATCGGTGCCATAGACGGCGGCCGCGCCTTCCTGCAGCACTTCGACGCGGGCGACGGAATCCGGCGGGATGAGGTCGATGCTGGGCGCGGCCGAACCCTGGAACGCGCCCGAGATCACCTGAAGAATGCCGTTGCCATGACGCCGCTTGCCATTGACCAGCACCAGCGTGTGGTTGGGGCTAAGGCCGCGCAGGCGGGCGGACAGCGAGAAGCTGGAAAGGTCGGTGCCCTGCGTCTGCGCCGTGAAGCTGGGGACGATCTGGGTCAGCACCTGGTTTAGATTGGGCTGGCCCACATGGCTGATCGCCTCTTCGCTCAGCACCTGGACAGGGGCTGCGGCTTCGGCGGCCTGCATGCCGACCGCGCGGGTACCGGTGACGATGATCGCACCGCCGTCATCGGCCTGCGGCTCTTGCGGTGCTTCTTGCGCAATGGCGCAGGCGGACCATGAGGACGCCAGAATAAGAGAAAGTCGAAGAGCGGATAGTCGTTTCATCTATTGCCCCCTGATTGTTGATTTATCGTGCAGTGGGAAAGACGAAGGGCCGCGGATTAGCCGCTATTGCAGCGCACAATGAGCTGGTTGAGAAACGCGCAATTTGCCGGCGCATTTTGCATGCAGGGAGGATGGCGGATTTTCTGCCGCCATACGTCTGCTGGTTCTTCGTGGTAGAGTGGACTCAGGACGCCAGCGCCGCGTCGATCAGATCGCGACCTTCCTTGCTGTTCCAGTCGAGCGCCCCAACCACGCGGGCCATCTCCTTGCCTTGCGCGTCGTAGAGCACTGTCGTCGGCAGCATGCCGGTGGCATAGTGAAAGCCGAACTGATTTTCCGGGTCGATCCAGCCCTTAAGGTGGGGCAGCTCGTGCTTCTGGAAGAAAGCCTTCACCGCGCTCTCACCTTGGCTGTCCTGCGAGATGGTGAGCACGGCCAGCCCCTTGGCCCCATAATTCTTCGCGACCGCGTCCAGCGTCGGCATTTCCGCCACGCAGGGCGCGCACCAGGTTGCCCAGAGATTGACCAGCATCGGCTTGCCCACGAAATCCTTGAGCGTCGCATCCGCGCCGTCCGGTCCAGCAAAGGTAAAATCGGGGGCGGGGCTCCCCGCCTTCGATCGGTCGATCGTATAGCTGAATTCACCCTTGCCGCTTGTCGCAGGCTCCTTGGCCTCGCCGCTGGCCGCCGGGACTTCGGCGCTGCTATTTGCTTGACCTTGCCCCGGAGCCGGTGATTGCCTATCGCACGCGCCGAGGCCAGCCAGCAGGAGCAGTGTCATTACGCAGGGCAAGGAAGTTCGCACGGGGGACGGCTCCAACAGCATGTGGGGCGGGCGCTTTGCGGCCGGCCCGGCTTCGGTCATGCGCGAGATAAATGCCTCCATCCCATTCGACAAGCGATTGTGGAAGCAGGACATCGCCGGGTCCAAGGCGCATGTCGCGATGCTGGCCAAGCAAGGCATCGTCAGCGCGGAAGACGCGCAGGCGATCAGTGGCGGACTCGACACCATCGCGGCCGAATATGAAGCGAGCGGCGTGCCGGTGAATCTGGACCTGGAAGATATTCACATGGTCACGGAGTCGCGCCTTGCCGAACTGATCGGCCCGGCCGCCGGACGGCTGCATACGGCGCGCAGCCGCAACGATCAGGTGGCGACCGATTTTCGCCTGTGGGTGCGTGACGCCATCGACGAGGTGGAGGCGGGACTGGAGCAGTTGCAGCAGGCGCTGCTCGCCCGGGCTGAGGAGCATGACGATGCGGTGATGCCGGGCTTCACCCATCTCCAGTCGGCACAGCCGGTGACGTTGGGCCATCACCTGATGGCCTATCGTGAGATGGTCCGCCGCGACCGCAGCCGCTTTGCGGATGCGCGTGCGCGCCTCAACGAATGCCCGCTGGGCGCGGCGGCGCTGGCCGGGACGGGCTTCCCGATCGACCGCCACGCAACGGCGGCGGCCTTGGGCTTTGCCAAGCCGACCGACAACAGCCTGGACAGCGTGTCGGATCGCGACTTCGCGCTCGACTATCTGATGGCCGCGACCCAGTTGGCGCTGCACCTGTCGCGGTTGGCGGAGGAGTTCATCATCTGGGCAAGCCAGCCCTTCGGCTTCATCAAGCTGCCCGACGCCTATTCGACCGGCAGCTCGATCATGCCGCAGAAGCGCAATCCCGATGCCGCCGAACTGGTGCGGGGTCATGCAGGACGGATCATGGGCTGCATGAATGCGCTGTGCGTCACGATGAAGGGCCTGCCGCTTGCCTATTCGAAGGATATGCAGGACGATAAGCCCCCGGTGTTCGAAGCGCATGACCTGATCGGCCTATCGATCGCGGCGATGACCGGCATGATCGAGACGGTGACTTTCCGCACCGACCGCATGCGTGCGCTGGCGGAGAGCGGTTTTGCCACCGCCACGGACTTGGCCGACTGGCTGGTGCGGGAGGCGAACGTGCCTTTCCGCGAAGCCCATCATATCACCGGCCGTGCCGTCGCGGCGGCGGAAAGCGCGGGCACGCCGCTCGCCGACCTGCCGATCGAGACGTTGAAAGCCATTGACCCGCGCATCGATGAGCGCATCTATGCAGTGCTGACGGTCGATGCCTCGGTCGCCAGCCGCAAGAGCCATGGCGGCACCGCGCCCGATCAGGTGAGGGCGCGGATCGCGCAGGCGCGGAAGGAGAAGGCATGAGGATTAGCCTCGCCCGGGGACTGGCGCTTGGTGCATTGGCGCTCGCCCTGGCATCCTGTGGCGGCCGTCAGCCGTTGAAACCCGTCGCGGGGCAGAAGATGCCTGCCGTGCCGGTAGGCGCCGCCGCCGCGCCCACCGCGCAGCAACTCATGACCCCATCGACCCAGGCGCGGCCCGAGCGCAACGTCGAACTGCTCACCCAGTCGCAGCAGCGCAAGGATGATCCGTTCGACCTGCCGCCTGAAAGCCAGCCCCGATAAGACCCGCTAGGACAAAGAAGCCTTGGACCATTTCGACTATGTGAACGGCGCCATGCATGTGGAGCAGGTGCCGATGGCACAGATCGCGCAAGCGGTCGGCACGCCCGTCTATATCTATTCCACCGCCACGCTGACGCGCCACGTCAATGTCTTTCGCGACGCGCTGTCGCAGCTTAGCGACCCGCTGATCGCCTTTGCGGTGAAGGCTAACCCCAATGGCGCGGTGCTGGCGACCCTGGCGAAGCTGGGGCTGGGTGCGGACGTGGTTTCGGGCGGTGAGCTTCTGCGCGCGATCGCGGCAGGCATTCCGGCGAACCGCATCGTCTTTTCCGGTGTCGGCAAGACGGCCGAGGAAATGCGCCTCGCGCTGGAGCATGGCATTTTCCAGTTCAACCTGGAAAGCGAGCCGGAAGCGGAAATGCTGTCCGAAGTCGCGCTGTCGATGGGGAAGAAGGCGCCGGTTGCTTACCGCATCAACCCCGATGTCGATGCAGGGACCCATGCGAAGATCTCGACCGGCAAGTCTGAAAACAAGTTCGGCATCCCTTATGATCGTGCGCTGGACAGCTACGCCGCCGCGCGCGATCTTCCCGGCCTGGATGTGCAGGGCGTCGCCGTTCATATCGGCAGCCAGCTGACCGACCTGACGCCGCTGGAAGCCGCTTTCACCAAGGTAGGCGCGCTGATCGAGCAGCTGCGCGCCGCGGGTCATGCGATCCGCACCGCCGATCTGGGCGGCGGCCTTGGCGTGCCCTATGATCCGTCGCTGCCGATCCCGCCGCTTCCGCAAGCCTATGGCGAGATGGTGACGCGTGTGACCCAGGGATGGAACGTCCGCCTGATGTTCGAGCCCGGCCGCGTCATCGTCGGCAATGCGGGCGCGCTGCTGTCCCGTGTCGTGCGGGTGAAGCAGGGGGCGCAGGCGCCTTTTGTCATCGTCGATGCGGCGATGAACGATCTGATGCGTCCCAGCCTCTATGACGCCTGGCACGACATTCGCGCAGTCGATCCGGTGGGACGACGGGCGACCGCCAATGTGGTCGGCCCAGTGTGCGAGACGGGCGATACCTTCGCGATGCACCGCGACATGGATGTGGTGCAGGCGGGCGATCTGGTCGCCTTCATGACCGCAGGCGCTTATGGCGCAACCATGGCCGGGACCTATAACAGCCGTCCACTGACGCCCGAAGTTCTCGTTTCCGGCGACAAATGGGCCGTGGTCCGCGCGCGGCCGCCGATCCAGGCGCTGATCGAAGCGGATAGCATCCCGGATTGGGTCAAGGACTGATGAAGAGCCTGCCCGTTTTCCTGGCGCTGACGGGCAGGGCCGTCATCCTGACTGGAAAAGGGGAAGCGGCGGACGCCAAGCGGCGTCTGCTCGAACGCGCGGGCGCGCGCATTGTGGGTGAGGGTGATGAGGCCGCAATCGCCATCGTGGCCGATGGCGACGACGCGACGGTCGCCCGGCTCAAGGCGCGGGGCGTGCTGGTGAACGCTACCGACCGCCCTGACCTGTGCGACTTTACTTTGCCTGCGATCATCGATCGTGATCCGGTGCTGATCGCCATCGGTACGGGTGGCGCGTCGGCGGGGCTCGCCAAGGCGCTGCGCCAGCGGATCGAGGCGCTGCTGCCGCAGAAGCTCGGTTCGCTTGCCACCGCGCTTTACGATGCCCGCGCCGCGATCCGCGCGCGCTGGCCCGATGCGAGCGCGCGCCGCCGCGCGATCGACGCTGGGCTGGCGGCTGGCGGGGTGATCGATCCCATGCGCGACGATGCGGCGGACCGGGTGCCGTTGTGGCTGGCCGAGAAGGGCGATGCGGCCGCCTCTCGCTTCATTCACATCTCTCTATTGTCCGGCGAGCCTGACGACCTGACGCTGCGGGCCGCGCGCCTGCTGGGGGAGGCCGACCGCATCTATCATGCACCGGAAGTGCCGCCCGCAATTCTCGACCGCGCCCGCGCCGACGCTGCGCGCATCCGGGCGGCCGCGCCGCCGGCCGATCCGGGCGAAGGTCTCTCGCTCTGGCTGGAACTACCGCGATGAGCCGGGTCTTCGTCAATGAGGGCGGCCATGCCCGGGAAATCACCCTCGACGCCTTTTGCGCGGAGGCCGATCATGCGACCTTCAGCTGGATTCATGCCGACGGCTGGCGGGAGGATGCGCGCGACATCGTCTCCCGCTGCGATCACATGCCGGAAGCGGCGCTCTCCGCTCTGCTGGCGCAGGAAACACGGCCCCGTTGCACGCTGATGGCCCATGGTGCGCTCATCAACCTGCGCGGGCTGGGGAGTGAGGATGACGCTTCCGGCGATCCGCTGGTGTCGATCCGCCTGTGGGCCGAACAGGCGCGCGTCATTTCGGTCAGCTACCGTCCGCTCGCCGCCTTCGAGCCTGTGATGAAGCGCATGTTGGCAGGTACGATCCACGACCCCGGCGATTTGATCGCAGCCTTCGCGCAGGAAATCACCGAGGCGCTTGATCCGGAGATCGCACAACTGGGCGACAATCTGGATGAGATTGAAAGCACGCTGAGCGACACCGGGTCGCCCGAGGTGCGGCGCGAGGTTTCGGAGATCCGCGCCACGGCGATCAGCTACCGCCGCTTCATCGCGCCCCAGCGGCAGGCGCTCGAACGGCTGTCGGCCGCCGATGCGCCCTGGCTCCACGCAGACGACCGGCTGCATCTGCAGGAAGCGGCTGACCGTTGCGCCCGCATGGCCGAGGAACTGGAGGCGGTGCGCGAACGCTCCGCGCTTGCGCATGAAGAACTGACCGACCTGCGCGCCGAACAGATGAACCGGCAAGCGCTGATCATTTCCGTCGTGGCGCTTGTCTTCCTGCCGCTGACCTTCCTGACCGGCCTGCTGGGCATGAACGTGAACGGCATCCCCTTCGCCCATGAAGCCTGGGCCTTTTGGGGCGTGGTGGCGGTATGTGTCGCGATGGCGGCGGGGATTGGCGGCTGGTTCGCCGCAACCCACTGGTTGAGGCGCTGACCTTCAGTTCCGGCTGGCGCTCAAGCGCGCAATCTCCTCGTTCAGCGCCTGGATCGACGAGACCAGGCGCGCCCTGTCGGCTTGCAGTTCCTGAAGCGCATCGCGCGTCTCGCCCAGTTCCACGGCGCGCCGGGCGATGCGCGCGTCCAGTTCCGCATTATGTCGGGCAAGCGCGCTCACTTCGTCTGCGCGTTGGCAGAGATGGCGCAGCCGCGCGTCCAGCACGTCAAAGTCGAACGGCTTGGTGATATGATCGTCGGCCCCCGCCTCCAGCGCTTCCACCACGCTGATACTGTCCTGGCGCCCGGCGATCATGACGAAGCTTGCCTGGCCCGCCAGCCCTGCGGCACGGATTTTCCTCATCGTCGCGATGCCGGGGAGGATGACCAGGTTCATGTCGATCATGATGACATCGACGGGACGAGCGAGCAGGCAGTTCAGCGCCAAAAAGCCGTTTTCCGCTAGGGCGACGTCATAGTTCAGGTGCGACAGCCGGCGCGCCATCACCGCGCGGGCGGTGTCATCCTCATCAATCAGCAACAACCGGCGGCGGCGCTGCGGAACGCCCGTCCCGATATTGTCGCTGTTTGCGCTCCGCCGGACGGCATTGGGCTTGAAAAACTGCATCGCGTGCATCTCCTGCACAGCTTGATCTAGGATAACTGCGCAAAGAAATGGTTAATGCGCGCTTGCCTGTGGCCGCGCTTCCCCATCAGGCGCGTAGGCGCGCAGGAAGCAATCGACGGCGAAGGCGACATCCGTCTGGATCTGCTCTGCCGTGGGCGGTTCGCTATTGCCCCAGATCATCTGCTGGTGGCAGCCCGACAGGGTCAGGACGACCAGGGTCCTTGCCGCCAGTTGCGGATCGGTGCGCCGCAATTGCCCTCGCTCCATCCAGCCCTCCAGAAACCGCGCGAGCAGATTGCGCGTGTGGAGTGGCGCTAGTTCGAGGAAGATAGCGCCCATTTCGGGGAAACGGCTGGCTTCCGCGGCGACGAGCCGGTGCAGCGCGATCGCTTCGGGCGACGTCACCTTGCGCAACAAATCATGGCTGAAGCGAAGGAGGGTCGGCTCAAGCTCTCCGCGCGGATCGAGCAACTGGATCAGGCTGGCATGATAGGTTTCCGTCGCATCACGCAATACCGCGGCGAACAATTCCTCCTTGCTCGGGAAATAGCTCCACAATGTCCCCTTCGATCCACCCAGATCAGCAGCGATTGAAGACATGGTCGTGGCTGCATAGCCATTTTCCAGGAACGATCGCCGCGCCACCGCGATTATAGCGCCGCGACGGTCACGTCGGCGCGCTTCGCGGCGGGACATCAAAGGGGTGTCGGTCGATTCTGTCATAAAAGCGTACCATAGAGTACGATATTTTTATTGACAAGGCTCTGTAGCAGGAGCAAGGGCATTTTTCATACCAGTTAGTACGGTTTATATGTCCGTGAGTCGTTTCATCCCTTCCTTGCGTACCGGCGCTTCGGCAGCGGCGATGCTGGCCTTGGCCGCCTGCGCGTCGGTGCCCGATCTTGGTTCCAAGCCGACTCCCCGAACGGCACAAAGCGTCGCGGCGTCCCAGACCTTGGGGCAGGGCAGTGCCCTCTGGCCTGAGGAGGGTTGGTGGAAGGTCTATGGCGATCCCCAACTTGACGGCCTGATGGAAGAGGGGCTTGCTGCCTCGCCCGATATGGCGGCCGCCGCCGCTCGTTTCCGCCAAGCGTCCGCCGCCGCACAGCAGGCTGGAGCGCCGCTCCTGCCGTCGGTCGATCTGAAGGGATCAGCCGCTGCGACCAAGCAGAGCTATAATATGGGCTTCCCCAAGGACTTCGTGCCCAAGGGATGGCTTGGCACCGGGCAGGTTGCGCTGGATTTCAATTTCGACCTCGACCTGTGGGGCAAGAACCGCGCGGCGTTGGCCGCAGCCACTTCGGAGGCGGAGGCGGCGCGCATTGATGCGCAGCAGGCGCGGTTGGCGCTCACCACCGGGGTTGCAGACGCCTATGCCGATCTCGCCCGGCTTTACGACCAACGGGCGATTCAGCAACGGGCGCTCGATATCCGCGCCGCCAGCCAGAAGCTGGTGACGCAGCGGCAGCGCAACGGCCTCGAAACGCGCGGCAGCGTACGGCAGGCTGACGCGACGGTCGCTTCTGCGCGGGCGACGCTGGCTGGCATAGACCAGTCGATCGCGGTTCGCCGTCATCAGATCGCGGCGTTGATCGGCGCGGGTCCTGATCGGGGGCTTGCGATCGCGCAGCCTCGGCTGGGCAACCTCGCTCCACTTGGTCTGCCGGCCGACGTCACCACCAACCTGGTGGCGCGCCGTCCCGACATTGCCGCGGCGCTCGCCCGTACGGAGGCAGCGGCCAAGCGCATCAAAGTGGCGCGGGCGGATTTCTTCCCCGCCATCAGCCTGAGTGCACTCGTCGGCGTCCAGTCGCTGGGATACAATACTTCCTTCCTGGACCAATCTGCATCAGGCCCGCGTTCCTTCCTCGACACCTTGTTCAGTAAGGATTCGCTGTTCGGCACAGTCGGTCCGGCGATCAGCCTGCCTATCTTCCATGGCGGTGAACTCAGAGGTCGCTATCGCGGCGCTCGCGCGGCCTTTGACGAAGCGGTGGCCAACTATGACAAGACCGTTTTGGGCGCCTATCGGGAAGTGGCCGATGCCGTCACTAGCCGCCGCATCCTCGACCAGCGGCTGACGGAAGCGCGCGCGGCGTTGGCGGCGTCGGCAGAAGCCTATGCGATCGCGCAGAAACGCTATCGCGGCGGCCTGTTCACCTATCTCGATGTGCTGAACGTCGAAGACCAGCTGCTCGCGGCGCGTCAGTCCGTTGCGGAGCTGGAAGCCAGCGCCTTCACGCTGGACATTGCCCTCATTCGTGCGCTGGGTGGCGGCTTCGCCGCCAGCGGCACTTCGTCCAAGGACCTCTCCAATGGCTGATGCAGCCCCCGAATTCACGTCCGAAGCCGGCACGGTCGATAAGAGCGCGCGGATGGAACAGCGCAAGAAATGGCTGGTCCGCCTGGGTTTAGCCGTGCTCATCCTCGGGGCCGTCTATGGCCTTTGGTATCTGTTGGTCGGCCGCACGTATGTCGGCACCGACAATGCCTATGTGAATGCGGAAATCGCGCAGGTCACACCGCTCATCTCCGCGCAGGCGATCGAGGTGCGGGTGACCGACACGCAGGCGGTGAAGCGCGGCGACATATTGGTGCGGCTCGACCCGACCAACGCGCGGATCGCCATAGCGCAGGCGGAAGCGGACCTTGCCGAAGCGCGCCGCCGTTTCCGCCAGACAGCAGCAACCAGCACCTCGCTCGCCGCGCAGGTTGACGCGCGGGGAGCCGCTATCGCTCAAGCGAACGCTCAACTCGCAGCCGCGCAGGCCGACTATGACAAGGCGCGCATCGATCTGCAGCGGCGCGAGGCGCTTGCGCCCCAAGGCGCAGTGTCGGGCGATGAGGTCACCAGCGCGCGCAAGGCTTTTGCCTCTGCACGGGCGGGGCTGGCGCAAGCGCGGGCAGGGGTGGCGACAGCCAAGGCGACCCAGGGCGCGGCAGAAGGGGAGCTGGCGGCCAATGATGCGCTGGTGCGCGGATCGACGATCGAAACCGATCCCGCCGTACTCGCCGCCAAAGCGAAACTCGAAAATGCACGGCTGGATCTTGATCGCACCGTGATCCGTGCGCCCATCGATGGCGTCGTGACGCGCAGACAGGTGCAGGTCGGCCAGCGTGTGGCGCAGGGCAACCCGATCATGAGCATCGTTCCGCTTGCCCAGGTCTATGTCGATGCCAATTTCAAGGAGCGGCAGCTGCGTCGCGTCCGCATTGGCATGCCCGCAACGGTGGTGGCGGACATCTACGGCGGCGACGTCGTCTATCATGGCAAGGTCATCGGTTTCTCGGGCGGCACAGGCTCATCCATGGCGCTGATCCCGGCGCAGAACGCGACCGGCAACTGGATCAAGGTGGTTCAGCGCCTGCCGGTGCGCATCGCGCTTGATCCCAAGGAACTGGCCGCACATCCGCTGCGCGTGGGGCTTTCGACCGAGGTCGAAATCGATCTGTCGGGCGATTGAGGAGCCGTGCGGTGACCGGCGCGGCCGAAACCTTTCCGCTGAATCCACGCCAGCGCATGCTGGCGGGGATGGTGCTGGCGTTCAGCAATTTCATGGTCGTGCTGGACTTGACGATCGCCAATGTGTCGGTGCCGCACATCGCGGGAAATCTCGGCATCTCGCCGGACCAAGGCACCTGGATCATCACATCCTACGCTGTGGCGGAAGCGATCTGCGTGCCCCTTACCGGCTGGCTTGCCCAGCGGTTCGGGACGGTGCGCCTCTTCATCTGGGGCATGATCGGCTTCGGGCTCTTCTCCTTGCTGTGCGGTCTATCGACCACGCTCGGCATGATCGTCGCCTGCCGGATCGGGCAGGGTTTGTGCGGCGGTCCGCTGATGCCGATGTCGCAGACGCTGCTGATGCGCATCTATCCGCCCGAACAGCGTGCGAAGGTGATGGGGCTGTGGGCCATGACCACGCTGGCGGGACCCGCGGTCGGGCCGATCGTCGGCGGCTATATCAGCGACAATTGGAGCTGGCACTGGATCTTCTTCATCAACCTTCCGATCGCCGCCGTCTGCGTCTTTGCGGCGATGGCGTTGCTGGGGCCTGTCGAAACCGAAAGACGCAAGCTGCCGATCGACTATATAGGTCTTGGCCTTCTGGTCTTCTGGATCGGGTGCCTTCAGATCATGCTGGATACGGGCCGCGACCATGATTGGTTCGGCGATCCGATGATTGTCGCGCTGGCCGTGATGGCCGCGGTCGGCTTCCTCGTCTTCATCATATGGGAACTGACCGAAGAGCATCCGATCGTCGATCTGCGGGTGTTCCGCCATGTCGGCTTCACATCGGGCGTGGTGACGCTGTCCCTGTGCTTTGGCGCCTATTTTGCGGGCATCGTCATCATCCCGCAATGGCTTCAGATGTCGATGGGCTACACGGCCTATTCGGCGGGTTTCGTGACCGCCTTCACCGCGATGACCGCGATTCTGGCGGCCCCTTTCGCCGGACGCGCCGTGGGTAAGATCGATGTGCGCTTCCTGATTTCCGGGTCGGTGATCTGGATGGGTTTTGTCACGCTTTGGCGCTCTGGCTGGACCACTACGGCTGATTTCTGGACGCTGGCGCTGCCACAGGTTGTCCAGGGTTTCGCCATGCCTTTCTTCATGATCCCGCTGACCACCTTGACCCTGGGCTCCGTACGGCCGGAGGAAACCGCTTCGGCAGCGGGCATGCAGAGCTTCCTGCGAACTCTTGCCGTTGCGATCTCCACCTCGATCGTCCTCACTGGCTGGGGCAACGGCCAACGCGTCGCGCGCGACGGATTGGTGTCCGCGCTGGATCCGGGCGTAGGCTCCTCGCTGGCCGGAACAGGCATAACCGCTGCACAGACGCCGCAGATGATCGCCGATCTGGTCGATCAGCAAGCGACCGTGCTGTCGATGAACAATGTCTTCTTCGTCGCCGCGCTGGTCCTGTTCCTCGCCGGGGCGCTGGTCTGGATCGCGCCCAAGCCGACCGCCCGAGTGGACATGTCGGCCGCTCACTGACCGAGGCGGATTTCCCGGCTTATCCCGATGGCGCGCAGAAATGCCTCGTCATGGCTCACGACGATCAGCGCGCCGTCATAACCGGCCAGCCCTTGTTCGATCGCGGCGATGCTATCGAGGTCAAGATGGTTGGTCGGCTCGTCCAGCATCAGCAGCGGCGGGAGCACCGCACCGCCCAGCACGCAGGCCAGCCCGGCGCGCAGCAACTGTCCGCCGCTAAGGCTCCCGGCGCTTTGCAACGCGAGGTCCGCGCGGAACCGGAAGCGCGCCAGCGCCGCTCGCACCTCATTATGCGTCGCTTGAGGGTGCAAGCGCGAGAAATTTTCGGCGATACTGGCGCTCGGGTCGAGCAGGTCCACCCGCTGGTCGAGCAGTGCGCAGGCGACGGGCCGATCGACGCGCCCCGACAATGGGGACAGGGTGCCCGCGATGACGTGCAGCAGCGTCGATTTGCCTGCGCCATTGGGGCCGCTGGTCGCGATCCGTTCGGGGCCGGTGATATTTAGCGATAAGTCGTGGAGCACTGGTTTGCCCCCCGCCCGACCCGCGGTCATATGGTCCATCACAACGATCCTTTGCCCCGCCGATAGGCCCGTCGATGGCAGCGCGACCGTCAGACTTTCGACCCGTTCGATCCGCTCGCGCGCGGCGCTCGCGGCCTCTGCGGCCTCCAGCCGTAAGCGATCCGCGAGCCGGGCCGCTTCGCCGCCTGAGCCCTCGGCCCGGTCCTTGCGCATGCCGATCAGGATGCGCGGCATATCGCCTTTCGCTCCCTTTCGCGCACCTGCGGCATCTCGCCGTTGCTTGCGCTCAGTAGCCGTTTGCGTTCGCTTGGCGACGTCTTTCATCCGCTTTTCGGCCTGGGCGAGGTCCTGTTCCGCCGCTGCGAGTTCGACCGCCTTACGCGCCTGCCAAGACGAGAAGTTTCCTCCGTGGCGGTTGATGCCCAAGCTGGTCAGTTCGGCAATCGCGTCCATCTCTTCCAGCAGGGCGCGGTCATGGCTGACAACGATCGCTCCCGCACGCCAGCGTCCCAGCAGCGCAATGAGCGCGGTTCGGCCTTCCGCATCCAGATTATTGGTCGGTTCATCCAGGAGCAGGAAGTCGCGTTTGGCGAAAACCGCTCCAGCAAGCGCCGCCCGCGTGCGCTGGCCGCCGGACAGTTTAGCCAACTCTGTTTCCAGGGCGGCGGTGAGGCCGACCTCGGCCAGCGCTTCCTCCAGCCGGGCCGACAGCGTCCAATCGCACGCCTCCAACTCATCAACTGTGGCTTCCCCGCGCTCCGCCTTGACGAGCAGCGCTACAGCGTCCCGAACGCCGAACAGGTCGGCGATTGTTTCACCGGGATTGACCTGCACCGTCTGGCGCAGTTCGGCCACCTTGCCATTGAGCTGGACACTTCCTCCGCCTGGCTTCAGTCGGCCGGAGATGAGCGCGAGCAGCGTCGATTTGCCGACGCCATTGCGTCCGACAAGCCCAATCCGCTCGGAAGTGAAACGAAAATCGAGGTCCGAAAGGACGCTGGTCCCGTCAGGCGCGGACCAGCTTAAACGAGAGAGAATGATCGAAGGCATGGACAAAAAACTTCCTGAAAGCAGAGCGTTGGGGCAGCGCGATCAGGTGCATGTCCATGTTGATGATCCTCCGAAAACTGGTTCGTGCTAATATAGCAGGGCCGTGCTGCTGGCAACCGGTGACACCCGGCACCGATTGACGCGGCGCGGCATCGCGGTCACTGAAGGGCCAAAAGGGCTGGGTCAGATGCGAATCGTCATCATCGATGACAGTGGCCTGCGCGCGACGGTTCTGGAAGAAGGACTGCGCGAAGCAGGCTATGACGACATCCATATCGTTCCCCCGCGCGGCGGCTTCGTTGCGCGGCTCGAACGCATGGCGCCTGATGTCGTGCTGATGGATCTTGGCAGTCCCAGCCGCGACACGCTGGAGGAAATGCTCTCGGTCAGCCGCGCTCTCGCCCGGCCGATCGCCATGTTCGTCGATCAATCGGACGAATCGATGATCGGCGCCGCGATCGATGCGGGCGTGTCCGCCTACGTCGTCGATGGGTTGCGCAAGGAGCGGGTGAAGCCCGTGCTGGAACTGGCGGTGCGCCGCTTCAACGCGTTTGCCCGGCTGCAGACCGAGTTGGACGAGGCGCGCACCGCGCTGTCCGACCGCAAGATCATCGACCGCGCCAAATCCATTCTCATGAGCCAGCGTGGCCTCAGCGAACCGGACGCCTATACGCTGCTGCGGTCGAGCGCGATGAATCAAGGGAAGAAAATCGTGGATGTCGCTCAGGCTCTGATTACGGCCAGCGACCTGTTGGGAGGGGGCCTGTGACGACAGCATTGCGCATCGCCTATCTGCCGCTGACCGATTCTGCCGTGCTGGCGGTGGCGCGGGAAAAGGGCTTCGCAGAAGAAGAGGGCATCACGCTCGACCTTGTCCGCACCACCAGTTGGGCGACGTTACGCGACCGGCTTGCCTTTGGGCAGGTGCAGGCCGCGCATATGCTGGCTCCGCTCGCCATCGCCGTCACGCTGGGTCTGAGCCAGCAACCTGCGCCTCTTTCCGCGCCCTACAAGCTGAATGTTAACGGCAATATGCTGGTGATGGCGAAGGAGTTCGCCCAGGCGCTCGACCCGGATGTGGCTGCCCGGCTCGACGATCCGCTGGGGACCGCGCATGACTTTGCCGCCGCGATCGGGCTTTGGAAGCGCAAGCCCGTGATCGGCGTCGTCCATCGCTTTTCGAGCCACTCTCTCATGTCGCGCTATTGGCTGGCGAGCGCGGGTGTCGATCCCGACCGGGACGTGTTGTTGCGCGTCGTGCCCCCTTCGCTAACTGTGGAAGCCATGCGCGCGGGCGAGATCGACGGTTTCATTGCGGGCGAACCTTGGGGTAGCGCCGCGGTTGATGCCGGCCTTGCCGAAGCGGTTGCGATCGGGGAGCGCATCTGGCAGCGGGGAGTCGAGAAGGTGTTGGCCTTTCGCACGCCCTGGCTGGAAGAAAATCCCCATGTCGTTGATGGTTTGATCCGAGCGCTCGCGCGGGCGGCCGCCTGGTGCGACGAGCCCGCCAACCACGAAGCACTGGCGCATCTGCTGTCTCAACCGCATTTCGTCGATCAGCCCGCCGACCTGATCCAGCGCGCGCTGTCCGGCCGCATCACGGCGCGGGCGGACATGCCGTCGCTCGACATGCCTGATTTCATGCTTTTTTCCCGTGAGGCCACGCCCTTTCCCTGGCGCAGTCAGGCGCTGTGGTTGTATTCGCAGATGGTCCGCTGGAAGATGGTGGAGCATACGCCGGAGAATGCGGCGAAGGCGGGAGCGGTCTTTCGGCCGGATATTTTTCGCCGCGCACTCGCAGAGAGCAATGTGCCTATCCCCGGAGCCAGCATGAAGGTGGAAGGCGCTGTCGCCACGCCGCTGGCCGTGGGCTCCAAGCGGGGTGAACTGACGTTGGGACCGGACAGATTCTTCGACGGACGCGTGTTCGACCCCGAACGGATCGAGGATTTTCTGGCGAGTTTTTAGCTTTGGCTCGACGCGGCCACAGCGTCCTTCAGGAAATTGTGCCTTGCAACATGAGGCGAATCATTAGATAAGGGAGAGGTCGCGCGACGAAGCGCGTTTACGGATGAGCACGCCCAAGGATGGGGTCGCGCTCTCCAAACAGAATTTTGCAGCAAAGCCGCTGGCCGGGTCTCGTGAAGAACGAGCGTCCGGAGAGCGGCTTTTTTTGTGTCCATTTCACAAGATTGAAGGACGTCATCATGGCAACTGCTTATTGGGACAGCGAGAAAGGCGCAGAGGGGCAAGCCGCTCCGACCAGCTTCTGGAAAGCTGGCCACACGCCGACCCTTATCGCTGCCTTCCTCTATTTCGACCTCGCCTTCATGGTGTGGGTGCTGCTGGGGCCGCTCGCGCCGTCCATTTCCAAGACGCTGGGCCTGACGCCTGCTGAAAAGGGGCTGATGGTCGCCGTTCCGACGCTCGCAGGCGCTTTGCTGCGCGTGGTCAATGGCCTGCTGGTCGATCGCATCGGCTGCAAGCAGGCGGGCGCGATCAGCCAGGTGATCGTTATCGTCGGCCTTGCGACGGCGTGGTTCATGGGCGTCAACAGCTTTGGTGGCACGCTGGCGTTGGGCGTGATCCTGGGCTTTGCCGGTGCCTCTTTCGCGATCGCGCTGCCGCTAGCCAGCCGCTGGTATCCGCCAGAGCATCAGGGCAAGGCCATGGGCCTCGCCGGCATGGGCAATTCGGGCACGGTGCTGGCTTCGCTCTTCGCGCCGATCCTAGCCAAGCTGTTCGGCTGGAACTCGGTGCTGGGCCTTGCCTGCATTCCGCTGACCATCGTCTTCATCGCCTATATGTTCATGGCGAAGAATGCGCCCAATGCGCCCGCTCCGAAGAAGCTGGTCGACTATTTCCGGCCGCTCAAGTCGGCTGACGCCTGGTGGCTGATGGGCTTCTATGCGGTGACCTTTGGCGGTTTCGTGGGCCTTGCTGCCTCACTGCCGATCTACTTCACCGACCAGTTCGGCCTGACCCCGATCGTTGCGGGCTATTGCACCGCGGGCTGCGTGTTCGCCGGGTCGCTGGTCCGTCCGATGGGCGGCGCGCTCGCCGACAAGATCGGCGGCGTCAAGGCGCTGATGATGGTCTATATCGCCGCCGCGCTGGCGCTCGCCGGTGTGTCCTATGCGCCGACCCTGGTGTCCGCGCTGGGCTTCTTCGTCGCCGCGATGCTGGCGCTGGGTGTGGGCAACGGATCGGTGTTCCAGCTGGTGCCGCAGCGTTTCCAGCAGGAGATCGGCGTAATGACCGGGCTGGTCGGCATGGCGGGCGGCATCGGCGGCTTCTACCTTGCCTCGTCGCTGGGCATCGCCAAGCAGTTCACCGGCAGCTTCGCGCCCGGCTTCCTGATCTTCGCGGGCCTTTGCGTGGTCGCGTTCCTCGGCATTTCGCTGGTCCGCGCCCGCTGGCGCGCGACATGGAGCAGCGCCGCGCGCATCTGATGAATTAGCAGGAGAGGAGGCGGCGGCCCGCGAAGGCTGCCGCCCTTTTCGCGTTTGCGAAGGGTTCACTTTCGCAGTTTGCAAAGAAAAGTTTGGCTAAGGAATCACTTGACCCGACCCGTGATTCATTTATGCTGCAATGCGAAGGGCAAGGTTGTCCTCGAACTACATAGCTGACTGGGTCCATGGACGGATCGCATGAAGCGTGAATGATGGCAAAGCCGCCATCCAGACCTCTGGGTTCAAAGCCCAGGTGTCCGGATGGCGGCTTTTTTTTATTCTGGAGTCAAGGGATGGATTTTCAGAACAACACCGGACCGGAGACGGCCAGCGAAGAGGAAATCTTCGTGCCCTCCGACGATGTTCGTGAGCATCTGGTGGTTGTTGGCAACGGCATGGCCGGCTGCCGCGCGATCGAGGAACTGCTGGCACGGGATGCGGGACGCTATCGCGTCACCATCTTCGGCGCCGAGCCCTATGTGAACTATAACCGCATTATGCTCTCGCCGGTTCTGGCCGGGGAGAAGAGCTTCGATGACATCATCATCAACAGCCGCGAATGGTACTCGGAAAATAATATCGAGCTGATCGCGGGTGATCCGGTGACGGGAATAGACCGCACCGCCAAGACCGTCACGAGCCAGTCGGGTCGCACTGTTGGCTATGACAAGCTGCTGATCGCCACCGGGTCGGATCCCTTCATCATCCCGGTTCCGGGGAAGGATCTGCCCGGTGTCATCAGCTTCCGCGACATGAAGGATGTCGACACCATGCTGGAGGCCGCGAATGGCGGCGGCAGCGCGGTGGTGATCGGCGGCGGTCTGCTTGGGTTGGAAGCCGCACACGGCCTGACCCTGCGCGGCATGAAGGTGACCGTCATCCACCTCATGGACACGCTGATGGAGCGGCAGCTGGACGAAGCGGCCGGCTGGCTGCTTAAGACAGCGCTCGAAGGCCGCGGCCAGACCATCCTGACCGGCGCCAACACCGCTGAGATCTATGGCGACGGCAAGGTCGAGGGCGTCCGCCTCAAGGATGGCAGCGAAATCCCGGCGAGCCTGGTGGTGATGGCGGTGGGCATCCGCCCTTCGACCGCCTTGGCGCGCGAAGCCGGCCTCGACGTTAATCGCGGCATCAAGGTCGATGACCATATGGTCACCAGCGACCCTGACGTCCTCGCCGTTGGCGAATGCGTCGAGCATGACGGCAATGTCTATGGCCTCGTCGCCCCGCTCTGGGACATGTGCCGCAGCCTCGCGGACGGCCTCACCGACCAGCATACGGGCTATAAGGGCTCGGTCACCTCGACCAAGCTCAAGGTCGCGGGCCTGGACGTTTTCTCCGCTGGTGACTTCTCGGGCGGCGAAGGTTGCGAGGACATCGTCCTGCGCGACGCGTCGCGCGGCGTTTACAAGCGTGTCGTGGTCAAGGATGACAAGGTCATCGGCGCGGTGCTCTACGGCGATACGGCGGACGGCGGCTGGTATTTCGACCTGCTCAAGCGGGGCGAGGATGTCGGCGAGATCCGGGACCTGCTGATCTTCGGCCAGGCTTTCGCCTCTGGAGGGGGCGCACTGGACCCTAAGGCGGCCGTTGCGGCGCTCTCGGACGATGCCGAGATTTGCGGCTGCAACGGCGTCAGCAAGGGCCAGGTCGTCGCTTGCATCGAAGCGGGCAATTGCAGCCTCGATGCGGTGCGTGGATCCTGCAAGGCTTCGGCCAGCTGCGGCAGCTGTACCGGCCTTGTCGAGAATTTGCTGGCGGTGGTGCTGGGCGACGACGTTCAGTCCGGCCCGAAGACGATGTGCAAATGCACCAGCTTCGGCCATGACGATGTCCGCCGCGAAATCGTGGCGCAGAATATGCGCTCGATCCCCGAAGTGATGCAGAAGCTGCACTGGTCGACGCCGGACGGTTGCTCGTCCTGCCGCCCCGCGCTCAACTATTATCTGCTCTGCGCGCTGCCGGGTGAATATCAGGACGACCAGCAGAGCCGCTTCGTCAATGAGCGCATGCACGCCAACATCCAGAAGGACGGCACCTATTCGGTCGTTCCGCGCATGTGGGGTGGCCTCACTAACCCGCGTGAGCTGCGCGCGATCGCCGACGTGGTCGAGAAATATGATGCGCCGATGGTGAAGGTCACCGGCGGCCAGCGTCTCGACATTTTCGGTATCAAGAAGGAAGACCTGCCCGCCGTCTGGGCCGACCTCAATGCCGCGGGCATGGTGTCGGGTCACGCTTACGGCAAGTCGCTGCGCACGGTGAAGACCTGCGTCGGGTCCGAATGGTGTCGCTTCGGCACGCAGGACTCCACCGGCCTTGGCGTCAAGACCGAGCGGATGACCTGGGGATCGTGGATGCCCCACAAGTTCAAGATCGCCGTGTCGGGCTGCCCCCGCAATTGCGCGGAGGCGACGATCAAGGACTTTGGCGTGGTCTGTGTGGACTCGGGCTACGAACTGCATGTCGGCGGCAATGGCGGCATCCATGTCCGCGCCACCGACCTGCTGTGCAAGGTGTCGACCGAGCAGGAGGCGCTCGATTATTGCGCCGCCTTCACCCAGCTCTATCGCGAGGAAGCCCGCTATCTGGAGCGCACCGCGCCTTGGATCGAGCGTGTCGGCGTCGAATATGTCAAGCAGCGCATCGTGGAAGACGACGCTGGCCGTGAGGCCCTGCGTGCCCGCTTCCTCTATTCGCAGAGCTTCAGCCAGGATGATCCCTGGGCCGAACGCGCAGCCGGTGCGAATGCAGAACTGCATCAGCATCTCGACCCCATCGCCATCGCTGCGGAGTGAACGACATGACCGATTGGATCGATATCGGAACGCTGGCCGACATTCCCCAGCGTGGCGCGCGCACCGTGCGGATTGCCGGCGAAAAGGAAATCGCCGTCTTCCGCACCGGCGACGACAAGGTCTTCGCGCTGGTCAATGAATGCCCGCACAAGAAAGGCCCGCTGAGCCAGGGCATCGTCCATGGCCATAGCGTCGCCTGCCCGCTCCATAACTGGAACATCGCCCTGAAGACGGGCGAAGCGCAGGGCGCGGATGAAGGCTGCACGCCGACCATCGCGGTGAAAGAGGAGGGCGGTCGCATCCTGATCGCCCGCCCGACCGAGATGAAGGCGGCGGCTTGAGCTTCCGGTCCCCAGCCACAACGGCGGGGACCCGGGTGGGGGTTGCATGCTGGCCATCCCTTGCGGCATGCGCCTCCACCCAATTCTCTCTCTTGGACAAGAGGTAAGAGCATGACTCAGGCCATCCGCACCACCTGCGCCTATTGCGGCGTTGGTTGCGGCATTTCGGCCACGCCGACCGGGCCCCGGTCGGTCACGATCAAGGGCGATGAAGCGCATCCCGCCAATGGCGGGCGCCTCTGCTCCAAGGGCACGCATCTTGGCGAGACGGTGGGGTTGCAAGGCCGCCTCCTGCACCCGATGATCGGCGACAAGCGCGCCAGCTGGGGCAAGGCGCTCGACATGGTGGCGAAGCGCTTTCGCGAGACGATCGAGCGCTACGGACCCGACAGCGTGGCTTTCTACGTGTCCGGTCAGTTGATGACCGAAGATTATTATGTCGCCAACAAGCTGATGAAGGGCTTCATCGGCTCCTCCAACATCGACACCAACAGCCGCCTCTGCATGTCGAGCGCGGTTGCCGGCCACAACCGCGCCTTTGGCGAGGATGTCGTGCCCGCCAGCTATGACGATCTGGAGGAAGCGGACCTGATCGTGCTGGTCGGCTCCAACACCGCCTGGTGCCACCCGATCGTCTATCAGCGCATCCAGGCCGCCCGCGCCGCACGCGGCACCAAGCTGGTCGTCATTGATCCGCGCCGCACCGAGACTTGTGAAGGCGCCGACCTGCACCTGCCGGTAAAGCCCGGCACCGACGTCGCGCTGATGAACGGTCTGCTCGCCTGGTGCGATCAGGAAGGCATCGCCGACCCAGCCTATATGGCCGAGCATGTGAACGCACCCGAAGGCTTTTGGGAGCATATCCGCACCGGCCATGATCTGTGGAGCACGGCCAAGACCTGCGACATCGCACCCGCGCTGCTGGAGCAGTTCTTCAGGCTGTTCGCCGCGACCCCGCGCACCGTCACGATGTTCAGCCAGGGCATCAACCAGTCGATCCGCGGCACCGATCAGGTCAACGCGATCGTCAACGTCCACCTCGCCACCGGCCGCATCGGCAAGCCGGGCGCCGCGCCCTTCTCGATCACCGGCCAGCCCAACGCGATGGGCGGCCGCGAAGTCGGTGGGCTTGCCTCGACGCTCGCCAGCCACATGGACTTTGCGCCTGAAAATGTGGAGCGAGTGGGCCGCTTCTGGGCTGCGCCGAAGATGGCGACCAAGCCGGGCTTGAAAGCCGTAGATCTCTTCCGCGCGATCAACGAAGGCCGGGTGAAGGCGCTATGGGTCATGGCGACCAATCCCGCCGTCTCGCTGCCCGACGCCAACCGCGTGCGTGAGGCGCTGGAAGCCTGCCCCTTCGTCGTCGTCTCGGACATCATCGCCGACACCGACACCAGCGCTTATGCCGACGTTCGCCTGCCCGCCGCCGGTTGGGGCGAGAAGGACGGCACCGTTACCAATTCGGACCGCACCATCAGCCGCCAGCGTCCCTTCCTGGCGCTGCCCGGCGAGGCCAAGCCCGACTGGTGGATCGTGACCGAAGTCGCGCGCCGCATGGGCTGGCGCAACGCCTTCGCCTATGATCGGCCCGCCGACATCTGGCGCGAACATGCGCGCCTGACCGCCTATCAGAATGACGGCCAGCGCGTGCTCAACCTGCGCAGCCACGCCACCATCGGTAACGACGCCTATGAGACGATGGAGCCCTTCCGCTGGGGCGGCGACAAGCCCTTCGCCGATGGCCGCTTCTCGACCCCGGAGGGCAAGGCGCGGCTGGTTCTTACCAAGCAGTTGGAGTTGCAGGAGCCGCTAAAAGCATGGCCGCTGACGCTTAACACGGGGCGCTATCGCGATCAGTGGCACACCATGACGCGTACCGGCCTTGCGCCCAAGCTCGCCCGTCACCGCGAGGAACCGCTGGTCGAAGTCCATCCGCAGGACGCGCAGGCGCTGGGCATCGCCGATGGTGATCTCGCCCGCGTCTCTACCGCGCAGGGGAACAGCCTCTTTCGCGCCAGCGTCAGTGAAGGTCAGCGCGTCGGCGAGATATTCACGCCGATCCACTGGACCGACCAGATTTCGACCGGCGGCCGCACTGGCCTGCTGCCCCGTCCCCTGGTGGATCCGCATTCGGGCCAGCCCGGCTTCAAGGCGACCCCGGCGGCGCTTGAGAAAGTCTCGACCGAATGGAAGGGCTTCCTGATCCTGCGCGGTGAGCAGCCCGCCAAGGTCCCCTGCCTCTGGGCGACCCGCATCACCGTGACGGGCGGTGCGCTTTACGAGGTCGCGGGCAATGGGGATGCGGTGCGGCTCGAAGCCTGCCTGCCGAAGGGTGATCGGGTCGAAGCCATCGACCAGACGCGCGGCACCCGCCGCGTCGCGATCATCGCGGAAGGGAAGCTCGCGGGCATCCTGATCGTCACTAAGACCGGCCTGCTCCCGTCGCGCGACTGGCTGATCGGCCAGCTCCAGGTCGAAGAGGTGGGCGCCTCCGTCCTAGCCGCGCGGGGGCCGGGCAACCAGCCGGACAAGGGGCCGACCATCTGCGTCTGTTTCGACATCGGCCTCAATCAGATCATGGCCGCCATACGCGAGCAGAATCTCGTCGATGTGCCCGCCATCGGCAAGGCGATCGGCGCGGGCACCAATTGTGGATCATGCCGCCCCGCGCTCGCCAACATCCTGACCCAAATTCCGCAGGAGACACTCCATGCAGCAGAATGAGCTTATCGCCCCCGGACAGGTCTGGCTGGTGGGCGCAGGTCCGGGCGACCCGGACCTGCTCACCCGGAAGGCCGAAAAGCTGATCGCGGCAGCGGAGATCGTCTTCTATGACGCGCTGGTGGGGCCCGGCGTACTCGACCTCATCCCCGAGGGGGTCGAACGGGTGAGTGTCGGCAAGCGTTCGGGCCGACACAGCAAGGCGCAGGAAAGCATCAACGACCTGCTCCTCGCCGCTGCCAAGGCCGGGAAGCGCGTCGTGCGCCTCAAGGGCGGTGATCCTTCCGTCTTCGGTCGTTCGGCGGAAGAAATGGAGCATCTGGCCGCAGACGGCATTTCCTTCCGCATCTGCCCCGGCATCACCACGGCCAGCGCGGCGGCGGCGAGTGGCCATGCCTCGCTCACCCTACGCGGCGTGGCGCGGGGCCTGACCCTGGTGACGGCGCATCTGAAGGCCGGCGAACCGCTCAAGCTCGACTGGGAAACGCTGGCCCGACCCGGCGGCACGCTCGGCATCTATATGGGTCGCGCCGCTGCCGGAGAGATCAGCCGCCAGCTGATCGCCGCTGGGCGTGATCCGGAAACGCCCGTGATGGTGGCGGTCAATGTCTCGCTCCCCAGCGAACGGCTGATCCGCGGCAAGCTGTCCGCGCTTGCCTTCCTGGTCGCCACGATCAGCGATGAAGATCCGACCCTGCTTCTGATTGGCGAAGCGGTGGCGGGCACGGCCATGCCTGGTGAGGTCGCCGCAAGCGTCGCTCTTCAGGCTTGAAGGCTCAGCCCTCCGCACCTTCGCCTTGAGCTTGTCGATGCCCCTGCCTTAGTTGGAAGGAAGGTAAGGGGCATCGACAGGCTCAGTCCTGATAGCGCAAACCATCAAGATCTTCCGGCCGGTTGATATTGGGCAGCACGATATCCGCCCGGTCCACGATCTGCGCGCCGATCCGCTCCAGCCACCCATAGATGGAGCGGTTATTCTCTTCGGCCAGGTGCGCGTCCAGCTCTCCCGCCAGCGAAGCGGGCCAGAACCCGGCAAGTTGCTGCCCCTTCAGCACCGCCGCGCCATCTGCGGTCAGCGCCTCCGCCAGCGCGGCCGGATAGACCGGCATGTCGCACCCGATCGTTAGCACCCCGTCAAAGCCCTGGCCTGCCGCATGATGCAGCGCCGCGTTCAGCCCGCCCAGCGGCCCCATGTCTGGGGCAGGCCGATCGGGTAGGCCCGTCACCCCCTCCATCGCCCGGCCGCAAACCACCACCGCCTCCACATGCGGCGCAATCGCCGCCATCGCATGCTCCAGCAGGATGCGCCCGTCCGGCATCACGGCCAGCGCCTTGTCGCTCCCGAACCGGCTGGATCGCCCACCGGCTAGCACCGCGCCCAGCAATCGCATCGATCCACTCCTTGGCAGAACCTCTGCTTTCCCCTATGGCGCGGCGCGTGAGCGGGCAACCGCTGACATAAGAAGATCGCGCCGGTGCCCATTGGGCTTGAAAGGGAATGCGGTGCGGATAGCGTGGCTATCCAATTCCGCGGCTGTCCCTGCAACTGTAAGCGGCGAGCGCGATGCACTGTGGAACCCGCCGTCTTCAAAGGGGAGGCGATGGGGGCCAGCCACTGGGCCAGACGGCCCGGGAAGGCCGTGCATCGCTGCCTTGACCCGCGAGCCAGGAGACCTGCCAGCGCATGGTCGCTCTTGTCCAGGATCCAGGGATAGGTCCGGGCACGGTGTTTTCCGTCTGAGCGACGCGAAGCGGCGGGGGCCGCATCGGTGCGCGGGGCGGGGCGCTGGCGTCTGTCCTTACCGCGTGTCCGGCCGTTTGCGCGGAGACCCTCGCCCAAGAGTCGCCTGACGCTCAGGGAAGACGAACATGTTCAAGACCGGAATTTCACTGCTGGCGCTTCTCGCCGCCACCCCCGCGCTCGCAGGGGATAATGACGAGATCATCGTCACCGCGCTCGGCATCGAGCAGCCTCGCGATGAAGTCGGCCAGGCCGTCACCGTAATCGACGCACAGACCATCGAAACGCGCCAGTCGGTCAGCATCGCCGACCTGCTGATCACGACGCCGGGCGTACGGTTCAACCGTGCTGATGTGGTGGGCGGGGTTACGGGTATCTCGATCCGCGGCGCGGAAACGACGCAAACGCTGGTGCTGCTCGACGGCGTCAAGGTCAACGACCCCAGCGGCATCGGCGATCTCTATGACTTCGGCAATCTCCTGACCGGCAACATCCGCCGAGTCGAGATACTGCGCGGCTCCAACTCGGTCGTCTATGGCAGCCAGGCGATTGGCGGTGTCGTCAACATCATGACCGGCGAGCCTGCCGAAGGCTTCGGCGGCAGCGCCTCGATCGACTATGGCTATGCCGACACGCTGAACGCCAAAGCCGATGTGTCCGGCAGCAGCGGCATCGCGTCGGGCGGCGTGGGCGTCGCTTATTTTCGCACTGACGGCATTTCCGCCGCCCAGGGCGGCACGGAAAAGGACGGCTATGAGAATATCGCCACCCACGCCAAGCTGAAGCTCGCCTTCACCAACAATCTCAGCCTCGATTTGCGCGGCTATTATATCCACGCCGATCTCGACACCGACATCTTCTTCGGCGCGCCGATGGAGTCGACGGACAGCAGCAAGCTGAACCAATATGTCGGCTATGCGGGCATCAACCTCGCCCTGTTCGACGGCAAGCTGACCCAGCGGGGCGCCGTCACCTGGCTTCGTAACGATCGCGACTATTTCTCGCCCTTCGGGGATTATGGCTATTCGGGCACCAACCTTCGCTTCGAATATGAGGGCGTCTATCAGCCCATTGATCAGGCCAAGCTGGTCTTCGGCTATGAGCATGAGCGGCCGGATTATGATTTCTACGGCTTCGGCAGCGGCGGCGCCAAGGCGAATATCGACAGCGTCTATGCCCTCGCCGTCGTGAAGCCCTTCACCGGCCTCTCGCTCACCGGCGGCGTGCGCCACGACGATCACAGCCAGTTCGGCGGTGCGACCACGCTCGGCGCCAACGCCAATTACACGCCCAATGCTGGCCGCACCAACATCCGCGCCAGCTATGGCGAAGGCTTCAAGGCGCCATCGCTCTATCAACTTTATGATGGCTTCAACGGCAATCCCGCCCTTCGGCCCGAAAAGTCGAAGAGCTACGACATCGGTTTCGATCATAGCGTCGTGGGCGGCCGCGCGATGATCTCCGTCACCGCCTTCCGCCGCGACACACGCGACCAGCTCTATTTCGACGGCTTCATCCTGCCCTTCGGTCAATATATCAACCTGACCCGGACCCGGGCCAAGGGTGTTGAGGCCGCCGTCACGCTGAAGCCCGTCGATGCGCTCACCGTCACGGCTGCCTACAGCTATATCGACGCGATCGACCGGTCGGAAGGCGGCATCAACGAAGGCAAGCTGTTGCCCCGCCGTGCCAAGAATGCGGTGAGCGTCTCGGCCGACTATGTCTGGTCCTTCGGCCTGTCGATGGGCGCTACGCTGACCATGGTGGGCGACAGCTTCAACGACGCTGCCAATACGCAGCGACTTGACGGCTATGCTCTGCTGGGCGTCCGTACATCCTTCCCGATCAACGAACATCTCGAGATTTACGGCCGCATCGACAATCTCGCCGATGAAGAATACTCGACGGTCTATGGTTACAACACCTATGGCCGCTCGGCCTTTGGCGGCGTGCGTGTCCGCTTCTAAAGCCTGGCGAGAGGGGCTGGCGTGAGCCTCAGCCCCTCAATTCTGCGCAACGGTGACCTGCGCCACGATACTGCGCGCGGCCTCCACATAGGCGGGGCCGCCGCACACCGTCCACGCCTGCGGAACGCGGATGCGGGGGATGGAACGCAGCGCCGGATGGTGCAGCATCTCCGTTCCCTGATCGACGACATTCTCGCTGCCGCTCTCGACGATCAGCCAATCGGGCCTTGCCGCGATCATCTCCTCCAGCGGTACCTGGGCAAGCGAGGCTTTGCCCAGCTTCCCCGCCAGATTGACGAGCCCCGCGCGCCGGATCAGTTCATCGACCAGCGTACCCGTCCCGGTCATATAGCCGCGCCGCTGATAATAGGCTGCGACCCCGCCGCGTCCAGCCTGAGGCAGCGGGGCAAGATCGCGATCCATGCGCCGGATCAGCGCCTCCCCGCGCTCGCGATGTCCGACCGCCGCGGCGACCTCACGAATTTGGGCCCGGATCGTGACCAGACTGTCCGCACTGGCCAGCCCCAGCGTTCGCCACTGGCCCGGCGGGGCGCCGACCACGCTTCCCGCACCATCGGGAAGGCCGATCAAAAGATCGGGCCGCATCGCCAGCACCTCCTCGGCGGGGCGGCGGAGCGTGCGAAACCGGCGCGCCTTCGCCACCGCTGCCGACAGTTCCGGATCATGGCCATAGGGGCTGAGGGCGACGATCTGCCGGGGATCGGCAAGCGCCAGCACATATTGATCCGCGCAGGTGTTGAGCGACACGATCCGCTTGGGAGCAGGGGCGGCCGCACCCGTCAGCCCCAGCACACAGAGCGCCGCGATGATAGTCCTGCCTCGCATCCTGTCGCGTCCCCCACGGTGTCGCGAAGCTCTACCAAGCACCTGCAAGGACGCAAGCCATGACCGCCCGGCGTCATCCGCTGCTGATGCCCGCGCTCATCGCGCTCACGCTTGTGGCCGCGCTCGGCTCGCTCACGCTGGGCGCTGTCCCGCTGTCGCTCCCGCGCATCCTGGCCGTCCTTGGTGGAGGGGGCGACGAGATCGCCCGCGCTATCCTCATCGACCTGCGCCTGCCCCGCATGCTGCTCGGCCTGATCGTTGGCGCCATGCTCGGGCTCGCTGGCGCATCGCTCCAGGGCTATCTGCGCAACCCGCTCGCGGAGCCATCGGTGCTGGGCGCATCCAACGCCGCAGCCTTGGGGGCCGTCTGTGCCCTCTATTTCGGCCTCGCGCAACTGCATCCCGCCATTCTCCCGCTGCTCGCCATCACCACCAGCCTCATTGCGATCACCGCACTGTTCCTGCTCGCGGGTCCTTCGGAAAGCCCCTTGACGCTCATCCTCGCGGGCATCGCCGTCGCGACATTGACGGGGGCGGGGATCAGCCTGTCGCTCAATCTCTCGCCCAATCCTTTCGCGGCGATGGAGATCATGAGCTGGCTGATGGGCAGCCTGGAAAATCGCAGCTACGCCCATGTCTGGATTGCGCTTCCCTGTGTCCTCATCGGCGCGGCGCTGCTCATCGCCGATGGTCGCACCCTTGACGCGCTGACACTGGGGGAGGAGGGGGCGCAGGCCCTTGGCGCGGACCTAGGCAAGGCGCGCCTGCGCATCATGCTGGGCGTTGCGATCGGCGTCGGCGGCGCGGTCGCCGTGTCGGGCGCGATCGGCTTTGTCGGCCTCATCGTCCCGCATCTCGTCCGCCCGCTAACCGACCGCTCGCCCTCCGCCGTCCTGCTTCCGTCGCTGCTGGGCGGGGCGGCGCTGCTGACGCTGGCCGACATCGGCGTGCGCCTGATCCCGACCAGCAGCGAACTCAAGCTCGGGGTCCTCACCGCGCTGCTGGGCGTCCCGGTCTTCCTTGTCCATCTGATGCGGGAACGGCGGCTATGGTGACGATCCGTGCGCAGGATATTTCCGTCCGCCTCGGCCGCCATCCGGCAGTCGATGGCGTCACCCTTGCGCTGGAGCCCGGCCAGCTGGTCGGCATCATCGGTCCCAATGGCGCGGGCAAATCGACGCTGATTCGCGCCCTGCTCGGCCTGACGAAGCTCGTCGGCGGCGAAATCGAGATTGATGGCAGCCCCGCGGCGCGCCTCTCGCGCCAGGAGATCGCCCGCCGCATTGCCTATCTGCCGCAGGGACAGACGCTGCACTGGCCGTTGCTGGTGGAAAGGCTGGTCGCGCTAGGCCGCATGCCTCATCTCGGGCCGCTCTCCCGCCTGTCTCCCCACGACGAAGCGTTGGTCGATGCCGCTCTCGCCCGCGCCGACGTCCTTCATTTGAAAGGCCGTGTGGCCACCGAATTGTCAGGCGGCGAACGCGCTCGCGTCCTCCTTGCCCGCGCGCTCGCGGTCGGTGCGCCCGGCCTGATCGCCGATGAACCGCTCGCCGCGCTCGATCCGGGGCATCAGATCGATGTCATGGACCTGTTGAAGGCTGAAGCAAGCGCGGGATCCCTGGTCGTCACGGTGCTCCATGATCTCGGGATGGCCGCACGGTATTGCGACCGCCTGCTGCTGATGGACAAGGGCAAGCTCGTGGCCGATGGCGCGCCGCTGGAGGTGTTGACCGAGCAAAGCCTCGCCGAGGTTTATGGCATTTCCGCTTGCATCGAACCGGATCGCGACTTGCCCCTGATCCTGCCGACGGGACGGATCAAGGACTAGCACTATCTCGTTCGTCCTGAGCCTGTCGAAGTGCGCCACTTTTCCCAAAAGAAAGGGGGGCCTCGACAGGCTCCGTCCGAGCGGAGAAAGAGTTCCTACTCGCTAAATGCCTTGGGCGCCGCCGCCACGACCGTATAGGTCCCAGCGCCAACCTCCGACACCTCCAGCGCCCGTTCGGCCACGCCACTGCGCCCGAACCGGAACGCGCCGTCGATCCCCGAGAAGCCGCCCGGATCGCGCAGCCTCGCCGCCGGGAACGTCGTGCCAGGCTTCCAATCGCGTGCGATTCGCACTGTCAGCAGCACCGCGTCATAGCCAAGCGCCGACAGTCGGAAAGGCGAGCTGCCGTAGCGCGCGCGATATTTGCCCGCGAGTTGGCCATAGAGCCCGTCCGACACGCTGGCGAACCACGCGCCGCGCAGCACCGGGCTCGCCGCGAGGCTATTGTCGGTATTCCATAGTTCTGTTCCCAACAGCCGCGCACCCGCACCGCCATTTTTCCGCACGATCGGCGCGATCTGCAACGCTACGCGGCCGCTATCCGCGATCAGTAGCGCGTCATAGCTGGACGATGCCTGCAGCTTCTTCACCGCCGCCGTTATCGACGCCGCCGACCTGTCGAAGGTCTGCATCGACACCACCGTGCCGCCCGTCTGCTCCACCGCGCGCAGCAGCGCCGTGCCGGACCGCTCGCCATAGACGCCCTTGGGCACCAGGGCGCCGAATTTCGACAGACCCTTTCCCCGCGCGAACTCCACGACCCGCTCGATCGACTGGTTGGGATTGTAGCCCATGATATAAACGCCGTTCCCGGCGACGCTCACATCATTGGAAAAGCTGATCACCGGCACATTCGCGCGCGATGCGATAGGGCCGATGATCCGCGCATCCTCCGCCAGAAGTGGACCCAGGATCAAACGATTGCCCTCGGCCAGCGCCTTGTTGACCGCAGCCGCCGCGCCGAGCCCTGTGTCATAGGTGGTGATGCGCACCCGGTCCGCCCTGGTGTCCAGCAGCGCCAGCGTCGTCGCATTTGCGATCGATTGGCCGACGCCTGCATTGGGCCCGCTTAGCGGCACCAGCAGCGCGACGCGATGCCGCATCGAGTCGGTGGGCAGCCCTTGGGTTACGTCGGGGCTGCTGGGCACAGGTTCGCCGGGTGCCGGTCTGGGGCCGCGCGGCACGACCGTTTGACAGGCTGCGGCCAGCAACGCGGTCGCCGCGAACAAAATGCGTGCACCGCGTTTCAGGGCCGCGAACATGTCCGCTTGCCGGAGGGCATCCGTCTCTGTCATCTGGCGTCCTTATGGAAACTCAATCTTCTGGGCTGGAACCCGGGCTTTACATCGTTGCGGGGCCGATCGGCAACCTTGGAGACCTTAGCCCTCGCGCGGCGGAAGTCCTGCGCCTTGCCGATGTGGTTGCCGTGGAAGATACACGGGTCAGCGCACGTCTGTTGCGCCACGCGGGCTCGGATCGACCGATGGTCCCCTATCACGACCATAGCGCGGAAGGGGTCCGCCTGCGCCTGATCGAGCGGATGGCGAGCGAATCGGTCGCGCTTCTCTCCGACGCCGGAACGCCGCTCATATCAGATCCGGGCTACAAGCTGGTCCGTGACGCCCGCGCCGCCGGGCGCAGGATCATAACGCTTCCCGGCCCCAGCGCCGCCATCGCCGCGCTCACGCTTTCAGGTCTTCCCACCGACCGCTTCCTCTTCATGGGCTTCCCGCCTGCCAAGCAGAAGGCGCGCGCCGACACCTTCGCCGAAGTCGCCGCCCTGCGCGCAACGCTCATCTTCTACGAAAGCGGCCCGCGCCTTTCCGAAAGCCTTGCCGCCATGGCTGAAGGGTTGGGCGATCGCGAAGCCGCCGTATCGCGAGAGATCAGCAAGGCGTTCGAGGAAACGCAGACCGGAACCCTGTCGGAACTCTCCGCCCGCTATGCCGACGCACCCCCCAAAGGTGAGATCGTCGTCATAGTCGGCCCGCCCGGCGAAGCGCCCCGGGCCAGCGCCGAAGACGCCGACGCTGCCCTAATCGAAGCCATGGAGCGCCTGCCCGTCTCCAAGGCCGCCGGCGAAGTTGCGAAGAAGCTCGGCCTCGACCGCCGCGCCCTTTACACCCGCGCCATGGAGCTCAAGGGGTGAAGCGTCAGCAGGCGGAAAAGCGCGGACGCCAAGCGGAGCGCCTTGCGGGCTGGTGGCTGCGGCTAAAGGGCTGGCAGATCGTCGGCCGCCGCCTGCGCACGCCTGCGGGCGAAGTGGACCTCGTCGCCCGGCGCGGCTCCATGCTCGCCTTCGTGGAGGTCAAGGCCCGCGCGACCGGCACCGATCTCGACCTCGCCATCGACGAACGCCGCCTTCGCGCGTCGCCGCGGCGGCCGAAATGCTCTTCTATGACCTTGCCAAGCCCGGTGACGACATGCGGATCGACGTGATCCTCCTTGCACCGGGCCGCCCGCCGCGCCATCTGGCGAATGTCTGGCATGGGGGGTAACTCAAACCTCCGTTCGCCCTGAGCGGACCCTGAGCTTGTCGAAGGGTCGTATCGACGGGTGAGTGCATGGCAGTGCTTCGATACTGGACTTCGACAGGCTCGGTCCTACTCAGCACGAACGGATTTGGAAGGAAGCGTATCGGATGACCCAACTCAACCCTCTGACCGTGGCCGTGCAGATGGACCCGATGGAAGGGATCAACATCAAGGGCGATTCGACCTTCCACATCATGCTGGCGGGGCAGGCGAGGGGGCATCGGCTCTACCATTATCTCGCGCCCGACCTTACCTATCGCGACGGCCGCGTGCTGGCGAAGGCGCGGCCGGTGAAGGTGCAGAAGGTGGAGGGCGACCATTTCGCCTTCGGGGAAACCGAACTGCTCGACCTTGGTCGCGACGTCGATGTCGTGCTGATGCGCCAGGACCCGCCCTTCGACCTCAGCTATATTACCGCCACCCATCTGCTCGAACGAGTGCAGGCCGAAACGCTGGTGGTGAATGACCCCGGCTCAGTCCGCAACGCGCCCGAAAAGCTGTTCGTTCTAGACTATGCGCGCTTCATGCCGCCCACCATGATCACCCGCGACCTTGCCGAGGTGAAAAGCTTCCTTGCCGAACATGGCGAAGTCGTCGTGAAGCCGCTTTATGGCAACGCAGGCAACGCCGTCTTCCATGTCGGCCAGTCCGGCGCGAACCTCTCCGCGCTGGTGGAACTGTTCAACGCGTCATGGGTCGAACCTTTCATGGTCCAGGCCTTCATTCCCGGCGTCGCGCAGGGCGACAAGCGCATCGTCCTTGTCGATGGCGAAATCGCGGGCGCGATCAACCGTATCCCCGGCGCGGGTGAGATTCGATCGAACTTGGCAGTCGGCGGGTCGGCGGCGAAGACCGAACTCACGGATCGCGAACTGGAAATCTGCGCCGCCATGGGCCCGGAACTCAAGCGCCGTGGCCTGCTGTTCGTAGGCATCGACGTGATCGGCGGTGAATGGCTGACGGAGATCAACGTGACTTCGCCCACCGGCATCGTCTCGATCGACGCCTTCAATGGCACCGACACGGGCGGCATGATCTGGGATGCGATCGACGCCCGCCTCGCTGCACGAGCGGCCGCTTGAACGGTCACCGTCATCTCAGCGTAGGCTGGTATTTCGTGTCTCAAGCTGTGTCCGCAGGAGATTCCAGTTACCGCTGGAATGACGGGAAGTGACAGACTGGGTCCTGCGCCTGATCGATGCGGGCGGCTATTGGGGCATCTTCGCCCTGATGGTCATCGAAAATGTCTTCCCGCCCATTCCGTCCGAACTCATCATGGGTATCGGCGGCATCCGGGTAGGGCAGGGCCGCATGGCGATGGAATGGCTGCTGCTTGTCGGCACGCTGGGCACGACCGTGGGCAACTATTTCTGGTATCTGGTCGGACATATACTGGGCTTTGCGCGCCTGAAGCCCCTGGTAGATCGCTATGGCCGCTGGGCGACGCTGGAATGGAGGGATGTGGAGGCCCTCGACCATATATTCGGCAAATATGGTCAGGTGGTCGTCTTCGTTTTCCGCTTCCTGCCCGCTTTCCGCACCATGATCTCGCTGCCCGCAGGCTTGTTCCGGATGGGACATTTCAAATTCCTCGCCTGGACCGCCGGTGGCGCGCTGATCTGGAATATCATCCTTGCCTATGCCGGCTATATTCTCGGCCAGAATTTTCGGGACATCGACAAATATGTAGGGCCAGTCGCCACAGCCTGCGTCGTGGGCGCGGTTATCTTCTATCTCTGGCGTCTCTTCACCTGGAAGCCGCGCGGCTAGCATCCTGCGCCCTATTCTGGCTGAACTTGTGGAAGCCCCCTACCTTTTCTTCAAGATAGGGAAGCCTTTCGACAGTCAACCGAGACCAGTGGCCTTGAACAGGGCGAAGGGACGTATGAGTGATCCTGATTTAGCATGATACTCTAAGCCCGCGGATGCGCGTTGCGATACACATCCAGCAGATGCGCCGCATCCACCTGCGTATAGATCTGCGTCGATGACAGGCTGGCATGGCCCAGCAATTCCTGCAGTGATCGCAGGTCCGCCCCGCGCCCCAGCAGATGCGTCGCGAAACTGTGCCGGAGCGCATGCGGCGTGGTCCGCTCCGAAAGCCCCAGCCGTCCCCGCGCGCCTTGCACCGCTCGGCGCAGGATGGCCGCCGACAGCGGGCCGCCCCGCGTGCCCCTGAACAACGGAGCCGCCCGCTCCATCGGCCAGGGACAGGTCGCTACATAGGTTTCGATCGCGCTTCGCACCTGGGGCAGCAGAGGCACGATGCGCGCCTTCCCCCGCTTGCCGGTAACGTGCAAGGTTTCACCCAGCGGCAGTACATCGCCCAGCAGCCCCATCGCCTCGCCGATTCGCAGTCCGGCGCCATAGAGGAGCAGCAGCACCGCCCAGTCGCGCGCGCCGATCCATTTTTCCCGCGCCGTCTCGGCAATATCCTCCGCCAGCGCTACGGCCTCGTCAGGTGACACGGGCCGGGGCAATCCGCGTTTCACCTTCGGTCCCTTCAGCAGCGGCACCCGCGCCTCCTCGCCGCCCGTGAACTTCAGGAAGCCACGCACCGCCGATAATTCGCGCGCTGCGGACACATTGCCGATGCCGTCCATCCGCCGCGCCGTCAGGAAAGCGCGCAGATCCGCCTGATCGATCTTCCCCAGCAACTCCGTCGTAATCGCTTCCCCGCGATGCTCCCCCAGAAAAGCGATCAACCGCTCGGCCGTTGCCACATAGGCGCGCACCGTATGGGTCGAGCGCCTCCGATCCAACGCCAGATGACAGCGCCATGTTTCCACAAGATCATTCAATGTTCGGCTCTCCACCTCCGTTCGTGTCGAGCGAAGTCAAGACACGGTAAGCCCATGCTTCTCGACTTCGCTCGAAGCGAACGGCGGGATGACAGTAAGGCAGGCGCGTCCCAAACGGAATCCCCTCATCCCGACGCCCTTGAAAATCCCCCCGAAATGGGCACATGGGACGCATGGCCACCGCTCATGACCCCGATATGCCGACCGGCGCGCTTCGGCAGATTTCGCCGCGCGTGGGCCGTGTGCTCGCGCCCAACCCGTCGCACTTCACTTATACGGGGACGCAGACCTATCTTGTGGGCACCACGGACCTGGCGGTGATCGATCCGGGCCCCGATGACGCGGAGCATATCGCCGCCCTGTTGTCCGCCATAGATGGCCGCCCGGTCCGCGCGATCCTGTGCACTCACACGCATCGCGACCACAGCCCGGCCGCCCGGCCGCTGGCCGACCTGACCGGCGCCCCGATCATCGGCTGTGCGCCGCTGACGCTGGAAGATGATGGTCCCCGCGCCGACGCCGCGTTCGACGCCACCTACCAGCCCGACCGCATCCTGGGCGATGGCGAACAGGTGGCGGGAGAGGGCTGGACGCTCGAAGCCGTCGCGACGCCGGGCCACACCTCCAACCATCTCTGCTTCGCCTTGGTGGAGGAGGGCGCGCTGCTCACCGGCGATCATGTCATGGGCTGGTCGACCAGCGTCATCTCGCCGCCCGATGGTGACATGGCCGATTATATGCGTTCGATGCAGCGCCTGCTCGACCGGGAAGATGCCGTCTATTATCCCGCCCATGGCGATGCCGTGGATAATCCCCGGCGGCTGGTGCGCGGCATGATGGGGCACCGCAAGCAGCGCGAGGGACAGATAGTGCGCTTCCTGGAGCGCAACGGCGCCTCGCACATACCCGACATGGTGGCGGAGATGTACAAGGGCGTCGATCCGCGGCTTCACCCCGCCGCGGGGCGCTCTGTCCTCGCACATTTGATCGACCTCGATGGGCGGGGTATCGCCGCCGCCATCGGGGATGGCAGGTGGCAGCTGCGCTGAACGAGGATCAACAGATGCTGGCCAATTGGCGCAACGCCCGCTAGGGGCGCGCTGCAATGGGCCGTGAGGAGTAGGGATATGAACGCCATCACCGGAATCCCGCAGGGGATCGACCTGCGCGCGGAGATCGACCGGCTGCGTAAGGAACGCAACGCCGTCATCCTCGGTCACTATTATCAGAAGCCTGAAATTCAGGACCTGTCCGATTTCGTCGGCGACTCCTTGGAACTGTCGCGCAAGGCAGCGGAAACCAACGCGGATGTCATCGCCTTCTGCGGCGTGCGCTTCATGGCGGAAACCGCAAAGATTCTTTCTCCCGAAAAGATCGTCGTCCTGCCCGATATGGACGCTGGCTGTTCACTGGAGGACAGCTGCCCGCCCGCGCAGTTTAAGGCGTTTCGCGAGGCGCATCCCGATCACATTGCCTTGAGCTACATCAACTGCTCGGCGGAGGTGAAGGCGCTCTCCGACATCATCGTAACCTCCTCGTCGGCGGAAACGATCCTGAGCCAGATCCCCAAGGACCAGAAGATCATCTTCGGCCCGGACAAGCATCTCGGCGGCTATCTCATGCGTAAGTTCGACCGGGACATGCTGCTCTGGCCCGGCGTCTGCATCGTCCATGAGGCGTTCAGCGAGACTGAGCTGCTGAAGCTCAAGGCGCAGCATCCCGACGCGCCGGTCGCCGCGCACCCGGAATGCCCGCCCTACATCGTCGACCATGCCGATTATGTCGGCTCGACCAGCGGCATCCTGCAATATGCCAAGACGATGACCGGCGACACGTTGATCGTCGCCACCGAACCGCACATCATCCACCAGATGGAGAAGGCGGTTCCCGAAAAGACCTTCATTGGTGCGCCGGGCGCGGACGGCAACTGCAACTGCAATGTCTGTCCCTATATGGCGCTCAACACGATGGAGAAGCTCTACCTGGCGCTGCGCGACCTACAGCCGCGTATCGAAATGGATGAGCAACTCCGCCTCGCCGCCAAGAAAAGCCTCGACCGCATGCTTGAAATGGCGAGCGGTACGATAGGGAAAGGCGACGTCGGCAACCGCTGATCGGGCGGAAGGGCGGGGTCAGCCCCCGCCCGTCTCCGCCACCATCTCGCGTACCACTTCTTCCAGCTGATCCAGCCCGGAATTCGTCCCAGCCTCGAACCCCTGACCCAGATAATCGTCCCGCATCGCCTTGCTTTCAAAGACGGTATGATGCGTCAGCAGCGTGCGCCCTTCAGCATCCTCGGCCAAGCTGACCGTCGTCACCATCACCGGCGATCCGGGCGCCTCGAAGCTGTTGTCGTAGCGGATGCGCTGGTTGGGCACGATCTCCAGATAGGTCCCGCCAAAGGGCGGCCCCAATTCGCCCTTGTCGCTCGTCATCTGGAACCGGAAGTGCCCGCGCACCCGGAAATCCATCTCGCATGTGCTGAGCGGCCAGCCGACCGGACCGAACCAGCGTTTTACATGCACCGGATCGGCATGAGCCGCGAAGACCAGATGGGCAGGGGCATCGATCAGGCGGGTGATGGTAATTTCGCGGATAGATTCGGGTTCCTCGCTCATGCCGGGTCTCCGCTGATCGTCCGGACTTAGCCTCGACCCACTCAGAGGGACTGTCAACCGCCCGGCGACTGTGCCACATCGCTCGGCCATGCGCGCTGATTCTCCTGTCTTTTCACTCCCCGGCTTCGACCTCGACGCCTTCATCGCCTCCACCCTGGCCGAGGATCTCGGTCCCGACGGCCGCGACGTCACCAGCGAAGCGGTGATTCCCGCCGACGCGATCTTTGACGGGGTGATGGACAGCCGCGACGCGGTGACGCTCGCCGGGCTGCCTATCGCCGCCGCCTTTTTCCGCGCGCTCGACCCGCAGGTGGAGATCGAGCTGCTGAAAGAGGATGGCGACAGCGTCGCTGCCGGCACCGACATCATGCGCATCCGGGGCAAGGCCCGTGCGATGCTTACGGCCGAGCGGTCGGCACTCAACACCGTCCAGCACCTTACGGGCATCGCCACCATGACTCGCGCCTATGTCGATGCCATCCTCGGCACCGGCGCCACGCTGCTCGACACGCGCAAGACCATCCCGGGCCTGCGCATGCTTGAGAAATATGCGACTCGGCAAGGCGGCGCGACCAATCACCGCATGGGCCTGTGGGACGCGGCGATGATCAAGGACAATCATGTCGCCGTCGCCGGATCGGTCGAGGAAGCGGTCCGCCGCGCCGCCGCCGCCGGGATCGAGAGGATCATCGTCGAAGTCGATCGCATCGACCAGATCGAACCGGCGCTTGCCGCCGGAGCTACGCACCTCCTGCTCGATAATATGGACGCGCCCACCCTGCGCGGTGCGGTCACCCTTGTGGGCGGCCGCGTGCCGACCGAAGCATCGGGCGGCGTCACGCTCCAGACCATCCGCGCCAAGGCGGAAACCGGCGTCACCTATATCAGCGTTGGCCGCCTCACCCAGTCCGCGCCCGCCGCCGACATCGGCCTGGACTTCGCCTTTGCATAAAGCCCTTGCGGCAGTCCTGCTGCTGGCCGCGCCCGGCACCGCCCTGGCGCAGGCGGCCGGGTGCAGCCTGCCCGCGCAGATCCCGCGCCCGCGCCTGGAACTGCCCGACAATGGCGAACCGCGCCGTCTCCTTCCCATCGGCGGCTATACGCTGGCGCTTAGCTGGTCGCCCCAATATTGCGCTACCGCCCGGGGGAGCAGCAGCGTCTTCCAATGCGGCGGCCGCAACGGCCGGTTCGGCTTTGTCCTGCATGGTTTGTGGCCCGAAGGGGTCGGGAAGGACTGGCCGCAATACTGCCGCGCCACCGATCTGCTCTCGCGCCAGGTGATCCGCCAGAATCTCTGCACGACGCCCTCCGCCCAGCTGCTCCAGCATGAATGGGCCAAGCATGGGAGCTGCATGACAACCAAGCCGGACCTGTATTTCAACCTAGCCCGCGCCCTTTACGACTCGATCCGCTATCCCGATATGAACGCGCTCGCGCGCCGCGACACGCTGACCGCAGGACAGTTCGCCGCCGCCTTCGCCCATGCGAACCCCGCTCTCAAACCGGAGATGATGCTGGTCCGAACCACGCGCGGAAATCTAAGCGAGCTCTGGCTGTGCATGGACCGCACGATGGAATTCGCCCGCTGCCCCGCCCGGCAGCGCGGCGTGAAAGCCAGCAGCCGCCTGCGGATCGAGCCCGGTCCGGCCTTTGCCCGCTTGCAACGGCCTATGCCAATTCCGGCCCGCCGCCCCGCGCTGATCCTGAACCTCGATCCCAACGCGCAAGCACCGGCAAATTAGTCTCTAACCCTCGATCGTGACGGTCGATGGATGATGCTTGTCCAGATGCCTCCGAATGATCCGCAGATTCTTCGTATTGGACTTGAAAAGGAAGTCGAACACATCGCCTGCAAGGGGGATCGCCCCCACCAGCGTGTCGAACCCGACATTCGCGGCCATGCGCGCCAATTGCCATTTCGGCATGCCCAGATTGCGTGCTTCCCAAACGATCCACGCGCCCATCGCGGCGGTCGCCAAATCGCCCACCACCGGGATCAGCCCGACCAGGCTGTCCAGCCCCACGCGCCGGTTGGTGCCGGGGATGACGAACAGCCCCTCCAGCATCGCCTCCATCGCCTCTATCCGCCGCCGGATCGAGGCGGGATCACGGCTAAAGCCCGGCATATCACGTACCATGCGATCGAACTGGTCTTGCGAAAACGCCATTCTGCTCCTCCAATGGAGCCTAGTTGGTGCTGCGCAACAGATGGTTCAATGGGTGCCGGGCGCGGGGAGAGGCCATGAATCCGTTCAGGCGCCGGGTCACAAGTGACCAGCGCACAGGCGTGCCCAGCGCGATATAGCCATTATGCGCCTGCATCAGCGCCTCGGCCTGGGCTATCCGCGCCATCCGTTCGGGCAGGCTGCTGGCCAGGCTCGCGGCCTGCAACTGGGTATCGGCCTCAGCTGAACAATGAACCTTCCGCGCACAGCCGATCCGCCCCAGATACCAAAGTGCGCTGTCATAGGCAGCAACCTCGTCGATCAGGCGGAGATCGGCCTCACCCTTCTTCGCCACCCGCTCGACTTGCAGGCCGATCCTGCGCAAATCATGCCGGATCAGGCCGAACAATGCCGTTGCGCCTGGGCCCTCGGGCAGGGCGACACGCAACACAGGCGGATCGCCATTGTCGCTGCGCCACCGCGCCACCGCTGCGGCCGCCTGCGCCAGCCGTTCGTCCATCCTCCTATCCGACCAGTCAGGTTGCGTGGGCGGCCCCGGCAGGTCGAGCTGGCTGGGCACGATCTGTTCGGTGATCGCCCAGCCGCCTAGCGGGAACAACACCGGCAACTGAGTGCGGTCGATGGCCATGTTGATCGCGCGCCGCACACCATCATCGTCCAGCAACTTACCTTTGCCCGTAACCGCCAGCCCGAGCAGCCCCTGTACGGGATCGATCCGCACCGCATCACGATCGACCCCTGCCGGCACCAGCAGCGGCAGGTCGGCAAAGCGGCCGCCGAGCACCATGGCGGCCTTGCCCTCACGGAAGCGGATGATCGCCAGCGCAGCCCTCTCCGCCCGCAAGATACGTGTTTCCCCAGGCTGCGCCGGCGGCTCATCCTCGCCACTGCCAACCCGGTCCACAGGGCTGAGAATGAGCGCCTTTCCCCAGCGTTCGCGACGGTACGGACCTGTCCCGCCTTCGCGTGATAGCAGCGCCATTTGCGGCTGCGCCAGCATCTGCAACAGATATGGGCGGGGGGCGGCCAGCCGAATTTCTATCACTTCCCCGGTCATCGGCACCACGGCCTCCACTGCATCGAGCGGCCCTTCCGGATCCAACCGCCGCACCGATTCAATCCGGGCCATCAACAGCCGTGAAACATCGACCGCCGTAACCTTTTCTCCATCCGGCCAATTGGCGCGGCGCAGCCGAAAGATGTAGCTGCGCCCCTCATCCTCGACGATCCAGCGCTGCGCCAGGGCGGGTAAAATTTCGCCGGCTGCGTCGAACGCCACCAATCCCTGAGCCGTCGCCTCCAGGATCAGCTTGGCGCCAGGATCCGGCAGATTCTCCAGCGGTTTGTCGAGATCGGCTGGCGATCCTATGACGCTGACCGCCACTGGTCCGCTTGCCTCCTGCGAGCAGCCTGCAAGAAGCGCCGCGCCGCCCAATAGGACGGCAATCGGTCGGAGCAGGATGGCGGCCACGGTCATGCGTGCAACAGGCTTAGAGTTTGTCTCGCCGGAGTTGAAGCATTTCTGCACCTATATTCATCGTCCTGCGATTGTTGAGTCAGCCGGGGGCGCGCAGCACGACCTGTCCCATCCCGGAACAGCATTTTGTTAACCATGACTTCGCATTGGACGCGCGGCCGCTCGCGCCTATGACTTTCGATATGCGCATCTTATCCACCACACTGCTCGTCTTCGCGGCCGCCGGAGCGGCCGCCTTGGCACAAGGCACGCCCACGCCCTTCACCTTAGCCGAAGGCGGGCGGAGCTATGCCTCGCTCAAGGATGCGGTTGCGGCGATTGGCGATGGCAAGGGCACGGTGCTGATCGCACCCGGCTCCTACGCCCAATGTGCTGTGCAGGAAGCAGGAGAGGTCGCGTTCCAGGCCCAGACGCCGGGCAGCGTCATCCTGGACGGCATGCCGTGCGAGGGAAAGGCCGCGCTGGTGCTGCGTGGCCGATCAAGCAGTGTCGATGGCATCATCTTCCAGAATTTGCGCGTGCCCGACGGCAATGGCGCAGGCATCCGCCTGGAAAGCGGCAACCTGACCGTGACCAACAGCCTCTTCCGCAACAGCGAAGAAGGAATATTGAGCGGGGATGCGCCGGGTAACAGCGTCGCCATCGATAAATCGACCTTTCGCCATCTGGGCCGCTGTGACCGTGACCTGGATTGCGCTCATGGCATCTATATCGGTCGTTATGGCAAGCTCACCGTTACGCGCTCACGCTTTGATCAGGGCGATGGCGGCCATTATCTGAAAACACGCACGCCGCGCGTCACGATCAACGACAACAGCTTCGACGATAGCGGTGGTCGCCTCACCAACTACATGATCGATCTGTCCAATGGCGCCAGCGGTGAAATTAGCCGCAATGAGATGGTGCAGGGCCGGAACAAGGATAATTACAGCGCTTTCATCACTGTCGCGCCCGAAGGGCGGGAGCATGACAGCGGCGGCTTGTCCATCGCAGGCAACAGCGCATCTTTCGTGCCGGGCCTGCAGCGCAGCAGCAGCTTCGTTGCCAATTTCACGGATGACGCGGTGAAAATCGGGGCGAATCGCCTGGCGAACGGCATCAAGCAGACTGACCGCCGCTAACGGCCCTCAGCTTGCACAAGGCGTTCCGCCGGTCGATAACGGTGCGATGCGCAGCACTTATGATTCCGCAACCGTACGCCTCTATCACCTGAGCGACTCCGAAGAAGGAGGGGCCGCGACGACCCTCTTTTACGGCCCGTTAAGCCAAGCTGTGCTTATCGCCGGACAACAGCCGCAGGATGTCCAGGACGGGCTGTTCATCGCCACCGAAAATGATGTGGTTGCCTGGCTTGATTTGCGGGAGGCCGAATAGCTGCCTCCGTGCTGAGGAGGGGATGTGCGGAAATTGGAAGGCTTTTTCGAGGTCAGTTATGACAGCAGCCGCAAGCTGATCAGAATCATCACCTATGGCTTCTGGAATCTCGACGTCGTCGAGCATTTCGCGCAGGCGATTGCCGACGTGGTGAGGGTCGCGGCAGATGGTTGCGACACGCTGCTCAACACCTGCCGCACAGAAATACATACGTTGGAGGTCAGCGAGGCGCTTGGCCGCATATCTTATGCGAACAGAGACGCGAAGCCTGGCCGGATAGCGATCGTTTCGCCGTCCATGCTTCTGCGGATGCAGACGAAGCGGTTGCAGCAGGCGGATGGCGACTATGGCTATTTCGATACCGAACAGGCTGCCCTGGAGTGGCTCGCTGCGGCATAGAAGCTCCGCCTCTGTGTTCCAGCTTTTCCGCGCCCGCCCGGCCCTATAAGGTCGCGAAACGTGGCCTTGGCAGGAGAAGCGCCCATGTCTTACACCCTCATCACCGCCAATCGGAATTATTCGAGCTGGTCGCTTCGCCCATGGGTTCTGATGAAGGCTCTCGGCATTCCGTTCTCGGATCGGCTCGAGCCATTCGTGCATAGCGTGAATTATGCCGCCTTCCGCGCCTTCTCTCCTACAGGGCAGGTTCCTGTGCTGATTGACGGTGATCGGACCGCTTGGGACTCGCTGGGCATCACGCTCTACCTTGCCGATCGCCATCCTGGGGTTTGGCCGCAGGAGGAGGGCGCACGTGCTTTCGCTCAATGTGCCGTTGCCGAGATGCACAGCGGTTTTTCAACCTTGCGCAATGAGTGCCCGATGAATGTCGGGGTGCGCGTTGAACGGGACTTGCCCTCGCCGCACCTCAACCGGGACATTGCGCGGCTGGCGGAACTGTGGGGCGATGGCCTGAAGCGATTCGGCGGACCATTTCTTGCGGGCCCGGCCTTTACAGCGGCTGATGCCTTTTATGCGCCGGTCGCCTTTCGGGTGCGGACCTATGATCTTGATGTTGGGCCCGTCGCGCGGAAATGGGTCGATCAGATGATCGCTCATCCCGCGATACAGGAGTGGGAGGCTGCTGCATTGGCAGAGACGTGGCGCGAAGAGAGCCATGAGGCGGAGGTTGGCGCTGCTGGACGCATCATCCAGGACGATCGCGCATCCTGACGCTGCTCTCCCAGGGGCGCTACTGCCGGAAACAGGAAATATTGGCTCCATTCCCCCTTTCGCCGGACCCGGTCTGGGTCTAGGGGGAATTTGTTATGGTCAAGCCCCGCACGCTGTACGAGAAAATCTGGGACGCGCATGTTGTTGAGCGCCGCCCTGATGGAACCTGCCTCATCTATATTGATCGCCACCTCGTCCATGAGGTGACGAGCCCCCAGGCTTTCGAGGGTCTTCGGATCGCCGGCCGCCCCGTGCGCCGCCCTGAACTGACGCTCGCTGTACCGGATCATAATCTGCCGACTACGCCTCGCCGCGACGCGCAGGGCAATCGCATCCCGATCGCCGATCCCGAAAGCGCGCAGCAACTCGCCGCGCTGGAGCGGAACGCGCCGGAATTTGGCGTGCGTCTGATCGGTGATGCCGACCTGGAGCAGGGGATCGTCCATGTCGTCGGGCCGGAGCAGGGCTTCACCCTGCCAGGCACGACGCTGGTCTGTGGTGACAGTCACACCAGCTCGCACGGGGCATTGGGCGCATTGGCCTTCGGTATCGGCACGTCCGAAGTCGAACATGTGCTCGCCACCCAGACGCTGCTGCTGAAGCAGTCGAAGACCATGGAAGTCGTCGTGGAGGGCGAACTGGGCTTTGGCGTTACGCCTAAGGATGTCGCGCTGGCGATCTGCGGCCGGATCGGCACCGCGGGCGGCACCGGCTATGTCATGGAATATCGCGGGTCGGTATTCCGCGACATGTCGATCGAGGGCCGCCTGACTGTCGCCAACATGTCCATTGAAGCGGGTGCCCGTTCCGGTTTGTTTGCGCCGGATGAGAAAACTTTCGCCTATCTGCGTGGACGGCCCATGGCGCCCAAGGGCGCGGAATGGGATGCGGCGGTCGCCTACTGGAAGACACTGCACACCGACGAAGGCGCCCAGTTCGACAAGACGATCGTCATCGACGCGGCGGACATCGTGCCCAATGTGACCTGGGGCACCAGCCCTGAGGATGTCGTGCCGGTCACGGGCGTCGTGCCGAGTCCGGAAAGCTTTGCCGATCCTTCTAAACGGGCCGCCGCGCAAAAGTCGCTCGACTATATGGGCCTGTCTGCAGGGCAGCGTATGGAGGATGTGGCAGTCGAACATATCTTCATCGGGAGCTGCACCAACAGCCGTATCGAAGATTTGCGCGCCGCTGCTGCGCTGCTGAAGGGCCGTCACATCGCTGACGGTATCAAGCAGGCGCTCGTCGTGCCTGGATCAGGTCTCGTCAAGCAGCAGGCCGAAGCCGAGGGACTCGACAGCATCTTCAAGGATGCCGGGTTTGAATGGCGCGAACCGGGCTGTTCGGCATGCCTCGGTATGAACCCTGACAAGGTGCCTGCGGGCGAGCGTTGTGCTTCCACCAGCAACCGCAATTTCATGGGCCGCCAGGGTCCGGGATCGCGGACCCACCTTGTTTCTCCGGCCATGGCTGCAGCCGCGGCCATTACGGGGCATCTCACCGATGTGCGGGAATTGCTGAACGAAAAACAGGGAGAGGTGGTCGCATGAAGAAGGTGTTCTGGCTGCTGGCGCTGGGCGCGCTGGCCAGTGCCGCAATGGCGGCGACCCTGGGGCGCGCGGAAGATACGCGCCGTCTGGAGAGCAAGCAGGCGAATTGATGGAAAAGCTGACTATCGTTGACGGCCGGGCCTATCCGTTCGGGATGAAGAATGTCGATACGGACATCGTTATCCCTGCCCATTGGCTGAAGACCATTTCCCGGGCAGGCTTGGGCAAGGGTGCCTTTGAGGTGCTGCGCAAGGAGCCGGGCAATGTCTTCGACGATCCGGAATATGCCGGTAGCCCGATCCTGATCGCAGGCGACAATTTTGGCTGCGGCTCCAGCCGTGAGCATGCGGCCTGGGCCCTTGCTGACCTGGGCATCAAGGTGGTGATCGCGCCGAGTTTTTCGGACATCTTCTCCGGCAATGCGTTCAAGAATGGCATCTTGACGGTCGTCCTGCCGCAGGAAGCGGTCGATCGGCTGATGGAAGTGGCAAAGACCGACCCGATCCATGTCGATCTGGAACAGCAGACCGTCACCACGCAGTTTCAGGACCGTTTCCAGTTCGAGATCGATCCGTTTCGCAAGCACTGTCTGCTTGGCGGGCTCGATGAGATTGGGTTGACGCTGGGACAGGCAGATACGATCAGTCAGTTCGAGGCGAAGGACGCCGGGCTGCGGCCTTGGCTCGTTCCCACCGTTGCGTAACCGTCCCGACCTTCCTATTTCGATTGATAATCCAGCTTCTTTTAACAGGGCACAGGCATGACGACTTTCGACGACCGCGAGAAGGCCTTTGAAAATATGTTTGCCCACGACCAGGAGATGCAGTTCCGCATCCAGGCGCGGCGCAATCGGCTGCTGGGCGAATGGGCCGCTGCCAAAATGGGTCTGACGCCCGAAGAAACCGACGCCTATGCCAAGGCGGTCGTGCAGGCGGATTTTGAGGAAGCGGGCGATGAGGACGTCATCCGCAAGCTCGTGGGTGACATGACCCAGGCTGGCGTTGAGATAGACGAGGCAGGGGTGCGCACCGCTCTGGAAGAGCAGCAGGTGATCGCCCGTCGTCACTTCATTGAAGCTCAGTAAGCAGAACGGACTTTTCTCATGCCGATGGCTGCCGACGAAATTGCAGACATGATCCGGGCGGCTATTCCGGACGCTGAGGTCGAGATTACCGACTTGGCCGGTGATGGCGATCATTATGCGGCGCGCGTGGTGTCGGAAAGCTTCCGGGGCTTGAACCGGGTGGCTCAGCAGCGTGCGGTCTATGCGGCCCTTGGCGGCCGGATGGGCGGGGTGCTTCATGCCTTGCAACTGACCACCGCCGTTCCCAACTAACCGCGTACGATTTTCATGCGCGCCGCGGCTTGCCAGCGGCGCCCTACAGGACTGGACCGACCCATGACCGACGCCGTGCAACAGCGGATCGCCGATATCGTCAACAGCAGTGACGTGGTGCTTTTCATGAAGGGGACGCCTTTATTCCCTCAATGCGGCTTTTCCAGCCGCGCTGTTGCTATCCTGGAGCATCTGGGCGTCGCCTATGAAAGCGTTGATGTTTTGCAGGATCAGTTGGTTCGCCAGGGCATCAAGGCTTTTTCTGACTGGCCGACCATTCCGCAGCTCTATGTGAAGGGCGAATTTGTCGGCGGCAGCGACATCATGATGGAAATGTATGAAGCGGGCGAGCTTCAGCAGTTGATGTCGGACGAGGGCGTCGCTTCGGCCAATTGAGCGCGTTCCGGCTCGCCGGATCAGACCTGCACTATTTCTGGAAGGATCGCGTCTAGCAGCAGCATCGCCGCAGAGGTGATGCGCAGTCGTTGGCCGTCTCTCTCCACCAGAGCTAACTTGGCCAGGCGGGTAACAGCTTGCTCATCAACCAGCATGTCGGGCTCCAATCCTGACATTGCGGCGATCCGGCCAAGATCGACGCCTTCCGCCAGCCGCAGGCCCATGATGAGCGCCTCGCGAGCGCGGTCAGCGGGGGCGAGTGGTTCCTCGCTTTGCAGGCCATGGCTGTTACGGCGCACTGCGGTCATCCAGTTTTCTGGCTTTTTGTGGCGCAGCGTCGCCACTCCCCCGCGGCGGCCGTGGGCGCCCGGACCGATACCGGCATAGCTGCCGTACCGCCAATAGGTTAGATTGTGGCGGCTCTCCTGGCCGGGTCTGGCATGGTTGCTGATCTCATAGGCGGGGAGGCCAGCAGCTTGAGTCATGGCCTGTGTCTGCTCGTACAGCGTAGCCGCATGATCTGGATCGGCGGGTGTCATTTTGCCCTGGGCGACCAGGGTGGCGAAGCGGGTCCCGGGCTCAATAGTCAATTGGTAGAGGGACAGGTGGTCCGTGCCGAAGGCGAGTCCTCGTGTTAGCTCGGCTTCCCATTCGGCTTCGGTCTGGTCTGGCCGTGCGTAGATCAGATCGAAATTCACTCGGTCAAAAACGGATTGCGCGACGTTCAGCGCGGCAAGCCCCTCGGCGACATCGTGGGCCCTGCCGAGGAAATGCAATGCCTGGTCATCGAGGGCCTGGATGCCAAGGGATACGCGGTTGACGCCCGCGCGCGCGAGATCGGCAAATCGCGCCGCTTCCACGGAACTTGGATTGGCCTCCAAGGTGATTTCGATGTCGCTGGTCGGCTGCCAATAATCCGACGCCGCATCGATGATGCCTGCAACAATAGCGGGCGGCATCAGCGAGGGCGTGCCGCCGCCGAAGAAGATCGAGGACAGGCCGCGCCCGCCATTCAGCGATGCTTCATGGGCAAGGTCGTCTAGCAGCGCATCGCGCCAGGCTTCGGTATCGATGCCCGATCGGACGTGGCTGTTAAAATCGCAATAGGGACATTTTGAAACACAAAATGGCCAGTGCACATATAAGGCCATAGGTTCGGGCGCAGGCGCGGGGGACTCGAGCGGGGACAGGGGCATGATTGGGGGCGTCTTTAGACGGCTTTGGGCTGCGCGGCCAGCGATCGCGGCGGCAGCGATGGTAGCTATTCCAGTCGGCGGCGTCGCAGCAGCGCCCGCGCGGCGGGCGGCGATGCCGCAGACAGTCATGCCGGCCGCCTATCACGGCATGGAAGAGGCGGAGCGCGATAACTGGCTGCTCCGCGACGTCGTCCTGGGCATGCATAATGACGAGCGTGAATCGCTTGGCATTTCGCCGCTCGCCTGGGATGCGGCCCTGGCGCAGGATGCCGCTCGCTATGCGCGGCAGATGGCTCTCACCAATCGCTTCCAGCATTCGCCGCGTGCGTCGCGTGCAGTCCCAAGCGGCGAGAATCTGTGGATGGGCCCACGGCGGCTTTATAGCTATGAAGTAATGATCGGCTCCTTCCTGGATGAAAGGCGGCTGTTCCGTCGCGGCGGCAAGCTGCCCAATGTGAGCACATCCGGACGATGGGAAGATGTTGGCCACTATACGCAGATGATATGGCGCGGCACCCGCAAAGTAGGTTGCGCGCTCGCGGACGGGCAGAATTATGAATATCTTGTCTGCCGCTATTTCCCTGCCGGTAACGAGTTTGGCAAGGGGCCGCTCGATGCGGTGAGCGCACGCGGATCAGTGTTTGCAAGCGGGGGCGAATAGACGCCCCCGCCGGACTTGTCAGAAGACGGTCGAAACCAGTTGGGCGAAGGCGTCGGCGCGGTGGCTCATCGCATGTTTCTTCGCGGGGTCCATCTCGCCGAACGTGATGGCGTGGCCAAGCGGCTGAAAGATCGGGTCATAGCCAAAGCCCTTGTCGCCGCGCGGCGGCCAGGCGATCGTTCCATCGACACGGCCTTCGAACGCTTCGACATGACCGTCGGGCCACGCCAGCGCGAGGGCGCAGACGAAGTGCGCGCCATGTCCCGCGCCTGGCCCTTTGGCCTCTATCGCGTCCCAGACCAGTTTCATCGCAACGCCGAAATCCTTTGTTTCCCCAGCCCAACGGGCGGAGAAGATGCCGGGATCGCCGTTTAGTGCCTCAACACAGAGGCCGCTGTCGTCCGCGAGCGCGGGTAAGCCAGACAAGTCGGCCGCCTGCATCGCCTTCAGCTCCGCATTGGCGACGAAAGTGGTGCCGGTTTCCTCAGGTTCCGGCAGGTCGAGCGCGGCCGCGGAGACAGTCTCTATGCCATAGGGGGCGAGCAGTTCGCCGATTTCCCGCACCTTGCCGGGATTGTGGCTCGCGATCACCAGCTTGCCTGGGCCCAGCTTGCGGATCGCCTGTTCCTGTCCGAAGTCGTCGCTCATCGTTTTGAATACCTCGCCCCGTTCGTTTCGAGCTTAGTCGAGAAACGCGCGCATTGCGCTATCGCTTGTCGATAAGCTCGAAGCGAACGGATTTTGGGGGAAATTATCGGCCGGTCGCCTTGTCCTGCGCCGCGAAGATTTGTGCGCAGCCGATCCGGGCGAGACGGAGCAGGCGGAGCAGTTCTTCCTCGTCATAGGCGGCGCCTTCGGCAGTCGCCTGGACTTCGGCGAACTTGCCATCGCCGGTGAGAATCAGGTTGGCATCTGTTTCGGCATTGCTGTCTTCGGCATAGTCGAGGTCGAGGACGGGCGTGCCGTTGTAGATGCCGCAGCTGATCGCCGCGACCTTCTGCAGGATTGGATCTTCGGTCAGCGCGCCGGAGGCCAGCAGCTTGTCGATGGCGATGCGCAGGGCGACCCAGCTGCCAGAAATCGCGGCGGTACGGGTGCCGCCATCAGCCTGGATGACGTCGCAATCGATGACGATCTGACGCTCACCCAGCTTTTTAAGATCGACGACCGTGCGAAGCGATCGGCCGATCAGGCGCTGGATTTCCTGGGTGCGGCCGGACTGCTTGCCCTTGGCCGCCTCGCGGCTGCCGCGCGTGTGTGTGGCGCGGGGCAGCATGCCATATTCGGCCGTGACCCAACCCGACCCCTTGCCGCGCAGGAAAGGAGGCACCTTTTCCTCGACAGATGCGGTGCATAGCACCCGGGTGTCGCCGAAGCTGACGAGGCAGCTGCCCTCGGCATGAATGGTGAAGCCGGGCTCCATGGTGATGTCGCGCATCTGGTCGGGCGCGCGGCCGGAAGGACGCATAAAATAATTCTCCGAAGCGATCAGTCGGTGGGGCTTAGCGCCGGGCGTGACGTCATGCCAGTGGCGATACGCGGGAAAGATGATAGGAAGCCTGCCATGCAGTTGCGATGGATGATGATTTTGGCGGGCCTCGCCCTGACGGCGGGATGCGCAGGGGAGCGGCCGGAGCTGGAAAAGCCGGTCGCGGCCGGGGATACGATTCGCTTTTCGGCAGGTCCATGCTTCGGCGTTTGCCCAAGCTACAGCCTGCAAGTCACGCCGGACGGGTCGGGGCTGCTGGAACCGGAGCGATTTACGGCGGTCCCTGGGGCGACGCGCTTTACCGTGACGCCGGCGCAATATCGCCGCTTGCGTGCAACGCTGGCGCAGTTCCGGCCGGCTGCGGGAACGGTCAGGCGAATCGCTCATGGCGAGAATTGCACCCGCTTCGCCACTGACATGCCCGCCTACACGCTTGAATGGTCCAGAGGAGACCTGCCCTCAACGCGGCTGGAATTCCAGTCTGGTTGCATGGACCCGGCTTATGGCAAGCTGCGGGCAGCTATCGCGACCATTCCGAAGGTGCTGGACATCAGTGCGATGGTGAAGCCGGCGCCCAACCGTTAGCACGACTTGAGTGCGAGCCGGTGCTTGCCTAGATAGAGGTCCATGGCGGTAACACCGGTCACCGAACTCAATGAGCGGGCGCGCGACGTTTTTCGCCTGGTAGTCGAGAGTTATCTCGGCACCGGATTGCCCGTGGCGTCGCGGACGATCAGCAAGATCGCGTCGCTCAGCCTGTCGCCCGCATCGATCCGCAACGTCATGCAGGATCTGGAGGAGCTGGGCTTACTCGCCGCGCCTCATACTTCGGCAGGGCGGATGCCGACCGAGACGGGGCTTCGCCTGTTTGTCGATGGGATGATGCAGGCGGCTGAACCTTCGTTTGAGGAGCGGCGGGCGATTGAGGCGGGCGTCGCCGAGGGCGGTCCGATCGAAGAGGCGCTTTCCGCGGCCACTGCGGCTCTTTCTGGGCTGTCGGCTTGTGCGGGAATCGTCATGGTTCCCAAGAGGGAGCCGGTGCTGCGCCAGTTCGGCTTTGTCCCGCTGAATGAGCGGCAGGCGCTCGCGGTGCTGGTGGGGCAGGATGGGTCAGTCGAAAACCGCGTGCTCGATATGCCCCAAGGCGTCACGTCAGTGATGCTGAATGAGGCTGCCAACTTCATGTCCGCCCGCTTCGCCGGCATGACGTTGAGGGAAGCGGGAGAGGCGTTGCGGCGCGAGATGGAAGGCGAGCGGAACGCGCTTCAGGGCGCAGCGCGCGAACTGGTGGAACGAGGCATCGCCGTCTGGTCTCATGATGCGGATGACCGTCCCGTACTGATCGTGCGGGGGCAGGCGCATCTGCTGGACGATGGGACTGCTGCGGACCTTGAACGCGTGCGGCAATTGCTCGATGAGCTGGAGGGTAAGCAGGAGATTTCCCGCCTGCTTGAAAGCGCGCTGGCGGGGAGCGCGACGAAAATCTTCATCGGCTCGGAAAACAAGCTCTTTTCCCTGTCGGGTTCTTCGGTCATAGCCGCGCCCTACCGGGGCGGCGATGGCCGCGTTGTCGGCGTGGTCGGGGTGATCGGCCCCACGCGCTTGAACTATGCGCGGGTGATCCCCATGGTGGACTTCACTGCGCAGACGTTGTCGAGATTGATGAGATGAGTGAAGACAAGCTGAATATTGAAAATACCGAAGTCGTTGACGAACTGCCCGAAGATGCAGCGCCCGTGGGCGATGCTGCGGCGGAGCGGGTGGCTGCCCTGGAAGGCGAGCTGGCGGCGGCGAAGCAGGAAGTGCTGTACGCCCATGCCGAGACTCAGAATGTCCGGCGGCGGCTGGAAAAGGAACTGACGGATGCGCGGTCCTATGCCGCGACATCCTTTGCCCGGGATATGCTGTCGGTGGCGGACAATCTGGGGCGGGCGCTGCAGGCGATCCCGCCGGATTTGCGTGAGGACGAGAAGTTCAAGGGGCTGGTCGCCGGGCTTGAGGCGACGGGCCGGGAACTGGAGAGCGTGTTCGGGCGGAACGGCATCGAGAAGATGGTTTCGGTCGGCCAGCCGCTTGATCCCAACAAGCATCAGGCGATGATGGAAGTACCGTCCGATGAGGTCGAGCCGGGAACGGTGATGATCGAAATGCAGGCGGGTTATACGATCAAGGACCGGCTGTTGCGGCCTGCTCTGGTGAGTGTGGCCAAGAAGCCGGACTGACGCTTTTTTCCCTTTGTTTAAGCGTTTTTGCCCCTTCGGTCTTTGGACCGGAGGGGTTTTTTGATGAAGGAAATAGCGAGAAGAACGCACTCTTGATTTTCGCCGCATTTAAGATATATCGTAGTGTATCTAGTAACAACGAGAATAGGTTTATGCACTTTTTTAGATCTGAATGCGGCCAAGGGCGTAACGGGCGCTTCGCGGCTATGGCCGGGCATCATGGGCGGCATGGCGGCGGGCGTGGGCCATTTGGCGACGGGCCGATGGGCGGCGGCGGTGGTGGCCGGGGAGGGCGGAAGCGGCTGTTCAGTAATGAGGCGCTGCGGTTGATCCTGCTGGAACTGCTGAGCCAGGAGCCGCGCCATGGATATGACCTGATCCGCGAGATCGAGAGCCGGTCAGGCGAAGCCTATGCGCCGAGCCCGGGAGTCGTCTATCCGACGCTCACGCTGTTGGCGGACATGGACCTGATCGTGGAACAGCCGGGCGCGGGGAGTCGCAAGCTGTTTGCGATCAGCGACGCGGGCCGTGCGCATCTGGCGGAGAACAGGGCGGCGCTGGAAGAGGCGATGGAGCTGCTTACGTCGCTGGCGCGACGGGCCGAGCAAGTCGATGGCGCGCCGATCCGGCGGGCGATGCACAATCTGTCGATCGCCGTCCGGGCGCGGCTGGAACGTGAGGGCGCGGACCGCGAGACCATGTTCGACGTTGCGTCCCTGATCGACGAGGCCGCCAGCAAGATTGAAAGGCTCTGACATGGTTTTGACAGCGAATGTGCCGACTGCCCAGGGTAGCCGCTATCTGCAGCAACTGTGCAAACATTGGGGGCATAAGTTCGAAACGGAGTTCGACGCGGAAAAGGGCGTGATCGCCTTTCCGATGGGGCCGATCCGGCTGACGGCTGGGGCGGATATGTTGGCGGTGACGATCGAGCCCAAAGAGGACGCCGATGTGGAGCGGTTCAAGCAGGTCGTGGCGGAGCATCTGGACCGCTTTGCGTTCCGGGAGGCGCCTTTGCGGTTTGATTGGCGGTGAGGCGAGTGCGGGACAGGGGGCGATAGTGCTAAACGTGTCTCGACATCGCTCGACACGAACGGGGATGGGGTTGGTGGTGGGCGCGTCATGAGATCCCAGCGTTCGCTGGAATGACGGTAGTAGTCAGGCGCGGGGGATGCGGCGGGCGCTGGCGAGATGGTGGGCGTGGGTGATGGCGACGGCGAGAGCGTCGGACGCGTCCGGCCCAGCGACCTTCGCGCCGGGGAGGAGGCGCGCGATCATGGCGTGGACCTGGTCCTTGGACGCGTTGCCGACGCCGACGACCGATTTCTTGACGAGGCGGGCGGCATATTCTCCGACTTCCATGCCGGAACGGGAGGCTGCGAGCAGGACGACGCCGCGGGCCTGGCCGAGCTTTAGCGTGGATTGCGGGTTCACGTTCACGAACACTTCTTCGACCGCCGCGCCATTGGGCTGATGTTCGAGGATGAGGTCGGCGAGCGCGAGGTCGAGCGCCAGCAGGCGGCTCGCCAGCGGCATCGCGGCATCGGTCTTGATCTGGCCGTTGGCGATGTGGGTGAGGCGATTGCCGTCCGCAGCGATCAGGCCCCAGCCGGTGATGCCGAGGCCGGGGTCGAGGCCGAGGATGATCATCGGATTTTCCTCGTCCCTTCAGGGGAAAGGATAGGCAGGCTTTCCGGCCCGCCGGTTAGCCGGAGTTGGAGAGGGGAGTTGCGAGAGGAGAGGGCGCTGCCCCCTCTCCCAGCTTCGCCTAGGGGGCGGAGCCGCCAAGGCTGCGCAACCCTCTCCCGCGAGGGGAGAGGGAAGGGGTTGATCAACCCAGCTTCTCCATGACGGCGTCGGAAACTTCGTAATTTCCCCAGACGGTCTGGACGTCGTCGTCATCTTCCAGCGTATCGACGAGCTTCAGCAGGGTGGCTGCATTGGCTTCATCGACTTCCACGGTGGTCTGCGGCTTCCAGGCGAGCTTGGCGCCTTCGGCCGGGCCGAGCTTGGATTCGAGTGCCTTGGCGACTTCGTGGAGCGCGTCCATGGCAGTCCAGATTTCATGTTCGTCCTCGTTGGACGACACATCATCCGCGCCTGCTTCCAGAGCGGCTTCGAAGATCGCGTCGGCATCGCCAGCGGTCGCTGGATAGGTGATGAGGCCCATGCGGTCGAAACCATGGCTGACCGCGCCGGACGCGCCCAGATTGCCGCCATTTTTGGAGAAGGCGGTGCGGACGTTGGTCGCGGTGCGGTTGCGGTTGTCGGTCAGCGCTTCGACGATGATGGCGACGCCGCCCGGACCATAGCCCTCGTAGCGGATTTCCTCATAATTCTCCATGTCGCCGCCCAGCGCCTTGTCGATCGCGCGCTGGATATTGTCCTTGGGCATGGACTGCGCCTTGGCCGCGTTGACGGCGAGGCGGAGGCGGGGGTTCATGTCCGGGTCGGGCATGCCCATCTTGGCCGCGACGGTGATTTCGCGGCTGAGCTTGGAGAACATCGAGGAGCGCTTTTTGTCCTGCGCGCCCTTGCGATGCATGATGTTCTTGAATTTGCTATGGCCGGCCACGGCCTGCTCCTAAACTTGTCTGTGATCCGAAGCGCGCTCTCTAGCGGGCGCATTTGCCAAGCGCAACTAGACGAGGATCGCGGTGCCGGAGGCGGAGACCATCAGCATGGAGCCGTTGGAGCCCAGCACTTCATAATCAAGATCGACGCCGACGACCGCATTGGCGCCCAGCGTCGCAGCGCGCATGCGCATTTCGCCGATCGCCTGTTCGCGGGCGCGCTGGAGGACATCCTCATAAGCGCCCGAGCGCCCACCGACGATGTCGCGCACACTGGCGAACAGGTCACGGAAGAGGTTGGCACCCACAATCACCTCGCCGGTGACGATGCCGAGATATTCCTTGGCGGGCCGCCCTTCCAGGCGGCTGGTCGTGCTGACGATGATCTCGGACATCTTCTTCTCCCGTTCGTGCTGAGTAGAGACTGAGCTTGTCGAAGTCTCGTATCGAAGCATGGCGGCTGGCAAGGCCCTTCGATACCCCGCTTCGATAACTCAGCGGCTACTCAGGGCGAACGGAGTGAGGTTTATTCCATGCCCAGTGCAGAGAGATAGGTCTGGAGAATGGCTTCCATTTCCTGCCGATCATGCTGCGGCATTTTCCGCAGGCGGATGATCTGGCGCATGATCTTGGGATCATAGCCAGTCGCCTTCGCCTCCAGATAGACATCCTTGATGTCGTCGCCGATGCCTTTCTTTTCTTCCTCGAGACGCTCGATGCGTTCGATGAGAAGGCGTAGCTGATCGGCGGCGACGTTGCCCTCGCTCATATTTCAAATCTCCAGAAGAATGTGAATCGGGTTGGCGACTGCTCCTAATGGCTGTCGGCGTTCTTCGCCACACTCTCCTGCATCTTTGCCAATTGTTCGGGCGTCGCTTCGCTCTGATGGCGCTCTTTCCATTCGGAAAAGGGCATGCCGTGGACGATTTCGCGCGCTTCTTCGCGGCTCAGCGAGCCATCGGCTTGCGCGATCCAGTCGGCCAAACAGTTGCGGCAGAAGCCTGCCGTGCCCATCAGGTCGATATTCTGAACGTCGGTGCGATGCTGCAAATGCGCAATCAGGCGGCGGAAGGCGGTTGCGGCAACCGCATCTGTGAGTATGGTGTCGGCCACGGCGATCCTTTCGCTGATCTACATCATCCTGTCGTGCAGCACGGATAATCGAAAACGGCGCCCTGGCAAGCCAGAGGCGACCATGACGGTCAGGAGCATTTACGAATGACGAAATTGCCGCCCCGCTCGCGCAAGGTCCGCATCCTGGCGACCCTTGGCCCCGCGAGCGATAGCCCGGAAGTGATTCGGGCGCTGTTTGTCGCAGGGGCAGACGCTTTCCGGATCAATATGAGCCATGGCGCGCATGAGGAGCATGCTGCGCGGATCGCCACTATCCGGGGACTGGAGAAGGAATTCGGGCGACCGACGACGATCCTGGGCGACCTGCAAGGGCCCAAGCTGCGCGTGGGCACGTTCAAGAGCGGGCTTGCGGTGCTGGAAACCGGCGCACCATTCGTGCTGGACCGGGATGAAGCGCCGGGCGACGCACGCCGGGTCAACCTGCCGCATCCGGAGATTTATGAGGCGCTGGTGCCTGAAACGCGGCTGTTGTTGGATGATGGCAAGCTGGTGCTGCGGGTGAAGGCGGTGACGGACGGGCGCATCGACACCATCGTCGAAGTGGGCGGGACGCTGTCCAACCGCAAGGGGGTGAATGTCCCTGATGTGGTCGTGCCGGTGCCTGCGCTGACGGAGAAGGATCGGCGCGACCTGAGCTTCGCGGTCGAGCAGGGGTGCGACTGGATCGCGCTGAGCTTTGTCCAGCGGCCGGAGGACCTGGCTGAGGCGCGCAAGCTGATGGGCGGGCATGGCTCGTTGATGGCGAAGATCGAGAAGCCGGCGGCGGTGCAGAGGCTGGAGGAGATTATCGAGCTGGCCGATGGCGTCATGGTGGCGCGCGGCGACCTGGGCGTCGAATTGCCGCCTCAGGCGGTGCCGCCGCTGCAGAAGCAGATCGTGGCGACCGCGCGGCGCATGGGGCGGCCGGTGGTGGTGGCGACCCAGATGCTCGAATCGATGATCAAGGCGCCGACGCCGACGCGCGCGGAAGTGTCGGACGTCGCCACGGCCGTTTATGATGGAGCGGACGCGATCATGCTGTCGGCCGAGACGGCGGCGGGCGATTGGCCCGAAGAAGCGGTGACGATGATGGACAGCATTGCCCATAGCGTGGAGCGCGATCCCGGCTATGTCGAGCGGCTGCACTTTACCGTGACCAAGCCCGATGCGACCACGGCCGACGCACTGGCGGAAGGCGCGGCGGGCATCGTGTCGGTCGTGGGGGCGAGCGCCATCACCTGCTTTACCTCATCGGGCAGCACCGTGCGCCGCGTCGCGCGCGAACGGCCGCTGACGCCGATCCTGGCGCTGACGCCGCGGCTCGATACGGCGCGCAAGCTGGGGCTGACCTGGGGCGTGCATGCGGTGCGGACCAAGGATATCGGCACGTTCGAGGAGATGGTCGGCAAGGCGCGGCGCATGGCGTTGCGGCACGACATGACCCAGAAGGGCGGCAAGATCGTGGTGCTGGCGGGGGTGCCCTTCGGTACGCCAGGTTCGACCAACGTGCTGCATGTCGCCGCGATCCGGGGCGACGAGCTTAAGGGACGGGAATAGCGTCCAGCAGGCCGAGCGCGGCTAGATCGCGGCGGAGCGTGGGGGCATCGCGGAACAGGTGACCGCGGATGCCTAGCGCTTGCGCCGCGGCGATATTTTCCTCGCGATCGTCGATGAACAGCGTTTCTTCCGGGCGGAGGCCGAAGCGGTCGAGGGCCAGGCGGTAGATGGCGGGATCGGGCTTCACCAGCTTTTCCGCGCCGGATACGAGGATGTCGCGGAAGTGGGCGAAGAGCGTGGCTTCGCGGGCGTGGAAAGGCACCCAGAATTCCGCGCTGAAGTTGGTGAGAGCGTAGAGCGGCACGCCGCGCTGGTAGAGGTCTCGCACCAGTTCGGGCATGCCGCTGACGGCGGGCTGGACGCTGTCGATGAAGCGTTCGCCCCAGAGGCGGATCAGCGATTCATGCTCAGGGTGGCGGGCGATCAGTTCCGCGCTGGTTTGCGCGAAGGGGCGGCCCATGTCGTGCTGAACATGCCAGTCCATGGTGACCACATCGCGCAGAAACGCGTCGAGCGCCCGATCATCATCGATCAGGCGCTCGTAGAGGAGCCGGGGCTCCCAATGGTAGAGGACCTGGCCGACGTCGAAGATGACGGCGGCTACAACTCCGTTCAATTAGCCCTGGCGGGCCTTGAAGCGGCGGTTGGTCTTGTTGATGACATAGGTGCGGCCGCGACGGCGGATCACGCGGTTATCCCGGTGACGGCCCTTGAGCGACTTGAGCGAGTTGCGGATCTTCATGGAACCAGCCTTTGATGAATCTTTGCGTGATCGGAAAATCGAAGCGCAGCCCCTATGGGCGGGGCAGGCGAAAGTCAAGGGTGGGTAGCCGCTCTTTTGCCCCGTTCATCCTGCATGCAGCAAAGCCGTGGCTTCACGCGTTGAAGGAAATGCCGGAGCGGCGGCGTGTATGGGCTGACGCGTCCTTCTTGGAGACTAGCATGATGAAGCAGATCCTCCTTTCCTCCTTCCTCGCCCTGTCGCTGGCAGGATGCGCGACGGCGGTGCCGCCGGTCGAAGTGACGCGGTTCCATGTCGGCGATCCGGCGCGGAGCGGCACGATCGTGGTGGAGGAAATGCCCGCCAATCCCGACGCGGGGCTGGAATTCCGCACCTATGCGGCGGCGGTGGAGCAGGAATTGCAGCGGGTGGGCTTTGGTCCGACCACTACAGCCGCGCGGAGTGATTATGTCGCGCTGGTGGGCTTTCGGCGGAGCTTCCGCCCGGCGGGCTATGGCAATGACGGGCGGCCGGTGAGCGTCGGCGTCGGCGGCGCAGTGGGAAGCGGCGGCTATTCGGGAGTCGGCTTGGGGATCGGGATCAACCTGTCGGGACGGCCCAAGGATGTCGTCACGACCGAGTTGCAGGTGCAGATCCGGCGGCGAGCCGATTCGACGACGGTTTGGGAAGGCCGGGCGGTGAGCCAGGCGCGGGAAGGAACGCCTGCCGCGCAGCCGGGCCTGGCCGCGCAAAAGCTCGCCAGCGCGCTGATCGGGGGCTATCCGGGTGAATCAGGCCGCACTATAACCGTCAAATGACCATATCGATCAGCAGCGCCTTCGACAGCGGGAATATTCGCGTTCTTTCCATCAGAGATACCAGTGAGCAGGTTCGCGCTGAGCTGGAGATCGTCAAGGACCAGCAGAGCGACTTCTATCAATGGTTCCATTTTCGCGTGGCTGGCGTGGCGGGCCGCGAGGTGGAGCTGGCGATCACCAATTGCGGGACGTCGGCCTATCCCGACGGCTGGCCCGGCTACAAGGCGCGGGTCAGCGAGGATCGCGAAACCTGGACGCAGGCGGAAACGAGCTATGCCAACGGCACGCTGACCATCCGCCTGTCGCCGGACGTGAATGCGGTCTGGGTCGCCTATTTCGCGCCCTATTCGATGGAGCGGCACCATGACCTGATCGCCTGGGCGGCTTGCCAGCCGGGGGTCGAGCATCGGGAACTGGGCGTGACGCTGGATGGACAGCCGCTCGACCTGCTGACGCTGGGCGAGGGGCCGAAGAAGGTGTGGCTCTATGCGCGCCAGCATCCGGGCGAGAGCATGGCGGAATGGTGGATGGAAGGCGCGCTGGAGCGGCTGTGCGATGAGGAGGATTCGGTTGCGCGGCTGCTGCGCCGACAAGCGACCTTCCATATCGTGCCGAACATGAACCCGGACGGCAGCCGCCGCGGGCATCTGCGCACCAATGCGGTGGGGGTGAACCTCAACCGCGAATGGCATGAGCCTTCGATGGAGCGGAGCCCGGAAGTCTTCCTTGTGCGCGGCGCGATGGACGAAACGGGCGTTGACTTCGCGATGGACGTGCATGGTGATGAAGCGATCGCCGCGGTATTCCTGGCGGGGTTCGAGGGGATAGCTGGACTGACCGAGCGGCAGCTGGGGCTTTATAATCGGTTCCGGGATACGCTGGCGCTGCGGACGCCGGATTTCCAGACGGAGCGCGGCTATCCGCTGTCGGCGGCGGGCAAGGCGAACCTGTCCATGTCCACCAACCAGATCGCCCAGCGATTCGGCGCGGTGGCAATGACGCTGGAAATGCCGTTCAAGGATAATGACGACCTGCCGGATGCTGAGTTTGGCTGGTCGCCCGCGCGGTCGATGCAGTTGGCGAAGGACTGTCTGAGCGTGCTGGCGGAAATGATCGGCGAGATTTGAGGATTAAACGCCGGTCATCCAGCCAACGCTGGGATGACGAGGTGGGGTTAGCCGAGCAGGTCGCCTAGGAAGTCCTTCATCGAGCGGAAGCTGCGCTGGTCGGCGTCGGCGCTGTAGGCGAGACCCTTGTCGGGCATGTTGACCGCATGATCGGTGAAGGCGTGGCCCGTATGGCCATAGGCGTGGATCTGCCAATCGCAGCCTGCTTGCGTCAGTTCGGTGGCCAGGGCCACGGTGGCTTCAGGTGGCGCGATGGGGTCATCCCAACCGTGGCAGATCAGCAGCTTGGCGGTGATGGCGGCATTGGCGAAGGGCGGGGCGTCATAGACGCCGTGGAAGGCGACGCCGCCCGCAATATCCGCGCCGCTGCGGGCGAGATCGAGCACGCATTTGCCGCCGAAGCAGAAGCCGATCGCTGCCGTGCGGCTTTCATCCGCTTCTTTCAGCGCTTTGAGTACGGCATGCGCGCTGTTGACCCTGTCGCGCAGCAATGCGCGGTCGGCGTTCAGTTCGGCCATGTAGCAGCCCATGTCGGGATCTTCGCGGGTAGTGCGCTTGCCCTGCCCGTAGATGTCCGCGACGAGGACGGTGTAGCCGAGGGTGGCGATCTTTTCGGCATAGGCGAAGTCGGCTTCCTTCGTTCCTAGCACATTGGGGAAGAGGAGGATGCCGGGACAGGGTGCTTGGGCGGAGGCGTCCAAAACGGCGAGGCTTTCGAACGTGCCACCGGGGCCTTCATGGGTCGTGACGCGGCGGGTGATGGGCATGACGGCCTCGCTAAGTGGTGATTGCTGAAGCGAGAGTAAGGGGCTGGAGGGTTGTGGCAAGTGTTTGGAGGGCTGAACGCCCGAGAGAGGGAGAAAGGGACCCCGGATCAGGTCCGGGGTGACGAAGAACTGGCGACTGTCATTGGTTGGGAGGAGACGGCCCTGGCCCCCTCGCGCTGCGGCTCTGGAAGCGTATACGCAATGGGAAGGGCGCTAATGTCCTTCGACAAGCTCAGGACGAAACGGGGATCGTGCGCAGAGACATTCGGCTGCCTTCAACTCAGCCGGCTCCCTGAATCGGGATATTGATTGTTCCCCATAGCCCGGAGCAAGGCTGAGGTGGCTAGGAGCATTCGGCAGCTGGCCGGGGCCGCTTATCGGCGTTGCTAAAAACAGACGAGCTTACAAACTCCCGAATCCCGGCGCTTCGCCTCGGGCTTGGCGGTCGATGCGTTTTGGGCGTTTCCAGCCGATGCGGGGGCGTTTGCGTAGGCGCAGGGTGGGCCAGTCGCCGCGGTCGGTGCGTTCGGCGAGGCGCATGCCTTGGGAGCGGTAGGCGGCGAGGACGGCGTCGGCCTGTTCGTTCAGCAGCCCTGCGAGCAGGATGGTGCCGCCTTCCTCCACCATCGCGCAGAGCGAGGGGGCGAGTTCGATCAGCGGGCCTGCCAGGATGTTGGCGATCAAAAGGTCGTAAGGCGCGCGGGTGGCAATGGCGGGATGATCGACGCCAGCGGCGGTGTAGAGGGCCAGCTGTCCCAAGCCCTTGCCCACGGTCATGCGGTTGGCGGCGGCATTTTCTGCGCTGATCTGGACAGCGACGGGATCGATATCCGACGCGGTCGCATAGGCGCGAGGCCAGAGATGCAAGGCGGCGAAGGCGAGCAAGCCGGTGCCGGTTCCGATGTCCGCGACATTGCCGAAGCGCATGCCGATCCGGCGCATGCGGTCGAGCATCAGGAGGCAGCCTGCGGTGGTTTCATGCTGGCCGGTGCCGAAGGCGCGGCTCGCCTCGATCAGGAAATTGACATGGCCGGGCTGTTCGGGATCGGTGGCGAGGTTGCGGACGTGGAAGCGGCCTGCGGTGACGGGTTCGAGGCCCTGCTGGCTCAGCGTCACCCAATCTTCGTCGGGAAGCTTTTCGATCTGCGGTTTGGCGCCGGCGGCGCTGGGGACCAGAGTGCGGATGAGCTTGATGGCGGCGGGGCTTGGCTCGCCTTCGAAATAGGCGTCGAGGCGCCAGGCATTTTCATCATCGGGCGCGGCTTCGCTGGTCATCAGGACCGGCGGTTTGTCCATGAGCGCGAAGGCCGCGATGTCACCGTCGATCGCCTCCGCCTCCGCGCGGGTGCAGGGCAGGGTGACTTTCCAGCTTTGGGCGGTGGGAGAGGCAGCGTCGGTCATGGCGCGGCCTTTAGAACTTTGATGGGGGGAGGGGAAGCGGGTGCGTTGTCCGGCCGTGTGACGTCTGGCGCGATTTGGGGCGGGTACGGGCGGGGGAAGCGTGTTTCTGTGGGGCTGAAGAACAAGCGCCGCTTACCCGGCGACCCACCTCCGTCCCCTCCCTTGAAAGGGAGGGGTGATTGAACGGCGGCTTTGGCCCGGTCGCTCTCAGGCCACCTGGCGGCCGAAGTCGGAGGAGGCGGCGCGGAGGCTGGCGAGTTTGCCTTCGACGCTCATGAAGCCGCGTTCGAGCTGGTCGATTTCGGAGGCGACGACTTCCGTATCCTGGCGGATCGCGGAAATGGTGCCCGACATCGAATCGGCGGCGAGCGCGGTTTCATCGACGGCGGCGGTGATCATGGTGACGGTTTGCGCCTGGGCATCCATGGCGTGGCGGATGCGGTCGGCGCTGGATTGCACTTCGCCGACCGTGTCGCGGATGCGTTCGTTGGTTTCGACCGACTGGCGTGTGGATGCCTGGATATCGGCGATCTTGCCCGCGATCTCGTCGGTGGCGCGGGCGGTCTGGTTCGCGAGGCTCTTTACCTCCTGCGCGACGACGGCAAAGCCCCGGCCTGCGTCGCCCGCGCGGGCGGCTTCGATCGTGGCGTTGAGGGCGAGCAGGTTGGTCTGGCCCGCAATGTCGCGGATGAGGCCGAGGATCGATTCGATCGATTTGGCATGTTCCGACAGGGTGGCGGACATGGTGACCGCGTCGCCCGACTGGCGGGCGGCGCGCTGCGCCACATCGGCGGCGCTTTCGACTTCGGTGCGGGCATCCTCAATCGCGCGGATGAGGCCGGCGGAGGTGCGGGCGGCTTCGCGCATGGCGATGGCCGACTGTTCGGCGGCGGCGGCGACTTCCGACGCCTTGCCCAACATGCCGCGCGTGGCGGCGGAGGCGTCCTTCGCCTGTTCCCGGAGCGATTCGCCGAGCTGCGAGGCGCCGTCGATTTCCCCCATGATGCGCTGTTCGAACAGCGTGCTGATCCGCTGGCGCTCATCGCGCTGCGCCTCTGCTTCATCGCCCGCGAAAGCGTTGGTCATCATGCTGGCATCGACCATGCTGACCATCGTGATGACATTCACGAGGCGCTGGCGCGTCGTATCATCGGCGGCCTTTTGCCAGATCATGCTGTTAATCTGCTTGTTGGCTTCGGACACGGCGGTCAGCACCACGCCCAGCGGCAGGTTGCGCTTGCGCGCCAGCCGGACGCAGGCGATGCAGGAGCCCGCCCAGCTGCCCGCTTCGTAAAAGCTCAGCTTCTGCCGCACATATTCATGGGCCTCCGTCTCGATCTTCGCGATCGTCGAGGCGGCCAGGGTACTGCGCAGATGCGACTGTTCCATATAGCTGTCGAAGAAAGTGCGGGCGGCGGCAGACGCGCCGTCGCCGATCAGGTCGCGGATTTCCCGAAGCCCCGCGGCCAATTCACCGGTGGGATCGATCTCCGCCATACTGGCGATCATTGCGCTCTTCGATGCGGCGACGGACGTCATAAGCGGCAAACCTCAATTCTCTTGTTTGTCCGCCGGGTGATAGCGCGATCTGGTTAATCAGTTCTTAGCCGCGATCGATCGGGCGCGGGGAGCGGGCGGCTTGCCCTCTTGACCGTTCGCTCCTAAGGGGACGGGAATCAGGGACAAGCATCAGGGACGTAGGTAGATATGGCGCGAACCACGAGCCGGCCGCTCTCGCCGCATTTGACGATCTGGAAATGGGGGCCAGCGATGGCGATCTCCATCCTGCACCGGGTGACCGGCAACGGTCTTGCCACCGTTGGAATTCTGGGCGTGGTTTGGTGGCTGATGGCGATCGCCATGGGTCCGGACGCCTATGCGACCTTCGTCAAATGCGCGACTTCGCCCTTCGGCTATCTGGTGATGATCGGCATCAGCTGGTTCTTCTTCCAGCATATGATGTCGGGCCTGCGCCACTTCGTGCTCGACATGGGCGCGGGTTATGAGTTGAACACGAACAAGACCTGGTCGCTGGTGATCCCGGTCCTGTCGATCCTTGCGACCGTGGCGCTGTGGGCCACCATCTTTTCGGGGAAAATCTGATGGGAACGGGAACCGGAATCGGCCGCGTCCGTGGCCTTGGATCGGCGCGCCATGGTGCGCATCACTGGCTGGCGCAGCGCTATACCGCCGTTGGCAATCTGCTGCTGGTGCTGTGGCTGATCTTCAGCCTGGTGAGCCTGCCGGGGCTGGATTATGAGAGCGTCCGCAACTGGATCGCCAATCCGCTGGTGGCCGTGCCGTTGATGCTGATGCTGGTCAGCGTCTTTTACCATCTGCGTCTGGGCATGCAGGTGATGCTGGAGGATTATGTTCACGACAAGGGGCTGAACTTCTTCTGCATCCTGCTGCTGAACTTCTACACCATCGCTGGCGCCGCCGCTGGTATCTTCGCGATCGCCAAGATCGCCTTCACGGGGATCGTCAAGTAATGAGCGAAGCCTACAAGATCATCGATCATACCTATGACACGGTCGTGGTGGGCGCGGGCGGTTCGGGCCTGCGCGCGACCATGGGCAGCGCCGAAGCGGGCCTGAAGACCGCCTGCATCACCAAGCTGTTCCCGACCCGCAGCCACACGGTCGCCGCGCAGGGCGGCATCGCGGCTTCGCTGGGCAACAATTCGCCGGACCACTGGACCTGGCACATGTACGACACCGTGAAGGGGTCGGACTGGCTGGGCGACCAGGACGCGATCGAATATATGGTGCGTGAAGCGCCCGCAGCCGTCATCGAGCTGGAACATGCGGGCGTGCCGTTCAGCCGCAACGAGAACGGCACCATCTACCAGCGTCCCTTCGGCGGCCACATGCAGAATATGGGCGCAGGCCCGCCGGTGCAGCGCACCTGCGCCGCCGCCGACCGTACGGGCCACGCGATGCTGCATGCTCTGTATCAGCAGAGCCTGAAGTATGACGCGGACTTCTACATCGAATATTTCGCGATCGACCTCATCATGGAAAATGGTGAGTGCCGCGGCGTCATCGCCATCTGCATGGAAGATGGATCGATCCACCGCTTCCGTTCGAAGGCCGTGGTGCTGGCGACCGGCGGCTATGGCCGTGCCTATTTCTCCGCCACCTCGGCGCATAGCTGCACCGGCGACGGCGGCGGCATGGTGCTGCGCGCGGGCCTGCCGCTCCAGGACCTGGAGTTCGTGCAGTTCCACCCGACCGGCATCTACGGCGCGGGCGTGCTGATCACCGAAGGCGCGCGCGGCGAGGGCGGCTACCTCACCAACTCCGAAGGCGAGCGCTTCATGGAGCGCTATGCCCCCTCGGCGAAGGATCTAGCGTCGCGTGACGTCGTGTCGCGCTCGATGGCGATGGAAATGCGCGAAGGGCGTGGCGTGGGTCCGAACAAGGACCACATCTTCCTGCACCTCGATCATATCGATCCCAAGGTGCTGGCCGAGCGTTTGCCGGGCATCACCGAGAGCGGCAAGATTTTCGCGGGCGTCGATCTGACCCGTCAGCCGCTGCCGGTGACGCCGACCGTTCACTATAATATGGGCGGCATCCCCTGTAACTATCATGGCCAGGTGGTGACGAAGGTCGGCGACGATCCCGAAGTCGTGGTGCCGGGCCTCTATGCGGTCGGCGAAGCGGCCTGCGTGTCGGTGCATGGCGCGAACCGCCTGGGCTCCAACTCGCTGATCGACCTTGTCGTGTTCGGCCGTGCGACCGGCCTGCACCTTAAGGAAACGATCAAGCCCAACGGCTCGCATCGTCCGCTGCCCAAGGATGCGGCCGATCTGGCGCTTAGCCGCCTCGACCATTATCGCAACGCCAAGGGCGGTTCGCCGACGGCGAAGATCCGTCTGGAAATGCAGCATACTATGCAGAAGCATGCCGCTGTGTTCCGCGACAGCGCGCTGCTGGGCGAGGGCGTCACCAAGATGGCGCAGGTCAATGCCAGCATGCAGGATGTCGGCGTGTCCGACCGCTCGCTGATCTGGAACACCGACCTTATCGAGACGCTGGAGCTGGACAACCTGATGTCCCAGGCGGTCTGCACCATGGTCAGCGCGGAAAACCGCAAGGAAAGCCGCGGCGCGCATGCGCATGAGGATTTCCCGAACCGCGACGACGACAATTGGATGAAGCACACCGTCAGCTGGTTCGAAGGCTGGGGCGGCAAGGGCGGCAAGGTGTCGCTCGATTACCGCCCGGTGCACGACTATACGCTCACGGACGAGGCGGAATATATCAAGCCCAAGGCGCGCGTCTATTAAGACGCTGCGCCAGGTAAAATGATGAAGGGCGGGCTGCGAGGCTCGCCCTTTTGTTTGGCGGAACGGTCTTGCGCGGTCCCCGGCGAGGGGAATAAAATAGCGTGAGGCAGGTGAGGGGTCATAGAATGGCTGATGCGCACAGACAGGGCGGCCAGTGCCATTGCGGCGCGGTGCGGTTCGAAGTCGAGTTGAGCGATGGCCTCAACAGCGCACGCCGGTGTACCTGTTCCTACTGCCGGATGCGGGGCGCGATCGCTGTTTCGGCTAAGGTCGGCGGGCTCGATATCGTTCGCGGCGAGGATGTTCTGACGAGCTATCGGTTCAATACAGGATCGGCGCAGCACTTCTTCTGCTCCCGATGCGGCATCTACACGCACCACCAGCGACGGTCGAACCCCGGCGAATATGGGGTGAACGTCGCCTGCCTCGATGGCGTGAGCCCGTTCGACTTTTCGGAAGTGCCGGTGATGGATGGGATCAACCATCCAACGGACAGTGGCGTGGTGCGGCGCGTAGGGACGCTTCGCTTCATTCCTGTTGATTGAGCGTGGGGGCGCTGCGTGAGCGAGCGCAGAGTCCATTCCATCTTGATCCAAAGCGGCCATTGCCACGCATCGAATAGTTCGATATTTCGGATATGATCGAAATATCGAACTAAGGATTTCGCCGTTGAACATGCCTGAACAGGTGGGGTTGCCTGATGCGGTCGAAGCGCTTTCGGCGCTGGCGCATGGCCACAGGCTGGCTGTGTTCCGCCTGCTGGTGCGCGCAGGCGCGGAAGGTGTGGCCGCCGGAGAGATATCGCGCGAAGTGGGGGTGTTGCCCAGCACGCTCTCAACCCATCTGAACATTTTAGGACATGCAGGTCTGGTCCAGTCCCGCCGCGAAGGCCGGTCGGTGATCTACTCTGCTGATTTTAAAGGGATGCGCGATCTTCTCAGCTTCCTCGTGTCGGACTGTTGCGGAGGGCGGCCCGAGATATGCGCGCCACTGGCGGAAATCGCCGAAGCCGCCCAATGTTGCCCGCCCCGATGAGCTTTGCTCGAAATATCGCCGCCGAGGCGTTGGGAACGGCGATGCTGCTGGCGGTCGTCGTCGGTTCCGGCATCATGGGACAGCGGCTGGCCGCTGGTAATGATGCGATCGCGTTGCTGGGCAACACGATCGCGACAGGTGCGGGTCTCGTCGTCCTGATCCACATGTTTGCGCCGCTGTCGGGCGCACATTTCAACCCCGTGGTGACGCTGACTTTCCTGTTGCGGGGAGATACCGCGCCGCGCTTGGCGCTGTTCTACGTGGCGGCGCAATTCAATGGCGCGGTGATCGGCGTATGGGCCGCCCATGTCATGTTTGGCGAGCCGCTGTGGCAAATCTCCACCAAACTGCGCGACGGCTGGGGGCAGGGCCTTGCGGAGGCCATCGCCACTTTCGGGCTGATCGGCACGATATTGACGACGCAGCGGTCCCGGCCCGAGTTCACGCCTACCGCCGTTGGCCTTTATATCACCGCCGCTTATTGGTTCACGGCATCGACCTCCTTCGCCAATCCGGCCGTGACGCTGGCTCGCTCACTCACCGACAGCTTTGCCGGGATCGCTCTACCGTCGGTCCCCTTGTTCATCGCCAGCCAGATTGCGGGCGCGGTCGTCGCGCTTCTGGTGTTCGGCTGGCTCATCTTGGAGGAGCCGCCTCATGTCTGATACCTTTCCGATCACCATCTACCACAATCCTGCCTGCGGTACTTCGCGCAACGCACTCGCGATGATCGAAGCAGCGGCTTATGTCCCTGAGATAGTGGAATATGCCAAGGTGGGCTGGACGCGTGCCCTGCTTGAGCGGCTGTTTTCGGACATGGGCGCGTCGCCACGCGATGTCCTGCGGGGAAAGGGCACTCCCGCAGCCGAACTTGGTTTGCTGACAGATACGGTGTCAGACGATGAAATTCTTTCGGCGATGGTTGAGCATCCGATCCTGGTGAACCGCCCGATCGTCGTCACCCCCAAGGGCACGAAGCTATGCCGGCCGTCCGAGATCGTATTCACGCTGCTGGATCGGGTGCCCGACACGTTCACCAAGGAAGATGGAGAAGTCGTGAGGCCCTGAGGCGGCTGCATGTTCTGACGGGCGGCTTACTGGCCGGGCGCAGTTGGTGCGGGTGTACTGCGCAACAGGCCCTCACCCCTCCCACCGCTTTGCGGCGGGTCTCTCCCTCCCCCGCGTGCGAGAGAGGTAAATCGAGAGCAGGTGCGATTGGGTTTACGACCAAAGGCCCTCTGGCGCGCTTGCGTTGGGCTCGCTAAGTCTCTGTTTGATGACGATCGATCCTCTGGTCCTGTTGCAGGCCTATTCCATCGGCGTGTTTCCCATGTCCGATGACCGGGATGCGGAGGAGGTCTATTGGATTGAGCCCAAGCGCCGCGCGATCATGCCGCTGCGTGGCTTTCACTTGTCCCATTCGCTGGCCAAGACGATCCGGCGGGACCGGTTTCGGGTCACGGCGAACCGCGACTTTGGCGGCGTCGTGTCGCTTTGTGCGCAGGTCGCGGAGGATCGGCCGTCCACCTGGATCAATCGCGAGATCGAGCGGACATATCGGCACCTGCATGAGACCGGCTTTGCCCATTCGATCGAGGTCTGGGACGGTGAGGAATTGGTCGGCGGGCTTTATGGCGTTGCGCTGGGGCAAGCCTTTTTCGGCGAAAGCATGGTGTCGCGGCGGACCGATGCGTCGAAGGTCGCGCTAGCCTGGCTCACCGGCCGGATGCTCTTTGCCGGGTTCACGCTGCTCGATTGCCAGTTCATGACCGAGCATTTGCGGTCGTTGGGCGCGATCGAGATCAGCCAGCAGGATTATCTGGGGTTGCTGGCGGGGGCGCTGGGTGACGTGCCGCTGGGGGCGGGGCGCTCCGTATTGGCGGAAGGTTCGGGAGGCTGGGCGGAGCTGGCGTTCGCGCCGCTGGCGGGTGACGCGTCGGCCGGAGGCTCGCCCTTGCTGCCGAGCTTCACTGTGCCGGGGCCGCTTTCGGGCCAGGACATCGTGCAGCTTCTGACCCAGACGTCATAGATCGGGTGCTGCACGACGTTGCGTTCGGGCCGTTCCTTGAACAGCCAGCCAGAGAAGTTGCGGCGCCATTTATTGTCGGCGGTGCTGCGTACGTCGAGTTGCACGAAGGCGCCGGTTTCCTGCACATTTTCCCAGGGCGCGGTGGTCTCGCACGCTTGGAGGCGGACGATCGCATCACCCGCGCGCAGGGCGTCGCCAGGCTGCATGGTGAGATCGGTGGTGATGCCGTTGCGCTTGTTGAGGAGGCCGATCACGGCGACCCGTTCCGCCATCGGGGTGCCGGGCAGCGCGGAGGAACCGCTGTTGCGGATCTTCTGCCCTTCGATCTTCACCGGGCCGGTCTGATTGGCGGTGGGAAGCTCATCGCCGCCGCACGCCGCCAGCATCAATAGCGAGCCGAGCAAGGGGGCAAGGGGCAGGATCGGCAGGGGCGTCCCCGCCGGACGCCGGATCATGATGCGTCGGGGCTCCACGCTTCATAATCGCCCGTGGCGCGCTGCCGCTGACCGCCTTTTTCCAGCGCGCCGGAGGGGCGGTAGGCGTTGGGCGTGCCGGTCGCGTTCGGCGTATAATCGCGTTCCCAGATGCGCGCCGGGGGCAGGAAGCTTTCCGGCGTGCCTTCGATCGTATGATGCAGCCAGCCATGCCATTCGGACGGCACGCGGCTCGCATCATTATTGCCGTTGTAGATCACCCAGCGGCGTGTGCGGCCATGCACGTCCGCGCCGCCTTCATAATAGATATTGCCCTGATGGTCTTCGCCCACCTTCTTACCCTTGCGGGAGGTGTAGAGTGCGGTGCCGATGGTCGCGCCATTCCACCAGGTGAAGATCTTGGCCAGGATTCCCATGGGCGAAGCGCTTAAGCCCGAGGCGGGTCATTGGCAAGGCGGATATGGCGTCAGCGTGCCTGCGGCGGGCAGAAATCGAGGCCGGGCCGGCTCTTGCCTGCGGGGTCGGCGCACTTGCCCCAGGAGACCCGGTCTCCTTCGGCTATGCCAAGTTCCGCCGCCCGCCCGCCGCGTAGTTCAAGGACGGCGGTGACGGGAACGCCCGCCGATACAGGTTCGCGCGAATAGGGCTGGGTATTGGCGGCGATGAAGGCGATGCTGCCGTCCGTGCGGATGAAGAGCATGTCCAGCGGGATCAGCGTGTTCTTCATCCAGAAACTGGCGGTGCGCGGCGGGTTCATCGGGAAGAGCATGCCGCCATCAGCGGCGATCGCCTTGCGGAACATGAGGCCCTGTTCCTGCTGCCTTTCGGTGACGGCGGTCTCAACGGCGAAGCGATGCGTGCCCTTGGCGGTGTGGATCGCGAGGGGGAGGAGGGCGGCCTGCTGGGTTGCGGGGGTCGAGGATTTCTCGGCCTTTGGCGCTGTAGGCGAGCAGGCGGCGAGGAGGGGGAGGAGCAGGAGGGGGAGGTGCTTCATATGATGGGAGGTACATGTTTGAGGATAGGGCGCAATCCCCCTCCCCAGCCTGTGGCTGGCCCGCCTCTCCTTGCGGGGAGGATTTAGTCGGGTTCTGGCGGTTCGCCCGGGGCGGCGTCGGTCCAGCGGCGCGCTATGTCGTAGCTGTGACCGGCGCGGAGGAAGGCGGCGATCCATTTTTCGCGCAGCTTGGGGTCGGGGCGAGTCTGAGCGTAGGGGCCGAGCCGCTTGCGGCGGGCGAAGCGATCTGCGGTGGTCCATGCCTCGCTTTGCGTATGGGCGTCGGCCTCTTCGCGGTCGGTTTCGGCTATGCCGTCCGCGCGTAGGGTTTCCGCGACGCGACGGGAGCCATAACCGCGGCGGGCGAGCGATGCGCTTTTCATGACCGCGAAGCTGCGGTCATCGACATAGCGTAGCTCGGCCAGCCGATCGACGAGCAGGTCGGGCTGTGGCGGGTCCTCGCCGCCCCAGCCGCGCTCTTGCAGCTTGCGGTTGAGATAGGCGAGCAGCTTCGCCCGGCTGGTGGCGAAACGGCCGACATAGCGCAGCGCAAGTTCGCGCAGGCTGTCGCCGTCGAGCGGCGGGCGGGGACGTTTGCCGGTCATGTCAGCGCCTTCATGGGCAATGCTTATGCAGCGCGCGCCTTGATTATGCCACAGTGGGGCCGGAATTTTACCGCGCCTTATGCTGTAGAAGACGACGCTGGAATGCAATATCCGGTGCATCCTCGCTTCAAAGATGATAGCGGGCCGCCCGGATGACAAGATTGACATTGGGTGACACCAATATGACGGGTTCGCAAAGCATGATGGCACCGACGCCGACAAATGACGCCCTTCCGCGCCGCTTCTCTGATTTCGAGACGCTGGGCGAGGCACTTGATTACGCGGCGCGGGGACAGCGGGGGCTGAATTTCCATGATGCTCGCGGTAATCTGTCGCGGCCCTATCCTTTTTCCGAACTGCGGGATGATGCGGTCGCCTGCGCTCATCGACTGATCGCCCATGGGGTGAAGCCGGAAGATCGCGTGGCGCTGGTCGCCGAGACCGGCGTGGATTTCGCGCAGCTCTTCTTTGGCATCATCTATGCGGGCGCCTGGCCGGTGCCGCTGCCGCTGCCGACCAGCTTTGGCGGCAAGGAAAGCTATATCGATCAGCTCAACGTCCAGCTGTCGAGCTGTGACCCGATGCTTTTCCTCTTCCCGAAGGAACTGGAAGAGATGGCGGGGGAATCCGGGCGGCAAAAGGCGGTCGAGAGCATCGCTTTTGAGGATTTCATCGCGCGAGACGTCGTGCCCTGCGAACTGCCGCAGGCGAAGGGCGAGGAAATCGCCTATCTTCAATATTCCAGCGGTTCGACCCGCTTCCCCCATGGTGTGGCGGTGACGCATCACGCGCTGCTGAGCAATCTCGCCGCGCATAGCCATGGTATGGAGGTTCAGGATAGCGACCGCTGCATCAGCTGGCTGCCCTGGTATCATGACATGGGTCTGGTGGGCTGCTTCCTCTCGGTCGTCGCCAACCAGGTATCGACCGACTATATGAAGACCGAGGATTTCGCCCGCCGTCCGCTGGCGTGGCTGGACCTGATCAGCCGTAACGAGGGGACCTCTATCAGCTATTCGCCGACCTTTGGTTACGACATTTGCGCACGCCGCATGTCGAGCCAGACCAAGGCAGCGGATCGCTTCGACCTGTCGCGCTGGCGCTTGGCGGGCAATGGCGCGGACATGATCCGGCCGGACGTGATGCAGAGCTTTGTCGATGCGTTCGCCGATGCGGGCTTTTCACCCAAGGCGTTCCTGCCGAGCTATGGCCTGGCCGAAGCGACGCTGGCCGTCACCATCATGCCGCCGGGCGAGGGCATCATCGTCGAGTTGGTCGAAGAAACCGACCTGTCGGGCGGCGACGCGACCGAGGGCCGTCCACAGCGCTTCCGCTCGATCGTCAATTGCGGGAAGCCCGCGCGCGACATGATCGTGGAAATCCGCGACGAGGATGGCGGCGTGCTGGGCGAGCGGCAGATTGGCAAGGTTTGGACGACCGGCCCAAGCCTGATGGTCGGCTATTTCCGAGATCAGGAGGCGACCGACGCCTGCATGCTCGACGGTTGGCTGGACACGGGCGACATGGGCTATCTTAGCGATGGCTATCTCTACATCGTCGGCCGCGCCAAGGACATGATCATCATCAACGGCAAGAATCACTGGCCGCAGGATATCGAATGGGCGGTGGAGCAACTGCCGGGCTTCAAGCAGGGCGACATCGCCGCCTTCGCCATCACCACGCCGGGTGGCGAGGAAGCGCCCGCCGTGCTGGTGCATTGCCGCACGTCCGACAATGATGAGCGCACGCGGCTGCGCGACCAGATTCGCGAGCGGGTCCGGGCGATCACCGGCATGAACTGCGTCGTCGAACTGGTGCCGCCGCGCACGCTGCCGCGCACCAGTTCGGGCAAGCTCAGCCGGTCGAAGGCGCGCAACCTTTATCTGACGGGCGAAATTCGGCCTTACGACATCGCTGCCTGAGATAGCGACGGGTCACTTTACGGCCGCTGTGCTCGTCATGCCGGATTGGCGTGGCGTGGCTCAGGGCTGTGGGGTGATGCGGTTTGCTTTGCGTCTTTTAGAGCAGGCTGCGCCATGTTTCTCGACTTCGCTCGAAACGGGAAGGCGTGTGCGAACGAAGGGCGTTGGAACCTAGCGGCTCTGCACCTGGCGTTCGATCCCCGTCCATAGATTGCCGAACGCTTGTGCCGGTGGAGAAGTGGCGGCGAAGGCGCCTAGTGGTTTGCGGCGGACGGCCATTTGTTCGACCGCGCTGGCCATGGGGATGGCAGGCCATGCGGGCTGTGCTTCTATCGCGGCGCGGTGGAGGGCGCGGCGGCGATCGACCATGGAATAGACGGGCATGATCGGCGGATGGCTGCCGCCCCGCTGGACGAGATAGCGGGCGACCTCTCCCATCGCGCGCTGAGCCAGTGGGGAGGGGATGACCGGGATCACGATCATGTCGGCGGCGCGCAGCACTTGCTCGCTGGTTTCGGTGAGGCCGGGCGGGCAATCCAGGATGATGCGGTCGTAATCCTTGCCGACAGTCTCGATCAGTTTGGCGAGCCGCTTCTTCTTGTCCATTTCCCGAAACAGATGATCGAGGCTGCGCAGGGAAGTGTCGGCGGCGATCAGGTCCAGGCCCTGAACGGTCGATGGCTGGATCAGCTTGCGGACTTCGACATCCTTGCTGAAGATCGCCTGCGCGGCGTCGCGGCTTTTGCTGTCGGTGGAGATAAGCCAGCTGGACGCGGCCTGCGGATCAAGATCCCAGAGGAGCGTCCGCCTTTTCGAAATGCAGGCGGACGCCCAGGCCAGATTGATCGCGAAGGTGGTTTTACCCACGCCCCCTTTGAGGCTGTAAACGGCGATGGTCGCCAATGCCGGATCCTTTGCCATATGCGGAGGCTATATTGCTGCACCGCAAAAGCAAGGACCCAATCACAGCATTGTTACGCCCTTGTGACGGGCTGCGCAAAGGGGGGGTATTTGCGCAGCCCGTCGGGACCGTACCCGTCAGATGGGCCGGTAAATGGCATAGACTTTCTTCACATGCTCGCGGCTGTCCCAGCTGCAATGCGCGCCCTGCTCCACCAGGAAGATATCGCCCTTGCGGAAAGTGCCCTCGCGGCCTGCGCCATCAATGAAGGTCACGTTGCCTTCGAGCAGGTACATAAGTTCATAGTGGCGATAGGCCATGGAGAGGCGGTGATAGGGCGTGGAATCCCAGGTGCCGCAGACGAATTCGCCGTCTGCTGACCGATAATCGGTGAAGTTGCGGCAGCTAGGCGTCGGGCCGACCAGCAGTTCGGCGAGGGGCGTGCCCGAGGATTCGAGCGGGGCGTCTTCATCGATGAGAATGATGGCGGGCGGGGCCTCCGGGCTGCCGTTGCGGCGCATCGCGATCAGTCGTGCGCCTTCCCGCGAGGACCAGGTGAAGCCAGTGCCCTTTGTGATGACGGCGCTCTGATTGGTGGAAAGCTGCGTGGCGCCCTCCGCGGTTTCGAGGGTGAGCGTGCCGTCGAGAAGGATGAGGAACTCGTCATCGGGCAGGCTTTGCACCCGGCCGCGGCCCTGGGGGAGGGCGATGAGGTAGATCGAGACTGCACCTTCGGGAAGGCCGAGAGCGGCGCGGCTGGTCAGGAAGGGGTCGCCATATGCTTCGGATGGGATTGCGGCGGCGCGGGCAAAAGCGCGCAGATCGTAGAAGCTGCGGGTTTCGATGGCCATGGCTTGGGTCATGAGTGGTCCTTCTTCCCTCCACGCCGGCTGCGCCTGTCGAAGTGCGCCTCCTGAAGAAAGCGGAGGGCTTCGACAAGCTCAGCCCGAACGGAGATGAGCTTGGTCTGATTGGAAGAAAGGATAGGATTATGGGGGCGAAATAATCCGCTCAAACAAAGCGGGTGCGCAGGCGATCATGCCATAAAAAATCCCGCCGCGAGCCATTCACGCGGCGGGATTGTCTATGACCGTTGCGAAGGATCAGGCCGCGACGCGGCGTTCCTTCAGTTCCTCGTTCAGCATTTCCGCAAGCAGGAAGGCGAGTTCGAGGCTCTGCGCCGCGTTGAGGCGCGGGTCGCAATGGGTGTGGTAGCGGTCGGCTAGGCCCTCATCGGTGATGGCGATGGCGCCGCCGGTGCATTCCGTCACATTCTGGCCGGTCATTTCGGCATGGATGCCGCCGCCGAAGCTGCCTTCGGCACGGTGCACGGCGAAGAAGCCGCGCACTTCGGCCAGGATGCGGTCGAACGGGCGGGTTTTGTAGCCATTGGCCGCCTTGATGACATTGCCGTGCATGGGGTCGCAGGACCAGACCACCGGATGGCCTTCGCGCAGCACCGCGCGGACCAGCTTGGGCAGGCCCGCCTCGATCTTGTCATGACCGTAGCGCGTGATGAGCGTGATGCGGCCCGCCTCGCGCGAGGGGTTCAAGATGTCGAGCAGGCGGATGAGGGCGTCGGGCTCAAGGCTCGGGCCGCACTTCATGCCGATCGGATTGCCGATGCCGCGCAGATATTCGATATGCGCCGAGCCTTCGAACCGCGTGCGGTCGCCGATCCAAAGCATGTGCGCGGACGTGTCATACCAGTCGCCGGTCAGTGAATCCTGCCGGGTCAGCGCCTGCTCATAGGGGAGCAGCAGCGCTTCATGGCTGGTGTAGAAGCTGGTTCCGCCGAGCTGCGGCACGGTTTCGGGCGACAGACCGCAGGCGCGCATGAAGTCGAGCGCCTGGCCGATCTGATCCGCCATGGCTTCGAACTTCGCGGCCCAAGGGCTGCGGCCCATGAAATCGAGCATCCAGCCATGCACCCGATCCAGGCTGGCGTAACCGCCGGTCGAGAAAGCGCGCACCAGGTTCAGCGTCGCGGCTGACTGGTTGTAGGCCCGGACCATGCGCTGCGCGTCAGGCTCCCGCGCTTCGGGCGTGAAGGCAATGTCGTTGACATTGTCGCCGCGATAGCTGGGCAGTTCCACGCCGCCGATCGTTTCGGTGTCGGCCGAGCGCGGCTTGGCGAACTGGCCCGCCATGCGGCCGACCTTCACGATCGGCAGCTTGGACGCGAATGTAAGGACCACCGCCATCTGGAGCAGCACGCGGAAGGTGTCGCGGATGTTGTTCGGGTGGAACTCCGCGAAGCTCTCGGCACAATCGCCGCCCTGCAGCAGGAAAGCCTCGCCATTGGTGACCTTGGCGAGGTCGTGCTTCAGGTTGCGCGCTTCGCCGGCAAAGACGAGCGGGGGAAACTGGCTGAGCTGCGCCTCCACGGCGGCGAGCGCCTCCGCGTCACGATAGACGGGCATCTGAATGCCCTTATGCTCCCGCCAGCTTTCCGGCGTCCACTTCGCCGCCACAGTGAGTCTCCCAAAAGATGTAAAAATAGGGGCCGCCCCTACGCTGATGAAGGGGTTAAAGCAAGTTTATAGCTGCGGGAGCGTGGGTGCTGCGAGGACAGGCTTACTTCTCGCAGGGGTAACGGCCGTTCAGCGCGACGCTGACAAGTACCGAGGCAGGCGCCTTGCGCTGGTCAGGATAGCGTTCCAGATAGGCGACGACGATGCGCCGCACGTCTTCGGCCTGCATCTGGTCGGGCCAGCAATTCGCGTGGGTTCGGCCGATGAAGACGTCTTTCTTTATGCCGTCCACCGCGCCGACGATGTAGGCCGTGCAGGCGAGCGCATATTCCGGCGCTTTGTTACGGCATTTGGTGAGCAGGGTCGTGCCGGTTTCGAACATGAAGACCTGCGTCCTGGCTGGGGGCGGCGCCGCCGCGGCGAGGCCGCTCATGATCGCCAAGATGTGCCATTTCATGGGCAGAAGGTGCGCCCTTCGCGATCTGCTGTCCAGCGGAACCGGCGCAGCGGCGGCACGGTTCGGCTTATTATGACGAAGGCGTAACGGTTTGGTAAATAAGGCTTTTACCCTATATTCAAGCGCCAGTCCCAGCGCAGAGGATCGCCGTCCATCACCTCCACGCCGCGTCCGATCAGGCCGTCCCTGATCTCGTCGGACAGCGTGAAGTCCTTTTCGGCACGGGCGGTCTGGCGGCGGTCGAGTTCCGCCTCGATCTCGTCCGGAGTGATCTGAACATCCTTGGGCTGGAGCCGCAAGTCGGCGCGGCTGAGCGTCAGCAGATTGAGGCCCAACGCCTGGTCGAAGGCGGCGATCAGGCAGAGTTTCTCATCGACGGGCACCTTCTTGAGCGCGATCGTCTCTTCAAGTAGCGGCAATGCGCGGGGCGTCATGAGGTCGTCGCTGAGCGCGGCGTCGAATTGCTCCAGTAGCGGCGCCAACTTGGGGTGCAGGTTGGCGCGTAAATAGTCGAGACGCGGTGATTGCCAGGTGACGCCTTCAGCGCGGCTCTTGAGGTTCTCGACGCCCATGACGAGGCGTTTGAGGCGCGTAAGCGCAGCGGCGACGCTTTCGCCGCTGAACTCCAGTTCGCTGCGATAATGAGCGCCGAGGCATAGCAGACGGTAGGCGAGCGGGTGCACGCCCGCGTCGATCAAGGAGAAGAGGGTGGTGAAGCCGCCCTTCGACTTGCTCATCTTGCCCTGGCGATCGACCAGGAAGTTGTTGTGCATCCACCAGCGGGCGCCGGTGAAGCCGGGCTGCGCGTCGTTGCAGCCGCAATAGGCCTGATTCTGCGCGATCTCGTTCGGGTGGTGAATTTCGCGATGGTCGATGCCGCCGGTGTGGATGTCAAACGGATGGCCGAGCCGCGCCTCGCTCATCACCGAGCATTCGAGGTGCCAGCCGGGTGCGCCCTTGCCCCAGGGGGAGTCCCATTCCATCTGGCGCTGCTCGCCGGGCGGGGATTTGCGCCAGATCGCGAAGTCGGACGGGTTGCGCTTGCCTGCGACCGGATCAATGCGGGCATGGGCAGCATCGTCGCGGCCTCCCGCCAGTGCGCCATAGTCGGGCACGGTGCTGCTGTCGAAATAGAGGCCGGTGTCGAGTTCGTAGCAATGCGCGGGTGCGATCTTCTTCGCGAATTCGATCATCTGCGGGACATAGTCGGTGGCGACGGTCCACTCACTGGGCGCGATGACGTTGAGGTCTGCGATATTCTGCTTGAAGGCGTCCGTGTAATGCGCGGCTATGTCCCAGATGCTCTTTGCCTGGGCGCGGGCGGCGGCCTCCATCTTGTCATCGCCTGCGTCGGCGTCGCTGGTGAGATGGCCGACATCGGTGATGTTGATGATGTGGGTGACGTCCAGGCCCTTCCACAACAGCGTGCGGCGCAGCGTGTCGGTGAAGACATAGGCGCGCAGATTGCCGAGATGGGCGTAGTTATAGACCGTAGGGCCGCAGCTATAGACGCGCGCGTGGTTCGCCTGAATGGGGGCGAAGGGTTCGACAGCGCGGGTCAGGCTGTTGAAGAGGCGCAGGGGAGCGTCGGCGTGCTGCTCGGCGGGGGTGAACTGGTCGCTCATGAGGCGCAGCCATGCGGCGGTTCGGGGCGGGCGTCAACCGTGGGTGATCTTGTCGAGGCCTGTCCTCCGCCTTTGTAACAAATTGTTGCTGATGGGCCGATCACTTGCGCTGAGGCGTTTCCTTACCGATATTGCTTGTGCGGGCCGGGCCCCTCTGGCGGCTGGCTTCCTGCGGGGAGCTGGTCGTGATGTCGGACCGCATCGAGTGCGCTCGGTGCAGGTTCGTGGGCTTTTGCGCCCCCCTCAAAAGCCTCACGAAGACCGCGCCGGGCCACTCGATCCAAGCAATCTGTTTTGAAGGATGGAGTTTCAACGCCGTGAACAATCCCGTTCGTACACCGAATTATGGGACGACGCAGGCGGCGCAATATGACGCCGGGCTGCGCAGTCACATGCTGGGCGTCTTCCGCAACATGGGCATCGGCCTGGTCATTACCGGCCTCGTCGCCGCCTTTATCGGCAATACGCCCGTACTAGCCGCCGCGATCTTCGGCACGCCGCTGAAGTGGGTGGCGATCTTTGCGCCGCTGGCCTTTGTGTTCTTCTTCAGCTTCCGCATCGAAAAGATGACGACTGCGGGCGCGCGGATGGCCTTCTGGGCTTTCTCGGTCGTCATGGGCGTGTCGCTGGCCAGCATCTTCCTGGTCTTTACCGGCGGCAGCATCGCCCAGGCATTCTTCTCGGCCTCGGTCATGTTCCTGGCGATGGCGCTGTGGGGCTACACCACCGGGCGTGACCTGTCGAAGATGGGCTCGTTCCTGATCATGGGCCTGATCGGTATCCTGGTCGCCAGCCTCATCAACATCTTCATCGGCTCTTCGGCCATGCAGATGGTGATTTCGATCATTGGCGTCGTGGTCTTCACCGGCCTGACTGCCTGGGACGTGCAGCGCATCAAGTCGGATTATTTCCACTATGCCGGTCATGAGGTGGCGCAGAAGATGCAGGTGATGGGCGCGCTGTCGCTGTATCTGAACTTCGTCAACCTGTTCCAGATGCTGCTCAGCCTGACTGGCGATCGGGAATAATGATGCGCACGCCTGAAGCCGTGTCGGCCATGCTCTGCCCGGTCTGTCATGTCGGACTTTCCATGACCGACCGGCAGGGGGTCGAGATCGACTTTTGCCCGCAGTGCCGCGGCGTGTGGCTGGACCGGGGTGAACTGGACAAGATCATCGAGCGGTCGGCGCAGGGAGCAGCGCCTGCCGCCCCGCCAGCCCAGCAGCAGCCGCACTATCGGCCGGATCGTGATTATCGTGACGATGGTCCCTATTATCAGAAGAAGCGCAAGAAGAGCTTCCTGGAGGAGCTGTTCGATTAAAGGAAGGACGGCCATCGCGCCGTCCTTTTTTATGTTGGAGCTATGTGCGGCGGGCGGCTAGAGGTTCGTCAGTTTCCATTGCACGAACAGGGCTATGTCGATTTCCAGCGCCGATACTTTCCAAATTACTCCGGTCATTCTGGCTGGAGGTTCGGGCACGCGGTTGTGGCCTTTGTCACGAAAATCCTATCCCAAGCAGTTTGTGCCGCTGCTGGGCGAGACAACTCTGTTCCGTTCGGCCGCCCGGCGGTTGTCGGGGGAGAGCGAGCAATTCGCTTTCGCCCGGCCGTTGGTGCTGACCAATTCGCTGTTCCGCTTCATCATCGCCGAGCAATTGGCGCTGGAGAATATCGATCCGGCGGCGATCCTGATCGAGCCTGAAGGGCGCAACACTGCGCCCGCCATATTGGCGGCGGCGCTGCACCTGCTGACGAGCGACCCGGACGCGGTCATGCTGGTTGCGCCGTCTGACCATGTCGTGCCGGATGTGGCGGCTTTTCATGCCGCGGTGGGCAAGGGGCTGACGGCGGCGCGCGACGGCGATCTCGTGACGTTCGGCATCCGCCCGACGCGGCCGGAAACGGGCTATGGCTATCTGGAGGCGGCAGCAAAGCCCGATGGGTCCGGCCAGCCGATCAAGCTGGCGAGCTTTGTTGAGAAGCCCAACGCGGCGCGCGCAGAGGAGATGCTCGCGACGGGCAATTATCTGTGGAATGCGGGCATCTTCCTGTTTGCAGCAAAGGATCTGGTTGCCGCGTTTGAGCGTCACGCCCCCGCCATATTTGCGGCGGTGCGGGCGGCGGTGGAGCAGGCCGAAAGCGACCTGGGCTTCCTGCGGCTTGCCGCCGAGCCGTGGAGCCAGGCGGACAATATCGCGATCGACTATGCGATCATGGAGCGGGCGGAAAATCTGTCCGTCGTGCCCTATGACTCGGAATGGTCTGACCTGGGCGGCTGGGACGCGGTGTGGAGCCATTCGCAGCCGGACGAGGAGGGGGTCGCCCTGTCCGGTTCGGCGACGGCCATCGATTGCCGCGATACATTGCTGCGGTCGGAGAGCGAGGGGCTTGAGATTGTCGGTCTCGGCCTCAACAACATCGTGGCTGTCGCGATGAATGATGCGGTGCTGATCGCTGACAAATCGCGCACACAAGATGTGAAGCTTGTGGTCGAGGCATTGCAGCGCAAGGGCGCTTCACAGGCGGAAGCGTTTCCGAAGGATCACCGGCCTTGGGGATGGTATGAAAGTCTGGTCGTGGGATCGCGCTTTCAGGTGAAGCGGATCACCGTGCTCCCCGGCGCATCGCTCAGCCTGCAGAGCCATTTTCATCGTTCGGAGCATTGGATCGTCGTCGAGGGCACGGCGAAAGTGACCGTGGGCGAGGAGGTCCAACTGCTGTCCGAGAACCAGTCCGTCTATGTTCCGGTGGGAGCGGTGCACCGGATAGAAAATCCGGGGCGTATCCCGATGGTGTTCATCGAGGTGCAGACCGGGTCCTATGTGGGTGAGGACGATATCGTCCGTTATGAGGACAGATACGCGCGGAATTAAGAGTGTCGCCATCCCAGCGACCCGAAGGGCGGCGAAGCCAACGCTGGGATGGTGAAGCTACCTGCCGCCCGGGATCCCAGCTTGCGCTGGGATGACGATTGTCGGTCAGTGCGCCGCCCCCCAGCTCAGGCCGTGGCCGATATCCACGCCTAGCGGCACGCTCAATTTCACGATCGGTTCGGCGGCCCTTTCCATGACGCGGCGGATGATGGCGCTGGCTTGTTCAACCCGGCTTTCGGGCAGTTCGAAGACCAGTTCGTCATGGACCTGAAGCAGCATCTTCACATCGTGCAGCCCTTCGGCGGCCAAGGCTGGCCCCATGCGGGCCATGGCGCGCTTAATGATGTCGGCGCTGGTGCCCTGGATCGGGGCGTTGATCGCGGCGCGCTCGGCGCCCTGGCGCTCATGCTGGACCGGCGCCTTGATGCGCGGGAACCAAGTTTTCCGGCCGAACAGCGTTTCGGTGTAGCCCCGTGCGCGGGCCTTTTCGAGCGTTTCGGTGATATAGAGGCTGATGCCGGGGAAGCGCTCATAATAGCGGCTGATCATGTCCTGCGCTTCGTCGGCGCTGATCTCCAGCCGCCCGGCGAGACCCCAGCGGGAAATGCCGTAAAGGATGGCGAAGTTGATCGTCTTGGCGCGGCCACGGGTGTCGCGGTTCACCTCGCCGAACAATTGCTGGGCGGTGGCGGCGTGAATGTCCTCGCCTGCCAGGAATGCGTCGCGCAGTGCGGGAACGTCGGCGATGTGCGCGGCAAGGCGCAGTTCGATCTGGCTATAGTCCGCCGCCAGGATGACATTGCCGGGCTCGGCAACGAAGGCGTGGCGGATTTGGCGGCCGACTTCGGTGCGGATTGGGATATTCTGCAGATTGGGGTCGGTCGAGGACAAGCGGCCGGTCTGCGCGCCTGAGAGCGAGTAGCTGGTGTGGACGCGGCTGCTGTCCTTGTTGATCTGGGCTTGCAGCGCGTCGGTATAGGTGGATTTGAGCTTCGAGAGCTGGCGCCAGTCTAGAATTTTTCCGGCGATCTCCGCGCCCTGCGCCTTCAGCTGTTCCAGGATGGTGACGTCGGTCGAGTAAGCGCCGGATTTGCCCTTCTTTCCGCCCTTATACCCCATCTTGTCGAACAGGATCGCGCCCAGCTGCTGGGTCGAGCCGATGGCGAAGGGTTGGCCCGCCAAGCCGTGTATTTCACCTTCCAGCTTGGCGATTTCAGCTGTGAATTCGGCGGAGAGGCGGGACAGGGCTTCGCGATCGACCTTGATGCCTTCATGCTCCATCCTGGCGATCACGGAGACAAGCGGGCGATCGACCAGTTCATAGACGCGGGTGGCGCCTTCATTGGCGACCCGGTTTTTGAACAGCTTCCACAGGCGCAGCGTCACGTCCGCATCCTCGGCGGCATATTCGGTGGCCTTGTCGAGCGGGACTTCGGCGAAGCTGATCTGGTTCTTGCCGGTGCCGCAGACGTCCTTGAAGCTGATGCAAATGTGGTTGAGGTGGACCTTCGCTGCTTCGTCCATGCCGTGGCCTGCGAGGCTTTGGCCAGCGTCGAGGTCAAAGCTCATGACGATGGTGTCGTCATAGGGTGCGATTTCGATGCCGTGGCGGCGCATGACCGTCAGATCATATTTCAGATTCTGGCCGATCTTGAGGACGCTGTCGTCTTCGAGAAGCGGCTTCAGCTTGGCGAGGACGAGGGGGAGGGGAAGCTGTTCCGGCTTTTCCGCGAACATGTCCTTTCCGCCATGGCCTACCGGGATATAGCAGGCGGCGTTCGGCCCAACGGCGAGGCTGATCCCCACCAGCGCGCAGGATACGCAATTCAGCATGTCCGTTTCGGTATCGACGGCGACATGGCCCTGGGCATGGGCGGCGGCGATCCAGCGGTCGAGCGATTCTTCCGTCACCACCGTTTCGTAGAGGCTACGGTCTATGGGCGGCTCTTCTTCGAGAACGGGGGCCGAGGGCGGCGTGACCTCCGTAACCGCGGCGGCTGCGGTGGCGATTGCCACGGCCGCAGCGGGCGCGCCGAGGCGGGTCAACAGCGACTTGAAGCCATGATGTTCGAGGAAATTCTGCAGCGGTTCGGGCGGGATGCCCTTGAGCGTCAACTCCTCCAGCGGCTCGGGCAGGTCCATGCCATCGTGAAGCGCCACCAGCTTGCGTGACAGGCGCGCCATGTCGGCATGCTCGATCAGATTTTCCTGCATCTTCGATTTCTTCATGGCGGGCGCGGCTTCGAGCGCCGCTTCCAGGTTGCCATATTCGGTAATGAGCTTGGCCGCGGTCTTGGGGCCGATGCCGGGCACGCCGGGGACGTTATCGACGCTATCGCCCATGAGGGCCAAGACGTCGCCCAATTGCTGCGGCGGCACGCCGAACTTGGTCATGACATAGTCGGCGCCGCGCCGCTCATTCTTCATCGTGTCGTACATATCGACGCCGGGCTGGATGAGCTGCATCAGGTCTTTGTCGGAGCTGACGATGGTGACGTGCCAGCCCGCCGCTACGGCGGCCTTGGTATAGCTGGCGATGATGTCGTCGGCCTCGAACCCCGCTTCCTCGATACAGGGGAGGGAGAAGGCGCGGGTCGCGTCGCGGATCATCGGGAATTGCGGGACCAGGTCCTCCGGCGCGGGTGGGCGGTTCGCCTTATACTGGTCGTACATGTCATTGCGGAAGGTGTGGCTGCCCTTGTCCAGCACCACTGCGAGATGGGTAGGGCCTTCCGCCTTGCCCAGTTCCTCGGCCAGCTTCCAGAGCATGGTGGTATAGCCATAGACCGCGCCCACGGGCTGGCCATGCTTGTTGGTGAGCGGGGGAAGCTGGTGATAGGCGCGGAAAATATAGCCGCTGCCATCGACAAGGTAGAGATGATTCTGAGGCATGGGCGAGGGGATAGCGAGTTATCCCGAAGCGCTCCAGTGTGGTCTTTGTCCGGCCGCCCGGTGCCCGTGAAATGATAATCGAACCAATCGGCGTCTCTGTCGTTTCATAAGTCACCAATGTGGAGACGGATCATGAAGAATGTAGTTTTGCTTGTTGCAGGTCTGGCGGCTGCTGCCAGTGTTGGCGGTTGTTCGCGTGAGACGACGCGTGATGGCTTGCGCGGCGCCGGGATCGGCGCGGTCGGCGGTGCAGTTGCCGGGGCCATCGTCCCTGGCCTGGGCGTTGCCGAAGGCGCGGCCATCGGTGCTGCGGGTGGTGCGGCTGTAGGCGTAGCGACGTCGGACGGCGAACGCAGGTGGCATCGCGACAGCCGTGGACGCGAATATTATATCGATCGCAACGGCAACCGCGTTTACCGTTAAGCGACAGGCCGCCGTGCCAGGCGCACGGACCTTTCCGAGATGAGAAGCAATTGGGCGCAGCGATGGCCGGGGCGGGGAAAGATCGCTCCGGCGCTCGCGGCGCTCATTGTCAATCTCGTCATCGGCTACGCGCTTATAATGGGGCTGCGCGCCACGCCTTTGTTGCGGGCGGTGGATGATGCGCGGTTGACGCTGTTCGATCTCAAGCCGCTGGTTGAAGAAAAGCCTGAGCCCGTTAAACCGGCAAAAGTCCGTGAAACCAGTCGTGAAGGAGGCGCTACGCCTGCCCCTCGCCCTCGGGCTACTGAGGAGGATGTGGCGAGACTGCCGCTTGTTGCGCCTGTTCCCGTTATAGTTGTGCCGGCCCCCGCTTCGCCCGCCGCAGCCCCGCCCGCTGGAGCGGTCGATGGCTTGGGCTCGGGTGGGGGAGGTGCGGGAAGCGGCAGTGGGTCGGGGGGCAGCGGCGATGGTACGGGCGCTGGGACTGGCACTGGCGCTGGCGACGGCGGAGCATTCTCGCGGGCGAGGCAGACCGGCGGCCGATTTCGGAATTCGGATTTTCCGGACTGGCTGCGTGGAGCGGGCCGGGTAAAGATCGGCGTCCGCTACGCCATCGGCCCATCAGGCCATGTCGATCAGTGTGAGATCATCGAAAAGAGCGGCTATGCCGAGGTGGACGCGATGACTTGCCGCATCATCATGGAGCGCTACCGTTTCCGACCTGCGCGAGACCCGGATGGATATGCGGTGACCGAAGTGCGGGAAGAGGATTATCGCTGGCGGGTGCGGTAATGCCATATGGGCGGGTAATTCTGGACCTGATCCGGCATCGGGTTTCTACACAGATGGCCGCAGCCCCGGATCGAGTCCGGGGTGACGGCTCTTAGTTGAGAACCTCGCTCGCACGTTCGGGTGGGCGGGCGATTACCGCGCCTTTTTCGGTGATGACGATGGCGCGCTCGATTAGGATCGGGTGCGCGGCCATGGCGTCCAGCACAGCCTTGTCGTCGTTGACGTCGAGGCTGATTTCCTTGACGAAGCCTTCACCCTTGCGGAGGGCTTCGGAAGGGCGGACGCCCGCCTTGGCCAGCACCGTTTCAATTTGGGCGCGGCTGGGCGGGGTCTTGAGATATTCGACGACCTCGACATCCACCCCCGGCGTGCCTTCCAGTATCGCGAGCGCGGCCCGCGACTTGGAGCAACGGGGATTGTGCCAGATGGTCGCCTTCGTCACGCGGCGTCGTCCTTTGCCAACCACTCTTCCAGCCATTTGATCGTGTAGTCGCCCTTCAGGAACTCGGGGTCCTTCAGCAGCTTCTGGTGGAGCGGGATCGTGGTCTTCATGCCCTCGATCACATATTCCTCCAGCGCGCGGCGCAGGCGCATGATCGCGCCTTCGCGGGTGCGGCCATAGACGATCAGCTTGCCGATCATGCTGTCATAATAGGGCGGCACCTTATAGCCCTGATAAAGGCCGCTATCGACGCGGACATGCATGCCGCCCGGTACATGATAGCTGGTGACGGTGCCCGGTGACGGCGCAAAGGTGCGCGGGTCCTCGGCATTGATGCGGCATTCGATGGCGTGGCCGTGGAATTCGATGTCCTGCTGCTCGACGGACAAGGGCTTGCCCTCGGCGACGCGGATCTGCTCGCGGACGAGATCGACGCCGGTAATCATCTCCGTCACCGGATGCTCCACCTGCAGGCGAGTGTTCATCTCGATGAAGTAAAATTCGCCGTTTTCCCACAGGAACTCGATCGTGCCCGCGCCGCGATAGCCCATGTCAGCCATCGCCTTGCGGACGACTTCGCCCATCCGGTCGCGCTCGGCGGTCGAAAGGACGGGGGAGGGCGCTTCCTCCAGCACCTTCTGGTGGCGGCGCTGGAGCGAGCAGTCGCGCTCGCCCAGATGGATGGCATTGCCATTGCCGTCGCCGAAGACCTGGAATTCGATATGCCGGGGGTTGCCCAGATATTTTTCCATGTAAACAGTGTCGTCGCCGAAGGCGGCCTTCGCCTCTGACCCCGCCTGCTTCATCAACGTTTCGAGCTGGTCTTCGTTCGGTACGACCTTCATGCCGCGACCGCCGCCGCCCGAAGCGGCCTTAATCAGCACCGGGTAGCCGATCTTCGCGGCGACTTCGCGTGCTTCCTCGACGCTGGAGAGCGCGCCGTCGGAGCCGGGAACCAGCGGCAGGCCGAGCGCGCCTGCGGTCCGCTTCGCCTCGACCTTGTCGCCCATGATGCGGATATGTTCGGGCTTCGGCCCCACGAAGGCGAGGTTATGTGCCTCCACGATTTCCGCGAACTGGGCGTTTTCCGACAGGAAGCCATAGCCGGGATGGATTGCGTCCGCACCGGAGATTTCAGCGGCGGAGATGATCGCGGCGATGTTGAGATAGCTGTCCTTGGCCGCGGGCGGCCCGATGCAGATCGCTTCGTCGGCAAGGCGCACATGCATGGCGTCGGCGTCGGCGGTCGAATGGACCGCCACCGTCTTGATGCCCATTTCATGGCAGGCGCGATGGATGCGGAGCGCGATTTCGCCGCGGTTCGCGATCAGCAGCTTTTCGATGGCCATGTGTTGCGCGGCCTTATTCGATGACGATCAGCGGCTGGTCATATTCGACCGGCTGGCCGTTATCGACCAGCACGGCCTTGACCGTGCCCGCGTTGGGCGCGGTGATGGCGTTCATGACCTTCATGGCTTCCACGATCAGCACGGTGTCGCCCGCCTTCACGGTCGAACCGATCGGAGCGAAGGGCGCAGCACCCGGTTCTGCCGCGAGATAGGCAGTACCGACGATCGGCGAGCGGACGGCATTGGCGCCAGCGGCGGGTTCGGCTGGCGCCGCTGCGGCAGGAGCGGCGGCAGCGACGGGGGCCGCTGCCAAGGGCGCGGGCGCGTAGGCGATGGCGTTGCCGCCGCCAGCTTTGCGAGCGACGCGGATCTTGCGATCGCCGTCCTCCACCTCAATTTCCGTCAGGTTGGTGTCGTCGAGCAAAGCGGCAAGATCCCGCACCAACTGGACGTCCACCTGCATTGCGCCCTTTTCAGCCTTGTCGTTCATTTGAAGTCCCTGGACGGTGAATTATCGTTACTGTTGCCCGCGCCTATGCGCATTTGGGTCCAAGCGCAACTTTTGAGCGCCGAAATGCTTGGACGCCTACAGTTCGAGCGCGGCTTCGAGCGCGAGCATATAGGACATTGGGCCAAAGCCCGCCACCGTTCCCTTCGCGGCCAGGCCCACATAACTTTTGTGACGGAAAGGCTCGCGCGCGTGGGGGTTGGACAGGTGCACTTCGATCACCGGCACGCTGATGCCCTTGATGGCGTCGTGCAGCGCGATGGAGGTGTGGGTGAGACCGCCTGGATTGATGAGGACGGCATGGGCCCCTTCGGCATGCGCCTCCTGAAGCCAATCGATCAGATGGCCTTCATGGTTGGACTGGCGGAAGTCGATCTCCACATGGGCGCGGCCAGCCGCATCCTCCATCCGTTCGGCAATGTCGTCCAGCGTGTCATAGCCGTAGATTTCGGGCTCACGCGTGCCCAGCATGTTGAGGTTCGGGCCGTTCAACACATAGATTTTCCGCGCGTCGGCCATGGCATTTCCCCTAAGCATGTTGCGGCGGGGCCGTGGCGGCCCCTATATGCGCGGTGACCTTTAGCCTTTCGTGTCGCGCCAAGTCGAGACACCTTCTTTCTGGGAACAGAGCATTGCACATCGACGGCACCCTATCCATCCACATCAACGGCGAGCATCGCAGGGTGCGCGCGGGCATCACGCTGGCGGAACTGGCGAGCGAGTTGGGCTTCGTTCCTGAAAAGGTCGCGGTGGAGCGCAACCTGGAGGTCGTCCCCCGATCGACGCTGACGCAGGTGTTGGTTGAAGATGGCGACGAACTGGAGATCGTGCACTTTGTCGGCGGCGGCGACGTGTCGGCCGTCGATGACGACAGCTGGACGGTTGCGGGCAAGACCTTCCGGTCGCGCCTGATCGTCGGCACGGGGAAATACAAGAATTTCGAGCAGAATGCGGCGGCTGTCGAAGCGTCGGGGGCGGAGATCGTTACCGTGGCGGTGCGGCGCGTGAATGTGTCGGACCCCAAGGCCCCGATGCTGACCGATTTCATCGATCCTAGGAAGATCACTTATCTGCCTAATACGGCGGGCTGCTATACTGGCGAGGAAGCGATCCGGACGCTTCGGCTGGCGCGCGAGGCGGGGGGCTGGGACCTCGTGAAGCTGGAGGTGTTGGGCGAGGCGCGGACGCTTTATCCCGACATGGTGGAAACCCTGCGGGCGACGGAGATATTGGCCAAGGAAGGTTTCAAGCCGATGGTCTATTGCGTCGATGACCCGATCGCGGCCAAGCGGCTGGAGGACGTGGGCGCGGTGGCGATCATGCCGCTGGGCGCGCCGATCGGATCTGGCCTGGGTATCCAGAATCGCGTGACGATCCGGCTGATCGTGGAAGGGACCAAGCTGCCGGTGCTGGTCGATGCGGGCGTCGGCACCGCGTCGGAGGCGGCGCAAGCCATGGAGCTGGGTTGCACCGGCGTCCTCATGAATACCGCTATTGCCGAGGCGAAGGACCCAGTGTTGATGGCGGCGGCCATGAAGGCAGGCGTCGAGGCCGGACGGATGGCCTATCGCGCCGGGCGGATGGGTAAGCGTATGTACGCCGATCCTTCAAGTCCGCTGGCTGGGTTGATCTGAACAAAACTGCCGTTCGTTTCGAGCGCAGTCGAGAGACGCCATAGCTGCGCTTTCCGCTTCTCGACTGCGCTCGAAGCGAACGAATGTTTGCAGATCCCTATCACTTTCGCCGCCGCAGCAAATTGACGCTGCGGCGGCTTCCTCTTATGGCCTAGCCGGGGTTCAGGAGGAGAAGTGCGATGGTGAAGAAGCTCTATCCCGATGCTGCATCTGCGTTGGAGGGCCTTCTTTTCGACGGCATGCACCTTTGCGCTGGCGGTTTTGGCCTGTGCGGGATCCCCGAGCGGCTGATCGATGCGATCCGGGATTCAGGGGTCAAGGACCTGACCATCGCGTCGAACAATGCCGGAATCGACGGCGAGGGGCTGGGCAAGCTCCTGCGCACGCGGCAGGTCAAGAAGATGATCTCCTCCTATGTCGGCGAGAACAAGGAGTTCGAGCGGCAATATCTGGCTGGCGAACTGGAGGTGGAGTTTTCACCCCAGGGGACGCTGGCTGAACGCTGCCGCGCTGGCGGGGCGGGCATTCCCGGTTTCTATACCAAGACCGGCGTGGGCACGGCGGTGGCCGAGGGCAAGGAAGTCAAGGTCTTCGACGGCCAGGAATATATTCTTGAGCGCGGGATCTTCGCCGACGTTGCCATCATCAAGGGCTGGAAGGCGGACGAGAGCGGCAATTTAATCTTCCGCAAGACCGCGCGCAACTTCAACGCGCCGATGGCGACTGCCGCCAAGATCTGCGTGGCAGAGGTGGAGGAAGTGGTGCCTGTGGGTAGCCTGGACCCTGACAGCATCCACCTGCCCGGCATCTATGTGAAGCGCATGATCATCGGCGCGCCCTATGACAAGAAGATCGAATTTCGCACCGTGCGCCAGAGGGAGACAGCATAATGGCCTGGACCCGTGACCAGATGGCCGCGCGCGCGGCGAAGGAGCTGAAGGACGGCTTTTATGTGAACCTCGGCATCGGTATTCCGACGCTGGTGGCGAACCACATTCCAGCCGGGGTCGAGGTGACGCTGCAGTCGGAGAACGGCATGCTCGGCATCGGCCCCTTTCCCTATGAGGGCGAGGAGGATGCCGACCTCATCAATGCGGGCAAGCAGACGATCAGCGAGCTGCCCAACACCGTCTTCTTCTCGAGCGCCGACAGTTTCGCGATGATCCGCGGCGGGCATATAGATCTGACCGTGCTGGGCGCGATGGAGGTCGCGGAAAATGGCGACATTGCCAATTGGATGATCCCCGGCAAGATGATCAAGGGCATGGGAGGCGCGATGGACCTGGTCGCGGGCGTCAAGAAGATCATCGTCGTCATGGAGCATGTGTCGAAGGACGGCAGCCCCAAATTCATCCCTGCCTGCACCTTGCCGCTGACCGGCAGGAATGTGGTCGATATGATCGTCACCGATCTTTGCGTTTTCCAGCGGCCCGATCATGACAGCTCCTTCAAGCTCATTGAACTCGCGCCGGGCGTGACGGCGGAGGAAGTCGCCGCTAAAACCACAGCTCAATATGTGAGCTGAGGAATAGTGGCATGAGCCTTGACGGCACCTATGACGAAGCCAACGCCTTCGCGCTGATCCTTCAGGGCAAGATCCCTTCGACGAAGCTTTATGAGGATGAGCATAGCTATGCCTTCCTCGACATCCAGCCGCAGTCGAAGGGGCACAGCCTGGTCATTTCCAAATGGTCCAAGGCGCGCAACATCCTGGAGGTTGAGGATGAGGCGCTGGCCCAAGTGATGGCGACGGTAAAGAAAGTTGCCATCGCCACGCGCAAGGCGTTGAACCCGGACGGTATCCATGTCGCGCAATTTAATGGCGCACCGGCCGGGCAGACCGTCTATCATCTGCATTTCCATATCGTGCCGCGATGGGTAGGTGGGCCGACCGGCTTTTCCGCCCATGCACAGGGCAATTTCGCCGACGCGGCGGCGCTTGAAGCGCTGGCGGAAGAGATTCGTGCGCAGTTCTAGACTGTTGGTTTCATTCGATGAGTGGTCAGTTGCGAGCGAAGGAGCTTTGACATGGCGCTGAAGCCATTCAAGGTGCCCGGCGCGCGGCTGGCGCTGCGATCCAAGCCCGCCAGTCAGCGCTTCCTAGCGGGAGAGGGCGAGGCTGAGGTCATCCTCGATATTTCGCGCCTGCTTTCGCGCAGTTTCCATGCTGCGCCCACCGGGATCGACCGGGTCGAATATGTTTATGCGCGCGAGCTGTTGGAACGCATGCCGGAAAGGCTTTCCTTCGCCGCGGTACATCCGGCCGGGGGCTATTATGGGCGGCTGAACGAGGCGGCCGTGCGCCATTTCCTGGCGTTCACCGCCGCGCGCTGGCGCAACAGCAAAGTGAAGGACGAAGCGGCGAGCAGGGCTGCGGTCATCCGCCACCTGATTGCGCTCCGGCCGCGTCCGGTGCCGCGCGCGACGGGGCCGCAAGTCTATCTGCAGGTTTCGCCCCATCATCTGGACGACGCCGATCAGGTCGGTGCGATCCTGCGGGCGGAAGGCGCGCGCTTTGTGACGCTGGTGCATGATGTGATCCCGCTCACCCATCCGGAATTCGCGCGGCCGCAAGGCGCGGCCGAGCATCTGAGGCGGGTGCGCACCATCGATCGCTATGCGCATGGCATCATCGGCAACAGCCAGGCGACCATCGATGCGCTGGCCCCGCATATGACTCGCGGGCTGGAGGGACGAAGCCTCTGCGTCGCCCATTTCGGCGCAGATCCGCCCGATCTTGTGGGCGGCGAAAGCCATGCCGTGCCGTCGCGGCCCTATTTCGTCTATATCTCCACCATCGAGCCCCGCAAAAATCACCTGCTGCTGCTGAATGTCTGGCGGCGGCTGGTCGAGCGGCTGGGGGATGCGGCGCCGGTGCTGGTGCTGATCGGGCGCCGTGGTTGGGAAAATGAGAATGTCGTGGATATGCTGGAGCGCGCGGAGATATTGCGCGGTCATGTGATCGAGGCGGGCAGCGTGCCCGATACGGAGATGCACGCGCTGGTCGCGGGGGCACGAGCGATGCTGATGCCATCGTTCGAGGAAGGCTTTGGCATTCCGGTGATCGAGGCGCTGTCCGTCGGCGTGCCGGTGATCTGCAGCGATATTGTCGCCCATCGCGAAGTCGGCGGCGCAGCACCGGACTATCTTGATCCGCTCGACGGGCTCGGCTGGATGCAGATGATCAATGCCTATAGCCGGGCGGACTCACCCGAACGTACGGCCCAGATGGCGCGCATTGAAACATGGGTTGCGCCGCGATGGTCGGATTATTTCGACATCATCACGCGCCTGCTGGACGATGTGACGGCTTGCGCCTTCGCTTGACGTCCTTGCCGGGGGCAACCATGAAATCCTTGTGCATATCTGCTCTTCCGCTGTCTGTTGCGCGAGCTTCATAGGATGAAGCCGCTGCCCTTTTTACGATCACCGCCTTTTCGCGGCATTGCGCCATCCGTTGCTGCGGTGAGCGCTGTAAGCAGCGCCGTGGTTGACGCAGCGGTCGTGCCTGACAGCCTGTTGGAGCAGATCGCACAATCGCGGGTAGGCGGCACGTTCTGGGGCCATCAGCGGGAAGGCGTGAAACTGGTCGCACGTGCGGGCTGTCCGGTGGAGCTCAAGGGGCTGGATAAGGCGGACGTCGCGATCCTGCCCGTGCGCGAGACGGCGAAACCTATCGATCCGTGGAGCGTGATTGCGCAGGCGCGGGCGGTGCATGCCGATGCGGACGATGAACTGGCCATCATCGCGGGTCTGCTGGGCGTGCCGGTCTATGGACCCAACGGTGGGGCGGTCTCGCCGGAGCGACTGCGTGACGCGGCGAAGCGGGCGATCGCGGCGGCCGCCTATCGCGATTGCTTTAGCGGTGCATCCGCCAGCGCCGAGGCCGTGGTGGCGCATCTTGCAGACTGGCGGCGGCATTTGGACGGAAACCGCGATATTGCGGCCGCAAGTGGCATGGCCTTTTGGAAGCGCGAGGCGATGCGGCGGTTTCTGTGGGATGGGGCGCGATCGCCACCCTCCCTTTCACCCCGTGGGGGGCTGCTCCGGGCGCGGCGTACGGGTGGATCGCTGGCCGTCTGGCCGTCGCGGGTGCCCGCGGATTTACTGGATGAGGCACGGGAGAAGGCTGTGCCAATCACCCGCGTTGAAGATGGTTTTCTACGGTCGAAAGGGCTCGGCGCAACGCTGACGCCGCCAGGGTCGGTGGTGATTGACCGGACGGGCATATATTATGATGCCTCGCGACCGAGTGATCTCGAAAGCCTGCTCGCCACACATGATTTTTCGCCTGCGCTGCTTGATCGCGCACATCGACTGCGTGCCGCGATCCGGGCATCCGGGGTCACAAAATATGGGCAGGAGATGGGCCGGATGCTCGACCTTCCCACGGCCAAGCGGACGGTGCTGGTTGTGGGGCAGGTTGAGGATGACCTGTCGGTGCAGCTGGGCGGAGCTGGAGTGGAAGGAAATCTGGACCTGCTTCGGCGCGTGCGGCGGGTCGAGCCCGATGCCCATATCATCTATCGCCCGCATCCCGATGTGCAGGCTGGATTGCGGCGCGGTCATTTGAGCGATGCGGTGGTGCATCAGCATGCCGATGCCCTGGATACCGGCGCGCCCCTCATGTCGCTCGTCCAGGCAGTGGATGAGGTGCATGTGCTGTCCTCACTGGCCGGGTTCGAGGCGCTGTTGCGCGACCGGCCGGTGACGGTGCATGGCATGCCATTTTACGCCGGATGGGGGCTGACGCGGGACCTGGCCAAACCCAACGCGCGGCGAGGGCGTCAGCTGACCATCGATCAGCTTGTCGCCGCCGCCTTGATTCTCTATCCATGTTACCTGGACCCGGTAACCCGGTTGCCCTGCGGCCCCGAGATTATGGTGGAGCGCCTGGGAAGCGGATCGACGTCACCTATTTCATGGCTCATCCGGCTACGGACGCTACAGGGGAAATTACAAAGATTTATGACTTTGTCCGCCGAGTATCTCCATGGCTGACAGCCAGGCGAAGACCTTCCTTTTCCTGCAGGGCCCGCACGGACCGTTCTTTGCTATGCTGGCCGACGCGCTGCGGGTGCGGGGGCATGAGGCTCGGCGGATCAACATCAATGGCGGCGATAAGGTCGATTGGCCGGGGGAGGCCACCGACTATCGCGGCTCCTTCCGCAACTGGCCGCTCTTCTTCGACGATTTCATCGTCCAGCATGGCGTCACCGACCTGATCCTCTATGGCGACTGCCGCCCCTATCACGCTTCAGCGCACAAGATGGCGCGGTTGCGGGGCCTGCGGGTGCATGTGCTGGAGGAGGGCTATATCCGCCCGGACTTCATGACGTTGCAGGAAGACGGCGTGAACGGCAATTCCACCTTACCGCTCGACCCCCAATGGTATCTGGATCAAGCATGCAGCTTGCCGCCCGAGGGTGGGCGGGAGCCGCAGATTCCTTCGACCTTCCGGCAGCGGGCCGTGAATACAACGCGTAATGGGCTCGCGTCAGCGATGATGCGGCCGATCTTTCCCTTTTACCGCACGCACCGGCCGCAAAGCTTCCTGTTGGAGGCCGCCGGATGGTTCAAGAAGCTGATGCTGCGCAAGCGCGATATCCGCGCATCGCGGGTCGAATGGGAGAAGGTGAAGGGCAAACCCTATTTCACCCTGCCGCTGCAGCTCGATTCGGATTATCAAATTCGCGTCCATTCGCCCTTTGGCAACATGCGCGCGGCGCTGCGTTTCGTGATCAAGAGCTTTGCCCGCTATGCGCCAGAGGGAACGTCCCTGCTGGTGAAGCGGCATCCCCTCGATTCAGGGCTGGTCGCATGGGAGCGTCTGACCCGTCGCCTTGCTGCCCATTATGGCGTGGAGGACCGGATCTTCTATCTCGCCGACTGGGATATTGCCGAAGTGGTCGGCCGGTCTCTGGGCGTGGTGACGGTGAACAGCACGGTGGGCACGCTGGCGCTCAACCAGGACAAGCCGGTGCTGGTTCTGGGACATGCGGTCTATAAGGTGCCGGGCGTGGTTTATAAGGGCACGTTGGACGAGTTCTGGCTCAATCCGGGTGCGCCCGACCAGACGCTATATGCAGCTTTCCGGCGGGTGCTGATTGATCGTTGCCTGATACGCGGCGGCCTGCTGAGCGATCAGGGTCTGGCGATGCTGGTAGGCAATGCGGTCGATCGCCTCTGCGCCGAACCGAAGCGGGCGGAGGGAGCGTGGTATGGGCGTATGCGGCGCGGCAGCCTGGCGAGCGTCAATTGACGGTTGGAAGCCCGGCGCTTCGCAACGCCTGATCCAGATAGCGATGGAAGGCCCGGTTGCGGACTGGCGGGCGCGCACGTAGCCAGGCGAGCGCGACGACCGGTCGCCACAGGCTCATCTGATCTTGGCTGACGCCGCTCACGTCGCGATAGGCACGGCCAAGCCGCCCCGCCGCCCAATCACGCCAGAGCGTGGTGATGGCGTCGGCAGGACCTTCCCCAAAACGCATGAGCATTTCACTCCGCACCGCATCGGCGGCGGGATCGCCGATTGCAGCCTTGGCCCAGTCGAGGATCACGAGGCCGCCCTCGCTGAGCAGGATATTGTCGATATGGAAGTCGCCGTGGAGCAGATGATCCGCTTCCGGCAGAGCTTGCAGATAGTCGATTGCGGCACGCTTTATGGCATCGGGCGCAGGGCCATAGTCTATGTCGGTTTGCAGCACGGACTTTACGGTGCGCAGTCCCGATACCGGCTGGCGGTGGACGGAGTGGAGAAGGGCCGCCATGTCGCGCAGCAAGGAGGCGGCCGAAAGCGGTTTCTTGCGGATAGCCGCCGCTATCGAAACACCGCTTATTTCGGGATAGATCAAGGCGGAGTTCCGCGCGACCGTGACGCGGAGGCGTGGCGCTGCCGTTGACAAGCGAAGCGATGTCGCGAGCCGGGCTGCAGCCACTTCCCGCTCTATCATGTCTTCGGATACGGCCGGGTGGAAGATCTTGATGACCTCGCCGTCGCCCATCCTGAACACTTCGGAACTTTTGCCGCGGCCCAGCAGCGTCCAGTCGCTCCCTATTTGATCGAACATAGGCTGCGTCGTTTCCTTAAGGCATATGGATTTGCCGATCACCCAATTGATGGTAGCTGCGGCCGACAAGGATTCCAGGAGCTTGCCCTTATGAAAGAATTGATCGCCTTCGATCTCGACGGAACGCTGGCGGAAAGCAAGCAGCCTCTGGAAGAAGAGATGGGAGAGGCGTTGGCCGACCTGCTGACGGTGGCCCATGTCGCGGTGATTTCCGGCGGCGACTGGCCGCAGTTCGACAAGCAGGTGGCAAGTCGGCTGCCCGCCCGCGCCGACCTGTCCAGGCTGTGGCTGATGCCGACGACCGGAACGAAGCTCTATACCCATCGCGAAGGCGTGTGGACGCCGGTCTATGCCGAACTGTTCGACGATGAACAGAAGCAGAAGATTCTCGCGGCGTTCGACCAGGCGCTGGAAGCGACAGGCTTCGTTCCGGAGCAGACCTGGGGTGAGCGGATCGAGGATCGCGGCAGCCAGATCACCTTTTCCGCGCTGGGGCAGCAGGCCCCCATCCATGCGAAGGAAGGATGGGACCCGGATTTCGCCAAGCGTCGCATCATCCAGGCGGATTTGCGGGAACGCCTGCCCGGTCTGTCGATCAACATGGGCGGCGCGACATCCATCGACATCACCCGGGAGGGCGTCGATAAGGCTTATGGCCTTAAGAAGCTGCGGGATGCGAGCGGCATCGCGCTTGATGCGATGATGTTCATCGGTGATGCGATCTTCCCCGGCGGCAATGACTATCCGGCGAAGCAACTTGGCCTAGATACTGTGCGTGTGCGCGATCCGCAGGAAACGCTCTCGGTCATTGCGGCGATCGTCGCGTGCCAGAAATGATCGGGTCCCGCTGATCCGGCTTTATGGCTGTCGTTCGAACGCTTTGCGGCCAATGCGCTGTCGGCTGCGGCGTGCGCGCCGTGACGGGGGAGGGACGGGAAATGTCCTTCGCGGGCGACCGGGTGCATCCGGCCAACGGCGGACTGCTTTGCGGGCAGAGTGATGCCCTGACGGCGATGCTGCCGTTGGAGGGGCGGTTGCTCCATCCGGTGCTGGATGGGCAGCGTGTGACCTGGCGTCGCATGATCGGGCAGGTCGCGAGGCGACTGAAAGACACGCTGGCCCGTCATGGTCCGGGCAGCGTGGCGATGCATGTTACGGGCGACCTGCTGACCGAAGATTATTATGTCGCCAACAAGCTGATGAAGGGCTTCATCGGCTCGGCGCATATCGATGGGCCTTGTTGGAACGACGGTGGCATGGAGGCGGCCTATCGCGCGGCGCTGGGCGAAGATGTCGTGCCGGGCACCTATGAGGATGTGGAGCAGGCGGATCTGATCTTGGCCGTCGGCGCCTCCGCGCTGCTGCGGCATCCGGTCTTGGCCGAGCGTATTGCAATAGCGCGCGAGCAGAGGGGGGTGCGCCTCGTCCTGCTGGCCGGGGACGAAGATGTGCAGGAGGAGGTGGGTGCTGACCTGCGCCTGAAGGTCGAGCCGGGGAGCGCAGCTGTGCTGCTGAACGGGCTGCTGCTGCATGCCCACGACTGCGGGTGTCTGGCGGACGTATTCATGGCGCGGCATGTTATGACGGCGGGGGACTTTTGGACCAGGCTGCGGCTGGATCATGATCTCTGGTCCGTCGCGCGCCGCTGCGGATTGGCGCATGGCGAGGTTCGCGCCTTTTATGACCTGTTCACACCGGCGCGGCGGGTGGTGACGCTCTATGGCCCCGCTGCGGAGGGGGACGACCTGAGCTTGTCGAGGGCTATCCTCAATTTGCATCTGGCGATGGGCTGGATCGGCGCGCCGGGCGCAGCGCCAACGGGCATAGCTCGCGCGCCCAACGCGATGGGCGCAAGGGAGGTGGGCTGCGATAGCCGGCAGCTGGCGGCGCATCGGGATTTTTCTGCCGACGCCATCGCCCAGACTGCGCGTTTTTGGGGCGCGCGGCAGATGGCGGCGGCGACCGGCTTGGCTGGCGCAGCGCTCGTCGAGGCTATCGAGAATGGCGGGATCAAGGCGCTGTGGTTGGTGGGTGGCTTACCGCCTGCGGGGCATCCGCTGCGCGCGGCCCTGGCGAAGGTGCCTTCTGTCATCCTGTCCACAGCTTGGATTGAGCAAGGGATTGCTCTGGACCGTGTATTCGCACTGCCCGCGCCGGTCTGGATCGAGAAGGATGGGACTATAACGGGCGCAGACCGGCTGATCAGCCGTCAACGCCGCCTGTTTCCGCTGCCCGGTGAAGCCAAGCCCGACTGGTGGAGCCTGACCCAGGTTGCCCGGGCGATGGGGTGGCATGATGCTTTTCATTATGAGCGGCCCGCCGAAATCCATCGCGAGCATGCGCGGCTGACCGCTTATCACAATGAAGGCGAAAGGCTGCTGAATCTGCGGCGGCATGCGCCGATTTCCAACCCGGCTTATGATGAGCTGACGCCCTGGCGTTGGGGCGAGACCCCTTTTGATGAGGGACGTTTTCCAACCAGCGATGGCAAGGCGCGGCTGATACTCTAGCCGCTACGGGCGATGCCTTTCAGATGATGAAGCAGCAGATCGCCATTTGCTTCCCAGGTGAAGCGCAGCGCCGTGTCACGCACGGCCTCACGCTCGGGCGGATTGGTGAGAAGGTCCCCGATGGCGGTGGCAATGGCGTCAGGATCACGATCGACGATATGGCCAGCCTCCGGACGGTCGAGCAGTTCGCGTGCCCCGCCTACGTCGGTAATGACGATCGGCGTACCGCAGGCGAGCGATTCAACCCAGGCATTGGCGAGCCCCTCCGAGGATGAGGGAAGGGCCATCACATCGGCGGCGGCGTAGATACGCGGCAGGCGGTCATGGGGAACAGAGCCGAGGAATCCGATGCGGCGATCGACGCCCAGCTCCTCCGCCTGCTTTTCCAAGGCACGGCGATATTGTCCCTGGCCTGCGAATAACAGCGTGACGCCTGGGAGGCGGGGAAGCGCCTGCACCAGAAGATCCTGCCCCTTGCGCGGGATGAGTGCGCCGACGCAGAGGATCACGGGGCCTTCAAAGCCCAGCGCTTCCTTGGCTGCGGCTCGGTCGGCGATCTCGAACCGATCGAGATCTACGCCAGTATAGTGGACGCGGATTTTTTCAGCCCCCATGCCCATCTTGGCCATCGACCGGCGCATCGCGCTGGAAACCGCGAGCAGACCTGCAGCTTCGTCTCCCGCGCGCTTGACCAAGCCGCGAGTGTCTCGGCGCCTGCCCCAATAATGGATGTCCGCGCCGCGCGCCTTGATCGAATAGGGTATGCCGAGCGCGTGAGAGAGGCGCTGTGCGACTGGACCATCGGGGAAGAAGAAGCTGGCGTCGATGACGTCGAAGGGCTGCTGCTCATGCAGGTGGCGCACCAGCGGCAGGATGGCCCGCGTCATGTTGCCGACGTTGATCCGTGCGCCGATCTTGGGAATGGTGGAGAAAAGGGGGCGGTACACCGTCAGGTCCTGCCATCTTTCCTTCCGCGGCAGGGCGCGCAGCGGCGCATAGCGGTTCGACAGGCCGATCGGCCAGACCGGGACGCCAAGCGGCGCGACCACGGTTACCTTCACATCCGGGCGGCTGGCGAGTTCCCGGGCCTGTCGTTCGACAAACACCCCGAAATTGGGGCGGCTCATGTCCGGGAACAGGGTCGATAGCGTTAGGACATTCAGCGTCATGCCGTCTCCCTTAAGGCATCGCGGTTAATCGAGAGTTAGGGGTGAAGCTGTGCCTTGGCTATAATTGTCTGACCAACTGGACCGCGACAGCGCCCCAGGGTGGATCGCTGATGACCTGCTGTCTGCTGCCGCTGCCCAGCGGCAGGATGTGCAATCGGTCCCCTTCGCGGCCGATCAGCCTGCCGAAGACGAAGCGGCCGGCGTGGCGGGGAAGCAGCATGTCGCGGTTCAGCGCGCTTGCAAATTCTTCAGGGCCGATGCGGCGGCACCAGATTTCATCGCCGCTGCGGTAATCGCCGATGCTGGCGGACACCTGGACGCCGATCATGGCGTCGGCGGGGACAGGGGGCGGGAAGGATAGGTTGCGTGTTGGAGCGCGTGCGCCTTCGGGACCCAGCAGCGCGGCGACCGGGACGACGCTTTGTCCTGGCAAGGCCACCAGTTCGGATGATCCGACACCCAGCGCCTGGGCGATGCGGTTCACCCAGTTGACCGATACGGTTCGCGTGCCGGTTTCCAGCCTGCCGATCGTCTGCGCAGTGGTCGGCGGCTGGCAGAGAGCCGCGACCTGTTCGAGCGTCAGCCCCTTGGCTTTTCGGACCTCTCTGATGCGCGTGATCATGCCTGTCTCATATTTCACCTATTTGGTTTTTCGTCTTTCCTACAAATGGTTCGTCATGGCAAGGCCCTTCCTATCGTTCATCTAACAGGAGGCGCGCGATGCGGAGCCAGTTTGTGAAGCAGAAGATCGAGGACCCGGCTGGCTGTGTCCAGACGGTGGCGGTGAATATGGGCGAATCGCCGCTCGCCTGGCTGCATGCGCGGGGGCATTTAAGCGAACGCCATTATCGCGCGGGCGACCTGTTGCGCGCCGATTGGGAGAAGGCGGGCCTTGGTCCCAGAGTGACTATGCGGTGGGATGCGGCGCCGGGGACAGGCGGGCACAGGGCAGGGGCTTGCGTTCCTGATCCGACGCTGACCCAGCTGTCCGCACGCGAACGCTTCCATGCCGCCATCGCCGCCGCGGGGCCGGGGCTTAGCGATATATTATGGCGAGTAGCCTGTGCGGGTGAGGGGCTTGCGGCGGCAGAGCGCGCGCTGGGCTGGCCCAGCCGGGCGGGCAAGCTGGTGCTCACGCTTGCGTTGGACCGGGTGGCGGACTGGTACAGGGTAGCGTGACGGCTTACCGGCTAAGCTCCGGTCCCAGCAACAGCAGCAGCTTCACGTCGATCGCGAAGCCTTCGGCGCGCCAAGCTTCGATCCGGTCAGCCACATCAGCGATCGGGACGCGGTGGACGCGAATATCCTCGCCATCGACGCCTCCACCTTCGCCGGTTTTTTGAAGATCGTGGGCGCGGAAGAGGCAGAAGCTTTCCGACACCATGCCGGGCGAACTGTAAAAGTCGCCCGCAGCCTCCATCCGCCCCGCGCGATAGCCAGTCTCCTCCTCCAGCTCGCGGGTTGCGGCGAGGGCCGATTCCTCGCCTTCTTCATTGTCGCCGACCAGCCCGGCTGGCAGCTCGATGCAACGACGGCCGAGCGGGACGCGGAATTGATCGACCAACAGCACGTGGCGCGTGCCGTCCGCATCTTCATCGATCGCTAGGATCACGGCGGCATGGATACCACGCGCGCGCCCCACATATTCCCATCTGCCCCGCCGCTTGGCGGTGATGAAGCGGCCGGCCCACATGATTTCCTCTGCGGCGGCCATATCCTGTTCACTCATAATTCGATCAGCCTGTCGGGCAATTCATTGACGTCGTTCTGCTCGCGCGGAAAATGCGTGGCCAGGATTGCTCCCACCTTGCCCACGGCCTGCGCCATTCCTTCTCCGGCGCGCCCGGACCGGATCGAGTCGATGAGCGTTGCCATGGCGTCACCCCAAGCTTCTGGCGCCACTTTATCGTTGATGGCGCGATCAGCGACGATTTCTGCGCGATGCTCGTCAAGCGAGAGGTATATCAGGACGCCGGTGCGGCCGCGTGTTCGCGCTTCGGCGGCGGTTCGGAAAAGCAGGATTGCGCGGCGACGGACCCGCCTGGCCTTGGTGGCGCGCGGCGTCATCAGCATCCGAAGCGGCATGATGGCGAGCAGATAGCGCACTGCCAGGAACTTCAGGATAAGAAGGCCGGTGATACCGGTCAGGAGTTTCCAGTCCGTCAGCTCATGTTCCCAGTCGAGCAGCAGCGACGACAAAAAGGCGCGCAGCTGGGCGGGGAATGCGGCCATTAGTGACAGCGCAAGGAATATGGCGGCCGCAGCCCAGCTTAGCCCTACATCATGATAACTGTCGGAACGCCGGGCGACGATGGTGACGATCTCACCGGAGCTGTCCGCCTCTGCTTCCGCAACGGCGGCCGACACAAGGTCATGGTCGGCATGGCTGAAAAGAAGTTGCATCACCAGCTTCCCGATGCGCCGCCGCCGCCGAAGCTGCCGCCGCCTGAAAAGCCGCCGCCGCTGTCGCCGCCCCCCCAGCTGGACCCACCCCAGCTACCGCCGCCGCTGCCCCAGCCTGAACCGAGGCCAGGTCCCCAGATCACGACCGGAGCGTTCAAGCCGCCGCGCCGATAGCGTTTGCCGCCGCGCGCCCGCGACAATAGCGGTAACAGGATGAAGAATATGAAAAACAGGATGATCCAGAAGCCGGCGATGCCGCTGCTGCCATCATCCTGCTGCCGCGCTTCTGCCTCGGCTTGAGCGGCGCGCGCTCTTGCCTGATCGGGCGGAAGGGCGAGGAGCGCCGAGATCTGGTCAACGCCGGCATTGATACCGCCCGCCATGTCGCCCGCCTTGAAGCGGGGCGTAATCGCGTTGCGGATGATCTGGGACGAGAGCGCATCGGTCAGTATGCCTTCGACCCCATATCCGGCCTCAATCCTCACCTTCCGTTCGTTGGGCGCAATGATCAGCAAGACGCCTTGGCTGTTTTTGTCGCCGATCGCCCAAGCTCGTCCCAGCCGGTAGCCAAAGTCGGAAATGTCATAGCCCTGCAGGTCGGGAATGGTGGCCACAACCAAGGCCCGTCCGCTCGCCCGCTTTTGCGCGATCAGCTTTTGACTGAGCGCCTGTTCCTGCGCGGGATCGAGGAGGTTGGCCGCATCGACCACCCCCTTGTCATCGAAAGCGGGGAAGCTCTGTCCTTGCGCGGCGGGTATCCAGACCAGCAGTGCAAGGATCAGGAGCAGGCGGCGGATCATCGGAGCGTCAGTTACCGAAATCGACCTTCGGCGCTTCCTCTGCGCCGGGCGTCGTCGCGTGGAAGGGCGTCATCGGCTTGGCGCCGTGGATGATCTTTGCGCCGATCGCGTCGGGGAAAGTGCGGATGCGCGTATTATAAGCGCGGACGGCTTCGTTATAGTCGCGGATGGCGACGGCGATCCGATTTTCCGTGCCTTCCAGTTGCGACTGCAGATCAAGGAAATTCTGATTGGTCTTGAGGTCGGGATAGGCTTCAACCGACGCCAGCAACCGGCCCAGACCCTGGCTGAGTTGCGCCTGCGCCTGCTGGAACTGCTGAACTTTCGCGGGATCTGACAGGTCTTCGGCATTCACCTGGACCGAGGTGGCTTTGGCGCGGGCCTCGGTCACTTTGACCAAGGTGTCCTGTTCCTGCTTGCCCGCGGCCTTGACCGTGGCGACCAGATTGCCGACCAAGTTGGAGCGACGCTGATATTGCGCCTGGACATCGGCCCATTTGGCCTTTGCCACTTCCTCGGCGGCTGGCACGCTGTTGATGCCGCAGGCTGAAAGCGCGAATGCCGACAGCAGCGGAAGGAGAAAGGCAGGGGAAAAACGGCGCAGGATCGTCATGGAACATCCTCGGCTTTGTTACGAAGACGGAAATAGGTGGTTGTGGATGCAGGCGCAACGTCTCATCCTGTCAAACACATAATCAGGACAAGGGGTTCGTAAATGGGGCTGATTTCCGAATTCAAGACATTCATCAATCGCGGGAACGTGATCGATCTGGCTGTCGGCGTGATTATCGGCGGCGCTTTTGCTACGATTACCAAGTCGCTGACCGATGATCTCATCATGCCGGTAATCGGCTTTTTGTTCGGGGGCGCCGACTTTTCCCGCTACTTCATCCGGCTCGGCGATATTCCGGCGGGGTTCAAGGGCAATCCCGAAAGCTATACCGACCTGAAGAGCGCGGGCGTCGCGATGCTGGGATGGGGCGAGTTTCTCACCGTTTTCGTGAATTTTCTGATCCTGGCGTTCATCATCTTCCTGCTTGTGAAGGCGGTGAACAGGTTGATGCCCAAGCCCGCGGAGGCGCCTGTCGCCACGCCCGAAGACATCATGCTGCTGCGCGAAATCCGGGACAGTTTGAAAAAATAAGTCGTTTCTGCGACGAAAGGAGTTGTGCGGTGGGAACCATCTGCCGTGCGACCAGTTGATCGCGGTCAGAGTTCCGGGCGCATTGCGCGGCCGGGCCTCTTGCCGAATGACGTCAGCCCCTGGGGGGCGCAACAGGAGAAAACGCCGTGAAAACCATCGTCTCAGTCCTTGGCCTTGCCAGCTTGATCGCGCTCGCTGCGTGCGATTCCAAGCAGGAAAACAAGGTCGAGAACGCATACGAGAATCAGGCGGACGCCATCGACAACCAGGCCGAAAATATGGAAGCGATGGCCGACAACCTGTCCGGTAATGCCGAAGCCGCTGCTGAAAACGCCGCCGACACCCTGGAGAATAAGGCTGACGCGACGCGTGAAGCTGGCGAGAAGGCCGCTGATGCTGCTGAAAAGAAGGCGGACCATTAAGCCTTCCGCTTTTCCAATTCGGAAAGGGCGTCGCGATGAGGGTCGCGGCGCCCTTTTTGCTGTGCCTCCAACGTCTTTAACGGGCCTTTAACCACGCCATCCCCATGGTGCCGTCGCGCGCATCCGTGAAGGCCAAGGGAATGGACGAATTACTTCAGGAATTCATAGCAGAGACGCAGGAAACGCTGGAGGCGCTGGCAGGCGAAGTCGTCGCCTGGGAGGCGGACCCTAGCGATCGCGACCGGTTGGACGCGATCTTCCGTTTCTTTCACACCGTTAAGGGCAGTTGCGGCTTCCTGAATCTGCCGCGCTTTGAGCGGCTGAGTCATGCGGCGGAAGATGTGCTGTCCGAAATCAGGGCAGGAAAGCGCACCGCCGATCCGGCGACGGTCAGCGCCGTGCTGGGCATCATGGATCGTATTGCCGAACTGGCTGAAGCGGTAGCGATCGGCGCGGCATTGCCGGACGAAAATGACGACTATCTAATTGGCGCCCTTGCCGAGCGCGACCAGACTTCCGCGGCAGAGGAAGCGGCGCCTGCCATCGAGACGATGCGTCAGGGCGGAGTGCAAGCCGTCCCCCGTACCATTCGCCTGCCGCTGTCGCTGATCGACCAGTTGATGAACGGCGTGTCGGACATGGTGCTGGCGCGCAACGAACTGTCCCGTAAATTGCGCGAACGGTCGGGCGATCCGGAGTTGGAAAGCGCATTCGAACGGCTATCGACCTGCGTGGCCGACATGCGGGACGCTATCTCCAAAACGCGCATGCAACGCGTTGATCGTCTGTTCACCGCCATTCCCCGCATGGTTCGCGACCTTGGTCGCGAGCTTGGCAAGAGGATCGACCTCGTTCTCGAGGGTGGTGATGTCGAGATGGATCGCGAGATGGTGGAGATGGTCGTCGATCCGCTCACCCATATCGTGCGCAACAGCATAGATCATGGCATCGAGACACCAGAGCAGCGCCGTGCGCTGGGTAAGCCAGAAGCGGGCACTCTGAGGCTGCAGGCGCGGCAGTCGGGCAACCAGATCGTGATCGAAATCAGCGATGACGGCCGCGGCATCGATACTGGGCGGCTGGTGGAAAAGGCAGTCGCCGCGGGCAAGCTGTCACGCGACATGGCGGCCAAGATGAGCGAGGCGGAGAAGCTGGACCTCATCTTCCAGCCGGGCTTATCGACTGCGCAGGCCGTCACCGCCATTTCGGGCCGGGGCGTCGGAATGGATGTGGTACGCGCCAATGTCGAGCGCATCGGCGGCGTGATTGCACTTTACAATCAGCTCGGCCGTGGTCTGCGCATCGTGCTGCGCGTGCCGTTGACGCTGACGATTATTCCGGGCCTCATCATACGGTCGGGCGGGCTGCATTTCGCCATCCCGCGTGCAGCTGTCGTCGAGATTTTACACGATAATAATGAAACGCTGCATGTCGCGGAGGTGGGCGGCGCCAAGATCGCGACGATTCGATCAGTGCGGCACTCCATGATCGATCTGGAAGATGTGCTGGGAATGCAAAAGTCCGTCCAGGCTGGACCCCGTGCGATCATGGTCGTGCGTTCCGCCACCGGCGTTCCCTTTGCGTTAGGCGTCGCCGCTGTCGATAATCATGAGGAATTGGTTATACGTCCGGCCTCTCCACTCGTGATGGCGACGGGCGTCTATGCAGGCATGACGTTGCCGGACAATGGAAAGCCGATGCTGCTGCTAGATGCGGCGGGCCTGGCCAACGCTGCCTGTTTGCCGAACATTATCGATGAACGGGCGGCCCGTGAGGTGGAGGAGGATGACGATCGGGCTGCCAGGGTCGAGATGGTCCCGGCTCTCCGCTTCGAGGAATTGTCGGGTGAGAAGCGGCTCATCAAGCTGTCACTGGTCGAAAGGGTCGAGGATATCGATGCGGCGCTGTTCGGGCGGTCGGGCGGTCATGCCTTCGTACGGCTCGACGGCAGGCTGGTGCCGGTCGTCAATGGAGCGCATAGCTTTGCGACCGATCATGTATCTGCGCTGCGCCTTCGCGATGACAGGCAGGAAGCCTGTTATCCAGTCGCGGCGGTCCTCGACATCGTGGAAATGCCGGTCGTCCCCGACATGGTCGCTATGCATGGACTGCTTAGCGGTGTCGCGGTGATCGATGGAGAACATCTGGAGGTGCTCAATCCCTTCGCCTTGTTCGCCGCCTTGCCTGACGGCCCAATTGTGGAGCGGGCGCGAGGCCGATGCGTGTTGGTGGATAGCCAGGATGGCTGGACGCGTGAGATATTGGCGCCCCTGTTGCGGCAGGCGGGGCATGAGGTCGTTCTTGGCCTGCCCGAGGAAGCTGCCGTCGATCCGGCCGATGTGGTGCTGTGTTCGGAAGGTGAGATGTCGCAGGCGGCCGAGACATTGGGCTGCCGGGTCGTGCAGTTGCGCGCTTCGCCGAGACCGGCTGGGCCGAAAGACAGCAGTATCTACCGCTATGATCAGGACGCGTTGATGGCGGCCATCAGCGGCGCGCGGCGTTAAGGAGACGGCCATGGACCAGCTTTATCTTCTGGCGACCCTGGCGGGCACACGCGTCGCCGTCGCCGCTCAAGAGGTGGAGGCGGTAGTGAAGCTTGCCGACATCTCACCCGTACCAGGCATGCCCGCGCATGTGGCGGGACTTTCGGCCCTGCGCAGCCGCGTGCTCACGATCATCGACGTTCCCGCCCTGATCTGTGGCGCACCCACGCCGTTGCTTCAGCGAGGCTTGGCGATCATCGCCGACATTAGCGGGCACAGCTATGGCCTGATGGTCGATGCCGTGCACGACATCTGCCAGGTGCCCGAAGGCAACCTGCCCCTCCGTGGCCAGCTTGATCGCGCCTGGGCGCCTTACGCGCTGGCGATCGTCGAACAATATGGGCACCCGCACCTGCTCGTTTCACTCGCCAGCTTTATCGAAACGGGTTTGCTGGCGCAGGCTGCATAATTTTCAAGCCGTTTACGAATTACTCGGCTTTGGCGACTAATCACTTCTTCACAGGAAGAAAAATCTAAGGGACGCTTCATGAAAAACTGCCTGGTAGTGGATGATTCCAAGGTCATTCGTAAAGTTGCGCGGCACATATTGGAATCGCTCGATCTGTCGGTGAGCGAGGCCGTCGATGGACAAGATGCGTTGACCCAGTGCGAAGCGGCGGCACCGGACGTGGTCCTGCTCGACTGGAACATGCCGGTCATGAGCGGCATGGAATTTCTCCAGGCATTGTCCACCGCGAAGGTCGCCGCGCGGCCGAAGATCATCTTCTGCACCACCGAGAATGGCATCAGCCACATCAAGGCGGCGGTGGAAGCCGGGGCCGACGAATATGTGATGAAGCCATTTGATCGCGAGACGCTGGAAAGCAAGCTGGCGATCGTCGGCGTCATCTAGCTTCGGTACCGCTTTTCCGCTTCTCCTGTTCATTCCGTTCGAAAGTTCCCCAATGGCCGCCGTTACGCCGATCATGGCAAGCCACAGCAGACCGCAGGTCCGCGCGATGGTTGTCGATGATTCGGTCGTCGTGCGAACGGTGATCGAGCGGATATTGAACAGCGATCCCGCCTTTTCCGTGGTTCACAAGACCAACAGCGCTGAACATGCGCTGTGCTATCTGGCCGGGCACGAAGTCGATCTGATCCTGCTGGACATCGAACTGCCGGGGCAAAGCGGTCTATCGGCCCTGCCGGCCTTTCTGCGCGCCAACCCGCACGGGAAGGTGGTCATCCTGTCGGGCAATTGCGAGGAAGGCAGCGGGGCGGCGATCGAGGCGTTGGCGCTAGGCGCGAGCGATATATTCGCGAAGCCTGGCAGCGGCAGCTTCGGCGAGGCATTTCCCCGATCGCTGATCGAGCGGCTGTCCCGCCTATTCAGCGCCAATTCCGTTCCGCTTGAGAACAGCCCGCCGGTCCTGAGAGCGGCGACACAGGCAAGCGCTCCACTGGCCTGCCTGGGCATCGGCGCGTCGACCGGGGGCATCCATGCTTTAGGACAGTTGTTTGCGGGCATGTCGGAGCCCCCAGGAGCGCCGATTCTGCTAACACAGCATCTGCCGGCCAGCTTCACATCCTATTTCGTGCAACAGCTTGCCCGGATGACCAGCCTGCGGGTGAAGGTCGGCGAGCAGGGAGAGTTGCTGGCGCCCAACACGGTCTATGTCGCGCCGGGCGACGCCAATTTGCAGGTGCGCCGGGGTCTTTACGGGCGAGTGATGGTGACGCTGAACCCTCAGCGGACGGCCGCGGGCAATTTGCCGGGCGTTGATCCGATGTTCACCAGCATGGCTGAAGCCTACGGGCCGGGGGCCGCGGGAATCGTGCTCACCGGCATGGGCCGCGACGGCACAGTCGGCGGGCATGACATCGTCGCCGCGGGCGGCTGGATCGTGGCGCAGAATGAAACGAGCAGCGTCGTCTGGGGCATGCCCGGGTCGGTAGCTGCAGCGGGCCTGAGCTGCGCGTTGCTGGACCCCTATGCCATCATGGATTTCGTCGCGCGGCGCGGAAAGAGCAGAGGTTTGAAACATTGACCCTTTCGACTGAATCATCCTCTCGCGGCGCGGCTCGCATCTTTTCCGCGTTGCTGGAGGCGCGTACCGGCCAAATCCTGTCCGAAAGCCGGGCGTGGCGCATGGAGACTGCGCTGAAGCCCGTGATACGCGCCAACGGCCTTGCCGATATGGACGATCTGGCGGCGCGCCTGCTGAGTAATCGCGACTCCGCCTTGGAGGACCAGGTGGTCAATGCGCTGCTCAACAATGAAAGCAGCTTTTTCCGCGATCTCCAGATCTTCGACATGATCCATCGCCAAGTTTTGCCTGCGATTCATGCGGATCGGCGCGACAGGGTATTGCGGGTTTGGAGTGCCGGCTGTTCCACCGGTCAGGAAGTCTATTCTCTGGCGATCCAGCTGCGCAACGACATGGCGCGGTGGCGCGGCTGGCGTATCGAAATTCTGGCGACCGACATTTCGACCGCAGCCATAGAGCAGGCCCGTAACGGCATCTTTTCCCAAATGGACGTGCAGCGTGGGCTGGCGGTGGGCGACCTCATCAAATGGTTCGAGCCGGTCGGAGAGAATTGGCGCGCCAGTCCGGAGTTGCGCCGGACGATCGATTTTCGGACCGACAATCTGTTCGATGCCAAGGCTCCGTCAGGCGAATATGATCTACTGCTTTGCCGCAACGTGCTCCTTTATTTCACGCAGGAGCGTCGGCAGCATGTGTTCCGGCTGCTGACTCGTCACAGCCATGAACAATCTGTCCTTCTGCTGGGAGCAGGGGAGACAGTAATCGGCCACAGCGACGATTTCATACCCCATCCCGACTTCCGCGGCGCATATGCCCGCCGTCAGGAGCGGAGCTGTAGCGAGGCCCTCCGCCGCGCAATCTGACCAACTGCACTCGGCGCACTGGCCGCCATCGACACAGGACAGATCCGCTTGCGCTTGATCGGCCGAGCGCTCTCGGCCATTGTCTGTCAGCTGTTGCGGACTGACGCGCTGCAACGAAGACAGATGGTGGTGACTGGCTTTCCGATGAGCGACATTCCGATGATCGACACGCCGTCGCCTAATTTCGACGATCGCAAGCTGCCCATATCCATGCTGGTGCTGCACTATACCGGCATGCCGGACGCGCAGAGCGCAATACACTGGCTGGCGAGCCCGGAATCCAAGGTGTCCGCTCATTATGTCGTTACGGAAGAGGGCGAAATCGTCCGCATGGTCGATGAAGCCAAGCGCGCCTGGCATGCGGGCCGGTCGCACTGGCGCGGTATCGATGACGTAAATTCGGCGAGCATCGGGATCGAGATCGTCAATCCCGGCCATGAATGGGGATATCGGGGATTCCCCGACGCGCAGATCGGATCGCTGATCCCGCTGATGCATGAGATTGTGCAGCGCCATGGCATCACGCGCGGCAATATCGTGGGCCACAGCGATGTCGCTCCTGCCCGCAAGCAAGACCCGGGCGAGCTTTTCCCGTGGGGACAGCTTTCCCGGCTGCGGTTGGCGCTGCCTCGTCCGACCAAGAATCTCATGGATCCGCTTTGGAGCGACAGCGCCTTCATGCTGGCGCTCGAACGCTTCGGCTATGACATTGCGGAGCCCGAAGCGGCTGTCGTGGCCTTCCAGCGACGCTTCCGCCCCGAACTGATCGATGGAGTCATCGACGGGGAGTGCCGAGCCATCCTGCTGGCCCTGCTGCTACCCAAGCCGAGGGGGGATGACTGACGCCCTAACTGTCTGTATAGACCGTGATGCCAGAGGGCCGGGCGGCCGCGGCGTGGCGGGTAACTTCCACGGCGAGGAAAGTCCGGGCTCCACGAAATAACGGTGCCGGCTAACGGCCGGCTGGAGTGATCCAAGGGACAGTGCAACAGAAAGCAGGTCGCTAAGACTTCGGTCCAGCGAAATTGAAAGGGTGCGGTAAGAGCGCACCGCGTCTCCGGCAACGGAAGGCGGCACGGTAAACCCCACCGGGAGCAAGACCGAATAGGGGCGGCGCGCAGCTTGACTGCTAGGCTGATTTCGGCTGAGACCGCCCGGGTTGGTTGCTTGAGGGACGGAGCAATCCGTCCCCTAGAGGAATGGTCGCCACTCCCCGCAAGGAGAGAACAGAACCCGGCTTACAGGCCCTCTGGCATTTCAATCTGCCCGATGCTTCGCTCAGGGAGGATTGAAGCGGGCCCATGCGGCCGAAAAATCAACTGCCGGGGTGGCGTTCCGCCTGCGGCCTGCCTAATTTGGAACGATGGCAAGAAGCAGCCGATCAAATGACTGGGGCTTTCCCCGCTGGCGCAGCTACGGCTCATCGCGTGAGGCGCAGCAGGTGCGCCTCTGCGATCGGCATGGTTGCGACAGGCCCGGCGATTGCCCCGCCCCCAAGTCCCCCAACAGCCGCGAGCGCTGGTATTTCTGCACCGACCATGCGGCCGAATATAACCGGAACTGGGACTATTTTCAGGGCCTGGATCAGGAAGAACGAGAGCAACGAGAGAGGGCGGAGCGCCGCGACTCCAGCGGATTTCAGAGCAGCGCCTATCATGGCTGGGGTGGACCGGGCGACGGCAGCCGGTCGCGGGACGAGTTGCATGCGCTAAAAGCGCTGGAACTTGAGGATGACGCCGATTTCGAAGCAGTGAAGAAAAGCTGGCGACGGCTGGCGAAGGAAAATCATCCGGATGTGAAACCCGGCGATGCGGAGGCTGCGATCCGCTTTCACACTATCCAGGCCGCTTATGAGGTGTTGCGCTCGGCTGAGGAGCGGCGCAGCTGGAAGCCCCGGGAGCCGGCGGATTGAAGGATCATGTCAGGTCGAATTGGCAAAATGCGGTACTGATCTGCCGCAAATGCTCCAAAAAGCTGGATGGCGGCTTCGGTCCTGATGGTGGCGAACGCTTGGCCAAGGCGCTGCGTAGGCAGCTTTCGCTTAAAAAGGGGCGTAAGGCTGCGGCGGGCATAATCGAGGTGAACTGCCTAGGCGCTTGCCCGAAGGGCGCTGTGACAGTGGTGAATGGGGCGCAGGCGCGTGACTGGCTGCTGGTGCGGCGCGGCGCTGATCTGGATGAACTGGCGGAGGCGTTGGGGCTCACTCCGAAGCCGGGCGAGATCAGCCCACGCGTCTAGCTTGGGGCGGCTCTAGTCCAGCTTCAACGATGAGAGGCATCAGCAGCCGCTCTTCTTTCCGCATGCGATGGGTTATCGCCTCGATCATGTGGCGGGTTTCACGGCAAAAGTCGCGCCATTCGCGGGCAATCCGGTCGTCGCTCCACCGCGCCATATAATGCGAGAATGATAGCGCCAAAGGCTCCATTTCGACCTGCAATCTTGCTGCAGTATCACGCAGTGAACTGTGGGCCTGCCGCTGCATCGACGGATAGAAGATCTTATCTTCAAGCGCGAGATGCGCCATAAGCTGGCGAGCGAATTGCCAGCGCAAAGTGCCTAGAGGTTGCGGATTGCTTTCGTCCGTAACCGCCAGGAGGAGCCGTTCAGCCAGTACATCGACTGCGTCATGCTGACTCTGTAATAGCTCAAGGTCCATTTGCCGCTTCCATGCTTCGTCATGAAGCCTTGTCGGCCAAGCGCGTTAAGAAAAGGTTGGAAAAGGCCGATTTGGCGAGCAAGGCCGCCCACCGCTCGTCATAAGCGGAGGGCGGCAGCAGGGATCAGCCGGGCTGATCGGCGCGGCTCACGCCTTCGCCATCAAGGTTCTGCGCGACGAAGTCCCAATCGATCGCTTCCTTCAGCACCCGATCGGCATAGTTGGGGCGCAGGTTGCGATAGTCGATATAATAGGCATGTTCCCACACATCGAGGATCAGCAGCGGCGTATGGCCATGTGCGACGGGCGTGTCGGCGTCATGATAGCTGGTCACTTCCAGCTTGCCTTCGTTCAGGATCAGCGCAGCCCAACCGCTGGCGAAATGGCCGACGGCTTCCGCCTTAAGCTTCTCGATCAAGGCATCGACCGAACCGAAGCCTTCGTTGATGAGGTTGAGCAGCGTGCCGGTCGGCTGCTTCTTTTGGGGCGAGAGCGACAGCCAGTAGAAGCTGTGATTCCAGATCTGGCCAACCTGGTTGAACAGCGCGCCCTTACTGGTGCGGATTAGTTCGACCAGCGACTTGCCCTGAAGTGCAGGGTCGGCGGCGACCAGTTCATTGGCCTTGGTCACATAGGCATTATGGTGTTTGCCATGGTGATAGTCGAAGGTTTCTGCGGAAAGAATGTCGCCAAAGGCGTCCCTGGTATAGGGAAGGTCGGGCAGAACAAAGGCCATGTCGGAACTCCTCGGGCTCTTGGATGGATGGCCGCTCAACGATAGGGCGGCCGGAAAGCTCCTCGCCCCTAGCAGCCTTATCGCGCTGCAGAAAACAGCATATTTTCTTTTAAATGGACGGAATTATCCATGTGACAGGGGCGTAATGATGACTTAGCATCGCCGGTCAGGCAGCCTGCAAACGGCCGCCCGAAATGGGGGTAGGATAAATGGCAAAATTCTTCGGCAATTTGCATCTCGTGCTTGTCGTCGGGCTCGTGCTCGCGCTGGCGGTGATTTTCGCGGTGCCCGCGAACACCATTCCGGAACAGGCGATCCTGCGCTGGCTCCACCTGTTCTTCGGCATTACGTGGATCGGGCTGCTTTATTATTTCAACTTCGTTCAGATCCCGACGATGCCGAAAGTCCCGGCGGAACTGAAGCCTGGCGTATCCAAATTCATCGCGCCCTCAGCTCTGTTCTTCTTCCGTTGGGGCGCGGCGTTCACGGTGCTGACAGGGGCCATCATTGCGTGGCGCAGCGCCTATCTGGTGGAAGCGCTGACGCTTACCACCGGCTTCGTGCTCATCGGCATCGGCATGTGGCTGGCGCTGATCATGGCCTTCAACGTCTGGTTCATCATCTGGCCGAACCAGAAGAAGGCGTTGGGCATCGTTCCCGCTGAAGATGCGGTGAAGGCGAAGGCCGCGACTACCGCGATGATCTTTTCACGCACCAACACGCTGCTGTCGCTGCCGATGCTCTATTGCATGGTCAACTTCAACGGCGGTTGACGGGAGTCGCTCCCGTTCACTGCGGGCGAGGTCGGCAATATGTCTGACCTCGCCCGACTTGAATGACCTGAGCGTTTCTCAACCCTGCGGAGGAGTGGTTTCGCCGATTTCTTCGCTGTCGAGTGTCTTGCCGAGCGCGAGGCCGTGCCGCATCAGCATGGGAATGTTAGCAGCGGCGAAGAGGATCGATACGATCGTGACGCCCCACACCTTGATCGCCAGCCAGGCATCGAAGCTCATCGACCGGCGCATGGCTTCATTGACGATCGCCATGGCGACGAAGAAGAACGCCCAGTTGCGCGACAGCTTGCGCCAGCCTTCATCGGTCAGACCATCATAGGCCGCCTGAAGCAGATATTTGAGCAGCGCCTTGCCGCGCAGCAGCCCGCCGAACAGCATCAGTGCGAAGAAGCTGTAGATGATCGTGGGCTTGATCTGAATGAAGCGCTGATCGTGGAAATAGATGGTGAGCCCGCCGAAGAAGAGGATCAGCATCGCCGAAAGCCACAGCATGGGCGATACGCGGCCCAGCTTAACCTTGGAGATGATGACGGCGATGACGATCGCGGCCATGAAGGCGGCGGTGCCGATCGACATGGCGGTGATCGGATTGTTGGCGCCCCAGAGCCAGCCTGCGCCCTTGTAGGTCAGGAAGAAGACGAGAAGGGGCCCGAAGTCCAGCGCGAGGCTGAGATTGCCGCCATGGGTGGGCTTGGTATCGGCCATATGTGCTTACTCCGTCATCCCAGCGGAATCTGGGATCTCGTGAGGCTGGATTGTGCCCAAGAGGCGCGAGGTCACGGCCTCCGCTAGCGTCACGACCATGGGTTTAACGTGCATAAGCCGTCCCGGCGATAGCCCGCGCCATGTCGCTGGGATCGAACGGCCGCAAATCCTCGATCCTTTCGCCGACGCCGATCGCGTGGATGGGCAGGCGATATTTCTCGGCCGCCGCCACTAGGACGCCGCCGCGCGCAGTGCCGTCCAGCTTGGTCATGACCAGGCCGGTCACCTGCGCAAATTCTTTGAACACCTCGATCTGGCTCAACGCGTTCTGTCCGGTCGTGGCATCCAGCACCAGGACAACGTCATGCGGGGCTGCCGGGTTCAATCGGCCAAGGACGCGCCTGATCTTCGACAGTTCGTCCATCAGCTCGGTCTTGTTTTGCAGGCGGCCTGCCGTATCGACGATCAGTACGTCGATGCCGGTTGCCGTAGCCTGCTTCACCGCATCGAAGACGATGCCGGCCGCGTCTCCGCCTTCCTTGCCCGCGACGATGGGGATGCCCAACCGATCGGCCCAGACCCTGAGTTGACCGATCGCCGCGGCGCGGAAGGTGTCGCCCGCCGCCAGCATCACGCCATAATCCTGCTCAAGAAATAGGTTGGCGAGCTTGGCGATGGTCGTGGTTTTGCCGGAGCCGTTGACACCGATGACGAGAATGACCTGGGGGCGGGGAAAAGCCTCGATCTCCAGGGGGCGGGCAACAGGGGCGAGAACCTTCTCGATCTCCTCCGCGATGATCTCGCGCAGATATTCTTCGGTCAGTTCCCTGTTGTAGCGGCCTTCGGAAAGGCGGTCCCGCACGCGTGCAGCCATGGCGGGGCCAAGGTCGCTGACGATGAGCGCTTCCTCAATCTCGTCCAATGTCTGTTCATCGAGTGCCGCCTTGGTGAAAAGGCCGGTCAGATTCTCGCCGAGCTTGTCGGATGTGCGCTTCAGCCCGCCGAACAGGCGGTCGCGCCAGCTGCTGCCGGGTTCATCAGTCATTGGCGGCCTCTTGCGCGATCAGGACGCCATTCTCAAGGGCTATGATGCGCGCGGATATGATGGACGAAGGGGATTGCGGCTCGGCGAAGCGTACCGGGGCGAAATTTTCGGCATGTCCTGAAAGGCCGTTCCGCTCCACCAGCACGGATTGCACCGAGCCGACGAGGTCGCCAAGCCAGCTTTGCCGCTGCACCTCGCAAGCGGTTCGCAGGCGGGTGGCGCGTGCCTTGACGATGGCGCGATCGACCTGCGGCATGCGCGCTGCTGGCGTACCTTCTCGCGGCGAATAGGGGAAGATATGGCCGTGCACGATGGAGCACTGTTCGACCAGTCTGAGGCTGTTTTCGAACATTGCGTCATCTTCTGTCGGGAAGCCTGCGATGATGTCAGCGCCGATGCTGATGTCCGGCCGGACCGCCTTCAGCCGTTCTACGATGTGGATCGCGTCGGCCCGGCTGTGGCGGCGCTTCATGCGTTTGAGGATCATGTCGTCGCCTGCCTGCAGCGACAGGTGCAGGTGCGGCATCATGCGAGGCTCGCGCGCAAGCAGGTCGAAGAGCCGATCATCGATTTCGACGCTGTCGAGTGAGGAAAGGCGCAGGCGCGGCAGGTCCGGCACGGCGTTGAGGATGCGTTCTATCAGGAGTCCTAGCGAGGGCGATCCCGGCAGATCGGGCCCATAGCTGGTGACATCCACGCCCGTCAGCACGATTTCCTTATAGCCCGCGTCCACCAGTTCGCGGGCTTTGTCGATCACTGCGCCTGCCGGGACCGAGCGGCTGTTCCCGCGCCCATAAGGGATGATGCAGAAGGTGCAGCGGTGGTCGCAGCCATTCTGCACCTCCAGAAAGGCGCGGGCATGTTCGGCGAAGGCGCTCGCCATATGGGGGGCGGTTTCGCGCACGGCCATGATGTCGGAGACTTGGACCTTGTCCGTCATCTCAAGCCCATTCGTCACCCCAGTGAAAGCTGGGGTCTCGCGTCGGGAGTCAAGAACTGCTGCCTGAGATCCCAGCTTTCGCTGGACTGACGAATAGTGATGGGCCGCCATCTTCTCCCGATTGCCGATGACGGCATCCACCTCGGCCATGTTTGCGAAGGTTTCCGGTTCCGTTTGCGCCGCGCAGCCTGTCACGATGACGCGGGCACGGGGCCGTTCACGCCGCGCCCGCCTTATCGCCTGGCGCGTTTGCCGAACCGCCTCCGCCGTGACGGCGCAGCTGTTGACGACCACCAGGTCATCCTCATCGGCCGCCATTTCGCGGATCGCCTCGCTCTCGGCGATGTTGAGGCGGCAGCCCAGGGTGATGATCTGCGGCCCGCTCATCTTCAAAAGCGCGCCCAGTCAGCCTCGCCATCGAAGACATGAGTGGCAGGGCCTGTCATGCGGATCGAGCCGCCCGGAGCCCATTCGATCAGCAGATCGCCGCCGGGCAAGGTGACCCGGGTCGATCCGCTCACCAGCTTGCGCCGCACCGCTGCTACCGCTGTTGCGCAGGCGCCCGTGCCGCACGCGCGGGTCAATCCTGCGCCCCGTTCCCAGACGATCAGGCGGATGTGGTTCTCGCCTACGACCTGCGCGAAGTTCACATTTACACGCGCGGGGAACAGCGGATCGGTCTCGATCATCGGTCCCAAACGCTCGAAGTTCACACCGTTCATATCGTCACAGAAAAAGATGACATGCGGGTTGCCGACATTGACGGCAACTGGCGCGGGCAGGTCTTCCCAGCTGACGGGCATAGCCAGTGTATCCATGGCGTAGGCGAGGGGGATGGCGCCCCATTCCAGCCGGGGCTCGCCCATATCGACGCTTGCGCCGCCTTCGACCCCCTTTGCATCGAGCAGCCCGGCCTTCGTTTCGATCAGCACGTCGCGCCCGAGGAACAGGGGAACACAGCGCGTGGCGTTGCCGCACGCTTCCACTTCGCTGCCGTCGCTGTTGAAGATGCGCATCGACACATCTGCCTTGTCCGACTGGCCGATCAGGATCAGCTGGTCGCAGCCGATCCCGGCGTGACGGTCGGCAATCGCCTGCGCGCGCGCCTGGGTCATGTCGAGCGCAGCCTCACGCGCGTCGATCACGACGAAATCGTTGCCGAGGCCGTGCATCTTTGAAAAGCGTCCCATAATGCGCGCGCATGTAGGGGGTGCGGGGGGAAAAGGCCAGAGCAGCGCTTGACCGGATTTTTGCCAACTTCCGTCACCCAGGACTTGATCCGGGGTCCAGCTTCATTCGACTGCTGCAGTGGAGAAGCAAGAAAGCGGGACCCCGGGTCAAGCCCGGGGTGACAAGGGAACGGATAGTTGCGTCCTGACCCACCATGCGCTAAAGGCCTCCTCGCAATCAGGCGGCTTGCCGTCCGATACCCTGACAGATCCATGGCGCTCATAGGGGAGCACCGGATGGACGCTGGCCGGCGAGTTTTCGCCCGCCGGCGATTTTGTCGTTTGGCGGGGTAGGCGCGGTTTTCCGGGCTTTTCGGCCCAAATGAGGTGATGATGTTCGATTCGCTAAGCGATCGTCTCAGTGGGGTATTCGACAAGCTGCGTGGGCGCGGTGCGCTGACGGAGGACGATGTCCGCGCCGCGATGCGCGAGGTGCGAATCGCGCTTCTCGAAGCCGACGTCGCGCTTCCCGTCGTCCGTCAGTTCGTCGATCAGGCGACCGAGCGAGCGGTTGGCAGCGATGTGCTGCGATCGGTCACTCCGGGGCAGATGGTCGTCAAGATCGTCTCGGACACGCTCACCGAAACGCTGGGCGCTGAAACGTCCGAGCTGCTGATCGATGTGAACCCGCCTGCGGTCATCATGATGGTCGGCCTTCAGGGCTCCGGTAAGACCACCTCCACCGCGAAGATCGCCAAGCGCCTTAAGGAAAAAGAGCGCAAGAAGGTGCTGATGGCGTCGCTCGACGTCCAGCGCCCGGCTGCGCAGGAGCAGCTGGCGGTGCTGGGCACCCAGACCGATGTGGCGACCCTGCCGATCGTGCCGGGCCAGCAGCCGGTCGAGATCGCCAAGCGCGCGCTCCAGTCCGCGAAGCTTCAGGGCTTCGATGTGGTGATGCTCGACACCGCCGGCCGTCTGCACGTCGATCAGGCGCTGATGGACGAGATGAAGGCGGTCGCTGAAGTCTCCAACCCGGCGGAAATCCTGCTGGTGGTCGACTCGTTGACCGGCCAGGACGCAGTCAATGTCGCGACCAGCTTTACCGCGCAGGTGCCGCTGACCGGCGTGGTGTTGACCCGCATGGACGGCGATGCGCGCGGTGGTGCGGCGCTGTCGATGCGCGCGGTTACCGGCCGTCCGATCAAGTTCGCGGGCACTGGCGAAAAGCTCGACGCAATCGAGCCCTTCCATCCAGCGCGTGTCGCGCAGCGCATCCTGGGCATGGGCGACGTCGTCTCGCTGGTCGAGAAAGCGGCCGAGAGCATCGACGCCGAGGAAGCCGACAAGCTCGCCAAGAAGATGGCCAAAGGTCAGTTCGACATGAACGACCTGCGTTCGCAGCTCAACCAGATGCGCCGCATGGGCGGTCTTGGCGCGCTCGCTGGCATGTTGCCCGGCCTCAAGAAGGCGCAACAGGCGATGGCCAATAGCGGCGCGAACGACAAGACGCTGATCCATCTCGACGCAATGATCGGATCGATGACGCTGAAGGAGCGCGAGAAGCCCGCGCTGATCAACGCCAAGCGCAAGATACGTATCGCCAAGGGCTCCGGCACCACGGTGCAGGAAGTCAACAAGCTCCTGAAAATGCATCAGGAGATGGAAACGGCGATGAAGAAAATCCGCAAGATGGGCGGTCTCAAGGGGCTGGCCAAGATGTTCACCGGGGGTGGCCTTGACGGCATGCTGGGCGGTGGCGGCGCGCCTCCACAGGGACTGCCGGGGCTGGGCGGCAACATGCCCAATCTTCCGCCCGGATTTCAAAATTTCATGAAGAAATAAGCGTTTTCAATTAATTATATCAAGTCAGAAAGGTAAGGTCAGGTATCCATGGCAACGTCCATTCGTCTTTCGCGCGGTGGTTCCAAGAAGCGTCCCTATTACCGCATCGTCGTGGCCGACAGCCGCGCGCCGCGTGACGGCAAGTTCATCGAGCGCATCGGCAGCTACAACCCCGTCCTGCCCAAGGGCGACGAAAAGCGCGTCGTTCTGGACGTCGAGCGCGCGAAGCATTGGGTTGCCGCCGGTGCCCAGCCGACCGACCGCGTTGCACGCTTCCTCGACGCCGCTGGCGTGAAGGAACGTCCTGCCCGCAACAACCCGAACAAGGCTGAGCCGGGCCAGAAGGCCAAGGATCGCGCCGAAGACCGTGCTGCCAAGGCTGCGGAAGCCGCCGAAGCTGCTGAAGCTGCCAAGGCCGCCGCTGCTGAAGCCGCTGCCGCTCCGGCCGTGGAAGAAGCTCCGGTCGCTGAAGAAGCTGCTCCCGAAGCTGCTGCTGCCGAAGAGCAGGCCGAGGGCTGAACCCCTTGACTGACAAGCCCGTCACTCTCGCCGTCGTCATCGGCGCTCATGGGGTGGCGGGCGACGTCCGTCTGAAGCTCTTTGGAGAGGGGTCTGAGGCCCTTAAATCCTATGGGAGCTTCGATGCGGCGGGGCGCACGCTGACCTTGAAGTCGGTGCGCCCCGGCCCGAACGGCGCCGTCGCGCGATTTGCCGAGATTGGCGACCGCTCCTTGGCCGAAGCCCTGCGTGGGACCGAGCTTACGGTGCCGCGGTCTGCTCTGCCTCCCTTGGGGGAGGGCGAGTATTATCATGCTGACCTGATCGGCCTTCCCTGTTCGTCCACCGAGGGCGAAGGGCTGGGCCATATCGTCGCGGTCGAGAATTTCGGCGCGGGTGACATCATCGAGGTCGAGCGGCCAGCGGCGGATGGGAAAAGGGGCAAGCGCTTCATGGTGCCGATGCACGCCGTGACCATCACGGACGAGCAGGCCGTCATCGATGCCGCTTTTGCCGTCTGACAGCAGGTCGAACTGATGCCGAAAATTCTTGCTGCTCTCTATCTGCTTCTGATGGTTGCCGCCGGGTGGCGGCTTTTTACCATGGCTTGGTCGCGCGGTTTGAAGATCGCCGCAGCGATCGCTTTGATCATCCCCATTCCGATGTTCTTCCTGTTGCCCTCGCTGATGCACCCCGAGCGACCTTTCGCCGACCTGCTGCGCGCGATCGGCATTGCCCTGATCGTCGGAGGAGGGGTCTCGCTGCTCGGCGGCATGGCGGGGGCATGGCTCAAGGCGCGTAAGGCTTGAACTTTCGCGCGCAGATACTGACCCTCTACCCGGAGATGTTTCCCGGCCCGCTTGGCGTGTCGCTCGCGGGGCGTGCACTGGCCGAGGGCAAGTGGAGCTGCGATCCTATCCACATCCGCGACTTTGCCACGGATAAGCATCGGACCGTTGATGATACGCCTGCGGGTGGTGGCGCAGGCATGGTGCTGCGCGCCGACATCCTTGGCCTAGCCATTGATCAGGCGTTGGAGACAGGCCCCGACCTGCCCGTCATCGCCATGACGCCGCGCGGCGCGCCGATCACGCAGGCCCGCGTGCGCGAGTTGGCCGCCGGCCCCGGTGCGACCCTGCTATGCGGCCGGTTCGAAGGCTTTGACGAGCGTATTTTCGAGGCTCGCCCGGTCGAGCAGATCAGCATGGGTGACATCATTCTGTCCGGCGGAGAGATGGGCGCGTTGATGCTGCTGGATGCTTGCATTCGCTTGCTTCCCGGAGTAATGGGCGCGGCTTCAAGTGGGGATGAAGAGAGCTTCGAAAGCGGCCTTCTCGAATATCCGCACTATACCCGACCTGTTGAATGGGAAGGGCGCACGATCCCTGAAGTGTTGCGATCGGGGGATCATGCGAAGATCGCCGCCTGGCGGAAACAAAGGGCGGAGGATGACACACGGCTAAGGCGGCCGGACCTTTGGGAACGTCATATCGGCGTTCGGGACCAGCCGCCCTCTGGTGCGCAACGCGAAAAACAGGACTAAGATCATGAACTTGATCCAGCAGATCGAGGCCGAGAACATCGCGGCTCTCGCCAAGGATATTCCGGAATTCCGTCCGGGTGATACGCTGCGCGTCGGCGTGAAGGTCATCGAAGGTGACCGTAGCCGCGTCCAGAATTATGAAGGCGTCTGCATCGCCCGCTCAAACAAGGGCATGGGCAGCAACTTCACCGTGCGCAAGATTTCGTTCGGTGAGGGTGTGGAACGCGTCTTCCCGCTCTATTCGCCGAACATCGATTCGATCACCGTCGTCCGTCGTGGCGTCGTGCGTCGTGCGAAGCTTTATTATCTGCGCGGCCGCACCGGCAAGCGCGCTCGCATCGCCGAGCGCCGCGACGTCCGCACCGAGGGTTGATCTTCGGTTCCTGTCGCTGACGGGACATGAAAACGGAAAGGCGGTGTCCGGTGGGACGCCGCCTTTTTCTGTTTGGGGGGCTATGACCAACGGCTGGCGTAATTAAATTCCCCTTTGGTTCGAGCGGAGGTCCGAGCCTGTCGAGAACCGAAGTCGAGAAAATGGCGCTACCCAACATGTTCTCGATACGGCTGCTCGACAAGCTCGAAGCCTACTCGAACCGAACGGGTTCTAGGGGGAACGTCCGCCAATCACGCAGCCAGCTGGGCCGCTGGCGCGCGGGTCAGGCTGGCTTCCGGCTGGTAAACCACAGTCCGCCGAGGCTGATCGCCGCCGCCGCCGACATATAGAGGCCGACCAGCTCGACCCCCTGCACCTGAATCAGCCAGGTGGCTACGATCGGCGCCAGTGCGCCACCGATGATGCCGCCCAGGTTGAAGCTGAAGGAGGCGCCCGTATAGCGCAGCTGCACCGGGAAGAGGTGCGGCAGATAGGCGCCGAGCGGGCCATAGACGAAGCCCATCAGGAACAGCGCGAGGCTGAGGATCAGGAAGATCGGCAGCAATTGCCCGGTGCCCATGGCGGGGCCGAAGATCACGCCCATCGCCACCGTGCCGATGCAGCCGACGACCAGCACGCGGGTCGGGCTGGTCTTGTCCGCCCACCAGCCGGCGATGATGATGCTGAGCGCCATGAACAGGATCGCGCCCAGCTGAATGGCGAGGAAGGTCTCGCGGTTGATCTTGAGCGTGGTGGTGCCGTAGCCGAGGGCGAAGGCGGTCGCGATATAATAGACCGCAAAGCAGGCGACGACCGCGAAGGTGCCCGCGACCGCCGCGCCAAGATGGCCGGAAAAAAGCGCGGCAAGCGGTACGGCGGGCGGCGGGGCTTCGGCTTGGGCGGCGGCAAATTCCGGCGTCTCGGTGAGCTTGAGCCGCACCCACAGGCCCAAGAACACCAGCACCGCGCTGCCGAGGAAGGGCAGGCGCCAGCCCCAGGCGAAGAAATCCTTGTCGGTGAGGAACATGCCGAGGATCAGGAACAGGCCGTTGGCGGCGAGGAAGCCGACGGGAGCGCCCAGCTGCGGGAACATGCCGAAACGCGCGCGCCATCCGGGCGGCGCATTTTCTACCGCCAGCAGCGCCGCGCCGCCCCATTCGCCGCCGAGGCCAAAACCCTGGCCGAAGCGCAGGATGCAGAGGATCAGCGGCGCCCACCAGCCGATCATCTGATAAGTCGGCAGGAATCCGATCGCCAAAGTCGACCCGCCCATCAGCATCAGCGAGGTGACGAGCGTCGCCTTGCGCCCAATCCGGTCGCCATAATGGCCGAACACCGCCGCGCCCAGGGGCCGCGCGAAGAAGGCGAGGGCGAGGCTGCCATAGGCCGCCATCAACTGCGCGGAAGGCGACGTGGCGGGGAAGAAGAGGGGGCCGAACACCAGGCTGGCCGCGGTCGCGTAGATGTAGAAGTCGTAGAATTCGACCGCCGTGCCGATCAGGCTGGCTGCCAGCACCCGCTTGTGGCGCAGCATCGCATCGATTCCGCCCGTTTCCCCAACAGCTGCTTCCATTACCTGCACGCCCCCTCGCGCCATTGTCATGCCTTTCTTTTCTGGTTGAGCAGTTCATAAGCCATCACGGCGCAGGCGACGGCAGCGTTCAAGCTGTCGGCCTTGCCGAGCATCGGCATCTTCACCAGCAGGTCGCATTCAGCCTCATAGGCTTCCGGTAGGCCCTGGGCTTCATTGCCGACGAGCAGGAAGCTTGGGCTCTGATAGCGTGGCTCCTGATAATCATGCGTGGCCTTGAGGCTGGTGCCGATCAGTTCACCCGGGCCTTCGCGCAGCCAGTGCATGAACTCGCTCCAGCGTGCCTGGGTGATCGACTGGGTGAAGAGCGCGCCCATGCTCGCCCGCACGGACTCCACCGAAAAAGGATCAACGCAATCATCGATCAGGATGAGCCCGCCCGCGCCGACCGCGTCGCCGGTGCGCAGGATGGTGCCGAGATTGCCGGGATCGCGCAGCGATTGGGCGACGACCCAGATGTCCGCTTTGGTCCGGTCGAGCTTGGCCAAGGGGGTCAGCCGGTCGCGATAGACGCCCACGACGGCCTGCGGATTGTCCTTGCCCGAAATCTTGGAGAGAATGTCGGGCGTTGTTTCGATGACGTCCGCCCCGGCGTCCTCCATGGCGGCGATCAGGTCGGCGGCGAGGGGGTGGCTGGAACCTGCATGGAAAAGCATTTCTGGCAGCACGCCTTCCTCGCGCGCTTCGGTCAGTATGCGTAGCCCCTCGGCCAGGAACAGTCCTTCAGCCTTGCGGAACTTCTTTTCACGCAAGCTGCGGACGCGCTTCACCAGCGGGTTGGAAAATCCGGTGATTTCGCGTGCCACTTGCGCCTTGCTTCCTGTTGGGGAACGAAGCGGCCTCTCTATCGAGCCGGGGCGGGTGGTAAAAGGTTTATTCTTCGCCGAACTTATCTTCGACCAGCGTTACCAGCTTGCCTAGAGAATCCGCCGCTTCCGGCCCCGTGGCGCTGATGACGATGGAATCGCCTAAGGCCGCGCCGAGCATCATCAGACCCATGATGGACGTGCCGGTCACTTCGCTGCCATCCTTGCGCACGGTGATCTGTGCGGGGAGGCCGCTTGCCAAGGTCACGAATTTCGCACTGGCGCGGGCATGAAGGCCGCGCTTGTTGCTGATCCGGACTTCCTGGCTGATTTCGCTCATGTAGTGCTACCCAATAGTTCCGATGCAACGCTGATATATTTCTGCCCCGCTTCCCGCGCCGCGGCGACGGCCTGGCGCACGTCCATCACCTTGCGCGCGCTTTCCAAGCGGATGAGCATAGGCAGGTTGATGCCCGCGATGACCTCAATCTCACCCGCCTTCAACAATGATATGGCGAGATTGGAGGGAGTGCCGCCGAACAGGTCGGTCAGCAGGATGACGCCCGATCCGTCATTCACACGCGCGACCGCAGAGGCGATGTCGGCGCGGCGCACTTCCATATCATCTTCCGGACCGATGCAGATGGTTTCGATCTGCTGCTGCGGACCGACCACATGCTCCATCGCCACGACAAATTCCGTCGCAAGCGACCCATGGGTGACGAGTACCAGTCCAATCATTTATTTGCCGGCCCAACTTGTTTCATGATTGTGCTTTCGGGCCTCCCGGTTCGCGCTTCTCCAGGCTGTCCTGCGGCGCTGATTCCATATTGCGGTGCGAGACCGTGGGCGAAAAGCCCGCGTCTTGCAAGTATTTGGCTACGCGTTCGGCAACATGGACCGATCGGTGACGCCCGCCGGTGCAGCCGAAAGCAACCGTGACATAGCTTTTACCGCTGTCAGCATATCGTGGGAGCAGCAGGGCCAGCAATTCCTCTATACGGCTGAGCGATTCCTCATAAGCGGGGTCGTCCACGATATAGGCTGACACATCCGCATCGAGGCCGGTCTTTGGCCGCAAGTCGGGTTCCCAATGGGGATTGCGCAAAAAGCGCATGTCGAAGACGAGATCGGCGTTGAGCGGAACGCCGCGCGAAAAGCCGAAGGACATGATCGTCAGCACCGGCGCGGACAGGCCATCGCGCGAAAAGCGGTTGCGGATCTCCTGCTGCAGACCGTTGCTGGTCAGGCTGGTCGTATCGATGACATGGGTAGCCCAGCGCCGCAGCGGATCGGTGAGTTCGCGTTCGCGCGCGAGGCCGTGCGCCGCGGGGCGATCCGATGCCAGCGGATGGCGGCGTCTGGTTTCGGCGAAGCGGCGTTCCAGCTCCATGTCGGAACAATCGAGGAAGAGCGTTTCGACATCATGCCCGCGGCGGGTGCGTAGCGCTTTTATCCGTTGCACAATCGCCTGAGCGTCGAAGCCCCGGGTGCGCGCGTCGATGCCCAGCGCCAGCGGGCGATCGTCGAGCTCCTCGTGGCCTGCGGGCACTGGCGTGTCGAGCAGCCGTTCGAGGAGGAGGAGAGGGAGGTTGTCCACAACTTCCCAGCCCATGTCCTCGAGCGTCTTGAGCGCAGTCGTCTTGCCTGCGCCGGAGAGGCCGGAAACGAGGAGGATGGTCTTGGGAGTTGGCGCGTTCACGCGAGGCCCACCGTCTTGAGCGCCAGTTCGACCTTGATTGGGGCGGAGGGTTCAAGCGCGGCGAGGCGCACCACCGGTATCTTTGCGCCAGCGATCACACGTTTTTCCGGATCGGCCGGCATGCGGTCGATGTCATCGGACAGATCGACGATCAGGGCCACGCGGGCATAATCTATGCAAGGCATGTCCACCACGCCAAGTCCGCGTACTTCCATCTTGCCGGTGATGGTCTGCGGCGCGGTGGCTTCCAGCCGCCCATCGACCCATTTCAGCAGGGTATAATCATCGCTGACCAGGATGGCGCCGCGGTCGATGAGGCGCAGGGCGAGGTCCGACTTGCCCATGCCGCTCGGCCCGCACAGCAGCACCGCGCGGCCGCCGATGGCGACGCTCGTCGCGTGCAATGTTTCGCTTGTTTCTTCCCGCACCATACCCACTCTCTTCTTAGACCTTGTCCGGGCTGGTGGGAAACGAATTGAAGGGACGCTGGGGCCATCGCGTCAAAAAATTTGGCGGTGCAGACGTCCTATTCCGAGACAATGCCAGGATCGCGCTCCACGCCCATCGGCAAGCGCAGCATGAAGCAGGCACCGCTCTGATTGTCTTCGCGGTCGGCAATGCTGATCTTGCCCTGATGTCCTTCGACAATGGAGCGCGCGATGGCGAGGCCCAAGCCCGAATGCTTGCCAAAACTTTCCGTCTCCGGACGGACGCTGTGGAAGCGGCGGAAGACATGTTCCCGCTGGGGTTCGGGCACGCCCGGTCCTTCATCCTCGACACTGACCAACACTTCATGGTCGGCGACCGTGGCAACGATCTGGACGAGGCCGCCGTCGGGCGAGAAGGAGATGGCGTTGTCGATCAGATTGTCGAGTACGCGCATCAGCCGCTGCTCCTCGCCCAGCACGACGGCCACATCCTTGCGCGGACGGGCGAAGGCGAGGCGGATGCCCCTGGGAACGCCCCGCGCTTCGCGGGCGACCACCATCCGTTCGATCAACAGTCCGAGATCGATCGGTTCGAAGCGGGTGCGGGACAACTGAGCGTCGATGCGGGAGGCTTCGGCGATGTCGGTGACCAGGCGGTCCAATCGACGCACGTCATCCTGGGCGATGGCCATGAGCTGAGCTCGGAGCTCCGGCTTATCAACCCGGTCCAGCGCATCGAGAGCGGAGCGCAGCGAGGCGATCGGGTTCTTCAGTTCATGGCTTACATCGGCGGCGAACGCGTCGGTGGCGTCGATGCGCTGGCGCAGCGCATGGCTCATGTCGGAGAGCGCGCGCGCCAGCATGCCGATCTCGTCACGCCGCTCGGGCAGGCGCGGCACCGTCACTTCGCGCGCGCGGCCGAGACGAACGCGGACGGCGGCGCGAGCAAGGCGTTGAAGCGGCTGCACTATGGTGCGGGCAAGGAAGAGCGAGAGGAGCACCGACGCCAGCACCGCAGCGGCGATGACGATACCCAGCCGCAATCGCTCGGCCCTGACGATCCGGGTGATATCGCGTGCATTTTCGGTGGCGAGAAGGCTGCTGCCATCTTTCACATCAGCAGTGGCCGAAATCATGAAGGTGCGATCAGGGGCATAGCGGTTCATCGCCTGGGGGCGACCCGTCTTGCGCGCCAGCACCAGTTCGGGCCAAGCGTCCGCCTGATCCTTTGCAGGCTCTTCGAAATTGGCGGGCCGGTCGGCGAACACAATGCGATCGACAGCCTTGTCCAGGAAGCGGGCGATATGGCGCTGCCACCCTTCTTCCGATGGCAGGCGCAGGCGATAGCGCGGAGCATCCATGGTGAAGCTGTCGGCGATCAATTGGCCGTCGGGTCCATAGCGGCGGACCCGGTCGCCAGTCTGCCGGGCATAGGCGGCAATCAGGCGATCCTGCCGATCGGGCGGAGCGGTTTCGAGCCCAATCGCGAGCAGCTTCAGCTCCCGCGCGGATTGCTCCAGGCGTGCATCGACGATGCGCGTGCGATAGCTGTCCAGATAGAAGAAGCCGCCCGCCAGCAGGGCGAGCGCGAACACGTTGACCGCAAGGATGCGCGGGGTCAGGCTGATGCGGCCAGACCAGCGCAACCCCGTGTCGCGCGAATCATTCTTCCGAGAAGCGATATCCGGCGCCATAGAGGGTGTCGATTGCGTTGAATTCAGGGTCAACCTCGCGGAATTTGCGGCGGAGACGCTTGATGTGGCTGTCGATGGTGCGGTCGTCGACATAGACGTCATCCTGATAAGCGGCGTCCATCAGCTGGTTGCGGTTTTTGACCACGCCGGGACGCATCGCAAGGGTTTCGAGGATCAAAAATTCCGTGACGGTGAGCGTGACGTCCTGCCCCGTCCATTTCACCCGATGACGAGCCGGGTCCATTTCCAGGCGCCCGCGCACGATCGGGTCGGCGGCAGGCTCGTCAGCGGATTCGGGCATGCGGTTCGCTTCCGAACGGCGGAGAATGGCGCGGATTCGGGCGATCAGCAGGCGCTGGGAAAAGGGCTTGGCGATATAGTCATCCGCGCCCATGGCAAGGCCAAGCGCTTCATCCAGTTCGTCCGTCTTGGACGTCAGGAAGATCACCGGCATATGGCTCTTTTCCCGAAGGCGGCGCAGTAGTTCCAGCCCATCCATGCCCGGCATCTTGATATCGAAGACCGCAAGATCGGCAGGATTGTCGATAAGCGCCTTCAGCGCCGCCTCCGGGTCGGAATAGAGGCGCGTCAGGAAGCCTTCGGCCTGCAGCGCGATGGATACGGAGGTCAGGATATTCTTGTCATCATCCACAAGGGCGATGGTTGGCGTCATGCGTCTTTCCAAAGGTCGTGGCCCCTATATCAAGGCCGTCCTTTCAAGCGTTAGACGATGCCCGCGCCGCCCGCAAGAAAGGGGTAGGAAGCGGTAAATGCGGTTTTCGCCTCTTAATTTGGGATAATCGGCTCGTCGCCGGGGTTTGACGCTGGGGGTGCAAAAGCTTATTGCCCCTCCAATCTGCAAGAATGACGCCGCGCAAAGGGATCGCGGCGCTGAGGGGCGGATCGGTTGCGAGCGGTTGTTGCTGGCGAACCGGGATTATCACATCAGGAGCTAAGGCGTGCAGGCCAAATCCTCTATCACCCTGGATCAGCAGGGCATTTCGACGAACGCTGAACAATACTGGAATCTTGGCACCGCGCCGCTCGTTGAAGCTGCAATCGCCAATGGCGAAGGTATCCTGTCGAAAGATGGCCCGCTGGTGGTCAAGACGGGCAAGCACACCGGCCGTTCGGCCAGCGACAAGTTCATCGTCAAGGACGCCGAAACCGAATCCACCGTTTGGTGGGGCAAGACGAACGTCCCGATGACGCCAGAGCATTTCGCTGCGCTCAAGGCAGATTTCCTGAAGGCGCTGGGCCAGAAGGACAAGCTCTATGTCGCTGACCTGTTCGGCGGCTCGCAGCCCGAACATCGCGTCAAGGTGCGCGTCATCAACGAACTGGCGTGGCACAATCTCTTCATCCGCACGCTGCTTGTGCGTCCTCGCCAGGACGAACTGAGCGGTTTTGCGCCCGAATATACGATCATCGACCTGCCGACCTTCCAGGCTGATCCGGCCCGTCACGGCACGCGCAGCGAGACCGTGATCGCCGTCAATTTCAGCGAAAAGCTGATCCTGATCGGCGGCACCAAATATGCCGGCGAGATGAAGAAGTCCGTTTTCGGCATTCTGAACTATCTGCTGCCGACCAAGGGCGTGATGCCGATGCACTGCTCGGCCAATATCGGCCCTGATGGCGACACCGCCGTCTTCTTCGGTCTGTCGGGCACCGGCAAGACCACGCTGTCGGCCGATGCCAGCCGCACGCTGATCGGTGACGATGAGCATGGCTGGTCGGATACCGCTGTCTTCAACTTCGAAGGCGGTTGCTATGCCAAGATGATCAACCTGTCGGCTGAGGCGGAGCCCGAGATCTTCGCGACGACCAAGCGGTTCGGCACGGTTCTGGAAAACGTCGTTATCGACGAGGACACGCGCGAGATCGACTTGGACGACAACAGCCTCGCTGAAAACAGCCGTGGCTCTTATCCGATCGACTTCATCCCGAACGCGTCGGAAAAGAATCTGGGTCCGGTGCCGAAGAACATCATCTTCCTGACCGCGGACGCTTATGGCGTGTTGCCCCCGATTTCGCGGCTGACGCCGGATCAGGCGATGTATCACTTCCTGTCCGGCTATACCGCGCGCGTCGCGGGCACCGAGATCGGCGTGACCGAGCCGACCGCGACCTTCTCCACCTGCTTTGGCGCGCCGTTCATGCCGCGTCATCCGTCGGTTTATGGCAATTTGCTGAAGGAACGCATCAATAAGGGCGGGGTCACCTGCTGGCTGGTCAATACCGGCTGGACTGGCGGCAAATATGGCGTTGGCAAGCGCATGCCGATCAAGGTCACACGCGCGCTGCTTAATGCGGCTTTGGACGGCAGCCTGAACAATGCCGAATTCCGGACCGATCCGAACTTCGGCTTCCAGGTTCCGGTGGCGGTTCCGGGCGTTGATACGACGATCCTCGACCCGCGTGCGACCTGGGCCGACAAGGCGGCTTACGACGAAACCGCAGCCAAGCTAGTGAAGCAGTTTGTCGATAATTTCGCCCAGTTTGAAGAGCATGTCGATGCGTCGGTGCGCCAGGCGGCCCTGACCGCAGCCTGACGAGCCAAGCGACTTCAAAATAATGCAGGAGTCGGCGGGGCGCACCCGTCGGCTCTTTTGCTTTCGGCGGCGGCCGCGCGATGCTATTCTGGCGCAAAGTACGATAGGATCACGGCCATGTTAGACCAACTTCTGAATTCTGTGGGCGGGCTGGAGGCGGTTGCCGCCAAGCTTGGCGTGTCGGCCGAGCAGATGCAGGCGCTCCTGTCGGAGATCGGCGGCAAGATCGCGTCCGGCGAGACGGATGTGGCGGCTCTGGCGACCACGGCTGCAGAACATGGCGTGTCGGCGGACAAGCTGCAGGAATTGTTCGCGCAGTTTGGCGGGCCGGAAGCGGTGATGAGCAAGATCGGCGGGCTGTTTGACCGCGATGGCGACGGCAATCCGTTCGGTGAACTCAGCCGCCTCGCCAAGGGACTGTTCGGCTGAACTTCTGCCCTGTGCGGGCAGGCCATGATCATCAGCTATCGAGGGGACAAGTTTTTTCACCTTGCCTTTGGCGGGGTGAAAAGGCATTTCGCGCTCCATCACTTATTGCGAAAGCCACGCAACTAGCGTCTCAGCCGGGACGTTGGCGGATTGGATTTGGCAGGAGACGAAGGTTTTGAGCGACGTGACGATCGAAAAGCCGGTGCTGGAACCGACCGGCGCCCTGAGCGTGGAAACCGTGCTGTCGGTGCGGCACTGGAACGAACATCTGTTCAGCTTCCGCATCAGCCGCCCGGCAAGCTTCCGCTTCCGTTCGGGCGAGTTCGTCATGATCGGCTTGCAGGGCGACAATGGCAAGCCGCTGTTGCGCGCCTATTCGGTGGCCAGCCCCGCCTGGGACGAGGAACTGGAGTTCCTGTCGATCAAGGTGCAGGACGGTCCGCTGACCTCCAAGCTGCAGCTGATCCAGCCCGGCGACCAACTCTATCTCGGCCGCAAGCCGACCGGCACGCTCGTCACCGACGCACTGCTGCCGGGCAAGCGGCTGTTCATGCTGTCCACGGGCACGGGCCTTGCGCCCTTCCTCAGCCTGGCGCGTGATCCGGACGTCTATGACTTTTATGAGGAAGTAGTGGTCGTCCATTCGGTTCGCCGGGTCAGCGATCTTGCATTTCATGACGAACTGGAAGGCAAGCTGGCGGGAGACCCGCTGGTGTCCGAACAGGCGGCCAACCAGTTCCATTACGTACCGACTGTCACCCGCGAAGCGTTCCGCAACAATGTGCGGATCGACAAGCTGGTCGAAAACGGTGCGCTGTTCGAAGGCATTTCGGGCGACAAGAAGTTCAATCCCGAGACTGACCGCATCATGATGTGCGGCAGCATGGAGATGATCAAGCAGTTCGCCGCCTATTTCGAGGGCGAAGGCTTTGTGGAAGGCTCTAACGCCGCGCCGGGCGCTTTCGTGATCGAGCGGGCGTTTGTCGGCTGATCGCTGCTGATAATGGGAAGAACGAAAGGGCTGGCGGCGACGCTGGCCCTTTTTGTTTGGAGGCGTCTATTAGCGACCACATACGGACCTTTATCGGCCCGTGTGCATCGCCGAAAGAAGACAATCACGCTGATATTAAAGAACGATTCCGTCCTTTAATTTGCATTGCCTTGGTGCCCTTCCTATTGATCGCTAGTCGAGCAGGCGGTCTGCTACATATCCAGACTGCATCCGCGTAAGCATCGCAACGCTGGACCCGCTACTAGACGCAGGAGTGAACATGGTCGATATTTCGCGTAGGGGGCTGATGGCCGCAACTGCAGCGTTCGGCATTGCAGCGTCCGCTATCGGCGCTCGCCCCAAGCCCACGCCTCGTCCGAACATCTTGTGGCTGGTCAGCGAGGATAATAATCCCTTTATTGGAGCCTATGGTGACCGGCAGGCCCACACACCGGCGATCGATGCACTTGCAGCCAAAGGTGTCCTCTTTCGCAACGTCTATTCTACCGCGCCGGTATGTGCTCCGTCTCGCTACGCGCTTATCACCGGGGCTTCGCCGGAAGGAAATGCCCCGGCGAACCATATGCGCGCTCAAGCGAAGCTGCCCGAGGGGTGGCGCACGACGCCCGAATTCATGCGAGAGGCGGGCTACTACACCACGAACAATTTCAAGACGGATTACAACTGCGAGATAGACGAGAAGGCTATCTGGGACGATAACAGCAGCAAAGCCCACTGGTCGAACCGGCCGGAGGGAAAGCCCTTCTTCAGCATCTTCAACTTCATGACGACGCATGAATCTCAGATGTTCCGGGCTACGGCAGGTCGACTGAGACCGCAAGATGTTACGGTGCCTCCGCACCTGCCAGACACGCCTGAAGTGCGCCTCGATATCGCGAGCTATTATAATCTGATCGAGAAGATGGACGGCCAAGTCGCCAAGCATCTTGCCGCTCTCGAAGCAGCGGGCCTCAGCGAGGACACGATCGTCTTTTATTATTCAGACAATGGTGGCTGCCTTCCCAAATCGAAACGATATTGCTCCGACGCCGGACTGCGAGTGGCTTTGGTCGCCTATTATCCGCCCAAATGGCAACATTTGGCGCCCGCTGGTCCCGGTCAGGCCCTTACCGCGCCGGTGACCCTGATGGACCTGCCGCCGACGATCCTGCGTATTGCGGGGCATTTGGTGCCTTCACAGATGGAAGGTCGCCCGCTGGTGAAGGGCGCCTCCCTCCCACGCTATGCCTTTGGCATGCTCAACCGCATGGACGAGCGCTACGATTTTGTCCGCTCAGTGACCGACGGCCGATGGCGCTATACCCGCAATTATCTTCCTCACCTCCCCTCGGGTCAGCACGGAGCCTATGAGTGGCAAGCGAAAAGTTATCAGTCTCTGGAGCGTGAATATCTGGCGGGCCGGCTGACCGAGGAACAGGCGCGCTTCTTCAAGCCGCGCCCGTTCGAGGAACTCTACGACCTCTCCAGTGATCCACACGAACTGAGCAATTTGGCAGCTCATCCCAGCGGCCGTGAAAAACTTAAGGAACTGAGGACTGGTCTTGACCAACATATGCTGGCCATCAACGACAATGGCTTCATACCGGAAGGTTCACCGCTGGAGGGCTATTCATCGAGCCGGAGGGCCGGTGCGTACCCGCTGCGCTCCCTGATGGCTTTGGGCGCGAAGGCGGCCAGGCGCGACGCTGGCAATCTTTCCGCTTTCGTAGCGGGCCTTAACGACCGGAACGAGGTGGTGCGCTACTGGAATGCAAACGCCCTAGCGATGCTGGGCGCGAGTGCTTCGCCAGCAATGGGAGCGTTGCAAGCCCGACTTGAGGTTGAGCCATCTGCTCAGGTCCGCGTCGCTCTCGCCGAGGCGATGGGCTATGTAGGGTCGATCTCAAGAGCAGAAAGCATTTTGCTCCGCCTCCTGGAAGAAACCGCCTCCCTCCGGGTAAAGCTTCAAGTGGTGAATGCACTTACTCATATCGGCGCAAAGAGTGACGCTACGCTAGCGGTTCTAAAAGAGGCGCTGAAGCTCGACGATGAATATGTGCCACGTGCCGCGATCTACCAAATACTGATCATGTCCGGCGAATACCAACCGCAGGTGGATACCTTTGCCGCGTATGGGCGCTCGCCGAAAGGTTGAGCCTCCCTTATGTCTGGATTAGGCGGAACGCGGCGCAAAAGCCGTCAATCTCCTGCCCACCCATTCCCCGTCGTCCCAGTGGACGCGGGGATCAATAGGAATGAGCGCTCGGGGGATACCAGCCTTTGCTGGCATAGCGGGAGGGGAGGCTGTGCGTTACGTGACCCGAAAATAGTGTCAGGCCAACTCAACCTTCAGTACCGACGCATCGGCCCCCACCACGCGCACGCGGGTGCCAGCGGGGGCATCTGGGCCGCGGCAGGACCAGACGCTGTCGCCCACCTTTACTCGGCCGCGGCCGTTGTCGATGGGTTCGACGACGGTGACGATCTCTCCCACGAGCCGGGCGGTGCGGTCGTTGAGCATTGGGTCCTGCGACGCGACCGGATTGGCGGCGTACCAGCGTCGGCCGCCCCAGACGGAGGCGAGGCAGAGCAGGGCGAAGATCAGCAGCTGGACAGGGACTGACACCGGCAGGAGCAGCGCTATGAGGCCGGTCACCGCCGCAGCCAGTGCGACCCATATCAGGAACACGCCGGGCATCAGGACCTCTGCCACGCCGAGCAACGCGGCGAAGACCAGCCAGCCCCAATGATCGTCCAGCATGCCGAGCCAGTCCATCAGCCTTGACCTTGGGCGAAGGGGCTGCGGCGCGGTGGGGCGGGGGGTGCGGGCGGAGTATCGCCGTCGCCCAATGCTTCCTTGGCCAGGGCCCCGATGCCGCCCAGCGTGCCGATGAGCTGCGTCGCTTCTACGGGGAAGAGGATGGTCTTGGCATTGGGCGAGTTGGCGAACTGGCTCACCGCTTCGACATATTTCTGGGCGACGAAATAGTTGATGGCTTGCGCATTGCCGTTGGCGATGGCGTCGGAGACCATTTGCGTCGCCTTGGCTTCGGCCTCGGCTTCGCGTTCGCGGGCTTCGGCGTCGCGGAAGGCGGCTTCGCGGCGGCCTTCGGCTTCCAGGATCTGGCTTTGCTTCTGACCTTCCGCCTTCAGGATTTCGGAGGCGCGAAGTCCTTCGGATTCGAGGATCAGCGCGCGCTTTTCGCGCTCCGCCTTCATCTGGCGGCCCATGGCGTTGACGATGTCGGCAGGCGGGCGGATGTCCTTCAACTCGACGCGCGTGATCTTGATGCCCCAGGCGTTGGTGGCGTGATCCACGACCGACAGGAGGCGGGCGTTGATCTCGTCGCGTTTGGACAGGGTTTCGTCTAGGTCCATGGAGCCCATGACCGTGCGGAGGTTGGTGGTGGCTAGCTGCATGATGGCGACATAGAGCTCCGACACTTCATAGGCCGCCTTGGCCGCGTCCAGCACTTGGAAGAACACCACGCCATCGACAGACACCATGGCATTGTCCTTGGTGATGATCTCCTGCCCCGGAATATCGACGACCTGTTCCATCATGTTGATCTTGCGGCCAACCGCGTAGAAAAAGGCGGGGTAGAAATTGAGGCCGGGGCGCGCCACCTCGGTAAAGCGGCCGAAGCGTTCTATAGTATATTGATAGCCCTGGCGTACCACCTTGACGCTTACGGCCAGGTAGAAGAGCACTAGGAACGTCACCGTCAGCGCAAAGGTCGTCAGCATCATTTTCTCCCCCTAAGAAACTTGACTATGACGCGGAATCGTTAACGGGAAAAGTCAAACCGTCACCAGGCCGATCGGCCGATCCAGGAGATTTGCCATGTTGCTGCGCCACGCCCGATCGCTGCTGTTCCTGCCCGCATCGAACAGGCGGGCGATCACCAAGGCGCGCACCTTGCCGTGCGACATGGTGATCCTCGACCTGGAAGATGCCGTGCCCGATGACCGGAAGGAAGAGGCGCGGGCCAATGCGATCGAAGCGGCGGGCGAAGGTTTCGGCGGGCGGCTGTGCGCGGTCCGGATCAATGTGGAAGGCACGCCTTGGCACGGGCCGGAAATGGTCGCGATCAAGCGGTCGCGCGCTGATTATGTCGTGCTGCCCAAGGTCGAGAACCTAAAGCAGGTGAAGGACGTCTTCAGCGTTTGCCAAAAGCCGGTCATCGCCATGATCGAGAGCGCCACAGGGGTGATTGCCGCCGCGTCGATCGCTTCGGCAGAGGGGGCTGCCGGCCTGTTCATGGGCACCAATGACCTGCGGCAGGATCTGGGCATTCCGCCATCGGCCGGACGGGAAGGGTTATCCTTCGCCCTGCAGTCCGTGATCCTGAGCGCCCGTGCGGCACGTATCGCGGTGTTCGACGGCGTGTTCAACCGGCTGGATGACGAGGCGGGCTTCGAAGCGGAGTGCGCCGCGGGCCATGCGATCGGCTTCGATGGCAAGACGCTGATCCACCCGAGTCAGGTGCCTGTCGCGAACCAGGTGTTCGGGCCGGATGCGCAGGCGGTGGCGGATGCGCGGCGGCTGATCGAAGCGGCGACCGGCGGGGCGGAGCGCTTTGAAGGACGCATGATCGAGAGCATGCATGTCGAGGAAGCCAAGGCGCTGGTGGCGAGAGCCGAGGCGGTCATCTCCTGACGGGTTGCGTCACAGGTTCAGCCACTTTGAGGTGTTGCTCCCCAATGAGCCCGTACGAAGCGTTGTAGCTCGCACGACAATTCGAGGTCTTCCACTGTGCTGCCGCCGAAGCCACCATGGGGCATGCCTTCGAAGATGTGCAGTTCGACTGGCATGCCCGCGCGCAGGAGTGCGCGGTGCATCCTGACCGCATTGGACAAGAACAGGTCGCGCGTTCCCGCCTGGAGAAAGGTGGGTGGGAAGCCTGCTGAAAAGTCGCCGAACAAAGGTGAGAGATAGGGGTCGGCCAAGTCGTGCCCGGCGGCGTAAAGGAGATTGGCGTTCATCAGCGGCCTGGGCAGCATGACGTCCACCAACTGATTGGTTTCGAAACTGTCGCCGGTTTCGGTGAGGTCCAGTTCTGGTGTCAGCAGTATCACGGCGGCGGGTAGGGGTAAGCCCTCGTCGCGAGCGCGCAGCACCGCCGCGGCAGCCAGATTGCCGCCCGCCGAAGCGCCGCCGATGATGATATTCTCCGGCGCATATTGGTTGAGAAGCTCCCGATAGACCGCGACGCAGTCGTCCAGCGGTGCGGGATAGGGATGTTCGGGCGGCATGCGGTAATCCACGGCATAGCAGGAAACGCCATGCTGGTCGGCGACGCGGCGCGCGCCTGTCCGGCAAAATTCGCCTTCGCCATGGACGAGCCCGCCGCCATGTATGTCGAGATAGGCGCGGTCGTCTGGAAAAGGGTCGGCAGGGGTCGCCAGATGGACGCGGACGCCCGCCACTTCGATGCTTTCTACGCTTGAACGCAGATGAGGCGACAAGGCGGACGAGAGGTCCGTCATGAACTTGCCAGCCGTTTCCTTGGATTTGGCCCAGCCTTCCAGATCATCGGGCGCTGGCTGTGGCATGGCGTTCAAGGGCAGACCGTCAGGCCCCACCAAGGACGCAAGGAAGGCGCGCGCCTGCGGGCTGATGGATTTGGGGAAGGGCACGGTTCGGCCGCATATGGTCACGCCTTTGGGATCGTCCATCGATCATGCCTCTCCTTGCTTATTGGAGGATGATGAGCGGTGGACGCGCGCGAGGCAAGGGGTTGGTGACCGGCTTTGCTGAGCAGGATGCAGGGCCGCCGGTTAGCCCGCTGGGTGACGGGCGGTCAGGAGATAGTTGATCGCCTTGTTGGACGAGAGGACGAAGCCCTTGCGCGGATCGAAGGAAAGACCCGTAACGTCCGTGACCTCCAGTCCAGCATCGGTGACCATGCGCGAAAGCTCCTCGGGGGTCAGGAATTTGCCCCAATCATGCGTTCCCTTTGGAATGCCGCCGATGCTTTCCCCGATGCCGATCATCGCGAGGCGCGACAATGGCGTGCGGTTGGGCGTGGACATGATCAGCAAGCCGCCGGGCGCGAGCTTGGCCGCGAGCGCCTTTATGAACTGTGCCGGATCGGTGACATGTTCGACCACCTCCATAGAGGTGATCAGATCGAAGCCGCTTGCATCGATATGTTCGACCGGGGTCGCCTGATAATCGATCAACAAGCCCTGGCCTGCGGCGTGGGTGCGGGCGACGGCTATATTTTCTTCTGCCGCGTCCAATCCTGTCGCCGTGGCCCCTAGCCGCGCCAAGGGTTCGGTCAGCAGACCGGCGCCGCATCCCACGTCGAGCGCGCGCTTTCCTTCAAGTGGCCGAAAGCTGCTTTCGTCGGCCAGCCAGTGACGGTCGATTGCATCGCGGACGTAGCGCAGGCGAACGGGGTTCAGCTTGTGCAGCATGGCGCTGCTGCCATTGGGGTCCCACCAGTCCGCGGCCATGGCGCCGAAATGCGCCGCTTCGCGTGGGTCGATCGTGCTGGAAGTTGTGTTTGCCATGGGGCTGACTAACAATCTCCGCGTCGCCGCGCCACGGACATTTACTTGTTGCGCGGCGGCGGTCCTTCGCCATCGAGATATTTGTCTTCCGCGTCGAGTTGGCGGTGCAATTCGCGTGTCGCGGCTTCAGTGCGCGCTAGTTCCTCCGGCGTCCTGTGCCGCCTGTTGCTCATCATCACATAGATAAGCACGATGCCGAGCAGGATCGGTCCACCGATCGTCACCAGCGCCCAGATGCTTCCGTCCATGGCGTCCTCCATTCCTTCGTCGGAAAGGAATGAGCGACGGCGGGGCCGAGTTCCCTTTGCTTGCCATATTCGCCGCTGCTGCTATAGCGGCGCCGTTTTTGCCCCCGAGGGCAGAGCTTTTTCCAGATCAGCAGGCAGGTTCGACAGGCAAATGGCGCGCATCGTGATGAAATTCGGCGGCACCTCCATGGCGGGGATGGAGCGAATTCGCAACGTGGCCGCGCGCGTCAAACATGTCGTGGAACAGGGCCATGAGGTCGCCGTCGTCGTGTCCGCCATGGCGGGCGAGACCGACCGGCTCGTGGGCTTCTGCAAGGAAGCCTCGCCGCTGTACGATCCGGCCGAATATGATGTGGTCGTCGCATCCGGCGAGCAGGTGACGAGCGGCCTGCTTGCCATGACGCTCAAGGCCATGGGTGTGGACGCGCGCAGCTGGCTCGGCTGGCAGCTTCCGATCCGCACTAACGAAGCGCACAGCAAGGCGCGCATCGGGGAAATCCACACGATCGACCTGCTGTCGTCGATGCGCGGTGGCACCGTGGCGGTGATTCCCGGTTTCCAGGGCATGATGGAGGATGGCCGCATCTCGACCTTGGGTCGGGGGGGGTCTGACACTTCGGCGGTCGCGGTGGCGGCGGCGCTCAAGGCCGATCGCTGCGACATCTATACCGACGTCGATGGGGTCTATACGACCGATCCCCGCATTGTGGCGCGGGCGCGCAAGCTCGACCTCGTCACCTATGAGGAAATGCTGGAACTGGCTTCGGTCGGGGCCAAGGTGCTCCAGACCCGCTCGGTCGGCCTCGCCATGAAGGAAGGCGTGGTCGTGCAGGTGCTTTCCTCCTTCGATGATCCCACCCAGCAGGACCTCCCCGGCACGCTGATCGTCAGCGAAGAGGAACTGGAAGCCAAGCTCAAGGAAGACAAGATGGAACGTCAGCTCATCACCGGCATCGCCCATGACAAGAATGAGGCGAAGATCACCCTGACCCGCGTGCCGGACCGTCCGGGCGCGGTGGCGCACATCTTCGGTCCGCTGGCCGATGCGGCGATCAACGTCGACATGATCATCCAGAATGTCGGCCGCGACAAAGGCGAGACGGACGTGACCTTCACCGTGCCGGGCGCTGACCTGGCCCGCGCGCTGGACGTGCTGGAAAGCCAGAAGGAAGCGATCGGCTTCAACCGCGTGATCCCCGACACGAAGGTCGCGAAGATCAGCGTCGTCGGCGTCGGCATGAAGAGCCATGCGGGCGTTGCTTCGACCATGTTCCAGTCGCTGGCGGATCGCGGCATCAATATCCTCGCCATCTCGACGAGCGAGATCAAGGTCAGCGTGCTGATCGACGAGGACGAGACCGAACTGGCGGTGCGCGTGCTGCACACAGCCTATGGGCTGGACGCGCCGGTCGCTTGACCTTTTCTTCCCTCCTCTTCAGGGGAGGGACCAGGGGTGGGGCTTGTCCCCACAGAATAGCGGTTGGGGCGATGCCCCACCCCAACCCCTCCCCTGAAGGGGAGGGGCTTTGTGATTCTAGGGACATGATTATGACCAACGCCAAACTCGCTTCCCTGATGGCCCGCGGCGCCGAATTTCTCGGCTGCGAGGTCGCGATCATGTGCGGGGCGATGAGTTGGGTGTCGGAGCGCAACCTGGTCGCGGCCATCTCCAATGCGGGCGGGTTCGGGGTGATCGCCTGCGGCGCGATGACGCCCGAGTTGCTCGACAAGGAAATTGCGGCGACCAATGCGCTGACGGACAAGCCTTTTGGCGTGAACCTCATCACCATGCATCCGCAGCTGTTTGAGCTGATTGATGTGTGCGCACGGCATGGTGTGGGGCATGTCGTGCTGGCCGGTGGCCTGCCCCCCAAGGGCAGCATTGAGGCGATCAAGGCCAATGGCGCGAAGCTCATCTGCTTCGCCCCGGCGCTGAGCCTGGCGAAGAAGCTGGTTCGCTCCGGCGTAGATGCTCTGGTGGTCGAGGGGATGGAAGCGGGCGGCCATATCGGCCCGGTTGCGACCAGCGTTCTGGCGCAGGAAATCCTGCCCGAAATGGCGAGCCAAGTGCCGGTATTCGTCGCGGGCGGCATCGGCCGGGGCGAGGCGATCGCGGCCTATCTGGAAATGGGCGCGGCCGGGGTTCAGCTCGGCACCCGCTTTGCCTGCGCGGCAGAGAGCATCGCGCATCCCAATTTCAAGAAGGCCTTCTTCCGAGCCTCTGCCCGTGATGCCATCGCCAGCGTGCAGATCGATCCGCGCCTGCCCGTCATTCCGGTTCGCGCACTGAAGAATACGGGCACCGAAGCCTTCACCGCCAAGCAGCGTGAGGTCGCCAACCTGCTCGACAGTGGCGCGGTGGATATGAGTGAGGCGCAGTTGCAGATCGAACATTATTGGGCGGGGGCGCTGCGACGGGCAGTGATCGACGGCGACATCGAGGGCGGATCGCTCATGGCGGGTCAGTCGGTCGGCATGGTCACCAAGGAAGAGCCAGTCAGCGAGATCATCGCGCAGTTGATGGACGAGGCCGCTGTGGCGTTGGAACGGCGGGTGGCCTGATCGCTCCGCGCACGCTTTGCTCAATGGGACGAGCGGAATCCCTTTCCCGCTGAACTGAGTCCCGCATCCATCGCCAGGAACGCTGGCCTTTGCCATGAGTTTTCCTGACCGATACTCATCGCAGAGGGACTTGAAGTTGCTGTCGCGTGCCGCTTATCGCCGTTCATGGCAGCTTGCTTGCTTGACCACATTGGCGCTGGTCGCTGGTTGTTCGACACCTAAAAAGGCTCCACCCACGCCGCCGCCGCCGCTTGTGCGGACGATCAAGCCCTTACCGCCCATGGGCGCGGTAGAAGGCATGAGCATTCCTGATGTCGATGCTAGCGGCTCATATCTGACCCCCAATCGCGGCGTGACGGCTAACACGGCACTCTGGCATGTGCGGATGGCGCTGAACGTGGCGGCGCTTTCCTGTCATGGCGTGAACGAACCGGCGCGACTGCAATATAATCAGATATTGCATGTGCATCAGGCGGTGCTGCGGGAGGCCAATGCGGCCGTGGACCGCAACTATACGGCGGCTTATGGCAGCGGCGGGCTGCAATCGCGGGAGCTGCTGAATACGGTCGTCTATAATTTCTTCTCGCTGCCGCCGGTGACGAAGAGCTTCTGCCCCGTCGCGATCGAAGTGGGCGCGAAGATCCTGGCGATGCCGTCCAATCAGTTGCTGGCCTATGCGCCCGAGGCGCTGACTGCCCTGGAGAAGCCGTTCCAGGAATTTTACGAAGCCTATGCCGATTATCTGCGGCGGTTGGCCGAATGGCAGTCGCGCTTTGGCGGGACGGTGACCGTAGTGGTGTCTCCGACGCCGCTGCCGCCTCCGCCCACGCCGCCCAAGGAACTAGGCGCAGGGTTTGTGCCGCCGCCCAGCGTTGCATCGATTCCAAGGCCGCAAGAGGGGAGCGGCGCGCCGCTGGTGCCGCCGACGACCCGTGTGATTGTGCCGACATTTCCGCTGACGAAGCCGGCGAAGTAGCGCGTTTGGGGGGCAAACGGCCGCCAAATGGGGCCGCTCAACCGTTCGAAGAAAAGGCGCTGCGACAGGCTCAGCCCGAGGGGAGGCGGGTGCGTTAGGTGGCAACGTAGGTTGATGGGGCCTTGGGGGGCAGGGGGAAGAGGCTCACAAAGCGTTCGGCTAGGGCGCAGTCGCCTTCGACCTGTAGAGCGGAACCCATGTCGTCAAATTGTTGGCCGCCATAGACCACCGCTACCAAGGCGTTCTGGTCGCCGCTTATGATCGCGTCCGCCCCTTCGGCGGGGCCCCGGTCGATGGTGAAGTCGCCATCCTTCAGGAACGCGCGGAACTCCTCTTCGCCGAAGCGGAAACCGATGGTGGCGTCGAGATCGCCAATGCGGCCGCGATCGATCATGGTGCGCATCGAGAGGACGACCGACACGTTGCTCATGGGCATGCCCGGCTGCATCGTGGGTGAGCGGCAGGCCCAGCGGCCAAGGACTTGGAACAGTATTTCCGACTCGCGGCCCCAGTCGGTCAGCTCGTAGATTTGGCTGGCCGCGGGCGGCGGCAGGCGGCGGCGGACGAGGACGCTGGCGGCCTCCAACTCCTCCAGTCTCTGCGTTAGCACATTGGCGCTGATTCCGGGCAGGCTGGCGCGCAAATCAGTGAAGCGCTTGGGCCCCAGCATCAATTCCCGCATGATGGGCATCGCCCACCGATCGCCGATCAGGTCCAGCGCATGGGCGACGGCGCAGCCGTCCTGATATGCCCGCTTCTTCACGTCCCGAGTCCTTGGTTATATTTTCTAACTTTGATGTTGCATAAGATAAGTTAGAGGTGCAGAAAGATCAAGCCGGTGAGTCGCTCCGCCACCTTTGTTCGAAGCGCTGCCCGCCCAAAATCCTAAGGAGATATGTGATGCCAGACGCTCCGAAGATGATTTTCATCAATCTGCCGGTGAAGGATTTGGCTGCGTCGATCGGCTTCTATGAAGCGGTGGGCGCGGTCAGGAATAATGAGTTTGCGGATGACAGTACGCAGATGGTCAGTTTTTCCGACACGATTCATGTGATGATCATGACGCATGAGCGTTTCGCGAGCTTCACGCCGCGCAAGATTCCCGATGCGCATGAAACCGCGCAGGTCCTGCTGGCGCTAAGCGAGGTAAGCCGGGGGGACGTGGATGCCACCGCGGAAAAGGCGTTGGCCGCAGGTGGAACCGAGCCCAATCCGCGACAGGATTATGGCTTCATGTACGGCCGCAGCTTCGCCGATCTGGATGGCCATATTTGGGAAGTGTCATGGATGGACATGGATGCGGCCATGGCGGCGCACGAGGAGGCGGCCGCCTGACTCTGGCACGATTAGATCTGGTCCAAGAGGAGAGAGACGATGGCCTATATGGACGGTTTCGTAATCCCCGTGCCCAAGGGCAACAAGCAGAGATACAAGGAGGTCGCGGCCTATGCCGCCCCTATCTTCCTTGAACATGGCGCGCTGAGGGTCGTCGAATGCTGGGCGAACGACATCAAGCCCGGCAAGGTCAACGACTTCCGCACCGCCGTCATCGCGGAGGACGATGAGGATGTCGTCTTCTCCTGGGTAGAATGGCCTGACAAGGAAACGCGCGATGCAGGCGCGGAGAAGGTCATGAAAGATCCTCGTATGCAGCCCAAGGAGGGCGAGGACATGCCCTTTTCCGGCGCGCGGCTTATCTACGGCGGCTTTGAGGTGTTGCTCGACGAGCGGGCCTGACAGGAGACGGACGATGACCGATCTGAACGGCAAATTCTTTTGGTATGAACTGATGACCAGCGACCCGGAGGGCGCGATCCGCTTTTATAGCGACGTTGTCGGCTGGACCACGGAGCCATTTGGCGAGGATCTGCAGGGCGACACCTATCATGTGATTTCCGCCAGCGCGGGAGAGATGGGCGGCATCATGGCGATCCCGGCTCCGCTCAAGGATCATGGCATGCGGCCCTGGTGGGGCGGCTATATCGGTTCGGCCGATGTGGATGCCGATGCCAAACGGCTGACCGAGGCCGGAGGCAGCGTGAAGCGCGCGCCGGAAGATATTCCTGGCGTGGGGCGCTTTGCGGTGATGGGCGATCCGGGCGGCGCGATCTTCATGCTGCTGAAGGGCGAAGGCCCAGGCGAGATGCAGGCTGCCCCGCCCATGGCGAATGGCCATGTGGGCTGGCACGAATTGTATAGCGGCGACTTCGACAAGGACCTCGCCTTCTACACGTCGCAGTTCGGCTGGGGGAAGGGCGAGGCGATGGATATGGGGCCGATGGGCAGCTATCAGCTTTTCTCCATGTCCGGCGCGACCGAGTTCAACGAGATGGCGGGCGGCATGATGGCGCGGCCCACGGAAATGCCCATGCCGCTGTGGCTTTTCTACTTCGTCGTGCCTGACATCGATGAGGCGGTCGAGAGAGTGAAGGCGGGCGGCGGCACCGTGCTGAACGGGCCGATGGAAGTGCCAGGCGGCGCCTGGATCATTCAGGGTAGCGATCCGCAAGGCGCGATGTTCGCGCTGGTCGGCATGCGCAACGGCTGAACGTAGGAGAAGGCCTCATGTCCAGGATTTCACCCTGCCTGTGGTATAATGGGCAGGCCGAGGAAGCTGCGCGCTTCTATGTATCGGTCTTTGGCGGATCGGTGGATTTCATCAGCCGTTATCCGGAGAACCCGCCTGTTCCGGCCCCCTTTAAAGGCGGTGATGTGCTGATGGTCGAATTCACCCTGTTCGGCGACAGCTATCAGGCGTTGAACGGTGGGCCGGAATTCCGCTTTACCGAGGCGGTTTCGCTCTCCGTCGCCTGCAAGGATCAGGCGGAGATCGATCGCTATTTCGACGCCCTTACCGCCGAGGGCGGTTCGCCGGGGCCGTGCGGCTGGCTGAAGGATAAATATGGCCTGTCCTGGCAATTGGTGACGCAGGACATCATGGACCTTTACAAGACCGGCGATGGACCCGGCATCCAGCGGATGATGGCGGAGATGATGACCATGCAGAAGCTGGATACCGCCAGGATGAAGGCGGCCTTTAAGGGAGAAACGCGATGAGCGGCGCAGAGTTTGAGCTGTCGGTCAGTTGTCACATCGACGCCCCGCGCGAGATTGCGTGGAAGGTCTGGACGGACCTGAAGGACCAGTGGTTCTGCCCAAAGCCCTGGCGCGCGGAAGTCATTGAAGAGGATTTGCGCCCCGGTGGCCGTAGTGCTGTGCGCATGTTTGGTCCCGATGGCGAAGATACCGGGCCGATGGAAGGCATCATCCTGGAGGTGGTGCCGGGCGAGCGGGTGGTTTCGACCGATGCCTATGCCGCTGGCTGGGTGCCGCAGACGCCGTTCATGACTCATCTGTGGAGCTTCGCCGATGAGGGGGAGGGCACGCGCTTTACCGCGACGGCCCGGCATTGGGATGCCGAGGGGATGAAGCGCCATGAGGAGATGGGGTTTCATCCGGGCTGGGATCAGATGGCGGCGCAGTTCAAGGAATTGTGCGAGACTTCAGCGGCTACGGCTTGAAGGAGGGTAATCCTCCCCATCCGGCGATGGGGAGGATTTGTTGGCTTATGCCTTGATGACCTTCTCCACGGCTGCGCGGAACTTGGCCATGTCGTCGGACGAGCCGACCGTGACGCGCGATACGGTCGGCCAGATGGGCCAGGCGCGGCCGATCTGAACCTTTTCCGGGGTGCCGAGCAGAGCGGTCTGCATGTCCTTGGCGGGCTTTTTCCAGTCCATCATGAACATATTGGCTTGGCTACCAGGCTGAACGGGGATGCCCTTCTTGGTGAGCCAGGCGATGGTTTCGGCCCGGTTGGCGGCGCATTCGTCACGGCGTGCCTTGATGAGTCCCGCCTCGGTATAGACGGCATTGCCGCAGGCCATGGCCGTGATCGACAGGCCGCCCGCGCTGGGGCCGAACAGCATGATACGCTTCTGCACCTCAGGATCGGCGAAGGTGAGGCCGAGGCGCATGCCCGCCATGCCGAACAGCTTCGAGAAGGTGCGCATGACGATGATGTCCTTGCGCCCGGCCATCAGGCTGACGGCGCTGGGCGCTTCGGAGAAGTGGATGTAGGCTTCATCGACCAGCAGCATCGCATCGGCCGGCTTGTTGTCGAGCAGCCATTTGATGTCGGATAGCGGCGTGATCGTGCCGGTCGGATTGTTGGGCGTGCAGACATAATAGAGGCCCGCATTGGGATTGGCGGCGAGCATCGCCTTGACGTCGCTGCCCTTGCCGACGGGCTGGGCGGCCTTGGCGATTGGCGCTTTCATGTAATCGGCAGTACGCCAAGCGGATTCGAAGGTTGGGTCGGCCGTGACCAGTCCCTTGGTCGGCGAGCAATAGGCCGCGACGATGCTGACCAGCGGGCCGCCGGACCCTGGCCACAGCATGACGTGCGAGTCCGGAATACCTTCGACCTTGGCGACGGTAGAGATGAGGTCGCCCTTATAATTGTCGGGATCATACCAGTTGCCGAAGGAGGCGGCATGCGCGGCGGCTTCCACGCCCGAGGGGAAGGGGCCTGCCCAACATTCGTTCGATCCGATCCGAACCGCGCCCTTGATCCCGCGCGCCGCCTGCTGCTGCGCGAAGGCGGGCTGAAGCAGCATCGAATTCACAGCGGCGCCTGCGCCCAGCAGGGCGGCGATCTTGCCGAGGTTACGGCGCGAATATCCGCGATCGAGCAGGTCTTCGCGAGCGTCCTTTTCCAACATCAAGGTCATTTCGTCTGTCCCCTTGTTTCATCCAACCGCATGTATTTCCGATGGGGGAGACGAAGCGCCGCTCCATTTCCACAATGTGTCCTGGCGTTTTTTGATCATTTTGATGGATTTCGGCTCTGATTAACCCTGACTTCCCCTTGGAAAGGAGCCCTGCGATCTGTTAGCGCTGGTATATGTCCACGACGCCCGCCGCCGCCGCCCGCCAAATCCTGACCAGTTTGCAGGAGGTGATGGCCGCGCGAACGAGCGCGCAGGCGAAGCTGAACAAGGTGGTCGATATTATCGGCCAGGCGCTCTCCAGCGAAGTATGCTCCATCTATCTGGTGCGCGAGGGCGTGCTGGAACTGTTCGCGACCCGCGGCCTGAAGCAGGAAGCCGTGCATGTCACCCGCATGGCGATGGGAGAGGGGCTTGTCGGCCTGATCGCCACCAATGTGGAGACGCTGAACCTGGACGAGGCGGCGGCGCATCCTGATTATAGCTATCGGCCGGAAACGGGCGAGGAACTGTTCCACAGTTTTGCGGGCGTGCCGATCGTACGGCGCGAGCGGGCGATCGGCGTCTTGTGCGTGCAGCATGTGGAGCCGCGCCGCTATGAAGAGGTCGAGATTGAGGCGTTGCAGACGGTGGCCATGGTCCTGTCTGAACTGATCGCCAATGCCGAGCTGGCCGACGATGGCCCGGCGGATTCACGCGTGCAGGATACCGGCACGATCATGCTGGGCGGCCTGCAGCTGGTGATGGGCATGGCGCGTGGCCATGCCGTCTTCCATCAGCCGCGCGTCCATGTCGAACATACGGTCGCGGAGGATACGGAGGCCGAACGGCAGCGCGTCATTTCCGCCTTCACCAAGATGCGCGAGCAGATCGACCGCATGACCGGCACGGCCGAGTTCGGCACCGAGGGCGAGCATCAGGAGGTTCTCGAAACCTACAAGATGTTCGCCTATGACGAAGGCTGGATCCGGCGCATCAACGAGGCGATCGACAGCGGCCTGACCGCAGAAGCCGCGATCGAGCGGGTGCAGCAGCGCACGCGGATGCGGATGCGGCAGATCGACGATGCTCTGTTGCAGGATCGGATGCACGATCTGGAGGATCTGGCGAACCGGCTGCTGCGCATCGTGTCGGGCCAGCTTGGCACGGCGGCGCAGCTTGGGCTGCGGCAGGACGCGATCCTGATCGCTCGCAACCTGGGGCCTGCCGAACTGCTGGAATATGATCGCCGGCGGCTGAAGGGCGTGATCCTGGAGGAAGGGTCGCTGACGGCCCATGTCACCATCGTCGCGCGCGCCATGGGCGTGCCTGTGCTGGGCCGCGTGCGCGAAATCCGCCATCAGGTGAATGAGGGCGACCTCATCCTGATGGACGTGACATCCAATACTCTGCTTATCCGCCCGACGCCCGACATGGACGAGGCGTTCGAGAACAAGCTGCATGTGACGCAAAAGCGCCGCGCGGAATTTGCCGCGATGCGCGACCTGCCTTCGGTGACGGCCGACGGGCAGCGCATCGAGTTGATGGTCAATGCGGGTTTGCGGGAAGATGCGCAGGCGCTCGACCTGGTGGGTGCGGATGGTATCGGGCTGTTTCGCACCGAGTTCCAGTTCCTCGTTTCCGCCACCCTGCCGCAGCGGGAGAAGCAGCAGCGGCTTTACAAGGATGTGCTGGACGCGGCGGGGGATCGGCCGGTCATCTTCCGCACCGTCGACATCGGCGGCGACAAGGCCCTGCCCTATATGCAGCGTGACGATGATGAGCTGGAGGATAATCCGGCGATGGGTTGGCGTGCGTTGCGCCTGGCTCTGGATCGCGATGGCCTGATGAAGGCGCAGGCGCGGGCACTGCTGGAAGCTTCGGCGGGCAAGATACTCAACATCATGTTTCCGATGGTGTCGGAACCCTGGGAATATGAGCAGGCGCGCGCACTGGTCGAGCATCAGCGCGAATGGCTGCTGTCCCAGCGCAAGAAGGTCCCCTCGGGGGTCCGTTATGGCGCGATGCTGGAGGTGCCTGCACTGGCCGAGGTGTTGGATATCCTGCTGCCGAAACTGGATTTTCTGTCGATCGGCACCAATGACCTGACGCAGTTCCTTTTTGCCGCCGACCGGGCGCATCCGAGACTGGCGGAGCGCTATGATTGGCTGAGCATCGCGATATTGCGCTTCCTCGATCGGGTGGTGCGGACTTGCGAGGCCTATCAAGTGCCGGTCGGCGTGTGCGGCGAAATGGGCGGACGGACGCTGGAGGCGATGGCGCTGGTGGGCCTGGGCGTGCGGCGGTTGTCGATCACGCCCGCGTCCGTTGGACCCGTCAAGGCGATGATCCGCGCCATCGACGCAGCCGAATTGCAGGCATTGATGCGGGGGCTACTCGACGATGGCGTCGTCGATGTGCGGGGCGCGCTGACGGGTTGGGCCAATGAGCGGGCCATCGAACTGAATTGAACGGGGAAATGGGGAGCGAGCCGCCGCGGCGGCGTTGACAATCCCTGTGCCGGAATGAGACAAGACCGGCTTATAAGATCGCGGAGCAGCATGGCAGAACAACCCGAACTGGAAACCGGCGCAGCAGTGCCGGATGTGCAGTCCAGCACCCCCGGCGCGAAACTGCGCGCCGGGCGTGAGGCGCAGGGCCTGTCGATGCAGGATGTGGCGACCCGCACCCGCATCGCACAGCGTCAACTGGAAGCGATAGAGCGTGACGATTATTCCGCCTTGCCGGGCATTCCCTATGCGGTGGGCTTTGCGCGTGCCTATGCGCGGGCGGTCGGTCTGGACGAGGTTGAGATTGCAGCCGACGTTCGTAACGCCGTGCATGGATCGCAACTGGGCGCCAATCGCTACGAAAGCTTTGAGCCAGCCGATCCGGCGCGGGTGCCTTCGCGCGTGCTGGCCTGGACGGCGGCGGCGATCGTCATCATCCTGGTGGCGGGCTTCACAATCTGGCGCACGCAATTTTTGACGCCGCCCACCGGGCAGGAAATCGCCGCCCACCAGGCCAAGCCTGCCGCTGCGCCCAAGCCCGCCGCAGGTGTTCGTGCTGCTGCGCCGGTGGTGCAGACGGTGGTGTTTACCGCTAATGACGATGTCTGGCTGCGCATCTATGATGAGGCGGGCGAGCGTCTGAAAGACGGCCTCATGAAAAAGGGTGAGAGCTTCACCCTGCCTGCGAACGCGCGCAACCCGATGATCCTGACCGGACGGCCGCAAGCACTGACTGTCTCGGTCGGCGGCAAGCCGGTCGCCCCGCTGGGCGCGCCCGATCGCACGATTTCCGATGTGCCCGTCTCCGCAGCGGCGCTATTGGCTCGCGCAGCGCCCGCCGCTGTGTCGCCGACCACGCCGTCGGCGGCGCAAACGCATCCCGCGCAGCCGGTGACCGGAAGCGTTGCCCCTGCCGTCCCTGCCGCCGCGCCTGCACCGGGGTCGCCGCCCGCCACAGAGTAAGTGTGGCATCCCGCACGGCCTTGAGCCGCCGCACGTCGCGCTTTACGGCGGCGATTATCGCCTTATGGTTAAAGAGAAGAGGTGCGGTCATGTGTGGCCGCATTGTCCGGGGAAATGTTCAAGTCGGGGATCATCATGCGTTACGCCTTATTTGCGACGACCGCCCTGTTGCTGGGGGCGCCGGGGCTGGTTGCGCTCGCGCCGTCTGCTGCGGCGCAGAATGTAGCGCTGGACGTGCGCGTGGACCGGCTGGAAAAGGAAATGCGCGCGGTGCAGCGCAAGGTGTTCCCGGCAGGCGCGCCCCTGGAAGCGGAGATCAATCGCCCAGCGACGTCCGCCCCGCCGCCAGGCACGCCGTCCTCCTCCCCTATTGCCGACTTGACCGCACGCGTCGGAGCGCTGGAATCGCAGCTTGCCTCCATGACCGGACAGGTCGAGGAAAACAGCTTCAAGATCCGGCAGCTGGAAGAAGCGTTCAACAAATATAAGGCCGAACAGCAGAGCCGCGCTGAGGTCGTTGCTCCGCCTCCTGTGCGGCCAAGCGCGCCAGCCGCCGATCCGGCTGCTACTCCTCCAAAGCCTACCCCCGGCACCAATGGCGCGGCTAGCGAGGCACGTAAAGCGGCGGTCGCGGCGGTCGAGCGCCCATCCACCGGCGATGCGGCCGCTGATGCCTACAGCTATGGCTACCGGCTTTGGGACGCCAAATTCTATCCTGAAGCGCAGAGCCAGTTAAAGGCGACCGTTGACAAATATGGGACCGCCTCGGTTGCAAGCCGCGCCGCGAACCTACTTGGCCGCGCCTATCTCGACGACGGCAAGCCTGCGCTCGCGTCGGTCACCTTCTATGAAAATTATCAGAAGCGGCCCAAAGGCGACCGCGCGGCCGACAGCCTTGCCTGGCTCGGCGAAGCGCTGATCCAACTGAAGAAGCCCGCCGATGCGTGCAAGGTCTATGCAGAGCTGGAGCAGGTCTATGGCGCGAGCTTGTCGGCCAGCCAGCGGGGCATGATGGACAAGGGCCGCGCCAAGGCGAAGTGCAGCTAGGGCGGCATGGCCCGGCCGCCATCGGTTGAGGCTGGTCTGGAGACCCTGCTGGCGCAGAGCGTTCAGGCGCTGGCGGGCGAGGGTGATGCGCTGCGTTTCGGTGTCGCGGTGTCCGGTGGTCCGGACAGCATGGCTTTGCTGGACCTCGCCGCTCGTGTCTTTCCAGGGCGGGTGAAGGCGGCAACGGTCGATCATGGGCTGCGGAGCGCTTCTGCGGACGAAGCGGCGATGGTGGCGGAATGGTGCCGCGATCAGGGCATCGTACATGAGGTGCTGCACCCCGCGGAGCCTTTGGCCGGCAATGTCCAGCAATGGGCACGGAGCCAGCGCTATGCAGCTTTGGAGGAATGGCGCGCCGAGCAAGGCATCGACTGGATCTTCACCGCGCATCATGCCGACGATCAGTTGGAAACCATGCTGATGCGGCTGAATCGCGGGGCCGGCGTCAATGGGTTAGCCGGGATCCGGGCGCGGCAGGGGCACATCTTGCGTCCTTTGCTTGGGGTGCGGCGGGCGCAGTTGTTGGACTATGCGCGGCTACGGCAGCTACCCTTTATGAACGATCCTTCCAACAGCGATCCCCGGTTTGATCGCGCGGTGATTCGCCAAAACCTTGCTGCGGTCGATTGGATCGACTCGCAGTCGGCGGTGCGAAGCGCAGCGGCGCTGGCGGAGTGCGAAGAGGCGCTGGATTGGAGCGTGAGTGCCTTGGAGGAGCAGCATGTGCGTGGGGAAGGGGCGACTTGGGCGCTGAATCGTACGGATTTGCCGCGTGAACTTCTCAGGCGGCTGCTGCTACGGATGCTGGCCAGGGTGGGAACCGAGGCACCGCGCGGGGAAGCGCTGGACCGCGCGATCGCCGCTGCTTTGCAGGGAAGACAGGCTAGCATCGGTACGGCCTTGCTCAGGGGGGGAAGCGAATGGACCGTAAGCTTGGCGCCACCGCGACGCTGACACCCCCCTTCGAGATCGTTACGGAAAGGTTCCACGGGTCGGCGCGTGTTACCCTCGTCCCGTCGAAATGTTGCAGCGCAATGACCTTTCCTTAATAGCCTGCATGCTTATTGAGCCTGCCCTCTATCCACAGAAAGTGAGTTATGTTCGAATTCGCGGCACTGACTTATGGTGTGCTCGCCAGCATCATCCTTTCGGCAGCGCAACGTAACCGGAAACTGGCCAAGCCGCATCCGCCGATGCTTCTTTATGCCGGTTATCTGCTTTGCGGCATGTCAGCGGGCGTCGCGGTGATCCTGGCCTATATCGCCTTGTCGCAGTTCGCTGGCGGGTGAACGACCGGCGGTGTGACCGCCCCAACTTGCGATTTCGCCGGGGCATCCTATCTTGCCCGGTGAAAGAGAGTGATGATGAACGACGAGAAGGACCCGCAGGGTAATCCCTGGATCAAGAGCGCGATGATTTGGGCGGGGGTCATTATCGCCCTGTTACTCTTCGTCTCCATGTTCGACAGCCGGACCGCTTCGCAGGCGGGCACCGGCATTGCCTATTCCGAATTCCGCTCGAAGGTGCAGGAAGGGCAGGTTAAGGACGTCGCTATCGCTCCCGACAAGATCAGCGGCACACTGAGCAGCGGGCAGCGGTTTAACACCGTGCCTGTCAATGATCCGGGCCTGACTGGCCTGCTCGACGATTATAATGTCAAATATTCCGGCCAGACCGAGGAACAGCCCAGCTTCTGGATGATCCTTATCTATCAGTCGCTTCCTTTCCTGCTGATCCTGGGCATCGCCTTCTTCGTGCTGCGCCAGATGCAGAAGGGTGGCGGCGCGGGCGGCGCGATGGGCTTTGGCAAGTCCAAGGCCAAGCTGCTTACCGAAAAGCATGGCAAGGTTACGTTCGATGACGTCGCCGGCATCGACGAAGCGCGCGAGGAACTGCAGGAAATCGTCGAGTTCCTGAAGGACCCGACGAAGTTCGCGCGTCTGGGCGGCAAGATTCCCAAGGGCGCGCTGCTGGTCGGCTCGCCCGGCACCGGCAAGACGCTGCTCGCCCGCGCGATCGCGGGGGAGGCGGGCGTGCCCTTCTTCACCATTTCCGGCTCCGACTTCGTCGAAATGTTCGTCGGCGTCGGCGCGAGCCGCGTGCGCGACATGTTCGAACAGGCCAAGAAGAACGCGCCCTGCATCGTCTTCATCGACGAAATCGACGCGGTCGGCCGGCATCGCGGCGCGGGCCTGGGCAATGGCAATGACGAGCGCGAGCAGACGCTGAACCAGCTGCTGGTTGAGATGGACGGTTTCGAGGCGAATGAGGGCATCATCATCGTCGCGGCGACCAACCGCCCCGACGTGCTGGACCCCGCGCTGTTGCGTCCGGGCCGGTTCGACCGCCAGGTCGTGGTGCCGCGCCCTGACATCGAGGGCCGCGAGAAGATCCTGGCGGTGCATATGAAGAAGGTGCCACTGGCGCCCGACGTCAATCCGCGCACCATCGCGCGGGGCACGCCTGGTTTCTCGGGCGCTGATCTCGCCAACCTCGTCAACGAAGCGGCGCTGATGGCGGCGCGGCGGGGCAAGCGTCTGGTCGCCATGGACGAGTTTGAGGCGGCCAAGGACAAGGTCATGATGGGCAGCGAGCGCCGCTCGATGGTCATGACCGACGATGAGAAAAAGATGACCGCTTATCATGAGGCGGGCCATGCCATCGTTGCGGTCCATGAACCGGCGTCCGACCCAATCCACAAGGCGACGATCATCCCGCGCGGCCGTGCGCTGGGTATGGTGATGCGCCTGCCCGAGCGGGACAGCTACAGCTATCACCGTGACAAGATGCATGCGAACATGGCCGTCGCCATGGGCGGGCGCGTCGCCGAAGAGATCATCTTCGGATATGATAAGGTGTCCTCGGGCGCTTCGGGCGATATCCAATATGCCACCAAGCTGGCGCGCGACATGGTCACGCAATGGGGCATGTCCGACAAGCTGGGTCCGCTGCAATATGAAGAGCAGCAGGGCGAAACCTTCCTCGGCTATTCGCAGAGCCAGCGCGTCCACATGTCGGACGAGACGGCGAAGCTGATCGACAAGGAAATTCGCGGCCTGGTCGAGCAGGGTTATACGCGGGCTCAGGAAATCCTTAAAGGTCATGAGGATCAGCTGCACCTGCTCGCCAACGCGATGCTCGAATATGAGACGCTGAGCGGTGAAGAGATCAAGACGCTGCTCGATAAGGGCGAAATTACTCGCGACGACGGGACGACGATCAAGCCGTCGGTGATCCCGGCGGCGGGCTCCTCAATTCCCAAGACGCGCAAGCGCAAGGGGCCGTTTGGGGAACCTTCGCCTGCAGGGATCTGATAGGACGAGACAGAGGGCGGAGCCGGGAGGTTCCGCCCTTTTTCAGTGAGTTTACGCTCTACCCCGCTTTGCCCCGAGTCTGCGGAAGGGCACGAGACGTCTCGACCTTTGGCCGCGGGCTTCGACAGGCTCAGCACGAACGGAGGTGGGTTGCAGGCGTTAGCTTCTCGCTGATCCGCACCTTGCCAACAAAATGCCCCCAAGGGTCTGGCCGTTTCGCTGGTTAATGGTTACATGGGCCGCCACGAATCCCCAGCGGTCCTCGCCGACACGCGCAGCAGAAAGTGGCTTTCACATGGATATCCGCCTCGGCCTCACCTTTGACGACGTGCTGTTGCAGCCCGGCGAATCCGATGTGCTGCCCAGCCAGGCGGACACCAGCACTTTTGTAACCAAGCAGATCAAGCTCAACATTCCGGTCCTGTCGTCCGCAATGGATACGGTAACGGAAGCGGACATGGCGATTGTCATGGCGCAGCTCGGCGGCATCGGCGTGCTTCACCGCAACCTTTCGATCGAGGAGCAGGCAGCGGCGGTCCGGGCGGTCAAGCGGTTCGAAAGCGGCATGGTGGTGAACCCGATCACCATTACGCCTCGCGCCACGTTGGCAGACGCGCAGATGCTGATGGACCGCCACAGGATCAGCGGCATTCCGGTGGTCGAGGATTCGGGCAAGCTGGTCGGAATCCTCACCCATCGCGACGTACGCTTCGCCGAAAATCCGGCTCAGCCGGTCAGCGAGCTGATGACCAAGGACAATCTGGCCACCGTCAAGGCGGGCGTGGGTCAGGAGGAGGCGAGGCGGCTCCTGCACCAGCGCCGTATCGAGAAGCTGTTGGTGGTGGACGATGATTATCATTGCGTCGGCCTGATCACCGTCAAGGATATCGAGAAGGCGGTCACTTATCCGCAGGCGACGAAGGACGGCTCCGGCCGCCTGCGCGTCGCGGCGGCGACGACCGTGGGCGACAAGGGGCTGGAGCGGAGCGAAGCGCTGATCGATGCCGAATGCGACCTGATCGTCATCGACACGGCGCATGGTCACAGCAAGCAGGTCGCCGTCGCTGTCGAGGCGGTGAAGCGCCTGTCCAACCATGTCCAGGTGGTGGCGGGTAATGTCGCCACTGCAGAGGCCACCAAGGCGTTGATCGACGCTGGGGCGGATTGCGTAAAGGTCGGCATCGGACCTGGTTCTATCTGCACCACCCGCGTGGTGGCAGGCGTGGGCGTGCCGCAGCTTACCGCCGTCATGGATGCTGCCAATGAAGCCGCGAAGCAGGGCGTTCCAGTCATCGCGGACGGTGGCCTGCGCACCTCCGGCGACGTGGCGAAGGCGCTGGCGGCCGGTGCTGGCTGCGTCATGGTCGGATCGCTGCTGGCGGGCACGGCCGAGGCGCCGGGCGAAACCTTCCTCTACCAGGGCCGCGCCTATAAGAGCTATCGCGGCATGGGCAGCGTCGGCGCGATGGCGCGTGGCTCGGCGGACCGCTATTTCCAGGCGGATATCAAGGACCAGATGAAGCTGGTGCCCGAAGGCATTGAGGGCCAGGTGCCGTTTAAGGGACCGGCGAAGGATGTCATTCATCAGTTGGTCGGCGGCGTGAAGGCGGCGATGGGTTATACCGGCAGCCGCACGATCAAGGATCTTCAGGAACGCGCGCGCTTCGTCCAGATCACCAATGCAGGGCTTTCGGAGAGCCATGTGCATGACGTGACGATTACGCGAGAGGCTCCCAATTATCCGACGCGTTAATCTCTTCCTTAAGCCCCTTCCTTTCAGCGGCGGGGTTGGGCCGGGGGATCAAGGCTGGGCGCCGCGCTTGAGGCGCGTCCCCTCCCCTGAAGGGGAGGGGCTTTTCGCGCCATGACGCCATCCGCTCGCGTCCAGGCTGCGGTCGAGCTGCTGGACGCCATCATCGCTTCGGCACGGGATGGCGGGCCGGCGGCAGACACGCTGATAGCGCGCTACTTCAAGGAACGACGCTACGCCGGATCGCGCGACCGGCGAGCGGTGCGCGATCATGTCTATGATGCGGTGCGCCGCACGGCGGAGCGTCCGGAGAGCGGTCGCGCGGCGATGATCGGCCTTGCGCGTGAGCGGACTGAGATCGCTGTATTGTTCGATGGATCGCCCCATGGGCCTGCGCCCATTGCGCCGGAGGAGCCGGGGGCTGCTGGCGGAGCCGTGCCTGCATGGCTTGCGCCGCTCCTCGCCAATCCGGTCGAACAACAGGAACTGCTGGGCCGGGCGCCCGTCGATCTGCGTGTAAACCGGCTGAAGGCCACGCCGGACAAGGTTGCGCCCTTGTTCCCCGACGCTGTCGCGATCGATGGACTGCTGGATGGACTGCGCCTGTCTGAAGGCTGGCCTGTCGAGCAGAGCGATGCGTGGAAGCAGGGGTTGATTGAGGTGCAGGATGCCGGGAGTCAGCTGATCTCCGCCGCTTGCGCAGTAGAACCCGGCATGACCGTCATCGACCTGTGCGCTGGTGCAGGCGGCAAGACGCTGGCGCTTGCCGCGGCGTTGGCGGGCGAGGGGACGCTGATTGCGGCTGACACGATCCGATCGCGGCTCGCCCGCCTTGCGCCGCGTGCAGAGCGGGCGGGGGCGACGTTCATCGAAACGCTGCTGCTTGATCAGGGGCATGAGGCGGGTGCGCTGGAAAGCCTCAACGGGCGGGCGGATGTCGTGTTGGTCGATGCGCCTTGCTCGGGCACTGGCACATGGCGGCGCAATCCCGAGGCGCGTTGGCGGTTGACGCCTGCCCGGCTTGATCGGCTGGTGCAGGAACAGGCGCGGATTTTGGATTTCGCCGCGCCGCTCCTCGCGCCGGGTGGTGCGCTGATCTACGCGACCTGTGCGCTGACGGACCGGGAGGGGGCGGGGCAGGTGCGCGGCTTCCTTGATCGGCATCATGGATGGGAAGCCGAGCAGATCCGGATCGAGCAGGGCCGCGATCATGGCGGTGGGCGGCTGCTGACGCCGGGTCATGATGCGACAGACGGTTTCTATTTCGCGCGGCTGCGGCGCATGGCATGAAAGAGGCGATGGACAAGCCCAGCCAAAATGACGACAGTTGGGCAGAATCAACGCCTGAAACATGGCTGGAGTTGTGCATGCGCTTTACCCCTGCTTCGATCGCCCTGGCCGCCCTTTTGACCACCGTGTCCAGCGTCGGGCTGACACAGCGGCCCGACACGCAGATTTCACCCCTGTCGATCGAATGGCAGCATGCCGGCGTGGCTGCGCGCAAGGCTGGCAATTTCGAAGGAGCAAACGACGCGCTGGAGACCGCTCTGGCGGTCGATCCGCGCAACCGCACAGCTTATGTCGAACTCGCCGAAGTCGCGCGCGCACAGGGGCTGCAGGGCAAGGCGATCCGCCTCTATCGCGAGGCGCTGCTGCTCGATCCGTCCGATGTGGGCGCATTGGTCGGCCAGGGTGAAGCGATGGTGGAAAAGGGCGCTATCGCGAAGGCGAAGGAGAATCTTGTCCAGGCTCGGAATGCCTGCAAGTCGGACTGTGCTGCCGTGGGCAAGCTGGCTGCAGCGATCGAGAAGGGCCCGCCTGCGACGGTGCTGAGCGCGAAGGAAGGCGTGGCGGTGCCGAAGGTTCCGGTGACTGAGACGCCCTAAGTTTTTCTGCATTATCCGGCCTGTTTTTGGGTAGGCCATGGAGCGGAAAGGGCTGGAGAACTTGTTTCCAATCCGTGCGCATAAAGGAAGGATTCGGGCTGCTACCGCCCGATCACCCGCGCGAGTTCGACGAACTCTTCCACACTGACCGTTTCCGCGCGTCGTTGCGGATCGATGCCGACGGTCTCAAGCGCATCAAGAGCGCCCGGCAGACCCTTCAGGCTTTGCCGCAGCATCTTACGGCGTTGACCGAAGGCGGCTGCGGTGAGGCGTTCGAGATGCTTGAGCTGCACAGCTTCGGGTGCTGGCTTGGGCGTTATGTGGACTACGGCCGACATGACCTTGGGCGGCGGGGTGAAGGCGCTGCGGTGAACCTTCATCGCGATGCGGGCGTCGCTGCGCCATTGGGACAGGACGGCCAGGCGGCCATAATGGTCGCCGTTAGGCTTTGCGACGATACGCTCGGCTACCTCCATCTGGAACATGAGGGTGAGGGACGACCACCAGGGTAGCGGTTCCCAATCCGCCGAAAGCCAGCCGATCAGTAGCGCCGTCCCAACATTATAGGGCAGATTGGCGATGATATGGGCCTTCTCGCCTGCCTCCGCACGCGCATCCACCTGCATGGCGTCGCCGGATATGACGCGCAGCTGCCCTGGAAAGGCATCGGACAACTCGGCGAGCGCGGGAAGGCAGCGATTGTCCCGTTCAACGGCGACCAGCCGCGCGCCCGCTCGCAGGATCGCGCGAGTCAGGCCGCCGGGGCCGGGACCGACTTCGAAGGCGGGCTGATCCTTGAGCGATCCGGGAATGGCGGCGATGCGGTCGAGCAGTTGCTCGTCCAACAGGAAGTTCTGTCCCAACGCCTTGCTCGCCTGCAGACCGTGCGCGGCGATGACTTCACGTAGCGGTGGCAAGATCGGCCGTGCTTCAGTTCCCATAGGTGAGCCGCGACCGGGCTGCTTCCGCCGCCATCTTGAGGGCCCCCATCATCGCGCCGGGATTGGCGCTGTCGGTCCCGGCAATGCCGAAGGCCGTGCCATGATCGGGTGAGGTGCGGACGATCGGCAGGCCGAGCGTGATGTTGACGCCCTCATCGAAATGCAGCGTCTTCAAGGGGATCAGCGCTTGATCATGATACATGCACAGCACCGCATCGTAGGTTTCGCGCGCGCGGGTATGGAACAGTCCATCGGCGGACAGGGGGCCGACAATGTCCATGCCTTCCTCGCGCAGCGATTCGATCGCGGGCCCGATAATCTCTATTTCCTCGCGGCCCAGCGCCCCGCCTTCTCCTGCGTGGGGGTTGAGCCCCGCGACGACGATGCGCGGGCGGGCCACGCCGAAATTGCGTTGCAGCCCCTTCACCGTGGTGATTGCTCGCGCCCGGATGAGGTCGATCGTCAAAACGGACGGCACCTCGGCAAGCGGAATGTGAATGGTGACCGGCACGACTTTCAGCGTCGGGCCGGCGAGCATCATCACGGCATTATGCGGCGCTACGCCGCAGCGTTCCGCCACGAACTCCGTCTGGCCGGGGTGGGTGAAGCCGACGCCATATAGCTGTTCCTTGCCGACAGGGGCTGTCACGATCCCTGCCGCCGATCCTGTCCGCGCCAGGCCCACGGCAGCTTCCAGTGCCTGGAAGGCGGTGCGCGCGCCATCGATGCTTGGCGTTCCCGGCACGATCTCGCCAGCATCGGCGACTTGAAGGCAGGGCAGGGCGGTGTCGAAAAGCTCTGCCGCTTCTTCAGGCGTAGCGATGGGCGCGACGGGCCCTTGCCAGACGCGGCGCAGCGATGCCGCATCCCCAACGGCGAAGAAAACGGGCAGTCCGCGCGCTTCGCGCATAACCCAACTTTTCGCGACGATTTCAGGTCCGATTCCCGCCGGGTCGCCGAGCGGCACCGCGAAAGGTGCCAGCTCCGGACGAGCCGAGGCGGGATCAGTTATAGTCGATGACGGCATCGCGACGAAGATCGCGCAGGTAGATGCGCGCACGTTTGTTGACTCTCTCTTCCTCCAACTGCGCCATGATCTGCTCGGCATTAGGCGCGGCTGCTCCGCTCGCCTCGTCACGGCCGCAAACGACCAGTACGCGCACGCCATCATTGATCGACCCGAATGGCGGCGTGGCCTGCCCGACCTGCAGGCCCAGCAGGATGTCCTGCAACTGAGGGGGAAGGTCGCGCACCTTCACATTGTCATTATCGACTACATCAGCGCCGACCTTGCCGCCCAGTTCATTGGCCTGGCCGCATCCCTTAATCGACTTGGTCTGCGCAGCGAAGGCCGCCGCCCGGCTGCTTGCCTGTTCCTTCGTAGTGCCGGCAGGGAAGCTGATCGACAGCTGCTTGAGGCTGAGCAGCGCGTCACGCGGATCGGCCGTCAGCACTTTGCGCTTGTCCATGACATAGATGAGCGAGACGCCGCCCGGAACCGGTATGGGGCCAGCAATCTGGCCAACCTGCATCTCGGTCGCCGCCTTGGCCAGCTCATCGGGCAACTGGCCTGGGCGAACCCAGCCAAGGTCACCGCCCACCGCTGCGGTCGATGCTTCGGAGAATTGCCGTGCGTAGGCCGCGAAGCTGCCGCCCTGCTTGATCTGCTCGATGATATTGCGGGCGTTGGTGACAATCTGCGCCTGATTTTCAGGGGTGGCCGACAGGTAGATTTCGCCGATGCGATATTCGTCGCTACCCTTGGCAGCGTTCATGCGATCGACGACCGACTTCACTTCGTCGGCGGACACATTGACGAAGGGTTGGATGTTGCGGCGGAGCAGGCGGCTCCAGGCCAGCTCGCCTTCGATCTGCCGCCGGATGCTGGCGGGCGCGCTGCCCTGCGTACGCAGATATTGGTCGAATTGCGCGGGGGATTGGCGGAAATTCGCCGCGACGCGCTCATAGCTCTGGTCGATCTCCGCCTTGTCGACTTTGATGTCGTGGGCGGCGGCCTCCTGAATCTGCAGCGTTTCGTCGATTAGGTTGCGCAGCACCTGGACGCGCAGCCGCTCCTTTTCCTCCGCCGACACCTTGCCGCCATTGGCGGTGATGATAAGCGCGAGGCGCTGATCGACATCGGTGCCGGTGATGATGCGGCCGTTGACGATCGCTGTCGCCTTGCGAACATTAGGATCACTCTTGCCAAAGATGGTCACGTCCTTCGGCAGATTGAGCTGCTGCGTCGCGACCTTGTCATCGTCGCCGACGGTCTGGGCCGCGACATGATTGACGCTGGACCCGAGCAGGATCGAGGACAGAAGCAGGGCGCGCACGCTGGTCCGGAAGGACTGGCCAAGGCGGTAAGACGGGGAAACGACAGGCTGCATCGTCGGCAAAACTCTCCAATACGGTCCGGCGCTGATGCGCCGATCCGCCTTAACCGGTCCTGAGCGGAAGGGCGGGAAGGCTGATCCTTATATGCCGATATTCCGAAAAGCCAGCCGTAGTTGGAAGCTGTTGCCCTTTCGCGCGTCGCCGGCCGCCAGATAGTCGCGCCGCCAGGTGAGGCCCAGCGTCAGGCAGTCATCCTCATAGGCGACGCCAAGCCGGTGACGGACGGGTTCATAGCCGTCGGCAACGCTCAGCGGATCTTCCTTCCCATCGGTCAAATCGACAACAGTCGAGCCGAAGACGGACCAGAAGCGGGCAAACTGGACGCGGCCGCCCAGCCGCAGTTCCTCGCGGTCCTGAAGATCCTCCAAGCCGGTCGCGGCGTTGCGGTTCAGACGCAGATAGCCCACCATTGCATAGGTTTTGCGACTGCCGATGGTGGCATCAACCTCATTGCGCCGCACGGACAGGCCATCCTTGTCGAGACGGAAGCGGTGAATGAGGCTGATGAAATCCTTGTAGCGCACGGTTGTACGGCCGACGATATCGGACATGCGGTCCGATAATCCGGTGCCGTCGGGCAGGATGCTTTCGCGATTGTCGAGCCGATAGCTTTGCCCGACCACCGTGTCGAGCGAGAAGCCGGGCAGTGAGAGGTTATATTCCAGGCCGTAGGTGATGCGGCTTGAATCCTCGAACCGGTCATAGCCCGCGAAACGATTGAGGGCGAAGAGGTTGCTGTCCTCCAGATCGATCGCGCGCGCGTCCTCATTGGGTACGGACAGGTTGGCGAGCCGAGGCGCTGCGACGATCTGAACGCGCGGGGCGATACGCTGCACGCCACCGAACGCCTCGCCGATGAAGGGCCAGCGGACATCCATCGCCGCCGCCGCGATGCCGCGCGCCTTCCAGCCCGGATCACCAGCATAGCGGGGGATGTTGTTCAGCAGATTGTCGCTGCTGTGATAAACGTCGCCGCGCAGATAGGTGGTGAAGTTCACCTCCTGGCCCATGCCTGTCAGCTTGCGCAGGTTCCATTCGAACGCGGCAAAGGCGCGCTGCGTATCCTGCCCATCGGTGCGGGTGATGGCCAGGCTGTTGGCTTGCAGTTGGATACGGCCGCCCAGCAAAGGGTCGAGCAGACGGAGACGATAATCGATGACGGGAAGGGCGATCGGGGTCTGGCCTTGCGGGTCGCCGCTGCGCAACGTCTGCACCGCCCAGCCGGCGATGGAGAAGTAGCTGTTCTCGCCGATCCGCTGCGCCCCCAGGGTCGACCGCAGCCGGTCATCGCGGCTGATGTCGTAGCGGCGCAGGAAGGTGCGGTCGCTGGCGACGCGGATCGATCCGTTGATGCTCCATTCCGGCGTCAGCTGCATGCCGCCGCTGGCGTCGATATAGCCGCGAAAGTCTTTTTCCGTTCCCGCAGGCGTGGTCGATCCGGGCAAGGTGCTGCTGGCCGCCGACCGGCTGGCATGGGTTGCGTAGCCGGTGATCTGGTAGGCGCCGCGATCCCAACGATGGCGGAAGTTCGCCTCCAGCATCGGCAGCGTTTCGGAATAGATGTGCGGCGTAATCGTCAGATCGCGGTTGGGGGCGAGCTTCAGATAATAGGGAAGCGCTACTTCCAGCCCGTTGGTGCGGTCGTACCGGAGATTGGGCACCAGCAAACCGGAGCCCCCGGTATCGCCCACCGGATGGGAAAAGCCCGGCAGCGGGATCAGCGGCAGGCCGAACAGTTCGATATTGGCGTTGCGATATTTGACCCGAGCGGCGACCGGATCATAGACGACCTTCACCGCCTTGATCTGCCAGGTCGGCTCCTTGGGACAGCCGTGGCTGTCCTCCACCTTGCAGCCGGTATAGGCCGCCTTGTGGAGCGTATACACGCCGTTCACGCGCACGCCCTGGGCCGCCGCCAGCCGACCGCCGGACTGCAGCACCAGCAGCATATTCTCGACAGTGCCGTCCTTCAGCGTGTCGGTAACCTGGAAACGGTCGCCATAGGCGATATTGCCTTCGGGATCGGTCGCAGAGACATTGCCGCGCGCTTCGACCTGTCCGGTCGTGCGGTTCCAGACCACCTTGTCCGCGCGCAGGCGGTTGCCCTGCCGCAGCAACTGGACGTTGCCGCTGGCCGTTACGATTTCCGTGTTGCTGTCATATTCCAAGCTGTCGGCGGCAAAGCCGATCTGCTCGTCGCTGGCGGGAACGGGGGCGTCGGGCGTGCTGACAGGGGCCGGTGGCTGCTGCAGATCCTGCGCCGCCGCATAGGGCATTGCGCCCATACAGACGAGCGCCACGCCAGCGGCAAGCATATGTTTCAGATGCGCGGAACGGGTGAAAATCTGCAAGGGGATCGTGCCTCTTCGGGGGCGCTTCGTTGCCCGCCTATCGCATTGCTTTGCCTGCGCCGCAATCTTTCGTCACGCTTCTTTTGCCGGAAATCGGTCGAACGGCTTTGCCAGATGGAGCAAGCGACATTATCTGACTTGGCGCGTTCCTTGCGCTCGACGATCAGAAAAGAAGAAGGACCCTCGATGGAAATCGCGTTCAGCCCGGTGCGTCCAGACGCCGACACCCTGGTCTTTGCCGTGCCCAAGGGCGGTTTCGACGCCCTGCCGGTCGCGGCGGCGGCGACTTTGGCGGCGGGCGCGGTGGCGGCGCGATTCACGGGCGAGGCAGGGGCGAGCTTTGAGAGCTTCGCGGAGGAGGGCGGCAAGGTGCTGCGCGTGGTGCTGGTCGGCACGGGCGCAGGCGCCGACACGGATATGGAGCGCGCGGGCGCTGCGCTGACGGCCCGCCTGCTGACGAGCGGCGCTACCCATGCGGCAGTAGAATTTTTTGGCGGGGCAAGCGGCGAGAAGGCGGCGCATTTCGCTTTCGGTGCTCTGCTGCGCGCTTGGCGGATCGATACCTACCGTACCCGGCAGCCGGAAAAGGCGAAGCCGACGCTCACCAAGATCAGCCTGGTCGCCAACGGCGCAGAAGCGGAATGGCAGCGGCTGGCCGCCGTGGCCGAAGGCGTCGCCTTTACGCGCGAGCTGGTGTCAGAGCCCGCGAACATCTTGTATCCGGAGAGCTTCGTCGAACGCTGCCGCCATCTTGAACAGATGGGCGTCAAGATCACCGTTCTCGACAAGGCGGCGATGGCCGAACTCGGTATGGGCGCGCTGCTCGGCGTGGCGCAGGGATCGGTGCGTGAGCCGCGCCTGCTGGCGATGGAATGGGACGGCACCGGCGGAGCGGAAAGCAAGCCCATCGTCTTCGTCGGGAAGGGTGTGACCTTCGATACGGGCGGCATTTCCCTGAAGCCTGGCGCGGGCATGGAAGACATGAAGTGGGACATGGGCGGCGCGGGTGCGGTCGCGGGCGCAATGAAGGCGTTTGCGGGCCGCAAGGCGAAGGCGCGCGTCGTGGGCATCTGCGGCTTGGTGGAAAATATGCCCGACGGCAACGCGCAGCGGCCGGGCGACATCGTCACATCCATGTCGGGTCAGACGATCGAGGTCATCAATACTGATGCCGAAGGCCGCCTGGTGCTGTGCGATGTCATCACCTGGGCGCAGAAGACCTATGCGCCGGAGGTTATCATTGATCTTGCAACGCTGACCGGCGCTATGATTGTCGCGTTGGGCGATCAATATGCGGGCATCTTCGCCAATGACGATGGGCTGGCCGAGGATCTGATCGCCGCAGGCAAGGCGAGCGGGGACCAACTGTGGCGCTTCCCGCTGTCCGACGCCTATAACAAGCTGATCGACAGCCCGATCGCCGACATGAAGAATATGGGCGCGCGCTACGCCGGATCGATCACCGCGGCGCAGTTCATCAAGCGCTTCGTCGATGAAGGCGTCAAATGGGCGCATCTCGACATTGCGGGAATGGTCTGGGCCGACAAGCCCGGCGCGACCTGGGACAAGGGCGCGACCGGCTATGGCGTCCGCCTCATCGACCGGCTCGTGAGCGACAAGTTCGAGCGCTGATGCAAGTCGATTTCTACCAGCTGAGCCGCGATCCCGTCGATCAGGTGCTGCCCGCCATTGCCGCGCGCATCCTGGGGCTAGGGGAGCGGCTATTGGTGGTGGCGCAGGATGAGGCGCAGCTGGGGCGTATTTCCACGGGACTATGGGCCGGGCCGCCGGAGAGTTTCATCGCCCATGGTCGTGCGGGGGAGGGGAAGGACTCCCTCCAACCCGTGCTGCTGGCGCAGGATTGCGTGCCTGCAAATGGCGCCCGACATATAGCGCTGGCCGATGGCCTCTGGCGTGAGGAAGCGCTGGATTTCGACCGAGCCTTCTACTTCTTCGACGCGGTCACCATTGACGGGGCGCGCGAAAGCTGGCGCTCACTTTCGAAGCGCGACGGCGTCACTTCCCGCTTTTGGCGGCAAGAGCAGGGCAAATGGGTGCAGGGGCCGTAAGTGCCTCCACCTGTCCGCGCCCCCTTGCAGTGCGGGACAGCGCGGTCTAAAGGGCGCGCCAATTCCAACAATCCGGAGCTTTTGAGCCTCATGGCTGTGACCCGCACCTTTTCGATCATCAAGCCCGACGCCACGCGCCGCAATCTGACCGGCGCCGTGACCAAGAAGCTGGAAGAAGCGGGCCTGCGCGTCGTCGCATCCAAGCGCATCCGCATGAGCCGCGAGCAGGCCGAAGGCTTCTACGCCGTTCACAAGGAACGCCCGTTCTTCGCTGACCTGGTCGCCTTCATGATTTCGGGCCCTGTCGTCGTCCAGGTTCTGGAAGGCGAAGACGCCGTGAAGCGCAACCGCGACATCATGGGCGCTACCAACCCCGCCAATGCCGACGAAGGCACGATCCGCAAGGAATATGCCGAGTCGATCGAAGCCAATTCGGTCCATGGTTCGGACAGCGAGGAAAATGCGGCGATCGAAATCGCTTATTTCTTCAAGTCGGACGAAATCGTCGGCTGATCGAACGACAGAAAAATAAAATGGGCCGGCGGGACATTGTCCTTCCGGCCCATTTTTGTGTCGGTTGTAGGTGAGAAGACGCCGCTCCCAACAATTCATCACTCCAGCGGAAGCTGAGGTCTCAGGCTGTGTCGGGCGTCTTCTCAGATTCCAGCTTTCGCTGGAATGACGGGGAGTGAGCTAAAGCAACTCACCCCGCTTGCGGTGGAGCCTCGAAGCGGTCGATCACCCATTCCTCAGCCTGAGCCCCGCCGATCCATTCCTGCATCCACGGGTGGGCGATGATCGCCTGCATATAGGCGTCAGCAAAGCGGGCGACGGGGAGTTGGTAGGTAATGAAGCGCGTCACGACCGGCGCGAACATGACGTCGGCTGCGCTGAACTCGCCGAACAGAAAGTCGCCGATTCCGCCATAACGTGCGCGCGCCTGCGCCCAGAGCTGCATAATCCGCGCAATATCCTGGGCAACCGCTTCGGAGGGCGGCACGGCAGCGTAGATCTGACGGATGTTCATGCTGTGCTCTCGGCGCAGCGCGGCGAAGCTTGAATGCATTTCCGCCGCCATTGAACGCGCCATCGCGCGGGCGGCAGTGTCGGCGGGCCAGAATTTGTCGCCACCCGTTTTTTCATTGAGATATTCGATGATCGCCAGGCTGTCCCAGACCACCGTGTCGTCCCCGTCCCACAGGATCGGCACCTTACCCGAGGACGGCGCGAACTCATCGCCTTCGCGCCGCTTCTCCCAAACCTCATCATAGAGCGGAACCACGACTTCCTCGAACGGCAAACCGCTCAGCTTGCAAGCGAGCCAACCGCGCAGCGACCAACTCGAATAAGCCTTATTGCCTATGAACAGCTTCATCATCGCTCCTCTTTAGACGGGGGCGGGAAGGGAAGTCGAGACCGGCGCGCGCGGCGAATCTGGTCATACGCCTCTTTTGCAGGTGAAAATTTCTCTCCGGCAGGGCTGGATGCACCGTGCGCAGGGTCGTAAGCCGTCGCCTGCATCGAGAAGCCGGGGGCATGATATGGATTGGCTGCATGGGATCGCGGGCCTGTTCGTCGGGTTGATGGTCGGCCTGACGGGCGTAGGCGGCGGGTCATTGATGGCGCCTATCCTCATCCTGTTGTTCGGCGTCGCGCCCGCGACGGCGGTTGGCACCGACTTGTGGTTTGCGGCCATCACCAAGTCCGTGGGTGGCACGATCCATCATCGCCATGGCGGCCCTGACGGCGGGCCTGACTATGAGGTGGTGAAGCGGCTTTGCCTTGGCAGCCTGCCTGCCGCCCTGATCATGCTGCTGATTCTTTCGCAGACGCATGTTGAGCAGATCAAGGGCGGCATCGTGACCATGGGCCTTGGGTTCGTGTTGATCGCCACGGCGGTTGCGATGCTGCTCCGTGGTCGTTTCCACCGCTGGGCGCTGGCGCGGCGCGTAGGGACAGCCGACAGCTTCACGCGCTGGCAGCCTGCGCTGACGGTGGCGGCAGGGGCGCTGCTGGGGGGCATGGTGACGCTGACTTCCGTTGGTGCTGGGGCGATCGGCGCGACATTGCTCTTGGCGCTCTATCCCATACGCATGCGCATGCAGAGGCTGGTAGCGACGGATATCGTTCATGCCGTCCCGCTAACTCTGGTGGCGGGATTGGGGCATTTGTGGATCGGGAACGTCAATTCCGAACTGCTGCTCAACCTGCTGCTCGGGTCAATTCCGGGCATCATCATCGGCTCACTGCTTGCGACGCGCGCATCGGACCGCGTGCTTCAGCCGCTGCTGGCGGTTATTCTGGCGGTGGTCGGCTGGCGCCTGATCGCATGAATGCTGACAAAGGCGCGCTTGGAGGCCCGAGCCGGAATCGAACCGGCGTATACGGATTTGCAGTCCGCTGCGTCACCACTCCGCCATCGGGCCTTGCGCATGTGGGACGCCGCAAATGTGAGGCTTTTGTTTCAAAGTCAAGCACGCGGGTGGCGCTCCCCTTCAAGATTCTCGCTCATGGGCGCGGAAAGCCGCTTGGCGTTGCAAGCCCCGTGATTTAGAGGTCCGTTAACGTCAGCACTGTGTTGCCTTCCCAATACAGTTGTGCCAATCGAGGAAGTGTCGTGACCGAGCAGAATTTTTCATCGATGCGGGCCGCCATGGTCGAAAGCCAGCTTCGTACCAGCGATGTCGATGACCAGCGCGTAATCGCGGCGATGGCAAAGGTGCCGCGGGAAGATTTTGTACCCGCCGAGCGCCGGGCGATGGCCTATATCGACCGCGCGGTTCCGCTTTCGAACGGCCGCGCGCTTAATCCTCCCTTGGCGACTGGGCGCTTGCTCAAGGAAGGCCGGGTTGAGGAGGGCGATCGCGTCCTGCTCATCGGGGCTGCGACAGGATATAGCGCGGCGCTCCTGACAGCGCTGGGCGCGAAGGTGACGGCGGTGGAGGCCGAAGACGGGCCGCAGCTTCTGGACGGCGCTGCCAAAGTCGTGCGCGGTGCGCTCGCCGCGGGCGCTCCTGAAGGCGCGCCATATGACCTGCTGTTCATCGACGGGGCCGTGGAGGAAGTGCCCGCCGCGCTCGTTCAGCAACTTGCCGATGGCGCGCGGGTCGTGACGGGTCTGGTGGAGCGCGGCGTCACACGCCTGTGCAGCGGGCGCGTAATTTCGGGAGTGCTGGGCCTTGCAAGCCTTGCCGATCTGGAGATGGTGGTGCTGCCCGGTTTTTCTGCGCCGGAGCGTTTTGTTTTTTAACAGGCCGGGGGGGTCATGACAGCGAAGCAGGTGTTTCTTCGGTACTCCGCCGCCACGGTTTTGCTGCTCCTTAACGCTGGCATGGCAAGCGCGGAGACCCTCCAGGGTGCGCTCGCCAAAGCCTATCGATCCAATCCCACCCTCACCGGTACGCGTGCGCAGCAGCGCGCAACGGATGAAAATGTGCCGCTTCGCAAGGCCGATGGCCGTCCCGCCGTAGGCACTACCGCAGAGTTTCAGGAACTGATCGTCAAACCGGCACGCTCCTTCCTGGCGCCCGACCGGTCGCTGGCGGGGACCGCCAACGTCAGCGTGCCCATCTATCAGGGCGGCGCGGTGCGCAACGGGGTCAAGGCGGCAAAGGTCCGCGTCGAAGCGGGGCAGGCCAATCTGCGCGGGACAGAAGCGTCGATCTTCTCCCAGGTCGTCGCGGCCTATATGGACGTTATCCGGGACAGCGCCATCGTCTCCTTCAATATGGGCAATGTGAATGCGCTGGAGGTCAACCTTCAGGCGTCCAGCGACCGGTTCGAGGTGGGCGATCTGACCCGCACTGACGTTGCCCAGTCCGAGTCGCGGCTGGCGCTTGCCCGATCGGACCTGCAGACGGCCCGGGCCAACCTCATCACCAGCCGGGAAAATTACATCGCTCTGGTTGGCGCTGCGCCCGATGACCTGCAGCCGCCCCCGCCATTGCCCGGCCTGCCTGCGTCCCCAGAAACGGCTGTGCAGGTGGCGCTTGCCGACAATCCCGACATTATCGCCGCGCGCAAGCTGCGGGAGGCGGCGCGGTATGACGTGAGGGTCGCGAAGGCAGGCGTCCTGCCGACGCTGTCCGGTTTCGCGCAGGGCAGCTATACCCATTATCTGGGATCGCTGCATGAGGCGGGCAATCCCGATCCGTCGCAGACCAACAAGCAGGTGGTAGCGGGCGCAACGCTGCGTCTGCCGCTCTATCAGGGTGGCCGTCCCGGCGCGCAGGTGCGCCAGAACCAGGCGCTGGAATCGCAAGCGATCGAACAGGAAATCGAGGTCGAACGCGGCATCATCGCTCAGACCCGCTCCGCCTATGCAAGCTGGCAGGCATCTCTGCAAAGCATCGAATCCAACCAGAAAGCGGTGGAAGCCGCCAATTTATCGTTGGAAGGCGTGCGCGCCGAAAATTCGGTCGGCAGCCGCACCATCATCGACATATTGAATGCCGAGCAGGAAGCGCTGAACGCCAAGGTTCAGTTGGTTTCGGCGCGCCGCAATGCCTATGTCGCGGGCTTCAGCCTGCTCGCCGCCATGGGGCACGCGGAAGCGGACGACCTAAGCCTGGAAACGGGCGCGCTTTATAACCCCATGGTTAATTACGACCGGGTCAAAGGCAAGTGGTTCGATTGGGATTTCGACCCCGCGCCCAAGCCCCAAGCAACGCGAACCGTTGACACGCCTGTACAAAATGCCAATGTGCCTGCTGGGTTGGGGCAACAACCTTAGGTTAACAGGGACATTCATGGGCGACATGAGCAAGGAACCCTCGATGGAGGACATTCTCTCGTCCATCAAGCGCATCATTGCGGAGGAAGGCGAGGAGGCCGTGCAGCCTGTGTCGCGCCGCGGCAAGTCCGACGCTGCGCCCAAGCAGGCAGCAGAAACCACCGATCCGGCGGTGGAAGAAGTGCTGGAACTGACTGACGAGGTTGGAGCGGAGGAGCCGATGCCTGCCCATAAGACGTCTCGTGCACCCCGGATCGAAGCGGCGGTGGAGGATAACTCCATTCTTTCGGTCGAAAGCGAGGTCGCGGCGCGTCATTCCCTGTCCACCTTGTCTTCCATGCTGGTGACACCCAAAGATGGCGAGGATAACACATTGGACGGGCTAGTCCGCGCGATGTTGAAGCCGATGCTCAAGGAGTGGCTCGACGCGCGCCTGCCCGCGCTGGTCGAAGATATGGTCGCCAAGGAAATCGCCCGGATCACTGCCCGCTGATCGGGCGCGGGCCGAAACGGATCGTCATGACTTGCTTTGACGCTTGGTTCGACCGCTGGATGAAGCGGTAAAAGCGCTGGAATGGTCAGGGAAGGGGCATTAAGGCGCCTTTCCATGACCGAATTGCCTAAAACCTTCGACCCCGCCGAAATCGAATCCCGCTGGTACGCCCATTGGGAAAGCAAGGGCCTGTTCCGGCCCGAGCGGCCCGGCGCTGAGCCCTTCACGATCGTCAACCCGCCGCCGAACGTGACGGGCAGCCTGCATATTGGGCATGCCCTCGACAATACGCTGCAGGACATCGTGATCCGTTACGAGCGGTTGCGCGGCAAGGATGCGCTGTGGGTGGTTGGCACCGACCATGCGGGCATCGCGACCCAGATGGTGGTGGAACGGCAGTTGAACGCTGTCGGACAGAAGCGCACCGATTTTTCGCGCGATGACTTCGTCGCCAAGGTCTGGGAATGGAAGGCGGAAAGCGGCGGCGCGATCACACGCCAGCTGCGGCGTCTTGGCTGTTCGATGGATTGGGCCAATGAGCGTTTCACCATGGATGAGGGCTTTTCGAAGGCTGTGTTGAAGGTCTTCGTGGAGTTGCACAAACGGGGGCTGCTCTATCGCGACAAGCGCTTGGTGAATTGGGACCCGCATTTCCGGTCTGCCATCTCGGACCTGGAGGTGGAGACAAAGGAAGTAAAAGGCGGCTTCTGGCATTTCCGTTATCCGCTGGCCGATGGCGTCAAGCTGGCGAACGGAGCAGATCATATCGTCGTTGCGACCACTCGGCCGGAGACCATGCTGGCGGACATGGCGGTCGCCGTGCATCCCGAAGATCCCCGCTACAAGGATGTCATCGGCAAGGATATCCTTCAGCCGATTACCGGCCGCCGGTTCAAGGTGGTCGCGGATGATTATGCTGATCCTGAACTCGGATCGGGTGCGGTCAAGATTACGCCGGGGCACGACTTCAACGACTTTGAAGTGGGCAAACGGGCGGGCTTCAAGGCGGCCGACATGCTCAACATGTTCGATGCCGACGCCAATGTTATCCAGAGCGCTGACGGACTTATCCCCGACCGTTTCCTGGGTCTCCACCGCTTCTGCCGCGATGGCGTCGATGGCGCGCGTGAGTTGGTTGTCGCTGAGATGAAGGCGCTGGGCCTGCTTGTTCCATATGTCACGAAGAACAAGGAAGGTGAGGAAATCGAGGCCGATGCCGAGCCGCGGACCATCCAGACGCCCTTTGGCGACCGCTCGGGGGTGGTGATTGAACCATGGCTGACCGATCAATGGTATGTCGATGCCGAAAAGCTGAGCATCGCGCCGATGCAGGCCGTGCGCGACGGGCGGATCGAGATCGTGCCCAAGACGTGGGAAAAGACTTTCTTCAACTGGATGGAGAATATCCAACCCTGGTGCGTGTCGCGCCAACTGTGGTGGGGGCATCAGATTCCCGCTTGGTATGACGAAGACGGCAATCCCTACGTCGCTGAAAGCGAGGAGGAGGCGCAGGCCCTCGCCGGTAACAAGAAGCTGACCCGCGACCCGGATGTGCTCGACACCTGGTTCTCCTCGGCGCTCTGGCCCTTCGGTACGCTTGGCTGGCCTGAGCAGACCGAAACGCTCAAGCGTCATTATCCAAACGATCTGCTGATCTCCGGCTTTGACATCCTGTTCTTCTGGGACGCGCGCATGGCGATGCAAGGGCTGGAGTTCATGAGCGATGTGCCGTGGCGCAAGCTTTACCTGCATGGGCTGGTACGCGCCGCGGACGGGCAGAAAATGTCCAAGTCCAAGGGCAATGTCGTCGATCCGCTCGGCCTGATCGACAAGTTCGGCGCCGACGCGCTGCGTTTCTTCATGAGCGCCATGGAAAGCCAGGGCCGCGACGTGAAGATGGATGAGAAGCGGGTCGAGGGCTATCGCAACTTCGCGACCAAGCTGTGGAACGCGGCGCGCTTCCTGCAATCCAACGGCGTCACGGCTTCGACAACGCACGAAGCGCCTCATGCCGAAGCGCCGGTCAATCGCTGGATCATTGCCGAGACGGTTGCGACCGTGCAGGCGATAGACACCGCCATGGCCGAACTGCGCTTCGACGCAGCGGCCAACGCCATCTACCACTTCGTCTGGGACCAGTTCTGCGACTGGTATATCGAGTTGACCAAGGGCTCGATGGACGAAGAGACCCGTGCTGTTGCGGGTTGGGCGTTCGACCAGATATTGGTCATGCTGCATCCCTTCATGCCCTTCATTACCGAGGAGTTATGGAATCTCACCGGCGAGCGGGAGAGCGAGCTGATTGTCGCGCGCTGGCCCCAGGCGCTCTACGCCGTCGATGCGCAAGCGCAGGCGGAGATCGATTGGCTCATCCGTCTGATCAGCGCGATGCGCACTGCGCGCACCGAGCTGAACGTGCCACCGGGGGCCAAGCTGCGCGTCATTGCGCGTGATGCTTCCGAGGAGACCCGCCGCCGTATCGACCGACAGGGCGCGGCGCTAGCCCGCCTTGGCCGGGTTGAAAGCCTGTCCTTTGGCGACGCCGTCGAGGGTGGAGCGGCGCAGGTCGTTGTCGATGAGGCGACGTTCATCCTGCCGCTGGAGGGCGTCATCGACATCGGTGCGGAGCAAGCTCGTCTCGCCAAGGCGCTCGCCAGTGCGGAGAAGGAGCGCGACTCCTTGTCCGGCCGGCTGTCCAATCCGAGTTTCGTTGAAAAGGCGAAACCCGAAGCCGTGGCGAAGGCGCGTGAGGATCATGCGGAAAAAGCCGCTGAGGCGGAAAGGCTGAAGGCGGCGCTGGACCGGCTCGCCTGATCGGCTACTGTGACCCCGTAAGGGGAGGGTGAAATGATGGCGGCTGAAAAGCGCGGTGCGAAGGATCTTACGCAGGGGCCTATCGCATCGACACTGCTGCTCTTTGCTATCCCGACTTTGGCGTCCAACATCCTTCAATCGCTAAACGGATCGATCAACGCGATTTGGATCGGCCGTTTTCTGGGCGCGCAGGCGCTTGCCGCCACCGCCAACGCGAATATCACCATGTTCCTGATGTTCTCCATCGTCTTCGGCTTCGGCATGGCATCGACAGTCATGATCGCGCAGGCGGCGGGGCGAGGCGACATGGACGCGGCGCGGCGAGCTTTTGGTTCGGCTGTCGGGTTTTGTACGCTGCTGGGCCTAGTGGTGGCGGGGGGAGGCTGGATCGGTGCGCCTGCTATGCTGCGCATGTTGGCGACCCCGCCCGAGGCATCCGGGCTGGCGCTCACCTATTTGCGCGTGATCTTCATCGCGATGCCGGCCACGCTGATCGGCGTCATGATCATGATGGGCCTGCGGGGCACTGGTGATGCGCGCACGCCCCTGATCTTCATGTTCGTAAGCGTCGGCGTTGATCTTGTCCTCAATCCAGTGCTGATCCTCGGCCTTGGACCCATACCGGCAATGGGCATCGGCGGATCCGCGGCGGCCACGGCGGCGGCAGGCTTCATCAGCATGATCGGAGTCATTCTCTACATCTACGCCAAGGACCTGCCTCTGCGCCTGCGCGGGCCGGAGTTGGCCTATTTGTGGCCAGATCCCACCCAGATCCGCCTCTTATTGGGGAAGGGGTTGCCCATGGGCCTGCAGATGATCGTCATGTCTGCTACCGGATTGGTGATGATTGGGCTAGTCAACCGGGAAGGTTTCCTGGTCACCGCTGCCTATGGCGCGGCGCAGCAGATCTGGACCTATTTGCAAATGCCCTCGATGGCCATGGGCGGCGCGGTAAGTGCCATGGTCGCACAAAATGTCGGTGCGGAACGCTGGGACCGGATCGGGCGGATCACCGGCTTCGGCATGGGTTACCTGTTGCTGATTACCGGCACCATGGTCGGCGTTATCCTGTTGTTTCACGCGCCGATTTTATCGCTTTTTCTCGGCGATAATGAAATGGCGATACAGGCCGCCTGGCATATGCAACTGCTGGCTAGCTGGAGTTTCATGCTGTTTGGCTGCACTATGATTCTGTTCGGCGTGATGCGCGCGAACGGCGTGGTCGTTAAGCCGCTTTTGATCTTGATAACGACGCTTTTTGGCGTTCGGCTCGCCTTCTACCATTGGGCCTACCCGCATCTCGGCGCGGACGCGCTATGGCTGAGCTTCCCAATCAGCTCCGGCTCATCCTTGCTGCTTGCTGCGCTGGTCTATCGGCAGGGTGGCTGGCGCAAAGCGAAGCTGCTGGTGCCCGTCCATGAGGAAGAGTGCCGCGAAAGCATCAATGCGGAAAGTGAGCCCGCGGGACGTTTGGCGCCCACGGGATGACTCCTTAACGGCCCTGGCTGCGCCAGCGCGTGATGGTGCGATCGAGAATGTCGGCTTCGCCGCCGGATTGACGCCATAATTCTGTGAAGCTGGGGTCGCTCGATGCGGGACGCCGTTCTTCTTCGAGATTGTCGAGGGCAACACGGATCGGCACCGCGACACCTTCGCCGCAGATGATCGCCTCTCGGTTTCGCAGCGCAGGGATGGAATCAAGGAAACCACGCGCGCCTTCGGGCATTGCCGCCTTTACGAAGGCTTGGTCGCGATCATTGTTGAGGCGCATCGAGATGATCGTGCCGCACTGCGACAGCACGCCTTCGGCAAGGTCGGACGGGCGCTGGGTGATGAGGCCAAGCGACACGCCATATTTACGGCCTTCCTTGGCGATCCGCTCCAGGATGCGGCGCACGGCCTGGCCGCCGCCTGTGGTGGTGCTGGGAATGTAGCGATGCGCTTCCTCGCAGACGAGCAGGATGGGCCGTTGTGCCTCGTCGCGAGCCCAGATGGCATAGTCGAACACCAGCCGCGACAGCACCGATACCACGACTGAAGTGATGTCCGAGGGCATGGCGGACACATCGATAATGGAGATCGGCTTCCCACCGGAGGGCAGGCGAAAGATCTTCGCCAGAAACTCCTGCATCGTGTCCGCGACGAGCATGCCAGAGAACATGAAGCTGTAGCGCGGGTCAGTCTTGATCTCGTCGATCTTGGTCTTGAGCCGCATATAGGGTAGTGCACCGGTGCCCTTGTCGAGCTTGCCCATCTCATTCTGCAGGATGTTGGTCAGGTCCGACAGAAGATAGGGGACAGGCGAATCGACTGTCAGGCGACCGATGCTCTCCGCCAGCCGATTCTTCTGCCGGGCGGCCAGCAGGCACTTGGCGAGGATGTCGCAATCCACCGTCCGGTCGGACCCTTCGGAGGTGACGAACACCTCGCAATGCTCTTCGAAATTCATCAGCCAATAGGGCAGGGCGAGATTGCCGACGTCGAACACCGCGCCATTTTGGGCGAAAGCTGCGCCATATTCGCCGTGGGGGTCGATCATCACGATGTGACCTTCGGGCGACAGGTTGCAGATGCGGTGAAGGATGAGTGCGGCGCTGGTCGATTTACCAGTACCTGTCGAACCCAGCAGGGCGAAATGCTTTCCCAACATGGAGTCCACATAAAGCGCTGCGCGCGTGTCTGCGGTGGGGTACACCGTGCCGATCTGCACGTGTGGTCTGTCGTCGGCGGCGTAGATTTGCTGCATATCGGCGCTGGAGACAGGGAATATCTCCGTGCCAGGCGCCGGATAGCGGGTGACGCCGCGGCGGAAGTGATAGATGCGGCCGGTGAGCTTTTCCTCATCGCCTTCGCCGAGGAAATCGACATCGGCGACGATCATGCCGCTGTCCTGTCGATCGAGCGCCATGGACCGTACGCTGGCGATCAGCCAACTGTTGCCGACGCGCATCTTGACTTGGCTGCCCACTTGCCCCGCCATGGCGATGCACGGATCGGCTTCGTGCGCCAGAGCGGCTATGCAGCCGGCGTCGATAAGTATCTTTGAGCTGGAACCGGCGATTTGGAACACGGCACCCATGGCGGCCGCTGGAGCGGGCTGCGCATAAGCATGGGCCTGAGTGAATTCAGCTGCTCCTGGCATGTGGCTCATACGCCCCTCTTAAATCCCCTGCCGCCGGCACATATTGCCGGAGCCTCGCCTGGGTTTAGCTTGTGAGAGGTAAAGAATTGGCTATCGGAAGGGCGTCCAACTGCGGGTCTCTTTTCAATTTGACCTGCTTGCCCCGGCGCAGCCACTATCCGCCGCGCGCAGCGGCACCGGCTCTGGCGCGAATCATTTGCCATCCGTATCGGCCCGTTGATTGCGGCATCATCAGGATTTTCGCTTGTCTCATATCATGACGGCCAATGCAGCGCGCAGATCGGATGCAATCTCTATCGCCCGCGTGATCTGCATTTTGGGCGTCGTGTATGTTCATGCGTGGACGGGCCTCAATGGCCATGATTTGGAAGTCGCCCGCGGCACGCCACAAGAAAATTTGCGCTGGCTTTTGATGGAGATTTTCGGGCGCAGCGCCGTACCGCTGCTCGGCGTCATTTCGGGATGGCTGGTCGGCGGGTCATCGCGGACGCAGAACTGGTTTGCGCATGTCCTGCGCAAGGCGCGGACGATCCTGTTGCCGATGGTGCTGTGGAATGGGCTGGGGATCCTGCTCGTTTCCGGCGCGGCGTGGCTGCTCGGCCTTTCCGCTCCGGTCCCCGTGTCGTTCGACTGGTTGTTCCAGGAACTGTTCATCGTCAGCCGTAATCCTGACATCAACGTGCAGATGCCGTTCCTGCGCGATCTGTTCCTATGCATGTGCGCAGCGCCGCTGCTCGTCCGTTCGCCCGCCTGGCTGCTGGTGAGCGTTGCGGGCGCTGCGGCGCTGGCGCAGTTGATGGGTTGGGGGCCGCCGGTGTTGATGCGGCCTGCGATCCTGTTCTTCTTCGTGATCGGCATGATGGCGCGGCGGATCGGACTGGCCGAACGGGTGGCGGCGCTGGGCTTGCCTATAGCGGGGCTGCCATTCCTGCTGCTCATGGCGGTACAACTTCATTTCTCCCTGCAGGCAACCCAGGGGGCAGCGATAGAAATCGGCGTACTGGACCTGGCGGTTCGAGTCGCGGCCGCCGCCTGCTTTTGGCGTCTATCATGGGCGCTCGCGGGCAGTCCTGTCCGCGGCATGCTGCTGCGGATCGAGCCCTTCGCCTTTCTGCTCTTCTGTTCGCACCTCATCTTGATCTGGCTGGGCGGTCCAGTGCTTGGGGCGTTGTTCGGCAAGCTAGGTTCGCCGCTTTATCCTGCCTATCTGTTGATCCAGCCGCTGCTGGTGCTGGTTGCGGTTCTGCTGCTGGGGTCGATGCTGAGCCGCGCATGGCCGGGCATGGCCAAGGTGCTGAGCGGTGGACGATTGCAGCGGACCTGAAGTCTAACCAGCTATCGCTTTGGCGGCGGCCATGGCGATTTCAAGGCTGCGTTTGCGGGCTTCAAAATCATATATCTGCCCGCCGATGATCAATTCATCCACGCCGGTGTGTTCGATGAAGCGGGCCATATCGCGCCCCACCTTGGCCTGATCGCCGATGCTGGTGGCGCTCAGAACATCGGACAACATGGCTTGCGCGCCGGGAGGCAGGCTTTCGAGATAGCCTGGGACCGGCGGTTGCAGCTTGCCCGGTTGGCCAGTCCGCAGACGCACGAATGCCTGCTGCATCGATGTGGCCAGAAGCCGAGCTTCGTCCATCGTATCCGCAGCGAATATATTGAAACCGGCCATGACATAGGGGCGCTCAAGCTGCGCCGATGGGCGAAAGTCGCGGCGGTAGATGGCGATCGCTTCGTTGAGGGCGCCAGGCGCGAAATGCGAAGCGAAGGCGTAGGGCAGCCCCAGCGCCGCCGCGAGTTGCGCGCCGTAGAGGCTGGATCCCAGAATCCAAAGCGGCACCGTTTCGCCAGCCCCGGGCGTCGCTTGAAAGCCGAGGCGCTGGTCACCGGCGAAATAGGCTTGAAGCTCCATAACATCGCGCGGAAACTCGTCCGGCGCGCCGGACAGCGTCCGCCGCATCGCCTGAGCCACACGCTGGTCGGACCCCGGTGCCCGTCCCAGCCCCAGGTCCACGCGGCCCGGAAACAGCGCTGCGAGCGTGCCAAACTGCTCGGCAATCAGCAGCGGCGCGTGATTGGGCAGCATGATGCCTCCCGCTCCGATCCGAATGGTGGATGTCGCGTGCCCAATATGCGCCAGCACGACAGACGTGGCGGCCGACGCAATGCCAGGCATGCCGTGATGCTCCGCCACCCAATAGCGATGGAAACCCAGGCTTTCGGCATGCGCGGCGAAGCTCGCTGCTTTGGCCAGTGCGTCGCTAACGCTGCCTCCTTCGACAACGGGGACGAGGTCCAGAACGGAAAAACGGATCATCGCCTGCATATGGGGCGATGATCCGTTTTATTTCAATACTTGATGATCGGAAAGGGTTAGATTGCCCGGCCGAAACCCTGCGGCGCATCACCACGGCGGCCGAAAGTGGCAGGGCGGCGCGCGACCAGCGGATTGGAGTCCCGATCAAGCAGGGACATCGTCTCGGTAAAGCAGGGGCGCAGGCCGACGACGATTTCGATCAGTTCATCCGGCCCTTCTCGTGTTTCCACGCAGCGCCGCGCGACCATCTCGATCCGTTCGGCCATGCTGCTGAGCCGGTGAGCGCCGAACTGCGCCGATTCACCCTTCAGTGTATGAGCAGGCGTTACAAGCGCGACGGCGCTGCGTTCGCGGATCGCCTTTTCGATCGCGCTGATAGCCTTGTCGCCATCTTCCCGGAAATAGCCGAGAATTCGCAGAAATGCGCTGCCGAGCTCCGACCTCGACTTGGCGAGATCGGCCTGATTGACCAGTTCTGCCTCTTGATATGACACGCCGCGACACTCCTTGTTATGGCCTTACCATAGAAGCCGAGCGTAAACAGCAGGTTAAGCCGCCAGGTCAGGAACGACCGGGCTTCAAGATTATCGCGTCAGTTCAAAGCGATGTGTTGCGATCGCTAGGAACTTCCAGCCTTGTTGCTGGGTCAGCGCCTCCAGCTCGTAAGCGGCGTTGGGATCGTCGGCTTCGATCGTCACCGCATCGGCCGCGCGCATTGCGCGGGCGGCGCGCAGGGCGGGCCAGGGACATTTCATGCCTCTGGCATCGACATGAAGGGGCTCACTTGGTGGCATAAGGATTGCGCGCGCTGCGCAGGGTCAGCCGCACTGGCACAGCCCCGAAGCCCAGTTCCTTGCGAATGCCGTTGACGAGATAGCGGCGATAGCTTTCCGGCAGTTCATCGAGGCGAGTGCCAAACAGCACGAAGGTGGGCGGCCGTGTCTTGTTCTGCGTAATGTAGCGCAGCTTGATCCGCTTGCCGCCGGGAGCAGGGGGTGGATTGGCTTCCAGCGCGCGTTCGAACCAGCGATTGAGGATGCCGGTGGACACGCGCTGCGACCAGGAGGTGCGGGTTTCGAAGGCGACGCGGATCAGGTCGTCCAGCCCCTTACCCGTGGCGCCCGAGACGGTCATGATGGGAACGCCGCGTATCTGCGCTAGTCCGTCCGAGAGCGCCTGCTTGATGCCCTGATAAAGGGCCGATCCGTTTTCCACCGTGTCCCATTTGTTGAGCGCGACGACGAGTGCGCGCCCTTCCTCGATCACCTTATCCGCGATGCGCAGGTCCTGCGCCTCCAGGCCGCGTGTGGAGTCGAGCAGAAGAACGACGACTTCAGCGAAGTTCACAGCGTTCAGACCGTCCGAAACGGCGAGCTTTTCCAGCTTGTCCTGCACCTTGGCGCGCTTGCGCATGCCGGCCGTATCGATCAGCCTGACCGGCCGTTCTTCGCCGTCCGGACTCGTCCATTTCCAATCGACCGCGATGCTGTCACGCGTGATCCCGGCTTCGGGGCCGGTGAGCAGGCGGTTCTCGCCAAGCAGGCGGTTGATGAGCGTCGATTTGCCCGCGTTTGGGCGGCCAACGATGGCGAGCTTGAGCGGCGCGGCCTCCAGGTCGGCCTCGCTCGGCTCCGCTTCCTCTACTTCCTCTTCCTCGCGATCGACATAGGGAAGGAGAGCCTGGAACAGATCGGCCATGCCCTGGCCATGTTCCGCCGAAAGGGGAACAGGTTCGCCGAGGCCGAGGCTGAATGCCTCCATGACGCCATCATTGCCCTGCCTGCCTTCCGCCTTGTTGGCGACCAGCACCACCGGTAGATCGCCTTCGCGCAGCCAGCGGGCGATCTCCTCGTCGAGCGGGGTGACGCCCGCGCGGGCGTCCATCAGGAAAAGGGCTACGTCAGCGCTTTCAACCGCCGCCTGCGTCTGAAGGCGCATACGGCCGGGGAGGGTCTGAGGATCCTCATCCTCATAGCCCGCAGTGTCGATGATCGTGAAATCGACGCCGAGCAGGTTCGCCTGCCCCTCGCGCCGGTCGCGCGTGACGCCGGGCTGGTCATCGACCAGCGCCAGCTTCTTGCCGACGAGCCGGTTGAAAAGGGTGGACTTGCCCACATTGGGCCGTCCGACAATGGCAACAGTGGGCAGCATTATGGCCCGTTTCCTTTAAAATACCGCTGCTCCCGCGACGGCAGAAGCCCAGTCCAGACAGCGGAGCTGGGCTCCTGCCTTCGCGGGAGCACGCTTATCTAACATCATTATGGGCGTTAACGAAGCGCCGTCAGGCGGCCGTCATCAGCCAGAATATAGAGCATGTTGTTGGCGACGACGGGCGACAGCGACATGGACCGATCCATATCGACCGTGCTCTGGACCGCCCCGGTCGCCGGATCGACATAGTTCAGATCGCCATGCGTGGATACAAGGATCAGCCGTCCCCCCGCCAGCACAGGGCCGGTCCAGCGGATCGCATTGGCCTTCTTCTTTTCCTTTTCCCAGCGGCGCAGTTGGCTGATCCAGCGGATCTTGCCGGTCGCGCGGGCGACGCAGAGCAGCTTGGCGTCGCTGGTGACGACAAACACCCATTCGCCCGCGACCCATGGGGTCGAAATGCCTGCGACGTTGATTTCCCACAGGCGCTGGCCACTTACCAATTCATAGGAGGCCATGCGGCCGCCCTGACCTATGGCGAATACGCGGCCGCGGTCGATCACCGGATTGGCGTCGATGTCGGTGAGGCTGGCGACTGCCGTCGAAATGCTGGTGCGGGAAAGGGCGTCGCCCCACAGGGTACGGCCATTTTCATAGCGATAGGCAGTCAGTTCGCCCGAGCTGTAGCCCGCGATCACAGTGCCCTGCGCGGCGGCGGGAGCCGCGACGCCGAACACGCCGGTCACCTGCAGCGTTCCGCTATCGGTCCATTGCACTTCGCCATCGGTTTGGTTCAGAGCGAAAATCTGATTGTCCTGGCCCATGACATAGACATGACCGTTGGCGAGCGTCGGCGCGCCGCGGAGCGGGCCGCCGGGACGCTTCTTCCACAGGATCGAGCCGTTCGCGGCATTAAGAGCGGCTACGTCGCCGACGCCTGTGCTCGCATAAAGTTTGTCATCGACAATGCTGACACCGCCGCCGAACAGGGAGCGGCCGCTACCCTCGGCCGGGAGCGAGGTCTGCCACAGCTTGGCGCCGCTGGCGGCGTCGAATGCCAAGACATGGGCGCCGGCATCGATGACATAGAGCTTGCCGTTGGCCACGACCGGCGACGAGGCGAGGCGCGCCCTGGGCGTGCTGCCCTCGATCGACGTGGTCCAGCTGGTTGCGGGCGATGCGCCAAGGGCAAGATGGCCCATAGCCTTCGCCGGGGAGCCGCCCGGCTGCGACCATTGATCATTGGCGTAGGCTTCCGGCAGCGACACAGGCACATCAGCCAAGGTTGGATCAACCTCCACGCCCTGTTCGTTGGTCAGGATTGACATGCGGTTGCCGACCACGGGTGTCTTGGGCCCGCCCTTCTTGCCGCCGATGATGCCGCAGCCCGCCAAGAGGGCGACCATCGCAGCCACGGTCAGGGCGCGGCGCGTGCCCGCAAATTTCGTCATGCTGTGCATCCCCATGCGCTTATCTTCATCCCTGTCCAGGCTCAGCCGGCGTTTCGACCGCATCAATCCCCAATAGTCCCGCCATCTGTCGCGCGCGTGAACGGATCGACTGAGGCACGCTCGCATCCTTCGCCATAGCCGCGAACAGCGGGCCGGCGAGATCGGGCTTGCGCATTTTCATATAGGCGATCGCGACCATTTCGCCCGCGCTGCCGAACCATGGCGCGCCTTCCACCGCAAGGGGCTTCAAGCGATCGACCACCTGCTGGGGCTGTAGCGCTTCAAATTCCAGCGTCGTCTGGCGGATCAGGGCGAGGTCGCGATAGGGCTGATCCAGGGAGCTGTCCTGCGCCATCGCCTTGTAGGCGGCGATGGCAGCCTTGCTGTCGCCCTTGCGTGCCGCGGTCCCAGCCTTCACCAAAAGGGCCGAGGCGCGGAAGCCGGGCTGGCTGGCGTCGGCAAGGGCGTCGAGCTGCTTGGCGTCGGGCGTTCCGCCGCCCACTGCCGTGGCGATCACCTTGTCCATCTCTTCCGAAACGGCTTGCGATCGGGTGGCGCTATGATGCTGCCAGTAGAGCCAGCCGGCGAACGCCACGAGGCCAATGACGACGGCCGCGACGATCCAGCGGCCGAAGCGCTGCCAGAAGGTCAGCAGCTGATCCTGGCGGACGGCCTCATCGACCTCGCGCATGAAGGCTTCGCTGTTTTGCGGCGTCAGGGCCACTTGGGTCTCCAGATAGGCGTCAGAAAAAGCTCGCGGAAGGCGCGATCAATAGCGGCGGCGGAGCTTAGCGCAAATCACTTTTTGGGCCGATAGACCTGATCTGGGGTGGGAAAGCTGCGATTGCGCACTTCAGCGGCGTAACGCTCGGCCGCGCCGCTGATGGTGTCGGCGATATTTTCATAGCGTTTGACGAAGCGGGGGGTGCGTTCGAACATGCCGAGCATGTCTTCGGCGACCAGCACCTGGCCATCGCAATGGGCAGACGCCCCGATGCCGATGACGGGTATGTCCAGGCTGTCGGTGATGGCGACGGCGAGGTCTTCCATGACGCCTTCCAGCACTATAGCGAAGGCTCCAGCCTGGGCGACGGCGCGGGCGTCATCCATGATCTTGGCATGTTCTTCCTGGCTTTTGCCGCGCGCGCCATAGCCGCCGAGCGCATTTACGGCCTGGGGCGTGAGGCCGACATGGGCCATCACCGGGATGCCGCGCTGGGTGAGGAAGGCAATGGTTTCGGACATCGCCTGACCGCCTTCCAGTTTGACGGCGGCGCAGCCGGTTTCGGCCATGACGCGGCTGGCGCTGGCGAAGGCATGGGCAGGGGATGCTTCGTAACTGCCGAAGGGCATATCGACGAGGACGAGGCTATGATAGCTGCCGCGCACCACGGCCGCGCCATGGGCGATCATCATGTCGAGCGTGACGGGGAGCGTCGAAGGCAGGCCGTAAATGACCTGACCGAGCGAATCGCCGACCAGTAGCATGTCGCAATGCGGATCGAGAAGCTGCGCCTGCCGGGCGGTGTAGGCGGTCAACATCACCAGCGGTTCGGCCGTTTTGCCTTCCGCCTTGCGGCGCTGAATGGCGGGAACGGTCAGCCGCTTCATCGGCGCGGGGGTGGGATTGGCGCGGCTGGTGGAAGTGTCGAGCGTGAAGGTGGTGGACATGGGTTGGCTGTAGCCCAGCGGGGTCGCGGGCGCAAATCAGGGGCCGGTCCAGTTTTGTCGAAGCGGTATTCAATGAAGAAAATAGCGAGTTGAAAAAGAACGGGAGCGGCGGGCCTGTGCCGCTCCCGCAGGGGTGAACATCGTTACGGGATCAGAACGAGAATTTAATCGTCCCGCCCCAGGTCCGTGGGTCGCCGGGCTGACCAGCGATCAAGCCGGTGTTGCCGGGTGCGACCTGCAGATTTTCGATATAGTTGACGTCGAAGGCGTTGCGGACCCAGCCGAAGACATCAAAGCCTTCGCCACGGAAGCCGGCGCGGAAGTTGGTGAGGGCATAGCCCTTCACCTCCGTATAGATCGACGGCGAGGCGTTCGAATTCCAGTGCGAACGATAATTGCCATCGACGCCCAGATACGCCTGACCTTCCTTGTCCAGCAGCGTGACCGGAATGTTATATTCCGCGCCGTAGGAGAAGGCCCAGTGCGATACGCCGGGCAGGCGTTGACCGGAGATGTCGCACTGACGCGGGCTGAGGGCGCCAGGAACACCGGGCTGTGAATAGTCAGGCGTCGCCGTAGCCGATTGGAACGTGCCGCCGGACAGTTCAGGCGGGCAGGGCGCATCGACGAACTTCTTGTACTTCGCGTCGGTGTAGGCGCCGTTGGCATAGGCGGTGAAGCGATCGCTGGCGACGACCTTGAAGTCGGCCTCGATACCCTGCGACCGGACCTTTCCAGCGTTTGCCAAATAACCGCGCACGGTGCCGAACTGGCCGCCGTTCACCGTCGCCTGGAAATTCTTGATGTCGGTGCGGTAAGCGGTGAGGTTGAAGGTCGCCCGGCGATCCCAGAACTGGGTCTTCAGGCCGATTTCATAATGGTTGACCGATTCCGGCTTCACCGTGCCCGCATCGAAGTTGACCGTATTGTCGGCGTTGAGCGGCAAGCCGTTCTGGTTGATGCCCAGCGTCTTGAAGCTCTTGGCATAGGTCGCATAGGCGAGGATGTCGCGCGCGATCTTGTAGTTGACGTTCAGGTCATAGGTGAAGTTCCAGGCGCTGTCGGACGGCGCGCTGACCTGCGGCTGATATACGCCGCACTGTGCCGCCAGCACAGTGCCTGCGGCCGGAGCCGGGGTGCAACTGATGACTTGACCCTGTCCGTTGGTCACCACGCGCTGATAGAAGCCGGACTTCTTGTCATAGTTGAGCCGCGCGCCCGGCTGGATGGTCAGGGCGTCGTTCACATGCCAGCTCACCTGGCCGAAAAGAGCGGCGCTGGTGCTCTTGAGCCACTGCGTGTTGCTCGCGGTCAAACCGGCCAGCGTCGCAGGGTTGTTGGCGATATTGGTGGGTGAGGTGGACGGGGTCAGGCTCCACTTGCTCGCCGCTGCGCCCTGCTGCTCCGTACCCTGCGTGTCGATCCGCTGCTTGAAGCCGAACAAGCCGACGACGAAGTCTATCTTGTCTCCTTCGTAATTGTAGCGGAATTCCTGGCTATACTGGTCCTGCTGCGAGGGGTTCTGCGACTTGGACACGATCGGCAGACCGGTGAAGTCGCGGTCATTTTCCGGCTTCCAGTCCCAGAAGCGCCAGGCGGTGACGGAAGTCAGCGTGCCGGGACCGATGTCCCACTTGATGCGCGCGGACACGCCGCCGATCTTGTTACCAGCATTGAGGTTGCTGTCGAGATCGGTCAGCCGGTCATAAGGATTGCGGCTGGGAACGACATAATTCTGGGCAGCGGCGAGCGCGTCATACTGACGGTTGAGCGGGCGCTGGGTGCGGCCGACACGAACGAACACGGTGCCGCAGCATTCCGGGTCCTGCTTGCTATAGTCGCCCGACAAGGTGATGCTGAAGTCGTCGTTCGGCTTGAACAGCAGCTGGCCACGGAGGCCCAGATTGTCCTGTTCGTTGATCCAGCGGTTCGTCGTCACATTGTAGATCGTGCCACGGCGGCTGGTCGAAGCGATTGCGAGGCGGGCAGCGATGGTGTCCGACAGCGGCCCGGATATGGCGGCCTTTGCCTGCCTGTAGTTGAGGTTGCCCACGGTCAGTTCGGCGCGGCCTTCGAAATCGAAGGTCGGCTGGTTGGTGGTGATGTTGATCGCGCCGGCCGTGGTGTTCTTGCCGTAGAGCGAGCCCTGCGGCCCACGCAGCACTTCAACCTGCGAAACGTCGAGGAAGTCGAAGGTCGCGGCGGCGACGCGCGAATTATAAACGTCATCGACATAGATGCCGACGCCCTGTTCAAATCCGTCGCTGGTCAAACCGAACGGAACGCCCAGGCCACGAATGTTGACCGAGGTGTTGCGCGGATTGGTGGTATAGACCTGCAACGTCGGCGCCAGCTGCTGGAGCTTCACGACGTTGAAGTTGCCGGTGGCTTCGATGCTGTCGCCACGGATCACGGAGATCGCCAGGGGCACTTCCTGCGCGGTTTCCTGGCGACGGCGTGCGGTGACGATGATCACCTCGGCGCGCGGGCTGCTGGCTTGTTCGGCAGCATCTGTGGCGGGCTGAGGCACGTCCTCTGCATAAGCATTGGACGCAATAAAGGATGCGCTCGCCACGGTGGCGAGCAACAGAGAACGCGCAATCATAGAATTCCCCTTCCGGATGTCCGGTGAATGTTGATCGCGACTTTTCCGGTTCGCCCGGTCAAAGCCGATGGTCTGGGAATGGTACGGACAGTGAGCGGCCCACCCCTTGCCGCCTGTTATTCACCGCCTGTCCGGCGGCTTATTTCACGACCCTTTGTTGCCCCCGCTTTGTTCAGGCGGTGAGGCGAGTCTTTTCCGTTACATCGATCTGGACGACGCGCGCATCATGCACGGTCAAGGTGATCGACCCGAAACGCAGCGCTTCAAGCACCCCGCGAACCTTGTCGATGCTTACGGAAATATCGTGCCGCTGGCCGTCTGCGCGGCCATTGCGGGCAAATTCAATCGGTCGATGGTCACTCATAAACACCTCTGTGCCCGCTTTTATCTCAACTAATTCAATAGACAAAAAAGCAAATATATAGGGCGCCCAAGTTTGTCTTGCAGCGCCCCATCAGTTCAACTGATCAACCGCATTGCGCTCATTCTTCTTTCATTATGTTGGAGGGGGATGGCTGGCCGCATCTGGCGCATGACCGACGCCTGTTCATGGGCATTGTCGATCAGCTGGTCGAGCAGCGCTTGGCCGAAGTCCCATTCGCCCAAGCCCGATTCGGCATTGATATGGCCGCTGAAGCCCGCATCGACGAAAGTGCTTCCCCAATTTTTCGCGACGCTGTGAGCCCGTTCGAAGAAGATATAGGGATCGTTGCGGCTGGCGACGACATAGGAGGGGAAGGGCAGTTGCGCGCGCGGCGTCGGGCCGAATCCGCCGATCGTCTCGGGCGTTTCCATCCTGTCGCAGTCGGGCGGGGCGACCAGAAGCGCTCCTGTCACCGGCCAGCCATAAGCCTGGCTCTGCAACGCGCCCCACCATGCGACCGCCAGGCACCCAAGGCTGTGGGCGGCAAGGATGATGGGGCCGTTCGCTTCCCGGATGGCGGCGTCCAGGCGCGTGACCCAGGCATTGCGATTGGGGCTGGCCCAACTGCCAAGATCGACCCGCTGGCAATCGCCGCGCGATCCTTCCCATAGGGTCTGCCAATGACCTGGCCCGCTATTATTGAGACCCGGGATGGTCAGCACGGTCGGAAGGCGTGCGTCACCCAGATGTCCGAATCGATCCATGGCCTGATCCTCGTCCAATTTACTCGAACAGACATAACTCTAGTTTTTGAATAGACAATGGTTCAGCGACCAAATGTGTTCAAATTTAGGCGATTGGATTCATCAGGGGTTCAGCTTCTGGCGGACCTTGCCAGATGGTTGGGCAGCGCCTCTCACCAAGGATAGATGAGCCCGTAATAGGAAAAGACGCTGCGGCCATAGGCTTCGTCATAGTCGGGCTGAACGCCCGGCAGATGGCGGGGAGCTTCGTCCAGCTTTTCCCTGTCCAAATCCACCACGTAGCCGCCCTTGTCCTTATTATAGTTCAGTATGGACCAGGGCAGCGGGTAACGATCGTTGCCGAGGCCAAGGAAGCCGCCAAAGGACAGGACGGCGTAGCGCACCTGGCCGCTGCGCTTGTCCACCATGAAGTTGGAAATGTGGCCGAGCCTGTCGCCTGCGCGATTATAGACGGCCGTGCCTTCCACCCGATCCGATGCGATCAGGTCGCCGGGATTTTCTGCTTCTGGGCCGCTCATTGTCACGCTCCTGTACCGTTATGCGCTATAGAGAGGAAACCGGGCAGGATCGGCGGGGTTCCCGTTTCTTCAGGCAGGAGGATCATATGAAGATCAATCGTAGCGGATCAGCGGTTTGGAGCGGTGGCCTTAAGGACGGAAAGGGCGCGATAACCACCCAAAGCGGGGCGCTGGACGCGCATCCCTATGGCTTTGCGATGCGGTTCGAAGGCGTGCCGGGCACAAATCCCGAAGAATTGATCGCGGCTGCCCATGCGTCTTGCTTCACCATGGCGCTGTCGCTGATTCTGGGCGAGGCCGGGCTGACGGCGGAGAAGATGGAGACCAATGCCGTGGTCACGTTGGAGCAGCAGGAGGGCGGCTTTGCGATTACCGCGAGCAAGCTGACGCTGAAGGCGAAAATTCCGGGAGCGTCGGACGCGCAGTTCCAGGAACTGGCCGGGAAGGCGAAGGCCAATTGCCCCGTATCCAAGCTGTTGAATGCGGAGATCAGCCTGGACGCGGAACTGCTAGGCTGAAGCGAAGCGGCGGGCGCGCGCATGCTCCCGCCAAGCGATATAAAGGCCGCTGGCGATGATAAGCATGGCGCCGATCCAGGTGGTGCCGATCGGCCATTCGCCCCAGATGATGAGGCCCAGCATCGTTGACCAGATGATGGTGCTGTAGTCCATCGGCAGGACGACGGAGACAGGCGCGCAGCGTAGCGATCCGGTCATGCAAAGCTGTGCGCAGCCGCCGGTGATGCCGACGCCGGCGAGCAGCGCCCAGGTCAGCGGATCATGCGCCTGTCCGACGAACAGCATCAGCAGGCCGAGCGGCGGGATGGATAGGGCCGTAAACCAGAAGACGATGACGCCCGCCTTTTCCGTTCGCCCCAAATCGCGGAGCAAAAGGCTGATGCAGGCGGTCATGACGGCGGCGGACAGAGCCACTGCGAGCCCCAGCGGCGGGAAATGGGCGCTATCCGGGCGGATCATGATCAATATGCCTACAAAGCCCGACAGGATGGCCGCCCAGCGGTGCGGGCCGGTCGCCTCCCTTAGCAGCAGCGCGGACAGCAGCGTGGCGAAGATCGGCATGGTGAAGCCGATCGTGGTCGCCTCCGTCAATGGCAACAGCATGTAGGAGCCGAAGTTGAGCGCCATGCCGGTGAGGCCGAGTGCTGTCCGGCTGACATGAATGCCAAGCCGGTTGGTCCGTACTGAGGGCAATCCGTCGGTCAGCGCGACCCATGCGACGATGATCGGCAGGGCCAGCGCCTGACGGTAGAAGAGCAACTCGCCGAGATGCACCCCGCGCGTGCCGACGACTTTGCCCAGCGCGAACATCGCTGCCAGGAAGGCCATGGCGACAAGGCGCAGTCCGATGCCGGTGAGCGGTCGTTCCTCCCGCAGAGGGGGAGGCGGCGGAAGCTCCTCCGGGGGGCTCGTGGGGGCAGGCGGTTGCACGCGCCCGCTTTAGACATGCGCCGCGAGGAGGCAACCGCCGATATGCTATCGCCCGGGTTTGCGGAATTTCAGCGTCATTCGATCGCTTTCGCCGACCGCTACATATTTGGCTTTGTCCACATCGCCATTGGTTAGGGTGGGGGGCAGGGTCCAGACACCCTTTGGCCAGTCGGCCGTGTCCTTGGGATTGGCGTTGATTTCCGAAGCGCCGACATATTCGAAGCCCGCCGCCTCGGCCAGGCGGCGGATAGTCGATACCTTGAGATAGCCGCTGCTCTTTTCCAGCGCGGCGTCCCGGTCCTCCGGCAAGCGGTGATCGACGATGCCCAGCGTCCCGCCGGGCTTCAGAAGATCGTAGAACGCCTTGAAGGTTGCCGTTTCCGTTCCAGCCATCACCATATTATGGACGTTGCGGAAAGTGAGCAGCGTATCGACGCTGCCCACCGGGATCATTGCGGCTTGCTCCGGAAAGGCAACCAGCTTCACCCTGTCATAGACATCGGGCTTCGCGGCGAGAAATTTGCGGTAACCGTCCAGATAACGGCCCGAAGGCTGGAGCGCATAGAGAGTACCCTTCTCGCGCAGCAGCGGAGCGAGGATCTCCGTGTACCAGCCGCCGCTGGGACTATATTCCACCACGGTCTGGCCGGGCGCGACGCCGAAGAAGGCGAGCGTTTGCGCGGGGTGCCGATATTTATCGCGGGCCGTGTTGGCGGCGCTGCGGCTTGGCGCAGCGACTGCGGCGGCGATCGGATCGGCCGCCTGGGCAGGCTTGTGGCTTGCATGACCGGCATGCTGCGCGGCGAGCGGCAGGGCGGGAACAGCGATGGCGGTCAGCAACAGACCGGCGCGCGCGAGACGGTTCATCAGGGATCCTCTCTTTATCGGCGAGGAAACAGATGTGCCGTTTGCGATGGCGGAGCGCAAGCGGCTGGCGAGGCGTAAAGCTCCGCCAGCCGAGATTGTTAGAGGCAGGCTTCCAGGAACGGCTGGTCGAAACCGAACTGCCGCGCCTTGTCCAGCGTGTAGGGACGCAGGCCCATGGAGCGATATTCGCCGACGATACGGCCGCTGTCGTCCTCGTCATGATATTCGAACTTGAACAGTTCCTGGGTGACGATGACGTCGCCCTCCATGCCGATGACCTCGGTTACATTGGTGACGCGGCGCGAGCCGTCGCGCAGGCGCTTGACCTGCACGATGAGATCGACCGAGTCGGCGATCTGCTTGGAAATGGCTTCTTTCGGGATCTTGATGTCGCCCATCAGGATCATGTTTTCCATACGGCCCAGGCACTCGCGGGGCGAGTTGCTGTGCAGCGTGCACATGGAGCCGTCATGTCCGGTGTTCATGGCGGCAAGCAGGTCGAAACACTCCGCGCCACGGATTTCGCCCAGGATGATGCGGTCCGGGCGCATACGCAGGGCGTTCTTGACGAGGTCGCCGATGGTGATCGCGCCTTGCCCTTCCAAGTTCGGCGGGCGGGTTTCGAGCGGTAGCCAATGCGGCTGCTGCAGGCGGAGTTCGGCCGCGTCCTCGATGGTCAGTACGCGCTCGCCCGGATCGATCATCTTCGATAGGGCATTGAGCATGGTCGTCTTGCCCGAGCCGGTGCCGCCCGAAATGACGATGTTCATGCGGCAGGCGCCCGCGATCTTCAGCGCCGTGCACATTTGCGGGCTCATCGCGCCCCATTGCGCCAGCATGTCGAGCGTGATCGGCTTGGCGGAGAATTTACGGATGGAGATGGCGGTGCCGCGGAGCGAAAGGGGCGGCACGATGACGTTGACGCGGCTGCCGTCGGGCAGGCGGGCGTCGGCCAGCGGTGTGGTCTGATCGACGCGGCGACCGACCTTGTTCACGATGCGCTGCGCGATCTGGAACAGATGCTCCTCGTCGCGGAACTTGATCGGGGCGATCTGGAGCTTGCCCTTTTTTTCGATATAGGTCTGTTCCGGGCCGTTGACCATGATGTCGCTGACGTCCGGATCGGCCAGCAGTTCTTCGAGCGGGCCGAGGCCGAGCAGTTCATCGACCAGCACCTTTTCCAGCGCGAACTGTTCGCGCCGGTTGAGGGTGAGCTTCAGTTCGGCCAGCACCTCCATGATGATGGGACGGAATTCCTCCGCCAACTCATCCTTGCTGAGGGTTGCGGCGGCTTCGGGATCGACGCGCTCCAGGAGGCGTGGAAGAACCTGTTCCTTGATCTTGTGGACCGACGCCTCAAAGCCCTGCGGCCCTGCATCGGGCACATGTTCCGCATTGGCGCGGTCGGAGAGCCGCTGCAGCGCGTCGGCGTTGCGCTGCATCTGGCCGGTAGGTGCGGAAAGCGGATCGGCCAGCGTTTCCGCCGGCAAGGGCGCCATGTCGAGCGGCGGAAATTGCTCGCCTCCGCGCACTTCCTCGCGAGGCGCTCCGCCCTGCATCGGCCGGGCGACGCCGAATCCCGGCTTAATGCCGGCAGGTCCATTTTTCCGTCCAAACGCGCTCATAATTCTCCGCCGGAATGTTCCAATCGGTCCAGCCAACCACGAGGAGACCGATCAAATATGCCTGGAAATGGTGAATAGGGCGGAAACTTTGACAAATGGCTAATGGAGCCGGGCAGGGCATGGCGAGACCGCAGCGTGTGGCACAACAAAAAGGCCGCGCCCCGATGCGGAGCGCGGCCTTCTTATATTTATCGGATAGCTGTCGTCGTTGCGATCAGCCAGCATGCTCCGCAAGGACGGTTAGGCCCTTTTCATTCACTTCCGCAAAGCCGCCCTGGACGGGGATGACTTCGGGGGCCGAACCGGCGCTGGCGAAGATCTGGATCGCGCCGTCGCGGACGGTGGACATGAAGGGGGCGTGGCCTTCCAGCACGCCGAAGTCGCCATCGGTGCCGGGGACGACGACCTGATAGACCTCTTCCGAGCGGACGAGCTTTTCGGGGGTCACGAGTTCGAAATGCAGTGCCATTTTCGCTTCCTTAGCCCCTCCCTTTCAAGGGAGGGGTTGGGGTGGGTCGATTGCGTAGCAATCGTTGCAGCTTGTCAGGGTATGTCGCTGCTCGCTTCGCTCGCTGCCCACCCCTCAATCCCCTCCCGCTTGCGGGAGGGGAAGCTCTTTTACGCCGCTTCGGCGGCCAGCTTCTTCGCCTTTTCGACGGCTTCGTCGATGCCGCCGACCATGTAAAAGGCGTTTTCGGGCAGATGGTCATATTCGCCTTCGACCACGGCCTTGAACGACTTCACCGTGTCTTCGATCTGGACGAACTTGCCCGAGATGCCGGTGAAGACTTCGGCGACGTGGAAGGGCTGCGACAGGAACTTCTGGATCTTGCGCGCGCGGGCGACGGTCAGCTTGTCCTCTTCGGACAGCTCGTCCATGCCCAGGATCGCGATGATGTCCTGCAACGACTTGTACTTCTGCAGGATCGACTGGACCGCGCGGGCCGTGTCGTAATGTTCCTGGCCCACGGTGCGCGGCTCAAGGACGCGGCTGGTGGAGTCGAGCGGATCGACCGCGGGGTAGATGCCCAGCTCCGAGATCGCACGGTTAAGAACGGTGGTGGCGTCCAAGTGCGCGAAGGAGGTTGCCGGCGCCGGGTCGGTCAAGTCGTCCGCGGGGACGTACACGGCCTGCACCGAGGTGATCGAACCCTTGTTGGTCGAGGTGATGCGCTCCTGCAGCGCGCCCATGTCGGTCGCCAGGGTCGGCTGATAGCCCACCGCCGAAGGAATACGGCCGAGCAGAGCCGACACTTCCGCGCCCGCCTGGGTGAAGCGGAAGATGTTGTCGACGAAGAACAGCACGTCCTGGCCTTCCTGGTCGCGGAAATATTCCGCGATGGTGAGGCCCGACAGGGCGACGCGTGCGCGGGCGCCCGGCGGCTCGTTCATCTGGCCATAAACCAGGGCCACTTTCGAACCTTCGCTGATCGCATTGCCGTCGGCGTCCTTGGCGATAACGCCGGCGTCGAGGAATTCGTGATAGAGATCGTTGCCTTCGCGGGTCCGCTCACCGACGCCCGCGAACACGGAGGTGCCGCCATGGCCCTTCGCGATGTTGTTGATCAGTTCCTGGATGAGCACGGTCTTGCCGACGCCCGCGCCGCCGAACAGGCCGATCTTGCCGCCCTTCGCATAGGGGGCGAGAAGGTCGATGACCTTGATGCCGGTGACCAGGATCGAGCTTTCGGTCGACTGGTCGACGAACTCGGGAGCCTTGGCGTGGATCGGGGCGGAGAGGGTGGTGGCGACCGGGCCGCGCTCGTCGATCGGCTCGCCGACGACGTTCAGGATGCGGCCGAGCGTGGCCGGGCCGACGGGAACGCAGATCTGCGCGCCGGTGTCGGTCACTTCCTGGCCACGGGTCAGGCCGTCGGTCGAGTCCATCGCGATGGTGCGGACGGTGTTCTCACCCAGATGCTGGGCGACTTCCAGCACCAGGCGCTGGCCGTTGTTGCTGGTTTCCAGCGCCGAGAGGATGAACGGGACCGCATCGGGGAAGGTCACGTCGACGACAGCGCCGATGACCTGCGAGATGCGGCCTACATTGTTGGTGGTTGCCATGACTGCTTCCTTGCGTGCGTGATCTTAGAGGGCTTCGGCGCCCGAGATGATTTCGACCAGTTCGGTGGTGATCGCGGCCTGACGGCTGCGGTTATACTGAATGGTCAGCTTGTTGATGAGGTCGCCGGCATTGCGGGTCGCATTGTCCATGGCGGTCATCGAGGCGCCCTGTTCGGACGCGTTGTTTTCCAGCAGCGCCTTGAAGATCTGCACCGTCACGTTGCGCGGCAGCAGGTCGTCGAGGATCGCTTCCTCGCTCGGCTCATATTCCACCGTGGCGGCAATGGCGTTGCGGTCGGCGTCCGCCGGGATTTTGACCGGGATGATCTGCTGTTCGGTCGGGATCTGCGCCAGCGCCGACTTGAAGCGCGAGAAGAAGAGGTGCGCGACGTCGAATTTGCCGTTCAGATACATGTCGGTCAGCTCGTGCGCGATCGCTTCAGCCTGCGAGTAGCCCGGTTCCTTCGCGCCGGTGGTTTCGAACTGGGCGACGATCATGCCGGGGAAAGTCCGGTTGATGACCGGACGGCCCTTGCGGCCGATCAGATAGAAGCGGACGGTCTTGCCCTGCTCGATCAGCTCCTCGGCCTTGGCGCGAGCGGCCTTCACGATGTTGGCGTTGAACGCGCCCGCAAGACCACGATCCGAGTTGGCGACCACCAGCAGATGAACGTCATCCTTGCCGGTGCCGGCGAGTAGCGGTGAAGCGCCTTCGCCCGAACCGCCCGCGATCTTCGAAGCGAGACTGGCGACGACCGCTTCCAAGCGGCTGGAATAGGGACGCGCGGCTTCGGCCGCGGCCTGCGCCTTGCGCAGCTTCGCGGCGGCGACCATCTGCTTCGCCTTGGTGATCTTCTGGGTCGACTTCACCGACCCGATGCGGATCTTCAGTTCCTTGAGGCTGGCCATTTACCGTCTCGTTCAATCCTGTTCCGTCATGCCAGCGAAGGCTGGCATCTCACGCCCCCAGGTCGGACCTATCCGGCCTGAGACCCCAGCTTGCGCTGGGGTGACGGCTAAATATTAGGCGAAGGTCTTGCCGAAGCTGTCGAGCGCGGCCTTCAGCTTGGCCTTGGGCTCATCACCCAAATCCTTGCTGTCGCGGATCGCGGCGAGGACATCGGCATGGTCGTGGCGCAGATAAGCGAGCATCAGCTCTTCATAACGCGTCACGTCCTTGACCGGCACGCTGTCCAGATAACCGTTGGTGCCAGCGAAGATCGACGCGGTCTGCTCTTCGAAGGGCAGCGGGGAGAACTGGGCCTGCTTGAGCAGCTCAGTCAGACGCGCACCACGGTTCAGCAGCTTCTGGGTCGAAGCGTCGAGGTCCGAACCGAACTGGGCGAAGGCCGCCATTTCGCGATACTGAGCCAGCTCCAGCTTGATCGAGCCCGAAACCTTCTTCATCGCCTTGGTCTGCGCGGCCGAGCCCACGCGCGACACCGACAGACCGACGTTAATGGCCGGACGGATGCCTTGGTAGAATAGGTTGGTTTCGAGGAAGATCTGGCCGTCGGTGATCGAAATCACGTTGGTCGGGATGTAGGCCGACACGTCGCCCGCCTGCGTCTCGATGATCGGCAGCGCAGTCAGCGAGCCTGCGCCATTGGCGTCGTTCATCTTCGCCGCACGCTCCAGCAGGCGGCTGTGCAGGTAGAAAACGTCGCCGGGATAGGCTTCGCGGCCCGGAGGACGACGCAGCAGCAGCGACATCTGGCGATAGGAGACGGCCTGCTTGGAAAGGTCATCATAGACGATCACGGCATGCATGCCGTTGTCGCGGAAATATTCGCCCATGGTGACGCCGGTGTAGGGCGCCAGATACTGGAGCGGAGCGGGCTCCGAAGCGGTCGCGGCGACGACGATGGAATATTCCATCGCGCCATTTTCCTCGAGCTGCTTGACGATCTGCGCGACGGTCGAGCGCTTCTGGCCGATGGCGACGTAGATGCAGTAGAGCTTCTTGCTCTCGTCATCGCCCGCGTTGATGCCCTTCTGGTTGATGAAGGTATCGATCGCGACGGCGGTCTTGCCGGTCTGGCGGTCGCCGATGATCAGCTCGCGCTGGCCACGGCCGACGGGGACGAGGGCGTCGATCGCCTTGAGGCCGGTCTGCACGGGTTCGTGCACCGACTTGCGGGGGATGATGCCCGGAGCCTTCGTTTCGACGCGCTTGCGCTCGGTGTAAGCGATCGGACCCTTGCCATCGATCGGGTTGCCGAGGCCGTCCACGACGCGGCCGAGCAGGCCCTTGCCGACCGGAACATCGACGATGGTGCCGGTGCGCTTGACGGTGTCGCCTTCCTTGATCTCGGCGTCCGAGCCGAAGATCACGACGCCGACATTGTCGGCTTCGAGGTTGAGCGCCATGCCCTGCACGCCATTGGCGAACTCGACCATTTCGCCCGCCTGGACATTGTCGAGGCCATGGACGCGGGCGATGCCGTCACCCACGGTCAGCACGGAACCGACTTCGCTCACCTGCGCTTCGGTGCCGAAATTGGCGATCTGGTCCTTGATGACCTTCGAAATTTCTGCGGCGTTGATATCCATGTTCAGCCTTTCATCGCCTGGGCGAGACTATTCAAACGGGTGCGGATGGAGGAATCGATCATCTGGCTGCCGATCTTGACGACCAACCCACCGAGGATCGCGGGATCGACCTTGGCATCGACCGCGACTTCGCGGCCGACGCGCGCGCGCAGGCTCTGCTGCAGGGCGGTGACCTGATTTGCGTCGAGGGGATGCGCGCTCGTCACTTCGGCGCGGGTCTCGCCCTTGTGATTCGACAGCAGGGTTTCATAAGCGCGGATGATCGCGGGGAGCTGCGCCAGGCGGCGGTTCTCGGCCAGCACGCCCAGAAACTTGGTCGTGAGCGAATCGAGGCCCATCGAAGCGGCGACAGCTGCAACAGTCTTGCTCGCCGTGTCGCGGCTCAGCACCGGGTTGTTGATGAGGCCCTTGAAATCCGCCGATTCGGCGATCGCCGCCTTGATCGCGCCGAGGCTGTTCGCCACGGTATCGAGGGCGTTGCCGTCGCGAGCCAGATCGAACAGCGCAACCGCGTAGCGGCCGCTGAGGCTAGCCTGAATGCCGCCGGTAGTCTCCACGCGCTTACCGTCCTCCATTGGGTTACTGGCACTTGATTGCCGGTCATGCAAAAAGAGGGGCGCGGTCTTGCCGTCCCGTTCCCCTGTTGCCGGGCCGGTTAGCAGCGGGATTATGACTATGCAAGCCATGGAACGCGATTCCGTCATAAGGATGGAATCAAGTCGATTTGACGGCGCATCCTGCCGCCGGATTCCGGTCAGTTGGACGGATCAGGAGGAGCGAGGCGGCCCTTGCGGCAATGATAGACGAGCCGTTCATTCGGCTGGGCGGGCAAGAGGGCGGCGAGACCGGATCGCAGTCCCGCGATCCTGCCGAGCAGGTCGGAGTCGCTGCCGCACGCCCTGATCGGGCCATCCTTCAGCAACGCCCGCGCCTTGTCCATCGTGTCGGCATCGGGCAGCCAGCGCTGAATGCGCAATGTGCCGGTCGCGGGACTGAAGCGGCTGACTGTTATAATATTGCCGGAATCGGGGACGGTCGCACGTTCCCATTCACTGCCGGCGCTGACATATTGACTGCTGCCATTGACGCAGCCGCTTTGGGTCCAGTTGAACGGGATGTCGTTGGCTTCGGAGATGGTAAGGCGGCTGCGGTCAAAATCGACGCGGCAGATATTGTCGCCTTCCCACGCATAGGCGTTGTTGCCGGTGACGCGACCGTCATCGGGCAGCTTCACCCGTTCATCGATGCTGGAAAAGCTCGGTTTGAGGAAGAAAAGAGCGAAGGCGCCAAGCAGCAGCAGACCGCCGCCAGCGAGAAACCAGGTGGCGCGGCGTTCGCGGCCCTGGCTGTAGAAAAGCCCGCCAGCGCCCAGCCCCAGCACGGCGAAGGCGAGGAGGACCGCCGCCCCCGCCATGGCGTTTTCGCGGGCGGAGATGATGTCGCGCTCGGCGGTGTCGCGAGCTTTTTCGATGGCTGCCTCCCGCGCGTCGGCCTTGGCGCGTTCGGATTGTTCGCTCTGCTGCGCTTCCCGCTGGGACAGCCCGGCTTCGGCCGCGTCGGCTTCCGCCATGGAGCGGCAGGGGATGACAGTGTGGAGTGAGGAAACTCCGGCCTGGCGGAGGAAGGAGGCCACTTCACGCCATGAGACCGCGAACCCGAATTCGGCGTCATTGCCATCCGACACGGAGCCGAAGCTGTTGACCCCCAGCACGCGGCCACAGTCGTCGACCAATGGCCCGCCGCTGTTCCCGGCGGCGAGAGGTGCGGTGTGGAGGATGGTGTCGAAGCTCTGGCTGGAGCGGCCGGAGGATATGTTGCCGCTGGTCTTTACCGTGCTGAGCGGCTCGACCATTTGCCTGAGGCCGAGGCCCTGCGCGCGATCGACGGTGCCGGGATAGCCGATGGCTGTCACATGCTGCCCATCGCTGACCGCGCCTGCATAGAAGGTGCTAACGGGAAGATGCCCTTCCTCCAGCTGGATGAGCGCAAGATCATTGCCGGGCGAATAGGCGATGACGCGGCCGCCATAGCTTTTGCGGCCTTCGGACGGGATCACGCCGATGACGAGATTTTTCTCCTCGCGCGTCAGCTCGACGACATGGGCATTGGTGATGACCTTGTCCGGCGCAACGGCAAAGCCGCTGCCATGCCCGACGAAATAGGCTTCGCTGCCATCTGTTGCGACGATGGCGATGCGGACCACGCCACGGGCGGCGGCGGCGATATCCTGCTGTTCCGCCAATGCCGTAGCGGGCAAAGCGAGCGCGAGCAGAAGGCAGAGGCGGCGAAGACGAGCGACCATGGTTGGGCGCATTCATATGCGAAGCCCGGACTTAGGCAATCGAGAAATGCTTTGAACGCAAGCGGCGGGAAGGCTGGCCGGAGCCGCTCTGCTATTCCATAAGCATGAACCAGATGACCGACCTTTCCGCCTCGACGCAGATGCCGCTCGACCCTGATGCTTGCTGGGACGCGTTTCTGCGCCGTGACCGGGCCCTGGACGGGCAGTTCGTCGGCGCGGTGCTGACGACCGGCATCTATTGCAAGCCGAGCTGTGCGGCGCGGCACCCACGGCGGGAGAATATGATCTTCCTGCCCGATCCGGAGGCGGCGCGGGCGGCGGGGTTTCGGGCCTGCCTGCGCTGCCGCCCCGATGAAGTGGGGCGGGACAGACTGGCAGTGGAAGCGGCGAAACTCTTTATCGGCGGGGCAGAGACGCCCCCTTCGCTGGAGGAGGTCGCAGCACATGCCGGCTATGCGCCGCATCATTTTCATCGGCTGTTTAAACGGGAGACCGGGCTTACCCCCGCGGCTTATGCAAGGTCGCTGCGGGCGGAACGGTTGAAAGCGGCGCTGGAGGAGGGCGGGAGCGTCACCAGTGCGATCTATGAGGCGGGCTATAATGCGCCCAGCCGGGCCTATGCTGATGCGGAGCGGCATCTGGGGATGACGCCCAGCGCGTGGAAAGATGGCGGTCGGGGTGTCACGATCCGCCATGTCGTGGTGGAGTCGAGCCTTGGCCCGGTGCTGGTCGCCGCGACCGCCAAGGGGCTGTGCCGGATCAGCTTCGATGAGAATGAAGCGGATTTGCGGCGGCGCTTTCCCAAGGCGGATTTGATGGGCGGGGACGCAGCGTTGGAAGGGCTTGCGGCGCAAGTCGTCCGCTTGATCGAGGAGCCTGGGCGGCCGATTGATCTGCCGCTGGATGTGTGCGGCACGGCTTTTCAGCAGGCGGTGTGGGAAGCATTGCGCGCGATACCTCCGGGCGAGACTCGCAGTTATGGCGAGATTGCAGCGGCGATCGGCAAGCCGGGTGCGGTGCGGGCGGCGGGCACGGCTTGCGGCGATAATGGGCTGGCGGTGCTGATCCCCTGCCATCGCGTCTTGCGGAGCGACGGGAGTTTGGGCGGCTATGCCTATGGGTTGGAACGGAAGAAGGCGCTTTTGGAGCGGGAAGGGCGGGGGTGAGGGCGTGTCGGCTTTGGGTGGTTAGCGGACGCCGCACAGCCTATCCCGCTGCGACTAAGCCTCACCTGCAGTTCGGCAAGTCTCGGGCCCCTCCCGCTTGCGGAAGAGGTGAGGGGCTTGCGCAACGTCCGCTAATGGCCGTTAGGGACACCTCTCCCGACATACCGGCCTTAAATCGAAATCCCGCTTCCTTTGATTGGCGAAGTTGAGTGAGACCCCGGATCGAGTCCGGGGTGACGAAGAGCTGGTGACGGTTAGGAAGAGCTGGCGACCGACATTGATCGGGCCCCGGACTGCAATTCTGGGCTGCGCGGCCGGTTTTTATCGTCACGGGTCCGCTTGCTTCAGCCGCTCCATGATTGCGCGGCGTTCGGCCTTGCTCATGCCGCGCCAGCGTCTGATTTCGTCTCTTGTGCGGCCGCAGCCGGTGCAGAGGCGGCCTGCCTTGTCCAGCATGCAGATGTTAACGCAGGGGCTTTCCATGGGCGTTTTTGGCCATCACATGAAGCTGTAGGGATCGACGTCCACGGCGACGCGGGTGCCTGATTTCCAGGTGAGATTGCCGAGCCATTCGCGGATGGCGCTCTGCACGTCCATCGCCCTTGTGGCGTGGATCAACAGGCGGTGGCGGTGGCGGCCGCGCAGGACCGAGAGGGGTGCGGGCGCAGGCCCATAGACGCGCATGCCGTCTATCATCGGGGCGGACTTGCCGATCAGCCGGGCGACCTGAGCAGCCTCGTCGGCATCCTCGCTGGATACGATGATGGCGGCGAAGCGGCCGAAGGGCGGGGCGTTGGCGCGTCGGCGATTTTCAGTCTCCACTTCATAGAAGCGTTCCGAATCGCCCGCGATGAGCGCTTTGATGACCTCCGCTTCCAGCATCCGCGTCTGGATGAAGACGCGGCCGGGTTTTTGACCACGGCCAGCGCGGCCCGCGACCTGAACGATCTGCTGGAAGGTGCGCTCGGCAGCGCGCAGGTCGCCGCCTTCCAGGCCGAGGTCGGCGTCGATCACGCCGACCAGCGTCAGGTTGGGGAAATGATAGCCCTTCGTGACGAGCTGTGTGCCGATGATGATATCGACCGCGCCTGCCTCCACCGACTTCACGAACTCGGCGACCTTGGCGGGGGACCAGAGCGTGTCGGAGGTGACGATGGCGGTGCGCGCCTGTGGCCATAGCGCTTTTACCTCATCCGCGATGCGTTCGACGCCGGGGCCGCAGGCGACAAGGCTGTCCTCCTCCTTGCATTCCGGGCAGAAGCGCGGCGAGGGGATGACATGGCCGCAGTGATGACAGGCGAGGCGACGCGTCAGGCGGTGCTCGACCATCCAGCTGGTGCAATTGGGGCATTGGAAGCGGTAGCCGCAATGGCGGCACAGCGTCAGCGGGGCATAGCCGCGCCGGTTGAGGAAGAGGAGGCTTTGTTCGCCCTTTTCCATTGTTTCATCGATGGCCTTGACGAGAGGCGGCGCGATCCAGCGGCCGCGCTCAGGTGGGTCGGTGAGGAGGTTGATCCCCTCTATCCCCGGCATTTCCGCGCCGCCGAAGCGGGAGGGGAGCTTGATTTCCTGATAGCGGCCGAGTTCGACCTGATGGCGCGTTTCGATCGCGGGCGTGGCGGAGGCCAGGATGACGGGGAATTTCTCGATCAGCCCGCGCATCACCGCCACGTCGCGGGCGTGATAATGGACGCCATCCTCCTGCTTGAAGCTGGCCTCATGCGCTTCATCGACGACGATCAGGCCAAGATTGGGATAGGGCAGGAAGAGGGCGGAGCGGGCGCCAACCACCACGGCGGCTTCACCCGCAGCTATGGCGCGCCAGGCGCGGCGGCGTTCGGTCTGGCGCAGGCCGCTATGCCAGTTAACCGGGACCGTGCCGAAGCGTTTTTCGAAGCGTTCGAGAAAGGGTTCGGTCAGCGCGATTTCGGGGAGGAGGACGAGGACCTGGCGGCCCTGCCGGATGGCGGCGGCGATGGCTTCGAAATAGACTTCGGTCTTGCCGGAGCCGGTAACGCCATCGAGGAGGAAGGGCGCGAAGTTGCGTTCGTTGACGGCCTGGACGAACTGGTCTGCCGCTGCCGCCTGATTGTCTGACAGGACGGGCGGCGCATGGCCGGGATCGGGCGCGGGGAAGGGCGTATCGACGCTGACCTCCACCGCTTCGAAGGCCCCGGCCTTGACCAGGCCACGGATGACGGCGTCGCTGACGCCGCCGATCATCGCCAGTTCACGGATCAGGCCCTGTCGCTCGCCGATACGCTCCATCGCCTGCACGCGCTGATCGGTCATGCGATCGGGCAGGTCGCCGGTAGCGCGATATTCTATGACGGTGCGGGCGCCTTCGAGCGCGCTCAACGACGCGAGCGTCATGCGTAGCACGGCGGCGATGGGGGCGAGATAATAATCTGCCGTCCATTCGATCAGGCGGCGCAGGGTTTCCGGGACCGGGGGCGCATCGACGACGCTGGTGATGTTGCGCAAGCGGTTGTCGCCGACCGTTTCGATGTCGGGAAAGGCGTCTTCTTCCCACACCACGCCGATCAATTGGCGCGGGCCGAGCGGGGCGACGACGATGCTGCCGGGCTTGGCGCTCATCCCGTGGGGCACGCGATAATCGAGCGGGCCCAAGGCGGCGTTCAGGAGGATGACACGGGCGCGCGAACTCATCTGCCCCTCCCTATCGGTTGCGAGGCGTGAGGCAAGGCGGCGCGTTCAGATTTTCCAGCTGAGCGATAGCCAGGGAACATGGACGACAGCGTCCGGGCGGCCGTCGCGGAAGGTCTGTTGCCGCATGTAGAGCAGTTGGGCGTCAATGGCCTTGCTGAGCGGCTGGCGCAGCCCGATCTGCTGGCGCATGACGGCCAGGCCCGTCTTGTCGCTGGGCCGCGCGCGGTTGAGGTGGAAGAAAAGTTCGGCGGCGGCGACGAGGGTCGGGCCTTTTGCAGAGCCCAATGGGAGGGACGCCTGCACGCGCTGACGAAGACGCCAGCTTGCGCGGTTGGCGGTGTCGAAAAAGCGCTGCTCGATCCGCGTGCGGGCGAGAAAGATGCCGCGCGTGAGCGTTGCCTGCTGAAACAGGCGCAACTCCTGTTCCGGGCCGGAATGGAAGAAGGCGAGACCGCCGCCAAGCTGCACCCCCTTGGCGATGCGATGGTCCAGCAGGACGCGAGCGGTCTGCTGATCGCCGTTCGAACTGTCGCGGCGGAAACGCTGGCTGTGGTCCAGCGAGATCGTATCGGCAGGCGTTGCGGCGATGACGAGCGATTCAGTGATCCATGCCTGCGTTTCTCCGGTAGCGGCAGCGGCGGGCATGGCAACGGTCGCCACCAATATGGCGAGCGCGCCCGGGATGTGGCGTGGGCGCAGGAAGCGGTGCATCGAGTTGGGTCCTTTGGAAAGGTGCCGCCGTCATAATGTTACAGCCCTGTTTCCGTAAAGCCTGCTGCTGGCAATAATGGCTAATGCCGGGATCAGCCGCTAAAGGGGTGGCGATTCGCACACCCCGCTCCGGAGCCATTTCCATGAAGTTCTTCGTCGATACCGCCGATACCAATGAGATCCGCGAACTTGCCGCCACCGGCCTGCTGGACGGCGTCACCACCAACCCGTCGCTGATCCACAAGTCGGGTCGCAAATTCGTGGAAGTCGTCGAGGAAATCTGCGGCATCGTCGATGGCCCGGTGTCGGCCGAGGTGGTCGCACTCGACCATGAGACGATGATGAAGGAAGCGGCCGTGCTGCGGAAGATCGCGGACAATGTCTGCATCAAGGTGCCGCTGACCATTGATGGCCTGAAGACCTGCAAGGCGCTGACCAGCGAAGGCACGATGGTCAATGTGACGCTCTGCTTCTCGGCCAATCAGGCGCTTTTGGCGGCGAAGGCGGGCGCGAGCTTCATTTCGCCCTTCGTCGGGCGGCATGACGATAATGGCTTTGACGGCATGAAGCTGATCGAGGACATCCGCCTGATCTACGACAATTATTCGTTCGACACGGAAATCCTGGTGGCGAGCGTGCGGCACCCGATCCATGTGTTGGAGAGCGCGAAGATCGGCGCGGACGTGATGACTGCGCCGCCTTCGGTCATCAAGGCGCTGTTCAATCATGTGCTGACCGAAAAGGGCATCGCGGGCTTCCTGGCGGATTGGGAGAAGACCGGGCAGTCGGTTCTTTGATTTAGGCCCAGCTACCCACCCGTTCGCTCGAAACGAACGGGGTAGGGGAAGGGATTGCTGCAACCTCTGGCCGCGCGCATCATTCTTTCATCCTTGAAGGAGAGAGGCGATGTTCGTCGCGGTCTATTGGTGGCGAGTGCATCCAGGTAAAGAAGAGCAGTTCCGCGCGGCGTGGCGGCGCGGGACTGATCTGATCCGCGAAAAATATGGGAGCTACGGCTCCCGCTTGCATCGTGATGCGGAGGGGCGCTTCGTCGGCTATGCGGAATGGCCGGACGAGGCGACATGGCGCGCGGCGTTTGATCAGAAGATGGTCTATGACGAGCCGGAGACGCGTGCGGCCTTTGTCGATGCCATCGCAGAAGTGCCGCCCGATGCGGACCCCATTTTCACGATGACCGTGACGGACGACCTGCTGATGCGGGGAAGGCCGTTCGATAGCGCGCTCGATGGCGAATAGGGATGGCCCGGACTGGGGCTTTGGCTTTCTGGCCTTCGCGATCCTGATCGCGGGGCTGGTCATGCTGCTGCTGGGCTGGCGTTTATAGGTGGCGACCCCGGCAGGATTCGAACCTGCGACCATTCGCTTAGAAGGCGAATGCTCTATCCAGCTGAGCTACGGGGCCATGTGAGCGCTTCGATAGCGAGGGTTGCGGGCGCGCGCAATCATGCGCGGCATTGCATTTGCGCGGGGGGCGGATATGCAGGGGCGCATGACCGAGATGGGGGTTCGGAAAATCGATGCGCAGGCGCTCTCCGAGCGGCCCATGCGCTATTTCGATTTCTTCATTGCAGCGTTCGTCGCGATCCTGCTGCTGTCCAACCTGATTGGGGCGGCGAAGCTATCGACATTGTTTGGCTTTACCTTTGGCGCAGGCATCCTGTTTTTCCCGTTGGGCTATGTGCTTGGGGACGTGCTGACCGAGGTTTATGGCTATGCGCGGGCGCGGCGCTGCGTCTGGGCGGGGTTCGGCGCGATGCTGTTCATGGCGCTGATGAGCTGGGTGGTGGTGAAGCTGCCTCCGGCGGAAGGCTGGCCTGACCAGAAAGCCTATGAGGCGGTGTTCGGCAGCACATGGCGCATCGTCTTCGCTTCGCTGGCGGCTTTCTGGGCGGGGGAGTTCGCCAACAGTTTCGTGCTGGCGAAGATGAAACTGCTGACGCAGGGCAAGCATCTGTGGATGCGGACGATCGGATCGACGATCGTCGGGCAGGGGGTGGATAGCCTGCTTTTCTATCCGCTTGCCTTCTATGGCACCTGGACGACGGATCAGGTGCTAACGGTGATGGTCACCAATTGGATGCTGAAAGTGCTTTGGGAAGCGGTTCTGACGCCGGTGACTTATATGGTGGTCAATGGGCTGAAGCGGGCCGAAGGGCTGGACGTCTATGATGAGGGAACGGATTTCACGCCGTTCCGGACGCGGCTTTAAGCGCCTCTACCTTGATACCAAAACACCCCCTTCGTTCTCAGTCCCTACTCGGCACGGACGGAACGAAAAGCGTCATTCGGGATATTGCGCCTTCACGAAATAGAGGCCGTCAGGCGGCGCGTTTAGCCCTAGTGCAGCGCGGTTCTTGGCGTCTCGGGCGGCGCACATGTCTTCGACCGACCAGCGGCCCATGCCGACCAGGGCGAGGCAGCCTACCATTGAGCGGACCTGATGATGGAGGAAGGAGCGCGCTGCGGCATGGATGGCGATGCGGTCGCCCTCGCGCGCGACATCAAGGCGGTCTAGAGACTTTAGGGGGCTTTCGGCCTGGCAATGGGCCGAGCGGAAGGTGGTGAAGTCATGGCGGCCAACGAGGAGTTGGGCCGCTTCCTGCATCGCGTCCGTGTCGAGCGGCTGGATGACGCGCCATATGAGGCCGCTTTCCAACGTCAGAGGGGCGCGGCGGTTGGCGATCCGGTAGATATAGGCCCGGCCGGTGCAGGAGAAGCGGGCGTGCCAATCATCGGGCACAGTCTCGCAGGCGAGGATGGCGACCGGATTGGGGCGCAGGCGCGCGTTCATCGCCTCCATGAGGCGGAAGGGAGTGAGGGGCTTTTCTATGTCGGCGTGCGCGCGCATCGCGAGGCCGTGAACGCCCGCGTCGGTGCGGCCAGCTGCGTGGATGATGGCCTGTTCGCCGGTGATGGCGTGAATGGCGTCTTCCAGTGCCTGCTGGACGCTGGGGCCATGCGCCTGGCGCTGCCAGCCCATGAAGGGGCGGCCATCAAATTCTACGGTGAAGGCGAAGCGGGTCATATGATCATGTTTGTGAAGCTGTTGGCGTTTGGGCTCGCTGCGCTCGCACCCACCCCTTCCCCCTCCCTTGAAAGGGAGGGGGCTTATTGAGGGGCTAGCCATCGACGCGGCTGCCCGCTGGCATGTCATAACCGCGGAGCAGTTCTCCGGGTGACATTGCGCCCTTGCCTGCGCGCTGGATGAGGGTGGGACGGATGGCCCCGTGGCCGCAGCCGATGAGCAGGCTGTTGTCGAGCAATTCGCCCGGCGCGCCGCCATGTTCCTCCACATGAGCAGCGAGAATGCGGAAGCGTTCGCCGCGATATTCGAAGAAGGCGCCTGGAAAGGGATTGAAGGCGCGGACCTGTCGTTCGACCTGATGTGCATCGCGGGTAAAGTCTATGCGGGATTCGGCCTTGTCGATCTTTGATGCGTAGGTGACGCCTTCCTCCGGTTGGGGCATGGGCGGATGGGCGGGAAGGTCCTCCAGCACTTCGACCATCAGTTTCGCCCCTGCCTGCGCCAGTTCGTCCGTAAGCGTGCCTGCGGTCTTGTCCTCGATCGGCGTGACATGCTTGGCGCGCATGGGGCCTGTGTCGAGCCCGGCTTCCATATCCATGATCGTGACGCCGCTAAGATTGTCGCCTGACAGGATCGCGCGTTGGATCGGCGCTGCGCCGCGCCAGCGGGGAAGCAGGGAGGCGTGGATGTTGAGGCAGCCGAAGCGAGGCGCTTCCAATATCGGGCGGGGGAGGATCAGGCCATAGGCGGCGACCACCGCAACGTCGGCCTTGAGCGCGGCGAAGGCGGCCTGGACCTCCGCGTCTTTCAGGGAGAGCGGCGTGTGCACCTCAATGCCCATCTGTTCGGCTTGGCTGTGAACGGGTGAGGGGCGCAGCGCCTTTCCGCGTCCGGCGGGGCGGGGCGGCTGGCTATAGACCGCCACGATTTCATGGCCAGCCTTTGCCAGCGCGGTGAGCGCGGGGACGGCGAAATCGGGGGTTCCCATATAGATGATGCGCATGGCGGGCCTTTTGTTGGGTTCCGGCCGGAGCCGCCTCGGGAATAGGCTTAAGGCGTATTTCCAAGGACGTCTCTCAACTCTTTTGACCCCGGACTTGCAAGCCCCTATCTCGGTTCCATGGCTTCTCCCGAGATCGAAGCGCTGACGCAGGCGCTGTCCCGCCTGCCCGGCCTTGGCCCGCGTTCCGCGCGGCGCGCCGTGCTGCATCTGCTTAAGAAGCGCGAGAGCGCGCTGGAGCCGCTGCTGCGCGCGTTGGACGCGGTGAATGACCGGCTCGTGACATGCGGTATATGCGGAAATGTCGATACGGTTGATCCTTGCGGCATCTGTGTCGATGCCCGCCGCGATGCACGGGCGCTGTGCGTGGTGGAGGATGTGGCGGACCTGTGGGCGTTGGACAAATCGCGGCTGTTCCCCGGTCGCTTCCATGTGCTGGGCGGTCGCCTGTCGGCGCTTGAGGGCGTGCGGCCGGAGGATTTGAGCATTGATGCGCTGGTGTCCCGCGTTGAGGCGGGCGGGATCGACGAGGTCGTGCTGGCGATGAATGCGACGCTGGAGGGGCAGACGACCGCGCATTATCTGGCCGAACGGCTGGAGCGTTTTCCGGTGCGGCTGACGCAACTGGCCCATGGCGTGCCGGTGGGCGGCGAGTTGGACTATCTGGACGAGGGCACTTTGGCGCAAGCATTGCGGGCCAGGCGCCCGGTCGCTTGAATTTTCGGCGCTGTCGGATTATTTTACGGTCATGGCCATTCTTCCGATCCTAGAGGCGCCCGATCCGCGCCTGCGTACCATTTCGTCACCGGTGGAGGCGATCGACGACGATCTGCAGCGTCTGATCGATGACATGTTCGAGACCATGTATGACGCGCCGGGCATTGGTTTGGCGGCGATTCAGGTTGGTGTTCCCAAGCGGGTGCTCGTGATCGACCTGCAGGAACCCGAATCGGACGAAGAGGGCGCACCGGGGGTCAAGAAGCCGATGGTGTTCATCAATCCCGAAATTCTTGAAACGTCGGAAGACCTGTCGGTCTATAATGAAGGCTGCCTGTCGGTGCCCGAACAGTTCGCTGAGGTGGAACGGCCCGCGACGATTCGCGCCAGCTGGATGGACCGCGATGGGCGCATTCATGAGGAGCGGCTGGAAGGCCTGCTCGCGACCTGCCTGCAGCATGAGATGGATCACTTGCAGGGCGTTCTGTTCGTCGATCACCTGTCGCGGCTGAAGCGGGATATGCTGCTGAAGAAGCTGAGCAAGGCGCGCAAGGCGGCTTGAACATCCTTCTTCCGCTGGCGGGAGAAGGATACGAAGCTTGCCAGCTTGCTGGCTAGGCGCAGTTGCACGAGGGTGTTCTGCGTGACCGACCCTCACCTTCCCACCGCTTCGCGGCGGACCCCTCCCTCTCCCGCCTGCGGGAGAGGGAAGCTGAATGTCCGCTTATTTAAGTCTGGCTCTGCTCCCTTTCCCTCAAGAGCAGGGCAAGTCAGCCCACCCCATCCGTATCCAGCGCATAGCCCGCCGAGCGCACCGTGCGGATGATGTCGCGATATTTGCCGTCCGCGTTGATCGCCTTGCGCAGGCGACGGATGTGGACGTCCACGGTGCGTAGCTCGATGTCGCTATCCTGTCCCCAAACGCTGTCGAGCAGGCGCTCGCGCGAAAAGACCCAGCCGGGATGCTCCAGGAAATGTTTGAGCAGGCGGAATTCGGTGGGGCCGAGCGGGATGACCTGGCCGCCGCGGCGGACCTTGTGGCCTACCGTGTCCATCTCGACATCCGCGAAGGTCAGCGTTTCTCCAGCAAGGGCTGGCCGGACGCGGCGCAGGACCGCGCCGACGCGGGCGACGAGTTCGCGGGGAGAGAATGGCTTGGTGACATAGTCGTCCGCGCCCGTTTCTAGGCCGCGGACGCGATCTTCTTCCTCGCCGCGCGCCGTCAGCATGATGATAGGGACGTTCGCCGTGCCGTTCATGCGGCGCAGGCGGCGGCAGACTTCGATGCCGGACAGGCTTTCCACCATCCAGTCGAGCAGGACGATGTCGGGGACATTTTCCTGGGCGAGGAGCAGAGCCTCCTCGCCATCGACGGTGTGGGCGACCTCGAAATCCTCTCGCTTGAAATGCCAGATGAGAAGTTCTGCGAGCGCCGCGTCATCTTCGACCAGAAGCATCTTGGCTCTCGCCATGCTCAATCCTCCAGCGGTTGGGAGCCGCCGCGTTCGCGGTCCGGCGCGGTCTGGCCGGTGGCGGCGTAATAGACCATCTCGGCGACGTTGGTGGCGTGGTCGCCGATCCGTTCGATATTCTTGGCGACGAAGAGCAGGTGCGCGCACTCGCTGATGGTCTTGGGATTTTCGACCATATAGGTGACGAGCGTGCGGAAGACGCTATTGTAGAAATCATCAACGACCGTGTCGCGCTCGATCACGGCCAGCGCCAGATCGGCGTCGCGCGCGGCGAAGGCGTTGAGCGCGTCATGCACCATTTCGGCTGCGACCTGCCCCATGGAGGGGAGAAGCGAGACCGGCTCCAGCGTGCGCTGATTGGCGGTGATCAGCGGTACGCGTTTGGCGATATTTTTGGCGTAATCGCCGATCCGCTCGACCACGCCCACGATCTTAAGCGCGGCGATCACGTCGCGCAGGTCGTTGGCCATGGGCGCGCGCAGGGCGATGACTTGGATCACCAGCTTTTCAACCTCCGCCTCGATCGCGTCGATGCGCTTGTCGTCGGCCACCACTTGCGCGGCGAGGGTTTTGTCCTGGCGCTGGAGGGCCAGCATCGCGCTTTCGATGGCTGCTTCGGCGCGGCCGCCCATTTCAGCGATGAGGCCGCGCAGCTTGTCGATTTCCTCGTCGAACGCCTTGATCGTATGTTCAGCCATGTCTTTTCTCTCCGCTCCGATCAGCCGTAGCGTCCGGTGATGTAGTCCTTGGTCCGTTCCTGCTTCGGATTGGTGAAGATGTCCGACGTCACGCCATATTCGACCAGTTCGCCCAGGTGGAAAAAGGCCGTGCGCTGCGACACGCGGGCGGCCTGCTGCATATTGTGGGTGACGATGACGATCGCGTAGCGGCCGCGCAGTTCGTGGATCAGTTCCTCGATCTTGGCCGTTGCGATTGGGTCGAGCGCTGAGCAGGGCTCGTCCATCAGGATGACTTCGGGCTCGACCGCGATCGCGCGGCCGATGCAAAGGCGCTGCTGCTGGCCGCCCGAAAGCGCGGTGCCGCTGTCGTGGAGGCGATCCTTCACTTCGTCCCAGAGACCAGCGCGGCGGAGCGACTTTTCGACGATGACGTCGAGGTCTGCCTTGCCATGGGCCAGGCCGTGGATGCGCGGGCCGTAGGCGATATTTTCGTAGATCGACTTGGGGAACGGATTGGGCTTTTGAAACACCATGCCGACACGGGCGCGCAGTTGCACCACGTCCATGCTGGGGGCGTAGATATCCTCGCCGTCGAGCGTGATCGTGCCTTCGGTGCGGGCGCTCGCCACGGTGTCGTTCATGCGGTTCAATGTGCGCAGGAAGGTCGACTTTCCGCAGCCCGACGGGCCGATGAAGGCGGTGACATTGTCCATATCGACGTCGATGGAGACGCCCTTGATCGCCTGTTTCTCGCCATAGAAGACCTTTACATCGCGCGCGGTCATCTTGGTTTCGGTGGCAGGCACCAGGGTTTGTGGTTCGTGCATCATATTTACCACCGTTTTTCGAACTTGTTGCGCAGGTAGATGGCGAGGCCGTTCATCGCGAGCAGGAACACCAGCAGGACGATGATGGCGGCGGAGGTCTTTTCGACGAAGCCCTTGGAGACTTCGTCCGACCAGAGGAAGATCTGGACGGGGAGGACGGTCGCAGGATCGGTGATGCCGCCCGGCGGCGTGGCGATGAAGGCGCGCATGCCGATCATGAGCAGCGGAGCCGTCTCCCCGAGCGCGCGCGCCATGCCGATGATGGTGCCGGTGAGAATGCCGGGCAGGGCGAGGGGAAGGACGTGGTGAAATACGACCTGAACCGGCGAAGCGCCGATGCCGAGCGCAGCGTCGCGAATACTGGGCGGCACCGACTTGATGGCGTTGCGTCCGGCGATGACGATCACGGGCATGGTCATCAGCGCCAGCGTCATGCCGCCGACCAGCGCCGCAGAGCGCGGCAGGTGCAGGAAGTTGAGGAAGATCGATAGCCCCAGCAGGCCGAAGATGATCGAGGGAACGGCGGCAAGATTGTTGATCGACACTTCGATGATGTCGGTCAGCCAGTTCTTGCGGGCATATTCTTCCAGATAGAGCGCGGTCGCGACACCGATCGGGAAGCTGAGCGCCAGGGTGACGAGCATCGTCAGCAGCGAACCCTTGAACGCGCCCCAGATGCCGACTTGGGTCGGATCGGTGCCGTCGCTGGCGGACAGGAAGTTCCAGTTGATCCCGGTGGAGAGCAGGCCAGCCTTGTTGAGGCGATCCACGGCAGCTTCGGCCTCCGGCGACGCGTTGCTCTTGGCGGCAAGGTCGATCGCTGTGGAAGCGGGCAGCGCGATCGTTTCGGTGCGCGAGAGGATCTTGGGGTCCGCCTTGATCCTGTCGCGCAGGACGGTCCAGGCGGTGGAGGAAACCCATTCCTCTGCGTCCGCGCCCAGCGCCTTCTTTACCGTCTCGCCCGTCACCATCGGCAGGTTCGCGTTGGCGAGCGACTGATCGGTGATGGCGTCGGGATCGAGCAGCAGCGGAGAGGCAGGGAAGTCGATCTTCACCGCGATCTCTGTGCGAGTAAAACCGCGCAGGCCGTTGCCCAGCATCGTGAAGAGCAGGAAGGCCAGGAATGCGGCGGAGAGCAGTACGGCAAAGAGACCGGCCAGCTTGAAGCGGCGCTCGGCGGCGTAGCGCCGGGCGATCCGCTTGCGCATCGCGTCCGACTTCCAGTCGGTGGGGGTGCGGGTGGCGGTCATTCGTAAGCCTCGCGATATTTCTTCACGACCCGCAGGGCCACGATGTTGAGCAGCAGGGTGACGATGAACAGGACGAGGCCGAGCGCGAAGGCGGCAAGCGTCTTGGCGCTGTCGAATTCCTGGTCGCCGGTCAGTAGCTGGACGATCTGGGTCGTGACCGTCGTCACGCTGGCGAAGGGGTTTAAGGTGAGGTTGGCGGACAGGCCCGCAGCCATCACCACGATCATCGTCTCGCCGATGGCGCGGCTGACGGCCAGCAGGACGCCACCGACGACGCCGGGCAGGGCGGCGGGGATGAGGACTTTGCGAATGGTCTCGCTGGTGGTTGCGCCCATGGCGAGGCTGCCGTCGCGCATGGACTGCGGCACGGCGGCGATGCTGTCGTCGGCCATTGAGGAGACGAAGGGGATGATCATCACGCCCATGACGAGACCGGCGGCCAGCGCGCTTTCGGAACTCGCGCTGTGGATGCCGATGGCGACGGCGAAGTCGCGCAGGGCTGGCGCGATGGTGAGCGCGGCGAAATAGCCATAGACCACCGTTGGTACGCCCGCGAGCACCTCAAGGATGGGCTTCATCCATTTGCGTACACGCGGCTGCGCATATTGGGTGAGGTAGATGGCGCTCATGAGGCCCAGCGGGATGGCGACGATCATGGCGATGATCGCGCCGATGAAGATCGTGCCCCAGAAGAGCGGTACGGCACCGAACGCATCCTCATTGCCATAGCCCATGGCGGCGGATTGCGGGCTCCATTTGGTGCCGAAGAGGAAGTCGATGGGGTTCACCATCGAGAAGAAGCGGAAGCTTTCCCACAGCAGCGAGGCGACGATGCCGAGCGTAGTGATGATCGCGAGCAGCGAGGCGATCAGCAGCATCGCCATGACGAGCCGCTCGACCCGCGTGCGGGCGCGAAAGTCTGGACGGACCCGAGTGAAGGCGTAAGCGCCACCGGCAAAGGCGAGGACCAGCGCGAGGGCCGCGCCCGCCATGCCATATTTGCCGGTGGCGGCTTTATAAGGATCAACAAGGCCCTGCGAGAGCGGGTTGAACGCCCCAGCCTGCTTGCCCGTCGCGATCGCCCGCGCCTCGCCCAGAATGGCGGAGCGCGAGAAATCATCGGTGGGCAGGCTCTGCGCCGCCGGGCTGCTCAGCACATCCTGGGTAATGAGGCCGGGGGCGACATTCGCCCAGACCGCCAGGAAAATGGCGGCCGGGATCAGTGTCCACAGCGCGACATACCAGCCATGATAGCCTGGCAGGCTATGCACGGCGTCGCGGCGGCCGGACGCCCGGGCTCCGGTTTGTAGCCGCAGCGCGCGGGCGCGGGCGCTGACCCAGGCGATTGCGCCAAGGCCCGCCAGCAGCAGGAGGATTGCAGGACCTGTCATCTGTCTTTCTTATTTCAGCTGCGAACCGTCGAGAACGGCAAGCGACTTGACCGTTTCGGCGCTCGCCTTGCGAACATCGTCCGGCGCAGCGACCATGCCCCGCTTGGTGAGCGCGCCATCGGGATTCCAGTTGGAAGCGAAGGTGTTGAGGAACGCCTGAAGACCCGGGATCGCTGTCATGTGCGCCTTTTTCACATAGATGTAGAGCGCGCGCGCGCCGGGATATTTGCCGGTGGAGACGGTTTCGTAGGTCGCTTCGACGCCGTTGATCGTGACGTCCTTCAGCGTGTCCTTATTCTCTTCCAGGAAGCTGTATCCGAAGACGCCGAGCGCGTTGGGATTAGCGCCCAGCTTCTGGACGATCAAATTGTCATTCTCGCCCGAGTCCACATATTTGCCATCTTCGCGAACGCGGGTGCAGGTGGCCTTGAACTCGTCCTCGCTCTTTTCCTTGAGCGCCTTCATGGCCGGATCGGTTTCGCAGCCCTTCGTCAGGATCAACTCGGCCAAGGAATCGCGGGTGCCGCTGGTGGACGGCGGGCCGAACACGCTGATCGGCGTGGCGGGCAGGCTGGGGTCCACATCCTTCCAAGTCTCTGCCTTGTTCGGGCCCTTGCCATAGGGGTTGGCGGCCAGCGCTTCATAGACGATCTTGGGCGTCAGCTTCAGGCCGGGGCCGTTCTTCGCCTCGGCGAAGGCAAGGCCATCGACGCCGACCTGGATTTCGATGATGTCCTTGACGCCATTCTTCTGGCAGTCCTCGAACTCCGACTTCTTGATGCGGCGTGAGGCGTTCTCGATATCGGGATATTGAGCGCCAACGCCCGCACAAAAGAGCTTCATGCCGCCGCCGGTGCCAGTCGATTCGATGATTGGGGATTTCATGCCGGGATTGCCCTGCACAAACATCTCCGCGATCGCCGTGGCGAACGGATAGACGGTGGATGAGCCAACCGCCCGGATCTGGTCACGGGTGCCGCCAGCGCCGCCACCAGAGGACTGATCGCCGCAGCCGGCGAGCGTGAGTGCGGCCGCGGCGGTCGCGGCGAGCAAGGCGAAATGCTTCACGGGTAATCTCCTTTGTCAAAAGGCCGCGATTCGCAGTCGCCGCCCCCCTCTGGGCACGCGCCGTAGCCGCGGTACATCGCGCCTTTGTGACAGTCCAATTGCACTTTTATGACATAGCGGCCTGGAGCCATGGCTGCAGGCGGAAATTTTTGGTCAATGCTTTGATGTGGCGACTTTTTCTTCAGGGGCCATCGGCGGCAGCAGGACGGTGATGCTGGTGCCCTTGCCCAAGATGCTGGCAATGTCGAGCCGGCCGCGATGCCGTTCCACGATATGCTTGACGATCGCTAAGCCGAGTCCGGTGCCCCCGATCGCGCGGCTGCGGCCCGAATCCACGCGGTAGAAGCGCTCCGTCAGCCGCGGCAGGTGATCCGGTCCGATGCCTTCACCTTCATCGGCGACGCAGAGCCGGGTCATGCCGCTTGGCCCTTCAGTCAGGCTGACGCGGATCGGCGTGCCAGCCTTGCCATATTTGACGGAGTTGCCGATCAGATTGTGGAGCAGTTGCGACAACTGCGCCCGGTCGCCGGCCACCGAGGGGAGCGCGGGATCGATCTCCATTTCCACCTCGCGGCCGCGATCGCCATGGCTGGTGCGGAACACGCCGACGACTTCTGCCACCAGCCCGGACAGATCGACCGGGCTGTCGGGGACACGATATTTCTCCGCCTCGATGCGGGATAGGGAGATGAGGTCGTCGATCAGTCGCTGCATCCGGCGCGCTTCCCCATCCATGATCTTCAGGAAGCGCTGGCGCGTTTCGTTGTCGCGGCCGAGATCGGGGTCGGCCAGCGTTTCGATAAAGCCCAATATCCCGGCGAGTGGTGTGCGCAGTTCGTGGCTGGCATTGGCGACGAAATCGACCCGCATTTTTTCGGCGGCATGTGCGCCGCTATGATCGGCGAGGTGGACGAGGCGGCGAATGGAGCCGTCGCTCCCCACCGGCGCGATCCGCATCTGCCAACGCTGATCGCGGGTGCCCAGGCCCACCAGCTCCAGCATCACCGGCTCCGCCATTGGGGCGAGGCTCGCCAATCGTTCGGCGGCGGCGGGGTGGCGGATGGCGATGCGTGCGTCTTCCCCTTCGATATGCGCGCCGAGCAGCCGTTGGGCGGCTCGGTTGGCGCGGATGATCCGCCCGCGCTCGATCAGCATCAGTGGATCGGCTATGCCCTCCAGCAGGTCGGCAAAGTCGGGGTGGACAACGATGTCCGCGCTCTCCTCAGCAGGCGAAGGCGTGCTTGGCTTGGGCGCTGGCCCCTGCGAGGTGATCAGGAGGATCGCCAGTCCCGCGAGGACAGGCAGGGCGATCGCCCAGACGGTTGCGCCTGTCAGCAACGCGCTTCCGGTCGCCAGAAACAGCACGGCAAGCGAAGCGGTGATTTGGGAAATGGTCAGTCGATTCATGGTTACCATGCTGGATTATTGGCCGCTTTGCTGCGATGGCTGGCGCAATAGCGTGGATTCTTTACGCTTTGGCAAGGGCGATAGCGGATCAAGAGGATATGAGCGAGCAATTGCCAGAACCGCATGTTTCCGATCCCGCCGCTGCTGGTGCGGGGGAAGACTATGGTGGCGCGCCCTCGCGTCGCCAGTTGCTGATGGGTGGAGCCGTCGCTGCTTCGGCGATCGTGTCCATTCGCCCCGCGCTGGCCAATACGGCGGCGTCCGTTCTCAACTGCACCATTCCCGTGCCGGATCAGGGCCGGGCGGGCAATTATGTCGCGCCTAATGGACAGCTGGTTCCTGCGGGGACGGCAGGGGCATTCCCGGCCCAAGGCCGCAGCTATACTGGTGAGCAGGTCAAGCAAGCGCTGCGCGGCGGGCGGCTGCCCGGCACAAGCTACGAACAGAATCAGGCCTATCTGAATTATATTCGGCGGCTCCAGTCGGGTACGAGCGGCTTTACCTGCTACGCATCGTTGCAAATGCCGCGTTAGGCACCTGCTTACTCCTTCGCGCTACAGCGGAGCGACGCCAGATAGTTTAAGGGCAGGTCGTGACCGCAGAGCGCCGTTATCATCAGGACAGCAACGCCGCCTTGTGCGTGCTGGAGGATATCACGCTCCTCTACCATCGGTCGTCGGGGCAGACGCATATGGTGATCAGCCCGGTTCCCGAGATATTGGACGCGCTGGGCGAGGATGACTCCCCCGTAACGGCTGCGCAGGTGCATGCGCGGCTGGAGCGGCGCTATGACCTGGGCGAACCGGAGCAGGCGATTGCAGAGATCGAAGCGCATCTGGCCGGACTGACGGCCCTTGGTGTTGTGCGGCGCGCATGAGGCATCAGCTTTCCCTGAAGATCGGGCCTGCGTCCTTCCGCATCGGCTCCGCCTGGCGGCAGCCGGTTGAGCTGTTGGCGGCGCTTTATGACGATTATCCCCAGGTCGATGGCGATGTGGCTGATTTTACCGTTCGTCTGGAGCCGACGAGCCTGCTGCGGCGGTGGGTGCGGCCTTCGATCTTCATCACTGGCGACCATGGCCTGGCCGATGCCGCGCCCATGAGCCTGGCCCATGGCCTGCTGGCGGCGGAGATGGGCATGAACCTGCAGATGGCGTTGGGGTGGCGGCGGCATCTGCTGCTGCATGCGTCGAGCGTTGAGAAGGACGGACGCGCGCTGGTGATGACCGGCGAATCGGGTTCCGGCAAATCGACTCTGGCGGCGCAATTGGGCGAGCGGGGCTGGCGGCTGATGGGTGACGAGTTTGCCTTGCTGGACCTTGTTAGCGGGGCAGTGTTTCCTTTCCCCCGCCTTGTATCGCTGAAGAATGGCGCGATCAGGGTGATCGCGGCAGAGGCGCCTGACAAGCGGATGGGGCCGTTGCTTGGCGGAACGGCGAAGGGAGACATACGCCATCTCGTGCCACGCGCAGATGCGGTGGGGCGGATGGGGGAAGGGGCGCAGCCTGCGCTGCTGCTGTTTCCCCGTTTTGGTCATGGCGCGGACGTGCGGCCGGTCGGGCAGGGGGAAGTCTTCATGCGGCTGACTCAAGCGTCCACCAATTATGTCGCGCTGGGAGAGGCGGGCTTTGGCGCACTCACTCGCTTCGTACAGGGCGTTCCGGCGCGGGCGATCGATTTTCCTTCCGGGGATGCGGCGATCGCCATGGTCGAACGGCTTTGGGAGGAGCTTGCATGAGCGGGGCGGCGCTGGTGCGCGCTTTGCGGGAGCCTGTAACGGTGGCCAGGCTGGATGCGACGGCGTGGAATGCGCTGATCGCGGCGGCGCGGGCGGAGCGCTTGATCGGAACGCTGGCGGTGAGGGTTGATGCGGCGCAGGCACCCCAAGCGGTCCGGCCGATACTGGCGGATGCGCGGCTGGATGCGGAGCGGGAAGCGCGGCAGGCATTGTGGGAGGCTGACCGAGCCGCCGAAGCGCTGGGTGCGCCGGTGCTGTTGCTCAAAGGGACCGCATATGTTGCGGCGGGGCTGACGGCGGGCGAGGGGCGGTTCATTGGCGACCTTGATATCCTGGCGCCCCGCGAAATGATGAATGAAATAGAGGAAAGATTGAAGGCGGCGGGCTGGGAATGGGTAAAGGAGGATGCCTATGACGATGCCTATTACCGGCAGTGGATGCATGAACTGCCGCCGATGATCCATCGGGAGCGGGACCGGATGATCGATGTGCATCATACGATCCTGCCGCTGACGGCGCGGCAGAGCCCCGATGCCGAGGCGATGTTGGCCGATTCCGTTTCGATAACAGAACGATTATCTATTTTGTCGCCCGAGGACATGGTCTGCCATTCGGTCGCGCATCTGCTCGCGGATGGGGATATGGCGGGCGGCTTGCGGAACCTGTGGGATATCCATTGCCTCTTGGAGAAGGCGGACCTGGGGCGGCTGGAAGAGCGGGCGGAGCGGCATGGGATCAGCCGCCATGTTGCGCAGGCGCGGCGGCTGGCGGCGGTGCTTTATGGTCGCGAGCGGGGTGAGCGGCTGACGCTTTGGGATCATGTGGTGATGTGGCGGTTGCTCGCTCGGGATGGGTGGGGGCGCGAGACGCGCAAGCTGCTGCGCTTTGCCTTCTATGTGCGCTCGCACTGGCTGCGGATGCCGCCGATGATGCTGGCGCGGCATCTAGTGACGAAATGGCGCAAGGGGCACCGGCCGGTTTAGGATGGTGCCGGGCCTTAAGGCGGGGTTGGTGAGCACCCCCGCGACAAGCTCAGGGCAAACGGAAGCACCTTAACCGGCCAGATGGGGAACGATGTCCTGAATGTTGGCCAGCGCCGAGAAGGGCGTGGGCGGAGCCGTGGGTCGAGCGGGCGGTGAGATGGTCATGCCCATCCACATCACATCATGCCACTGGCCGAATTTGAAACCGACTTCCCGATAAATGCCGACTTCCCGCATGCCGATAGCGCTATGGATGGCGACGCTCGCCTCGTTGGGCAGGGTTATGCCTGCGAACAGCGCATGATAGCCCTGATGACGCAATAGAGCGATCAAGGCGTCGTACAAATTTCGGCCGATGCCCTGGCGGTGATGATCGGCAGCGAGATAGACCGATATGTCCGCCGACCAATTATAGGCCGCGCGGCCAATATGTGGTCCTGCATAGGCATAGCCGACCGTCTGGCCGCCCATCTCGGCGATGAGCCAGGGGTAGGCGGGGAGGCAATTGGCGATCCTGGCACTGAACTCTTCTGCGGTAGGAGGCACGGTTTCGAACGAGATCACGGTTTGCGAGACATAGGGCGCATAGATCGCCGCGAGGGTCGCGCCATCCTCCACAACGGCCTTGCGTATCGTCAGCATCCCTATCTGCCCCGCCGTTGATTACCGCTCCAATATATTCAGCGCCAAAACCGTCATCGCTTCGCTGGCGGTCGCTATGACTTTGTCCGCTTGAGGCGCCCAGAAGGGGCTGTGAAGTGAGGGCAGGGTAAGTTGGCCAGCGGCAGCTTTTGCCATCTGGTCTGGCGGGACGCCGCCGACCCAGAAGATGAAGCTGTTGATGCTCTTGTCCGCCCGATAGTAGCGGCCGAAGTCTTCGCCGCCCATGGAGGGCTTGGCCTCAACCACCCGGCCTTCGGGGAAATGGGTCGTGAGAAGGGCGGCCATCTGGTTGGCGAAAGCGGGCGGATTGTAGGCGGCGGGGGTGAATTCATCCTTCACCGATATGACGGGCATGCGATCGTCAGGCACGCCAGCGGCAATCGCCTCGCCCCGCGCGATGCGTTCGATGCCCCGGATCAGCTTTTCGCGGGTTTCGTCCGAATAGCTCCGGACGGTGAGCAGCAGCTTCGCCTCATCGGGGATGATATTGTGCTTGGCCCCGGCAACGAAGCTGCCGACAGTTACCACTGCAGGGTCGAGCGGGTCCTGTTCGCGGCTGACCAGGGTTTGCAGCGCGCCAACGATACGCGCGCCCAGCACGATCGGGTCCTTCGCGGTCTGCGGATAGGCGCCATGGCCGCCGGTGCCGCGCACTACTATGTCCACGCTATCGACATTGGCGAGGGCGTAACCCGGCGTGTAGCCGATCACGCCCGCCTCCAGATTAGCGGCGTCGTGGAAGGCGAGCGCATGGGTGGGGCGGGGAAAGCGCGTGTATAAGCCATCCTCCAGCATCAGGCGCGCCCCGCGGCCGACTTCCTCCGCAGGCTGAAGGATCATGACGAGCGTGCCCCGCCACCGATCCTGCATCGAGGAGAGGAGGCGGGCGGTTTCGATGAAGGCGGTCATGTGCGTGTCGTGGCCGCAGGCGTGCATGACGTCGGTTTCCACGCCACCCGCCGTTTTGGTGCGGACCTTCGACGCGAAGGGAAGGCGGGTCTCTTCGGTGACGGGAAGGCCGTCCATGTCGGCGCGGATGAGGAGGACGGGCCCATCGCCATTTTTCATCACGGCAACCACGCCGTTGCCGCCGACCTTTTCGGTCACGGTGAACTTCAGGGCCTTCAACCGGCGGGCGAGCTTGGCGGCGGTTGCGCTTTCCTGCTCTGATAATTCAGGATTGGCGTGAAGATCGCGGTAGAGCGCCATCATGCCATCCATGTCGCGCGCGATGGTGGCGGCGATTTCGCTGGAGGACGCAGGGGCAGCAGCCGGAACGGACGAAGTTCCGGTCTGCGCCGTGGCGGCGGACGAAAGGCTGGCGGCGGCCATGATAATCCACAACGCGTGACGCACTGGCTATTCTCCCTGTTATGCAGGGGAGCATAGGGGGAATTTTCCGGCTGTTAAGGGGGTGTCTGATGGGGGCCGAGGTGCCAGCTTTTGCTGGCATGACGGAGGCGCGTTCGACCGAACGGGTTTGGAGAGAGGAATGTCCTTCGAGAAGCTCTGGGCGAACGGGAAATTCAGGGTCAGGCCGCAATGGGCCGATGTTCCGGCAACGAAAAAGCGTCCGTCCCGTGCAGGACGGACGCTTTCCCCTGATCGCTATGGGAGGATTAGAAGTGGAAGATTACGCCAGCGGTCGGACGGAAGCTGTCGAAATCATAGGTTTCAGTCTGAAAACGCAAGCGGATGCCGCTGTTGCCGATGATGCCGCCAAGGCCAATGTCCTTGGGACCGACTTCCACGCCAGCGCCGTACATCCAGTCCTTGCGGTTGGGCCAGCCTTGCTTACCATTGACCCACTGATAGCAGCCGACGCGAAGATCATGCTGCTTTCCCCAACGCGCGCGCCGAAACGGCCTTGTTTCAAGTTGCCCGAGGAAAATGGAGCCGCAGGGGATAGTTTCCGTCCAATAAAACAAAAGCTTCCGGGCGTGGCATATTTGCCACGCTGCTTATTGGGCCGTCCAGCCGCCGTCTATGCTCATATTGGCGCCAGTGATATTGGCGGCGGCATCGCTGCAAAGGAACAATGCCATGGCGGCGACTTGATCCACCGTCACGAATTGCTTGGTCGGCTGCCCGGCGAGCAGCACATCATTCATCACTTGCTCCCGCGTCATGCCGCGCGCCTTCATCGTGTCGGGAATCTGATTTTCGACGAGCGGCGTCCAGACATAGCCAGGGGAGATGCAGTTGGCGGTGATGCCGAAAGTGGCGAGCTCCAGCGCCAGTGTCTTGGTCAGGCCCGCAAGGCCATGCTTTGCGGTTACATAGGCGCTCTTGAACGGCGAGGCGGTCAGCGAATGGGCGCTGGCGGTCTGGATGATGCGGCCCCATTTTTTCGACTTCATATAAGGCACGGCGAAGCGGGAGGTGTGGAAGGCGCTCGTCAAGTTGAGCGCGATGATGAGGTCCCACTTCTCGACCGGAAAATCTTCCACCGGGGCGACATGCTGCATGCCCGCATTGTTGATGAGGATATCGACGCCGCCAAATGCGTCGGCGGCTTCCTTCATCATCGCCTCGATCTCGACGGCTTTGGTCAGGTCATGGCCGCTATAGAGGGCTTTCCCGCCGCTCGCCTGTTCGAGCGCCTGCCGTTCCTGTTCGACCGCCTGGGGATCGCCAAAGCCGTTGATGACGATGTTCGCGCCTTCGGCCGCGAGCGTCTTTGCATAGGCAAGGCCGATGCCGGAGGTGGAGCCCGTAATCAGGGCGGTCTTTCCAGCGAGGGACTTGCTCATGCATTTTTCTCCTTGAGGTGATCGGGCGCATCGAGGTCAAAAGCGGCGCTTTTTCCATTCATGATGTTGCGGGCGATAAGGTCGCCCTTGTGCATCACTTCCTCCACCGAATCTCGGCCCTGGCTCCAATGGTCGAGCATGGTGGAACGGGAAAATTCGAAGTCGCGCGCGCCGCTTTCCCAGGCGCGGCTGCGGTAGATGAGGTGGACGATGTTGATGGAGCCGCGCTCCAGATATTGGCGCAGGCGCTGGGCGTCTGGATCATCCTTCAAGTCCGGCGGCAGCTTGTCGAGCAGGGTCTTGATCGTCTTATGCTCGCGGCGGAGGCGCAGATATTGGTCGGTGACCTGACGCGTCCGGCTGGAATATTGGATGTCCTTCGCGCGCGAATAAACGTCTGTCATCTGGCGCGGCTTGGGACCTTCGGCGGGGAAGAGATCGACCTGGAAGACCAGCATGTCGTCGGTCTGATGTTCCAGTACATGGGCGAGCGGCGTGTTGGACACCAGGCCCCCATCCCAATAGCAGCGGCCGTCAATCTCGATGGGGGGAAGGCCCGGCGGCAGGGCGCCCGACGCCATGATATGGCGCGCGTCGATGCGGGTGGGGCCGTGGGGATCGCGCGTGTCCCAATAGGCGAAGTTGCCGCTTTCCACATCGACCGCGCCCACCGATAGCCGGACGGGTCCGTCATTCAGCAGGTCCCAATCGACACAGGCATTGAGCGTGTCCTTCAGTGGTGCGCTGTCATAGAAGCTGATCGCGCCCGACGAGCCCTCCGGCATCATCATGCTGGGCCAGAGGCGCGGGCGGAACATGCCGGGGACGCCGAAGGTCGCGACGGCTCCTGCCGCCATCAGATGGGCGGCTTCGCGGATATGGTCGATTTCGGGCAGGATGACATTGGGGAGCCCGCCCGAGACCGTGAGCCAGAATTTCTTGAGGCGACCGAGGCGACGGTGCGGAGGGTTGCCCGCGATGATTGCGGCATTGATTGCGCCGATCGAAATGCCCGCAACCCAAGTGACGTCGATGCCGAGTTCGTCGAGGCGCTGATATACACCGGCCTGAAAGGAACCGAGCGCGCCGCCGCCCTGCAGCAGCAATGCGACTTCGCGCGGCAGGGGAAGCGGCGTGCCCGCGCGACGGGGGATGGTGGGATCGATATCGGCCATGACGCAGTGCAATATAGTGATGTGTCGGCGGGTGCCAACTTAATGTGCTGTAACAATCGGTCGAACCGAGGCAACCAATGCCATATCGCAACCGTTCCAACCGTCCCGCTCATGCGGTATGTCAGGTGAGGAAAGCGAGAGCGCCATGCGATTGGACGACGAACGGGAAAGCTCCAACTTTGAAGTGCAGAGCGGCCGCGGCGGCGGTTTCGGCGGCGGTCTGGGGGGTGGCCTGGGCATGCTGCTGCCCTTCATCGGCAGCCGTTTCGGCTGTGGCGGAATCGTGGTGGCGCTGATCATCCTGGCGGTGATGGGGGTCAATCCGCTGAGCCTGATAGGCGGCGGTGGCGGGCCGCAACAGAATGTCTCGGTCGATCGCGATCCGCAAAAGCTGAATGAAATCCAGCATTGGTCGCTCAAGGTGTTGGGTTCGACCGAGCGGGTTTGGGGGCAGGTGTTCCAGGAAGCGGGCCAGCAATATCGGCCGACGGTCCTGTCTTTCTATTCGCAGGCGGGCGCGTCAGGATGTGGCGCGGCGCAAAGCGCCATGGGGCCCTTTTACTGTCCCAATGACCAGAAAGTCTATCTGGACACCGACTTTTTCACCGAATTGCGCCAGCGTTTCGGCGCGCCTGGGGATTTTGCCCAAGCCTATGTGATTGCGCATGAGGTCGGCCATCATGTGCAGGACCTGGAGGGCACGCTGGGCAAGGTGCAGCAACGGCAGCGGAGCGTTGGTGAAGAAGAAGGCAATGCGATGCAGGTTCGAGTCGAACTGCAGGCGGACTGCTATGCGGGCGTTTGGGCCAAGCGCACCGGCCTTATGGAAGCAGGGGACCTGGAGGAAGGCATGACCGCAGCGCAGGCGATCGGGGATGACACCCTGCAGAAGGCGGCGGGCCGCCGACCGGTGCCGGAGAGCTTCACCCATGGGTCGAGCGAGCAGCGGATGATCTGGCTTCGCAAGGGGCTGGCGACCGGTGATCCGGCGCAATGTGATACCTTCGCCACGGCGCGTTAAGCACGCGGGTTCTGGCTAGATCAGGATGGCGTGCTGTCGGAAGTTGCTTCGACCGCGCCGTCGCCGCTTGCGCCTGCAGCAGGAGCGGCGACTGCCGGGAGGCCGTTGCCGGGGGAGAGGAAGGGCTTCCCCGCGTCGGGCATAGGCTGACCGAAGGCGGCGGCATCGGGCTCCGGAGCAGCCGGGACAGGCATGGGGGCGGGCTGCACGACGGGGGGCGCCTGCACTGGTGATGGGAGGACAGCCGAAGGAGCGGCGGAAGGCTGCACAGGCGCGTGCGGGGCGATACCCTGAACCGCCAGAACGATAATAGGCGCGGCGATCAGGGTGATGGCGGCGAAAGCCTTGTAGTGCATGCGGACGCATCCTGAAAAATGACGCGCCGATCCTAATATTGGCTGGTAAATAAAATGCTGCGGTTATCAGTTGCCATCGAGCTGGTTTAAAAGATCCAGCATGTCGTCGGGCAGACTGTCACGCCCCGCGCGAAAAGTGGATCGCAGCGCGTTGCCAACACCTTCATAAGGCTGGGGCAAGCCGACCGTCAGCAGGCGACGATGGGCACCATCCCGCCTGTCCGCCGACCGGCCGACCGATTTGCGCTGCATTTCCATACTCGTACAACGGGCGGATCAGGGAAAAGTTTCTGGCGTTCATCGCACGCCCAAGCGATAGCGCCGATATGACGGGAGAGAATGGCGTGACGGACTGGACGGCGGTGGCGGGGCGGATACGGGCGCATTCGCCTTTCCTCGCGAGGCAGATGGATCGTTTTCCGGCAGTCACCGATCTGCTGTCGAGCGGCGATTTCGACGCAGCGCTGGCTGCCGCGCACACGGTGGCTGCGCCGGAAGACGGCATCGCACAGTCGCTGCGGCGGCGCAAAGGCGCGCTGGCGCTTGTCACGGCGGCGGCAGACCTGTCAGGTGCGTGGGATCTCGACCGGGTGACGCGGACGCTATCCGACTTTGCAGATCAGGCGCTGGACCAAGCGATAAGCGCGGCCTTTGCCGAACGCTATCCTGGAGCCGAGCCCAGGGGGTTCGTCGTGCTGGCGCTGGGCAAGCATGGCAGCCGCGAACTGAATTATTCATCCGATATCGATCCGATCCTGCTCTACGACCCTACCAGCCTGCCGCATGGCGAGCGGGAGGACCCGGCTGACGCAGCGGTGCGGATCGGGCGGCGGGTCAGCGAATTGCTGAACGCGCGCGATGGCGACGGCTATGTGTTCCGCGTTGATCTGCGGCTGCGGCCTTCTCCTGAAGCGACGCCGATCGCGCTGCCGGTGGAAGCGGCGATCGGCTATTATGAGACGATGGCCCTGGGATGGGAGCAGGCGGCCTTCATCCGTGCGCGTCCGGCGGCGGGCGACCTGGCCCTGGGCGACTATTTCATGCAGCAGATTCGCCCCTTTGTTTGGCGGCGGAGTCTGGATTTTGGCGCGATCGATGCGATCACCGATATTTCGCGCCGCATCCGCGACCATTATGCGCAGGGACAGGCGTTCGGGCCGGGATATGACTTGAAGCGAGGCCGGGGCGGTATTCGCGAAGTCGAGTTTTTCGCGCAGGTGCACCAATTGATCCATGGCGGCCGCGATCCGGCGCTGAGGTCGGGCAACACGCGCGAGGCGTTGCGCGCGCTGGCGGCGGCGGGGGTGTTCGATGAGGATGTGGCGCGCAGGCTGGACGAAGCCTATGTGCTGTTCCGCACCGTGGAGCACCGGCTTCAGATGGTGGAGGATAGGCAGACGCATGAGTTGCCCAAGACAGCCGAAGCGATGGACAATGTCGCGCGGCTGCATGGGTTGGATGATGGCGCGGCGCTGCTTGACCTGTTGCGGCCGCATGTCGTCTGGGTCGGGACCAATTATGATCAATTGACCCCTGCGGAGAAGGACGAGTCCCTTCCGCATGATGAGGAACGGCTGGCGGAGCAGCTTACCGAGATCGGTTTCGCCGATCCGCAAGCGCCGGTTGCGCGCATAGGCGGCTGGCGCACGGGCAAGATTCGGGCGCTGCGCAGCGCGGCAGCGCGTGAGGCGCTGGAGGAATTACTGCCCGGCCTGATGCGCACGCTTGCCGCCGCGCCCGATCCGGTGCGCGCGCTTAACCGGCTGGACGACCTGATCGGGCGGTTGCCGAGCGCGATCAACTTTTTCAAGCTGCTCGCTGCGAGGCCGGGGCTGGCCGAACTGATGGTCGAACTGCTCAGTCACGCGCCGACGCTGGCCGATGCGCTGGGGCGGCGAGCGGAACTGCTCGACGGCCTGATCGATACGTCGGCCTTTGATCCGCCGCCGCCGGTGGCGCAGCTGGCCGAGCAATTCTCTCAACTCGAAAAGGGTGAGGATTATCAGGCGCTGCTGGACCGGGTGCGGCAGCGGGTGAATGATCGGCGCTTTGCGTTGGGCGCGCAGATCATTCGTGGCGGCGATCCGCTGGAAGCGGGGCGGGGCTATTCGCGCGTGGCGGAAGCGGCGATCGAGGCGCTGGTCAGCGCGACGATCGCGGAGTTTGAAACTGCGCATGGCAAGGTGTCAGGTGGCGAGATGGTCATATTGGCGCTGGGGCGGCTGGGCGGCGGTGTTCTGACCCATGCGTCGGACCTGGATCTGGTCTATCTCTTCACCGGCGATTTCCTGACCGAGTCCGATGGTCCCAAGCCACTCGGCGCCACGCAATATTTCAACCGGCTGGGGCAGAGGATCACCAACGCGCTGTCGGTGCAGACGGCTGCGGGGCCGCTATATGAGGTGGATACGCGGCTGCGGCCTTCGGGTGCGCAGGGCTTGCTCGCGGTCAGCCTGGACAGCTTCGCCAAATATCAGCGCGAGGAAGCCTGGACCTGGGAGCATCTGGCGTTGACGCGAGCGCGGCCGATATTCGGATCGACCAAGGCGCGCGCGGCGCTGGGCGCTATCCTGACCGAGACGCTGGAGCGGTCGCGCGATTTTCCGGAGCTGGCGCGCAATGCGGTGAAGATGCGCGGCGACATCGCCAAGCACAAGCCGCCGGCCAGCGAGCTGGACGTCAAGATGGTGCCTGGCGGGCTCGTCGATCTGGAGTTCCTGATCCATGTGACCCAGTTCCGGCACAATATGGCGTTCAACCCCGATCTTCGCGCCGCGCTGGAGCAATTGGTGGCCGCGGGACATTTGCCGGGAGAACTGATCTCCGCGCATGATCTGATCACGCGCTTCCTGATCGTGTCGCGGCTGGTGTCGCCCAAATCCACTGAACCGCCGGAAGCCACGCGGCCGGTGGTCGCGCGCGCCTGTGGCGTCGAAAGCTGGGACGCGCTGCTTGAAAGCTATGACGAGGCCCGGCAAAGGGTGCGAGATGCCTGGGCGGGGCTGGCCGCGCCCTATGTGGAGGAAGATGATGCTGGAAGTCGGTGACACGCTGCCCGACGTAGCGCTGAAGGATGCCGACGGCGGCGATCTCACGCTGGCGCGCTATCGCGGCAAGCCCATTGTCGTTTATTTCTATCCCAAGGCGGACACGCCAGGCTGCACCAATGAGGCGAAGGATTTCACCGAATTGGCGAGTGAGTTCGTTGCATTGGGTGTGCCGGTGGTCGGCGTGTCCAAGGATAAGCCGGCCAAGCTGAAGAAGTTCGCCGACAAATATGGTCTGTCGGTCACCCTGGCTTCGGACGAGCCGGGCGATGCTTGCGAAGCCTTTGGCACCTGGGTCGAAAAGTCGCTCTACGGTCGTAAATATATGGGCATCGAGCGGGCGACCTTCCTGGCGGACGGAGAGGGGAAGATCCAGCGGGTCTGGCCCAAGGTGAAGGTGAAGGGGCACGCCGCCGAAGTGCTGGAGGCGGCGAAGGCGCTTTGATCCTGCCGGATGAGATTGAAAGCGTAGGTGCAGCCTGCGCCCATGTGCTGACGACGCCCGACCCGCGGGCCAAGCTGATGGCGGCCCGCGCGGTGGCGCGTGCGTGGCGGCAGGGGCGGCTTGCGCATCGCTTTGATGTGGTCATGCCTGACCGCCCGGCCCGGCCGGGCACGCCGCTGTTGCTGCCGCCGAACCAGATGCCCAAGCGGGGCAAGATCGGTTCCGAGCGAGCGCGGATCGCCATGCTGCATGCGCTCGCTCACATCGAATTCGTCGCCATCGATCTTGCTTTCGACCTGATCGGGCGGTTCGGCGCAGAATTTCCGCGCGACTTTACTAGTGACTGGATGCGCGTGGGCGCCGAAGAGGCGATGCATTTCGCGCTGCTGGATCGGCGGCTGCGGCAGCTGGGTAGCGGATATGGCGCGCTGCCTGCGCATGACGGGCTATGGCAAGCGGCGAGCGAGACGGCGCATGACGCGATGGCGCGGCTGGCGATCGTGCCGATGGTGCTGGAAGCCCGTGCGCTCGACATCACACCGGCCACGATCGAGCGTTTCGAAGGGGCAGGGGACAGGCAATCAGCCCGAATGTTGCAGCGCATTATGACAGATGAGATTCGGCATGTTTTGGCCGGGACGACATGGTTCAGCCACGCCACGAACCGAGCCGGGCTGAACGCCGCAAATCATTACCAAATCCTTGTAAAACGCCATTTTCGCGGGGGCTTGAAGCCTCCGTTCAACGACTCGGCGCGTCGGCAAGCCGGTTTAACGCTGGATTTTTACAGCGCGCTTGCACAATGAAGCGCGAGATGTCCTTTTGGTGATGCGGGTGGCGACTTGTGGTCGCATTGGTCAACACGGGGAGCGCCGAGAGGCTTAAAGCCTCCGGTGAATAAGTCGGGGTCGGCATGTTGTTTCTTCGTTCAATGAATGCGCGCAGCGCGCGATGGTTCCAGGCTGCGTTTAAAATGGCGGGAGTAGTTGGCATGGCGGGCGCACTTTGCGCCGCGGTCCCGGCTCAGGCCAAAAATAATGCCGACGATCCTTATGGCGACGCGTCGGAAATCAACAGCAGCGCGCTTGGCCCGGCCGATGTGGGCTTTTCCAATCTCTTCTCCAGCCTGCAGCGGCTGGACGGCGACGCCAAGGTTGAGAACAACATCCCCTCTGGCCGCCCCGTTCAGAAGCTTTCCCTGACTTCCAATTTCGGCGTCCGTTCCGATCCGTTCAACGGCGGCGCGCGGATGCACAAGGGCATCGATATTCCGGGTCCGGTCGGCACGCCGATCTATGCGACCGCCGATGGTATCGTCAGCCGCGCCGGTTGGGCGAGCGGCTATGGCAATCTCGTCCAGATCTCACATGGCGGCGGTCTTGAAACCCGCTACGGCCATATGTCGAAGCTGATTGCTGCCCCGAACAGCTATGTGCATCGCGGCCAGCTGATCGGCCTGATGGGCTCGACGGGCCGTTCCACCGGCAGCCATCTTCATTATGAAGTGCGCGTCGATGGTCAGGCGATCAACCCGATCCCCTTCGTTGTCGGTCCCGATGTTCTGGTGGCGATGAACACCAAGCCTCCCGTTGCCATGGGCGGCCCGACCAAGGCGCAGGAAAAGGTGGCTGAATAATCAACCCCACTCCGTTCGTCTTTTGCAAAGGCTCGGCGCCCATGGGTTGCCGGGCCTTTTGCTTGATCCTATCTAGGCATCATGACCGATATTGACCTGACCTCCTCCGCCGCCGCGCGGGTCGCCGCCATTGCCGCCAAGCAGGGCAAACCCGCGATCCTGCGCCTTGCCGTCGAGGGCGGCGGCTGTTCGGGCTTCCAATATCGCTTCGGGCTGGCCGAGACGGTCGAAGCTGACGATGTGGCGGTGGAGCGTGACGGCGTGACGCTGGTGGTGGATGACGTCAGCCTGGACTTGGTGCGCGGCGCGGCGGTGGATTTCGTGTCCGACTTGGGCGGCGCGGCGTTCAAGGTGACGAACCCCAACGCGACAGCCGGATGCGGCTGCGGGTCCAGCTTTTCGATTTAATCTCTGGCCCTCCCTTGTCGAAGGGCTGCACTTCTCTCTAGGGATGCGCGGGAGGAGAACCGGCCATGCGCATCGCGACCTTCAACATCAACGGCATCAAGGCGCGGCTGCCCCGCCTGCTGGAATGGCTGAACGAAACGCAGCCCGATGTCGCCTGCCTGCAGGAGATCAAGACTTCCGACGAAACCTTCCCGATCAAGGATATCGAGGAGGTTGGCTATGGAGCGATCTGGCATGGGCAGAAGGGGTTCAACGGCGTTGCCATATTGGCGCGCGGCGAAACGCCTGCCGAGATACGTCGCGGCCTGGAGGGTGAGCCCGAGGATGAGCATAGCCGCTATATCGAAGCCGATGTGAAAGGGGTACGCGTTGCCAGCATTTACCTGCCCAATGGCAATCCTCAGCCGGGACCCAAATTCGACTATAAGCTGCGCTGGATGAAGCGACTGCGCGATCGGGCTTCGCAGATTTGGGCGGAGGAAGTGCCTGCCATCCTTGCGGGCGACTATAATGTGATCCCGCGTGACCGGGACGTTTATGCCGTGAAGGCCATGGCCAACGATGCGCTGATGCAGCCGGAAAGCCGCGCGGCCTACCGGCGTTTGCTGGGCGATGGCTGGACCGACGCTATCGCGAGCCGCCATCCTGCGGGCGGGGTGTGGACCTATTGGGATTATCAGATGAACGCCTGGCCGCGCGACGCGGGCTTTCGGATCGATCATCTGCTGTTGAGCCCGGCGGCCGCCGACCGCCTGGTCGATGCGCAAGTGGACAAGGATTTCCGCGGGCGGGAAAAAGCGAGCGACCATGCGCCGACCTGGGTGAAGCTGAGCGAATAAATTTATCCGGGTCTTATTGACTATATATTATCCGGGTAATATTCTTTGCGTCGAAGGAGATTCGGCGTGGCGCGGACATATACGGCATTTTCAGGCGAGCTTTGGATCGCCACCGGCGACGAGGATGAAGTGCGCGCGGCGTTGCGGGCGATGGGTTATGATGCCCAAAATCTTCTGCTGTTCGATGATCTGACGGGCCGGCAGATCGACCTTGACCTGCGCGAACCTGCGCAGCGGGGGCGAGGACGGCCCAAGATGGGCGTGCAGGCGCGGGAGGTCACGCTGCTGCCCCGCCATTGGGAATGGCTCGCGACGCAGGCAGGTGGCGCGTCCGCCACGTTGCGGCGGTTAGTCGAACAGGCGCGCAAGGCTTCAGAAGGGCAGGTCACGCCGCGCGCTGCCATGGACGCGGCTTATCATTTCCTGACCGTGATGGCAGGCGACCGGCCGGGCTATGAAGCGGCCATCCGAGCGCTTTATGCCAAGGATCGTGCGCAGTTCGAGGCGCAGACGGCTGGCTGGCCCGCTGCCATTCGCGAACATGCGCTGGCGCTGGCGAGCCCCGCCTTCGACTGAGCGATCAGGCGCGGGCGGCCTGCGCGACGCGGATGCCGGGGCGGGCCGAGACGTCGGGCAGTTCATGCGCCTGCCATCCGGCGGCGTCGCGACGATATTCGACATGGTGGCCGCGCTGAAAGCTGGCTCCGTCCCATACGACGACCTGCAGCTCTATCCGGTCGTTGCGATGCACATGGAGCCAGTTGAAGCTCTGCGGCTCCGCATTGCGCAGGCGTGTTGATGTGGCCGTGCCCGCCTGGATCACCAACGCGCCGCCCGCGTCGGCGACCATCTTCTGCGCCGCTTCGGCGTAGGTGCGGTGAAAATGGCCCGCCAGTGCGATGTGGATGCCCGCATCGGTAGCCGCTTCGACCGCGTCCTCATGGCGGCCGACCGCCTCGCTCAGTTCGCCACCCTTGCCGATCGGCATGGCGAACAGCGGGTGGTGGGTGACGAGGATGCGCGTCTTGTCTGGCGCGACCAGGGCAAATCGCTCCCGCAGGAGGCGCATTTGCTCATGATTGATGCGGCCGTCCTTGATCGTCAGCGATCGCGCGGTGTTCAGGCCGAGGATGGCGACTTCCGCGTCCTCATACCAAGGGCACAGGTCGTTGCTGATATAGCGTTTGTAGCGGCCGAGGGGGGCGGCGAAGCGGCGCATTACGTCATAGAGCGGCACGTCATGATTGCCCGGAATGACGAGCAGACGCATGCCCGCGGCTCGCAAGCGGTTCAGCCAGGTGGACGCGGCACGGAACTGCTCCACACGCGCGCGTTGAGTGAAATCGCCGCTGATGATGACGAGGTCGGGCTGGCTCTGTTGCAGCCAGGCTTCGGTGGCGGAGACGATCTTCGAGTCATTCGCGCCGAAATGCACGTCGGAGAGGTGAGCTATGCGGGCCATGGCTTTTCAACGACCGCAATGCCCGATTTGTTGCGGGCAGGAGCCGATGAAGCCCTGGCGTGTTGTTGGGGCATGGAAATAAACCCCCTGCCGCGCGAGGCGGTGCTGATCGTCAATGTCCACAGCCGCAAGGGCGAGGCTTTATTCGCGCAGGCCAAGGAAAAGCTGGAGCAGGGCGGGGTGCGGTTGATCGCCGCCCATGCCGTGCATGACCCGGATCGATTGCAGGACTTGGTGCGCCAGGCTGTGGCAAGCGGCGCGCCGATGGTCATCGTGGGCGGCGGTGATGGATCGCTGTCCGGAACGGTCGATGAACTGGTGGGGAAAAATTGCGTGTTCGGCGTCCTGCCGCTCGGAACGGCGAACAGCTTTGCCCGCACGCTTGGCCTCCCGCTCGATCTGGAAGGTGCGGTGGAGGTGATCGCTAAGGGGCGGCGGCAGCGTATCGACCTTGGCGTGATCGACCATGATTATTTCGTCAACGCGGCCTCTCTGGGGCTGTCGCCGATGATCGGCAGGACAGTGCCGCACAAGCTGAAACGCTATCTCGGGCGGATCGGCTATCTGATCTGGGCGGTCAAATGCTCCATCGGATTTCGCGCGTTTCGGTTGATGATCGATGACGGACAGAGCCAGCGCCGCATGTGGTCCACCGAAGTACGGATATTGAACGGTTCCTATCATGGCGGGGTGGAACTGTCAGAACAGGCGGACGTCCAGAGCGGTGAACTGGTGATACAGGCGGTGGTGGGAAGGAGCCATGCGCGACTCGCTTGGGACTGGTATGCGAAATTCTTCAAGCTGCGCGACCGTGATGGGCAGACGGAGGAATTTCGGGGGCGCTCCTTTCGGATCGAGACGCGGCCCCGGCAGCGGATTTCGATCGATGGCGAGGTGCTGGCCAAGACCCCGGTCACCGTCGCGGTCGCGCCGGGGGCCATCGATGTGGCTGTGCCCGGGTAATTTGCGCCATCATCCCCGCGTAGGCGGGGGTGACGGTGGCTATGGATCGGCTTAAAGATCCTTCTCGTAGATCTGATAGACCTTGTTCACCTTGCTATCGATCGCGTCGGCAATGGCGTTCATGCCCTGATTGTCGTCGAGCACCCAGCCGATTTCCCCGCGCGTCGCGCCATAGTTGGCGGTCGCCCTGCGACGGATATATTCGATCATCATGAAGGCGAGCTGGCTCGCCATGCGGGACGATTGCAGGCGCTGCACGACGCCCATCAACGGCACGCGCATGGTGCGGACCTGCGGCCTGCGCAACCACCAGAGCAGCTTCGCCCAGCCGAAGGGGAAGAGCGATCCGTTAAGCGGCCCGGTCGCTTCGTTGAGGTCGGGCAGCGTCATCATGAACGCCACCGGTTCGCCTTCCAGTTCAGCGATCATGATCAGGTCTTCAAACACCAACGGTTTCAGCTTCTTGCCGATAAAGGCGATCTCCGCGTCGGTGATCGGCACGAACCCCCAATTTTTGCCCCAGGCGTCGTTGAGGATGTGGAGGATGATCGCCGCCTCCGCATCGAATTTCGACTTGTCGACCTTGCGCACGCGGATGCGGTCGCTCTTCTCACCCGAGGAGATGATGCGCTGGATAAGCGGAGGGAAGGGCTTGGTGATGTCCAACTCATAGGTTTTGAGTTGCTTGATCGGCTGATAGCCGGACCCTTCGACCATCGCCTGATAGGCGGGGCTGTTATGGCCCATCATCACCGTGGGTGGATGGTCATGCCCTTCGATCAGCAGGCCGGGTTCTTCCCAGATGGAAAGGGAGATGGGCCCGAGAACGCGGGTCATGCCCTTGGCGCGAAGCCAGGCTTCCGCCGCGCCGATCAGCGCCTTTCCAGTATCCGCATCCTCCGCTTCGAACAGGCCGAAATTGCCGGTTCCTGGGCCCATGCCCTGTCCTGCGGGCTGGGCGAGCGCCAGATGATCGATATGCGCCGAGATGCGGCCGACGATCCGGTCGCCCCGGCGTGCGAGAAAATATTGCGCTTCTGCATGACCGAAGAAGGGGTTTTTGCCCGGGGTGATGAGGCCGTACACTTCATCCTTGAGCGGCGGCACCCAATTGGGGTCATTGGCGTAAAGCCGCCAGGGCAACTCGACAAACGCCTTGCGGTCGGCCTTGGAGGTGACGGGGGTGATTACCAGATCGGAATGAGCCACGGCAGAGCTTTCGGTAATGGATCGCAGCAGTTCGGCGCTTGTTTCGCGATTGTCAATCGGGACCTCGCCCTCTGGCGCGACCAAGGCGGACCTGTCATGCCGCTGCCACGATTTCAGCGCAATTACGGTATAGGAGCGCCGCATGACTGTGCATGATCCCATCATTGCAGGCGCAGCCGCCAAGCGCTTCGCGATTCCCGACGATACGGCGATGCTGCGCGCCGCCGCGGACCTGGCGCGCGAATATGCGGTGGCAAATCCCAAAATCTACTGGCCGGACATGCTGGCGTCGGCGCTGGTCGGTTATGCTGGGCTGGCCGGTGCAATTCTAATCGACACTGTGCCGCTCGCGATCGTCAGCGGACTGGTCGCGATGTTGGCGCTGTATCGTGCGGCGAGCTTCATCCATGAGTTGACCCATATCCGCAAGGATGCGTTGCCCGGTTTTCGGCTCGGCTGGAACCTGATGGTGGGGATTCCGCTGATGATCCCATCCTTCATGTATGAGGATGTGCATACGCAGCACCACGCGCGGACACGCTATGGCACCGCCAATGATCCGGAATATCTGCCGTTGGCGCTGATGAAGCCTTGGTCGTTGCCGCTGTTCATCCTGGTCGCGGCGCTGGCGCCGGTGGGATTGATCCTGCGCTTTGGTTTACTGACGCCGATCAGCCTGATCCTGCCCGGGCTGCGGCGCAAGGTCGTGGCCGAGCTTTCCGCGCTGTCGATCAACCCCGCTTATCGCCGCCGTGCGCCGGAAGGTGCGTTTCGCCGCCAATGGATGTGGCAGGAGGCGGGAGCCTGCCTGTTCGCGCTGATGCTGGTCGGAAGCGTTTTCCTGCTCGGGTGGAAGCCTCTGCTGGTTTATATGGCAGTGCATTCGGGGATGACCGTCATCAACCAGCTGCGCACGTTGGTCGCCCATCTTTGGGAGAATGAGGGCGAGGCGATGACCGTGACGGCGCAATATCTGGATTCGGTGAATGTGCCGCCGCCCTCGCCGCTGGCGGCGATATGGGCGCCCGTTGGCCTTCGCTATCATGCGCTGCACCATCTTTTGCCGAGCGTGCCCTATCATGCGCTGGGCAAGGCGCACGCCCGGTTGGTCACCGCTTTGGGTGAAGAGTCGCCCTATCACCGGGGGAATTATACCGGCATGTGGCCGTTGGTTGGTAAGATCGCGCGGAGTACGATGGGGCGGCGCTGATCCGCTCCTATCATCCCAGCGCAGGCTGGAATCTTAGAAGGGCGTACGCTGCGGGCCTCCGACCCCCCGCTTTCTGAGTAACGAGCAAATTAGGGTCTATTCTTCCGTCCGGAACAAGACCGTCTCGCCCACCAGCAGGAACAGGAAGAAAGGCGCCCAGGCGGCGAGGATGGGCGGGTAGGCGCCGAGATTGCCCATGGCGAGCGAGAAATTGTCGGCGACGAAATAGGCAAAGCCCAGCGCCATGCCCAGCACCGCCCTGACGAACAGCTGACCCGACCGGGCCAAGCCAAAGGCGGCGACCGAGCCCAGGATCGGCATCAGCAACGCAGAGAGCGGCCCGGACAATTTATGCCAAAGGCTTCCTTCCAGCTCGGCGGTCGGACGACCCGCGTCGCGCAGGTCGCTGATGGCGGCGCGCAGCTCGCTGAATGTCATGGCGTCGGGATCGACCTTGGCCAACGTGAACTGGTCGGGCCGGATTGCATGGCCGAAACGGACAGTGCCAACCCGTCGTTCGGTCCCGCGGGCGACATCGAACTGGCGCGCATCTTCCAACAGCCAGCTCTTATTGGCGGCATCATAATGGCCCTTGGGCGCCTGCACGATTGTCGTCAGGCTGTTGTTGACGCGATTGAATATCTCGACCTTGCGTAACTGCACGGCGGTGCCCCGGCCCGCGACGATTGCGGCGGTGACAAGATTGTTGCCGTCGCGCACCCATGGATTGGCCTTGATGCCGCTGTTGGGTGGCACGGGGCCATAATCTACCGCCTGCCAGGCGCTGAGCGCTGCGGTGGAGCGGGCGACGACCCGTTCGTTGAAGGCGTAGCTCACCAGCACCACGCCAAGCGCTGCCGCAATCAGGGGCGCCAATATCTGGTGCGCGGACAGACCCGCCGCCTTCATCGAGATGATCTCGCTATTCTGGTTGAGGCTGGCGAGCATGATCAGCGTACCGAGCAGAACGGAGAAGGGCAGGAAGCGCGCGACGATTTGCGGCACGCGAAGCCCGACATAATGCCACAGCTGCGCGTCGCCATTCCCTGGATAAGAAAGGATGTCACCGGACTGGCCGAGCAGATCGAGCGTCTGGAGCACGACCACCAGCAACGCCAGCACCGCGAATGTTCGCGTCAGGAACAGGCGCACCATATACCAGCTGATCTGGCGCGAGGGGAAGAAGTCGAACTGCATGGGGTCAGGCTGCTCCTTGCGCCGCCAGGCTGCGCTTCCGGCCGAAGCGCAGCAGTTTCGCGACCTGCTTTCCGAGCTTGGCGAAGGCGTATTCCAGCGCGCCGATCGGCTGTCCGCCCGGGCGGTGCGCGACGACATGATACATCCAGAAGATCAACGCGGCGGTCAGCAGGAACGGCGCCCATAGTGCGATGATCGGATCGACCTTGCCCAGCGAACCGACGCCTTGGCCATATTCGTTAATCTTGTGATAGGTCACGATGAAGACGATCGACAGGAAGACGCCCAGCGCCGAGGTCGATCTTTTGGGCGGGATGGCGAAGGCAAGCGCGGCCAGCGGCAGCAACAGCATCATTGCCACTTCGACCATGCGGAAATGGAAATTGGCGCGAATCTCGTTGCGCAGCTTTTCAGGCGTGGAGGGATCATGGCCAATGACCGCCAGTTCCGGGATCGTCTTTTCGCGATCGACATTGCGGCCGCGGAACCGCTCAATCTGCGGCAAGTCAATCGGCAGGTCATGGCTGGAGAAGGACAGAATGCGCGGCGATTTATATTGAGGCGCGTCATTCACCAGTACTCCGTCGCGCAGGCGGAAGATGATGGTGTCGGGATCGTCGGTGGCAAGGAAGCTGCCCTGCGCCGCCGTCACAGCCACGGTCTGACCGTTTTTGCCAACGGCGCGCACGAAGATGCCCTGAAGGTTCCGGCCTTCATCCAGGCTACGCTCGATCCGCAGCGTCATGCGTTTGCCGAGGCTGGTGAACTCTCCGACCTTGATCGATGCGCCCAGAGCGCCTGATCGCAGTTCAAAGCGGAGCGCTTCATAGGCATGGCGGGACAGCGGCTGGACGAAGCCGACGATGCCGAAATTGAGCAGCGCCAGCGCGATGGCATACATATAGGGGACGCGCAGCAGCCGCCCGTAGGACAGGCCGACCCCGCGCATCACGTCCAGTTCGGACGACAGAGCGAGTTTTCTGAAGGCCAGCAATATGCCCAGCATCAGCCCGATCGGAATGCCGAGCGAGAGATATTCCGGCATCATGTTGGCGAGCATGCGCCACACGACGCTGACGGGACCGCCCTCCGCCGCCACGAAGTCGAACAGGCTCAGCATCTTGTCGAGCACCAGCAGCATCGCGGAAATGACCAGCGTGCCGAGCATCGGTAGCGCAATCAGGCGGGCGAGATATCGGTCGGTGGCGGTCAGCATTCTCTATGTGGTCGTCCCATCACCATGATTTGGCCGCAAACCCCGCTCATAGCAGAATCACGGAAATGAAGTTCGCGGGGGCGAACAGGGGCTCGCCGTCCGATTTTCTCGGGCGGCTATAGCTTCACGGAGTTGGATGGTCATGTTCAAAGTTGCGATGGGTCTGTTGTCGGCAGGGGCGCTGTTTGCCGCTGTTCCGGCGTTGGCCCATGGACAGGAAATCGGCAACGATCTGGATCGGTGCGGCGCATCGGTCAAGGGCCCCGCGCTGCTGGTCGATGTGCGTGGCTTTGCCGCCGCGACCGGCAAGGTGCGCGTTCAATCCTATCCCGCTACCAAGAGCGCCTGGCTGGCGAAGGGCGCCTGGCTCAACCGCATCGATACTGTCGTGCGGCCGAGCAATGGCGGCATGCGTTTCTGCATGCCGGTGCCTGAACCGGGCCGCTATGCAATCGCGGTGCGGCATGATCGCGACGGCAACGGCAAGACCAGCATTTCGCACGATGGTGGCGGATTTTCCAACAATCCGGCGATCAGCATCTTCAACCTGGGCAAGCCGTCGATAGACAAGGCTGCGGTCAAGGTCGGGCCGGGCGTGACCCATATCACCATCAAACTTCAATATATGTCCTGATCCGATGGTCCGCGTCGCGCTCCTGTCCAATCCCAAGTCGACGGGCAACCGGCAGACGCTTCCGCGCGTGCGCAGCTATTGCGCCAGCAATCCCGACATTTTCCATTATGAGGTGGAGCATGTCGAGCAGATCGGGCGGGCGCTGCAGACCATCGCTCGCGTCGATCCGGTCGTCATTGTCATCAATGGCGGCGATGGCACGGTGCAGGCCGCGCTGACGGAACTCTATCAGGGCGAACATTTCACCGGGCGCGTGCCGCCGATCGCGGTGCTGCCCAATGGCAAGACGAACCTGATCGCGCTGGACCTTGGCATTCATGGCGATCCGATCAAGGCGCTGGAAAGGATCGTCGAGATCGCCAAGGCCGGTGTCGATGATCATGTGGTCGCGCGCGAACTGATCGCGCTGTCGGATGGGCGGGCGGAATCGCGTCCGGTGCTGGGCATGTTTCTGGGCGGCGCTGGCCTAGCCGATTACATGCTCTATTGCCGGAACCAGATTTATCCGCTCGGCCTGTCCAATGGGCTCAGCCATTTCCTGACGGTGATCGCGGTGCTGGTGTCGCTGATCTTCGGAATCCGCGCCCGCTTCCTTCCGCAGTCGAGCCATCCGGTGCGCATCAGCCTCATCCGCGAAGGACAACTCGCCGGGCGCTTTGCGGTGCTGATAGTAACGACGCTCGACCGGCTGCTCTTGGGCGTGCAGGCAGGCGACAGCCGCCGGGGCAACATGAAGCTGATGGCGGTTGATCAGAGCCTACCCGCGCTGCTGCGCCTTGGCTGGGCCAGCATTACGCGCCGGGTCGGCAAGGCGCAGGTGCAAGGCGTCCATCTGGAGCAGGGCGACATCATCCGGATCGAAGGCGATCATAGTAGCGTCATCCTGGACGGCGAACTGTTCGAGGCGTCTGAAGGCAATCCGATCGTGCTGCGATCGACGGAGCCGGTGCCGTTCCTGCGGCTGGCCGCTTGAGCGCCCTGTAAGCGATTTCGTTCGTCACCGCTGCGGAACTGGGATTTCGACTTCCGGCCTTGGCCTCGCTGCCCTCGGGTCGCTGGAATGACGAGCGGCCTTAATCCTTCCGTTTGAGCGCCTCGGCCAGCGATACGGTCGCGCTGCCACGGCGCGCCGGCTTTGCCTGGCTCGGGTCCGGTTTCCAGCCGCTCAGGTAAAGGATCGCCATCTGCTCCGCCGTTCGTCCATCGGGATCGGCGGCCGCGGCGAAATGTTGGGCCGCGCCGATCAGCGTATTGCGCCGCAGGGCAGGGGGGTGCGAAGCAAGCATATTGCCCGCCCCCATGCCGCGCAGATCATGCATCAGGCGCAGCATGTCGCCATAGCGTACGGTCAGCGTCTCGCTGTCCGCCACCGGCATGGCGAAGCCAGCCCTGCTCAGCAAATCGCCGGCCGCGCGCACATCGACCTGCGGGTGAATATGCTGGTGTGGCCGGTCGCCTTCGCCCGCCATTAACGCGGCGCGTAAACGGGGCAGAGTGCCTGCGCCCGTGAAGGCGGCGAGCATCAGGCCATCAGGTCGCAGGACCCGCCGCATCAGAATGAGCGAGCCCGGCAGGTCATTGACGCTATCGAGCGTTCCGCAGGCAAGCACCAGGTCGAAACTGTCGTCCGCAAAGGGCAGCGCATCCTCTTCCGCCTGCACGCCCCCCTGCAAGCGGGCGGCTGCAAAGCCGGGATCGACGCAGGCGACGCGCTTGCCCATCGCCTCCAGCGCGGCGCGGGCGGTCGCGTCGGGGCATCCGATGACGAGCGCTTCCGGCAATTCGCGCTGAACATCGGCCAGCCGGTCAAGCATTTCGTCCAGCATGGCCCGATAGAGGAAGTCGTGATCCGCAAATCTGGCCATCATGCGGTCCCGTCGCAGGGCGCGCAGGGATCGATCGAAGATATCAGGCTGGGTCATGGCGGGCCTTGTGCATCCGGGGCGGAACGGGAACAAGGGAGATCATGCCGCTTGCCACCATTCTCAAGGGCGCATTACGCTCCGTGCTGGATTACGCCCTGCCGCGGCGCTGCCCCGGCTGCGGCGCGATTGTTGAAGCGGACGACGCTTTCTGCCTTTCGTGCTGGGGCGGGATGCGTTTTCTGAGCGAGCCTTGCTGCGCGCGCTGCGGCGTGCCGTTCGACCACGACCGCGGCCGGGATGCGGCATGCGGCCCCTGTCTTGCCGATCCGCCGCCCTTTGACAGTGCGCGGGCCGTGCTTGCCTATGGCGATGTCGCGCGCAAGGTCGCTCTGCGGCTGAAATATGGGAAGCGCATTGGACTTGCCCGGCTGATCGCGCGGCATATGGCAAGACGCCTGCCCGACTTCGAAGCGCTGCCGCTGATCATGCCGGTGCCGCTCCATCGCTGGCGGCTATGGTGGCGAGGCTTCAACCAGGCGGCGTTGATCGCTGATCATCTGGGGCGAGCGTCGGGACTGGCAGTGGATAAGCATGGGTTGCTGCGCACCCGTGCGACCCAGCCACTACGAGGCATGCACGCGGGGCAGCGGGCAAAGGCGGTGCGCGGCGCTTTCGCCCTGGCGCCCGGCCATCAGGTGAAGGGACGATCGGTGCTGCTGATCGATGATGTGCATACCAGCGGCGCGACGGCCGCCGCCCGTGCGCGCGTGCTGAAACGGGGCGGCGCTTCCAGCGTTCACCTGATGTGCTGGGCGCGGGCCTTGCCGGAGGGGGGTGAAGGCATCGATTGACAAAGCATGGCTCAGCCACAATTTCAGCCCGCAAGGAGTATGTAATGGCGAAGGTCGAAATCTACACAAAGGCATGGTGCGGCTATTGCTCGCGGGCGAAGGCGCTTCTGGAGAGCAAGGGCGTCGCGTTCGACGAATATGACATAACGATGGGTGGGCCCCAGCGCACCGAGATGCTGGAGCGCGCCAATGGCGGCACGACCGTGCCGCAGATCTTCATCGACGGCAGGCATATTGGCGGCAGCGACGACATGGCGGCGCTGGATCGCCAGGGCAAGCTGGACCCGTTGCTCGGCCTGTGAGCAAGATGCGGGCCGCAATCTTCCAGATGACGAGCGGAATCGATCCCGCCACCAATGGCGCAGCGATTGCGGAAATGATCGGGCGTGCTACGGCTGAGGGAGCGAACATGCTCTTCACCCCCGAAATGGCAGGGTATCTGGACCGTGACCGTTCTCGCGCGGCGGCCACCCTTCGTTGTGAAGCGGACGATCCCGTCCTTGCGCAGGTGCGTGAGGCGGCGGCGAAGCATGGACTTTGGGTGCATCTGGGATCGCTGCCGCTGAAGGATGAGCGCAGCGACGGGCGATGGGCGAATCGTAGCTTCATGATCGACGCGGACGGAGCCATTCGCGCCCGTTACGACAAGATCCACCTGTTCGATGTCGATCTGGCCACGGGCGAGAGTTGGCGGGAATCCTCGGTCTATGGCCCGGGCGAGCGGGTGGTGGCGGTAGATACGCCCTGGGCAAGGATGGGCCTTTCCGTCTGCTACGACATGCGTTTTCCTGACTTGTATCGCGCGCTCACCAATGCAGGGGCGACGGTGCTGCTGATGCCAGCGGCTTTCACCGTGCCGACCGGACAGGCGCATTGGCACATCCTTCTGCGCGCCCGCGCGATCGAGGCGGGCTGCTTCGTCATCTCTGCGGCGCAGACGGGGCGGCATGACGATGGGCGCGAAACCTACGGCCATAGCCTGATCGTCGATCCTTGGGGTGAGATAGTGGTGGACATGGGGGTGGAGGCTGGCCTTGCCCTTGCGGAACTTGATCTGTCGCGCGTAGAGGAGGTGCGCGGGCGGGTGCCCGCGATCGCCAACCGGCGCATCCTTCCTGTGGACGTGACGCTTTCGTGATTGTTTTCGACCTTAAATGCCGTGCCCATGAGCATGTGTTCGAAGCCTGGTTCGGTTCAAGTGCGGACTATGAGGACCAATCTGCGCGCGGTTTGTTGATCTGTCCGATCTGCGGCGATCCGGATATCACCAAGGCGGTGATGGCTCCCGCCGTCGGGGCCAAAGGCAACCAGCGGTCCGTTGAGGCTCCTCCCGCCGCCGCGCCCACCGCGCCGGTCGCGCTCGCCGGAGACGAGGCCCGGATGCGCGAGATCATGCAGTCCCTCGCACAGGCGCAGGCAAAGGTGCTGGAAGAATCGACCTGGGTCGGCAGAGGCTTCGCCGAACAGGCGCGCGCCATGCATTATGGCGAGAAGGACCGAGCGAGCATCCATGGCGAAGTGGCGCCCGAAGAAGCGCATGCGCTGCTTTCGGAAGGCGTGGAGGTCGCGCCGCTGCTGTTTCCGGTCGTGCCCCCTGAAGCGAAGAATTGACCACGCCTGCCGCGCAGCATAGAGCCATCACCGGGCACCCGTAGCTCAGCAGGATAGAGCATCAGATTCCTAATCTGAGGGCCATGGGTTCGAATCCCGTCGGGTGCACCATTTTTTCTCCTGAAGTATCAACGGTTTGTGGCGCATCGGACGCGATGTCGCCGCGAAGCCGTGTGCCATTCTTGTGACGCGTTTTCCCCAGCATTTCCGCCATTTTTCTTATGAGCGTCGGCGGCTCCATGGCACATGGATCCCACATGGGATCGGCCGGATCGCCCTTCAAAAGCCCGTAAACGCTTAGCTTCCGCTGCCTAGGAAGACTGCGTGAAGTATGCAGGAAGAGTGTTGGATCAGTTTGCGCTGATCAGCATGCTATGATTGGCGGCTACTTACCCTCCACCACAACCTGCCGGATCTGCCTTTCAGCCAGAAAGCCCATAATTTCTGCGGCTCTCCCGCGATTTTTGCCGATAGAGGTTGTCGAAAAAGGTAGGGTGAGTGGTGGGTAGCACTCCTTTGTGGGCGTTTCTTCAGGAGTATGCCCGTTGGTAAATGGGCGACTCGTCGGCGGAGGCGTAAAAGGATCCTCTCGCCACCCCCCTTGCGAGAAGCCCCGCGCGCTCCGACAGCAGCGCGGGGCTTTTGCTGTCTAACTTAGGTATAGCCCCAGTTGCTATCGGGACGCAGCAAACTGGTTTGCAGCAACCAATGCCCGCGAAGGCGCTTATCTCTATGCAGGTTAGCCTGCATTGCGACCCAAACTGCCCTGCCTTCCTTTGAGTGAGGCGGGGCTTTTTGATTAAATTACTGAAATGGCAGGCAGTTCCACGCTGCCGCGATCCGATCATTCAGTCGTGCCATCAGCGTTATGCAGGCGGCCCTCGCGCAGCCCCCCTCTCGGTCAGAGCATCTTCAGTTCGAGCAGTACGGCCCGGGATGGTTTGTCGCGTCCGCCGCCCACAATCATGTCAATGCAGGCTGATGCTATTCCATCAGTGGCGAGCTTCTCGCTGATCCACTCATTATGCTCCCGGCTGATATAGCCGATGCAGGTCCCCCGCCGGGATAGAACGGCAACAGCCAGGGGGTCAGAGGGATTGTGCGGCTCTGCAATCAGCTGCACCGCTTCGCCTTCCCGACAGCGCTTAATCTCAGCCTGTTGAAAGGACCCATCGGGATTTTTGTGGCTCTCGCCGACGATGCCCAAGGTATAGGTTCGAAATGACGGCTTAGGCTCTTTCGTGCCACCACCTAACAAGCGACTCAGCCACCTCATAGCGCTCTCCCTAGCGGTCAGGGTCTCGCCACACTGATGCAGAGTCAATTGTTCGTCGGGAATACCCGAGAGGATGCGTTTAAGCACAGCGCGCGCTATAGGCTGCCGCATCGGACGGGGGATCTATATGGTGACGCAATCGGGAGAGCAGGCGGCTCTAGTGATTCATGAAGTGTCCGAGGCTGAGGTTGTCGCCGACCTCAAACACTGGCGGACCAACATTTGGCCGCGTCACTGGCCTGAGAATGTTAGAATGATCTCGGCAAACGGGCTGTCCCTGATAGGGCTCGATGACGAGGGCAACGCCTACCTAAACGGCAAGCGTCTATACACGGCGCTGCGCTTTGCGTGGCAGGAACGAGTAATCGCGGGCCTGCTCGCTCTGGCGGCGGTAGGTGGAGCTCGCTGAAGGCTTTTCGGCTTATGCTGATTGGCATCCGAATATGTCGCTTGCCTGCACCTGCTGATCGCTTATCCATCATTGGCCTGCTTGGGACCTGCAGCGCGCCCGAGATGCGCCGCCCGTGTGGCGCACCATTCAAGATCATGGCCGCGCTCATGGATGGATGAGGCCGCCACCTGCAAAGCCTCCGCTGCCATTTCTGGCGGCAGGCCAATGAGGATGGTCTGCGCACCCGCCGCGATCAGGGTGCGGATCAGTTCGGTTTGGGCCATGCCTTGGTGAATCAGCAGCATTTCAATATCCTTGTTTCTTGGCGGCTGCGAGTTTGTTTTGCAGCCCGGTGGCGGCTTGCCTGCCAGCCTCGCGCGCCTCTCTGGCGTTCGTGACGCCCGGGAACGTCATCTGAAGGTTGCCGATCGCGGGGGCCGCGCGTGGGCCGCCCGCACCGTTAGGCTCCACGCGGATGCGCTCGTTTGCGCTCACCCGCACGCGGGGGATTCCATTGATGGACAGGACATTGCGGTCCACTCCAGGAAAGCCGCCAATCGTGCCGCCATTGGCGAAGCCGGGGAGCCCGGAAAAGGCCCCCGCGAATGCGCGTCTGGTTGACCATGATGCCGTTGGATGCCCGCATGATGTTGGCACCGCCGCCGAACAATTTGCCCATGCCGCCACCCATGCCGCCGCCGAGAACCTGAAGGCCGGTCATGGCATTGCCCAAGATGCTCTTGAACACGTTTTCGCCAGAGATGATGCTGCCAAGCGCTCCGAATATCCCGGTCCCCGGCGCGCCGCTACCCATGCCGCCGCCCAACATCGACATGAGGCCCGCCAACAACATGCCCATGCCGTTACCGAAGTCGCCAAGCCCTTGGGTCTATCGATTTTCTGCTAAACAATGCCGGAACTGCTCCGACAGGCAGGTGGCTGGACGTCGCCGTTAAAGCGACTCAACGCTGGGCTTCCATATGAAGCAGCAGACGCCAGCGCTTGTGCCATGATCCTTGTCGTATTCGAGCCTCTACAACGGATGCTCGGTGACCTCCATGATAGCGCGAATGAGGATCGCGTTTCTGCCATGGGGCAGGCCGCCGAGAATGCCTGGCACTTTGGTCTATAGTTTCCTCTTTAGCTAAGCGCTGACGCGACGCCGTCGCTCCAAGGGGGCCTCTTCAGGAAAAATGGTAGGCGACATCGCATAAGTCCGCGTGAGCGTCGCGATGAAGGCGCGATCAGCGATCGGGTCTGTCGGCACTTCAAAAACTACTCCACGCCCCCTCAGATCTGCGATCAACATCTCGAAGACACGATCACGGTCGAGGTCATCCGTGTGATCATAATAGCGTTTCACATCAGCCATGTCGGTGAACACATGGGCGCTGTAATGGAACAGGGCACGCATCTCGTTCGCCTTGAAGCGATTGACCACCACGCCGTCGGTAGTGACCTTCCAGTCTTCCTCCCCATCGGGTTCGAGGAGCGAGTGCAGCGCCATCCCTTCGGGAACGCCCCGCCGGTCGCGCGGCCCACTGGCTTCGCCACGATGGAACATGCGCTGGTTATCGGTGAGGATGCCTGAATTTCGAAATGGGGGTGCAAACCGGCTGGGCGGGGCGTCTGGCCCGTCCGGCCAATAGGTGAACCCACCGTCAATGTCGGAATCATAATGATATGTGATGACCTGTCCGGCCTTCACTTCCCAAGCGTCGAATAGCCCGGATTTCGCCATGATGCTCGTCAGCCAGGCAGGGGTGTTCGTCGGGTCCATGCCGCGCCAGCTGCGGCCATCGAAATGGCCATTGTCGTAGCCCGGCGATGGACCCTGCATGTTGAACTGGAACAGGTAGGGAGCGCCATATTGCGCGCCGTGCATGCTCTTGACGAGATCAAGTAGTTTTTTACTGTAGAATATGTCGTGAACCGTTTCTTCGTACACTATTCCGTTGTTGCCGAAGAAGCCGCGAAATGCAGGCGTGAGAAAGTCTGAAAGATCAAGTTCCTCCTCATTGTCGCCGCTCCCGCCGCTGACGGCAAGCAGTTCCTCTACCGACTTGAAGTAAATGCCTGCGATGAGCCGCCAAGGGCCCTTGTTGCGCATAACGCCAAACAGACGGGCGGTCTCATCTTCGGTGAAAATGTCAGTAAGATAAGTCGGCGGTTTTACAGGCGTCATGGGATGAGCAGTCATCGCTGTACTCCTGGGCTTTATGATGAAGATTACAGGGCAGCGATTGCCGGCTCCTGGCGAGCGCCGCGCACGAGGCGGCCGGGCAGCGCGGAAGTCGCCACCCCGTCGCGATAAGTCACCGTTCCGCTCACAATTGTAGCCGCAAATCCATCAGCGCGCTGCTTCAGCCGCCGCCCGCCTGCGGGTAGATCATAGGCGATTTCAGGGGCGTGTAGCCGCAGTGCGTCCATGTCTATGACGTTAATATCTGCTTTGTAGCCCGGCCTCACCAGCCCGCGATCATGAAGGCCCACCGCGAGCGCTGGTTTACGGCTAAGTTCGGCGATAGCCCATTCTAGGGGGAACCGGCCTTCCCTTCGATCACGGGTCCAATGCGTTAGGACGAAAGTGGGGAAGCTGGAATCGCAGATAAGACCGTAATGAGCGCCCCCATCGCCCAAAGCGATCAGACTATGCGGATCAGCGATCATGCGGCGCACATTTTCAAGATCGCCTTGAACATAATTGGAAGAGGGCATCATCAGAATGCCGCGCCCATCACGCTCAAGGAGCGCGTCAAGGGCCAGTTCCGAAGCCTGGCGGCCAGTTGCTGCGGCGCGCAAGTCCAGGCGGGCGGCAGAATCAGGCTCATAATTTGGTGGATCTCCCATCGGATAAAGATCACCAACATCGCGCGCCAGCGTCTCATACAGCGGGTTGGTCGTGACAGGTTCCTCGCTCAGCAACCTTGTCCGGAATAGGGGGTCCCCTAGCCGGGCCACCTTATCAGCCAGAGGCAGATGCTCGATTTCCCGGAAGCTTGGATGAAAACGGAAGGGATGGAAGGACAGTTCCAGCCCGAACAGCATGCCAATTGGGCGCGGGAAGACTTGCGCTTTAATGGGAAGACCATCGCGATTGGCTTCTTCTACCAGCTCGAGCATGACTTGGGGCAAGCTGGGATTATACTTTTTTTCCAAAAGACTGAATGACAGCGGCCGGCCCGAAGTCTCCACGATGCGGCGGAAAAGAGCCATCTCGTCGTGCGGGTCACAACCATAATGAGAATTGGGGATGATTTGAAACACCCCGGCCTCGGCGCGGGCCAGCCCTTCAGCCAGTGCAATCAATTCATCAGCTGCGGCGCCAATGGACGGCGCCCATTCGCCTGCCACAGTCCTGTGACCATGGCTTTGGGAGGTGGTCACGCCAAGCGCGCCCGCCTCAACAGCCTCATGAACGATGTTCGTCATCGCTGAGAGGTCATCAGCAGTTGCGGGCTCGCGCGCTGCGCCCCTGCTACCCATGACATAGACCCGGATCGCCGAGTGCGGGACCTGCGCTGCAAAATCAACATCTGCCTGACGTTCGTCCAGCGCATTGAGATAATCGGGGAAAGTCTCCCAGTTCCAGGGTAAGCCCTCGGTCATCACGACTTCGGGAATGTCTTCCACCCCCTCCATCACCTCAACCAGCATGGCTCGGTGGTCGGCTCGGCAGGGAGCAAAACCAACACCGCAATTCCCCATCACGACGGTGGTAACGCCATGTCCTGATGAAGGAGACAGGCGGTTTTCCCACATGACCTGGCCGTCATAATGAGTATGAATATCGACGAAGCCAGGCGTGACGATACATCCGGATGCATCGATCTCTTCACGCCCACAGCCGGGGACTGTGCCAACGGCAACTATAACACCTGCATCGATCGCGACGTCACCGTCGAACATAGTTGTTCCGCTGCCATCAACAATCTTGCCGCCACGAATGACCAGGTCATGCGCCATCGCCAATCCATCCTCTCCGCGTTCAAGGCGCGATGCTGGCACCTGACACATGATGCCCGCTTTAATTCCGGTGCGCCGTACGGAAATAGATGGACTGAGGCTTGTCGTCAATCGCCTTCTATCTTGGGACCAGCAGCAGCGGCGCGTTCCGACACCGACCAACGGCCACTACGAGATGGCAACGGGACCTGGTCCGACCGAATGAGGCGCTCCATTCCGTTGATGATGTTGTCGAACCCGAATGTCAGTGCGGCATCCCTGTCGACTGACTCGAAATCCGCCCAAAGCTCCGATGCGAGCTGCTGGAGTGAAGGCTCAAGCGTTGCGGCGTGGGCAAGCGTTTCTGCACGGCGGTTTTCAGGCGATTGCCGCTGCGATGAGATGAAGCCAAGGGTTGCGGTAGTAAACCAGCTTAGCGCAAAAGCGAGGCGTTGACCTTCTAACTTCTGCTGTCTCAGCAGCGTGGCGAGCGGAGCCCAGGTACGCAGCCAGGCAGGCGATACATGGCCGTTCCACATGCTGAGTTGGACAGCGACAGGGTGACGGTCGAACAGATCAACGACGGCCCACATCCAACCCCGAAGCTGGTCTTGCCAGGCAGCGCCGGGCGCGGGCGGTTCGAACCGCGCGTAGATAGCGTCCGCAACGGCAAGGAGCAGCAGTTCGCGGTTTGGAAAGTAGGTGTAGAGCGACATCACGCCAGCCTCCAGCCGCTTGGCTAAAGGTGCCAGGGAAAAACCCTCCAACCCGACTTCGCTAAGAAGGGAGATCGCGGCATTGATGACGGCTTCGCGCGACAGGCGGCGGGGACGGCCCCGGCGGCGGGGAGCCGCCAAAACAGGCTCATCATGTGCAATTTCGGCCAATTGTTGCTCCTGCGTGCTATGAATGGGACAGCCACCGATCGGGGCGCGACCAGCGTCGGACTTAAATTAGTTGCACGATCTCGATCATGTGTCCCTCTACATCTTTGAGGAAGGCTACGCGGACGCCGTGCTCTGGCGCGTCGCGCGGTGCATCGGCATGGCCGACCGGGTGGGAGATAATCTCCTCTAGAGCTTCGTCACCCGCGCCTGCTCGCACACGGCTGCGTTCCTCGACCCCTAGCACTCGCGTAGAAATCGAATGCGCGATCAACATCGGCCACGATGATTTTCGTGAATCCCAACCGGGGCAGGCTCAACTCGGGCACGTGATTTTCTCCTATGGGCACCGTCTGATAGCGACCGCGACGGTGCGGCGGGAAATCGATCTACCACCGCTGAAAGGCTGCCGCATTCTAACGTACAGCTTACGGTAATTGGCGCGCCACTGGCAAGCCTCCGCTCGGACTGGCAAAGATTTCAGATACTTGTCCCTGCCATGATGACGGCGCGGCTGCCCCCGTATCGTCCGTGCCTCCCATTTTTCGTTCCTGCTGTCCCTGCAACATGGATGCGGCGTTAAATCATCTATCTATTCCGGATTACTACCGCTGCCGGATAGATCGCGCTCGCGGTCTGGTTCATTGAATGCGCCAAGAGCGAAAGCTCCGGGGAGGCCCCGCGCTGCAGGCAGGCGCGGGGCTTTTCGCTACCTAACTTTAGGTATAACCCTAATTCGTAAGGATATGGGCAAAAGGGGTAGGTCGCAACCATCGTCCGCGACACAGCTTATGTACTCGCAGGTTTCCTGCATTGCGACCCAAACTTGCCCCTGCCTTCCTTTCAGTGAGGCGGGGCTTTTTGAATCAAGCGTTTGACTAACGCGCGGTTCGGTGCGGTTCTGTGTCCCTGTCTCAGCAAATATGGCCAGGTGGCCTCCCGGCAGCCGGCGAGGATTGCGATCAGGCGATCGTAACCACCCGCGCCGAGCCGGTCCGGTCGAGCGGCTTCACCACCACCTTGTCGCCCATGCGGTCAAAGGCGATATCGACCGACGCGTCACCCACGCGGAGGCCATAGAGCCGCAATTCGTCGAGGAAGCGGGGCAGCGCTGGTTCACACAGGGAAATTTCCGCCGCCGCAACGTCGAAGCCGATGCCCAGGCTGGACTGGATCAGCGACAGCGGGGCTGCGGCAGACCAGGCCTGCGGGCTGCAGGCAACCGGGTAGAATGTCGGCCCCTGCGCCCGCCGCCGGGGGAAACCGCAGAAGAGTTCCGGCAAGCGCATGAGATCGACATAGGTGGCCGCTGCGAAGAGCCCTTCGAAAATCTTCGCCGCCTCCTTCCTGTAGCCATAGCGCGAAAAGCCCGACGCGATCAGTGCGTTGTCGTGCGGCCAGATCGAGCCATTATGATAGCTCATCGGGTTATAGCGCGCCTCGGTGGATGCGATGGTGCGCACGCCCCATCCCGAAAAAGAGGCAGGCGCCATCAATGTGCGCACGACAGGTTCCGCGCGCTTCGCCAGTGCAAGGCCGGTGAAGAGCACATGGCCTGCATTTGAAGATCGCACCCGGCAGGCCTTCTTTTCTCCATCGAGCGCCAGCACATAGGTGCCTAGTTGCGCGTCGAAGAAGGCGGCGTCGAAAAGGTCGCGGAAGCGGTCGGCCCGCGCGCCATAGTCCAGGCCACGGGCCGCGTCGCCTAAGGTGCAATGGATGGCTTCGGCCGCTCGCCACGCGCCGTAGACATAAGCCTGCACTTCGGCGAGCGCGATCGGGCCGCGCGCGATCGACCCATCGGCATGGAAGACGGAGTCATGGCTGTCCTTCCAGCCTTGGTTGGCGAGCCCCTGATCGGTCAGCCGCCCATATTCGACGAAGCCATCGCCGTCCCGGTCGCCATGCTCGTCAATCCACCGTAGCGCCGCGTCGATATTGGGCAGCAATTTGGTGATGAAAGCGGTGTCGGCCGTCCGCTCCAGATAGGCCCCGGCAAGCATGACGAACAAGGGCGTGGAATCGATGCTGCCATAATAATGGCGGAACGGCACTTCCCCCAATTCGGCCATTTCGCCATGGCGTACTTCGTGCAGGATTTTGCCCGGCTCGGCATCTGCGGCCGGATCGAACGCAGTTGCCTGATGTTCGGCCAGATAGCCTAGCACCCCCCGGCTGATCGCAGGGTCGAGCCAGAGCGTCTCAAGCGCCGTGATGATGGCGTCGCGGCCAAAAACGGTGCTGAACCATGGAATGCCCGCATAAGGATAGGGCCCATATTCGGTGTCGGTCGATAGCATGGTGATGTCGGCCACCGACCGCCGCGTCACTTCATCGAACAGGGGGTTGGACGACCGCACCGTCGCCCCGCGCGCGCGCGCCTGTTTCAGCGACTGCATGGATTCGCGCAGAGCCTTCAGGAACTGACGCGAGAAAGGGCCGGGCTGGGGATCGAGCCGTTCGCACGCAATCCGCATATAGAGGGTGCGCCGCTCACCCGCGGGAACCGTGACTTCGAACGCCGCATGGCTTTCGGTCAACTCCTGCGGCGGGGGATCGAAGCAGAGATGGGTCTCGCGCGTGCGTGCATCGCGGCCTTCATATGCCAGCAGCGCATCGGTCGCGCCGATGACCGGCGTCTTCATTTCCCCCTTGCGCAGCCGGGTCATCCCGCGAATTTCGAACAGGTCGGCAAAATCGGCGGCAAAGCCGATATTGACCGTTACCGTCCGGGAGTCCGTATCAAAGTTGCGGATGGTGATCCGCTCATGGATCGCGCTTTCCCAAAGGAAACGGGTGCGCCGCAGGTGGATAAGGTCATGTTCCACTGCGACCCGGCCGTCATCGCCCGCAAAATCGGGATTCGTGAGGTCGCAGGTCAGCATGGCATTGTCATCGCGCAAGGCCGAGCTGAGCAGGATGGGCCGGGAACCGTTGATCGTCAGATAAAGGTGCGACAAATGTCGCGTGTCGCGATGATAGAGCCCCTCTGGACTGCCGGGGCCCGCGATCGCGTCGCCGCTATGGTCGAAGACCGCAAAGCTGTCCCCATGCTTCAACGTCCGCGGACGCCGCTCATGCAGTGACGCCGTCGCCGGAATGAAAAACTGAGTCTGCTGCTGGGACAGGGACTTTGCCGGTTCGGTGGCCAGGGCTTCTGGCTTCAACTGGCTCGCCGTCATGCGACTCTCCTCATCCGACCACTTGCAGGTGAAGCCCGTTTTCTTCGCCGCGCTCGCGTCGAAGCCGCGCCGCGTCGGTACGGGCCCCGGGCAGAGCATGGTAGAGCCCAACATAATCGGCTGCCATCCGCTCTGCCGTGAAGCGTGCGTCGAAAGCGGCGCGCACCCGGCTGCGGTCAAGATCGCCAAGGCGAGCGACGGCTTCGACAGCTTGGTCTTCGCCATCGACTATGAAGCCCGAGACGCCATGATCTATGACCTCTGGCACCGATCCGCAGCGGAAGGCGATGACCGGCGTGGCGCAGGCCATCGCCTCTATCATCACTAGGCCGAACGGTTCGGGCCAGTCGATGGGGAACAGGAGGGCGCTGGCGCCTCCCAGGAACTCAGCCTTTTGCGCCTCGTTGATTTCGCCGATGAAGTCGATGTTGGGATAGAGGTTGATCAGAGGCGCTATCTCTTTCTCCCAATAGTCCCGGTCCACATTGTCGATCTTTGCGGCGATCTTGAGCGGCTTGCCCGAGCGGGCGGCGATGCGGATGGCGCGGTCGGGCCGCTTTTCCGGCGATATGCGCCCGAGAAACGCGAGATAACCCTCGTCCCCGCCGATCCGGGGCGGCAACAGGTCCGATGGCAGCCCATGATAGATAGTGCCCGCCCAATTGACCGGCGGCATCGGCAGACGCTGATGATCGGAGATCGAGACGAGGCTATGATGGGGGAAGGTGCGATAGAAGGCGGGCAGATCGGGCAGGTCCAGCCGCCCGTGCAGCGTCGTCACGCATCGCCCGATAATGTCCTGGACGAGCGGCATGTGGATGAGGTCGATGTGGAAATGCAGAGCGTCGAACTCGTCGGCCCGCCGCCGCACGGCCTCCAGCAGCATCACATGATAAGGGATCGGGTCGCGCACATTGGGGTTGAGCCGCAATGCCATCTCCGTCACCGGGACAAGTTCCGCGCGGGTGACCGAATCCCCGCTGGCGAATAACGTCACATCATGCCCCTGATCGACGAGCGCCTCGGTCAGATAAGACACGATACGTTCTGTACCGCCATAAAGCTTGGGCGGCACGCTTTCAGCCAGCGGCGCGATTTGAGCGATTTTCATGCAGCGATCCTCATCCAGGATTGGACGTCACCATCGCCTCGGGGCGCGACTGACGTGGGTTAAAAACGCAAATGATGATCCGGTTGCATGAGTTTCGCTCTTGCCGGGATAATTTGATCGAAAGCTCGGCCCGTCGCCGGAGGGGAGCGGCTTGTGTCGTTTCCGATGAGCCCTGACTTTGAAGTGACATAGTCGGTCGCCATAGACGTTCCGAACTGGCTGGGCGTCCGGGTAAGGGGGCGGACACGGTCATGAGAAGCAGGAGAATGTCTTGACCATCGTGGCGATCGATTTCGAAGCGTCGTGCCTTCCCCGGCATGGGCGGTCCTTCCCAATCGAGGTAGGCGTCGCTTCATTCGGCCGGAGCCAGAGCTGGCTCATCCGTCCTCATGAAAGCTGGGCGGGATGGGACTGGACTGCCGAAGCTCAGGCATTGCACGGCATCACACGCGACAGGCTTTATCGCGACGGGCTCCCCGTGGAGGCCGTGCTCGACCGGCTGTTTGCAGCAATGGACGGTCGCCGGGCGGTCGCCGACAGCACCATCGATCAATATTGGCTGGAAACGCTGGCCCAAGCCGCCGGAGAGCAAGCTCCGTTCATGATCGATCATGTGTCCATTCTGCTGAACGAACATGGCGCGGGCGAAAGTCGCATCGCCTCGGCCGTCGCATATGCGGACCTTCGTCATCCTGAACGTCACCGGGCCGCTGCAGATGCCGCCTGGCTGTCTGCCTTGCTCGATCATGTCGCAGGGGATGCGCAAGCCATGCCTGCCTTGCCGATAGCTGCGATGCGTAAGCGGGCGTCGATGGGCTTCAGCAATAATTTGTAACATCCGGCAAATTTCGGAGACATTTGTCGCGCCTAGAGCCTTCGCAGTGCATTGGCACGCGAAGGAGACGTCTTCCCATGTTCCTCATCATTGCCTCGGCCGCGACCCTGTCGGCCGCCGCGCCTGTTCATACCGCCGAACTCAGCCACGCCGCGACCGCCTATCAGGCAAGCTATGAGACTGTTTCGACCGTGCGCTTCCAGCAGGTCGAGCCCCGTTTCGCGAATCGCCCCGCCACGCCGGTCTGCCGCTGGCAGGCGGAACTCGTGGTCAACCGCGGGGTGACGGCGCAGGGTCGCCCGCTGGCAGCGGTCGCCAAGCCCATCCATCGTTTCGCACCCATCGCGGGCAGCCATGCCGGCTCCTGTGAAGCCGCACGCAGCCAGGTGAGCGCTGAGATCGCCCGCTATTCCAGCGCCCGTTCGGGCGAAGCGCTGAGCGTGGCGCAGCAGGACCGCGCCGTCCTGCTGAACGAACTGGACGGGATCAACAGCCTGGCCGTGAAGGGCGGATGAGTCCACCGCTGGTCCTGATTGCCGAGGAACAGCAGGATTTGCGCCATCAAGTGCGCGAATATCTGGAGCGAAGCGGATTTCGCGCGCTCCCCGCCGCCTCGGCATCGGACATATGGAATGCTCTTAAGGCCATGCCGGTCGGCGTGCTGGTGCTCGATGCAGCGCTGCGCGGGCCGGACGGCATGGACCTGTGCCGCGACGTGCGAGAGCGCAGTGACGTGCCGATCATCCTGGTCGGCGCCAACAGCAGTGAAGTCGATCGCGTCGTCGGACTGGAATTGGGCGCGGATGATTACGTCGCGAAGCCCTATTCCCATCGCGAACTCGCCGCGCGGCTGCGCGCGGTGCTGCGGCGCGGCAGAAATGAACGGGCAATAGGACTGCGCGCGCGCAGCGAGGCGCGGTTCGATGGCTGGCGCGTCGATTTCGCCCGGCGCGAGGTGAGCGACGAACTAGGCGATCTTGTCGAACTGACGGCTGCCGAGTTTTCATTGCTGGCCGTGTTGCTGGATCACGCCCAGACGGTGATCGCACGCGCGCGGCTGATGGAATTGGCTGGCGTTCGCGACGCCCCTTCGTCCGACCGCAGCGTGGATGTGCTCGTCAGCCGCCTGCGGCGAAAGCTGAGCCGGGGCGGGCGGGCCGCGCCGATCGTCACCGTGCGCGGCGCGGGTTACATGCTGAGCGCAGCCGTCGAACGGCGCTAAGCCCAAAAAAACCAAGCAGACATACTATTTAACAAATCCGCTGCGACGCAGCAAAAGCGACTTCCTATCCTTCATGATCAGGCCGGTCTGCCCCCTGACCGGCGAGAAACAAGAAGGATAGAGAAGCCATGAACGAGCTTATCGGTCGCGTGTTCAGCTTCGAGACCCAGGTCTTCCCGAACGAGAGCGCGCTCTACAATCAACTGGCCAGCCATGGTCAGAGCCCCAAGGCGCTGATGATCTCCTGCGCGGATTCCCGCATCGTGCCGGAACATATCATGCAGGCGCAGCCTGGTGACCTGTTCGTCTGCCGTAATGCAGGCAATATCGTGCCACCGCACGCCACGCAGAATGGCGGGGTAACGTCCACCGTCGAATATGCGGTGATGGTGCTGGGCGTGCGCGACATCATCGTGTGCGGCCATAGCGACTGCGGCGCGATGAAGGCGCTGTCCACCAATGCCGACCTGACCAACATGCCCAATGTCGCGGCTTGGTTGCGGCACAGCCATGCCGCACAGAAAGTTTGCCGCGAAAGCTATCCCGACGATCTCACCGACGCTGAAAAGCTGCGCAACATGGCGCTGGAAAATGTCGTTACGCAGCTTGCCCATTTGCGCACCCACCCCTCGGTCGCGTCAGGCATCGCTCGCGGCGAAATCGCGCTGCACGGCTGGTATGTCGATATCCATGCAGGTCAAGTGCTCGGCCTCGACGGCGAAACCGGCCGCTTTCTGCCGCTGCGCGAAGGCCAGCCGATGCCGATCGCGCTGCCCCATGGCCGCCGCCTCGCTGCTGAAGCGGTTTACGCCCAGGCGGCGGAGTAAGCCATGTTGAAAGCGCTTTCCGGCGGCACGTTTAGCCGAGATTTCACCGCTTCGATCGTCGTGTTCCTGGTGGCGATGCCTCTTTGCATGGGCATCGCCGTCGCATCCGGCGTACCACCGGAAAAGGGGCTGATCACCGGCATCATCGGCGGCATCGTTGTTGGCCTCCTGGCTGGTTCGCCGCTGCAGGTCAGCGGCCCGGCGGCGGGCCTTGCCGTCATCGTCTTCGAAATCGTGCGGGAACAGGGGCTTTCCGCGCTCGGACCTATCTTGATCCTGGCGGGTGCGATCCAGGTCGTCGCGGGATTGCTGAGGGTCGGCGGCTGGTTCCGCGCCATCTCGCCCGCGGTGGTTCATGGCATGCTCGCCGGTATCGGCGTGCTGATCGTGGTCGGCCAGTTCCATGTGCTGTTCGATGACAAGCCGCTGTCCAGCGGTCTTGCGAACCTTTTGGCTATGCCGGGGCAGATCTTCGGCCTTAGCAATCAGGATGCCGCGACGGCCTTTGCGATCGGCCTTGTCACGATCGGCGGCATGCTGGGCTGGGAAAAGCTTCGGCCCGCGTCGATGAAGTTACTGCCTGGCGCTCTCGTCGGCGTCGTGCTGGCGACGCTGGTGGCGTTCATCCTGGGCCTGCCGGTTGCGCGTGTCGTGGTGCCCGAGTCCATCGTTGCGGCGGTCTCCTTGCCCGAACAGGGATTGCTCCAGCAGCTGATGAATCCCGCCATCCTGACCACCGCCGTCGCGATCGCCTTCATCGCCAGCGCCGAAACATTGCTGTCGGCGGCAGCAGTCGATCGGATGCATGACGGTGCGCGCACCAACTACAACCGGGAATTGAGCGCCCAGGGCGTCGGCAATCTGCTTTGCGGCTTTGCCGGTGCGCTGCCGATGACCGGCGTTATCGTCCGCAGTTCCGCGAACGTCCAAGCGGGTGCGAAGACGCGTCTGTCCGCCATCCTGCACGGCATCTGGATATTGGGCTTCGTCGCGCTGCTGCCCTGGCTACTGCGCGAGATTCCGATGGCGGCTCTGGCGGGCATTCTAGTCGTGACCGGCGTGCGGCTGGTCAGCGTCGATCATGTAAAGCATCTGCTGCATCGTTACGGCCCGCTCCCGGCCGTAGTGTGGGCGGTGACGCTGATCATGGTGGTGACCACTGATCTTCTCACCGGCGTCCTGGTCGGCATCGGCCTGTCGCTGCTCGAACTCGTGCCCCATGCGCGCCGTCTTGGGCTGGGTCTCGACGAAGATCATCGCGACGATGCCCATGAAGTGGCGCTGCATGGCACCGCCACCTTCCTCACCCTGCCCAAATTATCGGCAAAGTTGGAATCGGTTCCCGCCGAGCGCCGGGTAATCCTGAATGTCGAGCGGCTATCCCATATCGACCATACCTGCGCCGAGATGGTGCGGGAGTGGATCGACCGCCGTCGCGGCACAGGCGTCAGCGTTGAGCTGTCGGGCGCCACAGGACGGTTACGCAACCTCGTCGCCTGATCCCTAATCCCCTCCAGGCGACGTGAGCCGCCGCGCCAGTTCCCGATGGCGCGGCGGCTCTTTTTTGCGTTCATTCCCAAATTGGAAATCAATTAGACACATCTGGAAGTCACTTAGACAATAACCGTGGCCTGCACGGCACAGCCTGCAGGTCGCCTTCGCACTTGCGGCAAAAGCCCATTTCTCTTTGTGCAGGCGCACCATAGCTTGGGCTCAATCCGCGGGTAATCGAAGGCGCACAGACCTTCGAGCCGGCGCGGACGCAGGACGGAACATTCTTACCAATAAGGGGAATGTTTCATGAAATATCAGATCGCCTGTGCTGCCCTCGCCTTGATGTCGAGCGCGCCGGCATTCGCTCAGGAAGAAGCCGAAGGTCCCGTCACCGTATCGGGCAGCGTCGCGCTGGTTTCCGACTACCGTTTCCGCGGCGTGTCGCAGACCGACAAGGGCATGGCCATTCAGGGCGGCATCACCGCCACGCATGAAAGCGGCCTCTATGCGGGCACCTGGGCTTCGAACCTGGCTGGCTGGGGCCAGTTCGGCGGCTCCAACATGGAACTCGACCTGTTCGCCGGTTACGCCATCCCGCTGGGCGGCGCGACGCTGGACGTCGGCCTTACCTGGTACATGTACCCGTCGGGCGCGGACAAGACCGACTTCGCCGAACCCTATGTGAAGCTGTCGAGCGAATTCGGTCCGGTCAAGGGTCTGCTCGGCGTCGCCTATGCGCCCAAGCAGCAGGCTCTGGGCAACTGGTATAGCACTGCAGCCAGCAATGCGACCGGCATCCCTGATCGTCCGGGCGATAAGGAAGATAACCTTTATATCTGGGGCGATGTGAGCGGCGCTGTGCCTGGAACCCCGGTTTCGCTGAAGGCCCATCTGGGCTATTCGGACGGCAACCCCGGCCTTGGCCCGAACGGCACCTCGGTCGCTCCGACCGGCAAATATCTTGACTGGCTGGTGGGCGCGGACGTTGCGATCCCGGGCACGCCGCTGACCCTGGGCGTCGCCTATGTCGATACCGACATCAAGCGTTCGGACGAAACCTACATCCGTCCGAACTTCATGGTTCAGGATGCCGATGACTTCGGTGAATCGATCGCGCGCGGTCAGGTGGTCTTCTCTCTGACGGCTGCTTTCTAAGTTGATCATGCCGGGCCTCGCTACGCCGGGCCCGGCATGACAATCTTGCTGGGGAGAGCCCCGGATTGTCCCTCGCATGACAAATTGTTGCTGATCTGGTTTCAACGGGTTTCTGTGGCAACGTCCGGTTGACCCTTCCATCAGCCCCCCTTATCCCGCGACACATGAGCTGTTTTCGTTGCGTGAAATTGCTGGGATGACCGCTCCCACGATCATCCTGGTAGAGGACGACCCGCCGCTGCGCACGCTGACGGCGCGGGCGCTTCAGGAACATGGTTATCAGGTCCGGCCCGCTTCATCGGGGCCGGAAATGTGGGTCGCGTTCGATGCTGGCCCGGTTGACCTTGTCGTACTCGACGTCATGCTCCCTGGCACCAACGGCATCGACCTTTGCCGTCAGATCCGGCGCAACAGCGACGTCCCGATCATCTTCATCAGCGCCAAGGGCAGCGAAACCGACCGGATCGTCGGCCTGGAACTGGGCGCCGACGATTATCTCCCAAAGCCCTTCGGCACGCGCGAACTGATTGCCCGCATCCGCGCCATCCTGCGTCGTGTCGGCGTGGAGCGCGGGCCCGACGACCATCGGGAAAATGAGGCTCGCTTCGACGGGTGGATCGTCAACTTTCCCCGCCGTGAGCTGCGTTCGCCCACCGGCGCGATCGTGGACCTCACCGGCGCGGAGTTCGATCTGCTCGGCTCCTTCCTCAGCCACCCGCAGCGCGTCATCGCCCGCGAGCGGCTGATCGAACTGTCGCGCACGCGCATGGGCGACAGCTCCGACCGCAGCATCGATGTGCTGGTGAGCCGCCTGCGCCGCAAGCTTTCGACCGAGGGCAAGTCAGCGCCGATCACGACGGTGCGCGGCGTCGGCTACATGTTCAACGCAGAAGTCAGCCGCGCTTGAGATTGCATGTCAGCCGGTCGCTGGGTCTGGTCGGCCGGCTGCTGGCGATCCTGCTGCTCGCGCTGACCCTGGAATTTGCGGTCGGCACGCTGATCTATGAGCGTGCGGGCCATCTCTCCTTGCAGGATGACGAAGCGCGGCGGCTCGCCGAGCATCTCGTCATCGCACGCAAGCTCGTGGCGGAGCAGCCCGCAGGCGACCGGCATGCGATGGCTATCCAGCTGACCACCGATCGCTACGATGTCCACTGGACCCCGGCATCGCCGCCGCCACCTACGCTGGCTCCCGAACTAGAGCGGATGCGTCGGCAGATCATTACTTGGGAACCCAGCCTGGAACGGTCACGGCTGTGGCTGCGGCTCGCTTCGCCCGGACGCGTATCGCAAATCAATGGCGGGTTGCAGCTGCCGGACAGGAGCTGGCTCTATTTCGGCATGCGGCATAGCGGAGGTCAATGGACCTTCACCATCGGCCGCATGGGCCTAGCGCTCATCCCCGTCGTCGCGCTGATGCTGGCGGGTGGGATGCTGATCCGGCGGACGCTCGCGCCGCTGAAGGACCTGACGAAGGCCACCGAGCATATCGGCCTAAGCGACGAGGTGATTGTCGCGGAAGGCGGCACCAGCGACGTGCGAGACCTGATCCGCGCATTCAACGCGATGCAGAAGCGTATCCACCGCCTGATCACGGAGCGCACCGAGACGCTGGCGGCGGTGGGGCATGACCTGCGAACCCCGCTCGCCCGGTTGCAATTGCGGCTGGAGGGGATCGGCGATGCCGAAGCGCAGGAGGCCATGGCGGGAGATTTGGCCGAAATGGGTGCGATGATCGATTCCCTTCTGGCCTTTCTTGTCGGCGAGAAAAATGGCGAGCCTGTCGTTCGCACCGACGTGGCGGTGACGGTGGCGACAGTCGTCGATGCTTTTCAGGACCAAGGCGCGGACGTCACCTATGAAGGGCCCGATCATCTGGAAATGGACGCCCGTCCGATGCTGCTTCGCCGCGCGGTGATGAACCTTGTCGAAAATGCCCTGCACTATGGTCATCGCGCCGATGTGAGCGTGGAGCGGCGCAGTGGGGAGGTGCTGATCTGTGTCGAGGATGACGGCCCCGGCATTCCTGACGACAAGTTGCAGGAAGTGCTGAAGCCCTTTGCCCGCCTGGATGAAGCAAGACAGCGGAATACGCGCGGGCTGGGCCTTGGCCTCGCCATCGTGGCAAAGGCGGTGGAGCAGGAAGAGGGGGCGTTGACCCTGACTAACCGTCCGGAGGGCGGTCTGCGCGTGGAAATCCGCCTTCATATCCCGCCCGCAGCGGAAAAGCGCTGATCCGCCACCACACACCCGACAAAAGAGAAACTGTCAGGGTCCAAGCAAAACTCGTTTATCGGATGGCGCCAAGCCGGTCTATGCCGGTTTCCCGTTGAACAAGAGGCGCATATGACGGCAGACGGTGAAGGCGAAGATCAGCTTCTGGAAGGCTATTGGGATATCGGCCGCCTGGTGAGCGATCTGGGCGCGGTCCGTGGCCGGTGGCGGGAGGCCCAGCAGCATCATGCGGAATATGGAGCGGAAGGCTTTCCTTCGCGGGCCAATCTGACGAAGATCATGACGTCGCTCTGCGGCGCGCTGTTTCCCCTGCGGCTGGGGCCGAGCTTCGTGCGCATCCATAATGAGGACGCCTTCGTCACGCAGACCTTGCAGACGGCGCTCAGCCGCCTTTACGGCCAGATCCGCCTCGAACTGCTCTACGCCATGCATGACAGTCAGCCAGCAGAGGTCGATGCGGAAGCCGCCCGCATCATCGGCGCTTTCGCCAGCAGCCTGCCTAGCGTGCGCGAACTGCTTGATACCGATGTGGAAGCAGCTTTCCTCGGCGATCCGGCTGCGCGCAGCGTTGACGAAGTGCTGATATGCTATCCGTCGATGCTGGCTATCATCCATCATCGTCTCGCCCATCAGCTTTATGGACTCGGCGCGCCTTTGGTGGCGCGGGTCACATCTGAAATCGCCCATTCTCGCACCGGCATCGACATTCATCCGGGCGCCAGGATCGGTCACAGCTTCTTCGTCGATCATGGAACGGGCGTCGTTATCGGCGAAACGGCGATCGTCGGGAACAGGGTGCGGCTGTATCAGGGCGTCACGCTGGGCGCGCGAAGCTTCCCCGCCGATGAGAAGGGCGCACTGGCAAAGGCCCTGCCGCGCCACCCGATCATCGAGGATGATGTCGTCATCTATGCTGGCGCGACCATATTGGGGCGCATCATCATCGGCAGCCGTTCGGTGATCGGCGGCAATGTCTGGCTGACGGACAGCGTGCCTGCCGACAGCAATGTGCGCCAGGCGAAGGCGCAATATGAAGTAACCAGCCGAGTGGAGGTCTCCGCCCCGCATCGCGTCCATGCGCTGCGCGATGGGTTTGCGGAGAATATCTGAGCGGCAATCCAACCCATTCCGGCTGTTGCTGGCTAATTCCCTTCGCAGCTGTCACCTTCGCCCGCGATCAGGTCCAGGCACCGTCCATCAATCTCGCCCTTGGGAACCGGCAAATGGATCAGCGCGGCGAGGGTCGGCATGATATCGGCCGTTTCCACGCCAAGCGGCTGTTCGAAATGCCGGAGCCCCTTGCGCCAAAACAGGATCGGCACCCTGCGATCAGTGTCCCAGGGGGATCCATGGGTAGCGACCGCCCCCTTAATGGGGTCAGCGATGGGTGTGACGCGCGGCTTGAGCAACAGGAGCAAATCGCCGGACCGTTCCGCATCAAAACTCGCGCGCGCTTCCTGCAGCAGGCTCCAGCTTTCGGGCGGACCTGAGGGGGAGGGGGCGGCCGCGATCTGCGCCTTGGTGAACACCGTTTCGACCTGCGGATGCGCACGCAGCAGGGCGAGCGTGGCCGCCTCTACCTTGGCGCGCTGCGCACGGGACAGGCTATGGTCGAAATAAAGATCGCCCGCCGGGCCGTCTCCCCGGATCAAATCCTTGCCGCCAATGCCAGTCCGTGCCGCAACAGCCTCCGACAAGGCGCGCGGCATCAGCGCGCGGTCCACCCGCTGTTCCATCGGCATCGCATTTTGGCGGTGCCGCTCGGGCAGGTCATGGCCGCCGTGGTCTGCGGTGAGGACAACCACATAGTCGATGCCCTGCTTGTCCAACTGATCGAAGAACGACCCTAGTTCCCGGTCCAGCCGATCGATCTGGATGCAGCTTTCGGTGCCTTCTGTACCAGAGGCATGGCCGATGAGGTCAGTGGCGGAAAGTCCGATGGAAATAATGTCGGTCTGCCCCTGCTTGCCCAATCCCATGCTGTCGATCGCCGCAGCGGCAAAGGCGAGCGTCATCGCATCCTGTTCGGGCGAGGCGCGAAAAGCGCTGAAACTGTCGGCGGGGCGGGCGAAGCGGCCAGTGCCGACGCTCTTGCCTGGTCCAGTGCCGACGGGGAAATCCTTCGGTCCGCACTGCTGCGGCAGGTCAAAGCCCGGATTGGTCGTGGCGAGCCGTTGCGCAAAAATCTGGTTCACGCGATCGACCAGCGGCGGGGTGGGCACATTGGGATAGCTTACATAGCCCTTCGGCCCCAGCCACCAGACCTGATCCGCCTTGCTGCCGCCCATCATGATCGCCGCGCGATCCTTGCCCGCGATGGAAACGACCCGCGTCGCCGGATTGGCCGCCTTCATGCGTCCGCCAAGCGTCGGTACGCGCAGATGAATTGGCGAGGCGACATAGTTGCCGCTGCTGCTGCCCGGATGGCTTTCATCCTCGGCGCAGTAGATCATCTTGTCCGCCCGCGCGGCGTTCAGGTCTATCCAGCTGTTGGCGATGATCCCGGTGCGCGACGGACGGCTGCCGGTCAGGATAGTGCTATGACCAGGGCAGGTCTCGGTCGCGGCATGGCTCTGATAGCCACTCGGGAACACCGCGCCTTCGCTCAGGCGCTTCAGGCCGCCGCTATAATAGGGGCGATATTCATTGAATAGATCACCGGAAAATTGATCGACCGAAATGGCGATGATCAGCCGGGGTGCCGCCCCTGACGAGGCCGCCGGAGCAGGCGGTTGAGCCAGTACGGTCAGCGGTGCCGCCAGCATCAGGGCAGCGAGCGCTTTCTTGAACATCATTCCGACCCCTTCTGATGCCTTGACGGCGGGTGCAGCCGGACCTAGCCCGCTCTGATCCACCCGACCAGAGGCCCGATGCGGATTTTCCATGCCTTTCTGATGACGCTGGCGCTCTTTTTCGCGCCCGCCGTAGAGGCCCAGGGGGCGTTCGGAACGGGCGCGCCACACATTGCCGCGCGGCTGGTCCCCGAAAGCGATGCGCCTGCCCCTGGCCGGACGATCAACATCGCCTTTGCAATGACCCCGGAAGCGGGCTGGCATGGCTATTGGCAGAACCCCGGCGACGCAGGGCTTGGCATGACGGTCAAATGGGTGCTGCCCAAAGGCGTCAGCATAGGTGAACTGCGCTATCCGGTGCCCGAAACGTTGCTCATCTCGGGCCTGATGAACCATGTCTATGAAGGCCCCTATGCGATCCTGGCGCCGGTGACGATCGCGCCGGACGTCGCGAACGGCATGCGTCTGCCCATAAGAGGGCGGGCGGAATGGCTTGCCTGCACCGACAAGATCTGCGTGCCGGAAAGCGCGGACCTTTCGCTCGATCTGGTGGCGGGCGATGGCGTGATAACGCCCGCTACGCAAGCGCGTTTCGATGGCTGGCGTGCCCATCTACCTAGGCCGCTTGGCAGCCGTGCGAGCTACGCGATCAAGGATGGGAAGCTGCGGCTGTCCGTCCCCTTTCCTGCGGATGCTACGGCGGCTGATGTTCATCTGTTCCCGCTGAAAGAAGGCTTAACCCGCTACGCTGCGCCGCAGACCGTCAGCCGCCAGGGCGATCGCCTGCTGATAGAAACCGAGGCAGGGCAGGGCTTCAAAGGCGGCGCAGTGCAGGCGGTTCTGCGCACCGGCGACCATGTCGGCTTCCTGCTCACGGCTGATCCCGGCGTGGTCGATGCCGCGGATAGCCGAGTGCTGCGGACAACGTTGATCGCCTTGGGCGGCGCGATCCTTGGCGGGCTGCTGCTCAACATCATGCCCTGCGTTTTCCCGATCCTGGGCCTCAAGGCGTTGAAACTTGCACGCGCGGGGGGTGATGAGCGGAGCGTCCGGCGGGAGGCGCTTGCCTATGCAGCCGGGGTCATTCTAACATGCCTAGCGCTTGGCGCGCTGCTGCTGGCCATCCGGGCGGCGGGTGTGGCCGTGGGCTGGGCGTTCCAGCTTCAGGACCCGCGCGTCATCCTGCTGCTGCTGCTGCTGGTCACGGCGGTGGCCTTCAACCTCGCCGGGCTGTTCGAACTGAGCGTCTTTGGCGGCGGCGAGAAGCTCGCGGGCAAGGCGGGCGTGACGGGCGCATTCTGGACGGGCGCTCTCGTCGCCTTTGTCGCGACGCCCTGCACCGGCCCTTTCATGGGCGCTGCGATGGGCGCGGCGCTGGTCCTGCCGGTCGCCGCCGCGCTTGCGCTGTTCGCGGGCCTTGGCTTGGGCCTTGCTCTCCCCTTCCTGCTGCTCGCCTACATTCCCGCACTGCGCACCCGTCTGCCGCTTCCTGGACCGTGGATGGGCACGTTCCAGAAGATCCTGTCCCTGCCCATGTTCCTGACCGCGCTTGGGCTCGCCTGGCTGCTCGGCCAGCAGCGGGGCGTTGCGGCGATGACGATCGGCCTGGGCGCCGCGTTGCTGCTGGCGTTGTTGCTCTGGTGGCTGGGCGTGCGCCAGCATCGCGGCAAGCGGGGCGGGCGTGTCGTGGGCCTACTTTCGCTGCTTCTGCTCGGCGCAGGGGCGGTCCTGCTGCCCGCGCGTGCCGCCAGCGTCGCCCAGGCGCAGGATGGGGCCGTGCCTTTCGACGAAGCCCGGCTCGCCAGCCTGCGTGCGGCGGGAAAGCCGGTCTTCCTCTATTTCACCGCCGATTGGTGCCTGACATGCAAGGCGAATGAAGCCGCCGCCATCGATCGCGCCGAGACACGCGAAACCTTCGCCAAGGCGGGGGTCACGGTGATGGTCGGCGATTGGACCAACGCCGATCCGGCGATCACCCGGTTTCTGGAAGCGCAAGGCCGGTCGGGCGTGCCGCTCTATCTCTGGTACGCGCCGGGGAAACAGCCGCAGACATTGCCGCAACTGCTGACCGTCTCCACCCTCACGGCGCTGGTTCGCTGATGGCGAAAATTCGCGCCGACCAGCTGCTCGTCGATAGCGGCCTCGCTGAAAGCCGGGCGCGGGCGCAGGCCCTGATCCTCGCCGGCCTCGTCTTCCTGGGCGACAGGAAGATCGACAAGGCTGGCCAGCAGGTCGCGCAGGATGCGGAACTGGAGGTGAAGGGCCGGGATCACCCTTGGGTATCGCGCGGCGGCATCAAGCTTGCCCATGCCATCGAAGATTTCGCGCTGGACGTCACCGGCATGACCGCCATCGATGTCGGCAGCTCGACCGGCGGCTTTACCGACGTCCTGCTGACCAACGGCGCCGTGCGCGTCTATGCCGTGGATAGCGGCACCAACCAGCTCGCCTGGAAGCTGCGATCGGACCCGCGCGTCATCGTTCATGAACAGACGAGTGCGCGCATCCTGACCGCCGATCATATCCCGGAACCGGTGGACATCATCGTATGCGACGCCAGCTTCATCTCGCTTGCCAAGGTGCTGGAGCGGCCGATCAGCTTCGCCCGGCCCGGCGCGCATCTGGTCGCCCTTATCAAGCCGCAGTTCGAAGCGGGACGGGAAGAGGTGGGGAAGGGCGGCGTCGTGCGAGATCCCGTTATTCATACTCGGGTCTGTCAGGAAGTGCGTGAGTGGCTGACGGCGCAGGGTTGGACCGTCAACGGCCTGACCACCAGTCCGATCACCGGACCGCAAGGCAATGTCGAGTTTTTGATCCACGCCTCGCTTGGCGGATAATGCCGTCGCATTCGTTATTCCGAGTGCAGTTACATTTCGCGACAAATGCCCCCATTGTATCCTTTGCAAAGGCCCGATAGCCCTTCCTCATGCGCTCATCCCTGACCTTGTGCCTTCTTGCGCTGACGCTCGCCGGTTGCGGCGCGGAAAAGGAGAAGAAAGCGCGCCCGCCCGCTCTCGTTGAGGCTGCGCTGATCCGGCTTGCGACCTTCACCGATGAACTGGAGGCCGTCGGCACCGCACTCGCCAATGAACAGGTCATATTGTCCGCGCCCGTGACGGAGCGGATCACATCGATCAACTTTGCCGATGGCGGTTTCGTTAGCCGCGGTCAGGTTATCGCCACCCTGGCCGTCGGGCAGGAACGGGCGGAACTCGCGGCGGCCGAAGCGCAGGCTTTGCAGGCCACGCAGCAGCTCGAACGGATACAGGCGCTCAAGAAACGCGGCTTCGCGACCGGCGCCAGTCTCGACCAGCAGGTCGCTGCCGCCAATTCGGCGCGCGCCAATGCGCAACTGGCGCGCGCCTCGATCGGCGATCGGGTTATTCGCGCGCCTTTTGCCGGTTGGGTCAGCCTGCGTACCGTCTCGCCTGGCGCGATCGTCTCGGCCGGGACGGCGATCGCAACGGTCAGTGATATTTCGCGGATAAAGCTGGATTTTACGGTGCCCGAAACCCGGCTGTCGATGATCCGCCAAGGGCAGTCGATCAAGGCCGTGTCGTCCGCTTATCCCGACCGGCCATTCACCGGCACCATCGCCACCATTGACCCGGTGATCGACCCGGCCACACGCGCGGTCAAGGTGCGGGCGATTTTGCCCAATCCCGATCGCGCCTTGAAACCGGGCATGCTGCTGACCGTCAGCGTCATCGCCCGCCAGCGCCAATCTCTCGCCGCGCCGGAACTGGCGCTGATCGGGGACGGGGAGGAGCGCTTTCTGTTCCTGGTCCAGGACCGCAAGGCCAAGCGGGTGAAGGTGGAAACCGGCATCCGGCAAAATGGTTTGGTCGAAATCCTGGGTGGCGTGCAACCTGGGTCAAAGGTCGTGACCGACGGCGTCGTGAAGCTGACTGACGGCGTCCCGGTGCGCCTGCCTGGCGACAAGTCGGGTCCCACCGCCAAAATGGCGGACCGCGCCGCCACTGGCGCCTGATCGGCGCGGGCGATGCAGCTTTCCGACCTTTCCGTCCGCCGCCCGGTCTTCGCAGCGGTCATTGCGGTGCTGCTCTGCATCGTCGGCGTGGTCGGTTATCTCAGCCTGTCGGTTCGCGAATATCCCGACACGGATCCCCCGATCGTCTCGGTGGAAACCAACTACACCGGCGCTGCGGCCTCTGTCGTGGAAACGCGCATCACGCAGATCATAGAGGATGCGGTAGCAGGCGTTCAGGGCATCCAGACTATCAGCTCGACCTCGCGTGACGGCACGTCGGCGATCAGCATCGAATTTGATCCTTCGCGCGACATTGATTCCGCGGCCAATGATGTGCGCGACCGCGTCGGATCGGTCACCGAAGACCTGCCCGAAGACGCGCTCGCCCCCGAAATCCGCAAAGTGGATGCCGACGCGCGCGCGATCCTGTTCATCGTCTTTACCCGCCCCGGCTGGACCCCCACCCAGATCGCCGACTATCTTGACCGCAACGTCATCGACCGATTTTCCGCCATTGACGGCGTCGCCCGCGTCAATGGCGGCCGGGATGAGCGGCCTGCCACTCGGATATGGCTTAATGCCGAGAAGCTTGCGGCCTTCGCCCTGACGCCCGCCGACATTGAAAACGCCCTGCGCGCGCAGAATGTCGAACTGCCTGCGGGCCGTTTTGAATCGAAGGATCAGAACCAGACCCTTCGCGTAGAGCGTGCTTTTTCAACGCCCGAGCAGTTCGCGCAGCTTGTCGTTGGGCGCGGGCAGGACGGCTATCAGGTAAAGCTTGGGGATGTCGCCCGGATCGAACAGGCCGCCGAAAATCCCTATACCTCCTTTCGCTCCAATGGCGGCACCGGCATCGGCGTCGGCATCGTTCGCCAGTCCGGCGCAAATACGCTGGAAGTCGCTGAGCGGGCCAAGGCGCTGATCGAAGAATTACGGCCGGACCTGCCGCAGGGGATGAGCGTCAATATCGGCTCAGACGAATCCCTCTTCATCAGCCGCGCGATCGACAATGTTTATGACACTCTGCTCGAAGCCGCGATCCTGGTCATCCTTGTTATCTTCCTGTTCCTCGGATCACTGCGCGCGACCATCATCCCGTCGATCACCGTGCCGATCTGCCTGCTCGCGACCTGCGCCGTCATGTGGCTGCTCGGCCTGTCGATCAACCTGCTGACGCTTCTCGCCTTCGTGCTGGCGATCGGGCTGGTCGTCGATGACGCGATCGTGGTGCTGGAAAATGTCTATCACCGGATCGAACAGGGCGAAGATCCGCTGCTTGCCGCCTATCGCGGCACCCGGCAGGTCGGCTTTGCGATCATCTCGACCACGCTGGTCGTCTGTGCCGTGTTCGTGCCGGTCATGTTCCTCGCCGGCCAGACGGGGCTCCTGTTCCGCGAACTCGCCATCGCGATGATCGCTGCCATCGCCTTTTCCGGCTTCATCTCCTTGAGCCTCGCGCCGATGCTCTGTTCGAAGCTGCTGCGCCACAGCGAGCGCGGACGGCTGGCGCGTTGGGTCGATAAACGGTTTCAGCGGCTCGAAGGCGGCTATGCACGCTTGCTCGACCGCGTGCTGCGGCGGCCCGCCTTGGCGCTGGTCGCGCTGGTCCTTTTCCTGGGCGCGGCTGGCGCGCTTTTCATGACGCTGCCGACCGAACTTGCCCCGGCCGAAGACACTGGCGTGGTGGACGGCCAGGTCAGCGCGCCTGAAGGCACCGGTTTCGACCGGATGAAAGCCTATATGCGCGGCATCGAGGATGATCTTCAGCCGCTGCTCAAAGACGGCAGACTGAAGGTGCTGAACATCCGGACGCCCGGCGGCTTTGGCGCCAGCGATGATTTCAACGGCGGCAATATCATCGCCTTCCTCCGTCCCTGGGAAGAACGCAGCGTCACCACCGCCCAAGTGGCCGATGCGATCAACAAGGTCCTCGCCAATCAGACCGGCGTGCGCGGCAATGTCGCGCCGCGATCCGGCTTGGGCCGGGGCAGGGGACTTCCAGTCAACCTGGTGCTGGCTGGTTCAACCTATGAAGGGCTGGTCGCCGCGCGGGACCGGATCATGGCGGCGGCGGCGAGCAATCCGGGCCTCGTCAACCTCGACAGCGACTATAAGGAAACCAAGCCGCAGATGCGGATCGAGGTGGATCAGCAGCGCGCGGGCGATCTTGGCGTGTCTGCTAACGACATCAGCCAGGCGCTGCAAACGCTGCTCGGGTCGCGCCGCGTCACCACCTATGTCGATCGCGGCGAGGAATATCGCGTGCTGATCCAGGCCGAGCGGGAAGGACGGCAGACGCAAGCAGACCTTGAACGCATCCAGGTCCGCAGCCGCACCGGCCTGCTTGTCCCCCTCTCGTCGGTGGTGACCATGCGCGAAGTCGCCGGGCCGCGCCAACTCAACCGCTTCAACAAACTGCGCGCGATCACCCTGACGGCGGCGCTTGCACCCGGCTATTCGCTGGGCGAAGCCTTGTCCTATCTGGAGGCGCAGGCCCGCCAGTCGCCAGAGGTGCTTGCGATCGGCTATCGCGGGGAAAGCCAATCGCTGCGGGAAACCGGGGGATCCATCTGGCTGGTTTTCGGCCTCACCATCCTCATCGTCTATCTGCTGCTCGCTGCGCAGTTCGAAAGCTTCATCCATCCCGGCGTGATCATCGCGACCGTCCCGCTGGCTGTCGCGGGCGGCGTGCTTGGGCTGGCGCTGACCGGCGGATCGGTCAATCTTTACAGCCAGATCGGCATCGTCATGCTGGTGGGTCTCGCCGCCAAAAACGGCATCCTGATCGTGGAGTTCGCCAACCAGCTGCGCGACGAAGGGTTGGAGGTCGCCGAGGCCATTCGCCAGGCCGCCGCCCGCCGCCTGCGCGCAATCCTCATGACATCGATCGCCACCGTAATCGGTGCGGTGCCGCTGGTCATTCGAGGCGGGGCTGGGGCTGCCGCGCGCCAGTCGATCGGCGTCGTGGTGGTGTTCGGTGTGTCCCTGGCCACGCTGATCACACTGTTCCTGATCCCTATCCTCTATTCGCGGGTTGCGGGACGAACCGTTTCACCGCAAACCGTAGGACGGCGGCTTGACACGGCTTTGAAGGATTCGCCCGAAGCCGCCGAGTGAGGAATAGTGGAGCTGCGCCGACGATGAACGAGATCGCGTCCCCAGGTCAGTTGCGCCTGGATTATCTCCGCTGGGCATTGGTCACGGTCCCGGCGATCGTCTTCCTGGGTTTCCTGTCCGGCAAGCTCGCCAATAGCGGCTATGGCAATCGCTGGTTCGACGCCCTCATCAAACCCGACTTCATGCCGCCGGGCTGGGCGTTCGGCGTGGCGTGGACGATCCTCTACATCTTCATGGGACTGGCCCTGGCGATCATCATCCATGCTCGCGGTGCGCGGGGGCGGGGCCTAGCCATCGCCATATTCTTCGCTCAATTGCTACTCAACCTCCTCTGGTCGCCGCTCTTCTTTCGCGCGCATCAGGTGGATAATGCGCTTGCCTTGATCCTTCTGCTGTTCGTCCTGGTGGCGCTCACCACATTCCTCTTTTGGCGCATCCGCCGCGTGGCGGGGCTGCTGCTGCTGCCCTATCTCGCCTGGCTGGGCTTTGCATCCGCGCTCAATTATGAGATCGGCCGCCTTAATCCCGACGCGGAAACCCTTGTGGCGCCCGCACTCAAGACCCAAATATAGATATGAAGGGCGCGTCTCACATGCGCCGCCAATCAAGGAATTAGGACATGCAGAGCGAAAACCGCTTTTTCGACGACCTCGCCAAGCTGGTGAATGGCGCCGCTGGAACGGTGGCTGGCATGAGCCGGGAATTTGAAACCAATGCCCGCGAAAAGGCCAAGCAGTGGATCGGCGGCATGGATTTCGTCAGTCGCGACGAGTTTGACGCGGTGAAGGCGCTGGCCGCGGCGGCCCGTGAAGAGGTCGAACTGCTGAAGGCCCGCATCGACGCGCTGGAGGGGAGGTCGGCTGAACCGGTGACAAAGACCGTTCGCTCACCCAAGGGCGGGACGCCGGGCGCAGAATAAGTGGGCCTTGCCGCCTGTCCGTTTTATTTCTGCAACGATGCCCTAATTTGACGCCTTTTCCCGATTCGGATGGTTTCCCTGCCATCGGGAAATGCTCTATGGCCAGCAGATGATGGACAGCGACGAATTTGAAAATGGCGGTCAGGAAGCCGCGCCGATCGACATGCTGGCCGCCTATTTCGAGGCGAATGGCTGGAGTTTCGATCAGGTCGGCGAGGATGAGATCGTCGCAAGCACCCAAGGTTCCTGGGCGCAATATGAACTGCGCGGCATCTGGCGCGATGAAGATCAGGTGCTGCAATTGCTGGCGCTCCCCGACATTCGCGTGACGGAGGATAAGCGCGCCGCGGTTTACGAGACATTGGGTCTCATCAATGAACAGCTGTGGCTCGGCCATTTCGAACTCTGGTCGTCGAGCGGCATCGTCTTGTTCCGCCACGGCGCGCTGCTGGGCGCAGGCGGCGTCCTGACGCTGGACCAGGCGCAGATCCTCGTCGAAACGGCGATCGATGAGTGCGAACGCTTCTACCCCGTTTTCCAGTTCGTCCTATGGGGCGGAAAGAGCCCGACCGAGGCCATTTCCGCCAGCCTGATCGAGACGCGCGGCGAAGCCTGAGGGGCATCCCCATGAATGATATCTGGCCGAAGAAGCTGTTCCTCGTCGGCTGCGGCAATATGGCAGGGCAAATGCTGACCCGCTGGCTGGCCTGCGGGCTGGACCCGGCGCGTGTCACCGTGCTGCGCCCCAGCGGCCGCGCGGTGGTGGATGGGGTGCAGGTCGTAACAACCTATCCCGCTTCGCTCGCCCCCGGCACAACCGTGTTGCTTGGCATGAAGCCCTATCAGCTTGGCGATGTGGCAACCGCCTTGGCCCCCCAATGCGGAGAAGGGACGACGCTCCTTTCCATATTGGCGGGCACGCCGTTGGCGGACCTCAGGCGACAATTCCCCAAAGCAGGCCCGATCGTCCGCGCCATGCCCAACCTCCCCGTTGGCCTGGGGCAGGGCGTCACTGCCCTGCATGCCGAGGCGGCGAGTTCCGAGGCCGCGCGGACGGCGATCGACGCGCTCATCGCGCCGCTTGGCCTTGCGGAATGGATCGCCGATGAAGGGCAGTTCAACGAAGTCACGGCACTGTCGGGATGCGGCCCCGCTTTCCTGTTCCGCTTCGTCGATGCCCTTGCGCGCGCGGGGGAGGCGATCGGCCTGCCAGCGGACCAGGCCGCCCGCATGGCGCTCGCGACCGTCCACGGCTCCGCAAATATGGCAGCGCAGGCGAGCGATAGCCCGGCCGTGCTGGCGGACCGCGTTGCGAGTCCTGGCGGCATGACGCGCGAGGGACTGAACATACTCGATGCCGACGATCGGCTCCTAAAGCTCCTCACCGACACGTTAAGCGCAGCCAGAGACCGGGGCGAAGAAATGGCGCGGGGCGGCTAGCCAGCGGTTCCTATCGGACTGGATAGCTCCTAAATGCAGGGCTGATCCTCCAGCCTTCCGGAGCTTGCCATGCTATCCGCCGACACGCCGATCCTTCTTCTAACCACCGGCGGGACCATCGATAAAATCTATTTCGATGCCCTGTCCGACTATCAGGTCGGCGAAACGGTGATGGCGAAGCTACTGCACATCGCGCGAGTCAAACGGCCTTTCCGCATCGAAGAAGTCACGCGCAAGGACAGTCTGGAACTGGACGACGCGGACCGCGCGCTGATCCGGGATCGCGTCATGGCGGCCCCGGAAAGCCACATCATCATCACCCATGGCACCGATACGATGACGGACACGGCCAAGATGTTGGATGGCATCGCCGGCAAGACGATAGTGCTGGTCGGTGCACTGGCCCCGGCGCGCTTCGGGGAAAGCGACGCGAGCTTTAACCTCGGCATGGCCTTCGCCACGGCGCAAGTGGCGGGTCCCGGCGTTTACATCACCATGAGCGGATCGGTGTTCCCTGCTGATCAGGTCATCAAGGACCGGGCCAAGGGCGCCTTCGTGCTGCGGAGTCGATAGTGAGCGGAGTTATGGCAGCAACGGCGCTTATTGAGACCCGTTCGCTCCGAGCTTGTCGAAGGATTTCTTCCTCTCCAGAAAGTAGCGGGTTTCACCATTCAGATGAGGCGAATGACCCATTCGACAGCCCGAGCGGAGAGATGAAAATCGCGCTCGCTTCAATCCCTTCCTCCCCAATTCTGCACCTTGACGCCAACCGCTTCAAATCCAGCCCGCAGTCTCATCAGGAACCCAGCCGCCCGATGAGCATTATTCGTGCGGGTGGCGTAACGATGAGGAGGACATTCATGGCCGATTATCAGGAGCGTCCGGCAACGACGACCACGGTGATTGAAAAGCGCGGCGGTGGCGGGACGGCGATCGCGGTGCTGCTGTTGGTGATAGTGGTGGCGATTGCCGCCTTCTTCCTGATCAGCAGCCAGACGCGCAAGGACAACGCGGTCGAAGGCGCCGCCACCCAGGTCGGTCAGGCCGCGAGCGATGTCAGCGACGCTGCGAAGGATGCGGCCAAGGGCGAATAGGGATTGTAGTCCGGCGAATTGGTCTTCGATGCTTGCCAGGACAAAGAAAGGGCGCCCCGGCCGGGACGCCCTTTCTGTCTATCAACCTGCCGTTGTCGGCTCGGCTGTAGCGGGTTTCAGACTTCCACCTTCGCATGCTTGGGCGCGGCTTCGTTCAGAATGCGCAGGATCTTCTTGAGAGCGCTCGGCTCATCCGTCTCTTCCATTGCCGCGAGTTCGCGGGCGAGGCGGCTCGACGCTGCTTCGAAGATCTGACGCTCGGAATAGCTCTGCTCCGGCTGGTCGTCGGCACGGAACAGGTCGCGCGTCACTTCGGCGATCGACACCAGGTCGCCCGAGTTGATCTTCGCTTCATATTCCTGCGCGCGGCGCGACCACATGGTCCGCTTCACCTTGGGCTTGCCCTTCAGCGTTTCGATCGCCTCTTCCAGGGTCTTGTTGGAGGACAGCTTGCGCATGCCCACCCCTTCGGCCTTGTTAGTCGGCACGCGAAGCGTCATGCGCTCCTTTTCGAACCGGAGCACATACAGCTCCAATTCCATGCCCGCGATCTGCTCCTTCTGCAGCTCGACGACGCGGCCCACGCCGTGCTTGGGGTAAACAACATAATCACCAACGTCAAAGGACAGCGCCTTGGCAGCCATTTGAAACCTTTCTAATTCTACCGGGGACGAATACGCGCCGCGTCACAGATGCGCAAATAGGGCACAAGCCGGGGATTCCGCGGCGCCACCGTCAGGACATGAGCAAATACTCCAGGACGGATGCGACCGTTTCCGCCTCTTGCCGCCTATTTAGCAGATTCGTAACAAAATTGCCACCCCCAGACGCAAAATCCGGGAGTGAGCGTGCGAATGACACGCTAGGGATAGTCGCGGGCGCATGTTGAGGCCAACTTAGCGGCGGGTCCCACGCTCCAAAAAAGGGGCAAGCCCCCTTGCGGCTGATTAGCTTCCCGAGCCCGGTTCGGGGGAGAAGAATTTCTCCAGCTTATTCTCCACGCCCTTCATATCGTCCGCGTCGGCAGGCGCTTCGCCCTTGACGGTGATGTTGGGCCATTCGGCGGAGAATTTCGTGTTGAGTTCCAGCCACTTTTCCAGGCCATTCTCCGTATCGGGCAGAATGGCTTCGGCCGGGCATTCAGGCTCGCACACGCCGCAGTCGATACATTCATTGGGATTGATGACCAGCATGTTCTCGCCCTCGTAGAAACAGTCCACGGGACAGACCTCGACGCAATCCATATATTTGCAGCGGATGCAGTTGTCGGTCACGACATAGGTCATGGGTCAGCACTCATAGGGTTTCGACAGCGGCGGCCCTGCTATGCCCGGCGGGCGAGAAGGTCAATGAGGATATTTTTGCGCGGCTAATTGCCTAGCTTCAGTTCCTCGTAACAGGTCTGCGCTTCGGGAGCCGGTCCGCGCCGCCCGGGGAGCTGCACGACGCGCACGACGCGCACGCCGCTTGGATGAGGAAAGGTGATCAGATCGCCCGCGCGCACCGGCGAATGAGCCCGTTCGATGCGGCGGCCGTTCAGGCGGATGTGCCCGTCTTCCGCCATTTTCTGCGCCATTGACCGGCTTTTGGCGAGCCGGGCGAACCACAGGAATTTGTCGATGCGCAGGCTCGGCCCATGATTGCCGGCAGGCGCGCTGTCAGCCATTGCGGCCGAGCAGCTCGGCAAGACCGGCAAAGGCGTGATTGCCCGCAGGCGCTACGGCCGGTGCGGCTGCGCCAGACCGCGACGGCGCGCCGCGCGAGGGCGCCCCACGCCGCGCAGGGCCGCGGGACTGCTGCTGGTCGGGCCGTGGTTTTTGCCGCCCCCGGAAGGCCCAGTTGACGCCGCCCTCCGCGGGCGTTTCGACCGGCCGGAAGCCAGCTAGGCGCATCAGCTGCAGGAAGGCGGCTTCATTCAATCCCAGCGACACGATCTGCGGGCTCTGCGCCGTGAAGGATTCGCCCTTGGCGATAGCCTCATGAGCGGTGCGCGCCATGCGCTCTGCCATATCAATGCGCAGCATCTGGTCGCCAAAGCCCCGGAAACCGGCGATCCGCGCCCCCATCTGCTCCGGCTTTTCGCCAGCGGGAATCAACGTCAGGCCCGCTTGGGGCAGGGGCAGGCAAGGCTTTGCGATCCGCGCCGCCAGCAATGCCGCCCGCCAGCGCGCCGCGCCTGGCTTCAGCAGGCCCGGATGATAAATGTCGAGCACGCCGATATCGATGCCCGCCCGCCTCAGCAGGTGACGCTGATCCTTGTCGAGATGACCAAGCGCCGAATCAAGCTCTGTCCGTGCGATAACCCCGCCAGCGTCGGCCAACTGCGCAAAGACGGCGCGGACAACGGCGGGAACTTCCGGGTCGGCAGAGCTGGCCACCATCTTGGTCAGCGGCAGCAGATGCTTTTCCTTCTGCGCTTCCACCCAGGTGGCGAGGCGGCCGATCACCTGCTTCTGCACATCCTGCCCCAGCGCCAACAGGCCGCGATCCAGCCGGATTTCGGGCGTCAGCAATGAGGGGCCGGGCAGCAGCGCCGCCACGGCATTGCCCTGCCAGCTGATCCCCGGCGCCTGTCCCGCCTCGTCCATGAGCGCGAAATCTGTGTCGGGCGCGCCCAGCAATTCGTCAGCCTTCACTCGCAATATCCTTCCAAGGCGGCGTTCCGCCGCCGCCAGCAGCATCTTCCTATCCTGATGCCGCGTAGCCGGATCGACCGAGAAACGAAATCCGTCAAGTCGCCCGATCGTCTCACCATCGACGCAGACCGTCCCGTCCTGCTCCACTTCGACGGGCAAATTGCTCGCATCCTGCCCCATATCGCGCAGCAGAACGGCGGTGCGGCGGTCCACAAACCGCTGCGTCAGCGCCGTGTGCAGCGCGTCGGACAGCCTTTCCTCCAGCGCCCGCGTCCGCTCCGCCATTTCCGCCGGATGCGCCAGCCAGTCGGCGCGATGGGCGATGTAGGACCAGGTGCGCGCCGCCGCGATCCGGGCCGATAGCGTGTCGATGTCCCCCTGCACCGAATCGAGTCGCGCCAGTTGCTGGGCGAACCAGTCGCGCGGGATATGGCCCATTCCTTCAGACAGGAACCGCCAGATGCGGCTGACCGTGCGGGCATGATGCTCAGCCCCCACTTTTTGGAAATCGGGCAGGCCGCACGCCGCCCACAGCCGTTCGACTTGCTTCTTGCCCTTGACCCGATCGACGACCAGCGGATCGTCGGCCAGCCGCTTCAGCACCGCGAGGTCGATCGCCTCTGGGGCCGCGCGGAGCTGGTCGAGATCGGGCCGCGTTTCCAGTTCCAGGATCAGCCGGTTAACGCTGTCCATCCGCGGCTGCCCTTCGCGCCAGAAAAGCTGATCGACGGGGGGGAAGCGGTGCGCCTCGATCGCCTCTATCTCTTCGGGAGTGAAGGCCGCGTCGCCATCCTCATGGCCCAGACTCCCGAAGGTGCCGTCCTTATGATGCCGTCCCGCGCGCCCCGCGATCTGCGCCATTTCCGATACGGTTAGCCGCCGCGTCCTTCGGCCGTCGAACTTGCGCAGCGAGGCGAAGGCGACATGGGCTACGTCCAGGTTCAGCCCCATGCCGATCGCATCGGTCGCGACCAGATAATCGACCTCGCCGTTCAGGAACATCTGCACCTGCGCATTGCGGGTGCGGGGCGATAGCGCGCCCATCACCACCGCAGCACCACCCCGGAACCGCCGCAGCATTTCCGCCACGGCATAGACTTCCTCGGCCGAGAAGGCGACGACGGCCGACCGCTTGGGCAGGCGCGACAGCTTCTTGGCGCCCGCATAGGAAAGGGTGGAAAAGCGGGGACGGCTGATGATTTCCGCCTCGGGCACCAGCGCCTTGACGACCCGGCCGATGCTGGCAGACCCCAGGATCATCGTTTCTTCCCGGCCCCGCGCGCGCAGCAGGCGGTCGGTAAAGACATGCCCCCGCTCGGGGTCCGAGCCCAACTGCGCCTCGTCCAGCCCGACAAAGGCATAATCGCCATCGACCGGCATCGATTCGGCGGTGCACAGATAATAGAGCGCGCCCGGCGGCACGATTTTCTCTTCGCCGGTAATCAGCGCGACCTGGTTCGCCCCCTTGATCGCGACGACCCGGTCATAGACCTCACGCGCAAGCAATCGCAGGGGAAAGCCCATCATGCCGCTGGAATGGCCGCACATGCGCTCGACGGCCAGGTGCGTCTTGCCGGTGTTGGTAGGACCCAGCACGGCTGTGACGGGCGAACGGGCGAACTGGGCCATGATCCTCTCTATGTCGGGGATGGACGCGGCAAGAGCAAGGGGAAGTGGTCCGGATTCTCCTTCATCGGATAAGTTCAAGTTGCTTAACGGCTGAAGGGCACGTTTCGTCGCGCATTAAGGGTTAAAAAATCCGTCTTTATTTGACTTTAACCCTATGCGTTCACAACAATGCCCACGAACGCGCGGCGGGGGCCGAGCGTATTTTGCCCGCGGGGGGCCTTCAAACGTGTTTCATGGTAGCCAGCTCAGTCCTCAACAGGGGGGCGCGTCCGCATCCCTCTGGTTGACGGACGCCATCGGCAAGGGCGCCGCTGCGCCGGCCGATGCGCGCGACTGGCGCACCCGCCTGCGCGACTGGGCCGAAGATGTCGAGCTGGTCCCCGACCTTGGCCAGCGCGTCGGCAGCCGCACCTGGTTTCGCGGCCTTGCCACCTGTTTCGTGCTTTGCGCTGCCGCCCTCTATCTCTCTCCGGGCTTTCACCCGCTCCCTGGCGAACCGCAGCCCTTGCTCGCGCAGCCCCAGTTCGACGAAGTGCGCAGCCAGATGATCACCCCGCTCGCCATGGGCGCGGACAGCGGCAGGCGCATGGGGCCGACCGATGCGGTGCAGCCTTTGCGCGAAACCCCTGAACGTCCGCAGATCGAACTGCGCGCGCAGATTGGGGGCAGCGATTCGCTCGGCCGCGCTTTGTCTCGCGCCGGGGTAAGCAACAGCGACGTCGCCCAGGTCATGACCCTGGCCAGCGGCGACATTGGCAAGGGCATGAAGTCCGGCACGCCGCTCGACATCATTCTTGGCCGTCGCGCCAGCCGCGACATGCCCCGGCCGCTCGACCATCTCGCCTTCCGCGCCCGGCTCGATCTCGCGCTGGAGATCAACCGCGTAGGCGGTGTACTGCAGGTCAAGCGCACGCCGATCCGCGTCGATGACACGCCGCTGCGCATCCAGGGCGTGATCGGCGACAGCATCTACCAATCGGCTCGTGCGGCCGGAGCGCCGCCCAAGGCGATCCAGACATTCCTCCGCGTCGTCGCCCAACAGGTCGATCTTGGCTCAATCCACGCCGGGGACCGCTACGACATCATCACCGAATATCGGCGCGCCGAAACGGGCGATGTGGAAGTGGGCGACCTGCTCTTCGCGGGCCTCCACCGGCCCAGCGGCCGCGGCATCGACATGCTGAAATGGACGAGCGACGGCCGCAGCCAATGGTTCGAGGCTTCGGGCGTCGGCGAACGGCGCGGCGTCCTGTCCGCCCCGGTTCAAGGCCGGATGTCCTCGGGCTTCGGCATGCGCCGCCACCCGATCCTGGGCTATACGCGCATGCACGCGGGCATAGACTTTGCCGCCGCTTATGGCTCGCCCATCTATGCGGCGACCGATGGCGTCGTGTCCTATGCCGGGCGGCATGGCGGCCATGGCAATTATGTCCGCCTGGAACATGGCAGCGGCCTCGCCACCGGCTATGCGCATATGAGCCGCATCGCCGCCCGCTACGGCCAGCGCGTCCGGCAGGGGCAGGTGATCGGCTATGTCGGCTCCAGCGGCCTGTCGACCGGCCCGCATCTTCATTATGAACTCTACCGCAGCGGCCGCACCATCAATCCCCTGTCGGTCAAGTTCACCACGACCGCGCAGCTAGCCGGCCGCGAACTCGCCGCATTCCGCGACCGCCTGCGCCAGCTCAAGAGCCTGCGTGCCGGGCTCCCCGTCAAGATTGCTCAGGCGAGCGCGCCCTCATCGGCCTTGGCTCAGGCTGTCAATTAGCCGCTTTCCGTCGCGGGGTTGCTTCGCTAACCCCCGCTCATGACGAAGATCACCGCCCTGTTGCTCGCCGGATCGCGCCCCGGTTCCGATCCGCTTGCGCTTGCCGCAGGCGTTCCCGTGAAGCCGCTGGCTCCGGTCGCAGGCGAACCGATGATCAACTATCCCGCGCGGGCCTTGCTGGCCCACCCGTCGATTGGGCAGCTTGTCATCCTGACTCAGACGCCAGAGCTATATAAGGCAGAGCCCGCCACAGCATGGCTCGGCGATCATCCGCAGGTCCGCTTCGAAGCGAGCAACAGCGGCATTGCCTCCACGCTGCTTGGCCTGCTCGATCGCCCGGATTTGCCTTTCCCACTGCTCGTGACCACGGCGGACCATGTCCTCCTCGACACGGATATGCTCGACCAGTTCCTGACGGAAGGGCAGGGGGCTGACATCGCCGTCGCCATGGTGGAGCGCGCGACGCTGCTCGCGCGCTACCCCGCCTCCCGCCGCACTTGGCTCAAATTCCGTGACGGCTGGTGGTCGGGCGCCAACCTCTTCTGGTTCGGCAGCGCTAAGGCACATGCCGTCATCTCGCTCTGGCAGGAAGTCGAACAGGACCGCAAAAAGGGATGGAAGATCCTTGCCGCCTTCGGCCCCTTGGTGCTGCTCGGCGCCCTGCTGCGGCTCTTGGCACTGCGCAGCGGCATAGCCCGGATAGGCCGCCGTTTTGGCCTAAGCGCCAAACTGGTCGCTATGCAAAAGGCCGAAGCCTGCATCGACGCCGACAAAGGTGAAGATGTAACGCTGATCGAAGACATATTGCGCGGGAAAACAAGCGCTGTCAGCTCGGTGAGAGACTCCATCTGAATGGACGGAAATGGGTGGATTGCGGACTGTCGGGTATAGATGCGACGGCGACCGATAGCAGACGTTCGAACTACCTTGCACAATGAACGCCACCGCTGCATCGATAGGGCATGACCGCATCATTGCTCGCTCTTTCGACAGGCCACTACTCACTGGAATTTGAACCTTCCGATATGCCGTCGGTGAAAGCAACAATTCTTGATCAGTTTGGCCGACCAGAAATACAGCAATATGGCTTCTCAGCAGAATACCGTTTCGGAGGCAGCAGCTTTACTTTTCAAGGCGAATGGGATGAGCCTTGCTTCATATCTGATTCGGACTCCGGAGATGATATTCTAAGGACGATCTATCAGGTTTTAAGCGCTGAAAGGTAAGATGCGCCAGCACCTGCTTTTTAAAGGTCGTCCGGCCAATCATTATGACGGCGCTTGGTCGCCTGCCGCTCGGCGGCTTTCGCACCGCACCGGACCAGCAGGTTACAGGCGGCGTGCTCCGATTTGCAGGCTCCGAACGACGATGCCGGGTGGTGAACAGACTGTCGGCTCACGGACAAATTTTCTTCGAAGCTGCCATGACTGCCGCTGTCAACGCGCTTCAAGGGCATCCTCTCTCCGACTAGATTGGCACAAAGAGTTAGGGCAACCTTCCGGAGTTGACACTCCCCGCCCAACAAGCCCACAGCACCTAAATATCAAGTCCTTCTCCGAGCGGAAAATTGGGCCATGAACAAAAGTATATTCACGACGACAGTCTTCGTCATCTGGCTCGCCGCTCTGCCGACCTTCGCTTCGGACATGCCGAAAGGCGCAAAGATAATTCCTCCGTCAAAATTAGACCGGAGCAAACCCATACCGCGATCGAGCCCATTCTCCTGGATCACCCCCGAAGACAGCGATCTGTTTCCACGCTTTAATAGCGTTAATGGGACGACCAAGTACACGCTCCATATCGACGCAGAGGGGAAAGTTGTGCGGTGTGAAGTGACATCAAGCGATGCCCCGCAAGAATGGAACGCAATAGCATGCAATCTTCTGTCTACACGGGCCCGCTTTTTGCCCGCTCTGGACGCGAATGGACAACTAACAGCAGGTAAGTTTTCGAACAAAATAAAATGGCGATAGCTCCCTTCAAGCCGACAGAATGGTGGCTTCTGGTCGGGTGCTCACCGTTGCCTTACGAAAGCGTAAAGGGCCCATGGCGAGCACCGATGAGTAGTCTCACCATTTCCGTACGCCGTACACCGCTTCCAATAAGACGGAGATGATGTACGCAAACGCTATCATCCTCATCGACGATATAAACGTTTCGTTCTCCACGTACCCCGCGAGATTGAGCGCAACGATCAGGAATTGAAACGGAAGGAGGGGTAACATCACTCTCCGGACCATCTCGCCAAGCAAAAGTCGGAACATAACGCGGCCCGTGCCTCCCTCCGGGGAGTCTGATTTTGGCAGGATGCTACAGCGTCGTAAATGCCCGCTTGTGGTCGCTATTTATCGAACCAAACATCGGAGATACGGCCATCGCACTTAGCGATGCTGAGGGCCAGCTGGCCGCCGCCATGCGTGACCGCGACATCTCCCTCCGCATTAACCTCCGGCGATTTCCCCCGACTGACGGACCAGCGCGCGCCATCATCTTCTACATCGATGTCGGGATAAAAAATTCGATCTGCTGTTGGGAAAAAGTCCCCCTCTACAGCCAAAAAGATAGCTGCGGCGGTCTCAGCCTTGTTGACCAATGGCTTTGTGGGTTCACCCGCACGCATACAATGGTCTGACGCGGCGGAAGCGGCAGGGGCCGGACATGTCACGACAAAGATTACAAACGCTATGAATGCCCTTAAGGCTTTTCGTAAGTTCGGCTTCGTCTGCTGCATATTGCCCCGCGTTTCATCATGTGAATGTCAGCTTTAGAGGGACGATACAGCGGAACGGAATGCCCGCAAATGGTGGCTTGCCGCTGGGCAGCTAGCTCCCCTTCAACGGAACAGCAGGTTAAGGGCAGCATGGAATGCTTCGCGGGGTCACCTGCGACGGTGGCGGTTGGGTAGCGATCTGTCTGCTTTGTGCAGCGTAAAATTGATCTCGGACGTTGGAGCAGCACTTCGCTCGCCTAGTGTTTAACCCGTTTTATAAGGGCATGGAGAGAAAAACTATAAAAAGCGTAACATATCAGAACGTAAACTAAGATCAAAACGACCAAAAATATTTCATCTATCTGTTCTTTATATAACTCATAGAAAAATCCTGCGCCGGTTATAGACACCAATAAAGCAGCAAATAGCGTCCACTCTATCAATCGTAGCTTTTTGTTGACGTTCATATGCCATTTTCCAAGTAGCAAGACCGATCCGGTCGCCAATTGGTGTATCCTGCCTCACGGTGTTTGCGTCTGCAATGGGGATCGAGCGAACGCAAACCAATGGACCGCATATGGTCGCCTGCCGCTGGGCCGCTTTCCCATCCCGAACCCGACCAGCGGGTTATCAGCGGCGCGGGGTATTTCGCGGGCTGGGAACGACGCTGAGGGGTGGATTGGGGACGGTCTGCTTTGGCGGAATTTCCCCCGATTGCGGACGATCCATTTGAAATTCTGGACAGTCGGCATAGGAAGCTATCCGTAGCTCAGCTTCGGTAGAATAGGTGGAGGCGATGGACATTCGCAGTTTTCGGGCGGAGTTGTCTCAAGCGTTTCAATCAGAAGGCTTTATCGAAAAGCGCCTGTTCAAAGGTGCGAATAAAGTTTGGATGCAACAATCGTCTTCCGAGATCGCGTCCTATTTCGCCCCCGATGCGCGACGCAGGCCTTGGGGGTTTCGACTTTTCGGCGTTGTGGGCATCGACATTCCCGCTCTTCGGCAGTGGTTGAACCAACATAAGCCGGGAACGGAGAGCGGTATTTTTCAAGGAGGCTTCGTCGGCTATTACACAGCGAATGACGATGTACTGGGCGGTTTTCAAGTCGAACACGGCCTGCCGGTTCCGGCTGACCTGTGGGTCGGACTCATCAAGGACCGGCTTGATCGCGTACCGCAATCCTTAACTGGGCTACTCGAAACCTATCGAAAAAATCGGGAGGAACTGGGATGGCTGGCGCACCCACATGAAAAGGCAGCTTGGGATTTTCTCGTAAAGTGGCACGAAAGTCCCGATCCTGCTTTGCATGTGCCGTATCGATTACCGAATGGCCAAGTCGTTTAATTGCGGCAATCGGGAACCCGGATTACTGACCTAAGCGGCAAAAACTGGTCGCTAACGGCGGTGAACCGATGGCGCGAACCTAAGCAGGATCAATCCAATCAATATCAACAGGGCTATGGCCTGCTTCTCGTAGCCTGCGAACAGGTCCCATCCCGCGTACTCACTGGCCAGGGTAAAAAGAAGAACCGCCACGAAAACGCCCGCAATGATTCGCTCGCGCAAATTTGGAGGGCGGGGTTTCCATTCGTATTCTGCGTCACTCATGATCGTGAATTTGCAGCGATGTGCTGGCGGCGGCAACGTCTAATCCCGTTGTCGGCTTTTAAGAAATAACGGCAGCACATTGAACGGCGATTTCTGGTCGTTAGCCGACAACTCTACCGTCATGCCGGCCTTGAGCCGGCATCCCGCTTGTTCTGATTGCAATGTTAAGCGGGACCCTGGATCAAGTCGGGGGTGACGGAAAACTAGCGACCGGCCTTGATCGTGAGCAGCCCGACGGCATCCGCTATTCACCAAGGGCACGCCTCTCATCGACCTAAAACACAGCCCCGTCACCCTTGATGAGCCTCGTCCCGCCTCATCGCCTTCCGGCTCGCCAACCCCATCATGATGAACCCCGCCGCTGATGCGATCACATTTGCGCTCGCTGCACCGATCGTGCCATGGATCGACAGCAGAACCGCTTGAAGCGTGAGTAGCAGCAGCGTTGTGATCAGCGTGATCCGCAGTGATAGCGCTGAACGGTCTGTAGCCATCAATAACGGCCTATAGCTTACCCCTAGCAGGTCGATGCACGCCGCGATCCCCAATAACAGCAGCAACGGATAGGCGGGCAGGAACGGCTTGCCAGCGATCAGCCCAAGCAGCGGATGGCCAACTGTCAGGATCAACGCGATAATCACCGCCCCTGCGACATAGGCCAGCCGATTGGTGCGCCGGAAGAGCGTCCGTAGCTCATCCGTCCCATGGCTGGAGTGGGTCCGGCTCAGTTCCACGAAGATGCTGCGCGAGAGAAGGCCGGAAATCTTCGTCAGCGCTTGGGCAAGCTGATTCGCCAGGCGATAGAGCCCCGCGCCCGCGGGCCCCGCGAAGAGGCCCACAACCACCACGGCCAGCTGCTGACCGGTCGAAACCAGCGTGGTCTGAATGTTGGTCGCCGTCAGAAAGGTGACGATGCCGGGATTCTCCAGCCGCGCTTCCATCGCCCGCCCTGTGCGCCAATCACCCAGCTTGTTCCCGCCCACCTTCAGCGCCAGCGACCAATAGACAGCCGCGCACAGCAGTTCGGCTACGCCCCAGGCAATAAGATAACCAGTGATATTGGGCATCAGTGCCCAGGCGATCGCCGCGCCTATCATGCGTCCGATCGGTATCATGGTTTCGGCCGCCGCCGCTGAATCGAAGCGGTCGAACAGGCGTAGCACGCCCGTGGGGGAGGAGCGGATGGTGATCAGCATTACCATGCAGAAGAACCATGTCTGCCACGCCATCGCGGAAGACAGCTCCATCATCGGCCCAAAGGCCACCAGGATAATCGCCGCGATCACGCCTCCCGCTGCCGCGGACGCAAGATCGATCAGGATGCAAAAGCGCAGCACGCGGTTCAGCGCATCATGATTGGCGCTCATCAGATGCGGTTGGCCGTATCGCACGACAATCTGCCAGCTTTCGAAGCTAACCAGCGTCTTGACGATCGTCGCGGCGCTCAGGATCAGGGCGAAGCGACCAAAATCGGCCACGCCCAGCGTCCGTGTGACGATCGCCAGATAAGCAAGGCTAAGCACCGCGCCCACGCCCTTGCCGCCCAGCAGCCAGCCGGTATTTGCCAGGATGCGGGCAAAGCCTTCCTTGGCCCCGCTCGACCCGTCCTTGCTGTCCACTTGTGTCCTGCGCCTTTCGCTCGCCGCCTGCCGGGCGCTATCTAGGGATTTGTGGGGCGAAGGGCAATTATCTCCTCGGCTTCCCTAGTCAAGGCAAACGCATTAAGGCGCCATGCCATGAGCATCAGCAAAGCCATCATCCTCTCCGCCGGCCAGGGTTCGCGCCTCCTTCCACTGACGCGCGACGTGCCCAAATGCATGATCGACTTCAATGGTCGCACTCTCATCAGCTGGCAGGTGGCGGCGCTGGTCGCCAATGGGGTGAGCGACATCGTCGTGGTCACCGGCTTTCGCACGGAGCGCGTGGAGGATCATGCGCTGCAGCTCTATCGCGAAACGGGCGCGCGCATCCGGACGCTGTTCAACCCCTTCTTCCAGGTCGCCGACAATCTTGGCACATGCTGGATCGCTCGGGAGGAAATGGACCGGGACTTCATCATCCTCAACGGCGACACGATCGTTTCGGACGAGATCGTCGCGAAGCTGATCGGCGGCGCGCAGGATGCGATCACCGTCACCGTCGATGTGAAAAGCGACTATGATGACGATGACATGAAGGTGAACCGCGACGCGAGCGGCCGTCTGCACGCCATCGGCAAGCGTCTGCTGCCTCCCGACACCAATGCCGAATCGATCGGCATGCTCGCATTCCGGGGCGAGGGGCCCGCCATCTTCCGCAGTCAGATCGACCAGATGATGCGCACGCCAGAGGGCGTTGAGCGCTGGTATCTCCGCGCGATCGATCTGATTGCGAAGGGCAACCGCGTCGGCACGGTATCGATTCAGGGCATGGAGTGGCAGGAAGTCGATTTCCCGCAGGATGTCGATGCCGCCAACGCGCTCACCGCCCGCTGGCTGGCGGAAGGCCGCTACGCGAAATAGGGTTTGAGCCAGCCGGTCAGTGCCGCGACCTGGTCGCTGTCCAGCTTGACCGCCTGGCCAAGGTCGGGCTGCCCGGGCCAGCCTGCGTCGGCTATGCCGATGCCGGCATGCTCCCTGCTGCCCTCATATCGGGGCAGGACATGGAAATGGACATGCGGATCGACCATCATCAGCATCAGATAATTGATCTTCTCATAACCGATCGCTTCTGAAAGCGCTGTCTCGATCGCCTTGGTCACCTCGGCCAGTTCGGCATGGGCCGCCGCCTCAAGAGCCCCGAAAGCCCTGGCGTCAGACTTGGCCGCCAGCACCAGCGCTCCCAAGGTTGGCTGGGCCGGACGCAGCAGCACTACCCAATGATCGAACTCGGCCACCAGCGTTTGCGGGAATCCGAATCTTCTGATGGTTTCATTCATGCTCTCGCCTCCATCCAGCTGACGATAGGCCGCCCCGCGCGCTTTTCACCATAAGCTTGCAGCAACCGCACCGCATGTACGATCAGCGAAATCACTGTCCACCAGGCAAGCGCGATCAGCCCCAGATCTGGCCGCCCAGCCAGGAGCGAGACGAACAGGATCACCATATTGGGATTGCGCCGCGCGGTGATCAGCCGGAACCAAGTATCGAACCGCTGCCACACATGGATATGCATGCCCTCGAACGATCGCATGAATACACCTTCGATCAAGCGCTGGACTACATATCCTCCCACGATAATGCCCATGACGGCCCAGAAAATGGAAACGGACAATTGTTGTCCCCATGCTGAGAGTCCGACGGCCCAAGCATACCACCAGAATGGCGGGTGGATGAGATCAATGCCATGATCGAATATATTTCCCCATTTCGAAGAAGTGATAGTGCAGCGGGCCAGCTTTCCATCAACGGTATCAAGTACCATGAAGCCAAAGCCAGCTAGCATTCCGGTCCAGTAGAGCCCCTGCGAAAACAAGAATGTTGCAGCTATGCACAGTATAGCTCCAATGGCGGTGATCATATTTGGGGTCATTCCGATCTGAGCTGCTCCACGGGTTAACCACAGCGCCAGTTCAGGCCAAAGATACTTGGTCAAAATATCCGTTACGCCTTTATACGCGCCATAATAACTGCGTCGCTCAATAGATCGGCGGGTCTGCGGGGTCAGCCGTTCAGCATAGGGCGTCTCAAGCTTCCGTAGCTGTTCATTGTACACCTTATGCCCGTCGCGAAGTTCGATTATTTGAAGACCGCCCTGCTGAAGGGGATGAATATCAACTTCATTAGGCGGCATCTGCCCGACTAGCAATTCACCATTCTGAACGAAGGTTAGATGGGGGTTCCGTAAGACCTCACGTAATAATATTGGATCAAATACGAACCCAAGATTTACCGCTAAGCTGTTGTCAGCCGCAACGCGCAAACCTTTTTGAGCGGACTCTACCACCATGCGCTCTATACGTTCAGCGTTAGTCATGCCCCAGATCAGGGTATCATTCGTACCGAGCAAAACGAGGCGGTCAATATTGGTTCGTGCGACTTTCACAGAGAGCTCTCTAATATGGCAGCGCGATGGCTTTGTATCGCACTGGCAGTGGAATAGCGTAAAGCATAGGGCCGTAATGAGGGGCGTTCCCGTGCTCCGTCCAGCCATTGAGTTAAAGCGGCCGTAAAAGCATCGGCGCTCCCCTCTTCAACGACAACGCAACGTGGCAGAGACCCCAGCAGCGTCTTTGCCATTGGGAAGCAGTTGGTGGAAATTACCGGGCAGTTGCAGGCGAGCGCTTCGATTACGACGGCCGGCAGACCTTCATAATCTGATGACAATAGCAGGACATCTGCTGCTGCCATCAATCCGCGGATATCATTTGTGTAGCCAAGCAATTCTACATTGTCGGCGATATTCAGCTTCTGAATTAACCTGATTATGGCTTCGCGGTCAGGTCCATCGCCACTGATTCGAAGCATCAAATTGCTTCTTCCCGCCTGGATAAGAGCCGCGAAAGCCCGGAGCATACGGGGATAATTTTTTTGATGATGAAGCCGGCCAACGGCCAGCATCACCGTCTTTTTATCGTCCCAGCTACTTGGTGCTTCGTTGACGTGGCCTTCAGCGGGATCCTGCGCGAAGGCCGCCGTGAGATAGGGATTATATACCGCGCGAAATTGCGTGGCCGACTTCGGGAAAGTTCGCGCAAGCAGCAGCGATTCCTCCTCACTTAATGTTAGCACCGCGGATGCATCGAGAAATGCCCGGCCGAACGCTCGGCGCCTAATTTTTTCAGCTAGACTTTTTCTTGGGCGTAGAACCGGATTAGTTGTTTTAATGATGAGACGGCTCGTGCGTTTCATGCCTGCGAGCCTGAAGCCCAGTGCCGTGAAACGGCAGATGTTATTTCCGGTAGCGACGACAAAGTCGGGACGTTCCCGTCTGAGCCAGCGTATATAGGCCAGCATCGACATGATTTTTTGCGCCTGACGATGTCCCCATTTCCGATTTGTAAGGAATGCGACAGGCGGGCCGCCCTTTATGATGTCTCTCAACGCCGGTTCGCCCTTACCCCCACGGGCGCAGGCTAAAATCGTTACCTCATCTCCCATATCGTGAAATCCCTGGGCAAGATGGCAGCATACGCGATCCGTGCCGCCCAGTCCGAAGCCATAGGTTACAAACGCAATCTTCATGCCGTAATCTTACTCGAAGGGGCGCGGCGTGCCGGAGCCGGGAACAACTCATACGCCTTAAGGTTAGGGGTTTTAGCAAGCAAGTTCATCTGCCCCAAGGTTGCTCACAAGTGTCAGCTAAATGGGAAGGGAACTGATCTACGAACTTTTCCGGCCAGGCTTCTAGCAATTTCACCCAGCTCTCCAAACAGCGATCAAGCGATCGGCTGTGAGCCCCAGCACGCTGCTCGTTTTTTGAGCGTTTCGTTTTCAGTTCGGCTCGAATGGCATTGGCCAGTCCTTCCACGTTCTCCACAGGTGCGAGCGTCCCGTAAGGACCGGCTTCAACCACTTCGCGATTGCCGGTGGGACAATCGGTGGCGACGATCGGAAGCCCGCAAGCGAGTGCTTCGATCAATGCGTTGCTTGCGCCCTCCCAGCGTGACGCGCTGACGAAGAGATCGGCTCTGGATAGGATAGCGAACGGATTGTCCTGATAGCCCAGCAACGCAACCCTATGGGCAACGCCTTCTGCCTCGGCCAAGCTCTTGAGTGCGGCTATCTTGGTTGAGTCACCATCCCCAATGATCATTAACCGAGCACCAATATCGTCCAGACGGCCAAGAGCGGATACGAGCAGATCGAAGCCCTTCTGCCGCACGATTCTTCCGATGGTGACGAGCAGTGGAGGACGGTCGCACTGTTCGTCCAGGAAATGATGAGCGAAGGGTGCAGAAACAAGCCGATCGACTTTCGCCAGATCAACCCCATTGGCGATAATGCCCACGCTCTTTTTGGGCAATGCGGTTTGAATTTCCGCTGCCAGGGCGTGAGACACAGCTACGATAAAGTCTGCACCGCCGAATTTAAGGCGATTGCTCCAAGTGCCGATCAGCGCCTGCCATCGTGTCGCCTTGCCATGATGCGCCGAATTGCTGGCGCGAGCGCCCAACTGGATGGATCGCCTTCGGCCACTCAGGCCAAGGGCAATTCGCGCGGCGAGGTGGAGGTGATTGCCACCGCTCAGGAACAGCGTAGGACGGCGGCGGCGCAAGGCCGCGGCGAGGGCGGGAATATTAAGCGCCAGATCAAGACCGCGGTTGTGCAGGCGCATCGCTGATCCCGTCTCGAAAACCGGCACGCCGGCCGGTACGCGTGCGCGCAAAGCGCCTTCGTCCCGAACTACCCATAGTTCGACCGGCAGGCCCGCTTTTGCACAGGCTGCTGCGATCTCGATGGATTTCACGACTGTGCCGCTGGGCCGGAAGTCGTAATTGCCGATGGCGATGATGGGATTGTTATTCTGCAACTGCGGCTCAACTCTGGGACGCCTGTTCATAGGCGCGGAAAGGGCGGCGTGCCAGCCTTTTGCTTTTGCTTCTTTGAAGGGTAGCAAATGGCTGGACGAGGCGCTAAGGGCTTCGCTCGCGCGCCCCGATCGATTATCGGCGCGGACGGAGGACATCTTATCCCATGGCCGAATTCTCTCTGCCCAAGAACAGCAAGATTTCCGGTAAGGGCGTTGCCCATAAGGCGCCGGACGGGGCGAGCAACGTCAAGAGCTTCAAGGTCTATCGCTATGATCCCGACTCGGGTCAGAATCCGCGCTATGACACGTTCGAGATCGATCTCGACAATTGCGGACCGATGGTCCTGGACGCGCTGCTGAAGATCAAGAATGAATATGATCCGACGCTGACCTTCCGCCGGTCCTGCCGTGAAGGCATTTGCGGTTCCTGTTCGATGAACATGAACGGCAAGAATGGCCTCGCCTGCACCACCTCGATCGAGGAATGCGCCGGCAAGGAAGTGCGCATCACGCCGCTGCCGCACATGGACGTGATCAAGGATCTGGTTCCCGACTTCACGCACTTCTACGCGCAGTACAATAGCATCAAGCCGTGGCTGCAAACCGTCAGCCCGCCGCCGAGCGGCAAGGAGCGGCTGCAGTCGCCCGCCGATCGCGAGAAGCTGGACGGCCTCTATGAGTGCATCCTGTGCGCCTGCTGTTCGACCAGCTGCCCCAGCTACTGGTGGAACTCCGACAAGTTCTTGGGTCCGGCCATCCTGCTCCAGGCTTATCGCTGGCTGGCCGACAGCCGCGACGAATATACCGGCGAGCGCTTGGATGAGCTGGAAGATCCGTTCCGCCTCTATCGCTGCCACACCATCATGAACTGCGCGAATGTCTGTCCCAAGGGCCTGAGCCCGGCGAAGGCGATCGCGGAGACCAAGAAGATGATGGTCGAACGGCAGCTCTGATCGCGTGAGCGACGATGCGGGTCATGTGAGCCGCGCGCCCGATGGGCCGTGGGCTGGCTGGCTGGTCTGGACCGATCCGGTGGCGGGGACCTTCCTCGACGCATCGATCGGTCGGAGCTATTCGCGCGGTAACGGTCAGGGCAGGGCGACGGTGATGCTGGAAACGCAGCCGTCGCATGCCAACCGGCTGGGCGCGTTGCACGGCGGCTTTCTCGCGGGCTTTGCGGATCATGCCTATTTCGCAGGGCTTACCGCGATGGGACGGCCGGAACAGGCTGCTGCGGTGACGGTGGACCTTTCCATGCAATATTGCGGATCGGGCGAGGTGGGTTCCCCGCTTCAGGCTGAGGTCGAGTTGCTGCATGAAACGGGGCGGCTCATGTTCATGCGCCTGACGATCCATCAGGATGACAAGCTGGTCGCTTCATCGACGGCGACGGTGCGCAAGGTTCTCACTCCCAAATGAGCAGCGTGATCGAGCGTTATCGCGCGCTCGTCGCGGCAGGGGAATTGCGCGCCGACCTCGACCAGGAAGCAGCGGCGCAGCGACTGGATAGTCTGCAGCAGGAACTGGAAGCAGCCCCCCCGCGCGGCTCGACGCTCTGGAAATTGCTGCGCAAGCCCCCCGAACCGCCGCGCGGGCTTTACATGTGGGGCGGCGTCGGGCGCGGCAAATCGATGCTGATGGACCTGTTCTTCGACACGGTGAAGGTCCAGCGCAAAAAGCGCGCGCATTTCCATGAATTCATGATCGACGTCCATGCGCGGCTGGCCGAAGCGCGCAAAGCGGAGAAGGGCGACCCGATTCCACCCGTCGTGGAGTCTCTGGCGGAAGAAGCACGGCTGCTCTGTTTCGACGAAATGGTCGTCAACAATATGGCCGACGCCGCGATCATGTCGCGCCTGTTCACCGGGCTTCTCGACAAGCGGGTGACGATCGTCACCACCTCGAACCGGGAGCCGGACGAACTCTACAAAAACGGCCTCAACCGCCAGCTTTTCCTGCCCTTCATCGAATTGATCAAGAGCAAGCTGGATGTGATGACCCTCAACGGTCCGACTGATTACCGGCTTGACCGATTGGGCGACGCAAAGCTGTGGCATGCGCCTAACGGGCCAGAGGCGACCAGGGACCTTTCGGAGGCCTTTTTCCGCCTGACCGATTATCCGGTGGAGGATAGGGCTAAGGTTCCGGCCGAGGACATACAGGTGCAAGGTGGCAGGACGCTGCATGTGCCCAAGAGCCTGAAGGGCGTGGCGGTCTTCTCGTTCAAGCGCCTTTGCGCCGAAGCGCGGGGCGCACCCGATTATCTGGCGATCGCCCGGCGTTTCCACACGGTGATCCTTGTCGGCATTCCGGTGCTAGGTCCGGAGAAACGCAACGAAGCCGCCCGTTTCGTGACGCTCATCGACGCGCTGTACGAATATAAGGTGAAGCTACTTGCGTCCGCTGACGCGGAGCCGGTCCGGCTTTATCCCGAAGGGGACGGGGCGTTCGAGTTCGAACGAACGGTCTCGCGCCTCATGGAAATGCAGTCGGACGATTATCTGGCGATGGGTCACGGACCCAAATAGCGCCTTGTTTGGGCGTCCCCAAAATTCGCGCATTCCGGTCAAAAATGGCCCGGACGCTTCCCCCGGAAAGGGAAGCGTCCGGCAGGTGGCCGCTGCGGGAAAGGCCGGCGCCAGGGTAGGAGCGCGCGGCCGACAAGGGCTTTGAAAGCATTAATGCAATTGCGAATAAGTTGCAAAGATAAATCCGCTAGGAGGCTTTTAGTTGGTTGAATCCTTCATGAGATCGGCTTAAGCGAGCCAGCAATTCCAATTTTCCGTGCTTGGAGGATGATTGTTTATGGCCCGCAAGAAGATCGCGCTCATCGGCGCTGGCAATATCGGTGGTACGCTCGCGCATCTCGCTGCACTTAAGGGTCTGGGCGATATCGTCCTCTTCGATGTCGTCGAAGGCGTGCCCCAGGGTAAGGCGCTCGACCTTTCTCAGTGCGGCCCGGTCGAAGGTTTCGACGCCAAGATCACCGGCACCAATGACTATGCCGACATCAAGGACGCAGACGTCATCATCGTCACTGCCGGCGTCGCCCGCAAGCCGGGCATGAGCCGCGACGATCTTCTCGGCATCAACCTCAAGGTCATGAAGGCCGTGGGTGAGGGCATCAAGAACAACGCCCCCAACGCTTTCGTCATCTGCATCACCAACCCGCTCGACGCGATGGTATGGGCGCTGCGCGAATTCTCCGGCCTGCCGCACAACAAGGTCGTCGGCATGGCGGGCGTCCTTGACTCCGCGCGCTTCAGCCACTTCCTGGCTGAAGAGTTCCAGGTGTCGGTGAAGGAAGTGAACAGCTTCGTGCTCGGTGGCCATGGCGACACGATGGTTCCCGTCGTCGAATATTCGACCGTTGCGGGGATCCCCATCCCCGACCTCATCAAGCAGGGCCGCTCCACCAAAGAGCGCATCGACGCCATCGTCCAGCGCACCCGTTCGGGCGGCGGCGAGATCGTCGCGCTGCTCAAGACCGGTTCGGCCTTCTATGCGCCCGCCACCAGCGGCATCGCGATGGCCGAAGCCTATCTGTTCGACCAGAAGCGCCTGCTGCCCTGCGCCGCGAACCTGACCGGCCAGTATGGTGTCGACAATCTCTATGTCGGCGTGCCGGTGATCATCGGCAAGGACGGCGTCGAGCAGATCGTCGAGATCGAGCTGAACGACGAGGCCAAGGCCAACCTCCAGGTGTCGGTCGACGCGGTCAAGGAACTGCTGGAAGCCTGCAAGGGCATCGACTCCTCGCTCGCCTGAGCCAAGAGCTGCACCAGTGCGCCCCAGGTGAGTGAGCAGCCTGGGGCATGCTGCCTTCCATCTGAAGTGCCACGTCCACAGAATGTAAAGGGACTGACATGTCCATTCTGGTGAACAAGAACACCAAGGTCATCACTCAGGGTATGACCGGCGCCACCGGCACCTTCCACACCGAACAGGCGTTGGCCTATGGTACGCAGATGGTTGCGGGCGTCACGCCGGGTAAGGGCGGCACGAGCCATATCGGCCTGCCAATGTACGACACCGTCGCGGAAGCCAAGTCGAAGACGGGCGCCGATGCGTCGGTCATCTATGTTCCGCCGCCGTTCGCGGCTGACTCGATCCTGGAAGCGATCGATGCCGAAATCCCGCTGATCGTCTGCATCACCGAAGGTATTCCGGTGCTCGACATGGTCCGCGTGAAGCGCGCCCTGTCCGGCAGCAAGTCGCGCCTCATCGGTCCGAACTGCCCTGGCGTTCTCACCCCCGATGAATGCAAGATCGGCATCATGCCCGGCAGCATCTTCAAGAAGGGCTCGGTTGGCGTCGTGTCGCGATCCGGCACCCTGACCTATGAAGCGGTGTTCCAGACCTCGAACGCTGGCCTGGGCCAGACCACGGCGGTCGGCATCGGCGGTGACCCTGTCAACGGCACCAACTTCATCGACGTCCTTGAGCTGTTCCTGGCCGACGACGCGACCGAATCGATCATCATGATCGGCGAAATCGGCGGCGATGCTGAAGAGCAGGCTGCTCAGTTCTTGATCGACGAAGCTAAGCGCGGCCGCAAGAAGCCGATGGCTGGCTTCATCGCTGGCCGTACGGCGCCTCCGGGCCGCCGCATGGGCCATGCTGGCGCGATCGTATCGGGCGGCAAGGGCGACGCTGAGAGCAAGATCGCGGCAATGGAAGCGGCTGGCATCAAGGTTGCGGCCAGCCCGTCCGAACTGGGCTCGACGCTCGTCGAAGTGCTCAAGGGCTAAGTCAAAGCAGACAGGGCGGCCGGGCTGCACCCCGGCCGCTCGTTACCCCGCTCCGCGACTGCACGCGGTCGGCATGGGACGCATGAGATGGGTTACGAAAACCAGGATTTTGAGACGGAGCGCGGGCCTAGCTGGGCGCGCCCGAACTGGCCGCTGACGGACACGGATGATCTGACCGGCGCGCTTGACCCGACGCAGATGCAGGTGGCGGTGAAGGCCGCCGCCAAGGCATCGGGCAAGGCGGTGTCAGATGCGGACGCGGTCAGCGCGGCTGACGATGCTATCCGGGCGCAGCTGCTGATCCGCACTTATCGCGTGCGTGGCCACCTGGCGGCTAATCTCGATCCCCTGGGGCTGACCCATCGTGAACTTCCGGCCGACCTGACGCCCGAATATCACGGCCTTACCGACTTAGAGAAGAAGATCTATCTCGGCGGTACGCTGGGCCTGCAATATGCGACCGTGCGCGAAATCGTTGCCATCCTGCGCGCCAATTATTGCGGCAATGTTGGCCTGGAATATATGCACATCGCCGATGTCGAGGAACGCGTGTTCCTCCAGGACCGGCTGGAAGGCAAGGACAAGGAGATCCACTTCACGCCTGAGGGCAAGAAGGCGATCCTGTCGAAGGTGATTCAGGGCGAGCAGTACGAAAAATTCCTGGGCCGCAAATATGTCGGCACCAAGCGTTTCGGCCTGGATGGCGGCGAGTCCATGATTCCCGCGCTCGAAGCGATCATCAAACATGGCGGCGCGCTGGGCGTGCGCGAGATTGTTTACGGCATGGCCCATCGGGGCCGCCTGAACGTGCTCGCCAATGTGATGGCCAAGGGCTTCCGCGTCATCTTCCATGAATTTTCCGGTGGTACGGCCAATCCCGAGGATGTTGGTGGTTCGGGCGACGTCAAATATCACCTCGGCACATCGACCGACCGTGAGTTCGACGGCATCAAGGTGCATATGTCGCTGGTGCCCAACCCGTCGCACTTGGAAACGGTCGATCCGGTGGTTCTGGGCAAGGTCCGTGCGCAGCAGACCTTCCGTGACGACTTGGGCAAGCATGAGCAGGTTCTGCCCGTGCTGATCCACGGCGACGCTGCTTTCGCCGGGCAGGGCATCGTTTGGGAATGCCTGGGCTTTTCGGGGGTTTCCGGCTACAATACCGGCGGCTGCATCCACTTCATCGTCAACAACCAGATCGGCTTTACGACCTCGCCCCAATTTTCGCGCGGATCTCCCTATCCGAGCGACGTGGCGAAGGGCGTCCAGGCGCCGATCCTGCACGTCAATGGCGACGATCCGGAAGCTGTGACCTTCGCATGCAAGCTGGCAATCGAATATCGCCAGACCTTCCATCGCGACATCGTGATCGACATGTGGTGCTATCGCCGCTTCGGTCACAATGAAGGCGACGAGCCGAGCTTCACCCAACCGCAGATGTACGCGAAGATCCGCCAGCATCCTCCCGTCAGCGATGTCTATTCGGCTCGGCTGAAGGCGGAAGGCGTGGTTGATGATGATTTCGTCAACAAGGTAACGGGCGATTTCGTCAACCAGCTTGAGGAAGAGTTCGAAGCGGCAAAGAGCTACAAGGCCAATAAGGCTGACTGGTTCGCGGGTCGCTGGTCGGGCCTGCACAAGCCCGCCGACGCCGAAACCGCGCGGCAGAATGTCGAAAGCGCGATCAGCCAGAAACTGTTCGATAGCCTGGGCAAGACGCTGACCACGGTTCCCGAAGGGCTCAACGTCCACAAGACGCTGAAGCGCGTGATCGAAGCCAAAGCCGAGATGTTCAAGAACGGTGTGAACTTCGACTGGGCGACCGGCGAAGCGTTGGCGTTTGGCTCGCTGCTGTCGGAAGGCTATGGCGTTCGCCTGTCGGGCCAGGACTCCGGTCGCGGCACGTTCAGCCAGCGTCACGCCGTCTGGATCGATCAGGACAGCGAGAATAAATATATCCCGCTCTCGACCGTGCCGCACGGCCGCTTCGAAGTGCTGGATTCGCCGCTTTCCGAATATGGCGTGCTAGGCTTTGAATATGGCTTTGCGCTGGCCGATCCCAAGAGTCTCGTGCTCTGGGAAGCTCAGTTCGGCGATTTCGCCAACGGTGCGCAGATCGTGTTCGATCAGTATATCGCTTCGTCGGAAACCAAGTGGCTGCGTTCCAATGGTCTCGTTTGCCTGTTGCCGCATGGCTATGAAGGGCAGGGTCCGGAACATAGCTCGGCGCGTCTGGAACGCTTCCTGCAGCTTTGCGCCGAGGGAAATATCCAGGTCGCGAACATCACGACCCCTGCGAACTATTTCCATGTCCTGCGTCGTCAGATGCTGCGGCCTTTCCGCAAGCCGTTGATCATCATGGCGCCCAAGTCGCTGCTGCGTCACAAGCTGGCGGTGAGCAAGGCCGAGGACTTCCTGGGCGAGACGCACTTCAAGCGGATCCTGTCGGACCCTAACGGGGCGGCTGATGCGGATACCCGCCGCCTGGTGCTCTGCTCGGGGAAGGTCTTCTATGACCTGCTCGAAGCGCGCGACGCGGCCGGTGACACGGATGTTCAGATTGTTCGTATCGAACAAATCTATCCGTTCGCCACCGAAGCGCTGGCCACGCGCATCAAACGCATGACCAGCCTGGAAGATGTGGTTTGGTGCCAGGAAGAGCCGCGCAACAATGGCGCCTGGTTCTTCGTGGAACCCTATGTCGAGGAAGCGTTGGCGCAGGCTGGCAAGGCGCCGATGCGCGCGCGCTATGCGGGCCGCAAGGCTGCCGCTTCGCCCGCCACGGGCCTCGCCAAGCGCCATGTCGCCGAGCAGGGCGCCCTCGTCGCCGATGCGCTGGGCCACAGCGTTCGTGAAGAAATCCGCCGCCAGAAGAAAGGCTGACACAGCTCATGGCAACCGAAGTCAAAGTTCCCACCCTGGGCGAATCCGTCACCGAAGCAACCGTTGGCCAGTGGCTTAAGAAACCCGGTGAGGCCGTCAAAGCCGACGAGCCGATCGTCAGCCTGGAAACCGACAAGGTTGCGGTTGACGTGCCTGCGCCGGTCGCTGGTACGCTAGGCGACATCATCGCCAAAGAAGGCGATACGGTGAATGTCGGCGCATTGCTGGCGATGATCAATGAGGGCGCTTCAGCAGCTCCCCCCTCGGCGGCTGCTCCGGCTCCCGCCGCGAAGGCGGAAGCTGCAATGCCAGCGCCTACCGCTTCGGCCTCCGCAGACGACGATGAGGGTGGCAACCTGACGCTTTCACCTGCCGTGCGCCGGCTGGTGCTGGAGCATGGTCTCGATCCCAGCAAGATCAAGGGCACCGGCAAGGACGGTCGCCTGACCAAGGACGATGTCATGGCCGCCGTTGCCGCGGGCACGGCCAAGGCGACCGCTTCGGTTTCTGCCCCCGCGCCCGCTGCTGAAGCACCGGCTGCTGGCCCCAGCCGCAAGCAGGAGCGCGTCAAGATGACCCGCTTGCGCCAGACCGTCGCCAAGCGTCTCAAGGAAGCCCAGAACAACGCGGCGCTCCTCACCACCTATAATGACGTCGATATGACCAACGTCATCGAGGCGCGCGCGAAATATAAGGATCTGTTCGAAAAGAAGCACGGCGTTCGCCTCGGCTTCATGGGCTTCTTCACCAAGGCCGTCTGCATGGCGCTGCGCGACATTCCCGGCGTCAACGCACAGATCGAGGGCGACGAGATCGTCTATAACAACTTTGCCGACATTTCGGTGGCTGTGTCGGCGCCGAACGGTCTGGTCGTGCCGGTCATCCGTAATGCGGAAAGCCTGAGCGTCGCAGATATTGAAAAGACGATTGGCAACTTCGGCAAGAAGGCCAAGGAAGGCGCGCTGACCATGGAAGATATGAAGGGGGGCACCTTCACCATCTCCAATGGCGGCGTGTTCGGGTCGCTCTTGTCGAGCCCGATCATCAATCCCCCGCAATCGGCGGTGCTGGGCCTTCACCGGATCGAGGACCGTCCGGTCGTCCGCAACGGTGAGATCGTCATCCGTCCGATGATGTATCTGGCGCTCAGCTATGATCATCGCCTGATCGATGGTCGTGAAGCCGTGACCTTCCTGGTTGCGGTCAAGAATGCGATCGAGGATCCGACCCGCCTGCTGATCGACCTGTAAGGGGCAGCCCTATCGTTCCGTTCGGGCTGAGCCTGTCGAAGCCCCGTCCTTTTTGCGAAGGACAAAAGAAGAAGTGAGGCCCTTCGACAGGCTCGGGGCGAACGGAGATTGTTATGGCAGACTTCGATTACGACGTTCTGGTGATCGGCGCTGGCCCGGGCGGCTATGTCGCTGCGATCCGCGCGGCACAGTTGGGCCTCAAGACCGCTTGCGCCGAGAGCCGCAACACGCTTGGCGGCACCTGCCTCAATGTCGGCTGCATCCCGTCCAAGGCGCTGCTGCACGCTTCGGAACTATATGAGGAAGCGGCCGGCGGCGCGCTCGCCAAGCTGGGCGTCAAGATCGACAAGATGAGCCTGGACCTCGACACCATGCAGGGCCAGCGCAAGGATGCGGTGAAGGGTCTGACCGGCGGCGTCGAATTCCTGTTCAAGAAGAACAAGGTCGATTGGTTGAAGGGGCTCGCCAGCTTCATTGGACCGAACACTGTTGACGTCGCGGGCAAGTCCGTGACCGCCAAGAACATTATCATCGCGACCGGCTCATCCGTCACACCGCTGCCGGGCGTTGAAGTCGATAACCAGAAGGGCCTGATCGTCGATTCCACTGGCGCACTGGAACTCGACAAAGTCCCTGATCATCTTGTCGTCATCGGCGGCGGCGTCATCGGGCTGGAACTGGGTTCCGTGTGGCGTCGGCTGGGTTCGAAGGTCACAGTGGTCGAGTTTCTCGACCAGATCCTGCCCGGCATGGATGGTGAAGTTCGCAAAGAGGCGAACAAGATATTCAAGAAGCAGGGCTTTGAATATAAGCTTGGCACCAAGGTGACCGGCGCGGAGGCGCACAAGAAGGGCGTCACCTTAACGGTCGAGCCCGCCGCCGGTGGTGCTTCGGAAACGATCGAAGCGGATGTCGTGCTGGTGTCGATCGGTCGTCGCCCGAATACGGATGGCCTGGGCCTCGACAAGATCGGCCTAGAACTGAACGCTCGCGGCCAAATTGAGACCGATCATGATTTCGCGACCAAGGCGCCCGGCGTCTGGGCGATCGGCGACGTGATCCCCGGGCCAATGCTGGCGCACAAAGCCGAGGACGAAGGCATTGCCGTCGCGGAGAATATCGCGGGCCTGACCGGCATCGTGAATCATGATGTGATCCCCTCGGTCGTCTATACCAAGCCTGAAATAGCGGGCGTGGGCCTGACCGAGGAAGCCGCCAAGGAGCGTGGCGCGATCAAGGTCGGTAAGTTCCCGATGCTGGCGAACAGCCGGGCCAAGACCAATCATGAGCCTGATGGCTTCGTGAAGGTCATTGCCGACGCTGAAACCGACAAGGTTCTGGGCGTGTGGGTGATCGCGACGGTAGCCGGCACGATGATCGCGCAGGCGGCGCAGGCTATGGAGTTCGGCGCTTCGAGCGAGGACATCGCCTATACCTGCCACGCGCACCCAACGCATAGCGAAGCGATCAAGGAAGCCGCGATGGCGGTGACGGGCAAGCCGATCCACATGTGATCGCTGTCTCGACCTCTCAGTCGAGGTTAAAGGGCCGCCTTTCGGGTGGCCCTTTTCTTTTTCAAGCGCTGACGATCCGCTGAGGGAAGACGGGTTCCGCAGCCGGCGAAGAGAGGGCGCGCCGAACGCAGACCCGGTTGCGACCGCGTGATTTCGCTTCGTAGAGTGCCTCGTCAGCGCGCGCGATAGCGTCGTGGATCGATCGGTCGCTCCGCTGCACGGTGGAAAGCCCGAAGCTGGCGGTCAGCACATGCGCAAGTTGCAGCGTAACCGCCACCGTTCGAGTAAAGCTTTCCCGCAGGTCGTTGGCGACCTCCGCAGCCCGGGCCGCGTTCGTGCCCGGGAGGAACAGGACAAATTCCTCCCCGCCAAAGCGCGCGGCAATGGCGCCGGGCGGTGCGGCCGCGATGATCAGTTGAGACAGCGCGCTGATCACCGAGTCGCCGAGTGCGTGTCCATATTCGTCGTTGACGGCTTTAAAATGATCGATGTCGCAGACGATGAGGCTACCACCATGCCCACCTTCCGCTTCGATCCTGGCGACTGCGTCATCAAAGCCGCGGCGGTCGAACAAACCCGAAAGAGGATCGATCATCGCCTCGCGTTGATAGCGGCCCAGCAAATCAATCACCTGCGTCGCCAGCGCGGAAAGCGCTAGAAACAGTCCGAAAATGCAGGCCAGCGCTTGCATCAGATAGGCATAATTGCTGGTGAGGAAGTCACTGCCGGCAGAAAGAGTAAGGGGGACGGTGCTGCCGCGCACAAGATTGTCCAAGGCGACAAGACATGCCGCAGCGAACAGCGCTCGATCCGCACCCCCACGCAAATGGCCTTTCGCGGCGATGAGCGGGAGTGCGATAAGGAGGAAGCATCCGAAGTCCGATGCAACCAGCTCAAGGGGCAAATTATCGACAATATTCGCGATGACACAGAGCAGTAGCGAACCGCCCCAGATACTTAGCCGAACCGGCAAGAGCCAGGATGGCCGCCAGCGTTGCAATAGCGCCTGGCTGAAAAGCAAAAAGCCGGTCGCGAACAGCAGATCGGCGATAATGCTCCCCAGCGGTGTAGGGATCGCCGCGAAGCCGGCAGGCGCGGAAAAGCCCGCGGCGATGCAGAAAAAAGCCGCGCTCCACCAGCCTGCCGCACGCACATGCCAACCCCAGACGATCAGGAAAACGACCCCGAAGCTCGCCATCATCACCGGCAGGAAGAAAGCGTAGTTCTCGCCCATGCTGTCTGCCCTCTATCTGGTTGACGGTAAGATGCCGGGCACAAGGCTGCCGTGCGGGACGCGGTATAAGGCCTGACTTAACAAATACTTCCAAAATCGATGAGATGTTGGTCCGTTGGACTAACGGCCGTCACGCAGGTCCACCCAGCCAGTTTTTCAGGAGCGGCAGCAACTCATCGAAATGATGGATGACGGCGTCCGCCTTCAGTTGTTCGACAGGGCCATCGAGGAAACCGAAGCTGACCGCGATACTGGGAATGCCCGCATTGCGCGCGCCCGCGATGTCGTTGATCGTGTCGCCCAGGAAGATGGTGCGGCCGCCGCCCGCGCGTGCGATCATTTCGTGAATGGGGGCAGGATCAGGCTTTGCTACACCTAGCGTGTCGCCGCCCACGACGCTGGCGAAACGGTCTGACAGGCCGATCTGGTGAAGCAGTGGAATGGTGAAGCGTTCCGCCTTGTTCGTGCAAATGGCGAGCTTCAAGCCTGCCTGCTCTAGCGCCGTCATCGCTTCCAACAAACCCGGATAGGGTATGGAATGGATGGCGAGGTTTTGCTCATAATAATCGAGCAGGATCGGCAGCATCCTCGCCAGCAGATCATCATCATAGCCGCCGGACGCCGTCAGCGCGCGCTCCAGCATGACCTTCGCGCCCTTGCCAACGAAAGGGCGGATCGCATCGACGGGAAAGGGCGGGCGGCCATCCGTCGCGATCGCATAATTGACGGCAGCCGCCAGGTCGCCGCTGGTGTCGAGCAAGGTGCCGTCAAGGTCGAAGCCTACTATGTCAAAAGGAATGCTGGTCATCGGCGGCTCATGCGGTCTGCGCGGTGGCAAAGGCAAGTCAAACGTGGCAGAGAGCGATGAGATTTATCGATCTTTTCACCCAAGAAGAGGACGCGTCCGCCGTGACCGCCACCCGCCCACTCGCCGTCATCATCCTTGCCGCCGGGCAGGGTACGCGAATGAAATCGGCCAAGCACAAGGTGCTGCACCCCGTCGCGGGCCGGCCGATGCTGCTGCACCTGCTCAGCAGTATCGCAGAGCTTGACCCCGAGCGGCAGGTGGTGGTTGTCGGGGCTGGCCGTGATCAGGTGGAAGCGGCTGTGGCAGGCACCGGTGCGGTGATCGCGGTGCAGGAGCATCAACTGGGCACGGGCCATGCCGTCGCGCAGGCGCATGACGCGCTCGCTGGTTTTGCGGGCGATATCCTGATCCTCTATGGCGATGTGCCGCTGGTCCGGCCTGAGACGATGCGGGCGATGCTGGACCGGCTGAACCTGGGGGATGAACTGCGCGCCGTGGTTCTGGGCTTCCGGCCGGAAGATGCCGGGGCCTATGGCCGGATCATCACCAATGGTCAGGGCATCATCGGCAAGATGGTCGAATATAAGGATGCAGACGCTGCTGAGCGTGCGGTGACGCTGTGCAACTCCGGCCTGATGGCGGTGCGATCGACCGATCTCTTCGTGTTGCTGGACAAGATCGGCAACAACAATGCGGCGGGTGAATATTATCTGCCCGACATCATCATGCTGCCCGGAACGCAAAGCGCAGTCATCGAAACGGAGGCGTGGGAGGTGGCTGGCGTCAATAGCCGGGCGGAGCAGGCGGTGATCGAGGCTGCGTGGCAGGACCGGCGGCGCAGTGAGGCTATGCGCGACGGCGCGACGCTGATCGCACCAGAGACCGTGTTTTTCGCCTATGATACGGCGCTGGGCCGCGATGTGGTGATCGAGCCCAATGTCGTGTTTGGACCCAGTGTAACGGTCGCCGATAATGTGGTGATCCGCGCCTTTTCGCACCTTGAAGGGGCGACAATCGGGACGGGCGCGGAGATCGGCCCTTATGCACGGCTGCGCCCAGGAGCGAAGATCGGCGCCAAGGCGAAGGTCGGCAATTTCGTCGAAGTCAAAAAGGCGGAACTGGGCGAGGGCGCGAAGGTCAACCACCTGTCCTATATCGGCGATGCCAGCATTGGGACCGGCGCGAACATTGGGGCGGGTACGATCACCTGCAATTATGATGGCTTCTTCAAATATAAAACGGAGATTGGCGCAGGCGCCTTCATCGGCTCGAACAGCGCGCTGGTCGCGCCGGTGAAGATCGGCGAGGGGGCAATCGTGGGCGCAGGCAGCGTCGTGACGCAGGAGGTAGAGGCCGACGCGCTCTGTCTTGTTCGTCCTGTGCAGGAGGGGAAGCCAGGCTGGGCAGCACGCTTCCGGGCAAAAATGCAGGCGCGCAAAGCCGCCAAGTGACGCGTCTTTTTAGCCGCCGGGGCTGCGTCTGGGCCTTGCTGCTGCCCTGCCTGCTGCTGACCGGCTTTGCCTTGTGGCTTTTCGACAATGCCCGCGTCATGCCGGTGGTGCGGCGCATGGAGATCGCGCTGCCCTATCCCGCGGGTGCGATGCGGCAGCCCGTGACAGTAGCATTGTTGACGGACAGTCACCTGTCCGGGCCGGACAACAGCCCCGAACGGATGACAAGGATCGTGCGGCAGGTAAACCAACTAAAGCCCGATCTCATCCTGCTGGGCGGGGACTATATCGGAGACCCTAAGGGTGGCGCGACGTACGACGCAGCAGCGAGCATTGCGCCCTTTGCCGGGCTGCGCGCTCCGTTGGGGGTGCTGGCGGTGCTGGGCAACCATGACGCGAAACGTCATGCCAAGATCAATGGCAAGCAATGGCGTCAGTTGTTCGCGCGGCTTGGTATCCCGTTGCTACTCAACGAGGCCGTCCGGCGAGGGCCGCTGGTGATCGGCGGGCTGCGGGACATCTATACGAGCCGGCCTGACATCCCTGACACCTTGCAAGCAATGGAGGAGCTGGGCGGCGCGCAGGTCGTCCTGTCGCACGGACCGGATGTGTTTCCCGCCCTGCCGGACAGGCCGCTGCTGACGCTGGTGGGGCATACACATTGTGGTCAGGTGGCGCTGCCGTTTGCCGGAATCGTCTATGTACCGTCCCGCTTCGGTACGCGCTATGCCTGTGGCCTATATCGCGAGGGCGCGAAATCGATGATCGTGTCGGCTGGCGTCGGCACCAGCGGGCTGCCGATCCGGATGCTCTCACCGCCGGATGTCTGGCTGGTGACAATTCGTCCAGAATGACACTGGCCCCTGTCGCTGGAATGCCGATCATGGCATAGGTGGGCGGAAGGCAGCGCTTCTCTTTTCTTTGCATGGCTTTGAGGCTCAGGATTCATGTGCGGTATCATCGGAATCATCGGTAAGGACGATGTGGCGGAGCGACTTGTCGAAGGGCTGCGCAGGTTGGAATATCGCGGCTATGACAGCGCGGGCGTTGCGACGGTCTATGAGGGCGCGATCGAGCGGCGGCGGGCGGAAGGCAAGCTTGCCAATCTGGTGAAGGAATTAGCGAATTGTCCGCTGCCGGGAACGACGGGCATCGCACATACCCGCTGGGCGACGCATGGGGCGCCGACGACCAACAATGCGCATCCGCATGCCACGCAGGAAGTGGCGCTGGTGCACAATGGGATCATCGAGAATTTCAAGCCGCTGCGTGAGGAACTGATGGCGCGCGGGCGTCGTTTCGATAGCGAAACGGATACCGAAGTCGTGGCCCATCTGGTGAGTGAACTGGTCGAGCAGGGCGCTTCGCCGCAGGAGGCCGTCCGCCAAGTGCTGCCGCGCCTGCATGGCGCTTTTGCCTTGGCGATCCTGTTCCGCAGCCATCCGGACATGCTGATCGGCGCGCGGCTCGGGTCGCCCCTGGTGGTCGGTTATGGCGAGGGCGAGACCTATCTCGGCTCCGACGCGCTGGCGCTGGCTCCGCTGACGCAGCGCATCGCCTATCTGGAGGAGGGCGATTGGGTCATCGTCACGGCCGATGGCGCGGAGATTTTCGACAAGGACAACAACCCCGCCGAGCGACCCATCACCATTTCCGGCGTCACTGGCGAGCTGATCTCCAAGGGCAATCATCGTCACTATATGCTCAAGGAGATTTACGAGCAGCCGGTCGTGGTGGCGCAGACGCTGAAGTCTTACCTTCAGCGGATGGAGGACCGGGTCTCGCTGCCGATACCGGATTTCGACCTGGGAACGATCCGCCGCGTCACCATCGTCGCCTGCGGCACCAGCTATTATGCGGGGATGGTCGCGAAATATTGGATCGAGCAGTTCGCCCGCGTCCCCGTCGATATCGATGTGGCGAGCGAGTTCCGCTATCGCGCGCCGGTGATGGAGGATGGCGGGTTGATGATCGTCATCAGTCAGTCCGGGGAGACGGCTGATACGCTGGCCGCGCTGCGTCATGCCCGCGCGGAGGGGCAGAAGATCGCCGCCGTCGTCAACGTGCCGACCAGCACCATGGCGCGGGAGGCTGACCTGCTGCTGCCCACCCATGCGGGGCCGGAAATCGGCGTCGCTTCAACCAAGGCCTTCACCTGCCAGCTGGCGGTGCTGGCCGCGTTCGCCGCCAACCTTGCGCGCGCCAAGGGTCGGCTCGACGCCAAGGCGGAGAAGGAACTGGTGCGGCACCTGTCCGAAGCGCCGGCTGCGCTGAATGGGGCGCTGGCCTATGACGAGTCGATCGAGGATATGGCGCATCTGGTCGCGGGTGCGCGCGATGTGCTGTATCTGGGGCGTGGCCCGGACTATCCGCTGGCGCTGGAAGGGGCGCTGAAGCTCAAGGAAATCAGCTATATCCACGCCGAAGGCTATGCCGCTGGCGAGATGAAGCATGGGCCGATCGCCCTGATCGACGACAAGGTGCCGGTGATCGTGCTGGCGCCGAGCGGGCCGCTGTTTGAAAAGACCGTCAGCAATATGCAGGAAGTGCAGGCGCGCGGCGGCAAGGTTATTTTGATTTCCGATTATGACGGGGTTCAGGCTGCGGGCGAGGGCTGCATCGCGACCATCACCATGCCCAAGGTCCACCCGCTGATCGCGCCGATGATTTATGCGGTGCCGGTGCAGTTGCTTGCCTATCATGTGGCGGTCGCGAAGGGCACGGATGTCGATCAGCCGCGTAACCTGGCGAAATCGGTGACGGTGGAGTGAGGTAAAGCCTACGGAAGCAGTCGGAGGGCCTTTCCGTTCGCCAAGAAAGCCCTCTGACAAGCTCAGGGCGAACGGTTTCAAGGCGATCTCGACCCAACGCGGTTCGTTCATTCCTCACGGGTGAAGCGGAAATGGTCGCGAATGCGGCGGTTGAAGAAGCCGCCCTTCGACGTGGCCTTCCGCATGTCGGCGACCAGCTTTTCCGGCACGTCATGATAGCTATAGCGCCTACCGCTGACGAACTGCACATCCAGCCGGTGTTGCGCGGCATCATAATCGAAGCGGCGGATGACGGTCGAAGGCATGCAGGTTATAACCCCTGTGGCAGGACGGATGTTTCCTGAAAGCAGGAGGGGCAATGGCCGCTCATCTGGTGATCGTCGGCGGCGGCCCTGCGGGGATGATGGCTGGCCTGCTGTTCGCGCGAGCGGGGGTCCCGGTCACTGTGCTGGAAAAGCATGGCGATTTCCTGCGCGATTTTCGTGGCGATACGGTTCACCCCTCCACGCTGGAACTGTTTCGCGAACTCGGCCTGCGCGACCGCTTGCTGGAACGGCCGCACAACAAGGTCAGCGAACTGTCGGGGCGCATTGCCGGGCGGCGGATGCGCATAGCCGATTTCCGCCGTTTGCCGGTGGAAAGCCGCTTCATTGCGCTAATGCCGCAGTGGGATTTCCTGGATTTCGTGGCGGACGAGGCGCGGCACTATTCAGGTTTTGCCCTGCGCATGAATGCGGAGGCGATAGGGCTTGGCTATGACGGCAGCGGGCGCGTCAATGCCGTGCTGCTCGCCGGCGGCGAGAGGGTGGCCGCCCAATATGTGATTGCGGCGGATGGGCGCCGGTCGGTGTTGCGAGAGGGGGCAGCGCTGCCGCTGGAGGATATCGGTGCACCCATGGACGTTTTCTGGTTCGGTTTGCCGAAGCGGGAGACGGCGGAAAATCAAAGCATGGGCGTGTTCGAAGCCGGGCGGCTGTTCGTTCAGATCGACCGGGGCGATTATTGGCAGTGCGCCTATGTCTTTGCTAAGGGGCAGGCGGATGCCGTGCGCGCCAGAGGGTTGGAAGCGTTTCGGAACGAGATCGGAACGCTGGCGCCGGATATGGCGGAAGCGGCGCGGGACCTGACGAACTGGGATCAGGTGAAATTGCTGTCGGTGGCACTCGACCGCCTGACGCGCTGGTATCGGCCGGGGCTGCTGGCGATCGGAGATGCGGCCCACGCCATGTCGCCGGTTGGCGGTGTGGGGATCAACCTAGCTATTCAGGATGCGGTGGCGGCGGCGAATTTGATGGCGGGCGCAATGGCCGAGGGGCGGGATGTGGACGCTATCGCGCCTCTGGTGCAGCGGCGGCGACTGCTGCCGACGCGGATTATCCAGCGGATGCAGAAGATGGCCCATGACCGGATTATCGGGGCGCTGCTGGACCCGGATGCGCGGCTGACCGCGCCGCCCTGGCCGGTCAAGTTGCTGGATCGCTTTGCGCTTTTGCGGCGGATCCCGGCGCGGCTGGTGGGATTGGGATTCCGGCGCGAGCATATCCGGTCGCCCGATGCCGGAGGACGGATTTAGCAGCTTTGGGCTTGTCGGGGTGTGAAGAATGGGGCTTCGACAGGCTCAGCCCGAACGGTGGTGGGCGGCTTCTTGCATTGCTGAGGTAGTTGGTGACGGTGAGAGGCGTCTTGCGACTGATCACCCACCGCCCGGCGCATTGTGCCCGCCTGCCGGGACGGGGCCACCGCTGGGGGCGTGAGCGTGATCGGGGCTGCTGTCCCAATCGATATGGTAAAGGTCGAACCGCCGGTCGCGCAGGTTGCGTACCGTGCCTTCCGCGCGGGCCCAGCTGAGGTCCGCGAGGTTCACGTCGGCCATGGTCAGCGTTTCGACATTCTCGGTCGATTCCGCCGCGATGCCGTCGCGCGCGAAAGGGAGGTCGCAGGGCGTCAGGATCGCGCTCTGTGCATATTGAATGTCCATATTATCGACATTGGGCAGATTGCCGACATTGCCGGACATCACGACATAGCATTGGTTCTCGATCGCGCGGGCCTGCGCACAGTAGCGGACGCGCATATAGCCCAGGCGAGAGTCGGTGCAGAAGGGCACGAAAATAATGCGCGCGCCCTGATCGACGAGGCGACGGGCCAGTTCGGGGAATTCACTGTCGTAGCAGATGAGGACGCCGATCGGGCCGCAGTCGGTCTGGATAACGTCCAGCGAATCGCCGCCCTTGATGTTCCACCAGAAGGCTTCGTTGGGCGTGGGATGGATCTTTTCCTGCGTGTGAACCGAACCGTCGCGCAGGGCGACATAGGCGATATTCTGGATATCGCCATCATCGGCTCGCGTCGGGTGAGACCCGCCGATGATGTTGATATTATATTCCAGAGCCATCCGCGTTAGCTCCTTGGTCAGGCGCGGGGTATAGCCGGTGAGCTTGTCGATCGCTTCAAGCGGCGAGAGCTTCTTCGTTTCGAAAGAGAGCAGGGGAAGGGTGAATAGCTCCGGAAAGACGATGAAGTCGGACCTGTAATCCGCCGCCACATCGACGAAATATTCGATGTTGCGGATGAAAGCGTCGAAATCCTCGACCGCGCGCGCCTGAAGCTGGCAGGTGGCGAGGCGGACGCTTTCGACGCCGCGCGGGACCCGCATTTCGGGGGCTTCATCCGGATCGACATAAGGATTGCGCCAAACGAGGTGGGCGGCGTGACCGTCCGACTGCTTGTCCTCGGGCAGGTAATTTTCGAGGACGCCCAAGGGTTCGAACTGGTTCTTGAGCTGGAAGCTGATGACCTGGTCACGCAGCTTGCCGTGGACCACCTTGTCCAGATAGTCGGTGGGACCATCGACGCGGCGTTTAGCGCGCGCGTAGCCGGGCATGCGGCCAGCGATGATGATGCCGTGCAGGTCGAGCTGTTCGGCCAGTTCCTTGCGTTCGTCATAGAGGCGCTGGCCGATGCGCAGGCCACGTAATTTGGGATCGACGGCCATTTCATAGCCGTACAGCCATTCACCCGCCGCGCTGTGTCGGGTGCCGAAACCGTTGGCCGTGATCTCCTCCCAATCATGGAACGAAAAGGCCATCGTCCTGCTGACGCGCATGGTCGCGCAATAGCCGACGATCCGGTTATCGTAGAGGGCGACGAAGCAGCCATCCGGAAAATTGTTGATCTGACCCCGGAGCGTGGCCAGCGAATAATTGGACATGCCGGGATAGACGCGGGCGATCAGCCGCTGAATGCCGCGTACGTCGGATGGGACCGCGGTGCGGACCTCCAGGCGTTTTCTGGTCGCGGTCGTCATTCAGATCTCCCGTCATGGAAAAAGGCGGCGCTTGGGGCGCCGCCTTCATTCCGTTACCGTACTGAAATTCCCGAGAAGCGGATCAGTTCCGCATTCTCAGTTCCACTTGGCCATTTCAGCTTCGAGGTTGACGCGGATCTGTTCGAAGAACTGTTCCGTCGTCATCCACGCCTGATCGGGGCCGATCAGCAGCGCCAGATCCTTGGTCATCGCGCCGCTTTCAACGGTTTCGATGCAGACCTTTTCCAGCGTTTCGGCGAACTTGGTCACTTCCGGCGTGTCGTCGAACTTGCCGCGGAAGGACAGGCCCTGGGTCCAGGCGAAGATCGACGCGATCGGGTTGGTCGAGGTCGACTTGCCCTGCTGATGCTGGCGATAGTGGCGGGTGACGGTGCCGTGCGCGGCCTCCGCTTCGACCGTCTTGCCGTCGGGCGAGAGCAGGACCGAAGTCATGAGGCCGAGCGAGCCGAAGCCCTGCGCGACGGTGTCCGACTGGACGTCGCCGTCGTAATTCTTGCAGGCCCAGACGAACTTGCCGCTCCACTTGAGCGCGGACGCAACCATGTCGTCGATCAGGCGGTGCTCATAGACGATGTCCTTCGCCTTGAACTGGTCGGCGAATTCGGCGTCGAACACTTCCTGGAACAGATCCTTGAAGCGGCCGTCATAGGCCTTGAGGATGGTGTTCTTGGTCGAGAGATACAGCGGCCATCCCCGATCGAGCGCATAGTTCATGCTGGCGCGGGCGAAATCGCGGATCGAATCGTCAAGGTTGTACATGCCCATGGCGACGCCGGGGCTGGGGAAGGTGAAGACGTCCTTCTCGATCTTCTCGCCATTTTCGCCGTCCCACACCATGCGCAGCTTGCCGGGGCCGGGGACGAGGAAGTCGGTGGCGCGGTACTGGTCGCCGAACGCGTGACGGCCGATCACGATCGGATCGGTCCAGCCCGGAACCAGGCGAGGGACGTTCTTGATGACGATCGGTTCGCGGAAGACGACGCCGCCCAGGATGTTGCGGATCGTGCCGTTGGGCGACTTCCACATCTGCTTGAGGTTGAATTCCTCGACGCGTGCTTCGTCGGGGGTGATGGTGGCGCACTTCACGCCGACGCCATATTGCTTGATCGCATTGGCGCAATCGACGGTGATCTGATCGTTGGTCTCGTCGCGCTTTTCGACGCTGAGGTCGTAATATTTCAGGTCGATGTCGAGATAGGGAAGGATAAGGCGCTCACGGATCCATTGCCAGATGATCCGCGTCATTTCGTCGCCGTCGATCTCCACGACAGGGTTTTTGACCTTGATCTTCGCCATGCGCCTCTTTCGCCTTCTTGGTTCGGTTGGAATTTGCGACACGCCCTAGGGAAAGCGGCGGCAATGTTCAACTGCGCAATGGCTTTTGCCGAGCATCCGTGTCCACCGGCACCAGAGGCGGTATCGGCCGTTGTCACCGCATGGGACTGTGCCTAAAGACGGATGCCATGGAAAATGACGAAATCACCGTCGCTTTGGGCGGCAATGTGAAGTGGCGCTTCCCTTCGGTGCATGCCGAAGGGATGAAATTTGGCCTGATCGCTGCGGCGATCACACTGGTGCTGTTCCTGGTGGGCTGGGAGATTCCCGGTTGGCTGATGGTGATGGTGACGATTTGGGTGTTCGCCTTCTTCCGCGATCCGGTGCGCGCGGTGCCGCAGGATGAGCGCGCGATCGTCGCGCCTGCCGATGGGCTTGTGACGCTGATCCAGCGCGTGCCGCCGCCCCGCGAGATGGCGGGAGCGGACGGACTGGGCGATCAGCCGATGGTCCGCGTTTCGATCTTCATGAGTGTGTTCGATGTCCACATCAACCGCACGCCGATCGGCGGGACCGTGAAGTCGGTCGTTTATATCTCCGGTAAGTTCTTGAACGCCGACCTCGACAAGGCGAGCGAGGATAACGAACGGCAGCATATCCTGGTCGAGCGGCATGATGGGTTGCGGGTCGGCTTTACCCAGATTGCGGGGCTGGTGGCGCGTCGGATCGTGCCGTTCGTGAAACCTGGCGACATGATCGCGGCGGGGCAGCGTATCGGCCTGATCCGTTTCGGCAGTCGCGTCGATGTCTATCTGCCCGCAGGAACCGCACCGCGTGTGGTGCTGGGGCAGAGGACGGTGGCGGGCGAAACCATCCTGGGCCAGATTGGCGACATGCGCGTCATTTCGGGCATCCAGCAATGAGGCAGCGGCGCACCATTCCGCGAGGGCTTCGCCGGGGCATCACGTTGCGGATGGTCGCGCCCAATGCTGTTACGGCGATGGCGCTCTGCTTTGGCCTGACCGGCGTTCGCTACGGCATATCGGGCGAGTGGGAGAGGGCGGTACTGTCCATCCTGATCGCCGGAGTTCTGGACGGGCTGGATGGGCGGATCGCCCGGCTGCTTCGTGGAGAAAGCCGATTCGGGGCAGAACTGGATTCGCTGTCTGATTCGATCGCCTTTGGCGTCGCGCCGGCCCTGACCCTTTATCTATGGTCGTTGCACGCTATGCCCAAGTTCGGCTGGATCTTCGCGCTGGCCCATGCTTTGTCCTGCGCGCTGCGGCTGGCGCGGTTCAACGCGAACATTGATGCGGACGAGCAGCCCCATAAGTCCGCAGGTTTCCTGACCGGCGTGCCGGCTCCAGCGGGCGCTGGCCTGGCATTCGTGCCGCTCTATCTGTGGCTGGTGACGGGGCAGGAGATATTCCGGGCCTGGTATGTCGTCGCGCCATGGACCGCCTTCACGGCCTTCCTGATGATATCCAACATCGCCACCTATAGCTGGTCGGCGCTCCGCTTGCGCAAGCGGATCCGGCTGGAAGCAATTGCAGTTGCAGGGCTGCTAGCTGCGCTGCTGATCACCGATCCGTGGCTCACATTGCTCTTCATATGCGCCATCTATCTGACCACCATACCGTTCGGGATGATGTCCTATGCGCGGGTGCGCCGGCAGCAAGCGCCAGCCGCCAACGCTTGATCCGATCAGGCGGTGAGGATGCCGGCAGCTATCGGGCGGACGGAGACGGTGGAACGCGGCTCTGCCCGGCGGCGGCTGATCCGCAGGCGGTAAACCGGCGCCTCCTGCGGGATAGGTTCGAACAGCAGAGCGGCGATCATCTTGTCGCGATAGAGTGCGAACATGCCCAGGATCGTGCCAGCGGCCAGCAAGAAGGCCGCGAAGAAAACGGTAGCTGCAACAAGGGTGAACATGAGGCCGCTCACTTTTCTGTGCTAGGGAACCAAAGTCCCGAATGAAGGCAGCAAACCGGCCGGAGCGCCTGTTTGTTCCACATGTTCACTTTATGTTCTCAATCTCTCAGCGAGTCAACCCCTTGCATCGCTGCGTGGTAGGGGCTAAGGGCCGCGCCATTCCACATGGGAATCGCACATATCCGGTGCTGCGGCGTTCGCGTTTCAGTTCCTGATTCCCAGAGGCATCAACCGGAAGGAGAAATATTATGGCGGCTCCTGTCGTCACCATGCACCAATTGATCGAGGCCGGCGCTCACTTCGGCCACCAGACCCACCGCTGGAACCCGCGCATGAAGCCGTACATCTTCGGCGAGCGCAATGGCATCCACATTCTCGACCTGTCGCAGACCGTGCCGCTCTTCGGCCGCGCACTGGATTTCGTATCGGGGACCGTCGCAGCCGGTGGCAAGGTGCTGTTCGTCGGCACCAAGCGCCAGGCGCAGGACCCGATCGCTGAAGCCGCGCGCAAGTCGGGCCAGCATTTCGTCAACCACCGCTGGTTGGGCGGCATGCTCACCAACTGGAAGACCATCTCGGGCTCGATCAAGCGCCTGAAGACCCTCGAAGAGAAGCTGTCGGGCGACACCCACGGCTTCACCAAGAAGGAAGTCCTTCAGATGACCCGCGAGCGCGAGAAGCTCGAACTGTCGCTGGGCGGCATCCGCGACATGAACGGCATCCCCGATGTCATGTTCGTGATCGACGCCAACAAGGAAGAGCTGGCGATCAAGGAAGCCAACACGCTGGGCATCCCGGTCGTTGCGATCCTCGATTCGAACGTCTCGCCCGACGGCATCGCTTTCCCGGTTCCCGCGAACGATGACGCCAGCCGCGCGATCCGCCTCTACTGCGACGCTATCGCCGCCGCCGCCACCAAGGGCAACCGTGGGGCGCAGCAGGCTTCGGGCGTTGACCTGGGCGCTCTCGATGAGCCCGAGGTTGAAGAGGTCGTTGCGCAGGCCTGATCCCGCGGTCTTCGAACTGCAAGATTGACAGGCTAGGGCGCGCTCCACCGGAACGCGCCCTACTGCTTGTTTGAACCATTCATATTTGAACCCATCGAACATTTAGGAGCCGAAACATGGCCGAGATTACCGCTGCCGCCGTCAAGGAACTGCGCGACCGTTCGGGCGCGGGCATGATGGACTGCAAGAAGGCGCTCGCCGAAGCCAATGGCGACATGGAAGCCGCCGTCGATTGGCTGCGCGCCAAGGGGCTTGCCGCCGCGCAGAAGAAGTCCAGCCGCACCGCCGCCGAAGGTCTGGTTGGCGTCGCTGTCGCTGGCACCAAGGGCGTTGCCGTCGAGGTGAACAGCGAAACGGACTTCGTCGCCAAGAACGACCAGTTCCAGGATTTCGTCCGCACCGTGGCGCAGGTGGCTCTGAACAGCGGCGCGTCCGACGCCGAAGCGCTGTCGGCTCAGGCCCACCCCGCTGGCGGCACCATTTCGGAAAAGCTGGTGTCGAACATCGCTACCATCGGCGAGAACCAGACCCTGCGCCGCGTCGGCCAGGTGGAAGTAAGCCAGGGCGTGGTCGTCCCCTACGTCCACAACGCGGCTGCGCCGGGCCTTGGCAAGATCGGCGTTCTCGTCGCGCTGGAAGGTGATGCGCCTGCTGACGTCCTGGAGCCGCTGGGCAAGCAGATCGCGATGCACATTGCCGCGGCTTTCCCGCTGGCGCTGTCTGCGGCCGACATCGATCCGGCCCTGCTGGAGCGTGAGCGCGCCATCGCCGCTGAAAAGGCTGCCGAATCGGGCAAGCCCGCCGAGATCGTCGCGAAGATGGTCGATGGCGCCGTGGCTAAGTACGCGAAGGAGAACGCCCTGCTGTCGCAGCTGTTCGTCATGGACAACAAGACCCCGGTGGCCGACGTCGTCGCCAAGGCGGCGAAGGATGCAGGCAAGTCGATCACGCTGAAAAATTATGTCCGCTTCCAGCTCGGTGAAGGCATCGAGAAGGAAACGAGCGACTTCGCTGCCGAAGTCGCCGCGGCTGCGGGCGTTTGATCCGGCCGTGATCTGACAAAGCGTTCGGTTCGGGCGGCGCGCGGGAAGCAAGGCTTCTCGACAAGCCGCCCAAGGACGCTAAGGACTTCACAGAGTGGCGCGCGCTGCCTAAGGTGCGCGCCATTTCCTTGTCTGCCTCTAGAGGAATTTTGCCCCGCATGACCCGTCCGCCGTTCAAGCGCATATTGCTGAAACTCTCGGGCGAAGTGCTGATGGGGCAGGGGCAGTTCGGCATCGAGCCAGAGACCGTGAACCGCGTCGCGTCCGAGATCGCTGCGGCGAAGGATGCGGGCTTCGAAATCTGCGTCGTGGTCGGCGGCGGCAATATCTTCCGGGGTCTGGCGGGCGCCGCGAAGGGCTTCGACCGCACCAGCGCCGACTATATGGGCATGCTCGCCACCGTGATGAACGCGCTGGCGGTGCAGAATGCGCTGGAAAAGATCGGCTACGACACGCGCGTCCAGTCGGCGATCCCGATGGCCTCGGTCTGCGAGCCTTATATCCGGCGCAAGGCGGTGCGGCACATGGAAAAGGGCCGGATCGTCATCTTCGCGGCGGGGACCGGCAGTCCCTTCTTCACCACTGATACCACTGCGGCGCTGCGTGCGGCCGAAATGAATTGCAACGCGCTGTTCAAGGGTACCAGCGTCGATGGCATCTATGATGCCGATCCCAAGCAGGTGCCGGATGCAGCGCGTTATGACCAGATCAGCTTCGACCGGGTGCTGAACGACAATCTGAAGGTCATGGACGCGAGCGCCATTGCGCTCTGCCGCGAAAACAATATTCCCATCGTCGTGTTCAACATCCGCGAAACCGGCAATCTGGCCAAGGTGCTGGCCGGTGACGGTGTTGCGACGATCGTGCAAAATCAGGAGCGCTGAAAGACCATGGCTCAATATGACAAGGCCGACCTCGAACGCCGGATGCACGGGGCCGTCGAATCGCTGAAGGGCGACCTGGCGGGTCTGCGCACCGGCCGCGCCAATATCCAGCTGCTCGATCCGGTGACGGTTGAGGTTTATGGCGCGCACATGCCGCTGAACCAGATTGCTACCGTTTCCGCGCCCGAGCCGCGCATGTTGTCAGTTCAGGTGTGGGATAAGACCAATGTTGGCCCGGCCGACAAGGCTATCCGTTCGGCGGGCCTGGGCCTGAACCCGATCGTTGACGGTCAGACGCTACGCCTGCCCATCCCCGATCTGACCGAGGAGCGGCGCAAGGAACTGGCCAAGCTCGCCAGCAAATATGCGGAAGGCGCGCGTGTTGCGGTCCGCAATGTCCGCCGCGACGGCATGGACCATCTCAAGACCGACGAAAAGAAGGGTGAGATCAGCGAGGATGAGCGCAAGCGCCTCGAAACCGAGGTGCAGAAGCTGACCGACAGCACCATCGCCGATATCGATGCGGTGACGGCCGCCAAGGAGAAGGAAATTCTCGGCCACTGAGCCGGGACGCTCCGCCCCGTGTCCACCGCTCGCGCGCACTTCTGATGGCAAGCCAAGCCCAGTCCGACCTCGCCCATGGCGATGCGTCCGGTCATGGCGCGCGTCATGTCGCCATCATCATGGATGGCAATGGCCGATGGGCGAAGAAGCGGTTCCTGCCCCGCATCGCCGGACATCGCGCTGGCGTGGAGGCTGTGCGCCGGGTTTCGCGCGCGGCGCGCGAGTTGGGATTGGAGTGCCTGACGCTCTACGCCTTTTCCTCTGAAAATTGGAAGCGGCCCGCGAGCGAGGTGGCAGACCTCATGGGGTTGCTGCGGCGCTTTATCGAATCCGACCTGGACGAATTTCACGCGAACGGTGTCCGGCTGCGCGTCATCGGCAATTATCAGGCGCTTGATCCCGCGCTCGTCGATCTCATCGAACGGGCGGTGGCGCGGACCGCGGCCAATACTGGGCCGATCATCGCCATCGCACTCAATTATGGCGCGCAGGACGAACTGGTGCGGGCGGCGCAAAGCATCGTTCAGCGTGTTCAGGCGGGCGAAATCGACCCGGATGCAATCGGCATCGGCGATGTGGAAGCGGGCCTCGATACTGTCGGCCTGCCGCCGCTCGACCTTTTGATCCGGACCTCGGGAGAGCAGCGGCTCAGCAACTTCATGCTGTGGCAGGCGGCCTATGCCGAACTCTATTTCACCGATACGCTCTGGCCCGATTTTGATGCGGGGGCGCTTGCCGAGGCCCTTGATGCCTTCCGCTTGAGGGACCGCCGTTTCGGCGGGCTGTGATCTATGTCGAGCGAGCTTCGTACCCGCACGATCGTCGGCATTCTCCTTGTATTTCTGGCTTCGGCGGGACTCTATTTCGGCGGATTTTTCTTCTGGCTGTTGCTCGTTATCGCGGGCGTGCTGATGCAGGGGGAGTGGGCTGACCTGGCGGGAGCGACGCCTGAGCACCGGCGCTTGTCGATGTTTGCCGTATCCGTCCCGCTGGCGCTGCTTTGTCCGTTGGCGGCTGGAGTGTCCTGGACAGCCTTCACGCTTATGGTGGCGGCCTTTTTCTTCGTTGCATTGATTACGCGCTCGCTGCGGCTGGCGATGGGCGTCTTTTACGTGTGCGTGCCGGTGATGGCGCTCATCTTCCTGCGGCAGCAAGAGCCGGACAATTTCGGCCTGCTGCTGGCCTTCTGGGCGCTGGCGCTCGTCTGGGCGACGGACATTGGGGCTTATTTCTCGGGGCGCGCGATCGGCGGCCCCAAGCTGGCTCCCCGGGTCAGCCCGTCCAAGACCTGGGCTGGACTGGGCGGCGGCGTGCTTGCCGCGCTGGTCCTCGGCTTTGTGCTGCACCGGTTCGCGGGCCTGCCGATCCAGCTTGCCGCCGCGAGCGGGCTGCTGGCGGTGGCGGCCCAGCTTGGCGACCTGCTTGAAAGCGCGATGAAGCGGCGCGCGGGGGTCAAGGACAGCGGGAGCCTGCTACCCGGCCATGGCGGGGTGATGGACCGCCTGGATGGCGTTGCCACCGCCGCTCCATTGGCGGCGCTCCTCTATCTTTTTCTGGTATTTTCCTGATGCGTAAAGTTTCAATCTTCGGCGCGACCGGCTCTGTCGGCATGTCGACGCTCGACCTCATTCAGCGCGACCCCGGCGCATTTGAAGTCGTCGCGCTCACCGCCCACAGTGACGTCGATGGCCTGGCCGCGCTGGCGCGCCAGTTCGGCGCGCGCATGGCGGTGATCGGGGATGAAGCGCGCTATGACGCACTCAAGGCCGCGCTTGAAGGATCGGGCGTTATAGCTGCCGCGGGCGAAGGGGCTCTAGTGGAAGCGGCTGAGGCTGGCGCGGACTGGAGCATGGCGGCGATCGTTGGCTGTGCGGGCCTGCGCCCTACAATGGCGGCGTTGAAGGCAGGCGGCACGGTTGCGCTCGCCAACAAGGAGTCGCTGGTTTCGGCAGGCGCGCTCATGATGGATGCGGTGGAGCATTCGGGCGCGACGCTGCTGCCGGTCGATAGCGAACATAATGCTATTTTCCAGTGCCTTGCCGGAAGCCGCTTGGAAGATGTGGCAAGGATTATTTTGACCGCGAGCGGCGGTCCCTTCCGCACCCGCAGCCGGGAAGAGATGCGCGACATCACGCCTGCTCAGGCGGTGGCGCATCCCAATTGGTCGATGGGCGCGAAGATCAGCGTCGATAGCGCGACTATGATGAACAAGGGGCTGGAGCTGATCGAGGCAGCTCATCTCTTCCCCGTCGGGCTCGACCGGATCGAGATATTGGTCCACCCCCAATCGATTATTCACAGCATGGTCGAATATCGGGACCGTTCGACCTTAGCTCAGCTTGGATCGCCTGACATGCGCATCCCCATTGCGAGCGCGCTTGCCTGGCCCAAGCGGATGGAGACGCCGTGTCAGCCGCTGAACCTCGCGCAGGCGGGACGGCTGGACTTTGAGGCTCCGGACGAAGATCGCTTCCCGGCACTTCGTCTGGCGCGGCACACCGCGGAAGCAGGTGGCGCGGCTCCGGCGATTCTCAATGCCGCCAATGAAGTGGCCGTCGCGGCCTTCCTTAAAGGTGCCATCGGCTTCCTTGATATCGCCATGATTGTGGAGGACGTTCTGAACCGCTATAGCGCGCCTGTGCCAAGCGGGATCGACGATGTGCTGGAAGCGGATGCGCAGGCGCGAAGCATGGCGCGACATGTGATGGAAAGATTGACTGCTTGATCCAGAACCCCGGTTTTCTGTTGACCGTCCTAGCCTTTGTAGCGGTCATCGGACCGCTCGTTTTCGTGCATGAGCTGGGCCACTATCTGGTTGGCCGCTGGTGCGGGGTGAAGGCGGAGGCTTTTTCGATCGGCTTCGGTCCGGAAATCGCCGCATGGGTGGACCGCCGCGGCACACGCTGGCGGATCGGCGCGCTGCCGCTGGGAGGCTATGTCCGTTTCAAGGGTGATATGAACGCCTCCAGCCAGACCGATCCGGCCTGGCTGCAGCTTCCTGCCGCCGAGCGTGCGGAAAGCTTCCCCGCCAAGCCGCTGTGGCAGCGGGCGGCAATCGTGGCGGCGGGGCCGTTCATCAACTTCCTCTTCGCTATCTTGATCCTTGCCGCCTTCGCCTTCGCCCATGGGGAAAGCCGCACGCCAGCGGTAGCCGGTCAGGTTCAGCCGGGCAGCGCGGCCGCTGCGGCGGGGATTCAGCCAGGCGACCGCATCGTCTCGCTCAACGGCCGGGAAGTGGCGACATTCGACGATATCCGGCTCTATGCGCAGATCCGTCCCGATGAGCCGGTGAAGATCCTGATCGAACGCGCAGGCAGAAGTATCGAGAAGCAGGGCCACGTCGGCGCGGTGCAGGAGCGAGACGGCTTTGGGAACAGCTACCGGATCGGTCGGCTGGGTATCGCTCCGGGGGAGCCCGTGGTTGAGCCGGTCGCGCTCTGGCGCGCGCCCATCGTCGCTATCAAGCAGACGGGCCAGATCATCCGCACTATGGTGGAGACGCTGGGCCAGATATTGGGCGGCGGCCGCTCGGTGAAGGAACTTGGCGGGCCGCTCAAGATTGCCGAGGTTTCGGGTCAGGCGGCGACGCTGGGCATCGAAAGCTTCGTCTTCTTCATGGCGCTCATTTCGATTAACTTGGGGTTCATCAACCTGTTGCCAATCCCCATGCTCGATGGCGGGCATCTTTTATTTTACGGGGTGGAGGCAGTGCAGCGCAGGCCGGTCAGTCCGCGCGTGCAGGAATGGGCTTATCGTTCGGGCCTGGCGGTGCTCCTGGCCATGATGATGCTGGTTACTTTCAACGATTTATCTTCTTTCGGTCTCTGGGAACGCCTGTCCGGCTTGATCGGCTAAGCCGTATCGGGCAGGGAGACGCGATTTAGCGTCGTCTTTCCCGGCGTGAACGAAGATTTGCTTTTTTGTAAAAGGGTAGAGCGGGTGACAGCGATGATGAGCAGCAAGAGACAGCGCCCGGTTGTCGCGGCCCTTCTGGCAACGACGATGTTCGGCGGCCTGTCTGCGGTTCCCGTGCTGGCGCAGGAAGCCGCCGTCCCGGCAGCGCCCGCTCCTGCTGCTGCGCTGCCGACCGCGGGCACAGTCCGTAGCATCAATGTCGTGGGCCAGCAGCGCTTGGAGCCCGACACGGTCCTGTCCTACACCAAGCTGCGCATTGGTCAGCCCTTTACCCAGGAATCTCTCGATCAGGCCCTGCGCGACCTTTACGAGACGGAGCTGTTCGCGGATGTTCAGATCCGCAATGACAATGGCGCGCTCACCATCGAGGTGAAGGAAAATCCGGTCATCAACCGCATCGTGCTGGAAGGCAACAAGCGGCTGAAGGAAGACAAGATCCGGCCGGAAATCAGGCTCGCCCCGCGCCAGATATATACGCGGTCTAAGGTCCGTGCCGACGTCGCCCGCATCATCGAGCTTTATCGCCGCCAAGGTCGATTCGCCGCGACCGTCGAGCCGAAGATGGTTCAGCTCGACCAGAACCGCGTCGATATCGTCTTTGAAATTTCGGAAGGGCCCAAGTCCAAGGTCCGCCAGATCAACGTGATCGGCAATGACAAGTTCAGCGACGGCGAACTGCGCAGCCAGATGGTGACGAAGCAGTCGCGGTGGTTCCGCGTTTTCTCCTCGGGCACCAGCTATGACCCGGATCGCCTGGCCTATGACCAGCAGAAGCTGCGCCAATTCTACCTGACCGAAGGCTATGCGGACTTCCGTGTGATTTCGGCAGTCGCGGAACTCACGCCCGACAAGCAGGACTTCATCATCACCTATGTGGTCGAGGAAGGAAAGCGCTACAAGTTCGGCGACGTAAAGGTCGAGTCCGACATTCGTGACCTGTCGAGCGCGTCGCTCACCAAGACGCTGCCGATGAAGAAGGGCGATTGGTACAACGCCAAGCAGGTCGAGGACACGGTCGATACGTTGAGCGAGACGGCGGGCCTGTTCGGCTATGCCTTTGCGGAAGTGCAGCCGGACTTCAATCGCGACAAGGACAGCCTGACGATGGGGATTAATTTCCGCATCGCCAATGCGCCGCGCGTCTATGTCGAACGCGTCGATATCAACGGCAATACGCTGACGCAGGATAAGGTGGTTCGCCGCGAATTCCGTCTGGCGGAAGGCGACGCGTTCAACAGCTTCCTCGTCAAGCGTTCGAAGGACCGCATCAACTCGCTAGGCTTCTTCCAGGAAAAGCTGGATATCGAACAGAAGCCCGGGTCCGCGCCCGACCGCATCGTGCTGGAAACCAATGTCCAGGAAAAATCGACCGGTGAACTGTCGCTGTCGGCCGGCTTCTCTTCGCTTGAGCGCTTCATCGTCGCGGCGTCGATTACCCAGCGCAACTTCCGGGGCAAGGGACAGGAACTGCGGGCGAGCGTCAACTATTCCAGCTATTCCAAGTCCGTTGAACTGGGCTTCACCGAGCCCTATTTCATGGACAAGAATATCGCGCTGGGCGGCGACATCTATCGCCGCGACCTCAACAGCTTCCGTTATCTGAACAATAACGATCGTGACACAACCTACAAGCAGACCACGACCGGCTTCCAGATCCGGGCTGGCGTGCCGATCACGGAATATATGTCGTTGGCGCTGCGCTACAGCCTCAACCTGGATGATGTGAGCCTGGATAAGGACACCTACTACACCAATGGGGTTTGCGATCCGATCCTGGCTGGGCGCTATTTGTGCGACGCCATTGGAAAGCGGACGACATCCTCGCTCGGCTACTCGCTGATCTACGATAATCGTGATAATCGCATCCGTCCAACGCGTGGGCATAATGTCGTGGTCAGCCAGGACTTCGCTGGCCTAGGCGGCAGCGTCAAATATATCCGCACGCGTCTAAACGGATCGAAATACTGGCCTTTGGGCGGGGGCTTCATCTTCTCGCTGTCTGCGGAAGGTGGCTATATCCACAGCCTTGAAGGTGAGCGTCGCGACGCCTCCGGCGAGTTGGTGGACAAAGTCCGCCTGACCGATCGCTTCTTCCTGGGCAATCCGCAGATTCGCGGCTTTGATATCCGCGGTATCGGGCCGCGTGTGAAGCGTTTCTACCTAGTGGAAGATCCGGACAACGCGGGCAGCTTCATTCGCAGTACTGGCGACAACAATGTCAGGGATGACGCGCTGGGTGGTAGAATCTACTATCTTGCTCGCGCAGAAGTCGAAATTCCGCTTGGTTCGGGCGCCCGTGAAATGGGATTGCGTCCTTCTATTTTCGTAGATGCTGGTGCTGTCGCGGGATTGCGCGATCCGATCCCCACGAACTTCCCCGGCTACTGCTCCGTAACTCCTCAAACAGGCACCACGGGCAGCGCGAGCACCGTTCGCGCAGCGTCGCTGGGTAATTGTAATGCTCCACCAACGGGTTTTGACGCCGCCTATCTGGATGGCACCGGATTTGAGGAAGTATATCTCGGCGACACGCTCAAGCCGCGTGTTTCCGTGGGGTTTGGCATCAACTGGAACTCGCCTTTCGGGCCGTTCCGCATCGACATCGCCAAGGCCCTGCTCAAGGAACCAGGGGACGACACTCAGCTCATCAGCTTCAACGTAGGGACTCAATTCTAATGAAGACGATTATCAAGGCTGCGGCGCTCGCTCTTGCGCCCATGACTGCCATCGTGCTGACCAGCGCGCCTGCTGCCGCTCAGTCCAAGACCGGCATCGCTGTCGTCGATCTGCAGCGCGCCGTCGCTACCAGTTCGGCCTACACGACTGCGCGGACGCAGATCCAGACCACTTACAAGGCACAGATCGACAGCTTCACCGCTCGCAAGAACGCGATCGATGCCGACCTGAAGGCGAAGGGCACGGCCCTGGAAGCCGCGATGAAGGCGGCTGGCGGCAAGCCGACCCCGGCTATCCAAACGCAATATGACGCCTATCAAAAGGCTGGCCAGAACGGCCAGGCCGAACTGCAGCGGCTGGGTCAGCCGATCGCGCTCGCCAACGCCTATGTCGAAGAGCAGATTTCGGCCAAGCTGTCCGACGCGCTCAAGTCCGCCATGACAAAGTCGAAGGTGGATCTGATCCTCGCGCCGGATGCTACCGTATCCTATCAGCCGACCGTCGATATCACTCAGCAGGTCGTGACCGAACTCAACGCGCTGGTGCCCAGCGTAGGCATCACGCCGCCCGCTGGCTGGCAGCCCGGTGGTGCCCGGGGTCAGGCCCCGGTGCCTGCCGCCGCGGCTCCCGCCAACCCGTCGCAGCAGCCGACTTCGCGCTGATAGCAGCCGATGACGGGGGAAGTTGACGCGGCACCCGCCGCCACTGGTTCCATCGATATTCGTGGGATCATGGCGGCGCTGCCGCACCGCTATCCGATGCTGCTCGTCGATCGCGTGGTTGCTCTCATACCCAATGAGAAGATCCACGCGGTCAAGGCCGTGTCGATCAACGAGTCCTTTTTCCAGGGACATTTCCCTGGACGGCCGATCATGCCGGGCGTGCTGATCGTCGAGGCGATGGCGCAGGCCGCGGGCGTGCTGACGGTCGAGACGCTCGATCTTCGTGGCTCGGGCAAGCTCGTCTATTTCATGAGCATCGACGGGGCGAAGTTCCGCAATCCGGTGGAGCCGGGTTGCCTGCTCGACCTTCATGTCGAACTGCTTCAGATTCGGGGGCGCGTCTGCAAGTTCCTCGGCAAGGCTTCGGTGGATGGCAAGCTTTGTGCCGAAGCGAATTTCGTCGCGATGATCGCCGACCCGCCGGTGGATTGACCCGAGCCGTCAGTTTGGGGTCCTCACATGGAACGGGCATCAACCCACCTCTGTTCGCCCTGAGCTTGTCGAAGGGCACGTCTTGAACGAAGGTGGATGAGCTTCGACAAGCTCATCCCGAACGGAGGCGAAGGTTGCGCCGATGAGAAGGCTTGCGTTCGTGGGAAATCCCATGTAACCGCGCGCCTTCGCTATTTTTCGCATCCATGGCCGGTCGGAAACCGGCCCATCGACGGAGCAGATTCATGAAGGCCGATACGCATCCCGATTACCACTTCATCACCGTCCAGATGACCGACGGCACCACCTTCCGTACCCGCTCGACCTGGGGCAAGGAAGGCGACACGCTGGCTCTCGACATCGATCCCAAGTCGCACCCGGCCTGGACGGGTGGTCAGCGTCAGCTGGAGCAGGGCGGCCAGGTGGCGCGCTTCAACAAGCGTTTCGGCGGCCTGACGCTGAAGAAGTAATCGCTCCGTTCGACGGACGAATGAGAAGGGCGCCCTCCGGGGCGCCCTTTTTGTTTGCAGGAAGCGCAATGTTGGAGGTCAGGTGAGAACGTCGGTTAGCGCGTGCCGCTTCTCGACTTCGCTTGAAGCGAACGGATGAGCGGGAAAGCCTCAGGTTCTCCGGAGTGAACCGCCGCTGTCAGCCCGCCCGATCTTCATCCAGAAACGCGGCCACATCCGCCAGCACGACATCCTTCGACAGGAACGTCTGTCCGATGCCTCGTGCAAGCAGGAAGGGCAGCGTGCCCGCCGCCATCTTCTTGTCATGCAGCATATGCGCGACCAGTGCTGCGCCATCACCTGTGACATGAGCGCTGGCGAGGTCGTAGGGCAGGCCCACGGCTTTCAAATGTTCCGTCACCCGCTCGGCATCGTCGGGAGCACAGAGCCCGAGGCGTGCCGAATAGCGGAAGGCGAGAGCCATTCCGGCCGCAACGCCTTCTCCGTGCAGAAGCCTGTCGGAAAAGCCGGTGTCGGCCTCCAGCGCGTGACCGAAGGTGTGGCCGAGGTTGAGCAGGGCGCGGCGTCCGGACGTCTCTCGCTCGTCATCGGCGACGATCGCCGCCTTTGCCTGCACGCTGCGTTCGATCGCAAATTCCCGTGCGGCGCGGTCACCTGCCAGCAGGCGCGCGCCTTCAGTCTCGCACCAGGCGAAAAAGTCCGGATCGTCGATCAGTCCATATTTAACGACTTCGGCATAGCCCGCTCGCGTCTCCCGCCGCGGCAGACTGTCGAGCGTCGATGGATCGATCAGCACGAGGCTGGGCTGGTAAAAGCTGCCGACCAGGTTCTTGCCCGCGCGGGCGTTGATCGCTGTCTTGCCGCCCACCGAACTATCAACCTGGGCAAGCAGGGTGGTGGGCAGTTGTATGAAGTGACAGCCACGCTTCAGGATTGAAGCAGCAAAACCCACCAAATCGCCGATGACGCCACCGCCGAGCGCCACGACATGATCGCCGCGCTCGACTTCCAGCGTCAGCAACTGGTCGAGCAGTTGCTCCAGATGCCGCCAGCTCTTCGTCTGTTCACCCGCTGGCAGGATGATCGGCTCTACAGCGATCCCGACGGCGCGCAATGCGCCCTCCAGGCGCGGCAGCTGCGCCTTCGCCACATTCGCGTCGGTCACCACCACCAGCCGCCCGTTGCGCGCATATCGCGCCAGGTGCTCACCGGCCCGGCCCAGCGCATCCTGTTCGATGACGATATCGTAACTGCGCGCATCCAGCGCGACGCGGACTAATGCCATGCGACCAGTTTCTCCAGGATGCGCTCGACCGCCACTTCATGGGGCGCGGCGATGCTCTTCACATGAATGGGGGCGAGTGCGTAGAAAGGATTGCGCGCGGCGGCGAGTTCGGTCAGCACTACGCGCGGGTCCTTGCCTTTCAGTAGGGGACGACCCTCTCGCCTGGAGACGCGATCGACCAATGTGTCGATGTCGGCGTCCAACCACACGGCCGTCGCCCGCTCCAGGATCAACGTGCGCGTCTCTTCCTGCATGAAAGCGCCGCCGCCGGTCGCGATCACCTTGGGCTCATCATCCAGCAGTCGGGCGATTACGCGCCGCTCGCCATTGCGGAAATAGGATTCGCCATAGCGTCCGAACATTTCGGTGATCGTCATGCCCGCAGCCCTTTCGATCTCCTCGTCAGCGTCCACGAACGCAAGGCCGAGGCGCGCCGCGAGCCGCCGTCCGACGGTCGATTTTCCCACGCCCATCATGCCGATCAGGACGATCGGGCCGCGCTTAGACTGAGGGGACACGGATTTGCTGTTTCGCTGCATGGCGGAGGGGGCTATACATCCCCCCGTCGCAGAGGCAAATCGCATCTTTCCTCAACTTTCCGGCTCGGCCGCACAAGGATCCATGAGAAGCAATCGTTCCTTCAGCACCTTCGATAGCAGTTCACGCCGTCGGGGGTCGCGCCTTCCCATCATTCCCATCATCCTGATCGTCCTGCTTATCGGCCTGGTCGCGCTGCTATGGTCGCGCGGCGGGGAACGCCCGCAGCAGCGCGTGGAAAAAGCCATTCCCGCCGAAAAGCTGGGCAAATAAAATTATGCGTCAAAGCCGGGTGAATGCGAAATGGGCGCTGGGTACGCTCACGCTCGCTCTCGCGCTGCCGGTGATCGCGCAGGAAGCTCCGGAATCGCTCCTGCCGCCGGGTTTCGGCGAAGCGCCCGAAGCGCCGCCTTCCTCCGGGCCGCAGCCTGCCCGGCCAACGGGTCCGGCCAGCCCTACGCCGATGATCCAGCCATTGCCGCCGAGCGTCGAGGCTCCGGCTGACAATGCGGTGATGAATGCGGCGGATGAGGCTCTGTCCGAAGAAGAGCTGGCGGCGCAGAAGCAGAAATATGACCTGCCCGAAGATGCGCATAGGTCGCTGGACCGCGTAGGCCCGCTGAAGCCGGAGCAACTCGGCTTCGGATCTGACGCCTTTGGTGGCCGATCAGGTCTTTTTCTTGCAACTCTGATGAAGGAAACGCGCGCGCCAATCACGTCGCGCTGGGCCTCCATCCTGCTGCGCCGCGCTCTGTTGTCCGCCACAGACACGCCGCGTGACATCAATGGCGCGGATTGGGTAGCCGAGCGCGCATGGCTGTTGCTTCGCATGGGCGAGGCCGACAGCGCGCGCCTGTTGGTGCAAAGCGTCGATTCCGATCAATTTACGCCCCGTCTCTATGCGGTGGCGATGCAAACCTACCTTGCGACGGCGGACCCGGCCGGCCTTTGTCCTCTTTCGGCCGGCGCGCTGCGCTACAGCAAAGAGCCGGGCTGGGATATGACCCGGGCCATCTGCCCTGCTTTGTCCGGGGATCAGGGCTCGTCCAGCGCTGCGCTCAATCAGGCGCAGCGGCGAGGGGTGGTTCGCGGCATCGACTATCGACTTGCGGAGAAGGTCGTCGGCACCGGCTTCAATGCCCGGCGGTCGGTGAAGATCGAATGGGACGCGGTCGATCGGCTGACGGCATGGCGCTTTGGCTTGGCGACCGCCCTCAACGTCGAAATCCCCGAGCCGCTCTACGCGACCGCCGGTCAGCATGTACGGGCGTGGGAGGCGCGCGCGCCTGCGTTGAGCGCGGTTCGCCGCTTGCCGGGGGCTGAGGCTGCAGCGCGGCTGGGTGTCTTTTCGAACAAGGCGCTGGTCGGCTTCTACAGCCAGCTTGGTGCGGATGGCGATGCCGCTCCGGAGGTCGCCGACCGGATCGAAGCTCTGCGAACCGCCTATCGGGGCCCGTCGGCCGAAGAACGGTTGCAGGCGATGCGCACCATTTGGCGCGACAATGCCAGGCCTGATTTTGTCGGATTGATCGCCACCGCGCGTGCTGCCGCAGCCTTGCCGATCACCGCCGTCGAGGCGCGCGACGCCGCCAATCTCATCGCCGCCATGTTGACGGCGGGCTATGATCGTAGCGCTGTCCGCTGGAGCGGAGTGGCGCGTCAGGCCGAAGGCGACGGTGCGGGGGATCTATGGGCGCTGCTCGCGGTCGGCGCGCCGAGCGCTGTCGTCGATATCAGCGAGGGACGCGTATCGTCCTTCACGGAAGAAGCTGGCGGCCGGAGAGGGCAGATGCTGATCGCCGGTCTAGCCGGTCTAGCCCGCCTCAATGCGCAGGCGGTCGCATCGCTGGCGCAAGATAATGGGCTCAATCTCGCTGCCAACAGCCGCTGGGCGCGAGCAATTGGCCAAGCTGCTTCGCGTGGGGAAAAGGCGACCGTGGCGTTGCTGGCGGCGGTCGGCATGCAGACTGCCGATTGGGCGCGCCTACCACCGACGCATCTTTATCATATCGTCGCGGCGCTGCACCAGGTCGGGCTCGATCCCGAAGCGCGCATGATCGCGGCGGAGGCAATCAGCCGGACCTGACGCCCATGGGAGAAGATGCCGCTCTCATCGATCGCTTTCTGGAGATGATGGCAGCCGAGCGAGGGGCATCGCGCAACACCTTGCTCGCCTATCGCGCCGATCTGGAGGGTGCGGGAAGCCTGCTGAACGGTCTGTCCCTGGCGACGAAGGATGCGATCGCCGGGCTGGCGGCCGCATGGGCGGAACTCGCCGCTTCCTCGGTCGCGCGGAAGGCTTCGGCGCTTCGGGCCTTTTACGGCTTTCTGGAGGAAGAAGGACTAAGGGCGGACAATCCATCTTCCGCACTGCCGCGCCCTGTGACGCGGCGGCCGCTACCCAAGATATTGTCGGCGCAGGAAGTCGATTCCCTCTTCGCCCTGATCGAACAAAAGTTGGCCGTGGAGCATCCCGCGCCTCTCGACCTGCGACTCTCTGCGCTCATCGAACTGCTTTATGGGTCGGGCCTACGAGCCACCGAACTGATGTCCTTGCCGCGTCGTGCGCTGGCCGCCGACCGGCCGTTCCTCATCCTGAAAGGCAAGGGTGCGCGGGAAAGGCTGGTGCCCATTTCCGATCGCGCACGGGCGGCCGTCGCCGCCTGGCTTGCCCATGTGCCCGCCGACAGTCCCTGGCTTTTCCCGTCGGGCAAGAGCCATGTCAGTCGCATCCGCCTGTATCAGATGGTGAAGCAACTCGCCGCGGCGGCAGGCATCGCGCCGGAACGGGTGAGCCCCCATGTGTTACGGCACGCCTTCGCCTCCCATTTGCTGGAAGGCGGGGCGGATCTGCGCGCGCTCCAGTCCATGCTGGGGCATGCCGATATCGGGACAACGCAAATCTACACCCATGTCGATAGCCGCAGGCTGGTCGAACTGGTCAACAGCCGCCATCCACTGGCAACGATGCGCCATCGTTTCGTTGACGACGAGGCATCTGCGCCCTAACGCCGTCGCCCATGGTTAGCTTTCTGGAATTTGAAAAGCCTATCGCTGAGCTTGAGGCGCGCGTCATCGAATTGCGCGCGACGGCCAGCGCTGGCGATATCGACATCGGCGGCGAGATCGACAAGCTCGAGCAGCGCGCCGCCAAGATGCTGGTGGACACCTATGCCAAGCTGACGCCTTGGCAGAAGACGCAGGTTGCGCGCCATCCCGACCGCCCGCATTTCAAGGACTATGTGGCGGGCATGTTTGACAATTTCATGCCGCTGGCCGGTGACCGCGCCTTTTCCGACGACCAGGCGATCATCGGTGGTCTGGCGACGCTGGGCGAACGGCGCATCATGGTGATCGGCCATGAAAAGGGCGACGACACCGCCAGCCGCGTCCGTCACAATTTCGGCATGGCCAAGCCCGAAGGCTATCGCAAAGCCATCCGCCTGATGCAGTTGGCGGACCGTTTCGGCCTGCCGGTGGTGACTTTGGTCGATACATCCGGAGCGTTCCCCGGCGTGCAGGCCGAGGAGCGCGGCCAGGCGGAAGCTATTGCCCGCTCAACCGAGCAGTGCCTTGCCCTGGGCGTGCCAATGGTCGCGGCCGTGGTGGGCGAAGGTGGTTCTGGCGGCGCGGTCGCGCTGGCGGCGGCGAACCGCGTGTTGATGTTCGAACATGCGGTCTATTCGGTCATCTCGCCCGAAGGCTGCGCATCCATTCTCTGGCGGACGGCCGACAAGGCGAGCGATGCCGCCACGGCCATGCAGGTGACGGCGCAGCATCTGAAGGGGCTGGGCGTCATCGATCGGATCGTGCCCGAACCCACCGGTGGCGCGCATCGTGAGCCGGTGCAGGCAATCGCCAATCTGGGTGCGGCGATTGGTGAAGAACTGGACTTGCTCACCGGCCTCAGCCCCCAAGACCTGCGGACTGACCGCGCCGACAAGTTCCTCGCGATCGGAGCCTGAACTTCCCGGCCGTTGGGAACATGCGCCTGCCAATCTCGTTACGTGCTGGTAACAGGCTGAGCATGTGGGAGGAGGCATGAACAAGGGAATTGCATGGATTTGCGGCGCGACGGGCATGGCCGCCGCTCTTGCCGCGCCGGCGGTGCTGGGTCAGCAGCGTGCGATCCGGACAGTCTCATCGATCAGCGCGCAGGACAAGGCGAGCGGAGCGAAACAGCATCCGCAACTGCTCAATGAATTTGGCGGGGCTTATGCCGGGCCTCAGGCGAAATATGTGGAGACGGTTGGCCGCCGCATTGCGGTGCAGTCCGGCCTCTCCAATGCGCAGAGCGACTTCACGGTCACTCTGCTGAACTCACCGGTCAATAACGCCTTCGCGATCCCGGGCGGCTATGTCTATGTGACGCGCCAGCTCATGGCGCTGATGAATGACGAGGCGGAACTGGCGGGCGTGCTGGGTCATGAAATAGGCCATGTGGCGGCCCAGCATGGACAGCGGCGGCAGCAGGCGGCGCAGCGCAACGCGATCGGCGGCACGCTGCTACAGGTGCTGACTGGCGCTTTGCTCGGCGATTCGTCTTTCGCGGGGCTGCTGCAGAAGGGAATCGGTACGGGCAGTCAGTTGCTGACGCTCAAATTCTCCCGTTCACAGGAATATGAGGCAGATGATCTCGGCATCCGCTACCTTGCGGCCGGCGGTTATGACCCGCGCGCTCTTTCGACCATGCTCGCGTCCCTCGCCGCTCAAAGCAGTCTAGATGCGCGCGTGACGGGCAATGCCCGTTCGGTGCCAGAGTGGGCGAGCACGCACCCTGACCCCGGGTCCCGCGTCGGCCGCGCCGCGCGTAATGCCGCAGGGCAGAGGGGGACTTCCGGCGCACGTAACAAGGAAGCGTTTCTGACGGCGCTGGATGGCGTGCTCTATGGCGACGACCCGCGACAGGGCGTCATCGAGGGAAGCCGTTTCCGTCATCCCGACCTGCGCCTGTCCTTCACCGCACCTTCCGGCTTCGGCATGGAAAATGCCGCTGACGCTGTGTCCGTGTCGGGATCAGGCGGGCAGGCACAGTTTGGCGGCGCCTCCTATTCAGGGGATTTATCTGCCTATATCAATTCCGTCTTTGCCAAGCTGGGCGGCAGCAACAGCCGCGTGCCCGAAGGGGAAGTGCGGCGCACTACTGTAAATGGCATCCCTGCAGCCTGGCGCACGATCCGGGCGAGTACCCAGTCGAGCCAAGTTGATGCGACAGTGTTCGCCTATGATTTCGGCGGCGGGAAGGCCTATCATTTTCTCCTGCTGACTGCGGCAGGGCAGGGCATCGGCCCCTTTTCCTCTATGGTGCAGTCCGTTCAGCGCCTCTCGCCGCAGGAAGCTGCCGCAATCAAGCCGCGGCGCATCAGCGTCGTCACCGTCAAGTCCGGCGACACCGTACAGTCACTCAGCCAGCGCATGGCCTATCCCAATTATCAGTTGGATCGCTTCCTCACACTCAATTCCCTGACTGCACAAAGCGTGCTGCGCCCCGGCCAGCGGGTGAAGATCATCATTTAGCGGACGGCGGCTGCCCTCGCTTGGGAGGAGATGCAAAAGAAAAGGCGGCGGAATTGCTTCCGCCGCCTTTCTTTCGCAATGACGTGGACCTTACTTCAGGTTGCCGCCGACATTGTTGAAGGTGTTGCCCAGCTTGCCGCCGAGGCTGGTCATCGCGCCGATGGCGGCGACGGCGATCAGAGCCGCGATCAGGCCGTATTCGATGGCCGTTGCACCCTTTTCGTTCTTCAGCATCTTACGCACGAACTGCATTTGAAGTCTCCTTGACGTATGTTCCCGATTACTACCCGGCCGCCCCGCTTCGAATTAGGTCAGCAATGGACGGTTTATGTGGGTTAGGTTGACAAAGATTTAATAGAGCACCGAAAGTGTCAGATATTGATGGTTAATGCGCGAGAACTTCCGTCGCGACATTGTTCCACATGCCGATCGTCTTGTTCGCGACGTTCGACAGCGCAGCGATCATGGCGAGGCAGATCAGCGCCAGGATCAGCCCATATTCAACTGCGGTAGCCCCCCGCTGACATTGCAGCAGTCCCAACCGGGATATGCTTTCGATCAACCCGCGCATGCCACCACCATTTGTTGCAGACAGCCCCGCTTGGCCTTGTAAAAGAGCCAGAGTTAACAAACCCCTTTGCTGGATCGATATGACGATAATTTCTCCGCTGCTGGTGGTCGCCGCTGCCCTGGTCGATGCCGATGGGCGCGTGCTGCTGCAGCAACGCCCGCCGGGAAAGGCGATGGCCGGGCTTTGGGAATTTCCCGGCGGCAAGGTGGAAACGGATGAAACGCCGGAATCCGCTTTGATTCGGGAACTGGAGGAAGAACTGGGCATCCGCACCCACGCCAGTTGCCTCGCGCCAGCGGCTTTCGCCAGCGAAGCGCTGGGCGATCGGCATTTGCTCCTGTTGCTCTACGTCTGTCGCAAATGGCAGGGCCTGCCCGAAGCGCGACACGCGACTGAGTTGAAATGGGTGAGGCCCAGCCAGATGTACGCGCTGGAAATGCCGCCAGCGGACCTGCCGCTGATCGGTTTGCTCGATTCGCTGATTTGATGGAAGGGGCGGGGCGCGGCCGGATGCGCTACCCCGCCCGGCTGATCAATCTTCGGCTGCCTTGCTCTGCAGCTGGATATAATTCTGGATGCCCATGCGTTCGATCATCTCGAACTGGGTTTCCAGCGTATCGACATGCTCCTCCTCGCTTTCGAGGATCGACTGGAACAGGTCGCGGCTCACATAGTCGCGTACCGTCTCGCAATGCGCGATGGCGTCCTTGAGGACCGGCAGCGCTTCATATTCCAGCTCAAGGTCTGCCTTCAGAACCTCTTCGACCGTCTCGCCGATTTTCAGCCGGCCGAGCAGCTGGAAATTGGGCAAGCCGTCCAGGAAAAGGATGCGCTCAGCCACCTTGTCGGCGTGCTTCATCTCATCGATGGATTCTTCATATTCGAACTTGGCCAACTTCTCGATGCCCCAATGATTGAGCATGCGATAGTGCAGGAAATATTGGTTGATCGCGGTCAGCTCATTCTTGAGGACCTCGTTCAGATAATCGATGACCTTGGAATCGCCCTTCATGGCGCATTGCTCCGGCTTATTGGAATGAAGCCGTAACTATAGCCTATTTCGTCGCTATGTTAATCCGAAAGCCTCGGAAATCCGCCATTTCTGCGGCTCGCTATTGCGTCGGCTTTGCGATTGGCGGGGTCATATGATTGCGGCTGATCCGCAATAGTGTCAGGCGGTAGCTCGCTCAGCGGCAATGATCGTGCGGGCGAAGGGAACGCATTGACCGCATTTGGGGCGACGGCCCAGCCGGGCGTAGGCGCTACAGGGCGTGTCGGCACCGCCGCGCACGGCTTCCTTCAGATCCTTTTCGCGAATGGCATTACAGACACAGACGACCATGAGGCTCTCCCTGGACTCGAGAAATAGCCTAGATGATAATGGGTCGCAATAGAATATCAGATGCTGTTGCGAATCTTTTGCGTTTTTCCTCGGGCGACGCTGCGCCACAGCCACTCCGCCGGCCCGACCGCGAATCGCGATAGCCAAGCGGTGGACCAGACCAGCATGGCCAGCCATGTGCAGATCACCAGCAGCGGCAGTTCGGCAGGGCGCAGTTGCGCGAAAAGCCCCAGACCCCACCCGTAAAAGACAGCGCACATGATTAGGCTGGTGCCCAAATAGTTGCTGAGCGCCAGCCGCCCTGTGCGCGCGATCGCCATCATTACGCGCCGTTCCTTATTCAGCGCCAGCACCCACAAGATGAGCGCAGCCCAACCGACGGCCAGCGGAATCCGGAAAGGAAAGGACCATGCGAGCGCCGTGCCCAGGGCGGGAAGCGCTGGAAAATCACGCAGCATAAGCCACGCAGCGAGCGCCGCCATCGGCGGCAAGCCGATCAGAAAACAGTGCCGGGCAGTGCGCCGATATTGTTCCGCATCCCACCGTCCCGCGAGGAACCCGCCCTTCAGCATGGCCATGCCCATCAGCATGAAGCCCAATGTGTCAAAAGCCGTGAACAGGAATGTCCACCACCATTCGCTGGCATAAAGATTTAGATGATGCGCGACGATCGCCCCGAAACCGCTGCGATAGGTCGCGATTTCCTGGTGGATGGCGGGATCGTCGGGATTGATGAAAGGGCCGGTGAATTGCGCGAAGCCTTCGCGGATGCTCTCTGCCGCACCCGGGGCAGCAGCGGCGTGGGCCCAGCCATAAAGGCTGACGATGAAGGCGGCGCAGATCAGAAAATGAGCGAGAAAGCACAGGAACGCCCATTTCAGCAGCGAGAGCGGCTCCTGCCGGATGAACATTAACGCGGCCAGCCCGACCACCGCATAGGTCATCAAAATGTCGCCCCACCAGAGCAGCAGATAATGAGCGAGGCCGAAGACGAACAACCAGGCCGCCCGTATGATCTGGGCGCGGCGGCCGCTGCGGCCCGCCATCTCCTCACGGTCGATCAGCAGCAGCATCGATGCGCCGAAAAGCATGGAAAACAGCGCGCGCATCTTGCCGTCGAAGAAGAGGAAGCTGACCAGCCAGAACAGCTTGTCGGCCCATGACAGTGGTCCTACCGCCGCCGGGTTAAAATAGGCGGTTTGCGGCAGGGCGAAGGCGGTGATGTTCATCCACAATATGCCCATCACCGCGCAGCCGCGCAGCACGTCCATGGCGGCAATACGGGACGAAGGAGCAGTCATGCAGCGGGCGTTCCTCAAAGATACTGGCAAAGCGGGCAGCGCTCTGTCATGCGACTAGCCATGAACAGCGGCCGCAAGCAACGGATAAGCGATGCCTTCGGCGCGGCGGCAAATCATTATGACGACCATGCCGGGCCGCAACGTGCGGCTGCGGCGCTGGTCGCCGACCTGGCCCAGCGGCAGAAATCCACAGGCGTGGAGCGCATTTTGGAGATCGGGTGCGGCACCGGTCTGTTGACGCGGCACATCCAGGCGCGATGGCCCGGCGCGGAACTGGTTGTCACAGACCTTTCACCCGACATGCTTGCGCGAACGGCGAAAGGCGCCTTCGTTGCGGGCACGTTTTTCACCATGGATGGCGAAGCGCCTCCCTTCGAGGGGGAGTGGTTCGACCTCATCCTCTCCAACCTCGCCTTTCAGTGGTTCGATAATCTGCCAGAGGCGCTGGAGCGGTTGACCCGGCTGCTGCGGCCGGGCGGAAGTCTGATCTTCTCGACCATGGGGGAAGGGAGCTTTGCGCGGTGGCGGCAGGCACATGAGGAATGCGGGCACGTGGCTGGAGTGCCGGTCTATCCTGACTTGGCAAAGCTTCGCACGATATTGGCGCGCTATGAAGATGCCTTCGCTTTTGACGAGGAATTTCTGCTTTCCAGCAGCAGCGCGCGGGGGCTGGTGCGGCACCTTAAGGGGATTGGTGCGGTGGTACCGAGTGAGGGAAGGCAGCCCCTCGCTCCGAAAGACTTGCGCCAAGTGATGGCGGCCTTCGACGAAGCGGGCGGCGACGACATTTACCAACTGCTCTTCGGCAGAATCACCCGGCCAGACGTTTGACGAATTCCGCCATGCCGAACCTGGTCCAGCATGACGGCGGCGTTGGTCCCCTTACAGTTCTGCGTCCATCAGAGCCGGGAAGAAGCCCTCATGCGCAGAGCGCAACGCATCGAGCGCCACGCCCGCCACCTTGTCACCGCCGGCCGTACCGATCCGCACAGCGCCGGGGATTTCGACGCCCTGTGCTGCCGCAACGACATAGCGGCCCTGGTCCTCGCCAAAGGCGCTCGCGGTCGTCAGTTGCACGCTCAGTTCGGCGCCGATGCTGCCGGCCAGCGCCATTTCCGTCACGGCGACCAGCAGACCGCCATCCGAAATGTCATGCACCGCATTGACCTTGCCGTCTGCGATCAGGGCCCGCACCGCTTCGGCATTGGCACGCTCCGCCGCGAGATCGACCTTCGGCGCGTCGCCCGCTTCCCGACCGGCGATCTCACGCAGCCAGATCGACTGGCCCAGATGTGAACCCTCGCCGCCAATGACCCAGATCGCGTCGCCTTCATTCTTGAAGGCCACGGTCGCCATCACGTCGATATTCTGGAGGAGGCCAATGCCACCGATCGCGGGGGTGGGCAGGATCGCCGATCCACCGCCAGTCGCCTTGGACTCATTGTAGAGGCTGACATTGCCCGACACGATCGGGAAGTCGAGCGCGCGGCAGGCGTCGCCCATGCCTTCAAGGCAGCCGGTGAACTGCGCCATGATTTCCGGCCGCTGCGGATTGGCGAAGTTCAGACAGTTGGTGACGGCGAGCGGGGTCGCGCCAACGGCGCTGATGTTGCGATAGCATTCCGCGATCGCCTGCTTGCCGCCTTCATAGGGGTCGGCATAGCAATAGCGGGGCGTACAGTCGGTGCTGATCGCAATGCCCTTTTGCGTGCCATGGACGCGAACGACGGCTGCGTCACCACCGGGGCGCTGCACCGTATCTGCGCCGACCATGTGGTCATATTGCTCCCAGATCCAGCGGCGTGAGGCGATGTCTGGCGAACCCATCAGCTTGATGAGATCCGCGCCAATGTCCGCGCTTTCGGCGATCTGGCCCAGCGGCTTGACGCCCGACCACGCCTTATATTCGTCCTTCGGCATCGCCGGACGGTCGTAGAGCGGCGCATCGTCGGCCAGCGGCGCGAGCGGGATGTCGCACACCGTCTCGCCCTTGTGAATCAGCACCATGCGGCCGGTATCCGTCACATGGCCGATCACCGCGAAGTCCAGTTCCCATTTATGGAAAATGGCTTCGGCAAAGGCTTCGCGGCCGGGCTTGAGCACCATGAGCATCCGCTCCTGGCTTTCCGACAGCATCATTTCATAGGCCGTCATGCCGGTTTCGCGCTGCGGCACGTCATCCATGTTGAGTTGGATGCCCACGCCGCCCTTCGATGCCATCTCCACCGAAGAGGAGGTAAGGCCCGCCGCGCCCATATCCTGGATGGCGACGATCGCGTCGGATGCCATGAGTTCAAGGCAGGCTTCGATCAGCAGCTTCTCGGTGAACGGATCGCCGACCTGCACGGTCGGGCGCTTGGCATCGGCATCATCGCCGAAGTCTGCGGAGGCCATGGTCGCGCCATGGATGCCATCCCGGCCGGTCTTCGACCCGACATAGACGATCGGATTGCCGATGCCCGACGCCGCGGAATAAAAGATCTTGTGGGTGTCCGCGACGCCCACGGTCATTGCGTTGACGAGAATATTGCCGTCATAGGCCGGGTGGAAATTTACCTCGCCGCCCACGGTCGGTACGCCCACGCAATTGCCGTAGCCGCCGATGCCATGCACCACGCCGCTGATGAGATGCTTCATCTTCGGATGATCAGGCCGTCCGAAACGCAGCGCGTTCATGTTCGCCACCGGACGCGCGCCCATGGTGAAGACGTCGCGCAGGATGCCGCCCACGCCCGTTGCCGCGCCCTGATAGGGTTCGATGTAGCTGGGGTGGTTGTGGCTCTCCATCTTGAAGATCGCCGCCTGCCCATCGCCGATATCGACGACGCCTGCATTTTCGCCGGGGCCGCAAATCACCTGTGGGCCCTCGGTGGGCAGCTTCTTCAGGTGAATGCGGCTGGATTTATAGGAGCAATGCTCCGACCACATGACCGAGAAGATGCCGAGTTCCGTCAGATTCGGCTCTCGGCCGAGGGCGTTCAGAACGCGGTCATATTCTTCCGGCGAAAGGCCATGTTCGGCGACGATTTCCGGGGTGATCTGGGTGGCTGCGGTCGACATGAGCGCGCCTTTAGCCGGGGCGCGGCGGATAGACAATCCTTGGCCAGCGCAAGTCGGGAAAACATGCTATTTATATGCGTTCAGCCCCCGGGCAGGGAGACGCAGACGATGGAATGGATGCTGTTGCCGCTGCGCCGCTACGCCCGCTTTTCCGGACGGTCGCGGCCGAAGGAATATTGGATGTTCATCCTGTTCCTGCTGCTCTGCTTTATTGCGATTGCCATCGTTGAAGGGCTGCTCGGCCTCAGCACCACCGAACATTGGGCGCGCCATGGCCCCTGGTGGTTCGACAGCGGCTACCGCACCCGCGGCGGGCCACTTACTGGGCTGTTTGGCCTGGCGATTCTCATCCCCTGGCTCGCAGTCGCAGTGCGCCGCTTGCACGACAGCGATCGCAGCGGCTTCTGGCTGCTCATCATCTTCTTTCCGCTGATCGGCAGCCTGGTCCTGCTGGTCTTCTTCATCATGAGCGGGACGCGCGGTCCCAATCGCTTCGGGCCCGATCCGGTAGAGGCTGGCGAGCCTGAATTCGCTCGCTCCTGATACATATAAAAGGGCCGGGCGCTCCAGGGGGAGGCCCGGCCCGCGAAGGGAAAAGGCGGAGGGCTCAGGCCTTGCAGCTAAGCGCGCTCTTGCCGGGCAGGGTCGCGGTGATCTGCTTGCCGCCGCCCTCGACGGAGTAGCCGCCGTCGGCAGTGAAGGGCTTCCCCGGCTCTGCTGCGACCAGCTTCGTGGGCGATCCATTCTTTTCAGTGCGCAGGTTGGCCGTTTTGTCGTCGCTCATGAAATCGACGAAAATGAGGCTGTTGTCCTTGCAGCGATATTGATGGCTTTCCTTCACCGAAGGCGGCAGTTCGATCGGCGCTGCATTTGCGAGCTTTTCGGCCATCGGGTCGGCGGGGCCGCCCACGACTTCGGGTTCGTCATTATTGTTGCACGCGGAAAGGAGGCTGAGAGCCATGGCGGAAATCAGGGGGAGATAATATTTCATAGCGGTCCTTCTATGTGCACTTGGCGGTGCAAGCGTCAACGCAAAACTGCCGAAATTCCGCCAGCCTCTTGACGTCTTTCATGGCGTTTTCGTGACGCAAGGGGAAGGAATCATGCCCGTTTCACGGTGCGGACTTGACCAGGCTTGCAGGCCCCGCCAATGCAGGACACATGGCCGAGGACAGCAAGACTGAGCAGGGCGATTTGTCCCAATTGTCGTTTGAGGATGCGCTGCGCGCACTCGAGTCGATCGTTCGCAGGCTGGAAAGCGGCGATGTTCCGCTCGATGAATCCATCTCGCTCTATGCGCAGGGTGAGGAATTGCGGAAGCGCTGTCTTGAACGGCTGCAGGCGGCGGAGGCCCGCATTCAGAAGCTGACGATCGATCCCGCCGGCGCTGTGACTGGCGCACAGCCGTTCGGCGCCGATTGAGCGCGGCGGTCATGGAGGGCGTCGCCTCCGGCAAGGCGCTGATAGCTGCCCGCGCGGCTGCGGTTGCCGCCGATGTGGATCATGCCTTCGATCTGCTGCTGTCCGTCCCTGCCGATCCGCGCGCGCGCCTTTATGAGGCGATGCGCCATGCCGCGATAGGCGGTGGCAAACGACTGCGGCCGTTGCTCGTCCAGGCGGCTGGCGACCTGTTCAATATCTCCCGCGAATCCGTGCTGCGAGTTGGGCTCGCGGTGGAATGCATCCATGTCTATTCGCTGGTGCACGACGATCTGCCTGCAATGGATGATGACGATCTGCGCCGTGGCAAGCCGACGATCCACAAGGCGTTTGACGAGGCGACCGCCATCCTTGCTGGCGACTGTTTGCACGACCTCGCCTTCGAAGTGCTGGCTGACGAGGAAACGCACCCCGATCCCTTCGTCCGGGTTGAGTTGGTGAAGGCGCTTGCCCTGTCAAGCGGCCCGGCTGGCATGGCGGGCGGGCAGATGATGGATCTGGTGGCGGAAAATGCGAGTTTCGACCTTGCCACGGTCACACGGCTTCAACAGCTCAAGACTGGGGCCCTCATCGGCTTTTGCGTCGATGCCGCCGCCATCATGGCGCGCATCCCGCCCGAGGCGCGTGTCAGTCTGCACGGCTATGCGCGCGACATCGGCCTGGCTTTTCAGATCGCGGACGATTTGCTCGATGTGGAAGGTGATGCCGACATCGCGGGCAAGGCGCTGGGCAAGGATGCGGCGGCGGGCAAGGAAACCTTCGTCTCTCTGCTTGGTATCGAACGCGCGCGCGAGCAGGCGCGGATGCTTGTCGACCAGGCCAAGGCGCATCTTCATGGGTTCGGCGGGGAGGCCGATCTGCTGCGGGCGATCGCAGACTATATCGTGGAAAGGGACCGGTAAGGCATGAGCAGGCAGAGGGTGGGGGTCTATCCCGGCACGTTCGACCCGATCACTTTGGGGCACATGGACATCATCCGCCGCGGCGCGAAGTTGGTCGATAAGCTGGTGATCGGGGTCACCACCAACATCGCTAAGTCGCCCATGTTCTCTGACGAGGAACGGCTGGAGATGGTTCGCCGCGAATGTGCCGATATCGACGCGGATATCGTCGTGACCGGCTTTAACTCGCTTCTGATGGACTTTGCCGAATCGCAGGGCGCCAAGGTCGTAATCCGCGGCATCCGGGGCGTCACCGACTTTGAATATGAATATCAGCTCACCGGCATGAATCGGCAAATCAATCATCGGGTAGAAACCGCGTTCCTGATGGCCGACGTTTCGCTGCAGCCGATCGCCTCGCGCCTGGTGAAGGAAATCGCCCTTTATGGCGGGCCGATCGACAAGTTCGTCAGCCCCCGCGTGCGGGATGAGGTGGTTGCCCGGGTCGCATTGATCGGCCAGAAGGGCGGCTAGTTAAGGCCGCTCAGCCTTCGTTCAGTTGCCAATCGCGAAGAGCGCGCTATCAGGGCAGCTTCGCCACCAGGCTTAGATATCAGGGAAAGCTTATCCATGCGCTTCAGTTCGGCGTTCAAGACCGTGGCGATCACTGTCGCTCTCTATGCGTCCGGCGGCGTGGCGCTTGCCCAGGGCGGCGGTGGCGGCAAGGCCGAAGAGATGAAGAAGGAAGAGGCTGCCGCCCGCGCCGAACAGAATGCAAAAACATTGGGGCAGGACCCGGCGACTAAGCTGCCGCCTGCGACCGTGCCGGTCGATCCGCAGAATGTGTGGGACCTTGATCTGTCGAGCGGTGGCCGCGTGCGTATTCAGTTGCGCCCGGACATCGCGCCCAACCATGTCGAACGCATCAAGCAACTGACGCGGCAGGGCTTTTACAACGGTCTGAAATTCCATCGCGTGATCCCTGGCTTCATGGCGCAGGGCGGTGATCCGAAGGGTGATGGCACTGGCGGTTCCACGCTCCCTGATCTGCAGGCTGAATTCAATCCCATGCCGCATCTGCGCGGCACTGTTTCGATGGCGCGCGCTCAGGATGAAAACAGCGCGAACAGCCAATTCTTCATCGTCTTGCTGCCCCGCATGCAGCTGGACAAAAAATATACGGTTTTCGGCCGCGTGATCGAAGGCATGCAATATGTCGATGCGATCACGCCGGGTGAGCCGCCCGCCAATCCATCGACGATCCTGCAGGCGTCGATTGAAAGTGACGGCAAGGCACCCGTGACGGCGCTGCCTCCCCCACCTCCGCCTTCGATCGTAGCGCCTGCCCCTGCGCCCAAGAAGACGGTGGGGAAGAAGAAGTAAGGCCGAGCCGCACTGCTCGTCACCGCAGGACGGCGCCCATATGCGCGTAGATCTATTTGACTTTGATCTTCCGCCGGAGAGCATCGCGCTCCGGCCCGCATCCCCTCGCGATTCCGCCCGGTTGCTGCTCGTTTCGGGCGACGCGCCGTTTGAGGATCATAGCGTTCGCGATCTCCCGGCTCTGCTGTGCGCAGGGGACGTTCTGGTCTTCAACGATACCAAGGTCATTCCCGCCCAGCTTGAGGGCAGGCGGGGCGAGGCCAAGATTGGCGCAACGCTCCACAAGCGCCTCGGCTTGCGCCAGTGGCAGGCCTTCTTGCGCAACGCCAAGCGTGTGCGGGACGGCGACCAGATCGACTTCGGCGAGGGCGTTACGGCGCTCGCCGGGCCGCGTGACGAGGATGGCGGCGTCACGCTTAGCTTCGAAGGCGAGGAGCCGGTGGAACTGCTCCTGGAAAGGGCAGGCCGCATGCCCTTGCCTCCCTATATCGCCAGCAAGCGGCCGACGGACGCGCGGGACCGCAGCGACTATCAGACCATGTTCGCCAGGGAAGACGGGGCCGTAGCGGCCCCCACGGCGGCGCTGCACTTCACTCCGGAGTTGATGGCTGCACTGAACGCGGCAGGCGTCGCTTCGGAAACACTGACGCTCCACGTCGGCGCGGGCACTTTCCTGCCGGTCAAGGCAGACGATACTGACGATCACCGCATGCATGCCGAGTGGGGACGCATCGACCAGGCGGCGGCGGAACGGTTGAATGCGGCCCGGCAGAAGGGCGGTCGCCTGATCGCGGTGGGCACAACCAGCCTGCGCCTATTGGAAAGCGCCTGTAGCGAGGATGGCGTCATTCGGCCCTTCGCGGACGAAACCCGTATCTTCATCACGCCCGGCTATCGCTTCCGCGCGATCGACGGACTCATGACCAACTTCCATCTGCCGCGTTCCACCCTGTTCATGCTTGTGAGCGCGTTGATGGGGCGTGATCGGATGCAAGCGGCCTATGCCCACGCCATCGCGACCGGCTATCGCTTCTATTCCTATGGCGACTCTTCGCTTCTAATCCCTTGAGCGTGAGCCTCCCGCAGCGCCTGCGCGATAGCTGATATTATCGCCGCAGCCTCTCCGCTCATATTCTCGGCGCGTGCCCCGTACAGAAGGCCGATGCTACGCCGCAGCTCAAAATCCTTCAGCCTGGCGCGCGCCATGCCGGGCCACCGATAGGACATGGGCATCACCGTTACGCCCAAACCGGCCGCTACCATCTGCATCACTCGTTCGTCATTGGTGGATCGGAAGGCGAAGTGCGGCCGTACGCCGCATGCGACGAAGTGGCGGCTGGTCGCGGACAGCGCCTCGCAATGTCTCCGCACGATCATCGGATCCGACGCCAGTTCTTCCGCCGCGATCTCGTCCCGGCCTGCCAGCCGATGCGTAGCCGACAGAGCGACGCCATAGCCGTCATCAATGATCGCTTCGCTCTTGTCCCCCCGCACCAGCGTCAGCGCAACATCAATCCGTCCGCTGTCGAGGCGCGCGAGCAGCTCCCGCTCATTGCCCGGCAGCAATTCGACCATGATGCCCGTATCCAGCCCCGTCAGGACCATCGCTCGCGCGATAACATCCCCCGCTATGCTGTTGAGAACGCCGATGCGCAGCGGAGCGCCGCCCGGCTCCTTAGCTACAGCTTGTTCCGCGAGGTTGAACTCGCGCTCGATCCGCCGCGCATGGTTCATCAGCCGCGTGCCTGCCGCCGTCAGTTCCACCCGCTGATTGTTGCGCATGAACAGGGCGGCGCCCGTCATCTGCTCCAGCTTCGCAATGCCGGTGGACAAGGTCGGTTGCGACACATGGCAATGGGCGGCAGCGCGCGAGAAATTGCCCTGGTCGATAACGGCCAGAAAATAGCGAAGCAGATAGCGCTCGATCATAGATGGAAACTATACACTTATCCTGTCCGTTTCAATTTTTCCTGAGGGTTCATCGACGATAGGATAGGGGCAGAGAGGATGGCGATGACCGACTTCGATTTCGCGCTGGGCGACGATGCCGACATGATCCGGGAAGCAACGGCCCGTTTCGCGAGCAACCGCATCGCGCCGCTGGCCAGCGAGATTGATGCCAAGGATTGGTTTCCGCGCGACCTTTGGCCTGAAATGGGCGCTCTTGGACTGCATGGCGTCACGGTCGATCAGGAAGATGGCGGTCTCGGCCTCGGCTATCTGGAACATGTGGTCGCGCAGGAGGAAGTGGCGCGGGCATCCGCCTCCATAGGTCTTAGCTATGGCGCGCACTCCAACCTCTGCATCAATCAGATCCGGCGTTGGGCGTCCGCCGAACAAAAGGCCCGCTACCTGCCCCGGCTGATTTCCGGCGAGCATGTGGGCGCGCTTGCCATGTCCGAGGCCGGAGCAGGATCGGACGTCCTTTCCATGAAGCTGCGCGCCGACCGCAAGGGCGATCGTTATGCGCTGAATGGTACAAAATTCTGGATTACCAACGCGCCCGAGGCCGACACGCTGGTCGTCTATGCGCGCACGGACGAAGGGCCTCGCGGCGTCACGGCCTTCCTGATCGAGAAGGGGTTCAAGGGTTTCTCCATCGGGCAGAAGATCGACAAGGTCGGCATGCGCGGTTCACCCACTGCGGAACTGGTCTTCGATGACTGCGAAGTGCCCGCCGAAAATATCATGGGCTCGCTCAATGGCGGCGTAGCCATCCTTATGTCCGGCCTCGATTATGAGCGGGCTGTGCTGTCCGGCATCCAACTCGGCATCATGCAGGCATGCCTCGACGTCGTGCTTCCTTATGTCCGCGAGCGTCAGCAGTTTGGCAAGCCGATCGGCGCCTTTCAGTTGATGCAGGCCAAGGTTGCGGACATGTATGTCGCGCTGAATTCCGCGCGCGCCTATGTCTATGCCGTCGCCCGCGCTTGCGACCGGGGCAAGACGACCCGTTTCGACGCGGCGGGCGCGATATTGCTGGCCAGCGAAAATGCGGTGAAGGTGGCGTTGGAGGCCGTCCAGGCGCTAGGCGGCGCGGGCTATACGAAGGACTGGCCGGTCGAACGCTTCATGCGCGACGCCAAGCTGCTCGACATCGGGGCGGGAACCAATGAGATTCGCCGGATGCTGATCGGGCGCGAGTTGATCGGAGCATGAATCAGGTGCGGCCGATGAACAGGAACCCGACCGCGGCCATGATGCAGAGGAAGGCGGCGAGATGGCGCCAGTGGAGTGGTTCTCCCAGCACCGTCACCATGAAGCCTCCGAAAACGATCAAGGCAATCGCCTCTTGCGCGATCTTCAGCTGTCCTGCGCTCCAGCCGCTGGCAAAGCCGACGCGATTGGCGGGTACGGCAAAGCAATATTCGACGAAGGCGATGCCCCAGCTGATGAGGATGACCAACAGGATGGGTTTTTCCATCCCGCCCTTCAGGTGCCAATACCAGGCAACGGTCATGAACAGGTTGGAAATGACGAGGAGCAGAATGGTGGGCATGAACGGCCTCAAGGATATGCTGGTCCTGCGCTCTCGCACTGCCGGGCCATGGAGCGCAAGCCTGTGAGCGCACCCGTTATCGACAGCCAGCTATCGATCGAAAGCGACAGCTTCCGCGCCAATGATGCGCATAACCGCGCGCTGGTTTCTGAACTGCGCGACCGGGTCGCCCACGCAGCGCTCGGCGGATCGCAGGCGGCGCGAGACAGGCACATGGCACGCGGCAAACTGCTGCCAAGGGATCGGGTAGAAAGGCTGCTGGACCCCGGCAGCCCGTTTCTGGAACTGGGGCAACTGGCCGCCAATGGCCTTTATCATGACGAAGTGCCCGGCGCCGGGTTGATCACAGGCATAGGCCGCGTATCCGGCAGGCAGGCGATGATCGTCTGCAATGACGCCACCGTGAAGGGCGGGACCTATTACCCGCTCACCGTGAAAAAGCATTTACGGGCGCAGGAGGTCGCGCTCGAAAACCGTTTGCCCTGCATCTATCTGGTGGACAGCGGCGGTGCGAACCTGCCCAATCAGGCGGAGGTCTTCCCCGACCGCGAGCATTTCGGCCGCATTTTCTACAACCAGGCGCAAATGTCGGCGCGCGGGATCGCCCAGATCGCCTGCGTCATGGGCAGTTGCACCGCAGGCGGCGCCTATGTTCCGGCCATGTCGGACGAAACCGTGATCGTGCGCGATCAGGGAACGATCTTCCTCGCTGGCCCGCCGCTGGTGCAAGCTGCGACAGGGGAGGTGATCAGCGCCGAGGATCTGGGCGGCGCGGAGGTGCATGGCCGCCGCTCCGGCGTGGTGGATCATGTCGCCGAAAGCGATGCGCACGCGCTCACCATCGTACGCGATATTCTCTCGACGCTTGCGCCCGCCGCAGGAAGCGGCGTCAACCTGCGCGAGCCCAAGCCGCCCAAATATGATGCCGGGCAGCTCTATGGCGTCATCCCGCAGGATGTGCGCGCGCCCTATGATGTGCGGGAAGTCATTGCCCGCATCGTGGATGGTAGCGAATTTCATGAATTCAAGGCGCTTTATGGCGCCACCCTGGTCTGCGGCTTCGCCCATATCTGGGGCATGCCGGTGGCCATCCTCGCGAATAATGGCGTGCTGTTCAGCGAAAGCGCACTGAAGGGGGCTCATTTCATCGAACTAGCCTGCCAACGCCGCATTCCGCTGCTGTTCCTGCAGAATATCTCCGGCTTCATGGTCGGCGGCAAATATGAAGCGGAAGGGATCGCCAAGCATGGCGCAAAGCTGGTCACCGCCGTTGCGACCGCCAGTGTCCCCAAGATCACGCTGCTGATCGGCGGCAGTTTCGGAGCGGGCAATTACGGCATGTGCGGCCGCGCCTATGGCCCCCGTTTCCTGTTCAGCTGGCCCAACAGCCGCATATCGGTGATGGGCGGGGAGCAGGCGGCGAGCGTGCTGGCGACCGTTCACCGGGACGCCGCGAAATGGACGGCGGAAGAGGCCGAGGCGTTCAAGGCGCCGATCCGCCGAAAATATGAGGATGAAGGCAACCCCTATTATGCCACCGCACGATTATGGGACGACGGCGTGATCGATCTGGCACAAACACGCGATGTGCTGGGGCTGGCCTTCGCCGCCGCTCTCAATGCGCCGGTTGAGGAGGCGCCCCGCTTCGGGCTGTTCCGCATGTGATCGGGTCGCTGCTCATCGCCAATCGCGGGGAGATCGCCTGCCGCATCATCCGTACCGCCCGGCGGCTGGGGATCAGGACGGTGGCAGTCTATTCCGACGCCGATGCCAAGGCGCTGCATGTGCGCGAAGCCGATGAGGCTGTTCATATCGGTCCTTCGCCGCCATCGGAATCCTACCTCGTAGGCGACCGGATCATCGCCGCCGCCCAGGCTTCGGGCGCAGACGCAATTCACCCGGGATACGGCTTCCTTTCGGAAAATGCGGCGTTCGCGCAGGCGGTCATCGATGCGAGGCTGATATGGGTCGGGCCGAACCCTGCCAGCATCGCCGCCATGGGGATGAAGGACGCGGCCAAGCGGCTGATGGCGGATGCCGGGGTGCCGGTAACGCCCGGCTATCTCGGCGATGATCAAGATCCCGACAGGTTGAAAGCTGAAGCCGACGCGATCGGCTATCCCGTGTTGATTAAGGCCGTGGCGGGCGGTGGCGGCAAGGGCATGCGGCGTGTGGACAAGGCCGCCGACTTCGCCGAGGCGCTGCGGTCCTGCCGCCGCGAGGCGCAGTCCGCCTTTGGAGACGACCGGGTGCTGATTGAGAAATATGTCCTGTCGCCCCGCCATATCGAAGTGCAGCTGTTCGGCGATAGCCATGGCAACATCGTCCATCTGTTCGAGCGCGATTGTTCGCTGCAACGCCGACACCAGAAAGTGATCGAAGAGGCGCCAGCGCGTGGCATGGATCCTGCTACGCGCGAAGCGATCTGCGCTGCGGCCGTCCGCGCTGCGCGGGCGGTGGCCTATGTCGGGGCGGGCACGGTCGAGTTCATCGCCGATGCGAGTCAGGGCCTCCGTGCGGACCGCATCTGGTTCATGGAGATGAACACGCGGCTGCAGGTCGAGCATCCGGTTACGGAAGAGATCACCGGCGTCGATCTGGTCGAATGGCAGTTGCGCGTGGCCAGCGGTGAGGCGTTGCCGCGGAAGCAGGAGGAGCTTGCAATCAATGGCCATGCGATAGAGGCGCGGCTTTATGCAGAGGATCCGGCCAATAATTTCCTCCCCAGTACCGGCAAGCTCGAGATTTTCTCGCTGAAGGCTGAGGACGGCGATCGGGTTGAGCAAGCAGTTGCGCAAGACGACGCCGTCAGCCCCTTTTACGACCCCATGATCGCAAAGCTGATCTGCCATGCCGCCGATCGGGATGAAGCCATCAACCGGCTGCGTGCGCTTTGCGCGTCGGTGGAGACATGGCCGGTCAAGACCAATGCCGGATTTCTTGCGCGCTTGCTGAATGAGGATTTCCGTCGTGGTTCAGCAGATACCGGCTACATCGCCCAGCATATTGAGCGGCTTGCGGCCAAGCCCCCGTTGCAAAAATTGGGTGAGCTGGCCGGGATGCTTGCCGCGCCGTGGCTCGATTTAGTCCCTCCAGCGTTGCGCGGCGTCAGGCTGAATGGCCCGCATCAGACCCGAATGGCACTGACTGTCGATGGCCAGACCGACAGCGCAAATCTCGATATGGAGGGCGTTCCGAATGAGCATGCTGCGCATGGCAGACGGCTGAGCGACGGCCGAATCCTGGTCCAGCAGGAGGGCGAAACTTATGTCTTAGCTTTGGCTGACACCCGTGCTGCTCAGGGCAGCGCTGCTTCCGACGGTGTTATCCGTTCGCCCATGCCCGGGCGGGTCACAGTCGTGAATGTCGAAAAGGGCGCGCTTGTCGCAAAGGGGCAGAAACTCGTCGCAGTGGAGGCCATGAAAATGGAGCATGGCCTGACCGCACCTTTTGACGGTGTCGTGGCCGAACTTGCCACCGCGGAAGGGCAGCAGGTGGCAGAGGGCGCCCTGCTGCTGCGGATAGAGCCGAGAGGTGGCTGAAAAGGAAGGGGCCCGGCAGTGCCGAGCCCCTTTTGATGTGGTTGCCAACTCAGATCACCGATCGCGATTATAATCCCGCGACCTGTTGGCTGCGGACTCATTGCCGGAACCCCATCCGCCGCTTTCGCGTCCCTGGCCGAACAAGGCATTTTGCTCGCTTTCGGTCCGCCAGGCGGCATGGGCTTCGTCAGCGGTCTTTTCCAGCGTCACCCGCTGTTCATCGACCGATTTGATCCACGAAGACGGCACGGAATGATGAACGCCGCCAGCATCCTGGTCGGTTTTCGTAAGGATGATGCGGTCGCCGCTCAGGCGATCGACCGTTCCGATATGCTCACCGTCGCTGCCGACGACTTCCATATGGTCGTGCACCTGCTGCACCGCCTGGCGCTGTTCGGTGCGACGACTGCGCCAGCTGCCGAACTCGCTGTTGAACCGATCGCGATGCTCGCGTTGATATTCGGCATAGTCCCGATCCAGTTCATTAATCCGCTCCTGGCGCCACGCATAATAGTTGGCGTCATGATGCGCCCCATAATCATGGGTCGGCCCATAAGAGCGGATGCGGTTGCCATGGTCTTCGCTGCCAAAGCCGCTGCGTTCGCCGGTGAAGGGGGCATAGCCCCGGTTCGGGAGATATTGGTTGCTGCGTGATGCCGACGCGAAGCCGATCCGGCTGCTCTCATCGCGCGGGTCGCCATAGGGACGGTTATAATATTCGTCATATTCGCGCCTGCGCTCGGCTTCCTCATCACCGAACCAGCTGCGGATTTCATCTCCCGCTCTATCGAAGAAGCCGCGTTCCTCCGGATCATAGGCTTCTGGCGCGCGCCGCGCCTCCGGCCCGCCGAATTGACCACGCGTCCCGTAGCGATAGCTGCGGTCGTCCCGCCAGTCGCGCTGCCCGCGATAGCGATCCGTCCCGCGATCCCAATCGCCCCGGATCCTGTCATAGTCTCCGTAACGACGTCCACCTTGATAGCCCATCGTCTGTCTCCTTGACTGCTGTTGCTACGGCCTGTGGCCGTTGCATCACCAATGAGCATTGAGGGTGTTCGTTCCGGACGTTACGTGCTGGTAACATCCGTGCTTTGCACCGGCCCGGCGACAGGCCCACGCGGCCCCGAGACAGACAATTTTCGCGCAAAAAGACCGTTGCAAGGGCATCGGCGCTCGCTTATAGGCAGCGCTCCTCCGGGGCCGTAGCTCAGCTGGGAGAGCGCGTCGTTCGCAATGACGAGGTCAGGGGTTCGATCCCCCTCGGCTCCACCACTCCCTCCATCATGGGAGTGATCCGGAAAGACTTTACCGCCACTATCCTCGCCGCTTATGGCGGCTTCATGGCGACCCCCAGCATTGAAAGCCGTTCCGCTGCAACAGCCGTCATCGTTCGTGACATGGCGGACGGACCAGCGCAGATCCTGATGATGGAGCGCGCCGGAACCATGGCGTTCGCGGCGGGAGCGTTGGTCTTCCCCGGCGGCGCGATCGATCAGGCGGACCGCGATCTGGCGGAGGCGATGAGCGGGACGGGCCCGCTTGAGGAGACGGCGGCGCGTATCGCCGCGATCCGCGAGACGCTGGAGGAAAGCGGTCTTGCGATCGGTTTCTCGACGCCGCTTGACCCCGCACAGGCGTACGAGATGCGGGACGCGCTGCTACGGGGCGTCAGCCTTTCGGCGATCCTCCAATCGCATCGGCTGGACCTCGCGCTGGATCAGTTGATGCCGTTCAGCCGCTGGCATCCGGGGGGCGCGGAAATGGCTATGCGAGTCTATGACACGCGCTTCTATCTGGTCCGCGCGCCGGAAGGGCAGGATGCCAGCGTCGATGCGACCGAAAATGTCCGGCTGTTCTGGAAGAGCGCGCAGGACACGATCGACCTGTGCGATGCGGGTGGCGGCCGGATCATCTTCCCGACCCGGCGCAATCTCGAACGTCTTGCTTTGTTCGACAGCTTCGACGCTATGTCGGCGCATGCGGCCTCTTTCCCTGTGGAGAAGGTCTGCCCTTGGGTGGAGGAGCGGGGCGGGGAGTGTCATCTCTGCATCCCTGACCATCTTGGCTATCCCATAACATCGGAACCGATGGACCGCGTACAGCGTGGTTAGGCCATGCGCCGGATCCACCTCATCCTACGCAGGCTTGTGCTGCTTGCCGCTTTCCTGATCCTTGCGCTGATCGGCTATGGTTATGTGCGACAGGGGTCGCAGCACCTTCCGTGGACCGACCTCGACCTGGCCCAGCCCGTCGGCCTTTTCACCGGGCGAAAGCTCGCCGCCCTGACCCATGAGCCGGACCGCTGCCGCGCTTTGCTGAAGCGTGCGGGCATAGCCTATACGCCGGTCGAACCCGGTGGCAGCGGCCAATGCCGTTACAGCGATGCGGTCCGGCTGAAGTCCCAAGAAGGCAGCGCGCGCTTATCTCCCGCCGTGGTCGCGCCGTCCTGTCCGGTGGTCGCCGCGCTCAAACTATGGGAATGGCATGTGGTGCAGCCCGCCGCGCAGCAGACCTTCGGGCAGGCGGTGAGGTCCATCAACCATTTCGGCGCCTACAGTTGCCGGCGGTTATATGGCCGTCCGCAGGGTGACTTCAGCGAACATGCGACGGCCGATGCGATCGACATTAGCGGCTTTACCCTCGCAGATGGCCGACGGATCAGTGTTGCAGCGGACTGGAGCGGTGGGGGCAAGGATGCCGATTTCCTCCGGCGCGTCCGCAAAGGTGCCTGCCAATTTTTCGCAACCGTCCTCTCGCCGGACTATAACGCCGCGCATCGCGATCATTTTCATCTGGATCAGGCGGAACGGGGCGCTTTCGGCTGGCGGGGATGCCGCTGATCCTGCTGTGGACTCACGGCCCGCCGAGGCATAGATTCTGCGCCTTCACGCATGGAGGTGGTTATGCCGCAATTCGTGATCGAGAGGGAAATGCCCGGCGCGGGAAGGCTGCGAAGCGATGAACTGAGAAACGCGTCGCAAGGCTCCTGCAATGTCCTGCGCGAGCTTGGGCCGGAGATCCAGTGGGTGCACAGCTATGTCACCGACGACAAGATATACTGCGTTTATCGAGCCCCAAGCGAAGAGCTGATCCGCCAGCATGCGGAACTGGCGGGCCTCCCTGCCAACAGTATCGCGCGCATACGTGCGACGATTGATCCGACGACGGCCGAGTAGCTATTGGCCGAAGCGGGCCTGCCGGGCGAGATAAACGGCTTCCCTTGCCGCAGCGAGGAGCGCGCCGCTCTTCGCCTCGCATTCGCGCTGCTCATATTCGGGCGTTGAGTCAGCGACGATGCCGGCCCCGGCCTGCACATGCATGACGCCATCCTTCAGCACGGCGGTGCGCAGAACGATGCAGCTGTCCATATTCCCGTCAGGCCCGAAATAGCCCACGCCGCCCGCATAGGCTCCGCGCGTTTCCGGCTCCAGTTCGGCGATGATCTCGCAAGCGCGCACCTTGGGCGCTCCTGACACGGTGCCTGCAGGGAAGCCCGCAAACAGGGCGTCCAGCGCATCCTTGTCCGGCGACAGCCTGCCGACCACATTCGACACGATGTGCATGACATGGCTGTAGAATTCGACGGTGTAGCTGTCGGTGACCGTGACCGTCCCGGCGCTGGCCACGCGGCCGACATCGTTGCGGCCAAGGTCCAGCAGCATCAGATGTTCGGCACGTTCCTTCGGATCGGCCAGCAGGCTTTCCCGATTGGCCGCGTCCTCGACCGCCGTCTTGCCGCGCGGACGGGTGCCCGCGATCGGCCGGATTGTGACTTCGCCATCGCGCGCCCGGACCAATATTTCCGGACTTGATCCGATCAGTGCAAAGCCGGGCAGGTCCAGATAATAGAGGAAGGGCGAGGGGTTGATCCGCCGCAGCGCGCGATAAAGCGCGATCGGGGGCAGGGTGAAGGGGCTAGTGAAACGCTGCGCCAGCACCACCTGGAATATGTCGCCCGCGACGATATAGTCCTTGGCTCGCTCGACCATGCTCTTATATCGGCCCGGCTCCAGCACGGGCGTCACCTCGACATCAGCGATCTCCGGCGGAGGCGGCTCGGACGGCAGGGGTGCTGCAAGGCGCGCCGCCGTAGCATCGATGCGGTCGAGAGCCTGGTCGATCGCGGCGTCGGCATTGCTGAAGCTCCCCTTCCACACCGGCGCGACCAGGTAGAGCGCGTCGGCCAGCCGATCGAAAACCAGTATGACGGTCGGTCGCACGAACAGCATGTCGGGCAGTTCAAGCGGATTGGGGACGGGGCGGGGGAGCTTTTCCACCAGGCCCACGGTCTCATAACCGAAATAGCCCACAAGGCAGGCGAGCGCCGCAGGAAGCGCAGGGTCAAACTCCGCGCGGCATTCGGCGACCAGCGCGCGCAAGGCTTCAAGCGCGCCCACGGCTTCCGGGACGAACGCATCGCGATCGTTTGCCCAATTGCGGTTGATCTCGGCGGACTGCCCTTGCGCGCGGAAAACCAGATCGGGAGCGAGACCGATCAGGCTGTAGCGGCCGCGCACCGCGCCCCCTTCCACCGATTCCAGCAGGAAGTCGCCGCGATCGGGTTCGAACAGTTTGAGCGCGGCGGAGATGGGCGTGTCAGTGTCCGCAATCTGACGCCGCCACACCAGGGCGGACTTGCCAGTGGTCAGTGCAGCGCGCGCGGCCGCTATGCCGTCATTGCCTGCCGGGCCCACGCCGATCGCCATCTTATTGCGCGCCGCCATTGGTGCTGGCGAGCGCCCGTTGGACGTCTGCCACCGCTGACGGATTGCGCGTCACGCCAAGTTGCTTTTCCACGGCGCGTTCGAACTGCTGGGCGTATTCCTGGCCGACGACATCGCTGAGCTGGCTGCGGACCTGATTGAGCAACGCTGTCTGCCCGCCCGCATCACCATGTTTGATGCCGTTCAACTGCACGACGAAATAGCCACGATCCTGTCCGATCGGCAGCGTCTTCACGCTGTTCGCGGCCATGGAGAAGAGGATGGCGACTTCGGCAGGGGGACGCTGTCCTTCGCGCATGATGTCGGCGCGGCGGCCACCAACGGTCTGCGGCGCGGGCAAGGCAACGCCCGCTTGCGAGACAGCGTCGGCTAGCTTCATGCCCTTGGCGACTTTCGCCCGGATCTGTTCCGCCAGCGCCTTCGCCTTCGCACTGCCCTGCGTCAGCTTATATTGGGCAACGACAAGGGGCTTCACCTTTTCCAGCGGCGGCGGGGCTGCCGCGCGAATTTCGGCAGGTGCGGCCAGTGCATAACGCTGGTCGGGCTTGATCGGAATAAGCTGGGCATCATCGTCCTGGCTCATCTGGAAAACCGGCGCCAGCAGCGGGACCACATCGGCGGAGGGCTGATAGGCCTGATCCTCGACCTGCTTGCTGTTCGCCAGCAGGAAGGGCGTGGTTTCCAACTTCAGGCCATTATCCTTGACCACTTCTTCAAAGCTGCCGCCGTCCGCGATTTGGTCTTCGACCTTGCCGGTGAATTCGCTCAGCAGACGCTTCTGTTTCTGGCTGCGCAGCGTGGCGGCGATTTCATCGCGGACAGCTGACAGGGCACGCGCCGGGATGGTCTTCACCGACGAGACACGCAGGATGACCCATCCGAGCGACCCGCGGATCGGACCGGCCAACTCGCCTTGCTTGGCGGCGAAACCGGCATTGGCGACGGCAGCCGAAGAGGAAGCGGCCAGGCTCTCGCGGCTTTGGTCGGTCAGCGTCGATGCTTCAAGACCTGCGCCCTGCGCGGCGGCGGCGAGCGACTTGCCACCCTTCACCTCAGCAGCGATCGCCTTGGCGGCCGCTTCGGTGGGCAGAATCAGTTGTTCGAAGCTGCGGCTTTCCTTCGCGGCATAGCTGGCCTTGTTCTGATTATAGGCAGCGGCGATTTCAGCTTCGGTCGGCTGAGCAGCCTGGGTGAAGCGTTCACCATCGATGACCGCGTAACGGATGCGCCGCTGTTCGGGGATCGTGAAACGCGCCGCATTCTCGCGATAGTAGCCAGCAAGCTGAGCGTCGCTGGGATCTTTGATGTCCTTGAACGCCATGGCCGGGATGGCGGCGATCGTGCCTTGACGCGCCTCAAGCAGAAGCGAGGCGTAAGGCAGGATGATGCTGTCGGAGAGCTTCACGCCCAAGCCCAAGGGCGCAAGCATCTGCCGCTCGAGAATCTCTCGCGTGATATCCTCGCGCAATGCTTGTTCGGTGATGCGTTCGCGGAGCAGCAATTGGCGGAAATTTTCCTGGCTGAAATTGCCGGCTGCGTCCTGGAAGGCGGGGATTTGCGCGATCTGCGCATCGACCAGGCGCTTGGAAATGTGGACGTCCTGATCCTTGGCATATTCCTTCAGCGTCATCGCAGCGACCAACTGATCGTAGATCTGGCTAGCAGCGCCCTGTGCCAGAAACTCGCTGATCTGGAGGCCGGGGGTGCCGCGGCGGGCATTTTCGAAGACGCGCTGCACCCGTTCCTGGAACTGCGTCAGCGTCAGGCGCGTGCCGCCGGCCTTGGCCACGGTTTCGCCGCCGCCGCCGAGCGATGAACCGAACTTCCCGCTGCTGATGTCGCCCATGATGAAGGCCGCCGCGATGACGCCGAGGAAAAGGAGCGCGAAAAGCGCGCCGAATTTCGAATGGATGAAGCGGCGGAAGTTGGAAAGCATGAAGGAAGTCCAGAATAGGAAGACTTTACGGTGGCCCGCTTTAGGGGCGGATCGTCGCGGCGGCAAGTCCGGCATGGCTGGACAAATGGACTGCTCTTGTTCATCCGCCTCGGCGGGTCGGCTCCTGACGGCTGACAATGCAGATTGATGACTGAAGGGGTATGGATCGATGGGCAGGCGCAAGCTGGTGGTCGGCAATTGGAAGATGAACGGCCTCCGCGCCCAGCTGGGTGAGGTCGAGGCGATCGGCGGGGTTGCCGCGGAACATGCTGGGGTGGAGGTTGGCCTGTGCCTGCCCGCGACGCTGATTACAGCGGCGAGCGCGGTCAGTGGCGCGGCCTTTGTCGGGGCGCAGGACTGCCACATGAAGGATAGCGGCGCGCATACCGGCTGCCTGTCGGCGACGATGCTGGCCGAAGCGGGCGCGAGCTGGACCATCGTCGGCCATAGCGAGCGGCGGCAGGACCAGGGCGAAAGCGATGCCGATGTGGCGGCCAAGGCGCTCGCGGCAAAGGCTGCGGGTCTGAAGGTCATCCTTTGCGTTGGCGAAAGCCTGGACGTGCGCGATGCGGGCGATGCCGAAGCAATTGTCTCGGCGCAACTGCTGGCCTCGCTGCCCGAGGGCGCGGCGGCGGACTGGCTGGCGATTGCCTATGAACCAATCTGGGCGATCGGCACCGGACGCATCCCGACGATGGAAGCGGTCGAGGACATGCACAAGGCGCTGCGCTCGGCGCTTGCGGGCCGCATCGGCGAAGGCAAGGCCGGCGCGATGCGCATCCTCTATGGCGGGTCGATGAACGGCGACAATGCGGCCGAGTTGATGGCGATCGAGGATGTCGATGGCGGTCTGGTCGGCGGTGCGAGCCTGACTGCGGCGAAATTCGCCCCGGTGATCGCGGCGGCGCGCTGAACCTAGCCTCTCCATTATCCGTTTGCTTCGAGCGAAGTCGAGAAGCGGCGCGAAAACGTCTCGGCAAGCTTGAAGCGAACGGAGGGAGCCACAACGGACGGCACTGTGCGAAGTTGGAGGGCAGGTGGCCGGTTGCCCCCGCCGCCCTTCGCCGCTATGGGCTCCCCAACGCACCCATTGGGACAGATTCCTCGCATGTTCACTTTCATCCTCGTCGTGCAGGCCATTGTCGCGGCCCTGCTTGTCACCGTCATTCTGATGCAGAAGTCGGAAGGTGGCGGCCTTGGAGTCGGTGGCAGCCCGGCGGGGTTGATGTCCGCGCGTGGTGCAGCGGACTTCCTGACCCGTTCGACGACTGTTCTGGCGACCATCTTCGTGCTGCTGTCGGTGGTGCTGGCGGTGATTGCTTCGGTCCAGCATGCGCCGAGCGATATCGACACGTCCCTGGTGAAGCAGGCGCCCGCGACGCCCGCTGCTCCGGCTCCGGCCACCGGCAGCGCTGATCCGCTTGCTGGTGCAGCGGGCGCGGCGAGCAATGGCCAGGCGGCAAACGGCGCGGTTCCGCTCGCCAACTGAACTTTTCGATCAGATTTCCAATCTTTTTTGCTCGCGCGTGGATTCGCGCGCTTGCCCAACTTGTTTGTAAAAGGCTAAGCCTCCACTCCCATGGCGCGGTATATTTTCATCACCGGCGGCGTGGTCTCCTCGCTTGGCAAGGGCCTGATGGCCGCTTCGCTTGCAGCACTGCTGCAGGCGCGAGGTTTCCGTGTGCGCATTCGGAAGTTCGATCCCTATCTCAACGTCGATCCGGGCACGATGAGCCCGTATCAGCATGGCGAAGTCTATGTGACCGACGACGGGGCGGAAACCGACCTCGATCTTGGCCATTATGAGCGCTTCACCGGCGTTTCCGCGCGCCAATCGGACAATGTGACGCAGGGCCGGGTCTATCAGACCATCATCCAGCGCGAGCGGCGCGGCGACTATCTTGGCGCGACGGTGCAGGTGATCCCGCACGTAACCGATGAGATCAAGGCGTTCGCGACCGCCGACACCGACGATCTGGATTTCGTCCTGTGCGAGATCGGCGGCACGGTGGGCGACATCGAATCGCTGCCCTTCATGGAGGCGATCCGCCAGCTGCATAACGACCTTGATCGCGGGCAGTCGATCTTCGTTCATGTGACGCTGGTTCCCTATATTGCAGCGGCGGGCGAACTGAAGACCAAGCCGACGCAGCATAGCGTGCGTGAGCTGACGTCGCTCGGCATCCAGCCCGACATATTGCTCTGCCGCTGCGAACATCCGCTGCCCGACAGTGAGCGGGCGAAGATCGCGCTCTTCTGCAATGTGCGGAAGGAAGCGGTGATCCCGGCGCTCGACGCCAGCAGCATCTATGCCGTTCCTGCGCAATATCATGCCGAAGGGCTGGATGACGAAGTGCTGCGCGCCTTCGGCATCGAAGGGTCGCGCAAGCCGTCGATGGACCGCTGGCTCGACATCATGGACCGGCAGCAAAATCCCGAAGGCGAGGTCACCATTGGCGTGGTCGGCAAATATGTCGGCCTGCCTGATGCCTACAAGTCGCTGCACGAAGCGCTGCATCATGGCGGCTTCGCGAACCGGGTGAAGGTCAACATCAAGTGGATCGACGCCGAGCTGTTCGAGAAGGGCGACGATGTCGCCGCCAGCCTGGAACCGATGCACGGCATCCTCGTCCCCGGCGGCTTTGGCGTGCGCGGGTCGGAAGGCAAGATCGCCAGCGTCAAGTTCGCGCGTGAGCGGAACGTGCCTTTCTTCGGCATTTGCCTGGGCATGCAGATGGCCTGCATCGAAGGCGCGCGCAATACGGCGGGAATCGCCGAAGCATCGACCACCGAATTTGGCGAGACAAGCGAACCTGTGGTCGGCCTCATCACCGAATGGATGAGCACGGAAGGGCTGCAGAAGCGCACGGCCGAAACTGATCTGGGCGGCACGATGCGGCTGGGGGCCTATCCGGCAAAGCTCGACGGCAACAGCGTCGTGGCGGGCGTCTATGGCGCGACCGAGATCAGCGAGCGGCACCGCCATCGCTATGAGGTCAATGCGGGCTATCGCGAGCCGCTGGAAAAGGGCGGGCTGATCTTTTCGGGCATGTCGCCCGATGGCACGCTGCCGGAGATTGTCGAGCGGCCGGACCATCCCTGGTTCGTCGGCGTGCAGTTCCATCCGGAGTTGAAGTCCAAGCCGTTCGACCCGCATCCCTTGTTTGCGAGCTTTATCGAAGCGGCAGTGAAGCAGAGCCGGTTGGTTTGACATTTGCACCCGTCACCCCAGCGAAAGCTGGGTCTCGGCGGGCGCGTGCGGCATGTCTCATGAGATACCAGCCTCCGCTGTGATGACGATAAAAAAGTTCCGTTCGTTTCGAGCGTAGTCGAGAAACGATGTCGGTGTGCTTTCCCTTCTCGACTACGCTCGAAACGAACGGAGGTTGGGGAGGGACTAACGCGCCGGCGTCAGCTTCAACAACCGGCCTTGAGACCCTTGTCCCCCATCCTCCAGCAGCCAGAGTGCGCCGTCGGGACCTTGTTCCACCTCGCGAATCCGCGCGCCCATATCCCATTGATCGGCCTTGGCGGCAGTCTCACCATCGAGCTTCACCCGGACAAGCGACTGGCTCGACAGCCCGCCGATGAACAGCGAACCCTTCCATTCAGGAAACATGTCGCCTGAATAATAGAGCAGCCCCGCGGGCGAGATCACCGGATTCCACCAGAGTTTAGGCGCTTCAAACCCGTCATGCGCGCTGTGATCGGGGATCAGCTTGCCGTCATAATGGTCCCCGTTCGACGCCTTGGGATAACCATAGTTGAGCGCGGGCTTGATCAGGTTTACCTCGTCGCCGCCCTTGGGGCCCATTTCCTGCTCCCACAGGCGGCCATCCTTGTCGAAAGCGACGCCAAGCAGGTTGCGGTGGCCGTAGGACCAGATGGCGGGGTGGAAACCCTTGGCGGCGAGGGGATTGCCCGCGGCGGGCGTGCCGTCGAGATTGAGGCGCAGCACTTTACCCAATGTTGATTTAGGGTCCTGCGCTGGATCGAATTTCTGCCGCTCGCCATTGGTGAAGAAGAGATATTTGCCATCGGGGGAAAAAGCGATGCGGCCCGAATAATGGCCGTTTCCCTCCACATAGGGTGTCGCGCGGAAGATGGTTTTTACGCCGTCTAGCTTGGTTGTGCCATCGCTTGCTTGGTTGAAGATGCCGGTGGCGAGCGCCACGCCCTTGCCGCCTGGGCCGGATTCGGAAAAGCTGAAATAGACTGTCCCGTCCTTGGCAAAGCCTGGCGCCAAGACAACATCCATCAGCCCGCCTTGGCCCGCACTATCGACCTGCGGGATGCCAGCGATCGGGATTTTGGTGCCGTTCTTCGGATCGAACAGGATCATCTCGCCCGCCTTTTCCGTGATCAGAGCGCGTCCGTCGGGGAGGAAGGTCATCGCCCAGGGCGAATCGAAATCGGCGATGATGGAGGTTTTGAAGGGCTTGGCGCTTTCGGCCGAGGCTGCGCTGTTCTGGCCGGTGGCGTTGTCGGGCGAGCAGGCCAATAGGATGAGAGGAAGCAAAGCCACAAAGGAAGTACGCATGCCTTTTTCTCCGTTCGGGCTGAGCTTGTCTAAGCCCGGCCCCCCTTGAAGAGAAGAACAGCCTTTCAGCAAACTCAGGACAAGCGGGATACAGTTTTTCCTACAATCCTCTCGCACGAATAATGTTGCAGCTTTCCCGCATCCTGCCTATATCGCGCTTGCTTCCTTACATCGTCAAACATGTCAGGGTCGCGGGCGGGGACGCTCGCGGCGGCGGAAGCGCACATATTCTGTTGGAGACTGCATGGCGGACATCGCCGAACTGACCGCGCTGATCGAGCCAGAGGTGAAAGCCTTGGGGTTCGAGCTTGTGCGCATCAAGCTGTTCGGGTCCGGTGACGAATATACGCTGCAGATCATGGCGGAAAATCCAGCCACCAAGCAGCTCGTCATCGAGGATTGCGCCACCATTTCGCGCCGCCTGTCGGATGTGCTGGACGAGGCTGATCCAATCGAGGAGGCCTATCGGTTGGAGGTCAGCTCGCCTGGGATCGACCGGCCGCTTACCCGGCTGCACGATTTCATGGAATGGGCCGGGCACGAAGCAAAGATCGCCACGACCGAGACGGTTGCCGGGCGCAAGAGCTTTCGCGGGCTTCTGAACGGCGTCGAAGGCGAGGAAATTCAGTTCAAGGACAATAAGGCCGGGGATGTGATGATCCCCTTCGCGACCGTGGGCGAGGCCAAGCTCGTGCTGACCGACGCGCTCATTTCTGCTACCATGCCGCTCTCTTCCGAGGGTGCGGACGAGTTTGACACCGAAGAATAAGGGTTCGACTGCCATGGCCAACGCCATTTCCGCCAACAAGGCCGAGTTGCTCGCAATCGCGAACAGCGTCGCCAGCGAGAAGATGATCGACAAGGCGATCGTCATCGAGGCGATGGAAGATGCGATCCAGCGCGCCGCCCGCGCGCGCTATGGTGCGGAAAACGACATCCGCGCGAAGCTGGACCCCGAAAGCGGCGACCTGCGCCTGTGGCGTGTGGTCGAGGTGGTCGAGGCCGTCGATGACTATTTCAAGCAGGTCGATCTCAAGCAGGCGCAGAAGCTGAAGAAGGACGCCGTTGTCGGCGACTTCATCGTCGATCCGCTGCCCCCGATCGACCTTGGCCGAATCGACGCGCAGTCGGCAAAGCAGGTGATCTTCCAGAAAGTCCGCGACGCTGAGCGCGAGCGTCAGCATGAGGAATTCAAGGACCGCGTGGGTGAGATCATCACCGGCGTCGTCAAGTCGGTCGAGTTCGGCCATGTCGTCGTGAATCTGGGCCGCGCCGAAGGCGTCATCCGCCGCGACCAGCAGATCCCGCGCGAAGTCGTGCGCGTCGGGGACCGCATCCGTTCGGTGATCCTGAACGTGCGCCGCGAAAATCGCGGACCGCAGATCTTCCTCAGCCGCGCGCATCCCGAATTCATGAAGAAGCTGTTCGCGCAGGAAGTGCCCGAAATCTATGACGGCGTGATCGAGATCAAGGCTGCGGCCCGCGATCCGGGCTCGCGCGCCAAGATCGGCGTCATCAGCCGCGATTCGAGCATCGATCCTGTCGGCGCCTGCGTCGGTATGAAGGGCAGCCGCGTGCAGGCCGTCGTGCAGGAAATGCAGGGCGAAAAGATCGACATCATCCCCTGGAGCGAAGACACCGCGACCTTCGTCGTCAACGCGCTCCAGCCTGCTCAGGTCGCCCGCGTCGTCATTGACGAGGAAGAAGAGCGCATCGAAGTCGTCGTTCCCGACGATCAGCTCAGCCTCGCCATCGGCCGTCGTGGCCAGAATGTCCGTCTCGCCAGCCAGCTGACCGGCAAGGCGATCGACATCATGACCGAGGCCGACGCGTCCGAGAAGCGCCAGAAGGAATTCGTCGCCCGTTCCGAACTGTTCCAGAACGAGCTGGACGTGGACGAGACCCTCTCGCAGCTGCTGGTGGCTGAAGGCTTTGGCGAGCTGGAAGAAGTCGCCTATGTCGGCGTCGAGGAATTGGCCGGGATCGAAGGTTTCGACGAAGATCTCGCCGCAGAGCTGCAGAGCCGTGCGCAGGAAGCGCTGGAACGCCGCGAAGCCGCTGCCCGCGACGAGCGCCGCGCGCTGGGCGTCGAGGACGCGTTGGCCGACATGCCGCACCTCAACGAAGCCATGCTGGTGACGCTGGGCAAGGCAGGGATCAAGACGCTCGACGATCTGGCCGATCTTGCGACCGACGAACTGGTGGCGAAGAAGCGCGTCGATCAGCGCCGCCGCCGCAGCGAGACCACGGAGGACAAGGGCGGAATCCTTGCCGAATATGGCCTCAGCGAAGAGCAGGGCAATGAAATCATCATGGCCGCTCGCGCCCACTGGTTCGAGGGTGAGGAAGCCTAAGCACTCATGCCCTTTATCGATATCCGTCTGGCCGGAAACGCCACCCGTGAGCAGAAAGCGGCTATCGTCGCTGACGTCACCCAATCGCTCGTCGAGCGGCTGGGCAAGCCGGCCTCTGCCGTCCAGGTGGTGATTTCCGAAATTTCGACGGAAAATTACGGGTCGGGCGGACAGCTGATCGCTGACCGCGCGCCCGCTCCTCAAGCAACTGGGCCCAAGCCTGGGGAGGACGCTAATGCTGCGGTCACTTCCCGATGAGAGGCTAAGGCCGACTTTTAGCGCTGCGACATCCTCACCCCTTCCTTTCAAGGGAAGGGCAGGGGGTGGGTGCGATTGCACAACAATTGCCAGCAACGGCGATTGGGTGAGGTTGCGGGCGCGCGATGCGCACGCACCCCAGCCCTCTCTTGAAAGGGAGGGGCTAGTTCCATGACCGAGCGCAAATGCATCCTGTCCGGCGATCGCGCTGATCCGGAAATGCTAATCCGCCTGGCGGTTGGGCCGGAGGGGAAGGTGCTGCCCGACATTCGCGCCAAGGCTCCCGGCAGAGGGGCGTGGATTGGCGTGGCTCGCGCTGAATTGGAGCAGGCTCTCGCCAAGGGCAAGCTCAAGGGTGCGCTCGCGCGGGCCTTCAAGACCGGCGAGTTGCAGATCCCCGACACGCTGCCCGTCCTTATCGAAGACGGGCTGCGCAAGGCGTTGCTAGATCGGCTGGGGTTGGAGGCGAAGGCTTCCATGGTTCTTACGGGCTCAGAAAAAATTGACGTGTCTTGCCGCAAGGGCGATGTGAAGCTGCTGCTCCACGCCAGCGATGCGGCGGCCGATGGCAATCGCAAGCTGGACCAGGCTTTGCGTGTCGGGCAGGAGGCGGAAGGCACCGATTTGGCCGGGCTCGTCTTGCCTGTGGACCGACAGGCCCTATCTATGGCAATGGGGCGGGACAATGTCGTCCATATCGCAGTGACCGACTCGCGTGCGGCGTCGCGTCTGCGTTCGGCCATAGGCCGCTTGGAAAGCTATCTGGGTTGCGCTACCGGAGCGCCGGTGCATGGGGAGCAGGACTCCGCCAATGCGCTGGGCGCCTGAGGCAGCATTTTGAATAAGGCGCCGACGGGCCTTGCCGGTCGGGATGAAGCGAAGGGTACTATTCAGTCGTATGAGTGACAGCAAGGAAGACAAGCCGGTTCTGGGCCGCAAGCCGCTGGGCATCAAGCGGACCGTCGAATCCGGCCAGGTGCAGCAGCAGTTCAGCCATGGCCGCAAGAATACGGTCGTGGTTGAGGTGAAGCGGCGCCGCATCCTGGGGAAGCCGGGCGAAGCCGGCGCGCCCACGCCTGCGCCGCAGCCTGATCCGACCCCCGCGCCGGTTGCCGCACCCCCTGCGCCGCAGCAGCCCCAGGCGCGCGCGCCGCAGCCTGCCGCACCGGCTCGCCCGGCCCCGCCGCAGAGCCTGATGTCGCGTCAGGAATTGCAGGCGAAGCTGCTGCGCGAGGCTGAGGAAGCGCGCATGAACGCGCTGGAGGAAGCGCGCCGCCGCGACGATGCGCAGCGCCTTGCCGCCACTGAAGAAGAGAAGCGCCGGGCCGAGGAAAATCGCCTGGCCGCCGAAGCCGCGGAGGCGGAAGCCGCGCGCCGCGTCACGGAGGAAGCCCAAGCGCCCGCCGAGACTCCGGCTGCCGAGCCTGCGCCCGCTCCGGCGGAGGAACAGCCCACAGCCGAAGCGCCTGAGCAGCGCGCTGCTCAGGCGTCCGCGCCGACTTCGGCCACGCCGCCCCCGCGCCGCTTCACGCCGGTCACCCCGATCAAGCGGCCCGAGCCTGCCAAGCCTGAACGCGCCAAGCGCGGCGACGACAATCGCCGCCAGTCGGGCAAGCTGACCGTCACCCGCGCTCTGGCGGACGATGACAGCGCACGCGCTCGCAGCCTGGCCGCCTTGAAGCGCGCCCGCGAGAAGGAACGCCGCGCCCATTATTCGGGCGGCGCTCAGCAGCGTGAGAAGCAGGTCCGCGATGTGGTCGTACCCGAAAGCATCACCGTGCAGGAACTCGCCAACCGTATGGCCGAAAAGGGCGCGGACCTGGTGAAAGCCCTGTTCAAGATGGGCACTGCCGTCACGCTCAATCAGCCGATCGATCAGGATACGGCGGAGTTGCTGGTGGAAGAATTCGGCCACCGCATCCAGCGCGTGTCCGATGCCGACGTCGAAATCGGCATTGAAGGCGATGTTGACTCGCCTGAAACGCTGCAGTCGCGTCCGCCGGTCGTCACCATCATGGGCCATGTCGATCACGGCAAGACCTCGCTGCTCGACGCGCTGCGCGGGACCGATGTGGTCGCGGGCGAAAGCGGCGGCATCACCCAGCATATCGGCGCCTATCAGGTGAAGACGGCGAACGGTGACATCATCACCTTCCTCGATACGCCGGGCCACGAAGCATTTTCGGAAATGCGCGCGCGCGGCGCCAACGTCACGGATATCGTCATCCTCGTGGTGGCGGCCGATGACGGGCTGATGCCGCAGACGATCGAGGCGATCAACCACACCAAGGCGGCCGGCGTGCCGATGATCGTGGCGATCAACAAGGTCGATAAGCCCGAAGCCAATCCCCAGAAGGTGCGCGAGCGTCTGCTGGAGCATGAGGTGATCGTCGAAGACATGGGTGGTGAGACGCAGGACGTCGAAGTGTCCGCGCTCAAGAAGACCGGCCTCGATACGCTGATCGAAAAAATCCTGCTCCAGGCCGAACTGCTCGAGCTGAAGGCCAACCCCGACCGCGCTGCCGAAGGCAATGTGGTCGAGGCGCAGCTGGACAAGGGCCGCGGCGCGGTTGCGACCGTGCTGGTGCGCAAGGGTACGCTGAAGGTCGGCGACACCTTCGTCATCGGCGCCGAAAGCGGCAAGGTGCGCGCGCTCATCAACGACAAGGGCCAAAATGTGAAGGTCGCAGGACCTTCGACCCCGGTCGAGGTTCTGGGCTTGTCGGGCGTTCCGCTCGCCGGTGACCAGATGACCGTCGTTGAAAATGAAGCGCGGGCCCGCGAAGTCGCGGCCTACCGCCAGGAACAGGCTACCAAGAAGCGGACCACGGCGGCTCCGACCAGCTTCGAACATATGTTCTCGGCGCTCAACACCACGGTCATCGAATATCCGGTGGTGGTGAAGGGTGACGTGCAGGGGTCTGTAGAAGCGATCGTATCGTCGCTCAACCGCATCTCGACCGACGAGATCAAGGTCCGCATCCTGCATTCCGGTGTCGGCGCGATCACCGAAAGCGACGTCACGCTGGCAGCCGCCAGCCGCGCGCCGCTGATCGGCTTCAACGTGCGTCCCAATGCCAAGGCGCGTCAGTTGGCGGAGCGCGAGAAAATCTCGCTGCGCTATTATGACGTGATCTACGACCTGCTCGAAGAAGTCCGTGGCGAAATGGCGGGCCAGCTCGCTCCCGAGCGGATCGAGACGATCGTCGGCCGGGCCGAAGTGCTGCAGGTGTTCCCGGCGGGCAAGAAGGACAAGGCGGCGGGTCTGCTCGTTCTCGACGGCATCATCCGCAAGGGGCTCAATGCACGCCTTACCCGCGACGATGTCATCGTCTCGCGCACGCACATCGCTTCGCTCCGCCGCTTCAAGGACGATGTGTCCGAAGTGCGTGCGGGCATGGAGTGTGGCGCGGTGCTGCAGGACACGAACGACATCAAGGTCGGCGATACGCTGGAACTGTTCGAGGTCGAAGAGCGCGCCCGGACGCTTTAAGAAAGTGCGTCACCCCAGCGAAAGCTGGGGTCTCGTGCCTCTTGGTCGTTCATAGCCGCTTGAGATCCCAGCTTTCGCTGGGATGACGAGGATTGATCATGTCCAATCAACCCGAAGGTCCCTCTGTCCGCCTCCTCCGCGTTGGGGAGCAAGTGCGCCATGTCCTGTCCGACATCCTTCAGCGCGGCGACGTGCATGATGATGTGCTGGCGAAGCATGTGGTCAGCGTCACTGAAGTGCGCATGTCGCCCGACCTGCGCCACGCCACCGTGTTCGTGAAGTCGCTGCTGGGGCAGGATGAGGAAGCTGTGCTGAAGGCGCTCCGGACCAATACCGCCTATCTCCAGCGCGAGGTCGCGCATCGCATCCGCCTCAAATATGCGGCCAAGCTCAAATTCCTGGCGGACGAGAGTTTCGACGAAGGCAGTCATATCGACCGACTGCTGCGCGATCCCAAAGTGGCGCGCGACCTGGCCGAACCGGACGAAGAGGGCTGACAGCAGCGCCGTCCCCCGGTAGGGGCCCGGCCATGCACGGCTGGATCATCCTCGACAAACCCCATGGCCTTGGCTCCACCCAGGCGGTGAGCGCCGTCAAACGCGCGCTGCGGCAGAGTGGCGCGGGCAAGGTGAAGGTCGGTCATGGCGGAACCCTCGATCCGCTAGCGACCGGCGTGTTACCGGTGGCGGTGGGCGAGGCGACGAAGCTCGCGGGGCGGATGCTCGACAGCGACAAGATTTACGACTTCACGATTGCGTTCGGCGCGCAGACGGACACGCTGGACCTGGAAGGAAAGGTGATCGCGACGAGCGACCACCGGCCGACGCTGGCGGAGGTCGAGGCGGTATTGCCGCGCTTCACCGGGGCGATCGAGCAGGCGCCTCCTGCCTTTTCCGCGATCCTGATCGACGGCTCGCGTGCCTATGACCTTGCCCGTCAGGGGCAGGAGGTCGAGATGAAGCTGCGGTCGGTGACGATCCACTCCCTCACGGTCCGTCATGCTGAACTTGTTTCAGCATCCATCGCGCCTTCGGGAGCGGATGCGTGTGAGGAGGAATGGACCCTGAGCCGACAGGCCAGCGAAACTAAACAAATTCAGGGTGACGATAGATTGGCGGGTGTCACCCTCACCGCCCATGTCTCCAAGGGCACCTATATCCGCTCCCTCGCGCGCGACTTCGCGCTGGCGCTCGGCACGGTCGGCCATGTCACCATGCTCCGCCGGGTGAAGGCGGGGCCGTTCGCCCTGGAAACCGCGATTTCGCTGGACAAATTGGACGAAGCTGCTAGGGGCGGCGGCATCGCGCAGCTTATGCTGCCGTTGACGGCGGGGCTGGACGACATCCCGGCTCTCGCAGTCTCTCCCGACGACGCATTGGCTCTCCGACAGGGGAAGGTGCTTGTGGGGAAACCGCATACCGGCCTGATGCTGGCGATGGAGGGGCAAACGCCCGTCGCGCTGGTCGAAGCCAGTGGCCCGGAGATCCGGGTGGTGCGCGGCTTTAATCTCTAAAATGAAAGGAAGCCGATGTCGATTACTGCTGAGCGCAAGGAAGCGCTGATCAAGGAACATGCCCGCGCCGAAGGCGACACCGGTTCGCCGGAAGTTCAGGTTGCGATCCTCTCGGAGCGCATTTCGAACCTGACCGAGCATTTCAAGGGTCACCACAAGGATAACCACAGCCGTCGCGGCCTGCTCATGCTGGTCAACAAGCGCCGTTCGCTGCTGGACTATCTGAAGAAGAAGGATGGGGCGCGTTATACCGACCTCATCGCCAAGCTGGGCCTGCGCAAGTAAGTCTGCTAAAGAAGGGACGGCCCCCCAGCGGGGCCGTTTCCGATTCCGGGACTCTTGCAATTCGGCAAGGCGTTCCGTCCCAGGGGCCAGATGATGCTCCGAAACCGCTGCGGGCCGGTTTAGTCCGCACACAGGCCCCGCCCGGCAATAGGGCCGCGCGGGCGAAGGAAAAAAAGCATGTTCGATGTAAAGAAAGTGTCAATCGAGCTGGGCGGCAAGACCCTCACGCTCGAAACCGGCCGTATTGCGCGTCAGGCCGACGCCGCCGTGCTGGCGACCTATGGCGAGACCGTGGTGCTGTGCGCCGTGACCGCCGCCAAGTCGGTGAAGGAAGGCCAGGACTTCTTCCCGCTCACCGTCCATTATCAGGAAAAATATTCGGCCGCCGGACGCATTCCGGGCGGCTTCTTCAAGCGTGAGCGTGGAGCGACCGAAAAGGAAACGCTGACCAGCCGCCTGATCGACCGTCCGATCCGCCCGCTGTTCCCCGAAGGTTTCTACAACGAAATCAACGTCATTGCTCAGGTTCTGAGCTTTGACGGCGAGAGCGAGCCTGACATCGTTGCGATGATCGCCGCTTCGGCCGCGCTGACCCTGTCGGGCGTGCCCTTCATGGGTCCGATCGGCGCTGCCCGCGTCGGTTACAAGGATGGCGAATATCAGCTGAACCCGTCGGCGGATGAGGTGAAGGAAGGCGAACTCGACCTAGTCGTGGCCGCTACCGGCAACGCCGTGATGATGGTGGAATCCGAAGCCAAGGAGCTGTCGGAAGACGTCATGCTGGGCGCCGTCCTGTTTGCCCATGAAGCCAGCAAGAAGGTTGTCGATGCGATCATACAGCTGGCCGAGAAGGCTGCAAAGGATCCGTGGGAAGTCGCCAAGGGCGATGACGTCGAGGATCTGAAGAAGAAGCTGAAGAAGCTGATCGGCAAGGACATTGCCGCTGCTTACAAGCTGACCGACAAGTCGGCCCGTTCGAACGCGATCAACGCCGCGCGCGACAAGGCGAAGGCATGGTTCGCCGAGGAAGGTCTGGACGCGCAGTCCGTGATGGCCGGCATCAAGGTCACCAAGAAGCTGGAATCGGAAATCGTCCGCACCGCCATCATCAAGGATGGCAAGCGCATCGACGGTCGCACCACCACGCAGATCCGTCCGATCGAGGCGATGGTCGGCTTCCTGCCGCGCACCCATGGTTCGGCGCTGTTCACCCGCGGTGAAACGCAGGCGATCTGCACCACCACGCTGGGCACCAAGGACGCCGAGCAGATGATCGACGGCCTGAACGGCGTCTATTATGAAAACTTCATGCTGCACTATAACTTCCCGCCCTATTCGGTCGGTGAAGTCGGCCGCTTCGGCGCGCCGGGCCGTCGTGAAGTCGGCCATGGCAAGCTCGCATGGCGTGCGCTGCATCCCGTGCTGCCGACCAAGGACGAGTTCCCCTACACGATCCGCGTCCTGTCGGACATCACCGAGTCCAACGGCTCGTCGTCGATGGCGACGGTCTGCGGCGGTTCGCTCTCGATGATGGACGCGGGCGTTCCGCTCAAGCGTCCGGTGTCGGGCATCGCCATGGGCCTTATCTTGGACGGTAAGGATTTCGCTGTTCTCAGCGACATCCTGGGCGACGAAGATCATCTCGGCGACATGGACTTCAAGGTGGCGGGCACGGAAGCGGGCATCACCACCATGCAGATGGACATCAAGGTTGCCGGCATCACGCAGGAAATCTTCGAAGTCGCGCTGCGTCAGGCCAAGGAAGGCCGCGCCCACATCCTGGGTGAGATGAACAAGGCGCTGTCCTCGACCCGCAGCGAACTGTCGGCCCACGCCCCGCGCATCGAGACGATCCAGATCGACAAGTCGAAGATCCGCGATGTTATCGGCACCGGCGGCAAGGTTATCCGCGAGATCGTTGCGGAAACCGGCGCCAAGGTCGACATCGACGACGAGGGCATCATCAAGATCAGCTCGTCCGACATCGACCAGATCGAGGCCGCCAAGAAGTGGATTCTCGGCATCGTCGAGGAAGCGGAAGTCGGCAAGATCTACAACGGCAAGGTCGTCAACATCGTCGACTTCGGTGCGTTCGTGAACTTCATGGGTGGCAAGGACGGCCTCGTCCACGTGTCCGAAATGAAGAATGAGCGCGTCGAAAAGCCGACCGACGTCGTGTCGGAAGGCCAGGAAGTGAAGGTCAAGGTCCTCGAGATCGACCCGCGCGGCAAGGTTCGCCTGTCGATGCGCGTCGTCGATCAGGAAACCGGCGAAGAGCTGGAGGACACCCGTCCTGCCCGCGAACCGCGCGAACCCCGTGGTGATCGCGGCGACCGTGGCGACCGTGGCCGTGGCCCGCGTCGTGACGGTGGCGACCGTGGCGGTCGTGGTGGTGATCGCGGCGGTGATCGCGGCCCGCGCCGTGACCGTGGTCCGCGTAGCGACAAGGGCAATGGCGGCGACGATGACGGCTCCAATGCCGGTCTGCCGGACTTCCTGACGCAGGACTAACAGTCCGCATCAACATGCTAGTGGAGGGGGCGTCCGGCATCGGGCGCCCCTTTTTCATGGGTGCGGAATTTTTTTGATCTCCATCAATTGGAGACGCGCAATCTTCTGATACTGTCGCTCTTGGAGTGCAGGGGGACTTATGCAGCGCACCAACGAACGGTTCGTCGAGCGCCTGCCGCTTTTGCTACCAAGGCCCATCTACGCTTATCTTCTGTCGGCCCTTTTTTGCGGCATCGCACTTGGGCTGCGGCTAAGCGCGCAGAGGCTCCTGCCAATCGGCTATCCCTTCGTGTCCTTCTTTCCGGCCGTCATCCTTTCGACCTTCCTGTTCGGCATGCGCCCAGGAATTTTCGCTGCGATATTGTGCGGACTGCTGTCCTGGTATTTCTTCATACCCGCGTCTCCAGCCGTCGGGTTTGACGGGGGCGTTGTCCTGGCTCTCATCTTTTACGCTGCGGTCGTGGGTATAGACATCGCCCTCATCCACTTGATGCAGCGCGCCAACTTCAATCTGGCTGTGGAGCGTGAGCGCAGCCGGGCGCTCGCGGAGAATCGCGAACTGCTGTTCCACGAATTGCAGCATCGCGTGTCCAACAATCTTCAGGTGGTCGCCGCGATGCTGTCGTTGCAACGGCGTCATGTGGATCATGAACTGGCCGCCCGCGCTCTGGATGATGCGGCCAGCCGCCTGTCGCTGATCGGCCGGATCAGCCGCGCGCTATATGATCCTTCGGAAGGGGGGCAGGATCTGCATGCCTTCCTGACCCGGCTGACCGAGGATGTGGTCGAAGCGAGCGGAAGGGGGGACATCAACGTCACAGTCTCCGCACCTCCAGACCTGACGCTGGAATCCCATGTCGCCGTGCCGCTCGCCTTGATCGTCGCCGAGGCGGTGAGCAACGCGATAGAGCATGGCCTACCGCATCGCGGCGGGTCGATCGAGGTGACGCTGGAGGATTCAAGCGGCACATTGACGTTGAAGATCGCCGACAACGGTCAGGGCATCGCGCCCGGCTTCGAAATCGACAAAGGCAGCTCCCTCGGCCTTCGGATCGCAAGCGCGCTGGCGGGACAGCTTAGGGGCCAATTCGCGTTGCACCCCCGGCCGGAGGGCGGCGCGGTCGTCCGGCTGGACCTCCCTGCTCAGGCGCGATGACGGGCTGAAGCGCCTGCTCGCCATTCTGCCGCTTGGCGAGTGCCATTCGCTCCGCTATGACCCGGCCATGCTGACGAAAACCATGACGCGCATTGGCGCGGCTACCGCCCCGGTTCTGCTTGCCGCCCTGCTCGCCGGCTGCGCCACGTCGAAGAATAAGACCGACACCCAATATGTCGCGCGCGACGTGTCCACGCTCTACAATGCGGGCAAATACCGGCTCGACCGCGGCCAATATAAGCTGGCGGCGGCCCTGTTCGACGAGGTCGAGCGCCAGCATCCCTATTCGCCCTGGGCGCGCCGGGCGCAGCTGATGTCGGCGTTCAGCTATTATATGAACCGCGATTATAGTGAATCGATCGCGGCCTCGCAGCGCTTCCTGGCGATCCATACCGGCAACAAGGATGCGCCCTACGCCTATTATCTGATCGCGCTCTGCTATTATGAACAGATCGCGGACGTCACCCGAGACCAGAAGATCACGCAGCAGTCGCTCGATGCGCTGGGCGAACTGATCCGCCGCTATCCCGACACACGCTACGCCGCCGATGCGCGGCTGAAGCTGGACCTGGTCAACGATCACCTTGCGGGCAAGGAAATGGAAGTCGGCCGCTTCTATCAGCGGCGCGGGCAGTGGCTGGCCGCGACCCTTCGCTTCCGCACCGTGGTCGATAAATATCAGACGACGACCCACACCCCCGAGGCGCTGGAACGTCTGGTGGAAAGCTATCTCTCGCTCGGCATCCCCGAGGAAGCGCAAAAGGCGGCGGCGGTGCTGGGCAGGAACTATCCGGGTTCCGAATGGTATGAGCGCTCCTACAAGCTCATGCGGGAACATGGCGCGAAGGCGTAAGGGCGGATTTTCCGTCATCCCAGCGCAAGCTGGGATCTCGTGCCGCCAGGTTCGATCCAGCGGCCTGAGACCCCAGCTTCCGCTGGGGTGACGTTCTTGGGAGCCCGACTGCTTGCTGACCAACCTCTCCATCCGCAATGTCGTCTTGATCGAAGCGCTGGACCTGGAGTTCGGCGCGGGCCTGGGCGTGCTGACCGGGGAGACAGGGGCGGGCAAGTCGATCCTGCTCGATTCGCTGGGCCTCGCGCTGGGCGCGCGGGCGGACAGCGGTCTTGTGCGCAGCGGAGAAGCGCAGGCCAGCGTCACCGCGACCTTCGACATTCCGCGCGCCGATCATCGCGCCGCCCAATTGCTGGGCGATAATGGCATCGACCTTGAATCGGGCGAGCCGCTGATCATCCGGCGCACGCTGAAGGCCGATGGCGGCAGCCGCGCCTTCATCAATGACCAGGCCTGCTCGGCGGCGCTTCTGCGCGATGTTGGCGGCACGCTGGTCGAAATCCATGGTCAGCATGACGATCGCGGATTGTTGAACCCGCGCGGCCACCGCACCTTGCTCGACGCCTATGGCCGCTGCGACAATGGAGCGGTGAGCCGGGCCTATATGGCTTGGCGCGCGGCGGCGGAGCGGTTGGCGGAGAGCCGTGCGGCGGTGGAGGTGGCGGCGCGCGACCGCGAATATCTCACCCATGCCGTCGAAGAACTGTCGCGTTTTGCGCCGGAACCGGGCGAAGAGGCCGCGCTGGCTGAGGAGCGGGCCACGATGCAGAAAGGCGCCCGGCTGGCCGACGATCTGTCCGCCGTAACCGAATGCCTGACCGGATCGGACGGCGGCCTCGCGCAATTGCGGCAGGCTGCGCGGCGGCTCGATCGCATCGTGGGCGAATATGAACCGCTTGCGGAGGTGCTGGCGGCCCTGGACCGGGCGGTGATCGAAGCTGGCGAAGCCGAAGACCGGCTGACCAGCGCGGCCGAGGCGCTGAGCTTCGATTCGGCGCGGCTGGATAGTATCGAAACCCGGCTGTTCGATCTGCGCGGACTGGCGCGAAAGCATCATGTCGCGGCAGACGAACTAGCGGCTTTGCGGGACGACATGGCAGGCAAGCTGGCGGCAATCGAGGGAGGTGAGGAGCATCTCGCCGCGCTGGAGGCGGAGGTCGCGGCCAACGCGCTCGCCTATCGAGAGGCGGCGCAATCGCTGTCCGATCAGCGCAAGGAAGCCGCCGCCCGGTTGGACGCGGCCGTCGCGGCCGAACTGGCGCCGCTGAAGCTCGACGCCGCGCGCTTCCGCACCGTGGTCGCCCCGCTCGACGAAGGACAGTGGAGCCCGCAGGGGATGGACCGGGTGGAGTTCGAGATTTCCACCAACCCCGGCGCGCCCTTCGCGTCGTTGGTGAAGATCGCCTCGGGCGGCGAATTGTCGCGCTTCATCCTGGCCTTGAAGGTCGCGCTGGCGGAGCGGGGCGGGGCCGACACGCTGATCTTTGACGAGATCGACCGGGGCGTGGGCGGCGCGGTGGCCTCCGCGATCGGCGACCGGCTCGCGCGGCTGGCGCAGAGCAATCAGATATTGGTGGTCACCCACAGCCCGCAAGTCGCGGCGCGCGGGGCGGGGCATATGCTGATCGCCAAGGCGAGCGACGGCACGGTGACACGCACCGGCGTGCATGCGCTCAATGATGGCGAGCGGCGGGAAGAGATTGCGCGCATGCTGTCGGGCGCCGAGATCACGGTGGAAGCGCGGGCGCAGGCGGAGCGCTTGCTGGGGGTTTGACGGCCAACATCCGTTCGGGGATGGAGCAGGATATGGATGATTCGACCAACCCCGCCCAAATGACCGAAGCCGAAGCAGCTAACCGCTTGATGCGCCTCGCCAGGGAGATCGCCCGGCACAACCGGCTTTATCATGACCAGGATCAGCCGGAAATCACGGACGCGGCCTATGACGCGCTGATCCGCGAGAATAGCGCGCTGGAGGCCGCTTTCCCGCATCTGGTGCGAGCGGATTCGCCCAACGCCCAGGTCGGCGCAGTCCCCACGTCGGGGCTGAAGAAGGTCCAGCATGCCGTGCGCATGATGAGCCTAGATAATGGCTTTTCGGACGACGACATCGCCGAATTCGTCGCCCGCGTTCGACGTTTCCTCGCGCTGCCGGACGATGCGCCGGTCGCACTCACCGCAGAGCCGAAGATCGACGGCCTCTCCTGCTCGCTCCGTTACGAAAAGGGCGAGCTGCGACTGGCCGCGACGCGCGGGGATGGGACCACTGGCGAGGATGTGACCGCCAATGTCCGCACGATCGGCGACATTCCCGATCGTCTCACCGGCTGCAATATCCCCGACCTGTTCGAGGTGCGGGGCGAAGTCTATATGGCGAAGGCCGACTTCGTGGCGCTGAACGCGCGGCTTCTCGCCGAAGCTGATGACCCGGAAAAGGCGCGCCAGTTCGCCAATCCCCGCAATGCGGCGGCGGGATCGCTGCGGCAGAAGGACCCGTCCGTAACCGCCAGTCGGCCGCTGCGCTTTCTGGCCCATGGCTGGGGCGAGGTCAGCGCGCTGCCTGCGGAAACGCAGCTTGGCGTCATGCAGGCGATCGCCGCATGGGGTTTGCCCGTGTCGGACCGGCTGACCTGCGTCGATACGCTGCCCGCCCTGATCGCCCATTATCGCGGCATAGAGGCGGCGCGCGCCGACCTGCCCTTCGACATTGACGGCGTCGTCTATAAGGTCGACCGGCTCGATTGGCAGCAGCGGCTGGGCTTTGTCGCCAAAGCGCCCCGCTGGGCGATCGCGCATAAATTTCCGGCAGAACGGGCGCAGACGACGCTGGAAGCGATCGATATCCAGGTCGGGCGCACGGGCAAGCTGACCCCGGTCGGCCGCCTGACCCCCGTCACCGTTGGGGGCGTGGTCGTATCCAACGTCACGCTCCATAATGCCGACGAGATAGCGCGGCTCGGCCTGCGGCCTGGCGACCGCATTGTGGTGCAGCGCGCCGGAGACGTCATCCCGCAAGTGGTGGACAATCTGACGCGGGATGAGGCGCGGGCCGCCTTCGACTTTCCCCATCACTGCCCGGTCTGCGGATCGGAGGCCGTGCGTGAAGAGGGGGAAGTCGATATCCGCTGCACCGGCGGCCTCATCTGCGGCGCGCAACGGTTCGAACGGCTGCGTCACTTCGTCAGCCGTGGTGCGCTGGATATTGAAGGGCTGGGCGAGAAGACGATTCAGGAATTTCTCGACCTTGGCTGGATCACCGAGCCTGCCGACATTTTCCGGCTGAAGGCCCATCGCGCTGCGCTGCTGGGGCGCGAGGGGTGGAAGGAAAAGTCGGTCGATAATCTGCTCGCCGCGATCGAAGCAAAGCGGCAGCCTGACGCCGCGCGGCTGCTGTTCGGTCTCGGCATCCGCCATATCGGCGCGGTGACCGCGCGGGACTTGTTGAAGCGCTACACCAGCCTCGCGGGCGTCCGCGTCCTGGCGGAGGAGATCATCGTCCTGCGTGACGCGACGCCCCGTCTCTCCGGTGAAGAAGAGGCGCGCTTTCGCAATCGGCTCGACAAGGCGATTGCCGAGATGATCGGCGTTGAAAATGTGGGGTCTGCGGTAGGCCATGCCTTGGCCGACTTCTTCCATGAACCGCATAACCGGGAAGCATGGGACGACCTGCTGTCCGAAGTGTCGCCGCCCGATTATGTGGTCGAAACTACCGTGAGCGCGGTCACCGGCAAGACCGTGGTGTTCACCGGCAAGCTGGAAACCATGAGCCGCGACGAGGCCAAGGCGCAGGCGGAACGGCTGGGAGCGAAAGCGGCTGGATCGGTCAGCGCCAAGACCGACCTGGTGGTGGCCGGTCCGGGCGCGGGATCGAAGCTGAAGCAGGCTGCGGCTTTGGGGATCGAGGTGATCGACGAAGCGGCTTGGGCGGAGATTGTGAAAGCAGCGGGGTAGGTGGCCACAACCTATCCGTCATTCCAGCTTTCGCTGGGGTGACGACATATGGACGCACGCCGCTCTGCCAAGTGGCGATATCACCCCCGTCACCCCGGGCTTGACCCGGGGTCCCGCTCCTTGAAGTGGCTAATGACGGACGAAAAGCGGGCGCAACCAAGCCCGTCCTGAGCTTGCCGACAGGTTCGGGATGACGCGAGGAAGATTACCCCAGCATCAAGTCGCGCCTTCCAACTTATCCTGCGTCCCCGTCTCGAAATCGCTGGCGTCATGCCGCTCGTGCAGTTGCTCTTCCAGCGGTCCGTTGGCGCGGTTGACGATGCGGCCGCGCTTCACGGCCGGGCGGGCGTCGATCTGCTTCGCCCAGCGCTGGACATTCACATAGCTCCCAACGTCCAGAAATTCTCCCGCGCCGGTATAGGTGCGATCCAACGCCAGCCCGCCATACCAGGGCCAGATCGCGATATCGGCGATCGTATATTCATCGCCCGCCACAAATTCATTCTCGGCCAACTGGCGGTCGAGCACGTCGAACTGCCGCTTCACCTCCATCGCGTAGCGGTTGATCGCATATTCGATCTTTTCTGGCGCATAGGCGAAGAAATGGCCAAAGCCCCCACCCAGAAGCGGCGCGCTGCCCATCTGCCAGAACAGCCAGGACAGCGTAGCGGCGCGCTTCGCCGGGTCCTTTGGCAGGAAAGCGCCGAATTTCTCGGCAAGGTAGAGGAGGATCGCGCCCGATTCGAACACGCGCTGCGGCGGCGAGACGCTGTGATCCATCAGCGCCGGGATCTTGCTGTTCGGATTGACCGATACGAAGCCGCTGCCGAACTGGTCGCCCGATCCGATGTTGATCAGCCAGGCGTCATATTCTGCGCCCTGATGTCCCGCGGCCAGCAATTCTTCGAGCAGGATCGTCACCTTCTGCCCGTTGGGCGTGCCTAGCGAATAAAGCTGCAGGGGATGCTTGCCGACGGGCAATTCCTTGTCATGGGTAGGCCCGGCGATCGGCCGGTTGATGTTGGCGAAGGCGCCGCCATTATCCTTGTCCCATGTCCAAACGCGGGGCGGGGTGTAGCTATCGGTCATTCGGCGAATGCTCCCATCGTGCGAGATGGCTTTGCAAGTAAGCAACGGAAGCACGAGCCGCAACCGCCTCGCCGATGGAGATGGTCGCAACAATCCCGCAAGCTGGCGCTGGCCGCGTGACAAGAGCAGCTTCCGGGCGCAGAACCCGCGCGGCTTCCCGGCTGTCACGCCGGGTCAGCTGAAAAAATCTGCATTTGATCCCTTGACCGATAAATTCGTCGTTCCATATTCCGCCACGCTGGCACTCTTCAAAAGAGAGTGCTAACAGCACATGGTTCATTCGGGAGAAGGAATGTGCGTATGCGGATTCGTTCCGGGCAACGGCCCGGCGATCCTACGCCAGACCCATCCCAAACAGAGGGAAAGGCACTCAACATGGCATTTCGTCCGTTGCATGACCGCGTTCTCGTCCGTCGCGTAGAGGCGGAAGAGAAGACTGCAGGCGGCATCATCATCCCCGACACCGCCAAGGAAAAGCCGCAGGAAGGCGAAATCGTCGCCGTCGGCACCGGCAGCAAGTCGGAAGATGGCAAGGTGACCCCGCTGGACGTCAAGGCTGGCGACCGCATCCTGTTCGGCAAGTGGTCGGGCACCGAAGTGAAGGTCGATGGTGAAGACCTGCTGATCATGAAGGAATCGGACATTCTGGGCGTCGTCGCGTAAAGCTGCGAACCGGATACCGCATTCCAATTTTCGGCGGAATTCGTGCCCTGTAACGGTGTGAACTTCGCAAGATTTGCAATTCTCAAGAGAGGTAAAAGATCATGGCAGCGAAGGACGTAAAGTTTTCGCGTGACGCTCGTGAGCGCATCCTGCGCGGCGTCGACATCCTGGCCGACGCGGTCAAGGTGACCCTGGGCCCGAAGGGCCGTAACGTCGTCATCGACAAGAGCTTCGGCGCGCCCCGCATCACCAAGGACGGTGTTTCGGTCGCCAAGGAAATCGAACTGAAGGACAAGTTCGAGAATATGGGCGCCCAGATGGTCCGCGAAGTTGCTTCGAAGACCAACGACATCGCCGGTGACGGCACCACGACCGCGACCGTTCTCGCCCAGGCGATCGTTCGCGAAGGCATGAAGTCGGTTGCCGCCGGCATGAACCCGATGGACCTGAAGCGCGGCATCGACCTCGCCGTGACCAAGATCGTCGAGAACCTGAAGTCCCGTTCGAAGCCGGTTTCCGGAACCAAGGAAATCGCTCAGGTCGGCATCATTTCGGCCAATGGCGACACCGTCGTGGGCGAAAAGATCGCCGAAGCGATGGAGCGCGTCGGCAAGGAAGGCGTGATCACCGTCGAGGAAGCCAAGGGCCTCGAATTCGAACTGGACGTCGTTGAAGGCATGCAGTTCGACCGCGGCTACCTGTCGCCTTACTTCGTGACCAATCCGGAAAAGATGGCAGTCGAACTGGCCGACCCTTACATCCTGATCCACGAAAAGAAGCTGTCGAACCTGCAGTCGATCCTGCCGATCCTCGAAGCCGTCGTTCAGTCGGGCCGTCCCCTGCTGATCATCGCTGAGGATATCGAGGGCGAAGCGCTGGCGACCCTGGTCGTCAATAAGCTGCGTGGCGGCCTGAAGGTCGCTGCGGTCAAGGCGCCTGGCTTCGGCGACCGCCGCAAGGCCATGCTGGAAGACATCGCCGTCCTGACCAAGGGCGAAGTGATCTCCGAAGACCTCGGCATCAAGCTCGAAAACGTCACCCTCGGCATGCTCGGCACCGCCAAGCGCATCACGATCGATAAGGACAACACCACCATCGTCGATGGCGCCGGCGAAGGCGATGCGATCAAGGGCCGCACCGAGCAGATCCGCGCTCAGATCGAGACGACGACGTCCGACTATGATCGTGAAAAGCTTCAGGAGCGTCTGGCCAAGCTGGCTGGCGGCGTCGCCGTCATCAAGGTCGGCGGTGCTTCGGAAGTCGAAGTGAAGGAGCGCAAGGACCGCGTCGATGACGCGCTGCACGCAACCCGCGCAGCCGTTGAAGAAGGCATCGTCCCCGGCGGCGGCACGGCCCTGCTGTACGCGACCAAGGCTCTCGAAGGCCTCAAGGGCGCCAACGACGACCAGACCCGTGGTATCGACATCATCCGCAAGGCGATTGAAGCGCCGCTGCGCCAGATCGCCCAGAATGCGGGCGTGGACGGTGCCGTCGTCGCCGGCAACCTGCTGCGTGAAAATGACGAGACCCAGGGCTTCAACGCCGCGACCGACACTTATGAGAACCTTGTCGCCGCTGGCGTCATCGATCCCACCAAGGTCGTTCGCGCTGCCCTGCAGGATGCGGCTTCGGTCGCCGGCCTGCTGATCACCACCGAGGCGACCATCGCCGAACTGCCCGCCGACGACAAGGCGCCGATGGGCATGCCCGGCGGCGGCATGGGTGGCATGGGCGGCATGGACTTCTAAGTCCTTCGCTCAAGCGAATGAGGAAGGGCCGGTGGAGAGATCCACCGGCCTTTTCTCGTCGATGTTTAAGTGATGTCGCGACCTGATCCCTCTGCCTTTTAGGAAGAGAGGGCTCGGTGAGGGGATGCGTCATCACGCTTACAGAATCACCTCGCCAGGTGATCCAAGAGCCTCCATTCCGGCGATCTTTGTTGGGGTGAATTTACCAATTGGAAATCATGTTTCGCCAATGATGGCGAGAACGTGTCACGCCTCTTCCGCCACTGGAGCGCAATATTGCGCGCGCGCCTTGCGCTCGATACTCAGCAGAGCGCTGAGGTCCAGGACAGTCTCGTCAAATCGCTCTATGCCTCGCCTGCTTCGCTGATGATCGGCGCGTTGGCGGGCGGAGCGCTCAGCTTCGTCATCGCCTATAATGCGCATCGTATAGAGATCACTGCAATTGCGGCGCTGATCGTCCTCGTCGCGCTTAGTCGATCGGTATCTGCCGTCTATTTCCAGCGGCAATTGGCCCATCAGGACGGCCCGGCTCAGCCGATCTGGGGCCTCGCCTATGAACTGGGCGCCTGGGGCTATGCCGCGCTGCTAGGCCTGCTCGCCTTTGCGACGCTGACGCTGACCGGGGACGCATCATTGCATATGCTGAGCGTATGTCTTGTCGCCGCCTATTCGGGCGGCATCGCGGGACGCAATGCTGGCCGGGTTCATATCGCCATCGGCCAGACCTGCTTCGCGCTTCTCCCGACAACGCTGGGCCTCACCATCGCAGGCGGCCTAGGCTACTGGGTGCTGGCGACGATGCTGTTCCTGATGATCTTCGCGATGGCGGAAATCAGCCGGACGACCCATCGCATCGTTGTCGAAGCGCTGCAGGGCAAGCATGAAAAGACGCAGCTCGCCACAAAGTTTGAGCGGCTGGCGCGGTTCGACAGCCTGACCGGCGTGGAAAACCGCATGGCTATGCAGATGCGTCTGCGCGAACTGTTCGACAAGCGGCGGTCCGATCAGGACCCGATGGCCGTGTTCTGGATGGACCTCGACAGGTTCAAGGAGATTAACGACTCGCTTGGCCACATCATCGGGGACCAGCTGCTTTGCACGGTTGCGGCTCGGCTTTCTCATGCTTTGGATGGCCGGGGTCATGTCGCGCGCTTTGGCGGTGACGAATTCATCCTGATCTGTCCGGGGGCGGATCGCACCATTGCCGAGCAGATTGCGGGCGATGTCATGGCGGAGTTCAGCCACGACTTCGATGTCAGCGGCTACCATCTCACCGTCACCGCCTCGATGGGCATCGCCGTCGCGCCGGACGACGGGCGTGACACCGAAGAATTGCTGCAGCATGCCGATATGGCGCTTTACCACGCAAAGCATGCCGGGCGGAACCGCCATGCCCAATTCAACTGGTCGATGAAGGAACGGCAAAACCGCACCTATGAACTGGAAATGGGCCTACGCAGCGCCATGGCCAATGGCGAACTGTTGCTGCACTATCAGCCGATCTTCGACACTGTGACCGGCAAGATAGCGATCTGCGAAGCGTTGATGCGCTGGGACCACCCTGTTCTGGGACGGATATCGCCCGCCGAGTTCATACCCGTTGCCGAGAGCAGTTCGCTGATTGAGCCTATCACGGCATGGGCATTGGAGCAGGCGTGCCGAGACGCCATGCGGTGGGAAGATAATGTCCGAGTCGCTGTCAACATTTCCCCCGCGCTCATCAAGAGTGACGGGCTGCCTCGTGCTGTCATCGCAGCGCTGATGGGATCAGGGCTCAAGGCGCGCCGGCTAGAGTTGGAGGTGACCGAGTCTATCTTCCTTGAAGATAGTGGGCGGACCAGCCTGATCCTGTCGGAACTGCAGCGCATCGGCTTGCGCCTGGCGTTGGATGATTTTGGGACAGGCTATTCGTCGCTCGGTTATCTGCGCGACTATGCCTTTGATACGCTGAAGGTCGATCAGAGTTTCATGCGGGGCGTGGGTGAGAAGGGGCGCGATCGGGCCATTGCGCAGTCGGTCGCCTATCTGGCCCATTCACTGGATGTGGAGACGGTGGCGGAGGGCATCGAAACCGAAGAGCAGCTCCGCTACGCGCGCGAGATGGGCTTCACCAATGTGCAGGGCTTCGTGCTGAGCAAGCCGATACCCCTTGACGATTTGCTGGCGATGATGGCCCAGATGAAGCGGGACAGGAGCAACGTCGTCACGCTCATGCATGACCGACGCCGCGCCTGAGCTAGGTTTATTTTGTGAGCCGCGTCTGAGCCGAAGCGAGCCGCCGCATCATGCGCAGGTCCTTGGGATCAAGCTTGAGCGCCGTCGCCGCCCAGTTTTCAACGATGTCCTTAAGTTCAGTGTAGTCGAGTGGATCGACCCGCCGGCCGGCCTCGAACACGCCGACATGACCGGCATGATGGGGGCGGTTGCCGCTGATATAATCCCGTACCGCCTGCTCACCTTCGCCATCTTCGGCCAATATGGAGACGACGCCCATGTCGTACATTTCCTCGGCCGTATAGACCTTGCCAGACAGGATCATGCGCTCCGCCATGCGGCGGCCAAGCTTACGAGCGAGGATGGAATAGGCACCCATGCCCGGAAAGAGGCCGAAGAGCATTTCGGGCAGGCCGAAGCGGGCGCTGCGCTCCGCCACCACCACATCGAAGCAAAGAAGTGCTTCAAATCCGCCGCCCAGCGCATCCCCCTGCGCCAGCGCGATCGAAATGAGCGGCATATCAGCATTGCGCCACGCGCGGTGCACGACGTCGATACAGGCATGGCCATATTTGACGAGGCCCGGTAAGTCGCCGCGCTCGATGCAACCAGCGAACAGTTCCAGGTCGCCGCCCAGGTTGAAGACGCCCGGGAAGCGGGAACCAAGCACCATATATTTGAGCGGCAATGCGCCCTCATCGAAAAGCCGTTTGGATTCGGTCTGCCACAGCCGAATGTCGCGCAGCATGGGCAAATTGTAGTTGGGCCGATTCGCGGGGGTCATGAAGGCCCACAAAGTGTCTATCGGTTCGTCCCAGCTGACATCGATCTGCCCCAGATCGAACAACATCGAATGGCTGCTGTCGCGCGCTTGAGGCGTGCTTTCCGTAACGGGAAAACTGTGAATGTCTTCGACAGGCAGATGCATTGGCGAAGCGTCCTCCACCTCATCACGCGCCGGATTAAACCGTCCGGAATCAATCATCTGTGCCCCCGCATTTCGATACAAGCTGAGGAAAACAAGATTGGCGTCCCGATGCAACTGCCGCGCAGCCGAACTGTGCCGCGTTAACCCTTTTTGTATGGCACTGTTGCTCGTAAGTCGCCGTAAATGCCTGACTCTTGCGGTTAACGTTGCATTAATGCAACAAAGACGGTTAGCGTCCATAACAGCAGCAGGCGGTGCAGGGCTTTGTTAACTTTCATTAATTATGAGGAGGTGCATGGACAGACATCGCACCGACTCACAGATTGTGACGCTCCTGCTTCATAATGAAGAGGGGGAAAGCTGGCGCCTGCACCTAGCGGCGGACTGCTTGTGCTTCATCGGCAATTATCGCCGGGTGAAGGGCTTTGACATCGATGCCGTGGTTGCCTTCGATGGCGTGCGAAAGGCTGGCTGAGCAGCCCATTCTGGCGACCATTCGCAGCAAGGCGGGCTGTTTGGAAAAAAGCGGTTCTCACTCATCCGTGTGATGCTCTAGAGCGCGCAGCGTGACTCGACCCCGTTTTTCCTTCGCCATCGCCGCCACCGACGGCAAAGCCCGTACCGGCGCCATCCAGATGCGCCGCGGCGAGATCCGCACCCCGGCTTTTATGCCGGTCGGTACCGCCGCTACTGTCAAGGCGATGCGCCCCGCAGAGGTGCGCGCGACGGGCGCCGACATCATCTTGGGTAACACCTATCATCTGATGCTGCGCCCTGGCGCGGAGCGGGTTGCGCGCTTAGGCGGGCTGCACGGCTTCATGGGGTGGGAACGGCCTATACTGACGGACAGCGGCGGCTATCAGGTGATGAGTCTGTCAGCCCTCACGAAGATGAGCGAAGAGGGCGTCGCTTTCGCCAGCCATATCGACGGATCGCGGCATATGCTGACGCCGGAACGATCGATGGAAATCCAGCGGTTGCTGGACAGCGACATCGTCATGGCGTTCGACGAATGTACGAAGAACGGCTGCACCCATGATGAAGCGGCGCACAGCATGGAGCGGTCCATGCGCTGGGCGAAGCGGTCCCGTGATGGCTTTGATGCGGGCGGCGAGCATGCAGAGCGGGCGGCACTGTTCGGCATCCAGCAGGGGTCACTCGACCAAAATCTGCGGCGCGTCTCGGCTCAGAAGCTGATCGAAGTTGGCTTCGACGGCTACGCGGTGGGGGGCTTGGCAGTGGGCGAGGGGCAAGAGGCGATGTTCGCTTGCCTGGACTATGCGCCCGCCATGCTCCCGCAGGACAAGCCGCGTTACCTCATGGGGGTCGGTAAACCCGATGACATCGTTGGCGCGGTAGAGCGGGGCATCGACATGTTCGATTGCGTCCTGCCGACACGCAGCGGGCGCAATGGCCAAGCATTCACCTGGGCTGGGCCGCTTAATATCCGGAACGCTCGCTTTGCCGAGGATTTGTCGCCGCTGGATTCCCGTTGCACCTGTCCGGTTTGCGGGACATGGAGCCGTGCTTACCTGCATCATCTGGTGAAGGCCGGCGAAATGCTGGGGGCAATGCTGATGACGCAGCATAACATCCATTTCTACCAAGCGATGATGCAAGCGATACGCGACAGTATCGCCGAGGGCCGGTTCGCAACCTTTGCTGCCGATTTCCGCCGTGATTATCAGCGGGTGTAGCCGTCAGGGAATGACGGTGATTACGATCGCATAATCGCCCACTGCCGCGTCATGCTCAAGCGGCGCGCGTAATTGGCGTGAAAGGCCGGTGAGAACCCGACCATAGCGTTCCTTGATGCGAGCGCTCATTTCGTCTGACTCGCGCAGTGCTGGCGAACTGATATGTAGAACGGCGCGATCATCCCGGCCCGGCTCCAACTGCACCGAGATACGCATTGCCGTCCGTGGATCGGACAGCATCGCCAGTTCGACCAGTTCCGTCAGCAGGAAGGCGATGGGCACCGCGACATCCTGACTGATGTGCAGGTTATCGCTGTCGATCTGGATGCCGAAGCGGCGTGCTTCTGCTGGAGCCGTGCCGCGCAGGCTGGCCGACAATTCGCTAATGAGCGATCGTACGCCGACTCCGCGATGCTCCTCCAGTTCGGCATAGTGATTGCGATGGACCACGGAAAGCGCATCGACGCGGCGCTGGATCGAGGCATAGGCTTCCACCGCCTCGGGTTCATGCGCAGCGCGGGCGTGCAGACTGATGAGGCTGGCGATGATCTGAAGGTTGTTTTTGACGCGATGATGCACTTCGCGCGTCAACTTGCGCTGGGTTTCGAGCCCTTCGGCCATTTCCGCTTCATGCGTGGCGACATCCTCGCTGATCGCGCGGAAGGTGTCGCCCAGAGCGACGATTTCTTGCGCGGGCGTGCGGATGCGGCGCGTCGGCTCCAGCACCTCGCCGGGATGATAAGCGGCAACGGTCCGGCGCAGCACCACGAGCGGCCGTATGAGCAATCGGTTGACCACGAACCAACCGATGGCTGCAGCGGCAAACCACATGACCAGGGGCAGGAAGAGGGAGAGCATTCGAGCGAGCGTGACCGGAGGATCACGCAGCGTCATGGTGAGCAAAATGTCAGGAGGATCGAGCCGTGCCGATAAGCTGGTGCTATGGCCCTGAAGACTGCCAAGCGGACTGCTGACGACAAGCAGTTGCTCGCCTTGACGCAAGCTCAACTGCCGGTTTTGCAGCGCCGTGGTCGGGCTGGTGATCGCTTCCAGATAGGAGCGGGAATAATAGGCTAGCGCAGCGATGCGGCCATTGTTGCTGACGGCGCGGCTGAGCAGATAACCCGACGCCGGCAGCAATTGCGCAGGCGCTGCGTGGAAGCGTGCAGCCTGGGGCAAGCCGACGGGCTCCGCCTGGGACGATCCGCACAGGCGCCGGCCGCTGCGATCATAGATATAATATCGGCCGCCCTCCCGGTCGTGCGACGTCAGGAAGATTGCCAGCCGCTCGCACATCTCGGGACCTTCGCTGCCCGTGGATAGCGCGTTGGCAGTGAGCATCAATGCCGTGCGGTCCGATGCCAGATCTGTAGTCAGCTTGCGCGCGCTCTGCGTTACCGAAACGCGGAGCAACGCTTCCTTTTCAAGATCGGCGGTCCGGATTGCCTGAAGGGAGGCGATGAGGGCGATCAGGCCGAGCGGCAGCAAGGCGAGCGTCAAGATGAGGAACATCTTGATGCCTGTTGAGTGAATGAGGCTGTTCAGGCTGCGCATGAGCAATCAACTGGGTGGGACAGGGGCGCCCCGGTCATGCGATAATCAAGATCGTGAGACCAAGAGGGAAGGGGAATGCAGTTGAGTCGCAGCGACGATGGACCTGCCCTTTATTTTATTATCTTCGAAAAGCACCAACCTGCCCTCCGCCCCAATTGGTCAAACAAGTTGACCATGGATGGACGCTTAATCCAGCTTCCTCAGAAGGTCGAGCATTTCGGAAGGAATATCCTCATCGACAGCGCGCTGATAAACAGAGCGCAAGGCGTTGGCGACCTGACCCTCATCCTTACCGGGCGAGGGGCGCCGCTTGGGCGAGGCATTGCCAGTCACACCCGACTCCGGGGTGGTGGCGCCGACATCTTTCCTGTCCCCTCCCTTCACATCCCGTTCCGTCGTTGAAGCAACCAAAATACGCCCCTCTGCAACGCTAGCATAACACCGGCTTTTTCTTTTGCGGCTTTCCTTCGCGGCGTCAATCGACGGTCGCGAATAGCAACAGCAAATCGGTTATCAGTAAAAAACGAACGGCTGTGAAACAAATCTGTCTGTCGATGGTTCCGCACCTCGAAGCATTTTTTGCCGCTTTCCGGACGGCGGCTGAAAGGGGCGGGGGCTTGCCACATCGGCATTGCCGATCCATCCTCCTGCTCAGCGAGTGTTTCGTAGCAATTCGCCCTATGGGCTGGGAGAAGATTTACCGATGTCGCTTGGACAGCAACTGCACCCCCATCTTCCTTTCCTGCGCCGCTATGCCCGCGCCCTGACAGGCAGTCAGGCCCATGGCGACGCTTATGTGCGCGCGACGTTGGAAGCGATCGTGGCTGCGCCCGAAGAATTCCCGGCTGATGTCGATCCCCGCCTTGGCCTGTACAAAACGTTTCACGCGATCTGGTCCTCTTCTCATTTGGAGGATAGCCCGGTTTTGTCGGGCGGCGACGGTCAGGAAGCTGTGGCACAGGCCCGGCTTGCCCGTCTGACGCCGCTTCCTCGCCAGGCACTGCTGCTGACTGCTCTGGAAGGCTTCACGGTCGATGACGTAGGCTATCTGATTGGCCTGGATGCAGCTGACGTTGAGGCGCTGGTTGAAGAGGCTCTCAGCGAGATTGAGGCGCAGACGCGGGCCAAGGTGCTGATCATCGAGGATGAGCCGATCATCGCGATGGATATCGAGACGATCGTGCGCGACCTCGGCCATGAAGTTACCGCCATTGCGGTGACCCGTGAAGACGCCGTACGCGAAGCCATGGCCGAACGTCCGGGCCTGGTCCTTGCCGACATACAGCTTGCCGATGATTCCAGCGGCATCGATGCGGTGAAGGACATATTGGCTGAATTTTCGGTGCCGGTGATCTTCATCACCGCTTTCCCAGAGCGGCTGTTGACTGGCGAGCGTCCCGAGCCGACCTTCCTGATCACGAAGCCGTTCCAGCGATCGACGGTGAAAGCTGCCATTTCACAGGCGCTGTTCTTCGACGAGGCGACCGCGCCAGTTTGAGCGAGGCCGCTCGACTTGCACAAAAGACTGGGCGGCAGCGGAACCCCGCCTATCTCCCCGCGTTATTCAGGCGTAACGATCGGGAGGTAAAACATGGCGGAAGAGGAACAGCATATTGCTACCGAAGACGCCCGGTCAGGATCAACGCCACACATAGTCCGTTACATTCTCGGCATTTCCCTGCCCTTGGTCATCATCGGCATGCTGATCGTGTTGTGGAGCTATTACGGGTAATCATCATTGGTTCCGTACAGCAATGAGTATATAGGATGCGGACGCACATATGGCTTTGACGGCTTCGGTTCATGAGGCGCGGGCGACAGCCAGTGAGAGGGTTGTTCCCATGAGCGAAGGGCTTGGCCAAGAGGCGGAGCACCAGGAGGATAAGCGGGAGTCGCTGTCCGATACGGATTTCAAACGCGAGCTTGCAGCGGTCATTCCGCACTTGCGCGCTTTTGGTCGGTCGCTTTCGGGTAATCGCGACGTTGCCGACGATCTAGTGCAGGAGACGTTGTTGAAGGCATGGGCGGCGCGTGGCCGCTTTCAGGCCGGGACCAACATGCGTGCCTGGACCTTCATCATTCTGCGCAATCACTATCTTTCTCAGATGCGGCGCTCCCGCTTCCGCGGCGACTGGGACGATTTGACGGCGGATCGTCTTCTCGCCGCGCCTGCGGGACAGGATAAGCATGTCGAGCTTTCCGATATGCAACGCGCGCTGTTGCAACTGCCCCAGCCCCAGCGCGAGGCGTTGATCCTGGTCGGCGCCGGCGGCTTTGCCTATGAAGAGGCGGCAGAGATTTGCGGCGTCGCGGTGGGCACGATCAAGAGCAGGGTGGCGCGTGGTCGGGCGGCGCTAGAACAGATACTCGATAGCGGCGATTTGCCGTCGCGCCGTACCCAGGAGACGACCGATTCCGCCGTGCTCGACGAGATCATGGACGATGTCGATCGCCTCAGCCGCGGGCGGGAGACAAGACAAGATTCCGACCTGGATGCCGACTGATGTGTAAGGCCGGTTCCGGCGACCTTTCCCGGTGGGAAGGGCGCATGGGAGATGGACGATGGAGGAGGGTGATAGGAGCGGCGGTCCTCCTCAAGATCAGGACCGTCGAGACAATATGATGCAGGCGGAGCGATTGCGCGGCACTGGCGTGATCTTCGCGCTGGTGACGATCGCCCTCATCTTGGCTATCACGTTCTTCTACCTCACCAAGGAACGTGAGGAAAAGGAAAGCCGCGTCATTACCGAAGCTGCAGAGTCCGCAGATAGTGCTGCCCGGGTGGTTGGAAATGCCGCGCACGACGCTGCTAACCGTCTCCGCCAGCGAAATTGACTTTAAGGGCGAGTCGATCGGACTTGTGCTTGTCAGCTCGCCAGTCATCTTCAGAAAATCTTTGGGATTTTCCTTCACGGTGCGTGCACTGTCGGATTTTCTTACACCCGATGTAAGCTGATCCGATGCCAATAAGCTGCTTTCGTTAGGCAGCAGCGGGATTGCGCGCGACCTATGATCAGGCTGTTCAAACATTATGTGCCGCACGCCGTGCTGCTATTGGGGCTGCTCGATCTGCTGCTGTTGCTTTCCGCTGCGGAAGCCGGATGGATATTGCGCGCCCAGCAGATCGGTATGGATGTCGATCCTATCCTGACCCGCGCCGCGCCGTTGCTGAGCTTTGCCTTGGCGATCCAGACCGCGATGACCGCAGTGGGCGTTTACGGAACCGGGGCGCTTCAGTCGATCCGCTTCGCCTTTGCGCGGCTACTCGTGGCGATTTCGTTGGGCGTCATATTCCTGTCGGTCATGCATTTTGCGCTGCCCGACCTGACATTGTGGCGGTCAAATTCCCTCTATGCGATGGGCCTTGCCATCCTACTCCTGCTGGCGGTGCGCCTTTTGCTGGGATCGATGCTGGGCGGAGAAGCCTTCAAGCGGCGGCTGGTGGTGCTGGGCGCGGGAAATCGGGCCAATCGCATCAAGGAACTGGAGCAGCGCAAGGGCGCAGGTTTCCTGGTTGTCGGCTACATTGCGATGAACGATGGTGCGCAGGTCATTCCGGAATCGATCAATCGCAGCGCCATTTATAATCTGGCGGACTTCGTGGTACGGCTGGGGGCGAGCGAGGTGGTGCTGGCGCTAGAGGAGCGGCGCAATGCCCTGCCATTGTCCGACCTGTTGCGGATCAAGACCACCGGCGTTCATGTAAACGAGATTTCGACCTTCCTTGAGCGGGAAACCGGGCGCGTCGATCTGGACAGCGTCAATCCCAGTTGGCTGATCTTTTCTGATGGCTTTTCCGCGGGACGCCGCCTGTCGAGCATCGCTAAGCGGCTTTTCGATATCCTCGCCAGTTCGATTCTGCTGCTGCTCACCGGACCCGTCATTTTGATCGCCGCGATCCTAGTGAAGCTGGATAGCAAAGGCCCAGCCTTCTACCGCCAACAGCGCGTCGGGCTTTACGGCGAAGAGTTCTGGATCGTGAAGCTGCGCACCATGCGGCAGGATGCGGAGGTTAGCGGACAGGCAGTCTGGGCGGAGAAAGACGACCCGCGCATCACGCGGCTGGGCTATTGGTTGCGCAAGCTGCGGATCGATGAGCTGCCGCAGACCTGGACGGTGCTGAAAGGAGAGATGAGCTTTGTGGGACCGCGTCCCGAACGGCGTCAGTTCGTGGACAATCTCGAACAGCATCTGCGCTACTATGCCGAACGTCATATGGTGAAGCCAGGCATCACAGGCTGGGCCCAGATCAACTATCCTTACGGCGCATCGATCGAGGACAGCCGCAACAAGCTGGAATATGACCTTTATTACGCCAAAAATTATACGCCATTTCTGGACCTGCTGATCCTGATCCAGACATTGCGGGTAATCCTGTGGCCTGAAGGCGCGCGCTGAGGCAGGGCGATGGGAGTTTTACTGCAATTTGTTGGGGATTGGGGCCATGCGCTCGCCGCCGTCCTGTTTGCGGCGATTGGCATATTTATCCTGCGCCGTCGCGAGGACGTGGTGGAGCAGCGCATGCTGGCGGTCGCTGTGCTGCTCACCTCCTGCTGGTCGCTTTATGTATCGTTCGGAGGCGTCGATAAGCCGCTGACCGGGATCGGCGAGAATATTCGTAATGCCGCCTGGCTGCTGCTGCTGTTCGTGATGTTGCGCAGGGAGGCTGCGGACCGGGCAGGATCGATGGTGGCGATCGGGTCAGTCTATGCCGCAGTGGCAGGCTTGATCCTATTGCAGACCTTTACCGACCTGATCTGGCGGCAACTGCCCAGCGCCAGCGACCTGCACCACAGGCTGGTACAGGTGTCCTTGAGCCTGCACATGATGACGGCGATCGGTAGCCTGATGCTGGTCCATCATCTCTATATAAGCTGGCCGCCACAACAGCGTGGCCGGGTGGCGCTGCTGCTCGGCGCGCTCGCGGCAATGTGGACTTATGATTTCAACCTCTATGTGATCGGCTATTTCGCGATCAACCGGGCCAATGAGCTTTACGCGCTGCGCGGACCGTTGATGGCGTTGCTGGCGCCCGTCATCGCGGCGGGTATGCGACGGGACAAGGCCCAGGTGCAACTCTCGCGCGCACTCACCTTTCGCGCGCTTTCGCTGATGTCCATCACGCTCTACGTCATTGTTGTGGCGGCACTGGCGGTGGCGATCGAGCTGATCGCTGGACCCTATGCGCGAGTGATCGAGATTGGTTGTGTCTTCTTCATGGCGGTAAGCGCCTTGGTGCTGCTGCCGTCGCCACGGATGCGCGCATTGTGGAAGGTGCAGGTGGCAAAACATGTCTTTCAGCATCGCTATGATTATCGCAGCGAGTGGATGCGTTTTGGCAACACGATCGGCAGGCCGGGAAATGACGCACCGCCCCTGAGTGAGCGTGTTGCGAAGGCGGTGGCGGACATCACCGATTCTCCTGCGGCCATATTGATGCTGCGCTCCGACGATGGCGCCCTGACTTTCGAGATGCAGTGGAACTGGGAAGGCGAACTGCCGGAGAATGCAGTCATCCCCCCGCCCTTGGCGCTTTTGATCGAATGCAGCGGGTGGATCATCGACATCGATCAGGGACCGACTCTGCAAGAAGCAGGTGAGATGCCCGATTGGATGCGGGCTGATAGCCGAGCCTGGGTACTGGTTCCGCTCATCCACTTCGGCCGGTTGATCGGCGCGATTCTGCTGGCGCGGCCTGCGATCGACCGGCGGCTGGATTGGGAAGATTTGGACATGCTGCGCACCGTGGGTCGTCAGGCGGCCAGCTATTTGAGCGAAGCGCAGGGGCAGCAGGCGTTGAATGATGCACAGCGGTTCGACGAGTTCAACCGCCGCTTCGCGTTCATCATGCACGACGTCAAGAATCTGGTGAGCCAGCTTTCACTTCTCGCCCGCAATGCCGAACGGCATGCCGAAAACCCTGATTTCCGGGCCGACATGGTGCTGACGTTGAAGGAGTCGGTGGGCAAGATGAACGATATGCTGGCTCGCCTGTCCCAGCATCACAAGGCGCGCACGGAAGAGCCACGGCCTATGTCGCTGGGTGAGGTGGCGAGCAAGATAGCAAACAGCCGGTCGCGTCAGCATGCGATCCGTCTTATCGGGGCGGCGCCCCTTGCTCTGGCTGATCCGGCACGGGTGGAACAGATCATCGTCCATCTGCTGCAGAATGCGATTGACGCGAGTGACGCCGGTCATCCGGTGGAAATTCGCCTTGGTGGCGATGAGCGAAGTGCCACCGTTGATGTGATCGACCAAGGGCGCGGTATGACCGCCGAATATATCCGCCGTGATCTGTTCAAGCCCTTTTCGTCCAGCAAGGCCGGTGGTTTCGGCATTGGCGCCTTCGAAGCACGAGCGCTGGCGCAGAGCATGGCTGGCAGCATCAAGGTGGAAAGCAAGCCGGGCGTCGGCAGCCGATTTACGCTGTGCCTGCCGCTGGCGTTGAGCCAAGAAACTAAGGGGGAGGCAGCCTGATGAGCGACATGCGACCCAAGTTGCTGATCGTCGAGGATGACCCAGGGCTCCAAAGGCAATTACGCTGGGCCTATGAGGATTATCAGCTGTTCATCGCTGGCGATCGTGAGGAAGCGATCGAGATGTTGCGGGCCGAAACGCCCGATGTCGTGACATTGGACCTTGGTTTGCCGCCTGACCCCGATGGAACTAGCGAGGGCTTCGCGACGCTGGCGGAGATGCTGCAGATCAAGCCGGACACGAAGATCATCGTCGCGTCCGGCCATGGTGCTCGGGAAAGCGCGCTGAGCGCCATTTCAAGCGGAGCTTATGACTTCTATCAAAAGCCTGTCGATATCGACGAACTCGGCTTGATCGTCCGTCGCGCCTTCCACGTCCATGCGCTAGAGAAGGAAAATGCCCGGCTGGCGGAGGCTGCCCCAGAGGATGCGCGCGTGCTGGGGCGGCTTATCACCGCAGCCCCGGAAATGATGAAGGTCGCCCGGACCATCGAGCGGGTTGCGGCGACGCAGGTTTCGGTGCTGCTGACCGGCGCAAGCGGGACTGGCAAGGAATTGCTGGCTCAAGGGCTGCATGATGCGAGCCCCCGGCGCGGAGGTCCCTTTATAACGATCAGTTGCGCAGCGATCCCTGAGGATTTGCTGGAAGCCGAACTGTTCGGGGGAGAGGCAGGCAAAATTGCGCTCGCACATGGCGGCACGCTTTTCCTGGACGAAGTGGGCGACATATCACCGGCGCTGCAGATGAAGCTGCTGCGTTTCGTGCGCGAGCGGGTGGTGGGGTCCGAAGGCGGGGAGCCGCTGGTGGTGGACACGCGCATCGTTTGCGCGACGCATCATGATCTGGAGGCGATGATCGCTGCAGGCGCTTTTCGTGAGGATCTCTATTATCGGTTGGCGGAAATCGTGGTGCGGATACCAGCGCTGAAGGAGCGGCCCGGGGACGCTGCGCTGCTGGCGCGCCATTTCCTGAGCCGTTTCGCTAAAGATATGAACCCGCAAGTCAAAGGGCTAGCGCCTGATGCGCTCGCCGCGCTCGATGCCTGGGCCTGGCCGGGAAATGTGCGCGAACTGGAAAATCGCATCAAACGCGCAGCGATCATGGCGGACGGTAAATATGTCACGGCCGCCAATCTGGACCTTGACGGCGATCGACTGGAGGGAGGCGACGTCGTGAACCTTAAGGCCGCTCGCGAACTAGCGGATCGGCGCGCGATCCGCCGGGCAATTGCGCGGACAAATGGCAATATCTCAGGCGCGGCGAAGATGTTGGGGATCAGTCGGCCGACGCTATATGATTTACTCAAACAGTATCAAATGCAGGGCTAGCCCACCGGACTCATTACTCGCGACCGGAATTTTAGGCGATGCGTTGAACTGCGCCCTCAAACCCGTCGCAGGTCTAGATCCTCGGCGGAAATGCCCAAGCGTTTGATCTGTTCTGCAACCGGCGGCCAGACAGTGTCCAGGAAGCGACGGCGTTCCGCTTCACGCAGGCGGCGGGTCGCGCCTTCCGCGACAAACATACCTACCCCGCGCTTGACCAGCACTAGGCCATCGTCCTGGAAACTTTGATATGCCTTGGCGACCGTCAGCGGATTGGCGCCTTCTTTGGCTGCGAGCGCCCGCACAGACGGGAGCATATCGCCATCGCTGTAACTGCCGTCGAGTATCGACGCCGCGATGATGTCGCGCAGGCGGAGATAAACGGGCTTGGAGTCGTCAGCCATAGGTGCATCGGTGCCATAATACAGCGAAGCAGGTCAAGGCGAGCGCCCGGTCGTGGCCGAGAGTGCCCGTAACTAGCTGTTCCAGACGGAAACTATCTCGTCATAAACCGGCCGGGGCCGTTCCTCCTGCGGCTTGCCGGGGGTGCCGATGAAAATGAATCCGGCAATCCGTTTGCCTGCCGGGGCGAAAGCGGCGCGGACATCTTCATTATAAGCGGGCCAGCCAGTCAGCCATCCGGCCGCGAAGCCCAGCGCGTGGCTCGCGTGGAGCAAGTTCATGATTGCCGCTCCGGAAGACAGTTCCTGTTCCCATACAGGGATCTTGCTACCTAGGACCGGAGCGGATAGCGCCACGACCAGTGTGGGCGCCTGATGTGCGAATTGGTGCATCGCCTCCAGCTCCAGCCGTCCAGCATCCGGCTTCTCCCGGCGATAGGCACTGACCAGCAGATCTGCGAGGCGACCGCGCTGATCCAGCGGAACGATGACGAAGCGCCAGGGGGCGAGCTTCCCATGGTCTGGCGTTCGCAGGGCGATCTCCAATATCTGCTGCAACTGTCCGGCGTCGGGGCCCGGCGCGATGAGGTCGCGAGGCTTGCCGGACCGGCGGGTGCGTAGGAGCGAAAGCGGAGTGGAGGCGTCGTTGAACATGGCGATCCAGATGGCGCGGCAGCGCTCGGCGCGCAAGGGCCTCCCCTGTTTTGACAGCCCCGTGATTTCCGCTCTACTTTACGCACAGCATTTGGCCGGACAGGATAGGGATGGCGACCTCACCTACGAACGTAGCGCCCGCAGGCAAGACCTGGCTTGGCCACCCGCGCGGTTTGTTCCTGCTGTTCTTTGTGGAAATGTGGGAACGCTTCTCCTTCTACGGCATGCGTGCGTTGCTGATCTTCTATTTGACGCAGCATTTCCTTTTTTCCGATCGAGACGCGGCGCACTCCTATGGCGCCTACATGTCCCTAGTCTACATCGCGCCGCTGATGGGCGGCTATCTGGCCGACCGCTATCTGGGGCAGCGCAAGGCGGTGCTGTTCGGCGGCATCGTTATCGCAATTGGCCATATCATCCTGGGCCTTGAGGCGGACGGATCAGCCGACAGCATGGGCCTTGGCCTGTTCTGGCTGGGGCTTGCGACGGTGATCATTGGGACAGGATTTCTGAAGGCCAGCGTTTCGGCGCTGGTGGGCCAGCTTTATCCGCGAGACGATATGCGGCGTGATCCCGCCTACACGATCTTCTACATGGGCATCAATGTTGGCGCCACGATCGGCCCGGTGATCTGCGGCTATTTGGGGCAGCGCTGGGGATGGCATTGGGGTTTCGGTGCGGCTTCAGTCGGGATGATTGCCGGAGTCATTGGCTTCGTTCTGGCCAAGCCGCTGCTGCAGGGCGGGGGCGAACCGCCTAATCCGCAACAACTCGCTGAGCGGGTTGGCGGGATAATCAGCCGGGAATGGCTGGTCTATCTGTCGAGCCTGCTTGCTATCCTGTTGTGCTGGGTACTGATCCAACAGCATGCTGTCGTGGGATGGATGCTGGCCGGCGCGAGCGTGCTGATGGTGCTTTACATTTTTTGGGAAGCATTTGGGCGAATGGAGCGCATTGGCCGCGACCGCATGCTGGCGGCGCTGTTCCTGCTGGTCATAAACCCACTATTTTGGGGCCTCTATGAGCAGACGGGGTCGTCGCTCAGCCTATTTACTGATCGTTACGCTAACAGGCATATTCTCGGCTTCGACGTACCGGCATCGATGTTTCAGTCGGTCAATGCCGCCTATATCCTCATCTTTGGACCTGTGATCGCGGCGCTGTGGATCGCACTGGCGAAACGGGGGCGGGAGCCTTCCACGCCCGCGAAGTTCGGGCTGGCGCTGGCGCTGGTTGGTGCGGGCTTCCTGATCCTGGTGGCGGGAACGGGCGCGCCGGAGACTCTGACGCCGGTGCTGTTCATCTTCCTTCTCTATCTCTGCCACACCCTGGGCGAGCTATGTCTGTCGCCGGTGGGGCTGTCGGCAATGTCGAAGCTCGCGCCTTCGCGGATGATCGGCCTGATGATGGGGATATGGTTCCTGGCGATGGCGCTTGGCGAATATGCCGCCGGGATGATCGCTGCGGCTACGGGGGGTGAGGCAGGCGCGGCTTCGCGCGATGGCGTTCTTTCGGTTTATAGCCAGATCGGATGGTGGTCGATCGGCATCGGCATAGTGGTCATGGCTATCGCGCCCATGGTGAAGCGTCTGATGCATGCGGACCAATTCGGCGGCGAAGAAGGCGCCGAGGCCGAAGCTCAGCGCGACAGCTTCGCCATCGTCGATCGCGAAGGTGAAGCGCAGACCTGAACCATCAGGAGGTCGCGCCCCATATATCGGTGGCTCGGACGAAACCGCGCTGCCCACCTACATCAAAGCCGCACCAGCCGTCGCTGCATGATGACAACCGGCCGACCACGCCCTTTTCCGCGCGGAAAACGGTGCGGGCGCCCTCGCTTGCGGACTGGCGCATCGGAGCGATCGATGCCGTAACAATGGCCGTGGGCGTGTCGCTCAGCAGACGGACGTGCATCCAACCTTGAGCGCCGCTGGGGTCCTCTATCTTGCGCCAGAGGCCAAGCACCTGCACGACCTTCACGGGCAGGTCGCGACGGCGATAGACCCAGCTGGATGGATAATCGAGGCTGGGCCCGACGCGCATCCGCGCCTCATCCTGACTGAGTGAGGCCCAATAAGGGACAGGCTTGGCTGGTGAGGCGGATGTGCCGCTTGCAATGCATAGCGCGGCGGCGGCGATGCCTGCGCGCGGCAAATAGCCCTTCATGCCTGATCTTTTCCCTTCATGTGCCCGGCCCTTTATAGCGGCTGACAGAGGCGACCGACAACCATTGTCTTTGGCGGGAAGTACAAGGTGCTTGACCATCGCTGCCACCAGGAATAGCGGCCAAGCATGGCCAAGAAACCGCGTCCCGCCAAGCCGCGTGTCGTCGTGACACGCCGCCTGCCTCCCAATGTGGAGGCGCGGATGGCCGAACTGTTTGACGCGGTCTTCAATGTTGGCGACGTGCCGATGGATCGCACGGCGCTGACCCGCGCCATGGCGCAATGCGACGTGCTGGTGCCCGCCGTCACCGATCAGATCGATGCAGCGCTGATCGCGGCTGCGCCGGAAAGGCTGCAGTTGATCGCGAGCTTTGGCAGCGGCGTTGATCATATCGATCTCGGCGCGGCGCGGCGGAAGGAGATCATCGTCACCAACACACCCGGCGTGCTGACCGAAGATACAGCCGACATGACGATGGCGCTGATCCTGTCAGTGCCCCGCCGGCTGGCGGAAGGGGAAAAGCTGGTGCGGTCGGGCGCTTGGCCCGGCTGGAGCCCTTCGGGTATGCTGGGACATCGCATCGGCGGCAAGAAGCTGGGCATCATCGGCATGGGCCGGATCGGCCGGGCGGTGGCCAAGCGCGCGGCTGCGTTTGGGCTGTCGATCGCTTATCACAATCGTCACCGCTTGCCGTTTGAGGTGGAGCAAGAACTGAGCGCCACCTGGCATCCCGAACTGGATTCTCTGCTGCGCGAAAGCGACATCGTGTCGATCAATTGTCCGCTCAATGCAGACAGCCGGGGCATGATCGATGCGCGCCGCATCGCGCTCATGCGGCCGGATGCCTATCTCATCAATACTTCACGTGCCGAGATCACGGATGAACCAGCGCTGATCGCGGCGCTGGCCGAGGGCCGGATCGCAGGGGCGGGGCTCGACGTATATACGCATGAACCTGCGGTCGATCCGCGGCTGCTGGCGCTGTCCAACGTCGTGCTGTTGCCTCATATGGGATCGGCTACTTTCGAGGGACGGGACGCAACGGGCGCGCGAGTGATCGCGAATATCCGCAGTTGGGCAGACGGACACCGGCCGCCTAATCAGGTGCTGGAAGGCTGGATCTAGCCACCCAGCGGGTCGAGGGTGCCGAGCGCAGCGACCAACGCCAGGATACCCAAAGCCATGATCGTTTCAAAGGTCAGCGACATACGCAACCGAGCCTGGGCAGATGCGAGGTCGCCGGAACTGGCGGCCCGTGTGAGGGCTGGCGTCAGGCGCCAGCGATTGGCTGCAGCCAGGATGAGCATACCGCCGAACAGCGCGATTTTCGCCAGCAGCAGCCAGCCATAGAGGCTGTGCAGCAGGAGCGGGAGATTGGCGAAGCCAACGATCATCACGCTGTTGATCGCACCGCTGACGATGAGGGTGATCACGAACAAGGTGCCGAACAGCGAAAAACGATGGAGCATGAGTGCAGTCTGCTCTGTTTCCTGCACATCCGATGCACTGCAGAAAATTCTGGTTAGTAGAGCCAGCAGCGCGCCCACCCAAGCGGACGCGGCGAGGATGTGAAGGACGTCCGCCGCCCGGTGGACCGTTCCAGCCACGCCTTCGGTTGCGCCTGCATGACCTGACCAGGCGAGAGTGGCTGCTGCCACCGTTGCGAGCAGGGCGATGGTGACGGGTGGTCCGTCCGCTCTCCGCGAGACGAGCGGAAGCATTAGGATCAGGAGCAACGCGACCGCGCGCACGCCCAAGAGCGGGCCGATCATGGTCTCGCGCAGTAGGATGTCCACCACGCTCCAGTCAGGAGCGAACACGGAAGTTCCAGCCATAGCGGCAGCGGTGGCGAGCAGCCATAGCGCCGAAAAGGCAATGCCGCCAAAGGCAAGCACTGCCAGAATGCCGCGGGCTCCGGCACCAGTGCCCTTGCGCATGCTCCACCAGAATAGTGGGAGCCCAGCGAGAGCCGCTAAGTCGGCGTAAAGGCCGAATCGCGTGGCGACGAGGAGCCCGTCGATCGGCACGGGTTACTTTACCGAGAAACTGTATTTGCCCGCGATCTTATGTTGATCAGCGCCGACGATATGCCAGCTAAGATCATAGCTACCCGCCGGAAGCGCGCGGGGTAGGGTGATGGCCAAGGTTTTGCCATCGCCTTCAACAGCAGTCTTGAAGCCCTTGATCGGCATCGGCGCATGATCGGCCATCCCCGGCATGCCGGTCATGGTGAGATCAACGCCGCTCAGAGGAGCGAGCAGCTTTTCGGAAAAAGTCAGCGTCAGCTTGTTCGGTTTGGCGACGGTGGCGTTCGCGGCAGGGTTAGAGGAAAGCAGCTTGGGATGCGCCATAGCCACGGCGGGGAGGGTGGCAAGCGCGACGGCGGCGGTGAACAGGATACGGCGCATGGAACTCATCTCCAATCGGGTTGCGATTAGGGATATTACGCGGCGGATTATGTCACCCCTCGACGGACGTGCATAAATTTTTGCATGAGGGATTGGCGGGCGGCGAGCGTATCCTGGGCGTGTATAGGGAGTGTGAGTGATGAGCGACCTTGATCAATGGCTTGGCCAACTCCGCGCAGCGCCAACGGATCCTCGTCTCGCGATGATGGATGAGGCGGTAATGGCAGGCGTTGCCCATCGCCGGGAGCGTGCAGTTGCGCGGCGCAGTCTGGCGCTGGCGGGGATCATGGCCATTGGCATTGGCTGGGTCAGCAGCGTGGTGCCGGGTAGCCCGGCTCAGGCAGCGTCGCAGCCAGTAGTGATTGGCATGTCCGATTACGCGCCGTCACGTTTGTTGGGCCAGTAAATGGTGAAGGGGGCAGGGCGATATGGGCTGGTCGCGCTGGTCGCCTTTGCGGCGGCTTTGGCGGCGGTGCTGGTGGCGCGCGTCTGGATCGCTCCGCAGCCTCGGGTGGAAAGCGAGGTCCACTCCCTCATCCACAAGAAGTTGAAGCTGGACGAGAGTCAGGAACGGCGCATCCATGCGCTGGAGGCGGATTTCGCCAAGCGGCGTGCTGCGATGGAAGCGGAGATGCGCGCCGACAACGCCCGGCTGGCGCAGGCGATAGCGGCCGAGCATGGCTATGGCCCTCAGGTGAGCGAGGCGGTCGATCGTTCGCATCATGTCATGGGGATGCTGCAGAAAGAGACGCTGAAGCATATCTTCGCCATGCGTGCGGTGCTGCGGCCCGATCAGGCCGCGCAATTTGATGCCGCGGTCGTCAAGGTTCTGACCGACCCAGGGCGGTGAACCTGCCGCTTTCCCAACAAAGCGATGCCGAGCTGGCCTCGTCGGCGCTTGCCGGGCAGCAGAGCGCCTATGGCGAGCTGATGCGACGGCATCGCGACGGTGTATTCCGGCTAGCGCGGGGGCATGTGGGCGACGCGACCGAGGCGCTGGACATTACGCAGGAAACATTCATTGCCGCCTTCGCTGCGTTGACCCGCTATGACGGCGCGCGCCCTTTCCGGCTGTGGATCGCGCGGATCGCGATCAATAAGTGCCATGACTGGGCCCGGCGGCGTGCGGTGCGCCGCTTCTTCACCTTCGCCCGACCCATTGAGGAAGCTGTTGCCGTCGCGGATGACGCGTTGACGCCGGAGCGCGAGCTTCAATCGCGCGCGGAACTGGCACAAATCCATGCGGCTATCGCGGCACTACCTGGCAACCTCAAGGATGTGCTGTTGCTGCGGACCATCGAGGGAATGAGTCAAGCGGAAGCGGCGCAAGCGCTGGGAGTGAGCGAAAAGGCCGTGGAGACACGCCTTTACCGGGCGCGCAACAAATTGGCCGAACAATTGAGGGATGTCGGCTTGGTCCGCGTATAAGGGGGATCATCCCTTTTGCAGAGCATTTCATGCCCTTGTCCCTACCTGATATTGATCGCCGCAGCTTGATCCGTGGTCTGGGCGGCGTTGGCGGCGCGCTGGCGCTGGCCCGTGTCTTTCCAGCTTGGGCGCGGAGCGGCACGGCTGGGCTTGCGCCTGCGCCCGGTGTGCTGAGCGGCGAGCAGATTGCATTAAACGTGGGGGAGAGCCACTTTTCGATCGGCGGGCGCTCGGCCCATGCGGTAATGATCAACGGCACGCTGCCCGCGCCGCTAATCCGGTTGAAGGAAGGGCAGAATGTCCGACTGTCCGTCACCAATCAGCTGAAGGAAGACACATCAATCCATTGGCATGGATTGATCGTGCCGTTCCAAATGGACGGAGTGCCGGGAGTAAGCTTCCCCGGTATCCGGCCCGGTAAGACCTTCACCTATGAATTTCCGATCCGCCAGTCTGGCACCTATTGGTATCACAGCCATTCGGGGATGCAGGAGGCAACTGGCCACTACGGGCCGATCGTGATCGATCCCGCTGGCGTCGATCCTGTGCAAAGCGAGCGCGAGCATGTGATCGTCCTGTCCGACTGGAGTCCGGTCCATCCGCACGTGCTGCTGAAGCGGCTGAAGCAATCCGGCGGCTATTTCAACATGCAGCGGCAGACACTGGCGGGTTTGATGGCGGGTAAGGACCAGAGCGCGAAGGAGCGGCTCGAATGGGGCGCGATGCGGATGGACCCGACTGACATTTCGGACGTCACCGGCTCCACCTACAGCTTCCTCGTCAACGGCCATGGCACGGCGGAGAATTGGACGGGGCTGTTTATGCCCGGTGAGCGCGTGCGGCTGCGGATCATAAATGCCGCGGCCATGACCAACTTCAACGTGCGGTTGCCGGGACTGTCGATGACGGTGGTGCAGTGCGACGGCCAGCATGTCCAACCCGTCGAAACGGACGAGTTTCAGATAGGCATCGCCGAAACCTATGATGTGGTGGTGCAGCCCAAAGAGGCGAAGGCTTACGGGCTGATTGCGGAGGCGATCGATAGGTCCGGGCTGGTGCGGGCGACTTTGGCGCCGCGCATCGGGATGGTGGCGGAGGTGCCGGCGGTGCGCGAAAGGCCGCTGCTGGGCATGAAGGATATGGGCATGGACATGTCCGGCATGGACATGGGGCAGGGAGGCGTCATCGACCTCAGCCAGCCTGCCAATGAAAGCATGGCGGGGCATTCGATGAAGATGCTCGATCCTTCTGTCGCACCCCAGGTGAAGATGGGGCCGGGCGTAGCGACGCTCTCCCCCATGCCCGCCGATCGGACGGCGGATCGACCGACCGGGCTGGAGAATGTCGAGCATCGGGTGCTGACCTATGCTGATCTGAAGTCGCTGGAACCTTTCAAGGACACGCGGACGCCGACGCGGACATTAGACATTCACCTCACCGCGAACATGGAGCGCTATATGTGGTCCTTCGACGGGGTGAAGCTGTCCGACGGTGCTGAGCCGATCGCCTTCCGCCATATGGAGCGGGTGCGCGTGAACCTGATCAACGACACGATGATGCCGCATCCCATTCATTTGCACGGCCACTTCTTCCAACTGGTGACCGGTGCGGGTGCGCATGATCCGGTCAAGCATACGGTGAATGTGCTACCCGGGGGGAAGGTGAGCTTCGACCTTACCGCTGATGCGCTGGGGGATTGGGCGTTCCATTGCCATATGCTGATGCACATGCACAGCGGGATGATGCGCGTCGTGACCGTGCGGCATGAAGGAGGGACGGCATGAAGATGCTGATTTCCGCCGCCACATTCCTGCTGGCATCCGCTTCGGTTCCTGTATGGGCGCAGGAAATGGATCATAGTCAGATGGACCATGGAACTGTCGGACCTGCCGAGCAATCGGAGGCGCAGGATCGCTCAGCCCATCAGGCCGCAGAATCGCCCGCTGCGGCCGATCCTCACGCCGGTCACACCATGGCGGCCCCCGGCGACGCCATCCCCAAGGGCGAGGCGCCGCCCGCCCCGACCGATCATGCCGCCGAAGCTTTTTACAGCCGGGCGGACATGGCGCGAGCGCGTGCCGCGATGCTGAAGGAAAGCGGCGGCATGACCTTCTCGCAGATCATGCTCGACCGGCTGGAATATCGCATGGGCAAGGGTGCGGACGGCTACCATTGGGAAGGCGAAGGCTGGGTCGGCGGCGACATCAATCGCTTCGCCTTCAAGACCGAAGGTGAGGGCGAAATTGGCGGCCGCCTGGAAAGCGCGGAGGTTCAGGCGCTTTACAGCCGCGCCATCGATCCCTGGTTCAATCTGGAAGCGGGGGTGCGGCACGATTTCCGGCCCGACCCCGACCGGACCTATGCGGTTGTCGGTATCGAAGGGCTTGCCCCCTACTGGTTCGAGGTTGGGGCACAGGCTTTTCTGTCCACCAAGGGCGACGCGCGTCTGCGGTTGGAGGCGAGCTATGACCAGCGCATCACGCAGCGTCTGATCCTGCAGCCAGCCGCCGAGCTAAATATAGCTGCGCAGGATGTGCCCGAACTTGGCATTGGTTCGGGCCTCTCCGATGTCGAACTGGGTTTGCGACTGCGCTATGAATTCGCGCGGGAATTCGCGCCCTATCTGGGGATCAATTGGGAGCGGAAACTCGGCGATACCGTGCGTTTGGCGCGGGCAGAGGGGGAGAGTGCATCGACTACGAGCCTGGTCATGGGCGTACGATTCTGGTTCTAAAAGCCGGTGCGGCATGATCTGCTGCAGCTTCAAGACAACTTATCATGATTGGCGGCTTAGCGCCGTTGCTTCGCGCTTATGCTCTGCCGATCGCGGCTAATCTGATCTTGGACAACAATTGATCAAGGTAGATCGTGGGCCACGCCTTCCTCTGTTCCCTCATTGGCATTTGCGCTCTCGCCGCGGCGGAGCCCGTGTTGGCGCAAGAGCCCGCCGAAGAGGACAAGGCTGCGCTCAGCGGCGGCTTCGACTTCATTGAAGTGCGCGCAGGCAAAGGCGACGAGATATTCCTGTGGGACGGCAGCTTTTCCTACGGTGACAGCACCGACCAGCTGATGTTGATGGTGGAAGGTGGCGGGGCGGTCGGTAATCGTATCGACGATGTGCAGGCGCGGCTTCTCTATGGCCGATCCATCAGCGACAATGTCGTGCTGCTGGCGGGGGTACGGCATGATTTCCAGCCTCATCCGCATGACAGCTACGCAATGGTTGGTGTGCAGGGGTCGATTGGATCGCGCGTGAGCTGGGAGGGCTATGCTTTTCTGTCCGACGATGGGCTGGTGACCGGAGACGCACAGGTCATTTATCAGCTGCCGATTACGGATAAGATCTATATCGAGCCCCGCGCCGCGATTGCCTGGTCAGCGCAGAGGGTGGAAGCGGACGGCGTGGGCGCTGGTTTCACTGACGCGGAGGCGTCGGTGCGGCTGCGCTTCCGCCTTAATGACAAGATCAACGCCTTTGTCGGTGTGGCGCATGAGCGATTGCTGAGCGACAGCCGCGAGCTTGCTCGCGCGCAGGGCGAGACGCTGCAATCGACGATGGCGGTCGCAGGCTTCGGCTTCAGCCTTTAGCGAGATACCGTTCGGCGAGCGCGACATGCAGACGGATGCCGATGCCCAGCACATCGTCGTTAAAGTCGTAATGCGGGTTATGGAGCGGCACGGAGCCTTCCGCTTGCGCTTGGCCTAGCCAGATATATGCGCCCTTGCACGCTTGCAGCATGAAAGCGAAGTCTTCCGAGGTGAAGGCGGGTTCGGGCGCCAGTTGCGCAGTTCCTACTGTCGCGGCGGCGTCCAGCGCTTCCTGCGCGGCTTCTGCATCGTTGATCGTAGCGGGATAATAGCGCTGATAGTCGACCGTCGCGGTCACACGATTGGCGAGCGCCACCCCTGCGGCGATGCTACGGATCGCATCTTCGATCACATCCTGCACATTGGGGTCGAAGGTGCGAACGGTGCCGCTGACCTTCACCTCTGCCGGGATCACATTATGCGTGTGGCCGCCGTGTATCTGGGTGATCGACAGCACTGCCGAGGCGGTTGGCGTGATGCGGCGCGCGACGATGCTGTTGAGTTGCATCACCAAGCTGGCTGAAGCGAGAATGGCGTCCGGCGTGTCCTGCGGGATCGCTGCATGGCCGCCGCGGCCTTCCAATATGATTTCGAACTTGTCGGCAGCGCCCATGATTGGACCGGGACGCGTGGCGATCGTCCCAGCGGGCAGGTCCGGCCAATTGTGCAGGCCGAAGACGCGGTCGCATGGGAAGCGCTCGAACAGCCCCTCCTTCACCATTTCGCGCGCGCCGCCCAGGCCCTCTTCGGCGGGCTGGAAGAAGAAGTTTACGGCGCCGTCGAAGTTGCGGCTTCGGACGAGGTGCTGCGCTGCGCCCAGGAGCATCGCGACATGGCCATCATGACCGCAGCCATGGAAAGTGCCTTCGGTCTTGCTGGCATAGGGCAGGTTGGTTTGCTCATGGATCGGCAATGCGTCCATGTCGGCGCGCAGCCCGATGCGGCGGGTGGAAGTGCCGTTCCGCAATACTGCAACGACGCCGGTGCCGCCGATCCCCTCATGCACTTCGAGACCCAGCGCCCGAAGTTGCTCTGCGATACGGCCCGCCGTTCGGTGTTCGCAAAAACCCAGTTCGGGATGCGCGTGAATGTCGCGGCGGAGAGCGATCAGGGGTTCGAGAAGGTCGTCGATCATTTCTGTTCGCCGAAAAGATGCTGGATCGGATAGTGATGTTTTATGAAAGGCGATTTGATCACGACATAGCTGAAATATTTTTCGATCCCATAGTCGCTTTCCAGCATCCCCTCGATAATCGACTGATAATGGGCGACGCCTCGCGTCACGAACTTCAGCAGATAATCATAGCCGCCGCTGACAAGATGACACTCGACGATCTCGTCCAGCTTGCGGATGCGCGTCTCAAAGCGGGAGAAGTCACCCGCCCGATGTTCCGTCAGGGTGACTTCAGTGAAGACGGTCAGGAATTCGCCGAGCTTGTGCAGGTTGATATGAGCGCCATAGCCGGTGATGTAGCCCGCCTTTTCCAGCCGCTTGACGCGGGTGAGGCAAGGGCTGGGCGACAGGCCCACCGCGTCGGCCAGTTCGACATTGGTGATGCGGCCGGATTGCTGAAGCTGCGTCAGGATCTTGAGGTCGATCCGGTCCAGTCTTGGGCCACCCAACATGCGCTTGATCCCCCCTGTTTCTTATCCCACCGCCGCGCGAATATCTGCCTCTTCCAGCAGATCGTCGAGCGTTTTCCGAATGCGTGCGAAGATCTCGTCCATCTCCTCATCCGACGCGCAGAGAGCAGGGGCGAGGCCGATAATGTTGTCGGGAAAGGAACGGAAGATGACGCCGTTCTTATAGCCTTGCGCGAAGAGGCGGTCGGGGATTTTGAGGGCGGAATCCAGCCGTGCCTTGCTGTCCTTGTCAGCCACAAGCTCGATCGCGCCGAGGAGCCCGCGACCGCGTGTGTCGCCTACCAGCGGATGGTCCGCGATGGCATTGAGGCCCGCGGCGAAGCGCCTGCCGACGCTCCGCCCGTTCGCGAGGATGCCGCCTTCAGTATAGAGGCGCAGCACTTCCAGGCCCACTGCCGCGCTGACGGGATGTCCGGAATAGGTGAAGCCGTGTCCGATCGCGAGTTCAGGGGCGGCTCCGTTGGCGATGCCCTGATAGACTTTGTCCGACATGAGCAGTGCGCCCATCGGCGCGTAGCCGGCAGTCAGGCCCTTGGCGAGCGTCATGAGGTCGGGGGTGACGCCTTCTTCCTCGCAGGCGAAGAGAGGGCCGGTGCGGCCGAAGCCGGTGATGACTTCATCGGCGACGAAGAGGATGTCGAGTTCCGTGCATGTGTCGCGAAGGGCCTTGAGCCAGCCCTTGGGCGGAACGATGACGCCGCCCGAACCCTGGATCGGTTCGCAGAAGAAGGCGGCGACATTATCCGCGCCCAGTTCAGCCACCTTGTCCTTTAGCTGCTGAACCGAGCGAGCGATGATCGCGGCGTCGTCGGTTAGTTCGCTGCGATAGGGGTAGGGCGAGGGAATATGATGCTGCCAGGCGTGGGGCAGATCGAACAGGCGGTGGAAATTTGACAGGGCGGTCAGGCCAGCGCCGGTGGTGCTGGAGCCGTGATAACCGCGGTCGAGGGCGATGAATTGCTTCTTGGAAGGACGGCCGATGGCGTTGAAATAATGGATGATGTAGCGAATTGCAGAGTCTACAGCGTCGGAGCCGCCCAGGGTAAAGTAAACATGGTCCAGTCCTTCGGGGCTGAGGTCTGCTAGCTTCTGGGCCAAGCGAACTGTTGTTTCGCAGCCGAAATGAAAATATCCGGTCGCATAAGGAAGCTGGCGCATCTGCGCGGCGGCGGCTTCGACGATGCTGTCCTGACCATAGCCGACATTGACGCACCAGAGGCCCGCGAAAGCGTCGAGCAGCTGATTGCCGTCCATGTCCGTCAGCCACATGCCCTTACCGCTTTGCAGCAGGGTCGCGCCGCGCGCTTCATGGGCGCGGAAGGAGGTGACGGGATGGATCAGATGGTCGCGGTCGATATCGAGCAGGGACCGGTTCGATTTCAGCGTCATCGGGTAACTCGCGGTGTTGTCTGTTGGAGTCAGACTAGCTCGCTGTGATGGCCGGATTAGCCGATTTCATAGGACGGATGGGAAGGGCGCGGTTTTTTGGGGAAGTGGTGCGGCATTTTGTGCTGCGGGATGAAATGCCCGCATTCGTCACCCCGGACTTGATCCGGGGTCCCGCTGCCCGGTTAAGGTGCAGGCTTGAAGAGAAGGGGAACCCCGGGTCAAGCCCGGGGTGACGGCTGTGGTGGTTAGCCCAATGCCTCTGCGATCGCCTTGCCACATTCCACGGTGCTGGCCTTGCCCTTTAGGTCGCCGGTCCGCAGTGCCGGTTCAGCGAGTACCGATCCCACCGCGCGCATGATGGCGGCGGCGGCTTCCGTTTCGCCCAGATGTTCCAGCATCATGGCGGCGGACCAAATCTGGCCGACCGGATTGGCGATGCCCTTGCCCGCAATATCGGGGGCGGAGCCGTGGACCGGTTCGAACAGGGATGGCGCGGTGCGATCGGGGTTGATGTTGCCCGATGGGGCGACGCCGATGGTGCCGGTGCAGGCGGGGCCGAGATCGGAGAGAATGTCGCCGAAAAGGTTGGAGGCGACAACCACATCGAACCGATCGGGGTTCAGCACGAACTGAGCGGTCAGAATGTCGATATGATATTTGTCGTGGGTGACGGTGGGGTAGTTTTTCGCCATCTCCTCCACGCGCTCGTCCCACCAGGGCATGGTGATGGCGATGCCGTTGGACTTGGTGGCGGAGGTGACATGTTTGCGCTCCCGCGTCGCCGCAAGCTCGAAGGCATAGCGCAGGACGCGGTCGGTGCCGTGGCGCGTCATCACCGTTTCCTGGATCACGACTTCGCGCGCGGTGCCGGGGAACATCTTGCCGCCGACCGAGCTATATTCGCCCTCCGTATTCTCACGCACGACCCAGAAGTCGATATCGCCCGGTTCACGGCCCACGAGTGGGCAGGGAACCCCAGGCATCAGGCGAACGGGGCGCAGGTTGACATATTGGTCATATTCGCGCCGGAACTGGAGCAGCGACCCCCAAAGCGAGATATGATCGGGCACCGTATTGGGCCAGCCGACCGCGCCGAAGAAGATCGCGTCCGGGTTGCCAATCTGCGCCTTCCAGTCATCGGGCATCATCTGGCCATGCTTGGCGTAATAGTCGCAGCAGGCGAAGTCCTGCCATTTCTGCTCGATCGAGAAGCCGTAGAGGCTGGCGGCGCGTTCCAGGATACGGATGCCTTCGGGCATCACTTCCTTGCCAATGCCGTCGCCGGGGATGACGGAGATGCTGTAGTTGCGGTTGGCGGACATGGCCTGCTCCCGTTCGCCCTGGGCCTATCGAAGGGCTGTTCTTTATTGAGAAGTAGAGGGCTTCGACAGGCTTAGCCCGAACGGAGAAGATGTGGGTTTGATGGACGTTAGAGCTTCAAACCACCGACATGGAATGTCTTAGTCTCCAGATATTCCTCGATCCCCGCATGCGCGCCTTCGCGACCAAGGCCGGACATCTTTACGCCGCCGAAGGGGGCCATCTCCATCGAGATGCCGCCGGTGTTGAGCGCCACCATACCTGCTTCCAGCCGCTCCGCCACGCGGAAGGCGCGGTGCAGATTTTCGGTGTAGAAATAGCTGGCGAGGCCATAGCTGGTGCCGTTGGCGATCTCGATCCCTTCCTCTTCATGGGTGAAGCGGAACAGGGGCGCGACCGGGCCGAAGGTTTCTTCATCAGCGAGGCGCATGTCGCGGGTTGCGCCGGTCAGGATGACCGGAGTGGCGAAGCGTTCGCCGGTTGCCCCTTCCGGAGCCTGGGCGAAAATCTTTGCGCCATGGGCGAGCGCGTCATCGACATGGGCCTTCACCTTTTCGACCGCTGCGCGGTTGATGAGCGGGCCGATGGTGCTGCCCGGCTGATCGCCCGGCGCGACCTTTAGCGCGGAAACGGCCTTGGCAAGGCGTTCGGCGAAGGCGTCATGGATGCCGTCCTGCACCAATATGCGATTGGCGCAGACGCAGGTCTGGCCCGCATTGCGGAACTTGCTGGCCATGGCGCTGGCGACGGCCAGGTCGAGATCGGCATCGTCGAACACGATCAGCGGCGCGTTGCCGCCAAGTTCCAAGCTGAGCCGCTTGATGGTGTCGGCCGACTGCCGCATCAGCAGCGCGCCGACGCGGGTGGAGCCGGTGAAGGACAATTTGCGCACGATCGGGCTGGACGTCATGACGCCGCCAATGGCGGTGGCGTTGCCGGTGACGACGCTGAAGACCCCTGCGGGGAAGCCTGCATCCTCCGCCAGTTTGGCGAGGGCCAGAGCGGAATAGGGGGTGAGTTCGGACGGCTTCACCACGACCGGGCAACCGGCCGCCAGGGCGGGCGCGCATTTGCGGGTGATCATCGCCGCCGGGAAATTCCAGGGAGTGATCGCGGCGGAGACGCCCACCGGCTCCTTCATGACGAGGATGCGGCGATTGGCTTCGGGCGCGGGAATGATCGCGCCATCAATGCGGCGGGCTTCTTCCGCGAACCATTTGATGAAGGTCGCGGCGTAGCGAATCTCGCCCTCCGATTCCGCGATAGGTTTGCCCTGCTCGGCGGTCATGATGCAGGCGAGGTCGGTGATATTGTCCAGAACCAACGCGTGCCAGCGTTCGAGCAATGCAGCCCGGTCGGCGGCCGTGCGGGCGCGCCAAGCCGGGTAGGCAGCCTCTGCGGCGGCGATGGCGGCCTGCGTTTCCGCCTCTCCACAGTCGGGAATCGTGCCTATCACCGCGCCGGTCGCCGGATTATCGACCGGCAGGGTGGCGCCAGACCGAGCACCGGTCCATTCGCCGCCGATGAAGGCGCGTTCGATCAGCAGCGCGGAATTGTTGAGGGAGAGAGTCATCCGAGGGCCTGCGTCGTAAGAGAGAAAATCCTGAGCTCGGGGTCCGCCTTCGGGTGCTGGCCACGAGTCATGCGCATGACGCGGCCAACGCAGGGTAGGCCAAGTTCATCAAGCCAGCCGGAAAGGCCGCTTTCTTCCGGCACATCGAGGCGGCAGAAGATGCCGCTGTTCGAGCCGAGCCAGTGCGAAATCAGCGCCTTCGCGCCGCCGGTGTCCGGCGCGATGGTGGGGCCGACGACATAGCCCCGGCCGAAGCGGCGGAAGAGGGCAAAGCCTACCGGCTCATTGCTGCGCGTCAGCACCACGCCCTGCGCGCCCGGCACCAGCGCATCGAGCAGCTTGTCGCGGTCCATGCCGGTAGCGCGGCGAGCGAGGGTGCGCAGAACGTCCATATCCTTGTTTCCCAGCGGACGGACGCGTTCGTCGGGGATGAGTTCCGCCATGGGGACGGCAAAGGCCGCGCCCTGGTGCTGAAAGATGGAGCCCATCGGTTCAAAGCCCATCTTGCGATAGAGCGGCAAGCCTTCATCCGTGGCGTTCAGCATCACCGTGCGGCCCTTCAGATCATCGAGCACCGCGTCCATCAGACGGCGGCCAATACCCATGCCCTGCGCGTTGGGCGAGACGATAACCATGCCGAGAGTGGCGGTATCTTCCCCATAGAGCCAGCTCATCGCGGTGCCGACGATCTCGCCATCGCGCTCCGCTACATAACCGGAGCCAAGCGAGAACATCATCTCCCAATCCTCGATCCGGTGCGGCCATTTCTGTTCGTGGGAAAGGTCGTGGGCGGCGGCCAAATCCTCGGCGGTCATGCGCCTCAGGTCCACCATCGCCTCTATGCCTGTCGCCATGCGTGTTGCTCCTTGGCGGATAGGGAAACCGCCTCTGGTTCATGAATCGATGAACGGATATTAGGGTGCGCGGACAAGCATTGGCTGCTGCCTTCTCATTTTTTTTGGAACATTATCGCGTCGGCTTTCCCGCGCAAGCACCGCAAATGCCGCAGCACTGCCCTAATTTAACGCGAAGACGCGTAGCAGGAGATTATGCCGTGGACGGTTTCAACCCCGATCTGATCAGCGTGGGAAGCGCCAACAATTTCATCGCCGGGTGCCGGGTTCAGGGACGCGGCGAAGGGATCGTCGTGCGCCGGCCATCTGACGGGCGGGTGCAGGTGGAACTGGATTGCGCGGATGCGGGGCAATTGGCCGAAGCGGTGGAAAATGCGCAGGCGGCCTACAATAAGAGCGGTTGGGCGCAGACCGACCCGCGCGGGCGAATGAAGGTGCTGCGGCGCTGGGCCGACCTGATCGATGCAGATGCGGCGACGCTGGCCCCGCTGGAGGCGCTGGGATCGACGCGGACGATTGGCGAGATCAACGGCTGGGATTTGAGTTACACTGCCGAGACTGTCCGCTTCTTCGCCGAATGGGCCGACAAGATCGGCGGCGAGGTCGCAGCGACGACGCCTGACAAGCTGGGGCTGACCATTGCGGAACCTTATGGCGTGGTGGCGGCGATCGCGCCCTGGAACCTGCCGCTGGTGATGTCGGCGTGGAAGATCGCGCCCGCCATTGCTGCTGGCAATTCGGTGGTGTTGAAGCCTTCGGAAATGACGCCGTTCAGCATCGTGCGGCTGGCCGAACTGGCGATCGAGGCCGGGTTGCCGGCGGGCGTGTTCAACATCGTGCAGGGCGATGGGCGCTCTGTCGGCGATCCGCTCGTGCGGCGGGCGGAGGTAGCGAAGGTGACCTTTACCGGGTCCACCCGCACGGGCGCGGCGATCATGGCCGCTTGTGCGGAGACTGGACCCAAGCCGGTGACGCTGGAACTGGGCGGGAAGAGCCCGCAGATCGTCTTTGCCGATGCGGGGCTGGACAAGGCGGCGGCGCTGGTTGCTCGGGCTATTACGCTCAATGCGGGGCAGGTGTGCGTAGCGGGGTCTCGACTGCTGGTGCAGGAGAAGGTGGCGGATCAGGTCATCGACCGGGTTCTGGCGGCCTTCGCCGCGCATAAGGCGGGGCCGACCTGGCGGATGGATACGACGCTGGGGCCGATTATATCGGAAGGCCAGCTCGATCGGATGGACGGCATCGTGAAGCGGGCCATTGCAGAGGGCGCGGAGGTGCTGGCTGGCGGTGGACGGGCGACTTCGCCGCAGGAGGGGAGCTATTTCGCGCCGACGCTGCTGCGGAATGTGGAGCAGAAAAGCGAGGTGGTGCAGGGCGAGATTTTCGGGCCGGTGCTGACAGTCCAGACCTTCAGTGACGAGGAAGAGGCCTATGCGCTCGCCAATGACAGCGACTATGGGCTGGCGGCCGGGGTGCATACTGGTGATGTCGCGCGGGCTTTGAGGGCTACACGCTCGCTGGAGGCGGGGACGGTGTGGGTGAACCGCTATGGGCGGAGCAACGACTTCATACTGCCGACGGGCGGATACAAACAGTCGGGTATCGGGAAGGATCTGGGTAGGGAAGCCTATGTGGCGAACCTCAAGATGAAGACGGCGTTGATCGAGTTTTGATAGCCAGCCTCTATACAAACCTCCGCTCGCCCTGAGCTTGTCGAAGGGCTTCACTTTCTGTGAAGGACAAGTGAGGGGCTTCGACAGGCTCAGCCCGAACGGGGAAGGGGTTGCGGAGGGGTTAAGTGGAGTTATTCGACTTCGGCAAACCGGCCAATTTGATAAGGCTCCATCGGGATATCCGTCGCGCCCTTGGCGATGACTTCCGCCATCGTTTCGCCCACGCCCGGGCCGATCTGGAACCCCGCGCCCGAAAAGCCGAAGGCGTAATAGAGGCCGCTGGTGGTAGCGCTTGGTCCCATGACGGGCTGGCTGTCGGGCAGATAGCCCTCGATCCCGGACCAGACGCGGATGATGTTGAGCTTGCCCAAAGCGGGCGCGAGGCGGCGGATTTGCTTCAGCTGGCTCAGCGTATTCTGCGGCAGGACATAGGCGCGATACTCGTCGGGATAGGATGGCCCGCGCGTCGAGCCGCCGAGCACGATATTGCCGCGGGCGACTTGACGGAAATAGACGGTTTCCTCCTCCAGCGGGGTCATTACGCCGACGGCCGGGTGGATCGCATAGGGCACCGGCTCGGTGACGCTCATATTGGGTCCCTTGGGGACGATCGGCACCGGCTCGCCAAATTGCGAGGAAAGGGCATTGCCCCATGCGCCCGCCGTGATCAGTAGGATCGGCGCGCGGAAGGTGCGGCCATCTTCGGCGGTCACCAGGAAATCCTCGCCGACCTTTTGCGCATCCACGATCTTCGTATTCTCATGCACCGTCGCGCCCATACGCTGGGCAGCGCGGGCAAAGGCGGGGGCGGCGAGGCGCGGGTTGGCGTGGCCGTCCATCGCGGAATAGGAGCCCGCCAGCACATCGGCCCCGAAGAAGGGGAACTTCGCCCGCAGCGCGTTGCCGGTGAGGAGTTGGAGGTCCAGCCCCTCAAGCCGCGCCTTGTCGGCATATTCCTCCATCGCACCGACCAGCTCGGGCCGCTCGCGATAGCAGACGCGGATGTGGCCGGACTGGAGATATTCCACGTCCGCGCCCAGCAATTCCTTCGACTTGCGCCAGATGGCGAGCGCGCGGTTGGCGAGGGGCAATTGGTGCAGCGCGCGGCCCTGGCGGCGGACATTGCCGAAATTGGTGCCGCTTGCCTGCCGCCCGATCAGGTCGGTTTCGAGCAGCGTGACGGACATGCCATGGCCGCGCAGGAAGAGCGCGGCCGAGCTGCCCATGAGGCCGCCGCCCACAATGATGACGTCGGTGGCCGCGCTCATTCTTCTACTCCGATGGCGATGGGGAGCGGCTTGACCGGCGCTTGCCCGCGCAGACGGCCGACTTGCTCGACCGGGATTCCGGCCTCGGCGGCGATGAGTTCGGCTGCGGCGAGACCGCAATAGCGCCCTTGGCAGCGGCCCATGCCGACGCGGCTGAAGGCTTTGGCGCGATTGGCTTCGACCGCGCCGGTTTCGCGCATGACGGAGCGGAGATCGCCTGCGCTGACCGCTTCGCAGCGGCAGACGATGGCTTCGTCAGGGAGCCCAGCCGCTTGGCTGGCTGGCCAGGGGAACGCCTTGGCAAGGCCGCGTGCGAATTTGGTGTAGGTCGCTACCTCACGGCGCAGGGCGTTCATCTCGCCCTCGCCGGTGACGATAGCCAGGTCGGAGAGCGCGGCGAGGGCGGCGAGCTTTCCGCTGGCTTCGGCAGAGCGGGCGCCCAGGATTTTTGCGCCGTCACCTGCCAGGTAAACGCCCTCCACGCTGGCGCGGCCGTCCTCATCCCGTTGCGGCAGCCATTGGTGCGTGGCCGGATCGAAGACGAACGCGCAACGGGCGAGATCGGCGAGCTGGGTTTCGGGACGGAGGTGGTAGCCCACCGCCACCGCGTCGCAAGCGATCGTCTGTTCCGCGCCCGAAGCAGTGCGGTAGCGGACGGCGGTGACGCCGCTATCCGCCTTGCCCACGACTTCGACGGGAGTGATCTGATGGTGGACAGCGACGCCCGCCTTGGCCAGCGCGCGAGTGAGCTGGATGCCGTTCCAAAGCACTGACGGCAGGGCCAGCAGGTCTGGCAGCGCCTTGATGCGGGCGCCCGATGGAGAGGTGTCGAGGACGGCGGCGACCTTCGCGCCTGCCTGCACATATTGCGAGGCGACGAGATAGAGGAGCGGGCCAGAACCCATGAAGACGACTTCGCGGCCGATCGAGACCGCCTGCGACTTGAGCGCGACCTGCGCGCCGCCAAGGCTGTAGGTGCCAGCGAGGTTCCATCCCGTGATCGGCATCAGCCGATCGGTCGCGCCGGTGCAGAGGATCAGCGCGTCATAGGGAAGGGTTTGATGGGCGTTGCCGCTCAGCGTCCAGACCTGTTGGTCAGCGATGTTCCAAACGAGCGTTTCGGGCAGATAGTCCATCTGTCCCTGCAAGGCGTCGAAGCTGTCGTGCAGCGCCTTCGCCCGCGCGGCTTCGGTGCCGTAGAGCTTTTCATAGGGCCGGGTGAAATTGTCGGGCTGGCGGCGGTAGATCTGACCGCCCGCGCGCCGCGCCTCATCAATGACGGTGGGGCGCAGTCCCGCCTTCACCACAGCCTCCGCCGCCCGCACGCCGGAAGGCCCCGCGCCGACGATGATTATGCGAGGTTCGGCCATGTCGCCTCCGGCTGGCTGGTGAGGATGCGCTGGCCCGCTACTGCGAGGGTGGAGCAGGCGCGCAGGCGATCGCCGCCTTCGGTCCAGACCCAGCAATCCTGACAGGCCCCCATCAGGCAGAAGCCCGCGCGGTTGCCGTCGCCGAACTCCGACTGGCGGAGCGTCCCGCCAGTGCTGAGGACCGCAACCATGAGTGTGTCGCCTTCCAGCGCCGTCACCGGATGGCCATCCACATGCAGGATGATGCGAGAGCGATCAGTTTCGCCCAAACGAACGAAGCGTCCGTTCATGCAGCGACGCCCTGAACTTGCGTCAAACTATCTTCTCCATGATGGCACAGGATGCTGTTGCCCTTCGACAGGCTGTGGCGCGGCGGTGGCGTGATGTTGCAGAGGCCGTCGATGCGCGCCGGGCAGCGGGCGAGGAAGCGGCAGAGATCGGGTTCGTCGGCCGATGCGCCGATCAGCGGCGGGGCACGGCCTGCACCGCTTTCCTCCAGCCATCCCGCGCGCATTTCGGGCACCGAGTTGATCAGCAGGTCGGTATAGGGATGGAAGGGAGCGGAGCGGAAACCTTCGCGCGCGCCCTTTTCGACCATCGTGCCGGAATAGAGGACCAGTATGTCATCGCAGATCGCCCGCACGGTGGAAATATCGTGGCTGATGAACATGTAAGCGACGCCCAGTTCCTTGCGCAGTTCCGCCATGAGGTCGAGGATCGCCGCGCCCACAACGGTGTCGAGGGCGGAGGTGACTTCGTCGCAGAGGATGAGTTCCGGATCGGCGGCGAGCGCGCGGGCTAAGTTGATGCGCTGCTTCTGCCCACCGGACAATTCGCCGCAACGACGGTCGATGACGGTCGCGGGTAGACGGATGAGGTCGAGCAGTTCCAAAACCCGGAGGCGCGCGCCATTCCCTTTCAGGCCATGATAGAAGGCTAGCGGGCGGGAAAGGATTTGGCCGACGCTCTGGGCTGGGTTGAGCGCGGTGTCGGCATTCTGGAACACCAGCTGGATGCGCCGGAACTGGTCCCGACTGCGGCCCTGAAGGCCCGGCGGCAAAGGCTCTCCATTGAGCAGGATATCGCCTTGGGCGGGAGGAAGAAGCCCGGCGATCACGCGCGCCATGGTCGACTTGCCCGACCCGGATTCGCCGATCACGCCAAGCGTTGCGCCCCGTTCTATGGTCAGGTTGATATCGCGCAACACCGGTATGCGCGGGCATCCATCCTTGCCGATCTTGCCATAGCCCGCCGTCATATCGCGGATTTCGAGCAAAGGTGCGGCGGGGATGTTCGCCTGCTTGGGTGCGGGGCGGATGGCAGGGCGCGCGGCGGCCATCAATGTCTTGGTATAATCATCCGCGGGGCGGTGCAGAATCTGGTCCGCGCTGCCCTGTTCGCGGATGCGGCCTTGGTTGAGGACCACGATCTGGTCCGCCATCTGCGCGACCACGGCCAAGTCATGAGAAACATAGATGGCGGTCGCGCCGCGTTCCAGCACCACGGCCTTGAAGGCGCGCAGCACCTCGATCTGGGTGGTGACGTCGAGCGCGGTCGTCGGCTCGTCCAGGATAACCAGTTCAGGATCGGTGATGAGCGCCATCGCGGCCATCAGCCGCTGCAGCTGTCCGCCCGAAAGCTGATGCGGGTAGCGCGACCCTATCGTGTCGGCAAATGGCAGGGCGAGAGCGCGGAACAATTCGATCGCCTTTTTCTCGGCCGCCGCGCGCGGCATGAGATTATGGATCAGCGCGGGTTCGATCACCTGGTCCATGATTGTGCGCGACGGGTTGAAGGCGGAGGCCGCCGACTGCGCGATATAGGCGATCCGGTTGCCGCGCAGCGCCGCCAAGCCTTTTGCGTCAAGCGAGAGGATTTCGTTATCGCCTACCCGGATGGAGCCCCCTGCGATCTTCGCGCCGGGGCGGGCATGGCCGAGCAGCGTCAGGGCAATGGTGGTCTTGCCCGACCCGGATTCTCCGATCAGCGCCAGCACTTCGCCCCGCTTCAACGCGAAGTCGATGTCGCTCACGATGGGGAAAGTCTCGCCCGCTGCGTTGCGGGCGGTCACGCGCAGCCCTTTGACTTCGACATGAGCGGTCATGCGGGCCTCCCCTTGAGACCGTCGATCAGCAGGTTGACGCCGACGGTCAGCGTCGCGATCGCAATGGCGGGCATCATGATCGCCAAGGCCCCTTCGCCAAGCCCGGAGATATTCTCCCGCACCAGCGAGCCCAAATCGGCGTCAGGCGGCTGCACGCCGAGGCCCAGGAAGGAAAGGCCCGACAGCAGCAGCACGATAAACACGAAGCGCAGGCCGAAATCGGCGAGCAGTGGATGGATCATGTTCGGCAGGATTTCGGAAAGGGCAAGGTGGATGCGGCCTTCGCCTCTGGCGCGGGCGACCTGCACATAATCCATCTGCGCCAGGTTCACCGCGAGTGCGCGGGCGATCCGATAATTGCCGGGCACATAGGTGATGGCGGCGATCAGCAGAAGCAGCGGCAATGACGAACCGAAGGCAGCGACGAGCACCAGGGACAGGATCTTGGACGGGATGGAGATCAGCGTGTCCATGAAGCGGGATAGCGGTTCGTCCACTTTCGCGCCGCCGACCGCGGCGGTCAGCGCCAGCGCCGTGCCGGTCGCGCTCGCCAGCAGGGCGGCGGCGGCGGCGAGGCCCACCGTGTAGCGCGCGCCGGAAAGGAGCCGGCTCAGCACATCCCGGCCGAGATAGTCGCTGCCAAGCCAATGCTGCGCGGACATGCCGTCAAACACGTCATAGGCGACGAACGCGCCGACTGGGTAGGGCGCAAGCATCGGCCCGACGAGTGCGACCGCCAGCCAGAAAAGGACGAAGAGCAGCCCGATCTGGGCCGAGAGCGGAAGGGCTTTTGCCCAGCGAATGGAGGAAGCTGTCATTGTGCGCGCAGCCTGGGATTTGCGAGGATGGCGGTGACGTCGGCGATCAGCATCAGGATGAGATAGGCCGCGCAGAAGATCATGGCGCAGGCTTGCAGCAGCGGCATGTCGCGGCTGGTGACTGCGTTCACCATCAGGCTTGCGAGGCCGGGATAGTTGAAGATCGTCTCCACGATGATCGCGCCGCCCAGCAGGTAGGAAAGGCTGAGCGCCATCGCGTTCACGATCGGCGCGACCGCATTGGGCATGATGTGCCTCAGCACCACGCGCACGGGATGCACGCCCTTCAACACAGCCATTTCGACATAGGGGCGATCCATCTGGTCGATCACGGCGGCGCGGGTCATGCGCGCCATCTGAGCTATGACGACGATGCTCAAGGAGAAGATCGGCATCGCCGCGCCGCGCAGATATTCGCCCCAGCTCATATCGTCCGATACCAACGCGATCGACGGCAGCCAGCGCAGCTTCACGGAGAAGATCAGCACGGCGAGGGTGGCGACCAGAAATTCGGGCACCGCGACCATGGAGAGGGTCGAGATATTGAGCGCGCGGTCAAGCCGCCCACCCCGGTTCATGGCGGAGCCAATGCCGATCGAGAGCGCGACGGGCACCGCCACCAGCGCGGTCAGCGCGGCGAGCAGGAGGCTGTTGGGCAGGCGGCTGGAGATGACTTCGGACACTGGCATATTGGCAACCAGCGATTGCCCCGGATCGCCGCTGACCATGCCGCTGAGCCAGGAGGCGTAGCGTTCATGGGCAGGGCGATCGAGGCCCATTTCGTGGCGCAGGGCGGCCACCTGCTCGACGGTGGCGCTTTGGCCGAGCGCTTCCTGCGCGGCGTCGCCGGGGAGCAGCTGGGCAATGGTGAAAACCACCACGCTCACCAGGAAGAGCGTCAGCAGCGAAGAGGCGAAGCGCTTGGCGGTGAGGACAAGGGCGGCCTTGACCCCGGATGATGTGGACCCGCCCGCCATCAGCCTTCCCACCATACATGTTCGGCGAACTGATACCCCATGAAGCCGCCCAGCGGCACGGGGTACAGTCCCTTCAACCGCCGGTCATGGCCGTCGATCAAGCTGATGAAGACAGGGATGCCGACGCCGCAATAGTTGCGCACCAGCCCCTGCATCTCTCCATAAAGCTGTTTGCGGCGGGCCTGATCGGACTCGCCGCGCGCCTCGATCAGTAGCCGGTCGAAGCGGGGATTCTTCCAGCCGGATTCATTCCAGGCGGCGTCCGATTTGTAGAAGAGGCTGAAGATGAGGTCGGCGGTCGGCCTGGGGTTGGTGTTGCCGAAGCTTAAAGGGTGCCGCATCCAATGGGTTGACCAATAGCCATCTCCGGGAACCCGGTTGACCGCCAGATTGAGGCCGGCGCGTGATCCATATTCCTGAAGGATGGACGCCATGTCGACCGATCCTTCGGCCGCGGGAGAGGCATAGACGGGCAGGCGCACGCCGCTGAGCCCAGCGCGCTGAAGATGCCATTTCGCCTTGTCGAGATCGAGCCGCGTCTGGGGCAGGTCGCTGCGGTAATAGGGGTGGAAGGGCGGGATCGGATGATCATTGCCAATCGTCGCATAGTCGCGGAACAGCGCCCTTTTGATGAGCGGCCGGTCGATCAGATATTTCATCGCCGCCACGAAATGCGGATTGCCGGTGGGCAGCCCATCCTGCCGCATGATGAGGTTGGTGTAGAGGCCCGACTTGGTTTCCAGCAGGCCATGGCCTCGCGAAGCAAGCACGCGCTTGGTCGATCGGGGATTGATCGCGTTGATGAGGTGAACGTCGCCCGAGAGCAGCGCATTCACCCGGCTGACTTCATCGGGGATGCCGATCAGTTCGATCTCTTCCAGATAGGGCTTCCCGGGCTTCCAATAATTGGCGTTGCGCCGGGCCAGCGTCCGCACGCCGGGGCGGAACTGGGCGCAGCGATAGGGGCCCGTGCCGTTGGCGGTGCGGAACTCCTTCTGCCCCGCGCGCAGGATCAGGAAGTGTGATTGGGCAAGAATGGTGGGCAAGTCGGCATTGGGGCCGGTCAGGCGGATCGTGACATCATGCGGACCGTTCGCCTTCACCTCCGCAAATTGTTCTGCGATGGTCGCGAGTTTGGAGCCGGTCGCCGGGTCCTTGTGCCGCAGCAGTGACCAGACGACATCCTTCGCGGTGAGCGTCGCGCCGTCGTGGAAGGTGACGCCGCGACGCAGGCGGAAGTGCCAGAGCTTCTGGTCCTTGCTCTCGATCCGGTCGGCCAGAGCGGGGCGGGGGGTCAGGTGCCGGTCCAGTTCCGTCAGGCCATTGTAGAACATGTAATGGCGGACATAGTCGGTTGATAGCGCGCCCTTGGCCGGGTCCAGCGTGTCGGCGGTCGAACTGGACATGCTGGCGACGCGGATGCGCCCGCCGACGCGCGGCTTCGATGGCGCGGCGAATGCCGTTTCGGGCAGCAACAGACCCGCGCCCATCGTGCCCAGCAGCTCTCGCCGCGAAAAGGGGAGGTTGTCCGTCAATGGATCACATCCTGCCATTTATACCACAGGCCGACGAGCGGCAGGAACCAGGGCTTGCCGAAATGGCCGGGGACGCTCGGCCAGTCGAGATTGGCCCAGGGGTTGGCGCTTTTGTCGCCGCCCATCACCCGCGCCATCATCTGGCCCATATAGGTGGCCATCTGCACACCATGGCCGCTATAGCCCATGGAATAGAATAGCCCGTCCTGCTCGCCCGCGCGCGGCAGGCGGTCGGCGGTCAGGTCCACCATCCCGCCCCAGACATGATCGATGCCCACGCCTTTGAGTGCCGGGAAGATCTCTCCCATGGTCTGTTCGAGGATGCGCCCGCTCTTGAGGTCGGACCGCGGATCGCTGATGGCAAAGCGCGCCCGCCCGCCGAAGATAAGGCGATTGTCGGCGGTCAGGCGGAAATAATTGCCGATATTCTTGCTGGTGACATAGTTGCGCCGGTTCGGCAGCAGCCTGTCGATTATTGCGTCCTCCAATGGCTCCGTGGCGATGATGAAACTGCCCACCGAGACGATCCGCCGCCGGAAGAAGCCGAAAGGCGCGGCGGCTGGCGCACCGCCGGTGGCGACCAGCACCTGATCGGCCACGACCTGGCCCTTGGGCGTAGTGACGCGCCAGCCGTTTGCCAGCCGATCGAGGCCGGTTACCTCCGCATGCTCGTGAATCCTCGCGCCTGCCCGCGCCGCTGCCTCGGCGAGACCGAGGCCGAAGCGCGCCGGATGCAGTTGCGCGCTGGTCGTCTGGATCAGCGCGCCGTGAAAGGCGTCCGATCCCACTTCCTCGGCCATGCGCTCTGGCGGTACGAGGCGAACATTCTCGTCCACCTCGGCGGCCAGCAGGTCATGCGCCCGCACCAGCTTCTCATAATGTTTGGGCTTGGCGGCGAGCTTCACCCGGCCGCAGCGATTGAAGGCGCAGTCGATGCCTTCCTCGCGCACCAGCCGTTCGACCAGATCGACGGCATCGACATGGGCCCGATAATAGGCTTTGGCGATATCCTTGCCGAAGCGGGCGGACAGCGCGCCATAGTCATGGGCGGTGCCGTTGTTGCACTGGCCGCCGTTGCGCCCTGACGCCTCTCCGACGACACGCCCCGCCTCCAGCAGCACGACATTCGCGCCCCGCCTCGCCAGCGCCAGCGCAGCCGACAGCCCGGTAAAGCCGCCGCCGATGATGGCGACGTCAGCCTTGCCTTCGACCGCACCCTGCGCCCCGCCGGTAAAGGCGGGCGCGCTCGCAAGCCAGTAGGAGAGGGGGGATGCGTTCATCGCCGGGTTTAGAGACCCACGACCGCCGGCAGTGCGCCGATATGCGGAATCTCGACGTCGCGGTAGAAGGCGTTGGACGGCTCATGCCCGCGGCCCACGAACACGCGGCAGCCGAAGTGCAGGTCGGTCGCGGTATTCTGGTCGTAGCGGAAGCTGGAGGAGACGTGCATCATCTCTTCGGGCTTCGCGCCGAGCTGGTCGAACATATATTCGAACGCCTGCATGCGCGGCTTGTACGCCTGCGCCATCTGCGCGGTATAGACGGCGTGGAAGGGCGCGCCCAGCATGCCGACATTGTGATGAATCTGGTCGTTCATCGCATTGGACAGGATGACGAGCGGGATCTTGTCGCCGATCTTGGACAGGCCGCCCGGCACATCCTCATGTGGGCCCCAGGTCGGGACGGCATTATAGACGGCGTCGGCATCCGCTTCGCGATACTCCACGCCCCAACGCTTGCAGGTGCGGCGCAGCGAGTTGCGGATGATTTCCTGATAGGGTTCCCACGGGCCCAGCACCTGGTCGAGGCGATAGGCAGACCAATCCTTGCAGAAGGTAGGCAGGTTTTCCGCTGCGACGCGGTCAGCCATGAAGGCCGTTGCCATTTCGGTCATGCGGAAACGGGTGAGCGTGCCATAGCAGTCGAAGCTGATATATTTGGGCCGGAAGTTGGGCATGGGTGGGTTCCCCCTCTTTGTCGGATGGCTGGTAAGCCGTTTCGATGAGGTCATTACGGCATGGGCCGTCCAGAACATGTCTCCGATTGGTTCGGCATGGGACGCAGATCAGAAGCTTTTATAGCAGTGTTTCGGCATAGTTTGCTGCGGTTCGATCGGACCTGACATCAGGCCAGAAAAGCTGTGGTCGCAAGGCAGCGAGGGTCTAGGCAGCGGCACATAATATTGCTGCTTCAATAACCCCGCTTGCGGCTCACCTCGCCCTCCATCGGCTCTCCCGCCTCATGTCTGCGGATGTTGGCGATAAGCGCCCGTGCAGCCGTGTCCGCACGGGTCACGCTGGCGATATGAGGGGTCAGCATGATGCGCGGATGATCCCAAAAAGGATGGCCCTTCGGCAGTGGCTCCGGATCGGTGACGTCCAGAATGGCGGCGGAAAGATGCGCTTCATCGAGCAGCGACAGCAGATCCTGCTCCACCAGATGGCCGCCCCGCCCGACATTGATGAGCGCCGCGCCGCGAGGCAGTCTGGATAGCGTATCCCGGCACAAGATGCCGCGCGTCTCGCCAGTGAGCGGGACGAGGCAGATGAGGATGTCGCAGCTCTGAAGGAAGGCGGACATTTCTGCTTCCCCCGCATGGCAGCTGACGCCTTCCAGCTGATGGCGCGATCGGCTCCATGCCGACAGTGCAAAACCGAAGGGGAGGAGCGCCTTCAGCACGGCCTGACCCAGCTGCCCAAGCCCCATCACCCCGACGCGTCGCGCGGCGGCGGGAACGAGGTCGATCGCCTCCCAGCGATGCTCCCGTTGCGCGATGCGATAGTCGATGAAGTTCCGATGCAGCGTCAGCACCGCGCCGCAGACATATTCGACCATGCCCTCGGTAATGCCGGGTTCGATCATGCGCACCAAACGGACATGGGATGGCAGCTTGCTCATGTCGAACTGATCGACGCCAGCGCCGACCGAGAACAGGACTTCAAGACCAGTCAGCTGGCTGAGCAGGTCAGCCGAAGGGTCCCAGGCGGCGAGATAGCGGATCGTTGCCGGGTGGCCCATTTCCTCCGGCGTTACAAAGCCGATGCCGGGCGCCTCGGCTGCGAAAATCTCGCGCCAGATCCGCCCGCGCTCGGGATCGGAAGTGTAGAGCAGGGTCATGCGGTTTGCTTTCTGGCAAGAGTGCGGCGGCGCAGTCCCTTCGCCTGCCACCACATGATCGGCCCGGAGATGCAAAGCGCCAACAGGCCGAGCGCCACGATCATCAATAATATCGGCCCAATCACGCCAAAGCTGTTTCCGGTGTGGAGGGGGAGGATCGTCATCCAGAGCGCACCATTATTCTCGGCGCGGGTGGCGCTGATGATGTGGGGAGCGGATAGGGTGACGATCGCGCGGTGTACGGCCCTAGGGTTGCGCTCCGGCGCGTGAAAATTGACGGTCAGGCGGTCGGTGGAAAGACGAAAATCGCGCAAGGCGCTCTCAGGGAACGCGCTCTGCGCCAGCGCCAGTCCGCGATCGATCGCGGCGGCATCTGTGGGGGTGCGATCGACGATTGGGGCGCTTGGTTCAATGAGGTCCGGGACGATCAGCAGCGAGCCGGTGACGGCCATGAAAGCCAGCAGCAGCGCCATGACGACGCCCAGCGTCCGATGCGCCTGCCGTAGCACCAAGCGGAAGGCCATGCTCCAGCGGATTGACAGATGTTTGGAAATCGGCCCGCGCTTGGGCCACCAATAGGCAAGGCCGGTCGCCGCCATGGTGAGCAGTGCAAGCGCATTGAGCAGGATGATCATCATGCCTGGCTTGCCCGCCATCAGCCGGTAATGGATCTGCACCGCGGCTTCGACCGGGAAATGCCAGACCGTTCCGGCGCGTAGCAGCCTGCCCCCGGCGGGATCTATGGAGGCGTAGCGCGTCCTTCCTCCATCGCCGCGCATCTCCGCGAGCCAGGTGGCATTGTCGGCATCGGGCGCGAACAGGCGCGAGACGGCAAAGCCGGGGGATGCCCGTTCGGCCTGAAGCACGGCCGCGCCCGGCGAGATAAGGGGTGCGCGGCCGTGGCTGACCATGGCTGACGGGTCCATCCAGCGGGCGGCAGGTCCACGGTAGAGGAGGAGGGCGCCCGTCAACGCCTGCACCAGCAGCAGCGCCGCCATGGTGAGACCGGCATATTTGTGGATGCGAAACAGTTGCGCCCGGTTCATCGCTTCCCTCGAAAGAAATGCAAAGACCGCCGGTGACCCTCAGGCTTGGAGGGGCGGATCACCGGCGGCCATCGGAACTGCAAGTCCCGAATTTTTTAAAGCATTAGAAGTCGAATGTCGCCCGTACCGTGAACTGGCGCGGCGTGCCCGGCTGGACCCACAGTGCCGCATAGGAGCTGGCGTAATATTTCTTGTTCAAGAGATTGTTCACATCCGCCGAGATCTTGATCTGTTCGGTGATGTTGAACGAACCGAGGACCTTTACCAGCGTGTAGCTTGGAAGGAAGAAGGTCGTCGCGGTTTCACCCAGGCGGCGGCCGACATAGTTCACACCCGCGCCCAGCATCGCATCATGTCCGCCGATGTTGAAGTTGTTGAACAGCAGGAAGTTACCCTGATGCTTGGCGATGTTGATGAGGGGATCGCCTATCCGGATGGGAGCGGCGAAATTCGGATCAAGAGCGTTCGTGGCCCACTCCGCGTCGGTATAGGCATAGGTCAGAAACAGCTCGAACCCGGCTGGCAGCTTGGCATTTAGGTCGAACTCGATCCCCTTGCTGCGCGCCGAACCCACAGGCTTGGAGAAGCCAGCGTTGACCGGGTCGGTGGTCAGCACGTTGGTTTTCTTCATCTTGTAGAGAGACAGCGTGCTGGTGATCCGACCGTCCGGCGTCACGAACTTGCCGCCGATTTCATAGGAGGTGCTGATTTCCGGATCGAAGGGCTGGCCATCAAAGCCCACGCCGCTGTTGGGGCGGAAGCCTTTGCCGTAGCTCGCATAGAGCGAGATGGAGCGGGTAGGTTCGAACACCATGCCGGCCATAGGGCTGAACTTGGTATAGGCCTTCTTCGGATTCGTGTTGTTGAGCCGCAGATCGATGTCCTGCGAGAAGTCGTCATAGCGGCCGCCAAAGCGAACCTTGAACTTCTCGGTAATTTCGATCTGGTCCTGAGCATAGACGCCCCAGGCCTTCTGGATCTCGGTCGCGTTCTGGATGACCGTCGTGGGGATCGGCGCGGGGATGTTGTAATTGGGGTTGAAGATGTTGATGGAGTAAGACTGATCCGCAGCGCTGGGACGATAGCGGGTCTGGAATGTCTCGATCTTGAAGCGGTCCCAATCCCCGCCGATGCGGATATTGTGGACGATCGAGCCGGTCTCGATCTTGCCGCTGATTTCCCCGCGGAACACCATATGTGTGGTGCTGTAATCGCGGAAGCGGCGCTGGCGGGACAGGGTCTGCCCGTCATTGTCGATCAGCTGGCGGCTCAGCACCAGTTCGGGATCGCTGGAAAAGCCGGTGAAGGTCGTGTCCTTGTATCCCGCGCCCAGCATCAGCGTCCAATCGTCGCTGAAGTCATGCTGATATTGCAGCTGATGGCCCAGCACTTCGACTTTGGTCTGGCCGTCGTTGGGATTACCCAGGAAGCGCGAGTTCGGGATCGCGCCAAGCTTATAGTTGATCGTTCCGTTCGCCTGGACCGTCGGAATTGCAACCACGCCGCGCTCGAACGGCACTTCCTGGTTCACATATTCCATCTCATAGGTGAGGATGTCCCGCTCAGAGAATTTCGCCAGGAAAGAGGGCGTCACCACATATTTGCGGGTGTGAACCGTGTCGCGGAAGCTGTCGGCATCTTCGACCGCGCCATTGATGCGCACCGCGAACATGTCGTTGAGCGGCAGGTTGAAGTCGCCTTCGACGCGATAGTTGTTCCAGCTACCGCCCGCGATGGAGAAGCTGCCGAATTCCTTGAACAGCGGTTTCTTGGTGACGATGTTGATCGTGCCGCCGGGCTCGCCGCGGCCGAAGAGCGCGGAGTTGGGGCCTTTTAGGACTTCGATGCGCTCTACGTTCGATGCGTCGCGCGGGCCGCCATAGCCGCGGCCGCCGTTGAAGCCGTTGACCAGGAAGCCGCTTGGGAAATTCTCGTCGCCCGCAAAGCCGCGGATCGCGAAGCTGTCCCACAGGCCGCCGAAATTATTCTGCTTGGACACGCCGCTCGCCAGTTCGAGCGCGGTATCGAGGCGGGTGATATTGAGGTCGTCGAGCAGCTTGCCTTCCAGGAACTGGACGGCCTGCGGGATTTCCTTGACCGGCGTGTCCCCGAAATACTGCCGCTTCAGGCCGGTGACGACGATTTCTGCGTTATCGCCCGATGCCGGCGCCTGAGCATAGGCGCCCGGTGCGAAGGCGATGCAGGCTGCGCTGGCGGCGAGGGCCAGACGAAAAGCCGAATATGTGCGCATATTGCTACCCCTGATAAAGTCGCTGTTCCCACTTGTCCTGCGAACGGGGTGAGCCGGCCTGTTCTTATCTTCTCTCCAAACGGACATTCTTTGGGTCCTTTTCTTTCCGGATGCCGGTCCACTGGGTGATTTGCCACCTCTTCTGGAATGGAAGGCTAGGATCAGGTTACAGACATATTACGTTAAACTTGATGTGCCCCACGGTGCATAATTGTGAATATGAGGGCGAGGGACAGGGGAAAATGCTGCGTCTGGTTCGCAACTACGACTGCCCAAAAACCCAATAAAAATGGCCGCCTTCGGTAGGAAGGCGGCCCGAGTTTTGCAGGATCGTTACGTTAGAGATACTTAAGCCACCAAATATCCTTCCGCCGCTGTTTTAGTTGGGCGAACCAGCGTGTCGGGAAATAAAGTACCGGGATCAGGATGAAGACCCAGATCCACACCCAACGCAGGTGATCGACGCCGAACACCGTGCCTTTGGTCGGGCCGTAGAGGACCAGCGCGATATTGTAGATCACCTTCAGCGTGTAGAGATGCAGCACATAGTAGAACATCGGCGCGCCGCCCAGGAGGGCGAGGTGCGGCATCAGCTTGCTGTCCTGATAGGTTTCGAACAGGGCGAGCAGCAGGCAGCCGGTGCCGACCGTCGGCATCAGAAACAGCAGCGAGGGCGGATATTTGGTGAGCGCAAGGAAGCTCATCACCGTGCGCAACGGTGTTTCCGCGATGAACCAGGGCTTGTCGCCATAGGCATTGAGATAGCGGATGACGATGAAGCCGATGACCAGCGACAGGCCGGTGATGACTAGGCGCTTGATCCGCCGTTCTGGATCGCTGCCCTTCGCGAACCAGGGACCGCAGGCATAGCCAAGTAGGATGACGCCGATCCACGGCAGCACCGGATAGGTGGTCTTAATCGCGGTTCCGCCAAACTCGATCAGCGAGCGTTGGTGCAGGATCGCCCAGAGCGCGTAACCGGGCTGGTCCGCCGTCAGCTTGATCGGGTCGAGCAGATTGTGAAGGCAAACGATCGCCAGGCCCACCGCAAACTGCGCGGGACGCGGCAGGTGTAGCAGCGCCGCCAGCGCGATCATGCTGATGCCGATCGCCCAGATCACCTGCAGCCATATGGCCGTCGGTGGGAAGGCGGGCGCCTGCGTCGGCCAAGCATAGCCGACCACGGTGAACTCCAGGAAGATCAGGAACAGGCCGCGCTTCAACAGAAATTCCGACACCTCTCCCTTGCTGTGCGACTGGCCATAAAGCCACGCGGAAAGGCCCGTCAGCGCGACGAACGTCGGGGCGCAGAAGGTTGAGAGCAGACGGGTGAAGAAAAGGCCCGGATCGGTGGTATTGGCGTCCACCGGGTCCGTCACCTGAAGGTGCAGGAACCACGTTTCCCGCACATGATCGACCAGCATGAACAGCATGACCAGCCCGCGAAGCGCGTCGATCGCGACGAGGCGGGTGCGTGCTTTCGCCGCGTCGATGGGAGATGCTGTGGCCCTCAGGCCGATGTTGGGCGCTTGGCCCGCAATACTGCTCATGGCACCTGTCCTTGATTATCCCTTATACGCTCACTCAGCCTTGGGCTGGTAAAGGTCCTTGTAGAATCCGACGGTCTTGACCGTGACCGTCACCGGCGTGTCGCCCTTGTTGCGAAAGTACCAGCCGTGGATGCCGCCGAAGGGGGCTGTGAAGTCGCCCTGGCCGCCGCTGATCTCCAGTTCCTTCCAGTAGTCGGTGAAGGCGTCGTCCGCGGCGTTCAGTTCTTCGCCGTGCATCTCAGCCTTGATCGGGCCGCTGGATTTCCAGGTGAAGATGAAGCTGTCGCCTTTTCCCATATGAGCCTTCACTTCCTGGCCGCTGTGCGGGGGCAAGCTGATGGTCATCTCGTCCTGACGCCAGGGCGTGGATTTGAAGATGCTTTCCTTGGTCGGCGTGGCGATGGAACCTGCCGCCGGGGCGGCGAGCGTTGTCGGAACAGCCTCCTGCGCTTCGCCGGACACCATGCCGGTGAGGCCGAGCGCGGTGCCGACGCCGGTCGGATCGACCCCATATTCGGCGGGTAGCACGAACAGCGTCAGGATCGCGGTGGCGGCAATCACCGCGCCGCCGGTCGCCTTAGCCAGCGTCGAGGGAGAGGGAGAAACCTGCGCCGGGAGCGCGGCAATGGTCTGCGTATTCATGTCAGGCCCCTTGGGTGAAGTAGCCGGCCAGCTGGTAGCCGATGAGTAGGAAGCCGGCGGTCATCAGCGCGGCATTGGCGACGATGGCGCTGCGGCGGAAACTGTCGCTCATGCGCCACAGGTTCATCAGCAGCAGGATGATGGTGAGCGCCATGAATTGGCCCATCTCGACGCCGATGTTGAAACTGATGAGGTTGGGGATCATCCCATCCTTCGCCAGCGTGAGTTCCTGCAGCTTGGTGGCAAGGCCGAAGCCATGGAAAAAGCCGAAGATCAGCACCGCTGCCTTGGGGTTCGGTGAGAAGCCGAACCAGGTGCGGAAGCCGTCCAGATTGTCGATCGCCTTATACACGACCGAAAGGCCGATGATCGCGTCGATGATGAAGGGATTGGCGCGAATGTCGAAGATGACGCCCAGCAGCAGCGTGGTGCTGTGCCCGATGGCGAACAGGGTCACATAAGCGCCGACATCCTTGAGGCGGTAGAGGAAGAAGATGACCCCGGCGAGGAAGAGCAGATGGTCATAGCCCGTGACCATGTGCTTGGCGCCCAGATACATATAGGGGATGATGTTTACGCCAGAAGCGCCTTCGATGAACGCCTTGTCGTTCTCGTTGACGCCATGGGCCCAGAGCGTCGAGCTCATGAGCGCCAGCATCACTCCCAAGAGCAGCAGCGCGGCCCGCCGCACGCCGGGGGAGAGGAGCGGGGGGAGGGGCGCGCTGTGCATTGGCCTGCCTTACTTGGTCTGGAAGGTGGCGAAGGTCTTCGCGCCGCTCTTGTCGACCAGGGCGATGACGATCTTCGCGCCCTTGGCCGCTTTGAAGCCGGGGGCGGAAAGCTTGTTGCCGCCAGCCGCCTTTAGCGCCGCTTCTGTCTTCTTGCCCGCGGCGGTCTGCGTCAGCTTGGCGGTGTAGGCGGCGGCGGGAATGGGCTCGTCCTCTTCGCTCAGATAGACGTCCACGCCCTTGGGGCCGGTGACCAGCTCGAACATGGTCTCGCCCGTCATCTGCACGAGGCCGCCATGCTGGGGCTTCATGCTGCCATGGGCGTAAAGGGCCGTGGGCGCAGCGACCAGGGCGATGGCGGCGAGGCCGGTGCGGAAAAGATCGGTCTTCATATGCGTAAGCTCCTGATGGATGAGGATCATTCCGGCAGATGCGGCAGGACGAAGGAGAGTGAGGCGCGGTATTCGCTGTGATCGGCCTTCGCCTTGTTGTCCGAAGCACCGACATAGATCGCCATCAGCACATTGATGCCCTGATTGCGGACCTTGACGGTGGCGGTGCCGTCAGCAGCCGTCTTGGCCGGAGCCGCCTCATCGGGATCATTCACATAGTCCGACATGACGGTCACGCCCGCCATCGGCTTGCCCTGATAATAAGCGCGAACCTTGATCGGTTCGCCTGCCTTCTGCGGAATGGCGATGCCGACAGGGACGAGCTGCAGCGTGTGGCCTTCGAACAGCGGCACCTGGCGGGTCGGGACCTGGTTCAGGTGGACCGCATATTTCCAATTATGTTCGGCGAGTGTGGCGGTAGGCACTTCGTCGCGGCCCTTATTGTGCCACTCGCCGTCCGGAGTCTTGCTCCAAAGGCCATAGTCCATGACGGCGGCTACGGCCGCGACCGGCTCATCGATATCGACGACGGGGATCACGCCCGCCTCGCGCAACCGGGTGCTGACCGGAGCCCAATCCGCATCATAGCCGGTGACCGCCTTGATCAGCGGCAGGCGCTTGACCGCGTCGAGATCATCGGCGCCCACGCCATAGATAAGGGCAAGCTGCCGCGCGCGCTGTGCGAACCAGATGCCGTGCGCGCTAAGCGGCGCGGCTGCTGCCAGAAGCGTCCCTGTGCACAAAGTGGCGGTGATCAGGCGAGTCAACTTCATCGGCGCACTCCCATGAGACAATATGTCCTATTGAGGATAGGCTATGACTCCGACATGCCGATTGATGCCGAATTGGGCGGGTGGTGAAGCAGATTCTGTCAAATAAGCGTCATGAAAGAGGCGGGCTTTGCTGCCAGGTCGGTTGATGGCACCTGAGCGCCATCCAATCCATTCTCTCGCCTCGCTACAATCGCCCCAAAGACGGTGGGAGAGGTGGGCGCGGGAATGAGGAACTGTCCCGCGGGTCGGCCGTTTCAGACATATAGTTGATTTTACAAGAAGGATTATTCGATGATCCGGTTCGCTATCATTTCTCTCGTCATCGCCGCGGTGCTGGCCATTTTGGGCTTCGGCGGCGCGGCGGGTGCTTTTGTAGGTATTGCCAAGATTCTGTTCTTCCTCGCGATCGCCCTGTTCGCGATTTTCCTGGTTCTTGGCCTATTGGCTGGAAAAGGGATCAAGAACGCCATAGATTGACGCGATGACCGAGATTGGCGCTGGAGTTGACGAGACGGGCAGGTTGCTGCGCGACGAGGCCGGGTTTCTGCTCCAGCGCGATCTGGGCGGCACATTCCGCCTGATATTGCTCCGCGTGCCCATCGATCATGTCGAAAAGCGCGTACGCGTAAAGGGCTACTACGCGGGTGACGATGTGGTGGAGGTGGAAGGCGTCGCCGCCGCCTGAGACTTCCCCCCTGCGGCAGCGATGACCAGCAGGTCAGGCGGTTACGGGACCGCCCTGTTCGAACGGTACGGATGTGTGGGTGTGCACGAAGCGGGCGCACGCGCCAACGCCGCGATTATTTTCCAGCGGCAAGGCGGTTTCGCAATAGGCGCATTCCGCCATTAATCGGCCGACGATCCACTGGCTGCGGCCGCAACTGGGGCAATGATTAGCTTCCCCAACATGATAATGTATGATGTATCCCCTTAGGGCCGGGTCAAATGACTTCCCGGTCGCGAGGCTCGAAACTGGGCGCATCGTCTCTTCCTCCTCAGACATATATTCTCGGGCATCGGGCGTAAAATTTGAAAACAATTTCAACGCCAAGTTGATGCAACGGCTAACGTCAGAGCGTGCGACCCGCTTGATTTCATGGTAGCCCGCTCCGTCTTGCCAGAACGCGGCCACGGCTCAATGTATCCCGCCCTTCATGACCGCGTCTATAAGAAAGATTCTCGGAACGTCCCATTTCGCGCCTTCGCATTTGACTTGAGGCGAGCAGGCGCTATGGCGGCGCGCATCAAGGGACATACCCGCTTCGGCCGATGGTTGGGGCGCATCCCGTCACCTCGCCGGCTGCTTCTTTCGCTGTCCGGCGAAGATATGGCGGAATGTCGTTTTCTTCCCGCTCCCGGCCGGAGCAATGCGAGGAGACGCACGACTCATGACCGCCATCGGACAGGATACACTCGGCACGCGCGACACTTTGACGGTCGGGGGCAAGGACATTGCCTATTATTCGCTGAAGAAGGCCGCCGCCAAGCTGGGCGACGTTTCGCGTCTTCCCTTCTCGATGAAGGTGCTGCTGGAAAACCTGCTCCGTTTTGAGGACGGCGTGACCGTCACCACCGACGACATCAAGGCGATCGTCGAATGGCAGAATGACAAGGGCAAGGCCGAGCGCGAGATCCAGTATCGTCCCGCCCGCGTGCTGCTTCAGGACTTCACCGGCGTTCCCTGCGTGGTCGATCTTGCCGCCATGCGCGACGCGATGAACGCCTTGGGTGCTGACGCCGGCAAGATCAATCCGCAGGTCCCCGTCCACCTCGTCATCGACCACTCGGTCATGGTTGATGAATTCGGCACGCCCAAGGCGTTCGAGCAGAATGTGGAAATCGAATATCAGCGCAATATGGAGCGCTACGACTTCCTGAAATGGGGCTCCAAGAGCCTTGCCAATTTCTACGCCGTGCCCCCCGGCACCGGCATCTGCCATCAGGTGAACCTGGAAAATATCGCGCAAGCCGTCTGGTCGAGCGAAGGCCCTGACGGCGTGACCGTCGCCTATCCCGACACCTGCGTCGGCACCGACAGCCACACCACCATGATTAACGGCCTGGGTGTTTTGGGCTGGGGCGTGGGCGGCATCGAGGCTGAGGCGGCGATGCTGGGCCAGCCGGTCTCCATGCTCATTCCCGAAGTCGTCGGCTTCAAGTTCACCGGCGTGTTGAAGGAAGGCGTCACCGCCACCGACCTCGTCCTCACCTGCACGCAAATGCTGCGCGCTCGGGGCGTGGTCGGCCGCTTCGTCGAATATTTCGGCCCCGGCCTTGCCAGCCTGTCGCTCGCCGACCGCGCAACGCTCGCCAACATGGCGCCGGAATATGGCGCGACCTGCGGCTTCTTCGGCATCGACGACAAGACGTTGGACTATATGCGTCTGACCGGCCGCACCGACGAAAATATCGCGCTGGTCGAAGCCTATGCCAAGGAGCAGGGCTTCTGGATCGACCCCGCCGTCGAGCCGGTCTTCACTGACACGCTGGAACTGGACCTTTCCACCGTCGTCCCCAGCCTTGCAGGGCCGAAGCGTCCGCAGGACCGCGTCGCGCTGCCGGAAGTCGATGACGTGTTCAACGCGGACATGGAAAAGGTTTACAAGAAGGCGCAGCAGCGCGTTCCGGTCGAAGGCAAGGATTTCGACATTGGCGACGGCGACGTCACCATCGCCGCGATCACCAGCTGCACCAACACGTCGAACCCCGGCGTTCTGGTCGCCGCCGGCCTCGTCGCCAAGAAGGCGAACGAGCTGGGCCTGAAGCCCAAGCCCTGGGTCAAGACCTCGCTGGCGCCGGGTTCGCAGGTCGTCACCGACTATCTCGTAAAGGCTGGGCTTCAGTCGCACCTAGACGCCATCGGCTTCAACCTGGTCGGCTATGGCTGCACCACCTGCATCGGCAACTCGGGTCCGCTGGCTGAGCCGATTAGCAAGGCGATCAATGACAACGGCCTGGTCGCGGCCGCCGTCATCTCGGGCAACCGCAACTTTGAAGGCCGCGTGTCGCCTGACGTTCGCGCCAACTTCCTGGCCTCGCCGCCGCTGGTCGTTGCTTATGCTCTTAAGGGCACGGTGATCGAGGACTTCATCACCACCCCGATCGGCCAGGGCAAGGACGGTCAGGACGTCTATCTGAAGGACATCTGGCCGACCAATGATGAAGTCGCCACCACCATGGCGGGCTGTATGGACCGTCAGATGTTCCAGGCGCGCTACGCCAATGTCTATAAGGGCGACGCGCATTGGCAGGCGATCGACGTCACGGGCTCCGACACCTATGCGTGGCGCGCTGGTTCGACCTATGTCGCCAACCCGCCCTATTTCGAGGGCCTGACCATGACCCCGAAGGACGTCACCGACATCCTCGACGCCAAGCCGCTGGCGATCTTCGGTGATTCGATCACGACCGACCACATCTCGCCGGCCGGTTCGATCAAGGCGACCTCGCCCGCGGGCAAGTGGCTGAGCGAGCATCAGGTCGCGCAGGCCGACTTCAACAGCTACGGCGCGCGCCGTGGCCATCACGAAGTTATGATGCGCGGCACCTTCGCCAACATCCGCATCAAGAACCTGATGCTGGACGGCGTCGAAGGCGGCATGACCCGCTATGAAGGCGAAGTCATGCCGATCTATGACGCCGCGATGAAGCACAAGGCGGACGGCACCGCGCTGGTTGTCATCGGCGGCAAGGAATATGGCACCGGTTCGTCGCGCGACTGGGCGGCGAAGGGCACCAACCTGCTCGGCGTCCGCGCCGTGATCGTCGAAAGCTTCGAGCGTATCCATCGTTCGAACCTGGTCGGCATGGGCGTGCTGCCGCTGCAGTTCAAGAATGGCGAGAACAAAGACACGTTCGGCTTCACGGGCGATGAAAGCTTCACCATCCAGAATGTCGCTGGCTTGAAGCCGCGCCAGGATGTGGAAGTACTCGTCAAGCGGGCCGACGGTTCGACCTTCACCTTCACTGCGCTTTGCCGGATCGATACCGTCAATGAGTTGGAATATTTCATGAATGGCGGAATCTTGCAGTATGTGCTGCGCAAGCTGGCGGCCTGATCGGCTGACGGATTAAAGTAAGAAGAAGGGCCGTCTCCCAGCAGGAGGCGGCCTTTTTTCGTCAAGTTCCTCGTCCGCAACTGGAGGAGAACCGGCGAAGCTGGCGGAGGGGTGTTTCCGCAAGGGCAGGAGTGATACTCGTCCATCACCTAAGCGGGGCAGACCTGCCAAGGGAGGAAGGGAGAGGGGGATTGTTGTGACATTCTTCATCGAACTTGTCGGTTGGCTCGGCGCGATCCTGGTGCTCGGCGCCTATCTCCTGGTCTCGATGGGCCGTCTGTCCGGCAATTCCGCCGCCTTCCAGTGGATGAACGCGCTCGGGGCGAGCTTCTTCGTCCTCAATACTTGGTGGCATGGAGCGATCCCGTCGATGGTGCTGAACATCATCTGGGGCGCCATCGGTTTTGCGGCGCTCTGGCGCATCCGCCGGAACAGGGCGGCCGACAGCCGATAGGAGGATTATCGCTCCGTCAAGAAAGCCTGTGGTGGCGATTGCGGCCGTCATTGGCTAGGCAAGCGCCCAGCAATGAAAAAAGCATTGATTGTCCGACATGTGCCGCGAGAGGGAGCGGCGGGGTTTCTCCAGCCGATCGAGGCCGCCGGCTATGAGATCGAGCGGATCGATGTGGCGAGCCCGGAATTTGACCATGTCGATCTGTGCACGCCTGATCTACTGATCATGATGGGCGGGCCGATGGGCGTCTATGAACATGACATCCATCCCTGGATTCCCGTGCAGATCGAAAAGCTCGCCGCGCGGCTGGAGCAGGACTTGCCCACGCTGGGCGTGTGCCTGGGCAGTCAGATGATCGCGGCGGCGCTGGGGGCTCGGGTATATCCGGGCGAGGCCATGGAACTGGGCTTCGCGCCGGTCACACTGAACGACGCTGGGGCCGATTCCCCGCTTCGGCATCTGCAGGGCGTGCCCGTGCTGCACTGGCACAGCGATACGTTCGAACTGCCTCGTGGCGTTGAGTTATTGGCGTCCACATCGGCCTATGAACATCAGGCGTTTCGGCGGGGCCGCAACCTGCTGGCGCTGCAATTCCATGCTGAGATGGGCGAGGACCCGCGCTTTGAGGATTGGCTGACCCATTTCTGGGCCGACCTGGACATTGCGCAGCAATGCGGTGTCGCCCTGCGGCGTGACCATGATGAGCATGGGCCGGGCGCGGTTGCGGCGGGCCGGGCCGTGATCGGCAGTTGGCTGAGTCAGTTACACGCTTGAGCGGCGGCAGCTGATTTTAGAACTCTATGTCGAGTTCCTCTACCTCGTCAGGCTCTTTGCGCGCCTCATCGATCCATTCGCGCATCAGGTCCCAACTGTTGATCGTATTGCAATAAGCGGCGGCCTTTTGAGACAGCGGCACTGCGTAGGTCAGGAAACGCTGCGCAACTGGCGCGAACATCGCATCGGCGACGGTCGGGCTGTCGCCGAACAGCCAGGGGCCGCCATAGGTGCCAAGACATTCGGTCCAGATCGCCTCGACCCGTTCAATGTCCGGCTTGGCGCCCGAAAAGATCGGGAATTTGTCATGACGCACCTTCAGGTTCATGGGCAGCGCAGACCGCAAATTGGCGAAACCGGAGTGAATCTCCCCCGACACGGACCGGCAATGGGCGCGCGCTATGCGATCCTGGGGATACATGCCCACATTGGGATAAAGTTCATGAAGATATTCCGCGATCGCCAGCGTGTCCCAAACGCTCGCTCCCTCATGCGTCAGGCGGGGCACCAGCACTGACGGGGTCAGCAGCAGAAGCTCCGCGCGGTTCTCCATATTTTCCAGCGAGACCATCTTTTCCACGACGCGCAGCCCCGCGAGCCGACATAGCAGCCAACCTCTGAGCGACCATGAAGAATATATCTTGCTCGATATGGTCAATTCCGCAGCGGCCATGACGATCCTCCCACTTTAAACTTATCTTCCATCAAACATTGATGCGGTGCAATACGCAAAAGCGGTATAAACGAACGATAGAGGCCGAATCGGCCGGGGGAACATTTTGGGGCACCATTCATATTATGATGATGCTGTATAACGGTTATCAAGCTCTGGAAGATATGCTGGCTCCGGCCCGCTTCGGTGCAGAGCTAGCTTTGGGGCTCCGGGACAAATTGGGACCCATGGCGGACCTTCCCATGCCCCGGCGCATGTTCGCGCTGATGGATGTGTTCCAGGGCGCCAGGCTGACCCACAAGCGGCCCGCCTACGGTATCGACCAAGTCCGCAGCGGCAACGCCATTGTTGCGGTGCGGGAAGAAGTGCTGCTCGACCTGCCTTTTGGCAATCTGCTTCATTTCGTGAAGGACGAAGTCGAAACGGAGCAGCCGCGCGTCCTGCTCGTCGCGCCCATGTCCGGTCATTTCGCCACCTTGCTGCGCAGCACGGTGCGTACGCTACTGCGCGACCATGACGTCTATATAACCGACTGGAAGAATGCGCGCGATGTCCCAACGTCAGCCGGAGTGTTCGGATTTGACGACTATGTCGATTATGTGATCACCTTCTTTCAGGAAATGGGGCCGGGCGCACATATGCTGTCGGTCTGCCAGCCTTGCGTGCCGGCCTTCGCGGCCGTGGCCCTCATGGCCGAGGATGGCGACGCGGCGACGCCGCGATCAATGACGCTGATGGGCGGTCCTATCGATCCGCGAGCCGCGCCCACGATCGTTAACGAGTTGTCCAACGAGCGGCCGCTTGACTGGTTCGAAAAACATCTGATCACCAGGGTCCCGCTGCGCTATCCCGGCGCGGGGCGGAAAGTCTATCCTGGCTTCCTGCAACTGTCGGCCTTCATGTCGATGAATCTGGAACGCCATGGGGCTCAGCATCGTGAGCTGTATCAACTGCTCGCCGACGGCAACGACGCGGAGGCGGCCAGGATCAAAAGCTTTTACCAGGAATATTTCGCGGTCCTCGACATGGCTGCGGAATTTTACCTGGAGACCGTGGACCGTGTGTTTCAGCGGACCCTGCTGGCGAAAGGCGAGCTGAAGCATCGTGACCGGCTGGTCAATCCGGGCGCGATCCGCAAGACTGCGCTGTTGACCGTGGAAGGCGAGAAGGATGACATTTGCGCGGTGGGCCAGACGGCTGCCGCGCATGCGCTGTGCACCGGATTGCGGCCGCATCTCAAGCGCCACCATCTGCAGATCGGCGCTGGCCATTATGGCGTCTTTTCCGGCAGCAAATGGGAAAAGGAAGTCTTTCCGCAGGTCCGGAATATGATCCTGGCGATGAACTGAGGCTTATTGTCACGATCCGGCCAGTGGGTTAGCCGTTCGTCATGAGCGGATAGTCGCCGGATGAACAGGCGCCATCCCGAAGGAGAGGGTGGCGGCATGATCCTGTTATCGGAACCCACGGTAATCGTCGAAGGGCTGAACCTGCCGGAATGTCCACGCTGGCATGATGGTGCGCTCACCTTCTCGGACATCACGGCGGGCCGGATATATCGACTGGGCATGAATGATCAGGCGGAAATCGTTCATGAAGAGCCAGATGATTTCGTCGGTGGCCTCGGCTTTCTCGCGAACGGCGACCTGCTGGCCGTTCTGTCGAAGCAGCGCAAGCTACTGCGCATCGGACCTCAAGGTGCGACAGAATATGCGGATCTGACCGGTCTCTGCCGTTTCGTTCTCAACGACATGGTCGTCCATGGGGGCCGTGCCTATGTCAGCCAGCCGGGCTTCGACATCTGGACCAATGAGGCCCACGGCATGCCCGATCCGACCGACATAATCCTGGTTCAGCCTGACGGCGCCACTAAGATCGCGGCATCAGATATGATGTCGCCCAACGGTATGGCGATCAGTCCGGACGGGCGCACGCTCTATGTGGCGGAATCCACCGCGATGCGGATCACATGCTTCGACATCGATCCGGACAGTGGCGCGCTGTCCAACCGCCGGTTGTTCGGCGCACTGCCTCAAGGGGGAATACCGGACGGCATCTGCCTGGACAATCACGGCGCGGTATGGAGCGCGAGCCCTGTGGCGTATAGCGACGGGGTGGTGCACTCCGGTCTCGGCGTCATCCGCATAGCGCCTAGTGGCGATGTGACGCATTGCGTGTCTCTCGCCAAAGGCCGCCGTGCCCTGGCCTGCGCCATCGGCGGCACGAATGGGGGCACGCTCTACATCTGCACAGTGCCGGAGTTCGAGGGGCCCGCCGCTTTCTCCGCGGCTGAGGGACGGCTGGAAAAAGTTTCTCTCGCTAACATGGGAAGCCTCTGACCGATAGGGCTCGAGCCAATCAGACTGCGATGTGGCGGATTCGCTGAAAGGTCAGCATGATGGCGGGTTGTATGGCTCCGCATCCTCACGCTTCCGGCCGTGTCCAAATCCATGTGCCGCCGATCAGCGCGGCAGTCAGCGGAGCCAGGAACCACGGGAAGGGCGCCAGGAATAGCGCCAGCAGTGCGCTGAAGGCGAAGGCCGCGAGGGCCGCGCGCTTACCCCGGCGGCTGATGGCTCCGCGCTCGCGCCACCGCCGGATATGCGGTCCAAAATGCTGGTGATCGAGAAGCCTTGCTTCCAGCGCCGGACTTGATCGAGCGAAGAAAAACGCGGCCAATATCATGAAGGGCACCGTGGGCAGCAGCGGCAGGAAGATGCCCAGCGCGCCAAGCGCCAGCGCGACAAACCCACCCGTTAGATAGAGCGCCTGCCGCATCAGGCGGCGGGAAGGCGAAGCCGCACCAGCAGACCGCCCAGATCTTCACTTTCCTCCATCCCGACCGAGCCACCATAGATTTCCGCGACATCACGGACGATCGCAAGGCCAAGGCCGGTGCCGGGCTTCCCCGAGTCAAGCCGGACGCCCCGGTCGAAAATGCGCGTGCGTTCCTCTGGGGGGATGCCCATGCCGTCATCCTCCACCACAATTTCCACCATCGCGCTAACGCGGCTGACCGTCGCGAACACGCTGCCGCCGCCATATTTCGCAGCATTTTCGATGAGGTTGCCGAGCATCTCGTCAAGGTCCTGCCGCTCTACGCGGACCGTGGCCTCCTTGTCGCCATCCATGTCGATGCGGGTCTCGGGGTAAAGGCGTTGCACCGCGCGCTCGACAGCCTGAAGGCTGCCCCAGACCTCGGCCCGGCTCTGCGCCGCGCCACGCCGCCCGACCGCGCGGGCGCGGGCGAGATGGTGATCGACCTGCCGGCGCATCGTCGTGGCTTCACGGATGACCGTTTCGCCAAGGTCAGCCGCCTGCGCTGTCGCGGCATTCATGATGACCGTCAGCGGCGTCTTGAGCGCGTGGGCCAGATTGCCTGCATGGGTCCGCGCTTCTTCAGCCTGGCGCTCATTATGGGCGAGGAGCGCGTTCAATTCCTCGACCATGGGAAGCACTTCGGCGGGCATGGGTTCGGTGACGCGGCTCTTTTCCCCGGTGCGCATGCGCACGATTTCCTTCCGCACACGGCGCAACGGCCGCAGCCCATAGAGGGTCTGCAGCGTCGTCAGCACGATCAGCCCCAGCGCGAGCAGCGCGAAGCTTTGCGTCAGTGTCGATCGCAGGGCTCTGATCTGGTCATCCAGCCCTGCGCGAGCGGCGGCGACCATGAACATCCATCGCGTGTTGGAGCCCGGCAGGACGATCGTCCGCTCCATGATGCGCAGGTCTTCGCCGGGAAACTGCTTGCTGTCATAGGCGTGAAAAGTGCGGTCATCATGTTCGGGCAGAACGCGCAGCGCACGGTCCCACAAGGATCGCGATCGCCAATCCTCATGCCCCTTGGCGCTGATCTGATAATAAAGCCCGCTATTGGGTTCCAGGAAGCGTTGATCGGCTAGCGGGCGATTGAACAGCACTTCGCCATCCGGCCCGATTTCCGCCGACGCGATCATCGCGGTCAGCACATAATTGAGGCCATCGTCGAAATTGCGCGTGATCGCCGCGGACAAGACCCGGTCGAGCGCCAGCCCTCCGCCTAACAACAGGACGCTGATCCACAGCGCCGCAATCCCGATCATGCGTCGGCTCAGCGACCCCGTGGAATGAACTGGGGGAGGAGTGGTGGATTCGGACGGGCTTGCCATGGCGCTTATGTCAGAGCCATACGCGTGGAATGGAGATTACGGGTCGTCAGCGGCCGGGCTCGTCCAGGCTGTATCCCAGTCCCCGGATCGTCGTGATGACATCCGCGCCCAGCTTCTTGCGGATGCGGGTCACGAAGACTTCAATCGTGTTGGAATCGCGATCGAAATCCTGATCATATATATGTTCGATCAGTTCGGTGCGGCTGACCACCTTGCCCTTATGATGGAGCAGGTAGGACAGCAGCTTATATTCCTGAGCGGTCAGCTTTACCGGCTCGCCCTTCAGCGTGACCTTGCCTGAGCGGGTATCCAGCCGCACGTCGCCCGCGGTAAGTTCGCTCGAAGCGTTGCCCGACGCGCGGCGGATGAGCGCGCGCAGGCGGGCGATCAACTCCTCGCTCTGGAACGGCTTCGCCAGATAATCGTCGGCGCCGGCATCCAGGCCCGCCACCTTGTCCGACCAACTGTCTCGCGCGGTCAGCACGAGGACGGGAAAGCCCCGGCCTTCCTTGCGCCAGCGGTCCAGCACGGTCAGCCCGTCGATGGTGGGCAGGCCCAGGTCCAGGACTACGGCGTCATAGCTTTCGGTCGTGCCCAGGAAATGACCGTCCTCGCCATCGGTTGCGAGGTCCACGGCATAGCCCGCGCCTTCCAAGGTATTGCGGAGCTGTTGCCCGAGGCTCGGTTCATCTTCGACGATCAGCAGACGCATATGGCCCCGTTTCTTAGTGTTTTGCCTGGCGCGTCAGTGCGCCCAGCCGGTTATATCGCCTGTGCGCCCGTCCGCATCAACCCAAACCACCTTACCGTCCTTCACATATTTCAAGCGATAGCGGTTGGAGGAGGGATTGAATTCCGCACCAAGATAGGTTGCCCCGCCCATGGCGGCATCGACCCGGCGCTTGATGAGGGAGAAGGGCATGGTTTGCCCGTCGAGCATGGCGCGGCGCGCGGCGTCCTGTTCACCGCGCTGCCCGATCTCGGCCTGGGAAGGCGTGGCCGCCATCGCGGCGAGGGCGGCCAGACCGGTAATCAGGATGCTATGCTTCATCGTCATAGGGCATGCCATAGCGCCGAAGCATTGAACAGGTGGTGAATGGTGGCGTCAAAGCGGCGATCCGAGCGGGATTAGCGCTCCAACGCATATTGGACGGTTAGTGTGACGGACGATCCGACCTGCCCGGGTTCGACCGGCGTAGCCTGCTCGGCATCCGCCTTGAACCGGGCGGCGAGCATCGGCATCGGGGGATTGCCCCCGCTATTGCTTTCCGAAATGGAGATCAGGCGGGCCGAACGGTAACCGGCCGCTTGGGCATAGAAGTCCGCCTGTGACTTGGCACTCTTCAGCGCAGCCGCGCGCGCCTGCGCCAGCATCGGCGCAGGGTTTTCGATCGAGAAGGATGGACCGTTCACATTGGTCGCACCCGCTTCGACCAGCGTATCGAGCAGTGGGCCCACCTTTTTGATGTCGTGCAGCTTGATGGTCAGTTGGTTCGACGCTTCATAGCCGATGAAGCGTGGCCCGGCAGGCTGTCCCTCGCGGTTGCTGTAGTCATATTGGGCGCTGAGATTGATGCCGCTGGTCTGGATGTCCTTCTTGGCGATGCCTGCCTTGGCGAGCGTGGCGATCAGGCGGTCCATCTTCGCTGCATTGTCGCGCATCGCTTGCGTGGCGGTGGGCGCGCGCGTCTGCACGCCGGTGCCCACAACGGCGCGGTCCGGAGCGGCTTCCACCGTTTCGGTGACATTCAGTGTCACGACCGGAGCGGTTTCGGCGATGGTGACGCTCGTCTGCGCGATCGCCGCTGCGGGGAGCGATGCGGCGGCGAGGGCCATCATGGCGAAGGCAGACTTCATGGACGTATCTCCTTGGGAAAGCAGACGTCCTGTTTGTAACGGCTGCGATGAATGGACGCTGACGGGCGTTGAAAGCCTTTGGACAGCTTCCGGTTCCACATGCTCTTGCCCCGGCGCGCTGGAAGTCCTAGCTGCACGGCCATGCCGGCACCCATATTCTCCTTTGAAAATCTTGGCCTCAGCCAAGGCACGCATTGGCTTTTCCGCCATCTCGACATTTTTGTGGGCGAGCGGGACCGGCTTGCGCTGATCGGTCGCAATGGCGCGGGCAAGACGACGCTGCTGAAGCTGATCGCGGGGCAGGTAGAGCCCGATGAGGGCACGCGATCCGTCCGTCCCGGCGCGCGGGTCATCATGCTCGAGCAGGACCCGGACGTTGCTGAGTTCGCGACGTTGCGAGACTTTGCGCTGGCCGGTCAATTTGCACCGCCCGCGCATGAGGTGGAGGCGATTGCGAGCCAGCTCGGCATCGACCTGTCCCGCGAAGCCGCGACTGCCAGCGGGGGCGAGCGCCGCCGCGCCGCCATCGCCCGCGCATTGGCGAGCGAGCCCGACTTGCTGCTGCTCGACGAGCCGACCAACCATCTCGACATTGACGCAATCGATTGGCTGGAAGGCTGGCTGGGCCGCTACAACGGGGCGTTCATCGTCATCAGCCACGACCGCGCCTTCCTGACCCGGTTGACGCGGCAGACGCTGTGGCTCGATCGGGGGTCCATCCGCCGCAACGAGATCGGCTTTGGCGGGTTCGAGGATTGGATGGAAGCCGTATATGCCGAAGAAGCCCGCGCGGCCGAAAAGCTCGACGCAAAGCTCAAGATCGAGGCGCATTGGCTCCAGCGCGGCGTCACCGCCCGCCGCAAGCGCAACCAGGGCCGCCTCGCGAAGCTGTGGGAAATGCGCGCCCAGCGTGCCGCGATGGTCGGACCGCAGGGCGTCGCCAAGATCGCCGTCGCTGCCGACGACAGCAAGACGAAGAGCGTCATCACCGCGGAACATGTAACGAAGAGCTTCGGCGCGCGCACAGTCATCAAGGACTTCACCCTGCGCATCCAGCGCGGCGACCGGATCGGCATCGTCGGCGGCAATGGCGCGGGCAAGACGACGCTCTTGAAGCTGCTGACCGGCGAACTCGCGCCGGATGCCGGTGTGGTGAGGCAGGCCAAGTCGCTCGACATGATCTTCATCGACCAGCAGCGCAGCCTGATGCAGGCCGACAAGCGCGTGCGCGACGTGTTGGCCGAAGGCGGCGATTGGATCGACGTGCGCGGGGTGCGCAAGCATGTCCACGGCTATCTGAAGGAATTTCTCTTCGACCCGTCTTTGGCCGAAGCGCGCGTGGGCACGCTGTCGGGCGGCGAGCGGTCGCGTCTGCTCTTCGCGCGGGAGTTCGCGCGCGAATCGAACCTGCTCGTGCTGGACGAACCGACCAACGACCTTGACCTCGAAACGCTCGACCTGCTGCAGGAGGTCATTGCCGATTATGACGGCACGGTGCTGATCGTCAGCCACGACCGGGATTTCCTTGACCGGACAGTGACCGTGACGCTCGGCCTCGACGGCTCGGGGCAGGTCGATGTGATCGTCGGCGGCTATGCGGACTGGGTGGCCAAGCGCCAGCCGAAAAGCGCGCCCAAAGCGGAAAAGAAAGCCGCTGCCGCTCCGCCACCGCCCAGGACCGCCGCGACCAAGCTCAGCTACAAGGATCAGCGTGACCTGGACCTGCTGCCCAAGACCATCGAGGAACTGGAGAAGGCCATAGCGCGCGATGAAGAGGCGATGGCTGACCCTGCGCTCTACGCCCGCGATCCCAAGCGTTTCGCCGCGCTAACCAAGGCGATCGAGCAGGCGCGCGCGGACAAGGATGCGGCCGAGGAACGCTGGCTGGAATTGGCGGAAAAGGCCGAGGGGCTAAACGGCTGACAGCAGGAGACGCGAAGGCATGGCGGCGATGGAAGGATCAGCGGCAGGCGCGCCAGAGCAAGCGCACCACGCCGTCCATTATGTCAATCGCGTGGGCTGGCTGCGTGCGGCGGTCCTAGGCGCGAATGACGGCATCGTCTCGACCGCCAGCCTGCTTGCGGGCATCGCCGCCTCGGGGGCCGCACGTGAGGCGATTCTGCTGTCGGGCATAGCAGCGTTGGTCGCGGGCGCCATGTCCATGGCGGCCGGCGAATATGTGTCGGTCAGCGCGCAGTCCGACACGGAGCGGGCGGACCTTGCCAAGGAAAAGCGAGCGATCGCGCAGCAACCGGATGTCGAGTGGCAGGAACTGCGCGGCATCTATGTGGAGCGCGGCCTCACGCCTGAACTGGCCGGGGAGGTGGCGCGGCAGTTGATGGACGCCGATGCACTGGCCGCCCATGCCCGCGATGAGCTGGGCATTTCCAACATCAGCACCGCGCGGCCGGTGCAGGCGGCGCTTACATCCGCCGCGACCTTTTCTGCGGGCGCGCTCGCCCCGGTTGTTGCAGCAGCCTTATGCCCTGCCTCCATAGCGCTTCCGGTGATCGTTATTACATCGCTACTGTGCCTGGCGCTGCTCGGTTACGTCGGCGCGCGGCTGGGCGGGGGGAAGACTGCCCGTTCGGTCGGCCGAGTGGTCTTCTGGGGCATGCTGGCGATGGTGGTGACGGCGGGTGCGGGCAGGCTTTTCGGCGCGGCCATATGATGGCAAGGTCCGCGCGTTCAAGAATCTCAAGGAGACGATCATGACTTCGATCCAGCAAATTCCGCTGAAGACGATCAAGGGCGCAGACGCCAGCCTGGCGGACTATACGGGCAAGGTGGTGCTGGCGGTCAATGTCGCCTCCAAATGCGGCCTCACCCCGCAATATGAGGGGCTCGAAAAGCTCTATCGCGATTATAAGGACAAGGGCTTGGTCGTCGCGGGTTTCCCCGCCAACGACTTCGGCGCGCAGGAGCCGGGCAGCAATGATGAGATTGCGACTTTCTGCACGACCAATTTCGGCGTCGATTTCCCCATGTTCGAAAAGATCGTCGTGACCGGCCCGGAAAAGCACCCGCTTTATGCCGCCCTCACCAGCGAGCAGCCCAAGGCGCAGGGCGAAGGCGACGCGTTCCGCGACAAGCTCAAGGGATATGGCATGACGCCGACCGAAGAGCCTGAAGTTCTGTGGAACTTCGAAAAATTCCTGATCGCCAAGGACGGCACGGTCGCCGCACGCTTCGCGCCCGCCACCACGCCCGACGATCCCGCGCTGGTGTCGGCGATCGAGGCGGAATTGGCCAAGTAAAGCCAAGCGCCGCTATTCTGGCGCCGGCCTGTACGACAGGGCGAGCGAACCGGAATAGCGGCACGTCGGCGCAGCACTCTATCTTGTGCCGTCCCTCGACAGCTAGTGGTGCCAGAGGCTAACTCGCCTCATGATACCATCTGCGATCGCCCTTCATCAGATCGGCCCGGTGCTGGAAACACTCAGCATCGTGGGGATCTTCGTCTTCGCGGCGTCCGGCGCGCTGGCCGCCGCGCGGTTGGGCCAAACGCTTGTCACCTTCGCCTTCTTCGCACTGATAACGGGGGTGGGAGGCGGCACCGTGCGCGATCTACTGATCGGTGCGCCGGTCTTTTGGGTGCATGATCCGGTCCCCGCCATCACCTGCATGATCGCGGCCCTGCTCGTCTGGTTCACCCCGCGCAGGCTGTGGAGCGACCGCGCGCTGGATTGGCTCGACGCCATCGGCCTTGCGGCCTTCGCCGTGTTCGGAGCCGCCAAAGCGATGAGCTACGGCATCCCGCCTCTCGTCGCAGCCATGATGGGCGTGGTCACGGGTTGCGTAGGCGGCATTCTTCGCGACCTGCTCGCCCATGAGCCATCCATCCTGCTACGCCCAGAGCTTTATGTGACTGCGGCCGCATTGGCATCGGGCTTGTTCGTGGTGCTGCATTGGTGGGGGCTGGATGTACCCGTAGCGGGCGTCGTGGCTGCGCTGCTGGGTTTTCTGTTGCGGGCCATCGCGATCTGGAGAGGGTTGGGGTTGCCAGTCTATCGGGGTGAGTAAAGCGTCTTTGATTTGCCAATCGCCGGTATCATTTCAGGCAGCGGTGAACGTGACAGCCTCGATCTTGTTTCCGTCCGGATCACGAACGAAGGCGGCATAGTAATTGGCGTCATATCCGGGTCTTAGGCCAGGCGCACCGTCACCTGAGCCGCCATGGGCTATTGCGGCCTTGAAAAATGCATCGACAGCGGCTCGTTTTTCAACCTCGAAAGCAACATGGACCCCGTTGCCAACCGACGCGCCGCCGCCGTCTGCGGGAAGGTTGAGGCTGAAGACGGTGATGCCAGCGCCGTACCCTATGGCGTCACTGACATCCAACGTTCGCCGCATGCCCAACTCATGCATGACCGGGTCATAAAAGGCGCGCGCTCGTTCCAGGTCGGTCGTGCCGAGGGAGATATGGTGCAGCATCTTCGCCAAATGTGCTCGCCCGCTGGGAGTTCCAATCGCCTCGCGCGAAGACTCGGCGAAGCGCAACGGTCTTGCGATATGGCCGCTTTTAACTTCTCTCACCCCCGCCAAATCGAAGTCAGCAACGCCATCAAGCCTCGCTGATCAGCTGCACTCACGGCCTTCGGTGCGCCATAACCTCTGCATTCAAGGCAATCGGCGCGCACGCCTGCACCGCTCAGCAATTCCCGCACATCAGCGATGGCCTGCATTGCCCAGCGGCGCTGGATCATCGCCTGGTGGCTCAGCATGTCGCGTGCCGTGTCGGCATCCTCGTCGTCGCGTTCGGTCATCGACTGGATGAACTCGGCGAATTTGTCGGGTTCCTTCTCGATGCGGTAGGTTTTTGCCTTCGCGGGGTCGAGCTTGGCGAGCTTGGCTGCTTCCGCGATCGCCTCTTCAAGGCCGCCGAAGCGATCGACCAAGCCGATCTGTCGCGCCGTGCCGCCGTCCCAGACGCGGCCTTGGGCGATGGCGTCGATCTGCTGGGGCGATTTGCGGCGGGCTTTGGCCACTAAGCCGACAAAGCGGCCGTAAATGTCCTCGATCCCCATCTGCATGATGCGATCGAACTCCGGCGTCGTCCCGGCCGCAAGGTCCGGTTGGCCCGATAGCGGCGTGGTGCGCACTCCATCCGTGGTGATACCGAGCTTGGCCAGCGTTCCTTCAAAGCTCGGCAAGATGCCGAAGACGCCGATGGATCCGGTGATCGTGCCGGGCTCGGCGAGGATCAGGTCGGCGGGGGTCGAAACCCAATAGCCGCCACTCGCCGCGACATTGCCCATCGACACGACGACAGGCAGTCCTTCCCGCTTGGCCTCCATGATGGCCTGCCGGATCTTTTCCGATGCCATGACGGAGCCGCCGGGGGAATCGACGCGGACCACCAGCGCCTTCAGTTCCTTTTCGGACAGGGCCTTGTAAAGCAGCGCGGAGATCGTGTCTCCGGCCGCGCTCCCGGGTCCCGCATCGCCATCGACGATCTCGCCTGCGATCGTGATCACGCCGATCTGGCCATTATTGGCTGGCCGGTGCGCCTTGGCGTAAGTGGGAAGGTCGATGCTGGCGAAGTCGCCAGGCCGTTCGTCGGAAGGTTCGCCAGCAACTTGCGCCACCCGCTCACCGAAAGCCGCTTCATCGCCCAGCCGGTCGATCAGTCCCGCACTCAGGGCCGCCTTCGCCAGGTTGCCGCGTGCGGCTTCGGCTGCGCCTGCAGGATTGGCGGCATAGGCGGCCAGCTTGGCTTTCGGGCGGGCCCGAGCGACTTCCTGCTGCCAACCTTCCCACAGCGCATCAGCCAGCGCCTGATTGGCCTGCCGCGCCTCGGGCGATTGATCGGAGCGGATGAAGGGTTCGACGAAACTCTTGTAAGTGCCGACGCGATAGACGTGCGTGTTGACGCCCAGCTTGTCGATCAGGCCCTTGTAATAAAGCCCTGAACCGCCGCGGCCCAGAATGGCGACGCCGCCCAGCGGATCGACCCAGCTTTCGCTGGCATGGGCAGCAAGTTGATAGCTGTCATCGCTGTAGATGGTCGCAAAGGCGAAGACCGGCTTGTTCGCGGCGCGAACGCCGTCCAGCGCCTTGCCCACGCGTGACAGGGCAACTTGGCCGCCGCCCAGGAACCCATCGAGGTTCAGGACAACCGCCTTGACCTTGTCATCGGTCCTGGCTGCTTCCAGCGCGGTAACGATGTCGGACAGCCGATATTCCCTGGTCTCCTGCCCCGATCCGGTCAGCAGGGAAAATGGATCGATCTCCGCAGGCTGCTCGACGATCGTGCCGTCGAGCTTCAATAGCAAGGCGCCGCTGCTGACGCTGCGGGCAGGCTTGGGGGACCAGGACAGGGCGGCATAGAGCAGGCCGAAGAAACCAAGCAGGAGCAGCAGCACCAGCCCGTCCTTGATGGCGACCAATATGCGCCAAACACCCTTCACAAATGCCAAGTTGCCAGTTCCTTTTTCAACTGTCCTTCGAGCTATCCGATCGGCGGACCGACTGCAATGTGGGGCGGTGGGCCGGGCGCACAAGCTTGCGCCCGTGATTTCCGGCGTTATGGGAAGCGCCAACATTCGCTTAGTGCAGGAGAAGCGTTTCATGCCCACACTCGTTCTGATCCGTCATGGCCAATCGGCCTGGAACCTGGAAAACCGCTTCACCGGCTGGTGGGACGTGGACCTGACGGAAAAGGGCGTGGAGGAAGCGCGCGCTGCTGGCCAGTTGCTGTCGGCCAAGGGACTGGACTTCGATCGCTGCTTCACCTCGGTCCAGACGCGCGCGATCAAGACGCTGAACCTGGCGCTGGAGGAAATGGGCCGGCTGTGGCTGCCTGTCGAAAAGGACTGGCGCCTGAATGAACGGCACTATGGCGGGCTCACCGGCCTTAACAAGGCGGAGACGGCCGCCAAGCATGGCGACGCGCAGGTCAAGATCTGGCGCCGCAGCTTCGACATTCCGCCGCCAGTGCTGGAGCCGGGCGGTGAGTTCGACCTGTCGAAAGACCGCCGCTATGACGGCATCGCCATTCCTTCCACGGAATCGCTCAAGGATACGATCGCGCGCGTGCTGCCCTATTGGGAAAGCCGGATCGTGCCGGAATTGAAAGCGGGCAAGCGCGTCCTTATTTCCGCCCACGGCAATTCGCTGCGCGCTCTGGTCAAGCATCTGTCTGGTATACCCGATGACGAAATCACCGAACTGGAGATCCCGACCGGCCAGCCGATCGTCTATGACCTGGCCGACGATCTGACCGCGAAGGAGCGCTATTATCTGTCGGAGCGTTGAGCGTTCCAAATCCCGCATTGCCCCTTTCCGGTCCTGCCGCTAAGGGGCTTTGCTTTCCGCGCCATCAGGGGAAGTCAGGCGAATGACCGCTAAAGTCGGCATCATCATGGGATCGCGTTCCGATTGGGAAACGATGCGTCATGCGGCCGAGACGCTGACCGCTCTCGGCGTCCCGCATGAATGCAAGGTGGTCTCGGCCCATCGCACGCCGCAGCGGCTTTACGACTATGCGACCGGCGCGGTGTCCCGTGGCCTGAAGGTCATCATCGCCGGGGCAGGGGGCGCGGCTCATCTCCCCGGGATGGCCGCTTCGATGACGCGCCTCCCGGTGCTGGGTGTGCCGGTCGAATCTAAGTCGCTGAAGGGCATGGATTCCCTCCTTTCGATCGTGCAGATGCCCGGCGGCATACCCGTTGGCACTCTTGCTATCGGAAAGCCCGGCGCGATTAACGCCGCGCTGCTCGCCGCCTCGATCCTGGCCACCACCGACGACGCGCTGGCGGAGCGGCTCGACATGTGGCGTGAAAAGCAGACCAACGACGTCGCGGAGACGCCCGAATAAGATGACGACCATCGCGCCCGGTTCCACCATCGGCATTCTTGGCGGCGGCCAGCTCGGCCGCATGATCGCGATCGCCGCCGCGCAACTGGGCTATCGCACCCACATTTATGCACCCGAGACGAGCGGCCCGGCTGCTGACGTCTCTCCGCGCTGGACCCAGGGCGCCTATGAGGATGCGGCCGCGCTGGCGGCTTTCGCAGACAGCGTCGATGTCGTCACTTATGAGTTCGAGAATATCGACCCTTCAGCGGTCGAAGTGCTCGCCACCCACGGCCTGGTCCGTCCGGGCGCACAAGCGTTGCGCGTGGCGCAGGACCGACTGGCGGAAAAGAGCTTCGTGCGCGACCTGGGCGGGCTCACCGCGCCCTTCGCATCGGTAGAGAGCCTCGACGATCTGGAGCAGGCGATCGCCACCATCGGCAGCCGCGCGATTCTGAAAACCAACCGCATGGGCTATGACGGCAAGGGGCAGGCGCGCCTGAACGAGCCGGGCGATGCAGTCGGCGCCTGGAACGCGATCGGCCGGCAGAGCGCGATCCTTGAAGGCTTCGTGACTTTTGAGGAGGAGTTTTCCGTCATCCTGGCGCGCGGCGCGGACGGTGAAGTCCGCTTCTGGGATTCGCCCGTCAACGTCCATGTCGATGGCATCCTGTCCACCTCCACGGCTCCTGCAGGTGAACGCATCGAGGCGCAGGTAGAGGGTGCGCGGGCCCTTGCCGCGCAGGTCGCTGCCGCACTGGACTATGTCGGCGTACTGACCCTGGAGTTTTTCGCCAGCGCCGATGGCCCGGTCTTCAACGAAATGGCTCCGCGCGTGCACAATAGCGGCCATTGGACCATCGAAGGCGCCGTCACCAGCCAGTTCGAAAATCACGTCCGCGCCATTTGCGGTCTGCCTTTGGGTGACACCCGCCTCGCCGCCAAGCGGGTGGAAATGCGCAACTTGATCGGCGACGAAGCGAATGAATGGCAGGCGATCATGACCGATCCGGCCGCTCATCTGCACCTCTACGGCAAGCATGAAGCGCGTGCCGGGCGCAAGATGGGCCATGTCACCCGGCTAACGCTGTGAGTGCAAAGCCGGAGATCGTCCTCATCCTCGCCCGCGCCGACAATGGCGTGATCGGTAGGGACGGCGGACTCCCCTGGCGGCTTCCAGCGGACCTCAAGCATTTCAAGGCGCTCACCCTTGGTCATCCCATGATCATGGGCCGCAAGACTTTCGACAGCCTGCCGGGCCTGCTTCCCAGCCGCCGTCATATCGTCCTCACTCGCGACGCCGGATGGAGCCGTGAAGGCGCGGAGGTCACTCATGACGTTGCCGGAGCGATCCGTTTGGCGGACGCGCCCGTGGTCATGGTGATCGGCGGCGCGGAAATCCACCAGCTGTTCCTTCCACAAGCCGACCGCATCGAACTCACCGAGGTTCATCTGGATACGCCCGGCGATGCGGCCATTCCCTATCCCGACGCTGCCGAATGGCAGGAGGTCGCGCGGCAGGATCATGCCGCGCAGGGCGAATATCCCGCCTACAGCTTCGTCACCTTCCGCCGCCGCACTGCGCCATGAAGCCGCATTGCCAGCGGCGGGGCAGGTCCCTATAGCCACCGCCATGGAGCGGCTTGAAAGCGGCGTCCCGATCCCCGCCCATTTGCGCGGGAGCATCATGGCGCTGGGCAATTTTGACGGGTTTCACCTCGGCCATCAGGCGGTCGTCGGCCGGGCAGTCGCTCGCGCCCGCGCGGAAGGACGTCCCGTCATCATTGCGACCTTCGATCCGCATCCGATGCGCCTTTTCCGCCCGAATACGCCCTGGTTCCGCCTTACCACGCTGGATCAGCGGCAAGCTCTTTTTGCCAAGGCAGGGTCGGACGCCATGCTCGTTTTCGCCTTCACCCGCCAACTCGCTGCGCTGGACCCCGAGCATTTCGTCGAACTGCTGGTCGAAGGGATGGGCGTCGCGGGCGTGGTCACAGGCCAGGATTTCACCTTCGGCCAGGGCCGCAGCGGCACGGTGGCGACCTTGGCGCAGCTTGGCGCGGCGCGCGGCATGAGTGCCGAAGCAGTCGCGCCTGTCACCGATGAGCGCGGGGAAGTCGTGTCCTCCAGCCGCATCCGCGCAGCGCTGAAATCGGGCGATTGCGCGACGGCTACTCGCCTTTTGACCCGGCCTTTCGCCATTCAGGGGCTGGTTCAGCACGGCGACAAGCTCGGCCGCACGATCGGCTTTCCTACCGCCAATATCGACCTTGGCCATTATCTTCGCCCCGCCTATGGTATCTACGCGGTTCGCGGATTGCTGTCCGACGGCCGCGTGTTGGATGGAGCGGCCAATCTTGGCGTCCGCCCCAGCTTCGATCCGCCGAAGGAATTGCTGGAGCCCCACTTCTTCGATTTCGCCGAAAGCCTTTATGATCAGTGCATCGAAGTGCAACTGATCGACTATCTCCGGCCCGAGGCGAAATATGACGGGCTGGAGGCGCTCACAGCCCAGATCGCCAAGGACTGCGACGCCGCGCGGCAAATCCTTGCGAGAACGCCACACCTCGCGTAGGGCGCACTTTCCATTTTACTCCGTTCGTCCTGAGTAGCCATTGAGCTTGTCGAAATGGCGTATCGAAGGATTTGGTCTTGCGCAGATGCTTCGATACGGGCCTTCGCCAAGCTCAGTCCCCACTCAGCACGAACGGTGAGTTTTAGTGCCGGACCGAAGATGACCGATCAGCCTGACTACAAGTCCACCGTCTTTCTCCCCGTCACCGACTTCCCGATGAAGGCGGGCCTGGCGCAGAAAGAACCGGCGATCCTCGCGCGATGGGAGGAAATGGACCTCTACGGCAAGCTGCGCGAACGGCGGAAGGGCCGCGAACGCTTCATCCTTCATGATGGCCCGCCCTACGCCAATGGCGACATCCATATGGGCCATGCGATGAACAAGGTGCTGAAGGACATCATCGTCCGCAGCCAGTCGCTGCTCGGCAAGGACGCGCCCTATGTGCCCGGCTGGGACTGCCACGGTCTTCCGATCGAATGGAAGATCGAGGAGGAGTATCGCAAAAAGAAGCAGAATAAGGACGAGGTTCCCGCACAGGAATTCCGCGCTCAATGCCGTGCCTATGCGGACAAATGGGTCGGGGTTCAGAAGGAGCAGTTCAAGCGCCTCGGCGTAATGGGTGATTGGGACGATCCCTATCTCACAATGAAGTTCGACGCCGAAGCTACCATCGTGTCTGAACTGCTGAAATTTGCGGAGAGCGGCCAACTTTATCGCGGGGCGAAGCCCGTCATGTGGTCCCCGGTCGAAAAGACTGCGTTGGCCGAGGCGGAAGTCGAATATGAGGACATCGTCTCGACCCAGATCGATGTGGCGTTCGAGATTGTCGATGCGCCCAACGCGCCCGAACTGGTCGGCGCCCATGCGGTGATCTGGACGACGACGCCTTGGACTATCCCGGTGAACCAGGCTTTGGCCTACGGGCCGGAGGTCGATTATGTCCTGCTTGAAGGTGAAGGGCGGAAGTTCCTTATCGCCGAAGCTCTGATCGGCCCGTTCAAGGAGCGCACTGGCCTGCTCCATGCGCAGCCGCACAAGCACTTCAAGGGCTCGCAACTCGCTGGAGCTGTGGCGCGCCATCCGATCTACAACCTCCTTCGTCATCCCGGCGGAAGCCAGGGTCCCGCTCCTGTGGATGAGGCTGCGCTCGCCTTTTACGCCAAGCCCCGCCCGTTCCTGCCCGGTGATTTCGTCACCACGGACGCCGGCACTGGCCTTGTTCACATGGCCCCTGACCATGGCGAAGACGATTTCGGACTCTGCAAGGCGCATGGCATCAACCCCGTCTTCGCCGTCGAAAATGACGGAAAATATCGCGAGGATTGGGCGTGGCTCGGCGGCCAGGGATCGGTCATCAACCCGAAATTCGTCAGCAAGGATGGCCCGATCTGCACCGACCTGCGCGAAGCCGGAGGTCTGCTCGCCGCGTCGGATGACTTCAAGCATAGCTATCCGCATAGCTGGCGTTCCAAGGCGAAGATCATTTTCCGTTGCACACCGCAATGGTTCATCCCGATGGACCGCGCGATCGGCGACGGCATCATCCCGCGCTGCGCCGAAGAAGAAGCGATCCTCGCTGCCCAAGGTAACGGCGCGACCCTGCGCGGCACCGCGCTCGACGCCATCGAAAAGACCCGGTGGGTGCCGGAGCGCTCGATCAACCGCATCCGCTCGATGGTGGAGGGCCGCCCCGATTGGGTGATCAGCCGCCAGCGCGCCTGGGGCGTCCCTATCGCCCTCTATGTTAATCGGAAGACGGGCGAGTATCTCGTTGATAAGGCGGTCAACGCTCGCATCATCGAAGCTTTCAAGAGCGCGGGCGCCGACGCTTGGTTCGGTGCGGATCACCAGGCGTTTCTTGGTCCCGATTACGACCTCAATGACTATGAGGTGGTGAACGACATTCTCGATGTCTGGTTCGACAGCGGCTCAACCCACAGCTTCGTTGTCGAGGGCCGCTATGGAGAAGGCGTCCGCGCCGACCTCTATCTCGAAGGCTCCGACCAGCATCGCGGCTGGTTCCAGTCCTCGCTGCTGGAAGCCAGCGGCACCCGCGGTCGCGCACCTTATGACGCCGTCCTCACGCACGGCTTCGCGCTGGACGGCCAGGGCCGGAAAATGTCGAAGAGCCTCGGCAATGTGGTCGATCCGCTGAAGGTGATCGGCGAAAGCGGCTCCGACATCCTTCGCGTCTGGGTCGCAAGCACCGACTATTTCGATGACGTCCGCATCGGCAAGGAAGTGCTGGCCGGATCCTCTGACGCCTATCGCAAACTCCGCAATAGTTTCCGCTACTTGCTTGGCGCTCTTTCTGATTTTTCCGAAGAGGAAAAGCTGCCCGTCAACGAAATGCCGGAATTGGAGCGCTACATGCTCCACCTGCTCTCCAAGCTCGATGCGGACCTCAGGGCCGTGGTCGATAAGGCGGCGGGGAGCGAGAATTGGCTGGAATTCAGCCGCTATACCCGCGCCCTGTTCGATTTCGCCAACAGCGACCTGTCGGCTTTCTTCTTCGACATCCGCAAGGACTGCCTCTACTGCGATGCGAAGTCGGACCTTAAGCGCCGCGCTTATCGCACGGTGCTCAACACGCTGTTCCACGCGCTCGTCCGCTATGCCGCGCCGATCATACCCTTCACTGCTGAGGAAGTGTGGCAAAGCCGCTATCCAAATGAAGAAGAAAGCGTGCACTTCCTTGAATGGCCCGAGATCGATGCGGCTTGGCTCGACAGCGGCCTCGAAGGCAAATGGACCGCCCTGCGCAGCCAGCGCAATCAGGTCAACGAAGCCATCGAACCGCTCCGCCGCGAAAAGGTGATCCGCTCCAGCCTAGAGGCCGACGTCACCATGGGCGAGCAGGTCCCCAGTGACGGTGTGAACTTCGCCGAAATCGCCATCGTCGCGCGCATCGAAACGGGTGTGGGCGACGGCATTATCGTCAAGCCCAGCGACTGGCACAAATGCGGCCGCTGCTGGCGCCTGCTGCCGGAAGTTGAGGAAGACGGCACCCTTTGCAACCGCTGCGATGAAGTGCTTGGTGCATGATCTTTGCTCTGTCCTACACGCGCTGTACCGGGCTATATGCCCAGCGCGGGATGGGGCTGCAGGAAAACAGGAATAATATGGCGCTTCTCTGGGGTTCTCTCGTGTCATCTTTGCCACTCAAATCCTGCGGCTCGTACTGCTGATGGCCGTCGTCAATCACCGCCCCCTTGGGTTGATTGTCGCGATCGTCACTTTGGCGATGGACCAGCTCATCAAATATACCGTCACCTATCCGCTCGCCCTTAAGAGCCGGTTGGATGACGGCATCGAAATCCTGCCGATCTTCCGCCTGCGTTGGCTCGAAAATCGGGGCGTTTCGATGGGCTTTTTCCACGCGGACACGAACATGATGCGCTGGATTTTGGTCGGGATGACCATGTTGATCGCGGGTTTCGTGGGCGTGTGGATGTGGCGTGAAAAGGCGCGGCAGGACGTTGCGGCGCTCGGCCTCGTCCTTGGCGGTGCGATCGGCAATATCGTGGATCGCGTGCGCCTCGGCTATGTGGTCGATTATGCCGACCTGCATTTCGGTGAATGGCGGCCCTTCCTGATTTTCAACCTGGCTGATGCGGCCATCACTTTCGGCGTGTTGATCCTTCTTGCGCGGGCGCTTCTGCTGCGCGAGAAGGGCGCAAAGACGGAGTCATTGAACTAATGCGTAAACTGATCCTCGCCGCTGGCCTGATTTCGATGCTGTCCGCTTGCGGCGGTGGCGGCGGCCTTTTCAACCGTGACCGCCCCGATGAGTTCGCCGTGTCGCGCCAGGCTCCACTGGTGATCCCGCCTGATTACGCGCTGGTCCCGCCCGCACCCGGCACTCCAGCCGCCGCGTCAGTCGATTCCAGCCGCGCTGCAGTGGAAGCCATGTTTGGTGGCCCGGCTCAGCGCAGCGCTGCCGAGGCGGCTGCCTTGACGGCTGCGGGTCGCGCCAATGCTGCTGCGGGCATTCGTTCCTCCGTTGGTGATCCGGGGACCGAGGTTGTGGATAAGGGCGCTACGACTCGTGAAATCATCGCCGCTCCGGAAGGCGACGGCCAGGATGCGCGCGCGGCTGTCCCACAGCAATAATTGCAACAAAGGCTTAGGGCTGGTTCTCGACAAAGGTCTTGAACCGGCCCAAAGTTTCTTCCCACTGGCTACCGACCTGAGCAAGCCAGTCTCGCGCTTCCGCAACCGCTTCCGCGCGCAGAGCGAAGAGCGCTTCCCGGCCACTCCGGGTGCGTTCCACCAATCCAGCGCCTAGTAGCACATCCAGATGCTTTGCAACGGCCTGCCGAGTGATCGGCAAGCCTTCGCCCAGTTGAACTATGGAGCGCGCCGTGCCGTCGGAGAGATGACTTATCAATCCCAGCCGCGTTACATCGCCCAGAGCCGCAAAAAGCCGGGCAGGGGCGTTCTCAACCTTCAACATAGGCGCGGATGGTCTGAACCTGCTCCGTCCAACCGCCATCATTGGAGCGCATGACATCGCTCCGTCGAGGCTCCGGCACCTTATCAAAGCCGCTTTCGGTCACCGTCAGCAGCGTGCCATCCCCCGTCGGTTCGAGTAGAAATTCCACCAGCGTCCATTCCTGGACGGGCACGCCACTCTCCATCAACTCCTTGTCGCCGCCGGTGGCTGGCCACTCATATGCGAAGCGCCTCATGGGCTCGATCGCTACTACCCGCGCCTCCCAGCGATAATCCTCATAGCCTGGATAGGTCATATGTCCCGTGGATGGCTGGCCGACAACAAAAGGCTGATCCAACGCTACACGGAACCACGTTCCGAACTTCTCATGATTGATGAGCGCATCCCAGACGCGTTCAATGGGCGCGGCGATATCGACGCTCTTTGTGATGGACTCAGGCATGTCGGCAACCTCCTGATTGCAGACATGCGCCCTCTGGGTGAGTTAAGCAACCATTTGGTTGCGATTCAAGCGCGAGCCTCTGTGCCGATGCCGGGACTGTTGTGGCGAAGTGCTGTCAGCACCGTCTCCACAATCGCTACCGCGTCCAGACGCGCGTCGGCATATTGCAGCTCAGGCTTGTCCTGATCCTGAAAAACGTCCGGTAAGCGCATCGTCCGCAGCTTTAGGCCATTGTCTATCAGACCAAGGTCGCTAGCCAGCGTCAGCACATGCGCGCCCAAACCGCCGATCGCGCCTTCCTCGATCGTCACGGCGACTTCGTGGGTCGTCAGCAGGCGACGGATCATCGCCTCATCGAGTGGCTTGGCGAACCGCAGGTCAGCTACGGTCGTGGACAGACCCTTGGCTTCCAGCACCTCGGCGGCCTTCAGCGCTTCTTCAAGCCGGGTTCCGAGGGAGAGAATAGCGACCTGCCGCCCCTCTCGTACGATCCGGCCCTTGCCGATTTCCAGCCGCTCGGGCGTTTCAGGCAGCGGTATGCCTATGCCGTTGCCGCGTGGGTAGCGAACGGCGATCGGGCCATCATCATAGACCGCGCAGGTGTGAACCATGTGCACCAGTTCTGCCTCGTCGGCCGCAGCCATGACAACCATGTTCGGGAGCGTGGCGAGATAGGTAATGTCGAAACTGCCAGCGTGCGTCGATCCATCCGCGCCCACCAGTCCCGCCCGATCAATAGCGAAACGCACCGGCAAATTCTGGATCGCAACATCATGCACGACCTGATCATAGGCGCGCTGCAGGAAGGTCGAATAGATCGCGCAGAACGGGCGCATGCCTTGGGCAGCCAGTCCGGCCGCGAAGGTCACTGCATGCTGTTCGGCGATGCCCACATCGAAGGAGCGAGCCGGGAAGCTCTCAGCGAATTTGTCGAGGCCTGTGCCCGAGGGCATCGCTGCTGTGATTGCGCAGATGGTCTCGTCGCGTTGCGCTTCGGCAATCAGCGCCTTCGCGAACACGGCGGTATAGCTGGGCGGGCCAGGAGGCGCCTTAGCCTGCGCGCCCGTGATGACGTCGAATTTCTGCACGCCATGATATTTATCAGCTGCGGCTTCAGCGGGCGCATAACCCTTGCCCTTTTGCGTAACGACATGGACGAGGCAGGGACCTTCGGCCGCGTCGCGCACATTTTCAAGGACGGGAATCAGCTGGTCCAGATTATGTCCGTCGATCGGGCCTACATAATAAAAGCCCAGTTCCTCGAACAACGTGCCGCCCATCGCCATGCCGCGTGCAAATTCGTCCGTCTTGCGGGCAGCATTGTGCAGCGGCCGGGGCAGCCGGCGCGCGAGGCGCTTCGCCAGATCGCGCAGGCCAAGGAACTCACGGCTGGACACTAGGCGAGCAAGATAGGCCGACAGGCCGCCCACCGGAGGCGCGATGGACATGTCATTGTCGTTGAGGATCACGATCAGCCGGTTCCCGGCCTCGCGCGCATTATTCATCGCCTCATAGGCCATGCCGGCCGACATGGCGCCGTCACCGATAACCGCAATGCCTTTGCCGGCTTTGCCCGAAAGCTTGCTGGCTACAGCAAAACCGAGCGCCGCGCTGATCGATGTCGAGCTATGCGCCGCGCCGAACGGATCATATTCGCTTTCGGCCCGCTTGGTGAAGCCAGACAGGCCGCCGCCCTGCCGCAGCGTACGGATGCGGTCGCGCCGGCCGGTCAGGATCTTGTGCGGATAGCATTGGTGGCCGACGTCCCAGACCAGCTTGTCGTTGGGCGTGTCGAACACATAATGGATGGCGGTGGTCAGCTCAACTACACCCAGTCCTGAACCCAAATGGCCGCCGGTAACGCCAACGGCGGAGATCACCTCTTGCCGCAGTTCGTCGGCAAGCTGGTGAAGCTGTTCCGGCTTCAGCGTGCGCAGGTCCGCCGGCCAGACAATCTGGTCGAGCAGCGGTGTGGAGGGGCGATCATTCATGAAAGACATAGACTCCCGAGCGCGCTAGGCCGTTCCTGGGCAAAGCGCAACGCTCCCTTCACGCCATACACTTGGCGCAAGTTCCCAAAATCTCGATTACAGGGCGTTCTGGCCGAAATCCCTGATGTTCCGCGACTGCGCGCACATCGCCGGTCACTGCGTCGTCATCGACATGAGTCGCTTCCTTGCAGCTTCGACACACGAGGAAGATGCAGTCATGGTGACAGCCCGGATGCGCATTGGCGATATAGGCATTGGCGCTTTCCACGCGCATCGCGATGTTGTTCGCGACGAACAGGTCGAGGATGCGATAGACGCTGTTGGGCGCTACCCGCTTGCCACGCGTCCTGGAGACGTTGTCGGCGATGTCATAGGCCGATGTCGGTTTTTCTTCCGCCGCCAAGGCATCAAAGATCGCAGCGCGCATCGGCGTCCACTGCTCATTCTGCGCTTCGAGCGTGGTGCGCGCCGCTTCCGCCAGGCTTTGCCCCGTCGGTTCATGATGGTGGTGATGCTGTTCGGCCATATGGGTTAATCTATGCTTGGGCGCTGTTCGGGGCAAGGGCAGGCTGTCAGCCGCGCCAGTAGATCCATGCCGTCCATAGCCATCCTGCGATCATCAAGGTGCCGCCGATCGGCGTGATCGCACCCAGCCAGCGCGGCCCGCCTATCGCCATCGCATAGAGCGAAAAAGCGAAGATCGCCGCGCCAGTCAGAAGCAGCAGCGCAGGGCCTCGTGCGGCGTTGGCCAAGGTGAGCGCCGCGACCGCGTGGATCAGCTGATAGAGGCCGCCGGTCCGCAGCCACTCCGCGTGTTGGGGGCTGGATGCACCATGGGCACCAAAAGCGCCCGCCGCGATGGCTAGCGCGGCCGACAAAGCGGCCAGGACTGCGATCATGCTTTTTCCTCTTCCTCGCCCCGCGCGATAAGATGCATGCGGCGGCCGGGCCGGAACATCAGTTCCTTGGCAGCCATCAATGTTCCTTGCTCACTCTGTACGGTCAAGCGCTGTTCGTCATTTTGGCGATATTGGCGTTCGACTTCCTCGATCTCCGGCTGGGGAACGCCCAATGTCGCCATCGCCTGCACGCCCATGCAGATAGCCGATTCGAAGACTTCGCGAACGATGCCCGCAAGATCCATGTCCTTGAGAGCGAGAAGTTGGCGTCGATCGAAGGCGCGGACGAGCAGGGCGGCTTGCGGGAAAGCCTCGGCAATGGGTTCAAGCACCCGGCTGTCGAGCGAAGGATCGTCATGGCAGAAGGCGATCAGCTGCGCTTCCTCTGCCCCTGACCGGCGCAGCAGGTCGATCCGTGTCCCGTCGCCGTAATAGACTTTCATGTCGAACCGGCTCGAAACCTCGATCTGCGCTGGCTTTTTGTCAATCAGCACGACTTCGAACCCATGGCCCATCAGCATCTGGGCCACCGTCTGGCCGAAGCGACCATAGCCAACGATGATCGCCGTGCCGCGTGTCGCCTCGTCCGGTCCAGCCAGATCGGTGGGGTTTTTAGGCTTGGCGAACTCGAACCGGCGGGCGAAGAGCATGAGGAAGGGGGTCGTCGCCATGGAAAAGGTGACGATCGCACTGAACAGGCTGGCGCCTTCGGGCGCGACCAGCAGGGCATTTTGCGCCTGTGCGAACAGGACGAAGCCGAACTCGCCGCCTTGGCTCAAAAGCAGACCAGCACCCACCGCTTGCGACCATTCCATACCGAACAGCCGCGCAAGGCTGCTGATCAGCAGCGCCTTGGTGAGAACCAGCATGGCCGCCATACCGATTACGAAGACAGGATTGGCGGCAACAGTGTGCAAGTCGAGAACCATGCCGACGGCGAGAAAGAAGAGACCGAGCAAGATCGAACGGAATGGTTCAACGTCCGCCTCAATCTCGTGCCGGTAAGGAGAGTCGGCGAGCATCACACCTGCCACAAAGGCGCCAAGTGCGGTCGAGAGGTGAAGCGCATGCATCAGCGCGGCAGCGGCCAGGACGGTGAACAGGCCTACCGCTACAAATAGTTCCCGCTCGCCAAGGCGGCCGACCAGTTGCAATAACGGACGCAGGATGAATCGGCCCGCTAAGACCAGTCCGGCGATCGCGGCTACGGTATAGCCTGCTAGCATCCAACCCGGCGGACCTCCCGCATCAGCAGGATTGCGCGAAAGGGCCGCCACGATTGTGATCAGCGGGACGATCGACAGGTCCTGGAACAACAGGATGGAAAAAACCTTCTCACCGAAAGGTGAGTTGATCCGGCCGCTGCTCTTGAGGCTGGGCAGAACCTGCGCGGTGGACGACAACGCCAGCGGCAGACCAAGCGCGATTGCCGCGCCCCAGGTAAAGCCGGTGGTGAAGAAGATAATCGCAGTCAGCGCCAGTCCGCAGATCACCACCTGCGCAAGTCCCAGCGCGAAAATGTCCCGCTTCAATCGCCACAGCCGGGCCGGATGAAGTTCAAGGCCCACGAGGAAAAGCAGCAGGACGATGCCGATCTCCGCGATCGCCAGCTTCGATTCTCCGCCGCCGACGAGGCCAAGCCCCTGAGGTCCGACCAGTGCGCCCGCGACGAGATAGCCCAGCACCGCGCCAAGTCCGAAGCGGCGGAAGAGCATAACGAACAGTACCGCCGCGCCGAGGAGGATCACGCCTTCCGACAGTAGAACGTCAGTTGCGGAAAATGGGGCCTGTGCCGCTGTAACAGCCGGATTGGACATCAAGCGTCCGCCATCCGCGCGGCCTCGGCAATTGCCTCAAAACCCAGCCGTATCGAAGCATGACGCGCCGGATATCCGCGTGCGGGCGCCAGTACGGCGAGCCCAGGCCAGAAATCCAGGTCATCGCTTTGACCCGCTAAATAGGCGGTCAGCTTGTCACGCGCGTCTGCCAGTTCATCGGCGGTCATACCGATCGCCTGGGCCGCCATCAGGGCGGCCGAAGCCTGGCCAAGAGCGCAGGCTTTCACATCCAGGCCGAGAGCGGCCAGCTTACCGTCCTCCATCCGCACATCAGCCGTGACGCGCGAACCGCAGGTAGGCGAGCGCTTCTCGACGCTTGCTTGCGGGGCGGCCAAACGCTGATGATGCAGGATGCTGGCGGCGAGCCGCAATATGTCCTTGTTATAGAGGGGGGCGCTCATCCTTGTCCCTTTAGGCCAGGTCGGGCGATCACGCTATCCTTCGTAGATAATCCGCAGTTTGGCGGCTGCGTCAGCGACTATGCGGCGGGCACTGTCGGTATTTTTCGCCAAGGCAAGCGTTACCCCCATGCGCCGGTAGGGACGCGTCGTGGGCTTGGCGAAGATGCGCAGGTCAACTTGTCCCTCGGGCGCGGCGAGAGCGTCGGCCAATCCCTCCACACGAAAGTCCGCCGATTCGCGATCTGCCAGCAAGACCGCGGATGCGGAAGCTCCGCGCAACTGCACCTCCGGGACCGGCAGGCCCAGGATTGCGCGGGCGTGCAGGTCGAACTCGTTTAGATCTTGTGAGATCAGCGTTACCATGCCGGTGTCATGCGGGCGGGGGGACAGTTCGGAGAAGATCACATCTTCGCCCTTCACGAAGAATTCCACGCCGAAGATGCCGCATCCGCCAAGGTTATCGACCACGGCGCGCGCCATGTCTTGCGCGGCGGCAAGAGCGCGGCCGGTCATGGGCGCCGGCTGCCAGCTTTCCTGATAGTCGCCCCTATCCTGCCGATGGCCGATCGGCGGGCAGAAGCTCACTCCGTCCCGACTGCGCACCGTCAGCAGGGTGATTTCATAGTCGAAATCGACAAATTCCTCGACGATCACGCGGCTGCGATCCCCGCGCATGTTGGCGACTGCATAATTCCATGCGCGATCCAGTTCGTCCGGCGACCGGACGGTGCTCTGGCCTTTGCCGGACGATGACATGACTGGCTTGATGACGCAGGGCAGGCCGGTATGCTCCGCTCCAGCCAGCACTTCCTCCAGGCTTTCGGCATAGCGATAGCGTGATGTTCGTAGTCCAAGTTCGACCGCCGCCACCTCCCTGATCCTGTCGCGGTTCATAGTCATGATTGTTGCTCTTGCGGATGGAACGACGGTTCGGCCCTGCGCTTCTACATCGGCCAGCACTTCGGTCCGGATCGCTTCGATTTCAGGGACGATATAGTCGGGTTGGTGCCGCTCGATCGCTGCGCGCAGCAGTTCCGCGTCAAGCATGGAGAAGATTTCGAATCCATCGGCGACCTGCATGGCGGGGGCACCGGCATAGCTGTCGCAAGCGATCACCTCGCATCCGAGCCGCTTGGCGGAGATGACGAATTCGCGGCCGAGTTCACCCGAACCCAGCAGCAATATCTTCGCGGTAAATGCCATCTTCTGCCCTTCGAATCGCCTACTTCAGCATAGGCGCCTGCCGTCACCGCCAATTAGACGTCAATCATCCTCAGGGTTCCACGCCTTCGTCTGCCGGTTGTGTCGGCGCGATACGCGGCGGCGGTGTCGATGGAGTTGGCCCGGGAGGTGGCAGCTCGGGCTCGTCGATCGGCAGGCGGAGCTGATTGGGGCCGATATTCACGGACATACCGTCCTGATCGATCCCGACGCTCATATTGCCGAGCCCCGCCTCGACCGTCACATTTGCGATGGCATTGACCAGGTCGCTATCCTGCTCCTCGGGTGCCACTTCGGCTGGTTCGTTGATCGCCCCTGCCATGAAATTGCGCCAAATCCGCGCAGGCACACCGCCGCCCGCCGCTCCGTCAGGCAGCGGCGAGTTGTCGTCATTGCCGATCCACACTGCCGTCACCAGACCGCCCGCATAGCCGACGAAAATCGCATCGCGGCTGTCCTGCGTTGTGCCAGTCTTGCCGAAGGTGCTGGTGCGAAGCGCCGCCGCGCTGCCGGTGCCCCGGTTCGCGGCCGACGACAGCAGGTCGCGGATCATTTCCAGCTGGTCCTGACTGAAGCGCCGCTGACGACTCATCAGCCGCTCGAACCAGCCCTGTTCCTCTGGCGGCAGGCCGTGGGCTATCACCGGGTAAGCGCCCGCCGCTACTGTCGCATAAGCTTGCGCCAGCTCCACCAGTGGGATTTCGGATGTACCGAGCGCGAGGCTGAGGTCTTCGGTCAACGGGGCGGTGACGCCGAGCTCGCGCGCTACCTTGATCACAGCATCGACACCCACCTTCTGCGTCAATCGCACTGCCGCCACATTGCTCGACGCGGCGAAGGCCTGCCGCAAGGTGATTCGTCCGCGATATTTGCCACCATGGTTGGCGGGACGATAGCTGCCGGTCGTGATCGGCGTGTCTTCCACGAAATCTTCTGGTGTCATGCCTGCGCGGAAGGCGGCGAGATAGACGAACAGTTTGAAGGTTGATCCAGGCTGGCGCTTCGCCTGCACCGCCCGGTTGAAGCTGCTCTTGCGGTAATTCTTGCCGCCTACCATTGCCACGACGCTGCCATCGGGCTTCATCGCCACGAGCGCGGCTTCCGCCTTGCCCAGCGGTGCGCGGCGGATGGCCGCCTCTGCGAGCCGCTGCACACGCCAATCTAGCGTCGTGGGGACCGTCTGCGCCCCATAGACGGCGCCTGCGCGGTCGCGCGCATCGGGCAGCACCCAGTCTGCGAAATAGGTGCCCGTGGTGGAATTGGGCGCTTCCCTCAGGTCGAGCCGTGCTGGACGTAGCGTATCCCGAGTGGCTTTACTGATGTAGCCTGCCTCCACCATTGCCTGGGTCACAAGCGCCGCACGATCACGTGCGCCCTTCAGATTGGTCGTGGGGGCAAGGCGGGAGGGCGCCTTTAGCAGCCCGGCGAGCATCGCGGCTTGCGGGATGGTGAGCCGCTCTGGCTGGCGGTTGAAATAATGCAGCGAGGCCGCGCGCAGGCCATAGACATTGTCGCCAAAATAGACGTTGGATAGGTAGCGTTCGAAAATCTGGTCCTTGGTTAGCCACGCTTCCAGCCAGAAGGCGATCATCGCCTCTCGCGCCTTTCTGCCGAAGGTCCGATCGCTGGACAGGAACACACCCTTGGCAAGCTGCTGGGTTATGGTGCTGCCGCCCTGCGATGACCCGTCCGACCAGAGATTGTGCCAGGCGGCCCGCGCTACGCCGCGCGGATCGACGCCCCAATGGCTGTAGAAGCGCCGGTCCTCAATCGCCATGAAGGCTTGAGGCACATGCTCGGGCAAGTCGGCGATCGCGACCGGCCGGTCGATGATCGCGCCGCGCTGGGCAATGAGATGACCGTCAGCGGACATGAGGCTCACGCTCGGCGGCGCAATCGGCTTGAGCGAGCGCGACAGCGGAGCAGTGACCGCCAGCCAGGCGATCATCAACGTCAACAGCGCGAGCATCGCCGCGACGATCCACCCTGCTATATGCAAACGCCGCCGCCAAGGCGTGGGTGGAGCGAACGCACTGGGAGGCCCTGCGCCAAAGTCGCGAGCGGGTGGATCGGGCTGAGGCGCGGGGAGGGGGTCTCTCATCGGTTCGGCCATGCTGTATTAATCACTTGATACAGTCAAGATCGTCCTGACGCGGGACACTCTCTGGTTAACCACGATTGTGGATGGCCGAAAAGGTAAATGAAGCGTTAACATGCGACCATGCGAACCCGACCGCTCACTTTGACAACTGAATCGGCCCGCCACCCTTTCCGCCAGCGGTTGCCGCATCATGTGCTCGAAGCGCGGGGCGTCCCGGCCGTCGCGTCGGATGACAATGACTGGAAGCTTTTCGTGCTGAGCTTTTGCGCTTTCTTCACGGCTTTCTACAGCTTCATTTTCTAACGCTGCGCCTCAGTCGCAAGCTTTGTGCAGCGTCCAGGCGATCCAGGCGCAGGGCAGGCACAATGCGGCCACCAGAAGCAACTGATTGACGACAGACATGCCGGCAACGCTGAGGCCGATTGCGAAAAAGGACCCCAGCACCATGGCGCCTGAATTGACGATATTGTTCGCCGCGACCGTGCGGGCAGCCTCGCATTTTTCGACGGTAGTGGTGAGGAAGGCGTAGAGCGGGACCACGAACATGCCGCCGAATGTCGCGACGCCCAGCAAACAGGCCGAAAGCGCCACCGCGAGCGGATGGCCAAGGAAGCCCTGGAGCGAAAGCATCGTCCCGGCCGCGGCAGGCGTCCAGAGATCACATACAATGTGAAAGGCGATTATGCACAGGCCCATGCCGATGACCGACACCGGCGCATAGCGCGCCGACACATGCCCCTTCAGCAGCCGGTTGATGGCGATCGATCCGATGGCGATGCCGATCGAGAAGATGGCCAGGAAGAGGCTGGCGACAGCCTTATCGGCCGTCAGCACATTCTTCACCAGCGGTGGGAACTGAATGAACAGGATCGATCCCACCGCCCAGAAAAAGCTGATCGCCATGATCGCGAGATAGAGCCGCCGGATATGCATGGTGCCGCGCACCAGCGTTACCGAGGAGCGGATGATATGGAAATCGATCGGCTGCCGGTCGAGCAGTGATGGGGCGGGAGGCACTTCGCGCCCCGCCATATAACCGACCGCCGCCGTGATCACTATGCCAATGGCGGCAGCTTCGACCGGGATGATACCGGCCAGGATTGTCCCTGCTAGAATGGCGATATAGGTTCCAGCCTCCACGAGGCCCGTGCCGCCCAGCACTTCGTCATCATGCAGATGCTGCGGCAGGATCGCATATTTTATCGGGCCGAAAAACGTAGAGTGGATGCCCATCGCGAATAGGGCGCAGAGCAATAGCGGGATGGCGAGGCTATGGACGGCGAAGCCGCTCCAGATGAGCCCCAGTCCGGTTGCACCCACCAGCATGATGACGATTTCCGCGGCTTTGACATAGCGGATGATGGTCGCTTTATCCCTTTGGTCGGCAAGCTGACCCGACAGGGCGGATAGCAAGAAAAAGGGCAATATGAATATGCCGGTCGCCAGAGCGCTGAACCATGTTTCAGACCGCTCGTCATTATAGACGCTGTACACGACGAACAGCACCATCGCGTTCTTAAACAGATTATCGTTGAAGGCGCCGAGCAGCTGAGTGATGAAAAGCGGCAGAAAACGTCGCTTGTTGAGGAGCCTAAGGGAGGCTTGCATAGGCGAGGGGGTCTTCTTCGCTGTGGACGAGCGGAGCGCGGTCTAGCGGCTGCCGCGGCCTCTGTCCAACCCCGTCCGCACGAAGCCAGCGAAAGCCGTTGTCGCCTCTGCTTGTGCAAGAGCACGGACTGTGGCAGTTCGCCGCCATGCTGACGCTGCCAAATCTGCTGACGCTTTCGCGGATATTCACTGTGCCGCTGCTGGTCGCGCTGCTGTGGCCGGCGGAAATTGGCGCGCGGTGGACGACCGGCTATGCCTTCGCCTTCGCGCTCTATTGCCTAATGGGAATCACCGACTATTTCGACGGCTATCTGGCTCGGGCACAAGGAACCGTGTCGAAGCTTGGCGTCTTTCTGGATCCGATCGCCGACAAGATCATGGTGGGCGCGGTCATCCTGATGCTGGCTGCCACGCGCGACATTGCAGGTATCCACGTCGTCGCCGCCATGATCATCCTGCTGCGCGAAATTGCGGTATCCGGGCTGCGCGAGTTCTTGGCGGGGCTTCAGGTGTCGGTGCCGGTCTCCCGCTTGGCGAAGTGGAAGACGGCATTTCAGCTGATCGCTCTGGGGGCGTTGATCCTGGCTGGTGCAGTGCCCAATTTCCCGGTCGTGCAGTTGGTGGGCATTGCGACGCTGTGGGCCGCAGCAATACTGACGCTGATCACCGGATGGGACTATCTGCGGGTCGGCGTCAAGCATATGGATTGACCCATGGCGACGCTCAACATCCTCTATTTCGCCTGGGTCCGTGAACTGATTGGTCGCGACGATGAAGAGGTTGAGCGGCCTGCTCCAGACAGCAGTATAGCCAGCCTTATCGAGAGGCTTGCAAATCGCGGGGGCGGTTACGCTGAGGCGCTCGGCGACCATCAACGGCTGCGCGCCGCACTCGACCAGCGGTTCGTTCCACTAGAGACAACGATCGGTCAGGCAAGGGAACTGGCGATCTTCCCGCCGGTCACAGGCGGATGAAGCGGATTTCGATACAGGCGGAGGATTTCGACGCGGCAGCCGAACTGGCAGCGCTGGAAGAAACGGGCGGTGGCGGCGTTGCAAGCTTCACCGGCATCGTACGGGGAGGGAATGGGCTGACAGCGCTCGAGCTTCAGCATTACCCCGCGATGACGGCCCAACAGGTCGAACGCATTGTGGATGACGCGATGGCCCGCTGGCCGCTTCTGGGCGTGCGTGTGATCCATCGTTTCGGCAGACTGTCGCCCGGCGAGCGCATCGTTTTCGTGGGTACCGCATCGCGCCATCGCACTGCTGCGCTGGAAAGCTGCGCCTTCCTCATCGACTGGTTGAAGTCGGAAGCGCCCTTCTGGAAGAAGGAGCATTTCGCCGAGGGCAATGCCACGTGGGTGGAAGCCAAAGCGGAGGACGAGGCGAAAGCGCGCCGCTGGACTGATTGACGTCAGGCGGCGACGCTCGGCTGCGGTAGGTCCGCAGCGTCGCGCAGAAGCTCCGCGAGCAGCCGGAATTCCTTCTCTCTCGGGCTGTTCTTGCGCCAGACGAGAGCGATGTCACGATGCGATCGCTCGGATTGCAGTGGCCGCGCAGTGATGCGCGTGTGATCCAATATGCCGCCATTGATCGCCATTTCTGGCATGATCGTCATACCAAGGCCATTATCCACCATCTGCACAAGCGTGTGCAGCGAAGTGCCCATCATCATTGCGTTGGAGCGGATCTCGGGGCGATTGCAGGCAGCCAAGGCATGATCCTTCAGACAATGACCATCTTCCAGCAGCAACAATTTTGTCTCATCGATCATGTCCGGCGCAATCAGTTCGGGTGGATCATGAGGATCGTCGTGTGGAAACGCGACATAGAGCTGGTCCTGAAACAGCACTTCGCTATCCAGTTCGCCGGTCGGGAAGGGAAGGGCCAGCAACACGCAATCGACATTGCCATGGCGCAGGGATTCTACGGCCGCCTGGGATGTCTCTTCCCGAAGATAGAGCTTGAGTTCCGGCCTGTCCGCACGCAAGCGCGGCAAGAGACGGGGCAGCAGGAAGGGGGCGATCGTCGGGATGACGCTCATCCGCAGCTCGCCTGTAAGGGGCTTGCCCGACGCCTCCGCAATCGCCGCCAGTTCCTCTGCTTCGCGCAGCACGCGATGCGCCTTCTCCACTATGCGGTCACCAAGCGCCGTGAACCGAACCACGCGGCGCGTTCGCTCCACCAGAGTGACGCCAATCAGCGACTCAAGCTCGCGGATACCTGCCGAAAGGGTGGATTGGGTAACATAGCAGCTATCGGCCGCCTTGCCGAAATGCCCATGCTGTTTCAGCGCAACCAGATATTGCAGCTGCTTCAGCGTGGGCATGTAGCTCGACATTGATCGCCTTTCTCGATTAGAAAGCCGAAGATAAGAGCGTTAGCCGATATATCCAAGCCATTTGGCGACGCCGAACAGTGAGGTGACGGTCAGGATCGTGCCCACTGCAGTGAATAGCACGCGTGGTGCGACATGGCGGGCCAACATCGCGCCGAAGGGCGCAGCAATGACGCCGCCCAGCAAGAGGCCGACAGTGTAAGTCGTAAAGGCCTGCCAGCCCAAATGCAGGATGAAGGTGAGACTGATAGCGAAGGTCAGCACGAATTCGACCGTGTTCACCGTACCGATCGTGTGACGCGGGCTGGACCCTTGAAGGAGCAGGTTGGACGTCACGATAGGCCCCCAGCCGCCGCCTCCGGTTGCGTCCATGAAGCCGCCGACCAGGCCAAGCGGAGCTACCCATTTAGGATCGCGTGCATGAGGGGGGAAATGAAAGCCCCGCCAGATCAGATAGACGCCAATCCCTGTGAGATAGAGCTGCACGAAGGGCTTGATGATCGAACCGTCAATGTTCGACAGAATGTAGGCGCCTGCGACGCCGCCGATCACGCCAGGAATAATGAGGCGCGCAAACAGCCGCCAATCGACATTGCGGTGCGCAATGTGGCTGAGCGCAGATACCGCGGTGGTGAAGGTTTCCGCCGCGTGGACGCTCGCGGATGCCCTGCTTGGAGGCACCCCCAGCGCCAGCAACAAGGTGCTGGAAATGACCCCATAGGCCATGCCGAGCGCGCCATCGATCATCTGGGCCCCGAAGCCGATCAGAATGAAGGGTAGAAGATCGCCAAGATGGGCGAGGATGGGATCGGTCATTCACGGGCCTCTGGTTGATTGTCTACCGCCTTGATTGGTATATCAAAGGCCGCCAAGAAACATTCTGTTTTATGGTAAGAAGCCGAAATAGCCGCTATCTGGAAAACTCATCCCTATGCGCCTATGTAGGGTAGGTTCGGTTTTCAGGGGCCGTTTGCATGTTCCGCAATCTTGTTGCTTATCTGGACTCGGTCAAGTCGCGTGACCCCGCGCCGCGCTCGCGGGCGGAAATCCTGCTTTATCCTGGGGTATGGTCGCTTGGCTTCCATCGCGTCGCGCACCGCCTCTATAATGTGCGACTGTATTTCTTGGCCCGTGCAGTCAATCACCTTTCACGATTTCTGACGGGCAACGACATCCATCCGGGTGCCCGCATCGGCAAGCGCTTCTTTATCGACCATGGTTTTACCGTGATTGGGGAAACTGCGGAGGTCGGCGATGACGTCACCCTTTATCAGAATGTCACGCTGGGCGGTACTGATCCTGCGAACGGCATTGCTGGCAAGCGTCACCCCACCTTGGCAGACGGGGTGATCGTTGGATCGGGTGCGCAGATATTGGGACCTGTTCATGTCGGTTCGCGCGCCCGCATCGGGGCGAACGCGGTGGTAACGAAGAATGTGCCTGAAGGCGCTACCATGGTGGGTATCCCGGCACGTCAGATGTTGGTGGACGTCACAGCCTATCAGCGCGATTTCCTGCCTTATGGCACCCCTTGCACCGACTGCTACGATCCGGACAAGCACAAGCTGGAGCAACTTCAGGCGGAGATGGAGCACCTGCAAAAGCGGCTGGCGGAGCTCATCGAGCAGAGGGGTGGCAAGAATATCGGCCCGGATGACGACATCCCCTTGTTTCGGGAGCGTGGTCGCGGCTGATGACCAACGTCACGCCGTTCCCGTCCCAAGCCACTACGGCGGGTCAGACGGGGTTCGATCGGCTGGAGCTACAACGGATCATGGACCTCTATGGACGTATGGTCTCTGCCGGTCACTGGCGTGATTACGCCATCGATCTGGGCCGTGATGTCGCGGTCTTTTCGGCATTTCGCCGGACTACCGAACGTCCGGAATACCGGATCGAGAAACGCCCCTCCCTTCGACATCGCCAGGGCATGTGGGCGCTGGTGGGGGAAGCGGGTGACATTCTGAAGCGCGGAACGGAACTGCAGGGTATTTTGGCCCCTGTCGAGCGTCGTTTGCTCAAGATCGTCCGGGACTGAGTCCTCCAGACTTTGCAGGCTCAATATTATACTCAAAGGCAAAGTTGAGCTTTGTTGTGACCACGCCTGGTGCTAGCGAGGATTGAACAACGGGAAGAAGGCTCATCCATGACTTTGCCGGCACTGCTTGAAGGCCGTCTTTCTTTGCCGCTCATCGCATCGCCGATGTTCATCGTCTCGCAGCCGTCGCTGGTGATCGCCCAATGCCGCGCCGGCATCGTGGGTGCCTTCCCATCGCTCAACGCGCGGCCATCGGGCGTTTTGAAACAATGGCTTCGGCAGCTGCGAGAAGAGCTGACGGAGCGGGACGCGCCCTTCGCCGTCAACCTCATCGTGCACAAGACCAATGCGCGACTGCAGGAGGATCTAGCTCTTTGCGTCAAATATCGCGTGCCTATCGTCATAACCTCGCTTGGCGCACGGCCAGAGGTGAATGAGGCGGTCCACAGCTATGGCGGGATAGTATTGCATGACGTCATCAACAATATGTTTGCCAAGAAGGCGATCGAGAAGGGAGCCGACGGCTTGATCGCCGTGGCGGCAGGGGCAGGGGGGCACGCAGGAACACTGTCTCCTTTCGCCCTTGTCGAAGAAATCCGTGCCTGGTTCGACGGCCCGTTGATCCTTTCAGGAGCGATCGCCACCGGTCGATCGATCGCGGCGGCCCGGATGATGGGTGCTGACCTAGCCTATATGGGTTCCCCCTTTATCGCGACGGAGGAGGCAAATGCCGAACCCGGCTACAAGCAGATGATAGTGGATAGTGGTGCGGCTGAGATTGTTTATTCCGACTATTTCACGGGCGTGCACGGCAACTACTTAAGGCCCAGCATCGCGGCCGCCGGTCTGGACGCGGACAAACTGCCGACGGCAGCGAGCATGGATTTCGGCTCTATCGCTGAGGGCGGCAAGAAAGCTTGGCGTGACGTGTGGGGCGCTGGCCAAGGAATAGGCGCTATCCGAAACATTCAGCCCGCGGCGTCTTTTATCGAGCAACTAAAGAATGAATATCAGGCGGCAATTTCTGCGTTTAGATCATAAGAAGGCGCGCAATTCCCCGAGAAATGCGTCGAACCGGTCGTGATGGAGCCAGTGTCCCGCCTCGGCAAATTCGACCAGTCGAACGTCTTGAAAATAAGCGGCGCGCCCATCCTTGATGGGGTTCGATGCCCAGCTATCCAGTCCAAGACAAAGGAGTATGGGACAACTGATCCTATGCCAGAAATCGGGCAGATCATTATCCGTCATGTCTTGCGGTGGGAGGTTGCGCAAATAGGGATCGAACTTCCAGCCATAGCTGCCATCTTCGTTGCGGTTGACCCCATGCGCAGTCAGGTGCAGCGCCTGCTCGACTGATAGGTGGTCATTGCGCTCTCTCATGCGGGCGACGGCAGCCTCCAACGTGGGATAATGCCGGGGCGCCCGCCGAGCGCTTGCGCGGCGGTGTTCGATCCATTCCCGCCAGCGATCGGGTGCGGGGCGGGAGGATTTCTCCTTGAGGCTCTCAGGCGAGAGGCCCAGCCCCTCGATCGCAACCAGCCGCTCCACGCGCTCCGGAAAAAGCCCTGCATAGCGCAGGACGAGCGATCCTCCGAGGGAGTGGCCGACCAACGTCACCTTGTCCCGGCCGAACTGCTCCACCAGTTGTGCGAGATCATAGACCAAGTCTGCCATCAGATAGGCGCCTTCGGCTGACCACGCGCTGTCGCCATGGCCGCGCAAATCGGGGACAACGACATGATAATCCCGCGCCAGTGCCCGAGCCGTCCAATCCCAGCTGCGAGCATGGTCGAGCGCGCCATGAACCAAGATGAGCGTAGGGGCTGAGCGATTGCCCCAATCGATATAGTGAAGGCGGGTACGAAGCGATGTGAAGAAATGCGAAGTGGGGCTTGGCGCCGGGAGGATGTCCGCACGATCGTCGAAAGGGCCGGAAAAGGTAGGCGTGATGTTCATGTCCTCGGGCGGACTCCGCGATGCTGAACAGGGATTATGACACAGCTGTTATAACAGCTTTTTCCAGAAAATTGATGACCATAATGAAGAGAGCGGTCAACGTTCGTGCCAAAACGGGAGGAGAATGGATGGCGCCCTGGTCAAAACCGGGGGGCTCGCCCTGGGACGGGGGTCAGTCGCTCGCCGCTGCGGTTCAGCCGGGCGAGAGAAACGATGCGGGCGAGATCGGCCTGCTTAAAAGGTTTGTCGAGGCGCAGCCGCTTCGTGGCATGGGGCGGGAGTTCGGCATAGCCGGTGATGATGATCACGGGCAGGCCGGGGTGGCTTTCGTCCAGAGCGTCGGCCAGTTGCGCGCCGGTCATTTGCGGCATGGCATGATCGGTGATGACCAGATCGACTTCGCCCTCGCCCAACACGCGAAGGGCATCTGCGCCCGATGCCGCCTGAAACACGGTGTGGCCAAGCTCTTCGAGCATTCCTGCGGTATTTGTCAGTACCAGATCGTCGTCGTCGACGGCCAGGATGACCAGTGGCTGATCGCTTAGCGGACATGGAGCTTGGGCCTGGCTTTCAGCCTCGTCCAATGGTTCGTCCGAAGCGGTTGCGACCGGCAACCACAGCGATACCGTCGTTCCCTGACCCGGTTCGCTCGAAATGGTCAACGACCCACCGCACTGCTGGGCGAAACCATGCACCATCGACAAGCCGAGCCCCGTTCCTTTGCCCACGCCCTTCGTTGTGAAGAACGGCTCGCGGGCGCGGGACAGCGTCGCTTCATCCATGCCTTCGCCCTCGTCGATGACGGACAGGCGAACATAATCGCCCGTTCCGAGATCAGGGCGTTGTTCAGCCTGCAGATGGGCTTCCATCCCCTCGATGATGATCCGCCCGCCCTCTGGCATTGCGTCCCGCGCATTGACCGCAAGGTTCAGCAACGCCAGCTCCAGCTGAGCCGGGTCTGCATGGGCCGCGTTGAGGATGAGAGGGAAGCGGGTTTCGATCGTCACGGTCGAGCCGAGGGTTGATTTCAACAGGCCCGCCATATTGCGTACCAATGCTGGGCAATCGACGTTGCGCAATTTCAATTCTTGCTTGCGCGCGAAAGCCAGCATGCGTTGGGTAAGGATGGCGCCGCGATCCGCCGCGGTCATAGCATTGTCGATATAGCGGGAAATGTCGGCGCCCGTTTGCAGCCGCTGTCTGGCGAGATCGAGACTGCCCATGATGACGGCCAGCAGATTATTGAAATCATGCGCAACGCCGCCGGTAAGCTTCCCGATCGCATCCATCTTCTGCGATTGGAATATGGCCTCGCGGGCTTCCTCCAACGCCAACTGAGCTTCGCGCCGTTCGGTGAGGTCGCGCGTGATCTTGGCGAAGCCGATCAGGGTGCCCATGGGATTGCGGATAGAGTCGATAACGACACTGGCCCAGAAGCGCGAGCCATCCTTGCGGATGCGCCAGCCTTCCGCTTCGAACCGGCCTTCCCTTGATGCCGTTTCGAGGGCGCGGGACGGGACGCCTGCCATCCGGTCCTCTTCGGAATAGAAGCGGGAGAAATTTAGGCCCAGGATCTCGTCTGCGGTGTAGCCTTTGAAGCGTTGCGCGCCTGGGTTCCAACTGGTGATCGTGCCCACCGGATCCAGCATATAGATCGCATAATCGGTGACGCTTTCGACCAGCAGCCGGAAGCGCTCCTCGCTCGCCCGCAGCGCCTCCTGCGCCAGCCGCCGCTCGGTCAGGTCGCGCGTCACCTTGGCGAAGCCGATCAATTTGCCAGTCGAATCGCGAATGGGATCGATGACTACATTGGCCCAGAAATGAGTGCCGTCCTTTCGCACGCGCCAGCCTTCGGCTTCGAAGCGGCCTTCGCGTTCGGCGGTGTCCAGGGCAAGCGCAGGAATGCCGGCGGCACGATCCTCGGGCGTGTAGAAGCGGGAGAAGTGTTCGCCGACAATCTCGTCCGCTTCATATCCCTTGAACCGGCGTGCGCCCGCATTCCAACTGACGACCGTGCCGTTCTTGGAAAGCATGTAGATGGCGTAATCTGTAACGCTCTGGACAAGCAACTCGAAGCGGTTTCCAGAGTTCTCCGGCGCCGCCGTGCTCATAAAATCCCCATTTGATATTTTATCTTCTTGAAACTTCTCAACACGCCGCCTGGTTGATCGTTCCACAGGATAGGCCGTTTGTACCGGCGTGAGGCATAGCCAGCTATAAACTAGAGTATATTTTTGCGCTGCGGAGAGGTCGTTGACGTTGTCCGGGACAGCCGCTAATCCCGCTCGCAGCGCGCGGGTGTAGCTCAATGGCAGAGCAGAAGCTTCCCAAGCTTACGACGAGGGTTCGATTCCCTTCACCCGCTCCACCTGAAACATGATCAGCCCACCTGCCGCTTGGCCAGCTTTCGCGCCAGGGTGCGGCGGTGCATGCCGAGGCGGCGTGCCGCTTCCGAAATGTTGAAGTCGCTGTCTTTCAGAACTTCGTGGATATGCTCCCACTCCAGCGTCTTGATCGACGTCGGGCGGGGGGCGAGGGGCGTTGACGGATCGCCTGACGAACGGGCGAAGGCGGCTTCGATGTCGTCGGTATTGGATGGCTTGGCGAGATAATGGGATGCGCCGAGCTTGATCGCTTCCACGGCGGTCGCGATGCTGGCGAAGCCGGTCAGCACGACAATCAACATGTCGGGATCATGGGCGTGGAGCGTCTGGACGCAAACCAATCCCGATTCCGGCCCCAGCTTCAGATCGACGACCGCATAGCCAGGTTTATGCTCTTCGAGCAGAGAGAGAAGCGCTGCGTGGCTGTCGGCGGTCAGGACCTGATAGCCGCGTCGTTCGAAGGATCGCTTAAGGGTCTTGGCGAAGGCTTCGTCATCCTCGACCAGGACGAGGACCCTGTCACTTGTCATCGGCCGGTTCCTCCAAGGCGACGGTGCTGAGGGGCAGGCGGAGCAGGATCAATGCGCCGCCGTCGGCGCCGTTGCTGGCTGATACGCTGCCGCCGAGTTTGCGGACGACGTTGACCACGAGGAAGAGGCCGAGGCCGCCGCCCTGCTTGCCCTTGCTGGAGCGGTAGGGTTTGCCGAAGTCGGCGAGCATCTGTTCGGAAAAGCCGCTGCCATTGTCGCGGACGGCGATGTTGAGCGAGCTACTGTCGCGGCCGACGAGCAGATCGATATAGGTGGCGCCGGCTTCGCGGGCGTTGTCGAGTAGATTGACGATGGCCTGGCGGATGACGGGATCGGCGATGATGCGGGGATAATCATGGGGGCCGAAGTCGCAGCGGAGTGGCATTCCGGGATTGGCGGAGCGCCAGCTTTCGGCGATTTCATCAATGAAATAGCGAATTGAAGTGATTTCTGGGGCTTCGCCGCGCGCCTCGCCGGACGAAATGAGAATGCTAGTCAATATCTGCTTACAGCGTTGTACAGCGGCCTGCATCTCCCCGACCTCTTCGAGGAGGGGCGGATGGGCGGCGATTTCGGGCATGTGACGCCAGTCGCCCAGCACGACCGCGAGCTGGGAGAGGGGGGTGCCCAGTTCGTGGGCGGCCCCGGAGGCCAGAAGGCCCATGCGGACGATATGTTCTTCCTCCGCTGCCTGCTGGCGCAGCTGGGCGAGATAGGCTTCGCGGGCCTGGAGGTTGCCGGTCACGCGGCTCATGAAAAGGACGAGCAGCACCGCGATCATGGCGAGGCAAATCCAGGTGCCGACGATGTGCAAGTCGAAAAGATGCCCCTGCAGCGCGTCGGTGAGACCCAGCGGGCGGTAGACGAAGGAGAGCAGCGCGGCGCAGAGCATCGCCATAAGGACGATTCCCCAGATGCTCAGCCGGTCGAGCAGAACCACGCCCAGCGCGACCTGCAGCAGGTAAAGCGCGATGAAGGGGTTGGTAGCGCCGCCGCTGAGATAAAGCTGCGCGGTCAGCAGCAGCACGTCGAAGAGCAGCGCAAGGAACAGTTCGGCGCGGGCGACATCGGTGCGGTGGCGGAGCGCGGCGAAGCTGACGACATTCACGGCGGCGGCCACCGACGCCACCAGCAGCATCGCCGCCACCGGCAGGTTAATGCCCATGCCCCAATGAACGAAGAGGATGGTGCCGACCTGTCCGGCAATGGCGATCCAGCGCAGTTGCACCAGTAGCGCCATATTCTTGCGACCAGCCGCGTCGGCGGGCCACTGACCGGGTAGCCAGCGGGCGCTGATGGGAAGCGATCGCTTCATCTCCGGCGCTCTTTCCATTCGTGCCGCATGACGACCATGTACCCGCCAGCGACCAGCGCCGCCAGCGCGAACCATGTGAGCGCATAGGATAAATGGCTGTTGGGGAAGCGGAGGACGGTGAGGCCCCCGACGGGCAGGGCGTCAGGCGGCCCGCGTTCCGCATCGATGAAATAATTGGCGACAGGAGCGCGAAGCCGGCGCGCCGCCGCGATAGCGGTCACGTCGCGCGAATACCAGCGGTTGGCGGCGGGATCATTGCTCCGCAGGAAACCGCCGCCGGGCTCGGTCAAGCGCATCAGGCCTCTGATCCGGATGCGTCCTATGGGCTGTCCGTAGCGCATGCGTCCCTCAGGAGGCACGAAGCCGCGATTGACGAGCAGGGTGAAGCCGCGATCCGTCGCCAGCGGCGTCAGCACCCAATAGCCCGCCCCGCGCACGGTCGAAGCCTGAACCAATGTGGCGCGGTCGTGTAGAAAATGGCCCGACGCTGTCACGCGACGATAGGCGTCGTTCGGACCTGCCGCAGAAGGGGCCGCGATTGGCGCGGCGTGGACGCGGCTTTCGACCTTAGCGATGAGATCGCGTTTCCAGGTCAGACGGTTGAGTTGCCAGACGCCAAGGCTGACAAGCCCGGCCACGGCCAGCACGGCCGCTATCGTAAAGCCGATAAGGAACCCCGCCGACCGGCGGCGGGGTGCGTCGGCTGTCACGGCATCTGGCTCATGTCATGCGCGCTCATGCCTTGCATCTGCGGCATCATATTATGGTTGAGATGATACATTACCCAGATGGAGCCCGAGAGGGTGATGACGACCAGCACGATCGTGAAGATCAGCGCCAGCATCGTCCAGCCCCCTTCGGAGCGGGTGTTCATGTGCAGAAAGTAGATCATGTGGACCAATATCTGCACCACCGCGAAGCCCAAGATTGTGAAGGCGGTCAGCTGCGGATCGTTCAGCACGCCGGTCATGACCAGCCAGAAGGGGATGGCCGTCAGAATCACCGACAGGCCAAAGCCGATCATGTAGCTGCCGAAGGTGCCATGGGCATGGCCGTCGGCGTGATGGGCGTCGTGATGTTGGTCGTGCGCGCTCATCGCAGCATCCCCATGAGATAGACGAAGGTGAAGACGCCGATCCAGATGACGTCCAGGAAGTGCCAGAACAAGGACAGGCACATGAGGCGGCGCTGATTGGCGGGGATCAGGCCCTTTTTCGCGACCTGAACCATCAGCGTCACCAGCCAGATGGTGCCGAAGGTCACGTGCAGCCCGTGGGTGCCGACCAGGGTGAAGAAGGCCGACAGGAAGCCCGAGCGCATCGGGGTCGCGCCTTCATGGATGAGGTGCGCGAATTCGTACAGCTCGATCGAGAGGAAGGCGAGGCCGAACAGGCCGGTGATGGCCAGCCAGCCCTGCGTGGCCGCCACGCGGTTCTTTTCCATCGCCAGCATGGCAAAGCCATAGGTGATGGACGAGAAGAGCAGCATTGCGGTATTGAGCGCGACCAGCGGCAGATCGAACAGGTCCTTGGGGCTCGGTCCTGCCGCATAGCTACCGCCCAGCACCGCATAGGTCGCGAACAGACAGGCGAAGATGAGGCAGTCGCTCATCAGGTAGATCCAGAAGCCCAGCATGGTGCTGGAGCCTTCCGGATGATGGGGCTCATGGGGAAGGTGGAAGAGCGGATTGCCGTCCTTGTCGAGGAAGGCGGGATCGCCAAAAACGGTATCTGGGGTGGGTGCGCTTGCCATGGTGGTTCAGCCCTGCATGGCGAGTTGACGCGTACGCTCGCCCTCGGTGCGCTCCACCACATTCTGGGGGATGTAGAAGTCGCGCTTGTAGTTAAAGGTATGACCGATCGCGACGGCCAATATGCCGATGAAGCTGAGGCCCGCGAGCCACCACATGTACCAGATCATGCCGACCCCGAAGGCCACCGAGAGGCCCGCCAGGATGATGCCGCTGCCGGTGTTGCTGGGCATGTGGATCGCTTCATAGCCCGAGAGCGGACGCTCATAACCGCGCTTCTTCATGTCCGCCCATGCGTCGCCATCATGGATGACGGGCGTGAAGGCGAAATTATAGTCGGGCGGTGGCGAGCTGGTCGCCCATTCGAGCGTGCGGCCGTCCCAAGGATCGCCGGTCGTGTCGCGCAGCTGATCGCGCTTCATGATGCTGACGCCGAACTGGATGAACATGCAGGCGATGCCCGCCGCGATCATCACGGCGCCCAAGGCCGCGATCTGGAACCAGATTTGTAGCGAAGGATCGTCGAACACGCGCATGCGGCGGGTCACGCCCATCAGGCCAAGGATATAGAGCGGCATGAAGGCGACCCAGAAGCCCACGACCCACAGCCAGAAGCTGCGCACGCCCCAAGTCCGGTCGAGCTTGAACCCGAACGCCTTGGGCCACCAATAGTTGATCGCCGCGAACATGCCAAACAGCACGCCGCCGATGATCACATTGTGGAAATGCGCGATCAGGAACAGCGAATTGTGCAGCACGAAATCGGCGGGCGGCACCGCAAGCAGAACGCCGGTCATGCCGCCCACCACGAAGGTCAGCATGAAGGCGACCGTCCACATCATCGGCAGTTCGAAGCGGATGCGGCCGCGATACATGGTGAAGAGCCAGTTGAAGAGCTTGGCCCCGGTCGGGATGGAGATCACCATCGTCGTGATGCCGAAGAAGCTGTTGACGCTGGCGCCCGATCCCATGGTGAAGAAATGGTGCAGCCAGACCAGGTAGCTGAGGATCGCGATGACGACCGTCGCATAGACCATCGAGGAATAGCCGAAGAGGCGCTTTGACGAGAAGGTCGAGGTGACTTCGCTGAACACGCCGAACAGCGGCAGGATGAGGATGTAAACCTCCGGATGGCCCCAGATCCAGATGAGGTTCACATACATCATGGGGTTGCCGCCCATGTCGTTCGTGAAGAAGGCGGTGCCGACATAGCGGTCGAGGCTGAGCAGCGCGAGCACGGCGGTCAGCACTGGGAAGGCGGCGACGATCAGGATGTTGGAGCAGAGCGAGGTCCAGACGAAGATGGGCAGCTTCATCATGCTCATGCCGGGCGCGCGCATCTTCACGATGGTCGCGATCAGGTTGACGCCCGATAACAACGTGCCGATGCCCGCTATCTGAAGGCCCCAGATATAATAATCGACGCCGACCCCTGGGCTATAGGCGATGCCTGACAGTGGCGGATAGGCGAGCCAGCCGGTCCGCGCGAACTCCCCCACGAACAGCGACATCATGGTGATGACGGCGCCTGCGGTGGTCATCCAGAAGCTGAAATTGTTGAGGAAGGGGAAGCTGACGTCGCGCGCGCCGATCTGCAGCGGGACCATATAGTTCATGATCCCGGTGATCATCGGCATCGCGACGAAGAAGATCATGATGACGCCGTGCGCGGTGAATATCTGGTCGTAGTGATGCGCGTTCAGATAGCCTTCCGAACCATTGAAGGCCCATGCCTGCTGAAGCCGCATCATCAGAGCGTCTGCGAAGCCGCGCACGAACATGATGAGGCCCAGGATCATATACATGATCCCGATGCGCTTGTGATCGACGGTGGTGAACCAGTCGCGCCACAGCATGCCCCACAGGCGGTATTTGGTGACGATGCCAAGGATCGCCACGCCGCCAATGACCACGGCGAGGAAGGTGCCCATCACGATGGGTTCGTGGATAGGGACGGCGCTCCAGTCGAGGCGGCCGAAGATCAGTTTCCAGATGCCGCTATTTTCGGATGCGGGATGGGGGGACATGGCGTCAGGGCCTCGGGGGGAAGGAATGAGGGGGTGCGTGGTTCAGTGGCGCATCGGGAGCAAAGGCCCGTTCGTCTGGAGCACAGTCGAGAAACTCTGGCAGGGCGCGATGCGTGTCTCGACTCCGCTCGACACGAACGGAGGTGAGTGAGGTTGCGGGCATTTCAGTGACCATGATGCCCGGCATGTCCATCAGCGTCTTTCTGTCCAGGAGCCGCATGGCCCTGCTCGGCAGGCGTCCGCTCTGCTGCCGGGGTCATGCCTGCGGGCTGGGCGACCTCGCCCTTCTTGCCGGGCTCGACCGGATGGAAGCCGCCTACGTCGATGGTGCCGTCATGGCGTAGTCCTTGCGTGTCGCGGGCAGACTCCTTGCCGCCGCCACCCATCATGTCGGTCATCATGACCTCGTCCATGCAGCGCTTGCCGGGCTGGGCGCACATGTTGAGCGCGGCGTGGAAGAGCTTGGGCTCGACGCCCGCAAAATACATCGGCGGGACCTTCTCGCTCGGCTGTTCCAGCTTCACATAGGCCGCGCGGTCGAGCTTGGCCTTGCTGGCTTTCACCTGAGCGACCCAGCGATCGAAGCCGGCCCGATCCATCGCCTTGAAGCGGAAGCGCATGTTGGAGAAGCCCGCGCCGGAATAGTTGGCGGAGAAGCCTTCGAAATTGCCGGGCTTGTTGGCGACGGCGTGGAGGACCGTCTGCATGCCGGGCATGGCGTAGATCTGCCCGGCGAGCGCGGGCACGAAGAAGCTGTTCATCAGCGTGGCCGAGGTAATCTTGAACTCGATCGGCTGATCAACCGGCGCGGCCAGTTCATTGACGGTCGCGATGCCCAGTTCCGGGTAGATGAACAGCCATTTCCAGTCGAGCGCCACGACTTCGACCTGGAGCCGCTTGGCGGCGGGATCGACCTTGCGCGCAGAATCGATGCGTTCGATCGGGCGGTAGGGGTCGAGAAGATGGGTGCTGGTCCAGGTGATGGCGCCCAGCGCGATGATGATCAGCAGCGGGGCGGACCAGATCAGCAGTTCGAGGCTGGTCGAATGGTCCCAATCGGGGTCATAATCCTTCGCCTGCGCCTGTTCCCGGTAACGCCAGGCGAACCAGATCGTCATCGCCATGACCGGCAGGATGATGAGCAGCATCAGCAGGGTAGAGATGAGGATCAAGTCCCGCTGCTGCACCGCGACATCGCCGGCGGGCGACATGACCACCCAGTTGCACGCCCCCAGGGGAAGCAGCAGCAAAGGCGCGAATCGGCGCAAAAATGCGGGAGAGAGGCGGGCAGGACGCGCAGTCATGCAGCCCGCATAGGAGGGCTTCTCCGGGATCGACATTGGACCTTTTGTCCTATCCCCTCGCAGGCGCAAAATAGGGCAATGGCCTTTCGACCACCGGGACGATTCGCTATGCTGCAACGATGTTTGGCATGGATCGTTCCCGCAGCATGAAGGCCTGTCCGAACCGATGAACGCCGCGACCACCACGCCATCCTCCACATCGCTGGAGCGCGATGCCCGCCAGGTAACCGCGCGCGATCATCGCGTCGCCCCCGGCGAGATCGCGATTGGCGTGATCATCGGGCGGACGTCGGAATTTTTCGACTTCTTCGTCTATGCGATCGCGTCGTGCATCGTGTTTCCGGCGCATGTCTTTCCTTATCTCAGCCCGCTAGCGGGCACGCTCTGGTCATTCGCCATCTTCGCGCTGGCGTTCATCACTCGGCCGATCGGGTCCTTCATCTTCATGGCGGTCGATCGTGCCTATGGGCGAGGGGTGAAGCTGACCATCGCGCTGTTCCTGTTGGGTGGATCGACCGCGTTCATCGCCTTCCTGCCCGGCTATGAGACGATCGGGATATGGTCGGCGGTGCTGCTGGCGATATTCCGGGCGGGGCAGGGCTTGGCGCTGGGCGGGACATGGGACGGGCTGGCTTCGCTGCTGTCGCTCAACGCGCCGCAGAACAAGCGCGGCTGGTATGCGATGATGCCGCAGCTGGGCGCACCGCTGGCGCTGGTGGTGGCGAGCGGGCTCTTCGCCTTCTTCCTTTCGGTGCTGTCACGGGCCGACTTCCTTGAGTGGGGCTGGCGCTATCCCTTCTTCGTGGCGTTCGCGATCAATGTGGTGGCGCTGTTTGCCCGGCTGCGGATCGTGGTGACCCATGAGTTCGAGCGGCTGTTCGAGGCGCGCGAGCTGCAGCCCTCGCCGGTGCTGGAGACGGTGCGGAGCGACGGGCGGAACATCATTATCGGCGCCTTCGCTCCGCTGGCGAGCTTTGCGCTGTTCCATATGGTGTCGGTGTTCCCGCTGTCCTGGATCGCGCTTTACACGAAGCAGCCGCTGGAGCGGTTCCTGGTGATCGAGGCGATCGGCGCGACTGTCGGGGTGCTGGCGATTATCGTGTCGGGCTTCGTCGCGGACATGGTGGGGCGGCGCAAGCTGCTGGCCTGGTCGGCGCTGGGCATTGGCATTTTCAGCATCGCCGCGCCGCTGCTGCTGAACGGCGGGGAATTGGCTGAGATCGCTTTCATGATCCTGGGGTTCATGCTGCTGGGCCTGAGCTTCGGCCAGTCGTCCGGCGTGGTGGCGTCCAACTTTTCGACGGCGACGCGCTATACCGGGTCGGCGCTGACGTCGGACCTTGCCTGGCTGGTGGGCGCGGGGTTCGCACCGCTGGTGGCGCTTGCGCTGTCGGTAACCTTTGGGCTGGCGGCTTCGGGCGTTTATCTGCTCTCTGGCGCGATCGTCACCGGGCTGGCGTTGTTCATCAACAAGGAACTGGCGGGCAAGGACCGCTAAGCGGCTGCCCGCATCCGCGCGAGCGCCTTGCGGTCGAACCAACCTGTCGGCCCGGAGCGGGGCGTGAAGCGGGGGAGCCATAGCGGATAGAGATCCCGCAGTTCGTCCGGCAGGCCATCCGGCCCTACCCGGCCCATGATGTCCGACACGATCCGGTTCTGGAAGAAGCGGACCGAATAGTTGATCATCCGGCGATATTGCATCCGCCAGGTCGCGGGGCTGGTGAGGCGCACGGGTTCGCAGAGGAAGCCCGCATCCTCGCAGGCGATGACGCGATCGCGATTCCAGGCGGCGTCGGTTCCCAGGTCAGTGTGCGCCCAGGCGGCCACCAGCCCGTCATCCCCGATCAGGTCTTGCGGGAGGCGCAACTCGCGCGAACGAATGCGATCGACGAAGCTGCCTGACAGCGCATAAAGATCACCGAAGAGCCCGCCTTCGTCGCGCAGGAGGCGGCGGTAGTGGGTTGCCATACGGCCATTGCGCGGCATGCCCGCAGCTGCATTTGCCTGCCCTTTCCCAAGCCTTCTCACCAACGCGTCGATCGAGCCGGGCGCGATTTCCGCGTCTCCATCCAGAAAGATGACGGCGTCCTCGCCGCCACCGAGCAGGTCGTGGACGAAGTGATTCCAGGTCCGGGATTTTCCGCCGGTTGCAATGTCGTGCACCAGCACATTCGCACGATTCCCCGCCGCATTCCGCGCGCGCGCAGCGGTAGCGTCGGTCGATCCGTTCACCAGTATATGATAGCAGGTATTTGGCCGATCCAGTGGAAGAGACGCGAGGCAAGCGCCGATCCGCCGCTCCTCCTGATGAGCGAAGATGCCGACGGCGGTCGTCATGAACCTAGCGGAAGTCCCAGCCCTGTTGGCCATGATCGATCTGGTCGAGGCCCTCCGTGGCCTCTTGCGAAGTGAGACGCATCGGCAATGCGACGGAGAGCAACAGTGCCGCTATCGCTGTTCCGGCCATTGACCACAGTGCGACGACGGCGACGCCTGCAAACTGGCTGAGCATGACGGCGCGCAGACTGATGTCACCTTCAAAACCGACGCCGCCGAGCAAGGGCTGAACAAATAGCGGCAGCAACAGCGCGCCTATCAGGCCAGCAACGCCGTGGAGCAGGAAAATGCTTGCCGGGTCATCGATCCGGTTGCCGAGCATCGCTTTCCCGGCGCGGCAGAGAATCGCCGCGATGAGACCAATCAGCATCGCGCCGCCCGTGCCGGCCAAGGCCGCGGAAGCGGAGATGGCGACCAAGCCCGCGACTGCGCCAGACAGCGCCCCGGTGGCGCTCACGCGCCCGGTGGCGACACGGTCTGCCAGCATCCAGGCCAGCGCTCCCGCGCAAGCCGCGAAATGTGTGTTCAGGATGGCGGCAGCGGCGTCGTCGGTTGCGCCTAGCGCCCAGCCGCCAACGATACCCGCCCAGCCGATCCAGATCAGTGCGCCGCCAGCGAGGCTGAGTACCGGCGCATGGCTCGCAACCGGCGAAGCTCGACGGCGGCCGAGGATCAGGGACAGCGCCAGCGCGGAAAATCCCGCGCTCATGTGGATAACGAGGCTGCCCGCGAAATCGATGACGCCGAACTCCGCAAGCCAGCCCCCGCCCCAGATGGCATGGGCCAGCGGGGCGTAAACGATAAGCAGCCAGAGGGGCGCAAGCCCCGCCATCCAACCGAACCGCGCCCGCTCCGCCGTCGCGCCGGGCAGGAGGCAGGCGGCGAGCAGGGCGAGCGCCATCTGGAAGAGGACGAAGGCGGATTCCGGGATGGTCAGCCCTTGGCGAAGAGAGCCGAGATTGGCGAGCAGCAGGTTTGCGCCGCCACCCAGCCAACTGCTTCCTGGAGCATAGGCTAGGCTATAGCCCGCAATCGCCCAGGCCAGCGATGCGCCTGCAGCGACAGCGATGCCTTGGGCGGCCACCGATAGGGCGCTGCGCACGTTGACCAGCCCCGCGTTACGCAGCAGCAGCCCCGGCAGCGCGGCGAGCAACACCAGCAGGGCGCAGACGATCATCCAGCCGGTGTCGCCACTATCCGCGACCGCAACCGCGACCTGCGCATTCGCGGTCTGCGGCGAGGCGAGGAAAAGGAAGAGAAGAAGGCAACGAGCGAACATCGGAAAATCCGGCGGTTTTAGTTGGCTTCTGGTCCTAGCGGTGGTGCGGTAAAGACTTTGATAAGGAAAGCGGACTTGGGATTGGGTGGCAGATGGTTTGACTTCAACACGCCCGTTCGCCCTGTCGCAATGCGCTGCTTGTCTCAATCGCATGTCGAAGGGTTTTACCCTTTTCCAAAGGAAGGCGGCTTCGACAGGCTCAGCCCGAACGGGTGAGAAGTTTCGGGATCATGGTTTGATGTTTTTGATGGTCATGCAGGCTCAATAAGCCTCGCCGCCGCAGGATATCCGGCCGGTGCCGCGGTTATCGACCTGGCATTCGGCCTTGCCCATGATGGTCACATCGCCCGAGCCCGACGCCATGACCTTCGCCGTGACGTCTGCGGTCAAAACGACATTTCCCGGTCCGTCATTCCCTACCGTCGCCTGCCGGACCCGGAGTCCTTCTGCCGCCACCGCGCCGGGGCCGTTCACCCGGACCGAGGCGATCGCCGCTCGACCTGCCAGCGTCGCGCGGCCCGCGCCTGCGAGGCCAAGATTGAGTTGATCGACATCGACCGCCGCGACGCTGACGTCGCCATTGCCGCCCAGGAGGATGTCGCCGCGGAGCCCTTTCATGCGGCTGACCGAAATCGAGCCGCCGCCTGTCAGGACCAGCCTTTCCAATGTGCCGGTGGACAGCCTGACGGTAGCGCGGCCGCCCGATTTTTCGCCAGGGCGCGCGCGATCCATTCGCACAATCAGCAGTCGGCCGGAGACGTCCACCTTTAGGCGGTCGAGCAGGGCCTGATCCCCGTCCGCCCTTGCGGACGCGCCCGCGCCGGTGGTGATGATCACCTCTACGGGGGCATCAACCCGGATCGCATCGAAACTGGTGATCGTATAGCCGCGCGTCGTCGCCGCCGCAGGCGTGGCGAGCAGGGCGGCGAAGGGCGCGACCAGCCAGGCTTTGCTTTTCCATCCACCTGCCACGGCGCCAACCTCTCATCAAATTAATCTATGCGCTCAAGGTGATAGCGCCGCCTTTTTCAGCGGCAAGTGGAGATGGCGGTTCGTTTCTGCTTGTTCGTCGGAAGGGAAGAGGCATGATCGCTTTTCATCCTCAAAAATATGAGGGAATTTGGATGCGCATGCTTTTGCCCTGTTTTTCATTGGCTTTGCTGGGCGCCTCGGCGCAGGGGGCTGCAGCCGATCGCGCGGGGCAATGGTGGGCGCATGTCGAGACTTTGGCGAGCGATGCCAATGAGGGACGGGCAACCGGATCACGCGGATTCGAGCGCGCGGCGTCCTATGTCGTCGATCAGTTCCGGGCACTCGGGCTGAAGCCTGCGGGTAGCGACGGCTATCGCCAGCCCATCGACTTTGTCGAACAGACGATCCTTGCCGACGGCAGCAGCGCGGTGCTGGCGGGTCCTGCCGGGGACAGAGCGCTCGCTATCCCAAGCGACCTGATCCTTTCCGGTAGCGGGGGGCCGGTCCCGGAGACGTTGGACGCGCCTTTGGTCTTCGCAGGTTACGGGCTGCACCTGCCTGAAGCCGGACATGATGATTTTGCGGGGATCGACGTCAAAGGGAAGATCGTCGTCGTTATTTCCGGCGGTCCCGCGACGATTTCAGGTGCGCTCAAATCCCATGCCCGGTCGGAGCGGGCGAGCTGGCTGGCGCGGCGGGGGGCGGTGGGGCTTATCACGCTGGTGACGCCCAAGCAGGTGGAGATACCCTGGGCGCGGCGGATCGCGCTGTCGGCGCAGCCTGCGCTCTATTTCAAGGACGCCGCTCTGCGGGACAGTCCAACGCCTTTCCTCAGCGCGCAACTGGACCCGGACAAGTCGGCCATGCTGTTTGAGGGGTCGGGGCATGATTTCGCCAACCTCGCGAAAGCAGCGGACAGTTCTGCGGCGGTGCCGAGCTTTGTGTTGGCGCAGCGGTTGAGGGTGAGAACGGCCGCGCGGCGAGCCGATTTGACTGGCTTCAACCTCCTCGCCGTCCTGCCTGGTTCGGACAGGCGCTTGGCCCGTGAGTATGTCGTGCTGTCGGCGCATCTCGATGGCTATGGCGTGGGTACGCCGATGAAGGGCGATGCGATCTATAATGGGGCCTTCGACAATGCGTCGGGGGTCGCAAGCTTGATCGAAATCGCTCGCAACCTGCAGGCGGGTGAGGTGAAGCCCCGGCGTTCCATATTGTTTGCGATCGTCACGGGGGAGGAAAGGGGGCTGTTGGGGTCGGAATATTTCACGGAGCGGCCGACGGTGTCGCGCGGTGCGATGGTCGCCAACCTCAATTTCGACATGGCGCTGCCGATCTTCCCTCTGACCAGCGTGACGCCCATCGGCTATGACCAAAGTAGCCTGGGTCAGCAGGCGGCGGCGGTGAGCGCACAGATGCAATTGCCGATCACGCCCGATCCCTTTCCGGACCGCAATGTCTTCATCCGGTCGGACCAATATAGCTTCATTCGTGCGGGAATTCCGGCGCTCTTCTTCAAATATGGGTTCAAGGCGGGAACGCCCGAAGCGGAGGTGGAGAAGTCCTGGCGCGCGAATATCTATCATTCGCCCTTCGACGACACGAAACAGCCGGTGATGCCGGGTGAGTCGGTGAAGTTGAACGATTATGTGACGGCGGTGACGCTGCGGGTCGCCAATGAGGATAAGCGGCCGCAGTGGAACAAGGACAGCTTTTTCCGGCGGTTTGCGCGGTAGGGGCGCTTAACCGCTACCGTCATGCAGAGACGAGTTCAGCATGATGGACGGGCGCCCCCGGTCGCGCCCGTCAGGCGAGGTCCACTTCCTTCAGCGGCACGGAGGCGTCGGCGAGTTGCGCCTGGTCGAGCAGCGCGCCGGAAACCACATGGGCGCGGCCCTGGACATAATCCTTGACCGAATTGACGCAGTCGAGAGCGATCAGCTTGCCGGCCTTGAGGTAAAGAACCGAAAAGCTGCGGTTGGCGGGGTCGCCCCGCAGGATGGTCTGGTCATGACCGGTCGAGAGGCCGACGGTCTGGAGCTTCAGATCATATTGGTTCGACCAGAACCAGGGCACCGCGTCATAGGCTTCTTCCTTGCCCAATATGTGCTGGACAGCGGTTTTGGCCTGATCATTGGCGTTCTGGACCGATTCAAGGCGAATCTGCGCGCCACGGGCGAAGCGGTTGGCGTGCGACGCGCAATCGCCCACGGCATAGATGTCGGGCAGGCTGGTGCGGCAATATTCATCGACATCGACGCCGTTGCCGCCCGCTGCGCCCGCAGCGATCAGCGGGCCGGTTTCGGGGATGATGCCGATGCCGACGATAACCATGTCGGTTGCGATCCGCTCGCCATCCTGCATCAGCACGGCGGTGGCCTTGCCGTCGGTCACCTCGATGCAATCCATCTTTGCGCCGGTGCGCAGATCGACGCCGTGGGCGCGATGCTCCGCCTCGTAGAAGCGGGAGAGGTCCTCGCCAGCGACGCGCGCAAGCACGCGGTCGAGCGCTTCCAGGAGCACGACCTTCTTGCCGAACTTGCTGAGTACGGCGGCCGCTTCCAGGCCGATATAGCCGCCGCCGATCACGGTCACATGATTGGTATGATCGAGCTTCGCCATCATCGCATCGACATCGTCGCGGCGGCGGACGGCATGGACATCTTCAGCGTCCGCGCCGTTGCAGGTCAGCATGCGCGGGCTGCCTCCGGTGCACCAGATGAGCTTGCCATAGCCGATCTGCTGATCACCCGCCGTGACGGTCTTTGCGACAGGATCGACGGCTTTCACGCGATGGCCGAGCAGCATGTCGATCTTGCGATCGTCCCAGAAGCTGGCGGGGCGGATCAGGATGCGTTCAAAAGTCTTTTCGCCGGCGAAATATTCCTTCGACAGCGGGGGCCGCTCGTAAGGCGGGTCCTTTTCGTCGCCGATCATCGCGACCGTGCCTTCAAAGCCCAGCTGACGCAGCGAAATAGCTGCCTGAGCACCCGCGTGCCCCGCGCCGACGATCAGAACGTCATAATGGCTCATCAGCCAGCAATCCCCTCAATCCAAGTTGCAGCCGTCATTGGCGCGCTTTCCTGGGGCTGACAAGAGGCAGGGATGACATTCACGCGACTGAGAGGGACATTATTTATCGCACGCATGCGTCCCCCATGGCGTTGTCATCCCGGCCTGTGGCATAGGCGGCCACCGGACTCGGGGGTTACCTGCCTTATGGCTGACAAAGACGTGGCGACGAGTGGCGGCAGCCATGGAGAGCATGGTCCGCTACCCGCGCTGGCGCTGGGGGCGCTGGGCGTGGTGTTCGGCGATATCGGCACCTCGCCGCTCTATGCGTTGAAGGAAAGTTTCGTCGGCCATCATCCGCTGACCGTCGATTCCGCCCACATCTATGGCGTGCTGTCGCTGATCTTCTGGACCATGATGCTGATCGTCACGGTGAAATATGTGTTCATCGTCATGCGCGCAGACAATCATGGCGAAGGTGGCAGCATGGCGCTGTTGGCGCTGATCGGTCGCAGGATGGGCGAGACGCGCTGGACCCCGACGATCGCGGTGCTAGGGGTGCTGGCGACGGCGCTCTTCTATGGCGATGCGATCATCACGCCCGCGATTTCCGTGCTGTCGGCGGTGGAGGGGCTGACGGTCGTCCAGGCGGGGCTAACGCCGCTGGTGCTGCCCATTGCCATCGTGATCCTGATCGCCCTGTTCGTGATCCAGAGCATCGGCACGGCGAAGGTCGGCGCGCTGTTCGGGCCGGTCATGGCGGTGTATTTCCTGGTTCTCGCGGTCCTGGGCGTCACCAATATCCTGCGGCATCCGGAGATCGTGTCGATCGTCAATCCCTGGTGGGCGCTGCATTTCTTCCAGCTCGATCCAAAGCTCGCCTTTCTGGCGCTTGGGTCGGTGGTGCTAGCGGTAACGGGTGCGGAAGCGCTTTACGCTGATATGGGGCATTTCGGACGCAGGGCGATCAGCATCGCCTGGCTGTACGCCGCGCTGCCGTGCCTGATGCTGAACTATCTGGGGCAGGGGGCTTTGCTGCTCGACCATCCGGAGGCGGCGCAAAATCCATTCTTCCTGCTCGCGCCGGAATGGGCGCGGTTGCCGTTGGTGATATTGGCGACGTTAGCAACGGTCATCGCGAGCCAGGCAGTGATTTCCGGCGCATTTTCCGTCACGCGTCAAGCGGTGCAGCTGGGTTTCCTGCCGCGCCTGCGCATCCTGCACACCAGTGCGTCGGCGGCAGGGCAGATCTACGTTCCGATCATCAATTGGACGTTGCTGGCGCTGGTCATCCTGCTGGTGCTGGGCTTTGGCAGTTCGAGCCGCCTGGCGGCGGCTTATGGCATCGCGGTCACCGGCACGATGGTCATCACCAGTTGCATGATGGGCGCGCTGACATTCAGCGTGTGGCGCTGGAACCCCGTGCTGGCGGGGCTGGTGACCGGCCTGTTCCTGGTTATCGACGGCGCCTATTTCCTGTCGAACGCGACGAAGATCCCGGACGGTGGCTGGTTCCCGCTGCTGGTGGCAGCCGTGTCCTTCCTAGTGCTGACGACCTGGGCAACGGGGCGGCGAATCATGCGCAATTATCTGCGTGAAGACGCCATGGATCTGGAGCTGTTCATCAAATCGGCCGGGGCGTCGCTGAAGCGGGTGCCGGGAACGGCGATCTTTCTGTCATCGACGACGGAGGGCGTGCCGCCCGCGCTGCTCCATAATGTGAAGCACAACCGCATCCTGCATGAGCGCAACATCATCCTGACCGTGCGCACCGAAGATGTGCCGCATCTGCCCTTCGAGGGGCGAACGAGCGCGGAAGATCATGGGGCGGGCTTTTACCGCCTGATCCTGCGCCACGGCTTCATGGAAAATGTCGATGTGCCGGCGGCCATGAAGGCGGTGCGCGATTGCGGTGGGCCGATCGGCGTGGCTGACACCAGCTATTTCCTCAGCCGGGAGACGCTGGTGCCCTCGTCGCGTCCCGGCATGGCGATTTGGCGCGAACGGCTGTTCGCCTGGATGGTGCGCAATGCGGAAAGCCCGATGGCCTTCTTCAAACTGCCGACGAACCGGGTGGTCGAGTTGGGGTCTCAGCTGGAAATCTGAGCAAGCGGCTGAGGCGATCAGCGCGCGGACGAGGGGCTAGTCGATGTTTCGCAGGATCAAGAAGCTACTCTTATGGGGCCTGCTCGCCCTGGCGGCCTGGGTTGCAATCTCCGTCGCGATGAACTGGGACTTGATCCAGCGCGTGGCCCTGGGCGGCAAGCATGATCATGAGAGTGTTCCGCCGCCGCTGCCCGCGCAGATCAAGCGTCCCGCGATACTCATCTTCTCAAAGACCAATGCTTTCCGGCATGAGGAGGCGATCCCGGCTGCGAACAGCCTCTTCGCCCGCTTCACGCGGGAGAATGGATGGGGCGCTTTCCAGACCGAAAATGGCGCTGTTTTCCGCCCCGACATATTGTCACGCTTCGACGCCGTGTTGTTCAACAATGTGAGCGGCGACGTCTTCACGCCCGAACAGCAAGCAGCGTTCAAAGCCTTTGTCGAGAAGGGCGGCGGCTTCCTCGCCATCCATGCCAGCGGCGACAGTTCGCATAAGGGTTGGGCCTGGTATGCCCATGAGGTGATCGGGACGAACTTCATCGGCCATCCCATGTCGCCGCAGTTCCAGAAGGCGCGGGTGATGGTCGAGGACCGCATCCATCCCGCTACCCGCGCTTTGCCGTCCATCTGGACGCGCACGGATGAATGGTATTCCTTTGACAAGCCGTCGCGCAAAGCTGGTTATCATGTGCTCGCGACGCTGGATGAAGGAAGCTACAATCCGGAGGGCATGTTCGGCACCGACCTTCGCATGGGCAAGGATCACCCGATCGCCTGGTGGCACTGCGTCGGCAAGGGGCGGGTTCTTTATTCCGGCCTCGGCCATACGGCGCAATCCTATGCCGAGCCAGCCTATCAGAAGATGCTGCTGGGCGCGTTGAAATGGACACTGCGCTTGGATGGGCAGGGATGCGATACGCCGCCCGCCGGACGCTAAGGCCAATAGCCGCCTTCGCTGGCCATTTCTGCTGATTGCATGAAGGTGAAATGGTAGCGGAGGAGGGACTTGAACCCCCGACACGCGGATTATGATTCCGCTGCTCTAACCAGCTGAGCTACTCCGCCCCAAGGGCTGCGCCGGGCTGCGGCCCTGCGGTGAGGCGGCGCTATAAGCAGCAGGATCGGTGGGGTCAACGGGGTTTGAGGCCCTCACGCAAATTCTCTCTGCATCGTGCAGGCGCAAAAAATATCGGCAGCTTCAGGCGCGCTTACGTTTTAGAGCTTGCAATCACGCACGTGCGTTGCACTAATGTTGCAATGCACAACCGGGGGCGCCCCCGAGGGAGGATCGACACTTTGCCCTTCCACGAAATGTTTGAGCCCGATGGTCCGCTACGCCCCTGCTATGCGGAAGTGCAGAGTTGGGTGGAGCGAACAGGCATTGCCGGGCTCAATCGTCGATTGGAGGAAGCGGAGGCGATCTTTCGCCGGATCGGCATTACCTTCGCTGTTTATGGGGAGGGCGGGGATCCGGAACGGCTGATCCCCTTCGACCTGTTGCCGCGTATCTTCACCGCGCAGGAGTGGCGCGTGCTGGATCGCGGCATTCGCCAGCGGGCGCGGGCGTTGAACGCTTTCCTGCATGACGTCTATCATCGCGGTGAAATCGTGAAGGCGGGCATCATGCCGGCCGACATCATCTATCAGAATAGCGCCTATCTGGCCGAAATGGCGGATTTCACGCCACCGGGGAAAGTTTACAGCCATATCGTCGGAATCGACATCGTGCGCACTGGTCCCAAGCGCTTTGAAGTGCTGGAGGATAACTGCCGCACGCCTTCGGGCGTGTCCTACATGCTCGAAAATCGCGAGATCATGACGCGCATGTTCCCCGAGCTATTCGGGCAGGGGCTGGTAGCGCCGGTCGATGATTATCCCGCCGAGTTGCTAAAGAGCCTGAAGGAAGTCGCGCCGCCTGCCTGCAAGGGCGATCCGGTGGTAGTGCTCCTAACGCCGGGATCGCTTAACAGCGCCTATTATGAGCATAGCTTCCTTGCCGACCTGATGGGGATCGAGTTGGTGGAGCCTGCCGACCTGTTCGTCGATGAGGAGCGCGTCTGGATGAAGACGACGCTCGGCCCGAAACAGGTGGACGTCATCTACCGCCGGATCGACGACGAATATATCGATCCTTTGGTGTTTCGGCCTGACAGCCTGCTCGGCATTCCGGGCATCTTCAACGTCTATCGCAATGGCGGAGTGACGCTGGCTTCCGCGCCCGGTGCAGGGATCGCCGACGACAAGGCGGTCTATATCTATGTGCCGGAAATGATCCGTTTTTACCTGGGCGAGCAGCCGATCCTGGACAACATCCAGACATGGCAGTGCGGCAAGCCGGACGAATGCGCCTATGTGCTGGAGCATCTGCACGAACTGGTGGCGAAGGAGGTGCATGGATCGGGCGGCTATGGAATGTTGATCGGTCCCAAATCGACCAAGGACGAGATCGCCGCCTATGCCGACCGCATCCGCGCCAATCCAAGCGAATTCATTGCCCAGCCGACGCTGGACCTGTCCACCGTGCCGACGCTGGGACCGGCGGCGGTGGTGGGGCGGCATGCGGATTTCCGGCCCTATTGCCTGGTTGGGAAGCAGATCCGGCTGGTGCCCGGCGGGCTGACGCGTGTTGCACTGACAGAAGGGTCGCTGGTGGTGAACTCCAGCCAGGGGGGTGGGGTCAAGGATACATGGGTGTTGCAGGATTGATGGTGGGTGTGCGGCGATCTGGCCCAGTGCGGCCTGCAAATGGCACTGTTTTGCGCTTACGGTGCTCACGTGCTTTAAACACGCTGCGTTGGAATGAGGCGCATGACTCGTTCCAAGCTTCTCGAACAGCACCATGTTCGGCTCCCCCTGAGCCCAATCGCGGCACACCCAAGTTCACGTTTGACCGGGAACTTGCTGCATGCTGAGCCGGACCGCCGAAAACCTCTTCTGGATGGCGCGGTATATGGAACGCGCGGAGGCTACCGCCCGCCTGCTGACGATGGGGCAGCGCATGGCGATTCTGCCCGGGGCGCACCATCGCGATGAATGGCGGTCTGTCGTGCGGGCCACGGGCAACGGTAGCCGCGTCTTTCCCGAAGGCGTGCAGGTGACGGAAAGCGATGCTGTTTCCTACCTGATGTTGGACCTCGACAATCCCAGTTCCATCCGGTCCTGCCTTCTCAAGGCGCGCGCCAATGCGAAGTCGGCGCGCACCATGTTGACGCAGGACATGTGGGAGGCGCTAAACGAAGGATGGCGCAAGCTGGACAGCTATGATGTGGGGGAGGCGCGGCAGCAGCTTCCCGCGCTGATCGACTGGGTCAAGACGCGGGTCATGACCTTTCGCGGGGCGGCGCATTCGGGGCAGTTGCGCAATGAGGGGCATGATTTCCTGCGCACGGGGTCTGCGCTGGAGCGGGCGCAGATGACCTTGCGGCTGTTGGACGTCAAATATTATGTGCTGTTGCCCGAAACTGAGGTGATTGGGGGCAATCGCGACCATTATCAGTGGACGTCGGTGCTTTATGCGCTGTCGGGTGCGCGCGCCTATCATCATGTCTATGGCGGCACCTATACGCCCTGGCAGATCACCGATTTCCTGATGCTCAACCGCCTGTTTCCGCGCAGCGTTGCCTATTGCTACGATCAGCTCGCCTACCGCCTTAACCGGCTCGCGGGCTGGCACGACAGCCGAGGCGCGTGCCATGAAACCGTGCGGCAGATGGTAACAGATCTGGAACAGCTGGACAGCGGGGAGATTTTCCGTGTCGGCCTGCATGAAACGGTGCAGAGCGGGTTGCGGATGACCAACAGGCTGGGCGCGGAAATCGCCCGAACCTATCATTTCGGCTGAAGGAGACAGGGCACAGTGAAGTTGCTGGTCCGCCATCAGACCATTTATCACTATGCCGCTTCAGCTGGCCGCGTCGCGATGCGGCTGAAACTCGCGCCGATCGATACGCGCGCGCAGAAGGTGCTGGATTGGCAGGTGAGCGTGAATGGCGACCCCGTGGAGCCGTTTCGGCGCAACAGCTTTGGCGAGATGGAGGCGGTTTGGATCCGGCACGACCGGCTGGATGACGCCGTCATCGTGGCGGAAGGACTGGTTGAAACCTGCGACACCAACGGCATGCTGGGCCGGCTGAACGGAGCCGTGCCGCCGGCCTATTTCCTGCGAGAGACACGACTGACCCGCGCGTCCGACGCAATCCGAGCGATGGCAAGATCGCTGCCGGAAGCAGGTGGCACGCTGGCCCGGCTTCATGCGTTGTCGGCGGCGGTCAGCGATGCGGTCGCCTATCGCAGCGGCGTTACGAACTCCAGCACCACCGCAGCGGACTCTTTCGCGTTGGGCGCCGGGGTCTGCCAGGATCATGCGCAGATATTTATCGCGGCGGCCCGGTCGATCGGCATCGCGGCACGCTATGTGACCGGCTATCTTCTGGCGCGGGGCGGGGTTGCGCTGCATGAAACCCATGCGTGGGTCGAAGCATTAGTACCGGATCTGGGATGGGTCGGCTTCGATCCTTCCAACCGGGTTTGCGTGACCGAACGCTATCTGCGCCTTGCGTCAGGACTCGACGCCCATGCCGCGGCTCCGATCCGGGGGTCGGTGACGGTGGCGGGAGATATCTGGATTGACGCGGACGTCCGGATCGCGCAGGCGGAGGAAGGGGTGGAAGAAAGGCAGCTGCAACGGCAGCAGCAACAAAGCCTTCAGCCAACCACCTCGCAGGGTTGAACGGATATAGGAGCCCCCTGGGCGATGACCTATTGTGTGGCGGTGCGCGTCGATCGGGGACTGGTCATGCTGTCCGACACCCGCACCAATGCGGGTATGGACAATATTGCGCGGTTCCGGAAGAGCTTCACCTATAGCGTTCCAGGCGAGCGGGCGATGGTCCTCCTATGTTCGGGCAATTTGTCGATCACCCAGGGCGTCAAGACGATGCTGGGCCAAGCAATCAAGGATTCGCAGCTCGATCCTGAGGTGGAAAGCATCCTCAATTGCGCGACGATGCACCGCGCGGCGCAGCTGGTCGGTGACGCCATGAGCGAGATGCAGCATCATTATCGCAGCACCATCGAAATGCAGGGTGCAGGCGCCGATGCGTCGATCCTGGTGGCGGGACAGCGCCGGGGAGGCAAGCCGCGCCTCTACCTGATCTACTCGGCGGGTAATTTCATCGAGGCGACGGAGGATACGCCCTTCTTCCAGATCGGTGAGCATAAATATGGCAAACCGATTCTGGACCGGATCATCAAGCGCGACACGACGCTGGAGGATGCGACCAAGGCGGTGCTGGTGTCGATGGATTCCACCCTGCGGTCCAACCTGTCGGTCGGCATGCCGCTCGACCTGACGGTGATCGAGCGGGACAAGTTTGACTTTCGCGTCCGTACCCGCATCGAGGCGGATAATGAGGAGTTTCAACTGCTGTCGCACAGCTGGTCAGCGGCGCTGCGCAAGGGGTTTGAGGACCTGCCCAACGTGATGGATTGACGGTTAGGGGAGGGCAGCTTCCGCCGTCCCAAGGAAATCCATGCCATTGTCGGGGTTGCGCGCCGGGCCGTGCTGCTTATGTCCTCCCGACGAACGAATCCAAGATATGGGGAATCTGATGACTGCCACCCATTCCACACGCATGCTGATCCTGGGGTCGGGTCCGGCCGGGCTTTCCGCCGCCATTTATGGCGCGCGCGCAGGTCTGGCGCCGATCGTGGTGCAAGGCATGCAGCCGGGCGGGCAGTTGACCATCACCACCGATGTCGAGAATTATCCCGGCTTTCGCGATGTGATCCAGGGGCCCTGGCTGATGGAGCAGATGCAGGCGCAGGCCGAGCATGTCGGCGCTAAGATGATGTATGACCAGATCATCGACGTCGATCTGTCCGATCGTCCGTTCCGGCTGAAGGGCGATAGCGGCACCGTCTATTATGCGGACAGCCTAGTGATCGCGACCGGCGCGCAGGCGAAGTGGCTGGGCGCAGAGGGTGAGCAGTTGTTGCAGGGCAAGGGCGTGTCCGCCTGCGCCACCTGCGACGGCTTCTTCTATCGCGGAAAGAAAGTGGTGGTGATCGGCGGCGGCAATACCGCGGTCGAGGAGGCGCTATACCTTACCAACCACAGCCATGACGTGACACTGATCCACCGCCGCGACTCGCTGCGCGCGGAGAAGATCCTGCAGCAGCGGCTGTTCGCGCATCCGAACATCAAGGTGCTCTGGAACCAGAAGATCGATCGGTTCGTCGGCGGCGGCAACCCGGAAGGGCTGGTCGGTGTGGACCTGATCGATACGGTCACGGGCAAGGCGTCGCATATCGAGACCGATGGTGCTTTCGTCGCAATCGGACATCAGCCCGCGACCGAGCTGTTCGTGGACAAGCTGCCGATGGATGAAGGCTATCTGCTGGTGGAGCCGGGCACGACCCGTACGGCCATTCCGGGCGTGTTCGCTGCGGGTGACGTCAGCGACAAGATTTATCGTCAGGCGGTGACGGCGGCCGGCATGGGCTGCATGGCGGCGCTGGATGTGGAGAAATTCCTGGCCGAAGCGGATTTCGAAGCGCTGGCGGCGGAGTAAGGCCCTGGCGGGCGTAGCTCAATCTCCGTTCGTGTGAGCAAAGTCGAGGTGCGTCATGCGTGATGCTTCTCGACTTCGCTGGGAGCGAACGGAGGCCGGTCGAATCGTTCCTATCAAGCAGGGACGGCTAATAACGGTTCAGTCTGCGACCTTCGCCTGTGCGAAAGCGGTCAGCGTTCCGAATGTCTCGAACGTCTCGCCGTCGATATCGTCATCCTCGATCAGGATGCCGAGGCGATCTTCCATTTCGGTGAGAAGCGTGGCGACCGCCATGGAGTCGAGTTCCGGAAGCGCACCAAAGAGCGGGGTGTCGGCATCGAAAGCATCGACCCGATCCTGTGACAGGCCCAGCACGTCGCGCAGCAGATCGCGCATCGCGTTTTTTACGTCGCTTGTCCGGTCGACCGGCATAGAGGTTTCCGCCCGCATGATGGGGGGCTTACCTAATCGTTCCGCCTCTAGCCCACAAGGGCGGAAATGGCCGTTCGCGCGGCAGGCAGCCACGTAGAGGCGAATCGCGGATTGAAGAAGTCGAGCCGGTACAGAGTCTGGCGCTGCTCCATCCATTCGGCCTTATAGTTGTTGTCGCCGGTGCCATAGTCGATGAGTTGCACCCCATCCTGATCAATCGCATGGGCGAACATCGCGTGGCTGAGCAGCGTGCCTGGCGATGCGCCGTCGAAGGCGCGATCGTGGGATAGTTTGTGGATCAGCGCCACATCATTTTCGACGGTCCATAGCTGTGTCGCCACCGGCTGCGCGTTCAGCCTCGCAAAGCCCAGCCTGAGCGTTCCGGCGGCAGCTTCGCGTTCGGCCAATGCTCGAAGAAAGGGGAGGCCGGGCTCAGGCTGTTTCCAACTGCTCGCATGGACCGCGACATAATCGTTCCAAAGCGCGTCCGTCACTTCGTGGCGAATATCGATAGTGAAGCGGCCTGCGCGCGCCTTCCGCTGAACCTGGTTACGCAGGCGACTGGGACGATCAGCCCAATAGGTGGCGAAATCGCGGCCGTTTACGAGAAGCAGGTGACGCCCGCCCATCGGCCGCCGCACCCCGAACCAGCCGCTACGCCGAAAGGCGTCAAGCAGCATGTCGGCATTCTCCGCGACAGGATAAAGATCGATGTGGCGGCCGGTCTTGAACAACTCGGCCGCGAGCACCTCCGCTAGCCTTCGCTGCGTGGGTGCGTCCGGATTGCCGAGATAGACCGGCGACCAGGCGAAACTATACCAGTTGGCGAGCGCGCTTTGCCGTTCCGGCGAAGGAGAGAGCAGGAATAGCCATGCCTCCACCTCTTCTTCGATCACTTGCAGGGCGCGGAGGGGCTGCCGGGCAAAGCAATGGCTGTGAAGAGATTCGAACCAATCGATGCGGTTGAACAGCGATGGTGTCGCGGCGCGCTCCATCTGTCCTGCGAGCGCCATTCGCGCATCGGCGATCGTGCTATATTCCCTTGTGACCAGCAAATCATTATCTCCCCGGCACCATCCTCTGCCTTAGGTGAAAAGTCTGGAAATGGAGTTAAGCAGCGCCGCCTTGATCGATGGCGAGGAAGTCCGGCCGATCGACCATCTGCTGCTGCAGGGAGACGCCATGCGCCCGGCGCTGGACGGGCGGTCGGGACTGCAGAATTATGCGGAGTTGGAAGAAAGTCTGGGACGGCTGGCCGCCTGGCTGGCGGGGTTCGGTCTGGAAAAAGGCGCGCGAGTCGCAAGCTGGATCGCGAAAGGGCCCGTCGCCGCGCTGATGCCGCTGGCCGTGCCGCGTGCCGGGCTGGTCCATGTGCCGGTCAATCCGCTTCTGAAACACGCGCAGGTTGCGCATATTTTGGCCGACAGCGGTACGCAGCTTCTGATCGCCACGGCGAGTCGCCTGGATACGCTGGCGGATGGTGACGTTCCGGACGAGTGCCGTCTGCTGCGGGAAGATGATGCGGCTTGCGCCATGAGTGGCGGGGACCCGCTGCCTCCGTCGAACGCCGGGCCGCATGACCTGGCGGCGATACTCTATACGAGCGGATCGACCGGGCGGCCTAAGGGTGTGATGCTGAGCCATGCCAATCTCTGGCTCGGCGCTGCGGCGGTGGCGCGCTATTTGAAGCTGGGGGCTGACGACCGAACGCTGTGCGTGCTGCCTTTCAGCTTCGACTATGGGCAAAATCAGCTATTTTCCACCTGGTATGCGGGTGGGTGCGTCTATCCGCTCGACTATTTGACGGCGCGTGATGTCATGAAGTCGGTCGATCGGCGGGATATCACGACATTAGCTGGGGTGCCGCCGTTGTGGGTGCAGCTAACCGAACTGGATTGGCAACCCGAAGTGGCGGGCAAGCTGAAGCGTCTCACCAACAGCGGCGGGGCGCTTACGCGGCCGCTGGTGGTTAAGCTGCGCAGCCTGTTTCCCAAGGCCGATCTCTATCCGATGTATGGGCTGACCGAAGCCTTCCGATCGACCTATCTGCCGCCTGCTTTGGTCGAGAGCCATCCCGACTCGATGGGGTCGGCGATACCGCATGCGGAGATATTGGTCGTGAGGCAGGACGGCAGCCTTACCGATGATGAGGAAACCGGCGAACTGGTGCATTGCGGGCCGCTTGTGGCGCAGGGTTATTGGCGCGATCCGGAGCGAACTTCGGAACGATTCCGGTCTGCGCCGCCAGCTTCGCGCTATGGAGGCTTGGCCGTATGGTCGGGCGACAGCGTGCGGCGGGATGCGCAGGGGCTTCTCTATTTCGTCGGGCGCGATGACGCGATGATCAAATCATCGGGCAATCGCATCAGCCCGACGGAGATCGAGGAAGCAGCGGTAGCCGTGCCCGGCGTTGCCGAAGCGGTCGCCCTGGGGATCAAGGATGACAGGCTGGGGCAGGCCGTCCTGCTGTTGATCCGGTCGGACGATGTCGAAGTGGAGGCGGTGGTGGAGGTCCGGCTGAAGACCGAATTGCCCAATTTCATGCAGCCCCGAACGATCATCCGGCTTGTGGACTTCCCGCGCACGCCCAATGGCAAGATTGATCGCGTGGCGCTGGCCAAGGAATATGACCGATGAAGCCGATGGGACCCATTCCACCCTTTTTCGAAAGCGAAGAGGGCATGCTGCTGATCGGCGGATGCGGCGCTGCGAGTTTGGTGGATGAAGCGGGGGATACGCCGCTATTCGTCTATGACATGGGGATCGTCGAGTGGCAGGTGCGGGCGCTGCGTGACGCCATGCCGTCCGAACTGTCGATCCATTATGCGGTGAAGGCCAACCCGCACCCGGCATTGCTGGAGCGGATGGCGCGGCTGGTTGATGGATTTGACGTAGCGTCGGGCGGTGAAGCGGCCAGAGCGCTGGAAGCGGGTATGGATGCAGCGCATGTGAGCTTCGCCGGTCCGGGGAAGCGAGATGATGAACTGATCGCCGCGATCGATGCGGGGATCACGCTGAATCTGGAGTCTGAGGGGGAGGCGCGGCGGGCGCTTGCGCTTGCGGAGCAGCGTGGACGGACGCCCCGGCTTGCGGTGCGGGTCAATCCCGATTTCGACCTAAAAGGATCGGGCATGCGCATGGGCGGCGGAGCCAAGCCGTTCGGTGTGGATGCCGACCGGGCGGCGGGGCTTGCGCGGTCCTTGATCGACGCCGGAGCGGACTGGCGCGGATGGCACATCTTTGCCGGGTCGCAGGCGCTGGACGCGGAAGCGCTGATTGACTCGCAGGCGGCGACAGTGGGCCTTGCAGCGCGATTGTCGAATGAGGTTGGCGTGACGCCACCGCTGGTCAATCTGGGAGGCGGTTTTGGCATCCCTTATTTCCCCGGCGATCAACGGCTGGATATCGTTCCGATCGGCGATGCGCTGGGTCAGACGTTGCAAGCGCGGGCCGATATTTTGGCGGGCAGCGAGTTCGCGATGGAACTGGGTCGTTGGCTGGTGGGCGAGGCGGGCGTTTATCTGACGCGCGTTGTCGATGTGAAGCAGAGCCAGGGCGAGACGTTCGTCGTCGTCGATGGCGGGCTGCACCACCAATTGGCGGCGAGCGGCAATTTCGGCACGGTGGTGCGCCGCAACTATCCGATGGCCGTCGCCAATCGCTATGGTCAGGCCGCGGCCGAGGAGGCGGTAACCGTGGTTGGATGCCTCTGCACACCGATCGACAAGCTGGGGGACAAGGTGGCGCTGCCCAAAGTCATGGAAGGCGATCTGATCGCTATCTTCGTCGCGGGCGCCTATGGCGCATCGGCCAGCCCCTCCGGATTTTTGGGTCATCCACCTGCTCTGGAACTATTACTTGGCTGATATGCCAATAGTTTGACGCCTAACCGTATCTTTACCCTTTGAAGGCAAGAAGAAGCCCAAAGCCCCTCGCTTTGCGGCCGCTTCACCTCTCTGGCGGCTGCGCAGCCGTGCGGCCGTGTCATGAGGTGAAGATATGCGTTTCCTGTCGGTTTCCCGGGCTCTGATCGGCGCATCGCTGCCCGCCTTGGCTCTGTCGGGTTGCGCAGCAGGCGGCGGCGGTCAGCAATTGCCGCCCGCTTCCTTTGTGTCGCAGCAGGAAGGACCGGGCGAGGAATATGTGATCGGCCCGCTCGATGACTTGACGGTGTTCGTGTGGCGCAACCCGGAACTGGGCGCGAAGGTGCAGGTGCGGCCCGACGGGCGCATCACGACGCCGCTGATCGCGGACATGCCGGCGGTGGGCAAGACGCCCAAGCAGCTGGCGGATGACATGAAGGTCGCGCTCAGCAAATATATCGAAAATCCGCTGGTGTCGGTGATCGTCAACAATTTCTCCGGCACGTTCAGCCAGCAGGTGCGGATCGTGGGCGCGACGGAAAAGCCGGCGTCCATCCCCTATCGCGCCAACATGACGCTGCTGGACGCGATGATCTCCGTCGGCGGGCTTAGCGAATATGCGGCGGGCAACCGCGCGCGGCTGGTCCGCTTCAACCGGGAAACCGGCAAGCAGCAGGAATATCAGGTGCGCATCGGCGACCTGCTGAAGCGTGGAGACAGCAAGGCCAATGTCATGCTGTCGCCCGGCGACGTCATCATCATCCCGGAAAGCATGTTCTGATATGGCCGGTCTTTACGATGAACTGCTGATCGTCCTGCACGGCATATGGACGCGGCGATGGCTGGCGCTGGGCGTCGCCTGGGGCGTGTGCATGCTGGGCTGGCTCGGCATCGCGCTGGTGCCCAACAGCTATGAAAGCAAGGCGCGGGTTTATGTGAACACGCAGTCGCTGCTGCAGGACAAGGTGGGCATCACTCAGGTCCAGTCGCAGCAGGACCTTGACCGGGTGCGCCAGACATTGGCCAGCACGGCCAATCTGGAGCGCGTCGTCAAGGAAACCGACCTCAACCAGACGATCAGCGGGCCGCGTGACATGGCCGCCAAGATCACTGCGTTGCGTGAGGGCATCACCGTTATGGCGCAGGCCGATCCCAGCATGATCGACATCAGCGCCAAGTCGGCAGACTCCAGCCTGTCTGACGGCGCCAATGCCCGCATCGCGCAGCAGGCCGTGCAGAAATTGATCGAGATATTTCAGGAAGCCAATCTGTCGTCCGATCGTGTCGAGACGAAGCAGAGCTTGACCTTCCTGGACCAGCAGATCGCCGCGCGCGGTCGCCAGCTTGCGGCAGCCGAGCAGCGCCGGGTCGAATTCGAGCAGCGCTATGCCGGGATGCTACCGGGCGCAGGCTCCATTGGCCAACGCATGGATGCGGCCCGGATGGAGATCAACAATATCGAGTCGCAGCTGGTGCAGGCATCGAGCGCGTTGAGCGCCATGAATGGCCAACTTGCCGGGACGCCGCAGGTGTTGCCGGGCATGGGCGCGTCGGGTGGTCCCTCGGCACTGTCGCAGGCGCAGGCCGACTTGGCGGGCATGCGGGCGCGTGGCTGGACCAGCGACCATCCGGACGTGATCGCCGCGCAACGGCAGGTCGATGCGCTGCGCCGTCAGGGCGGTGGTGGAGGTGCGGCAGGTGGATCGCCCAACCCCGCCTATCTGTCGATCAAGTCGATGCAGGCGGAACGCGCCGCGACCGTGCAGGCGCTTCAGACCCGCAAGTCGCAGCTTCAGGCGGACCTCAACGCCATGTCCTCGCGCCAGACCGATGAACCGGGCCTCGCCGCCGAGCAGGAAAAGCTCGACCGCGATTATGAGGTGCTGAAGACGCAATATGACAAGCTGCTTGCCGATCGCGAGGATGTGAGGCTGCGTGGCGATGTGAAGACCGAGACTGGATCCGTCCAGTTCCGCGTCATCAATCCGCCGACCGCGCCGACCGCGCCGACCGCGCCAAATCGTCCGCTGCTGTTGCTGGGCATATTGATCGTGGGCATTGGCGCGGGCATCGGTAGCGCCTTCGCCATGGGGCAGCTCAAGGGCAGCTTTCCGACTGCGGCGCGGCTGGAAAGGGCGGTCGGCGTGCCGGTCATCGGCTCCATCACCCAGACGGTCAGCGCTGCGCAAAAAGCGGTCGAAAAGCAGCGGTTGAAATGGTTCGCGGGAGCGAGCGGAGGACTGGCCGGGCTCTGCCTGCTGCTGATCCTGGTCGAATTCATCCAGCGCGGCATGGCGTGAGGAGCGGACAATGAACAAGCATAGCTCACTGTCCAAAGGGTCGCTGATCGAGCGGGCGACTGAGATCTACGATTTCAGCGCGGCCCTGCAAGGACGCGCGGCTCCCGCCATGGAGGTGCCGGTTGAAGCGACCTTGCCGCCGGTGGTTGAGATCGTGCAGCCGATTGTTGCCGCTGGTGAGTTTCGCGCGCCCGACTGGCGCGGGCCGGTGCAGAGTATCGACCGGATCGCGCTGGCGGAAGGCGGCTATCTGCTGCCGGACGGGCCGGTTACGGCGATGAGCGAGGAGTTCCGCCTCCTGAAGCGCGACCTGCTGGCGCAGCTTGGCGGCGATCCGCGCGGCAATCGCATCCTGATCTGTTCCGCCCATAGCGGCGAGGGGAAGAGCTTCTGCGCGATCAACCTGGCGCTCAGTCTAGCGGCGGAGAAGGACCGGGAAATCCTGCTGGTCGATGCCGATTTCGGCAAACCGGGCATTCCGGATGCGCTGGGGCTGACCGGTGGACCCGGTCTGATGGATGCGCTTGCCGATCCGGGACAAGCGATCGAGGATTGCGTGATCCGCACCGACGTTCCGTCTCTGTCAGTGCTGCCCGCGGGTCAGCGCAGCAATAATGATACCGAATATCTCGCGTCGGCGCGCACCGAGGCATTGCTGAACCGCCTGACCGAAGGCCGTCCGGACAGGGTGATCCTGTTCGATTCGCCGCCGCTGCTTGCCGCTTCGGCTGGCGCGGTGCTGGCAAGCCATGCGGCGGTTGCCGTGCTGGTGGTTCGTGCCGATCAGACCAGTGAAAGCGCGCTGCGCGATGCGGCGGGCTTGCTGAAGGGCGCGGGTCAGGTGCAATTGCTGCTGAACGGCGTCACCTATTCCAGCGGTCGCCGGTTCGGCAGCTATTATGCCAAGGGGGGCGAGGGCGAATGATGCTCCGCACTTCCCTGATTCTGTTGGGCGCGGTGGCGCTTGCCTCATCTCCGGCGGGCGCGCAGGACCGCAAGGTGAATGTCACGCCTTATCTCGGCGTTGATCAGACAGTGATGGTGCCGCTGAAGGGTGGCGGCGATGTTCTGACCTATACCAATGTCACCGCTGGCGTGACGGCAGAGTTGCGCACGCGCCGGGTCGAGGCCGTGGCGGATGTGCAATATAATCAGAGCTTCGGCTGGGGCCGCGAGGCGACTGATCAGGATGTCATCAGCGGAATCGTGTCGGGCCAATATGCCGTTTCACGAGGACTGACGCTGAATGCAGGCGGCCTTGCGGCGCGCGTTCGTACCGATGGGCTGTCCGGCGCAGCGACGCTGAACGACAGCCTGACGAGCCAAGTCTATGCTGCTTATGCCGGGCCGTCCTACGCCACGTCCTTGGGCGATGTGGACGTCACCGCTTCCTATCGCCTGGGTTATGCGCGGGTGGAAGAGGATGTCGATGCCGATTTGGCGGGCGTGCCCAATGCGGGCGCTTTCGCCGATTCCGTTTCGCATAGCCTGACCGGCTCCGTCGGGGTTGCGCCGGGTGTCTGGTTGCCGCTCGGCATCGTCGTGAGTGCGGGATATGATCGCGAGGATGCGAGCCAACTCGATCAGCGGTTCGAAGATGGCTGGGGCCGCGTCGATGCGACGCTGGCCGTCTCGCCTACTGTCGCCCTTGCAGGGGGCGTGGGTTATGAGCGGATCAAGATCAGCCAGCGTTCGCCGCTTCTGGACAGCAATGGCCAGCCTGTGGTCCGCAACGGCCGCTATGTCACCGATGACAATTCGCCCCGCGCGCTCATCTATGATTTCGACGACATCATATGGGATGTAGGCGTCCTCTGGCGGCCCAACCGCCGCACCTCGCTCGAGGCGCGGGTCGGAGAGCGCTATGGCGGCATGAGCTATAGCGGCAGCTTCGTCTGGCAAGGGCGTAACCAGTCCTTTGCGCTGGTGGTGTTCGACGGCATCGACAGCTTCGGCCGGATCATCACCTCCAACGTGGCGGCCGTTTCAGGCAGCAGCCTGAATATCGTGCGTAACCCCTTCACCGGCGATTTCACCGGCTGCGCTTTCTCCCAGACCGGGGGCGGGCAATGCTTCAACGACGCGCTGTCGGGGATCACCGCCGCCAACTTCCGCTACAGGGGTATCGCGGCACAATATTCGGCGCAGCGGGGACCGTGGGGGCTGGGCGTGGGCCTCGGCTATTCGCAGCGCAAGTTCGTGACGCCTTCGGGAGAGACGATCCTGGTGCGCGGATCGAAGGACCAGAATTGGTACGGCACCGCGTCGCTTAGCTATGTCATCGACAGCCGGTCGAGCCTGGATAGTGCGATCTACGCCAATTATTTCGACGCGAGCGGCGCGCGGCTGGACGTGCTGAACATGGGCGCTTTCACCAGCTACAACCGCCTCATCAACCGCAATCTTCAGGCATCCGCTTCGCTTGGGTTCGACAGCGCCAAGGCGGATGAACTGGATGCGGTTATCAACGCCATGGGCCAAGTCGGCCTGCGGTACAGCTTCTAATCCCGTCGGGGTGGAGACGAGAGATGTACGATCAGTTTTACGGATTTGAGGGCCGCCCCTTCCAGCTGACGCCCGATCCGCACTTCTATTTCGAAAGCGCCACGCATCGCAAAGCGCTGTCCTATCTGGGATACGGCCTCGCCCAAGGGGAAGGTTTCATCGTCATCACTGGCGACATCGGGGCGGGCAAGACGACGCTGGTCGGGCATTTGATGGCGACGATCGATCCGGCGCGGCTGACCGCGGTCAAGATCGTGTCCACCCAAGTGGGCGGCGACGACATGCTGCGGTTGACGGCGCAGAGCTTCGGACTGCCTACCGACGACATGCCCAAAGCGCAGATCCTTCGTCAGATCGAGGCGTTCCTGCATGGTCAGGCACGCGCTGGCCGCCGGTCGCTGCTGATCGTAGACGAGGCGCAAAATCTTTCGGTTTCGGCGATCGAGGAACTGCGGATGCTGTCCAACTTCCAGTTGGGCGGACAATCGCTGTTGCAGATCTTCCTGCTGGGCCAGCCCGAATTTCGCGACTTGTTGAAGTCCGCCCAACTAGAGCAGCTGCGGCAGCGCGTCATAGCCACGCATCATCTTGACCCGATGCAGCGGAGCGAAATCGAACCTTATATCCTGCACCGACTGTCGATCGTGGGTTGGAATGGCGATCCCCATTTCACGGCTGACGCCTTCGCCGCAATCTACGCGGCGACGGGCGGCGTACCGCGCCGAGTCAATGTGCTCGCCAGCCGTGTCCTGCTGCTGGGTGCGCTGGACCAGCTGTCCGAAATCGACGCCGATGCGGTGCAGGCGGTGATCGAGGATATGGGCGCTGACAGCGACGCGACATTGCAGGCAGTCCCACCGTCGGTCCTGGATCGTGCAGAGGAAGTGCCTGCTCCTGCGGCGGCGCAGTCTACGCCTGCTCGGGAAACGTTGCGCGCGGAACTGGACGCGCTGCGGGCGCGCCAGCCGGAGCCTTCGGTCAGCTTGATGAATGAGATCGCGGCGTTGCGAGCGGAGGTGGAGTCGCTCCGCGTCGAGCAGGCCACGATCACCTCCGTCGATCCGGAAGCGCTGAAGGACTGCTTCACCCTGATCGAAGAGCGCCTGGCATCGCTGGAGTTTCGCGTCGGTGAACAGGATACCGCGCTTCGCCGAGTACTGACGTTGCTGGTCGAGTGGGTCGAGCGTGAGCAGCGCATGGGCGATACGCCGCATAGCGCCGCAGCCTGAACCGTCCGCTGCCCGCGTCATGATGCAGAATGCCCTGTCGGTCGATGTGGAGGACTGGTTCCATGTCGGCGCCTTCGAGCGCACGATCGGCCGGGACGGCTGGGATGCGCTGACCCATCGGGTTGAGCGCAACACCGACGAGGTGCTGGCGTTGTTTGCGGAAACGGGCGTCAGCGCGACTTTCTTCACGCTTGGGTGGGTGGCAGAGCGCTACCCGGCGCTGATGCGGCGGATCGTCGATGCGGGACATGAGATTGCGAGCCATGGCTATGACCATGCGCGCGTCTTTTCCCTGACGCCTGAGGCGTTTCGGGAGGATTTGCGCCGGTCGCGCGGGCTGTTGGAGGATGCCAGCGGGGAACGGGTCATCGGCTATCGCGCGCCGAGCTTTTCGATCGATCATCGCACCCCGTGGGCGCACCAAGTGCTGGTGGAAGAAGGCTATCTCTATTCGAGCAGCGTCGCGCCGATCCGGCACGACCATTATGGCTGGCCGGATTCGCCACGCTTTGCCTGGAAGCCGGTGGAGGGCGCATCTTTGCTGGAACTGCCGGTGACAACCGCCGAGTTTGGCGGGCGCAGGCTGGCGGCTGGCGGGGGCGGGTTTTTTAGGCTGCTGCCCTATGGTTTTTCCCGTTGGGCGATCCGGCAGGTGAATGGACGGGAAGATCGGCCAGCTATCATCTATTTCCATCCGTGGGAGATCGATCCGGATCAGCCGCGGGTACGGGGTGCGCCGCTTCGTTCGCGTTTGCGTCATTATACCAACCTGTCCGTCATGGCGCAGAAGCTGCGGCGGCTGACACGTGATTTTGCGTGGACTCGCATCGATGCGCTCGTCGCCAGGGAAGCGGAGCGCGCGGCATGAACCTCGGCACAGGTCTTGGCGTGGTGCCGTTGGACCTTGACGACGCGACGCAGGTGGCGGCCGCCGAGGCCTTCGTTGCGGGCAGGGCAGATGCGACGCCGTTCCACCGACCGGCTTGGTTGAAGGCAATTGCGCGCGGGACGGGCAATCGCGGCGATATGCTCGCTGCTGTAGCGTCCTCAGGGCAGATCGCGGGTCTGTTGCCGCTGACGCACATGAGGAGCCGCTTGTTCGGGCAGGCGCTGGTATCATCGGGCTTCGCTGTAGATGGCGGGATTTTAGCGGATGATCCTGCTGTCATTGCAGCGTTGGCGAGCGCGGCCGAGGGGCTGGCGCGTGACCGTGGCGTGGGATCGGTGGAACTGCGCGGTGGGCCGCTGCCAGGGCAGGGCTGGACCGTGCATGAGGGAAGCCATCTGGGCTTTGTCCGGCCGATTGCGGCCGATGACGAAGCCGAACTGCTCGCCGTACCGCGCAAGCATCGGGCCGAATTGCGCAAGGCGCTGGCCAATCCCGCGCTCCGGGTCGAGGTGGGGCGCGACGCTCGGCTCGTCCGCGCGCACTATGATGTTTATGCGCAGAGCGTTCGTAATCTCGGCACCCCCGTCTTCCCGGCGCAGCTGTTCCGCGAGGTGCTGTCCGCCTTTGGAGAAGATGCCGACATATTGCTGGTGCTGGACGGCGACCGGCCCGTATCGGCTGTTCTCACGCTCTATCATCAGGGGCGGGCGATGCCCTTCTGGGGCGGCGGCGTCGCGGATGCGCGGCGGCTGCGGTCGAATGAGCTGATGTATTACCGGCTGATGGGGCATAGCCGGACGCGGGGTATGAAGCTCTTTGACTTCGGCCGGTCCAAGACGGGCAGCGGTCAGGCGGCGTGGAAGAAAAGCTTTGGCTTCGATCCCGAGCCGCTCACCTATCATAGCTGGTCAGCGAGCGGAGAACGGCGGGACATCAATCCCATCAGCGCCCAATATCAGCGGCGCGTCGATCTGTGGAAGAAGCTACCCTTGCCGGTCGCCAACCTGCTGGGCCCGCTCATTTCGCGGGGGCTGGGATGACGGGGGAGATATTGTTCCTCTGCCACCGCATCCCCTTTCCCCCGGATCGCGGCGACAAGATCCGCTCCTACCATATTCTCAAACGGCTGGCGGAGATCGCGCCCGTCCATGTCGGCTCCTTCGCCGATGATGATCGTGACATGGGGTTTGCGACGGATATGCAGGCACTGACCAAGAGCCAGTGCGTGCTGAAGCGCGATAGATCACGCGCTATCGCTGGGCTTGCCGGACTGGCGAAGCGTCAGCCGATGCTGGTGTCCTTGTTCGAAAGCCGGGAGATGCACCGCTGGGTGAAGCGGACAATGCGCGAGCGTCCGATTGCCGCGGTCATGGGCTATTCGGCGCAAATGGCGCATTTCGTCCCCGCGCTGCCGCCTGGCGTGCGCTTCGTGATGGACTTTGTGGATTTGGATTCGGCCAAATATGCGGCCTATGGCGCCGGGAGCGGCGGGCCGATGGCCTGGATCAACCGGCGCGAAGGGCGGCTCTTGCTCGAGTTTGAACGCGCCACGGCTCGTCGCGCAGACCTCAGCGCCTTTGTGAGCGAAGCTGAGGCAGCGCTGTTCCGGCGTGCCAGTGGACTGGATGCGGGTCGCGTGATCGCGATCGAAAATGGCGTTGCGCTCGATTATTTCGATCCGGCGGCCGCCTCTGAGCCGGTTGAGGGGATCAGCGGACCCTTGATCGTCTTCACCGGCCAGATGGATTACCGGCCGAATATCGAAGCGGTGGAAAGCTTTGCTCATCATACCCTTCCCGCCGTGCGATCGGTCCACCCGGACGCCTGCTTCGCGATTGTCGGGCGGAACCCGGTTCCGCAGGTGGAGGCGCTGAAGGCGCTACCGGGCGTGATCGTTACCGGCTCCGTGCCCGATGTGCGGGGTTGGTTGGCGGCGGCGGATGTGGTGGTTGCGCCGCTACGGATCGCGCGGGGCATTCAGAACAAGGTGCTGGAGGCGATGGCGATGGCGCGGCCGGTCGTGGCTTCGCGAGAGGCGGCCGAGGGGATCGACGCCAGCAATGGCAAGCATTTCCTGATCGCTGCCGACCCTGCCGAAGAGGTGGAAAAGGTTGCCGCTCTGCTGGCTGATCCGGAGCGGGCGCAGCGCCTTGGCCGCGCGGCGCGGGCGAGGATGGAAGAACGCTATCGCTGGTCTGAAACGCTGAAGGATCTGCCGACCCTGCTGTTCGGTCAGCGGGGCGACGCGAGCGTGCGGGCGGCGTGACGTCACGCGCTCTCTCCATGGCCCGGCTGTCGGGTAGCGCCATTATGGGCTGGCGCGGGCACTTGGCGGCGCTGGGCGTCCTGAGCTTCCTGATCCTGTCGCTCTTCCATCGCGATGTCGTCGCTATGGTTTCCATCTGGTGGAACGCTTCTACCTTCGGCCATTGCCTGTTCATCCCGATCCTGATCGCCTGGCTCGTGCAGCAGCGCCTGCCCGGCCTGCAGCAGTTGGAGCCTATCGCCTGGGCGCCCGGCCTGCTGTGGATCGCGCTCGGCGGTTTCGCTTGGCTGCTGGGCGCAGCGGCAGGCGTCGCGGTGTTCCGGCATGGCGCGTTGATCCTGATGTTGCAGGGCGCGGTCGTGACCCTGCTGGGGCCTGCAGTGGCGCGAGCGCTTCTCTTTCCGCTCTTCTATGCCTTCTTCATGGTGCCAATTGGGGAGGAGATCGTCGCGCCTTTGCAGCTGATCACCGCGCGGTTGTGCATGATGTTCCTGAGCCTGTCGGGGGTGCCTGCGCATATGGACGGCATCTTCATCACCACAGCGACCGGATATTTTAGGGTGGCGGAGGCATGTTCGGGCGCGAAGTTCGTGATCGCTATGACCGCCTATGGCGTGCTGGTCTGCAATGTCTGTTTCACCAGCTGGCCGCGTCGTGCCCTCTTCATGACGGGCGCGCTGATGCTATCGGTACTCGCCAATGGCGTGCGCGCCTTTGCCACGATCCTGGTGGCGCATCTGACGAGCATCGATGCGGCGGTGGGCTTCGACCATGTCCTCTATGGCTGGATATTCTTCGCGATCGTCATGGCGGTGGTGATGGCGGCGGCTTGGCCCTTCTTCGATCGGCGTCCGGGGGATGCTTGGTTCGACCCGAGGCAAATGAGGGGCTCATCCTGGGGAGCGGTCTCGCTTCCCCTCGCATTTGGCGCTGCCTTCGGGGTGGTTATCGCCGCGCCGCTCTGGCTGACCGTGAGCGCGGCGGCGAGCGAGACATTGCCAGGCGCTCCCACGCTCCCGGAAGTGAAGGGCTGGGCTCGGACGACTGAGCAGCCGCGCTATCCGTGGAAGCCGCGCTTCGACGCGGCGGATCATCTTGTCATGGCACGCTATCGCAACTCAGCCGGACAGGTGGTCGATCTCGCCATCGTCAGCTTCGACCGTCAGGAGGAAGGGCGTGAACTGGTGGGGTTTGCTCAGGGTGCTGCCGATCCGGACCAGCATTGGAGCTGGTCGTCGCCCGCGCCCGCGCCAAGGGACGCGCGTGGCGAGCAGATCACCGCGCCCGGTCCCGTCGTCCGCCATGTGGTCAGCGTCTATAAGGTCGGCGGAGCGCCGCTCACAGGCAGTGCGCCGCAGGTCAAGATCGACACGATGAAAGCGAGGCTGCTCGGCGGAGACCAGCGCGCTGGCGCGATCCTGATTTCCGCCGAGGAGCAGCGAGGCATGCCCGCCGACGCAGCCATTGCCGCCTTTTTGCAAGATGTTGGCGACATGAAGGATTTGGCTGACCGCAGCCTCAGCATCCGCTAAAGCCCTTTCGCATGTGCGGGATAGCGGGCATTTTCCATCTTGAAACGGCTAAGCCGGTCGATCCATACCGCGTGCGGGTGATGCTGGACGTGATGCCGCATCGCGGCCCGGACGGCAGCGGCATCTGGACCGCGCCGGGTGTGGGCCTTGGCCATCTCCGGCTTTCGATCATCGACCTTGGCGGCGGCGCTCAGCCGATGTTGACGGAAGATGACAGCCTGGCCGTCACCTTCAATGGTGAAATCTACAATTTCGCGGAAGTCCGGGCCGAGCTGGAGGCGAAAGGCCATGTCTTTCGCACGCACAGCGACACTGAGGTAATCCTGCACGGCTACCGCCAGTGGGGCGAAGCCTGTGTCGAGCGCTTCCACGGCATGTTCGCCTTCGCGTTGTTCGACGCGCGGGCTCAGTCGCTTTGGCTGGTGCGCGACCGGCTAGGGGTGAAGCCGCTTCATTATGCGCAGTTGTCGGACGGTAGCCTGATCTTCGGATCGGAATTGAAGAGCCTGCTTGCGCATCCGCTGCTCCGCCGCGCGCCCGATTTGGCGGCTGTCGAAGATTTTATGGCCTATGGCTATGTGCCCGACGACGCCTGCATGGTGGCGGGCGTGCGTAAACTGGGCGCGGGCGAGACGTTGCGCCTGGTGCGAGGCCGCCCGGTGCCGCAGCCGCAGCGCTACTGGGATGTGAGCTTTGCCGAGCGCAGCAAAGCGAAGCCTGAAGCGCTGGAGGAGGAGCTGATCGACCTGATGCGGCAGGCCGTGCGGTCGCGCATGGTCGCAGACGTGCCGCTGGGCGCCTTCCTTTCCGGCGGTGTCGATAGCTCCAGCGTCGTGGCGCTGATGGCGGAAGCTTCGTCGCAGGCGATCAAGACCTGCACCATCGGCTTCGACGTCGCAAGCCTGGACGAGACGGCCTATGCCGACCGCATCGCGCGCCGCTTCGCAACGGATCACCGGGCCAAGATCGTGTCGCCCGATGATTATGGCCTGATTGACACGCTTGCTTTCCATTTCGACGAGCCCTTTGCGGACGCGTCGGCGCTTCCCACCTATCGCGTGTGCGAATTGGCGCGGGAGAAGGTTACCGTCGCACTGTCCGGCGACGGGGCGGACGAAGCCTTTGCCGGTTATCGCCGTCACCGCTTCCAGATGCAGGGCGAGCGGGTCCGTGCGCTCATTCCCTCATCCCTTCGCCAGCCTTTGTTCGGTTCACTTGGCCGCTGGTATCCCAAGGCGGATTGGGCTCCTCGGCCGCTCCGTGCCAAATCGACTCTTCTGGAGCTAGCCGGGGAAGGGGGCGAAGCTTATGCGGCATCGGTGAGCGTCACGCCGCATGCGCTGCGCCAGCGGCTGTTCAGCCAGGACATGCGCAGTCGGCTGGGCGCCTATCGCGCCGAGGATCGCTATATCCGCGCCATGGCGCAGGCGCCCGCTCGCGATCCGCTCGATCGCGCGCAATATGCCGATATTCGCATCTGGCTGCCCGGTGACATTCTGACCAAGACGGACCGTATGAGCATGGCCGTCAGCCTCGAAGCGAGAGAGCCGCTGCTCGATCATCGGCTCGTCGAGTTCGCCGCTCGTCTGCCTGTCACTCAGCGTATTCGCGGCAACAGCGGCAAATATCTGATGAAGAAGGCGATGGAGCCTTATCTGCCGCAGGACATACTTTACCGGCCGAAAATGGGTTTCGTGACGCCGATCAGTTCCTGGTTTCGGGGGGCACTTGTGGGAGAGGCAACTGCCATTGCAGGGGGATCGGCTCTCGCAAAGACCGGCTGGTTCGACACCAAAATGCTTGGCAAAGTCGCCGCCGACCACAAGTCGGGCATCGCTGACCATGGTCGTTTGCTTTGGCAGTTGCTGATGCTCGACAAGGCGCTAGGGCGCTTGTTCGGCCTTTAAATTACCCCTTCGGCTATGGGTGAGATGCCGCGCACCCCCCTTGCAACCCACGCCTGCGGGTGCCAACGGAACAATCGGGCAAAGGGCAAGCAGGACGCCAAGTGACAGTTTCGAAGGAAATAGTTCGAGCGCGGCTATATCTGCTCTGCCTCCTTGGGGATTTGGCGGGGCTGTTCCTGTCCTTCCTGCTCGCCAACTGGCTGGTGTTGGGGGCGTTGCTGGGTGAGCCAGGCAAGCCGCATGGCCTGGTGATGTTCGCGATGGTCGCGCCGCTCTATATCCTGCTGGCCGTGCAGGGCGGCGCTTATGGCATCCATATGCTGGATAATATCCGCCGCGGCATTGTCCGCGGCCTGCTCGCCCTGGCGCAAGCAGCGCTCCTGATGCTGCTGATCGTCTATCTGGGCAAGATCGCGGAGCAACTGTCCCGTCTCACCTTCATTACAGGGCTCGGCTTTTCGGCGGTCAGCGTGGCGCTGGTCCGGCTGGCCATCAGCCGCCTCGGCGCGCGGCTGCTGGGGGAGGTGCCGCATCTTACCGCCGTCATCATGGATGGCGTGGAAATCGAAACCCGGCCGCACATGGAGTTGATTGACGCTGACGCCGCTAACTTGCGTCCGGAACGTCACGACGCCGATATGGCTGCGCGACTTGCGGCGGCGGTCGGCATGGCCGAACGCGTGATCGTCGCCTGTCCCATGGAGCGGATGAGCGATTGGTCGGTCGCGCTCAAGTCCCTGTCGGCGCGCGGCGAAATCGTCGTGCCAGAACTGTTGCGCTTCGCCCCGGCGCGCGTTGACGAGTTCGATGGGCAACCGACGATCATCGTTGCTGGTGGACCGTTCCAGTTCCGTGACCGCATCATCAAACGGATCTTCGACATAATCGTTGCTACTGTGGCTACGCTGGCCATATCTCCGGTGTTGATTGCCGCAGCTCTGGCGGTGAGGCTGACCAGCCCTGGCCCGATCATTTTCAAGCAGCCCCGTATCGGTCGCGACGCCCGTCCGTTCAACATATACAAATTCCGGTCGATGCGGACCGACGCAAGCGATCGCAAGGCTGACAAGCTCACGGCGCGGGACGACGATCGGGTAACCAGCGTCGGGCGTTTCCTCCGCCGAACCAGCATTGACGAATTGCCCCAGCTTTTCAACGTACTACGCGGGGACATGAGCATCGTCGGCCCCCGGCCGCATGCCGCAGCCGCCAAGGCAGGCGACAGCCTCTATTGGGAGGTGGACGATCGTTATTGGGAGCGTCACTGCATCAAGCCCGGCATGACCGGCCTGGCGCAAGTGCGTGGCCATCGCGGATCGACGGACCATCATCAGGACCTGATCGACCGGCTTCAGTCGGATCTGGAATATGTCACCAAATGGTCGATCTGGCGGGACCTGCGGATCATCTTCGCGACGATCGGCGTGCTTGTGCATCACAAGGCTTATTGATGCGCGGCATTGATCTGTTCCTGACGTTGGTCGTCATGCTTTCCCTGGGAGCGGTGCTGTGGCCGTTCCTTTTTTATCCCCTGATCCTGCGCATGCTGACGACCCGGCCGGAGCAGCCGGGGCAAGGGCAACCGCCATCGGCATCGCTTCTTTTCTGCGCCTATAATGAGGCGGTGGCGATGCCTGAGAAGCTCGCCAATCTGGCGATGCTGAAACGACGTCACCCGCAGCTTCAGATACTCGCCTTCGATGACGGCTCCTCCGACGACACCGCTGCGCTGATTGCTGCGCAGGGCGACTTGGTGACGCTGGTCCAAGGTCCTGGGCGCAGCGGCAAGGCCCATGGCATGAAGCGGTTGGCGGCGCGGGCGCGGGGTGATGTGCTGATTTTCACCGACGCCAATGTCCTGCTGGATGCTGAGGCCATCGACAATCTTCTTGCCCGCTATGCTGACCCGCAGGTTGGCGGCGTGCTGGGCTCGCTCCACTATATGGGGGAGGGGAAGAGCGCGACGGCGTCAGTCGGTTCGCTCTATTGGCGCATTGAGGAGCGGTTGAAGGACGAGGAATCGCGGACGGGCAATGTGCTTGGGGCGGATGGCTCTATTTTTTCCATCCGGCGCGCGCTTTACCCTGATTTTCCCGACAGCGTCCTTGATGACCTTACTGTTTCCATGGCGGTGATATTCGCGGGCAAGCGATTGGTGAAGGCGAAGGACGTCATTGCCCGCGAACGGCTGGTTGCGGCGCGCGGTGATGAATATCGGCGCAAGGTTCGGATTGCGGCGCGTGCCTGGCACACCCACGGCCATTTGCGCCCACAATTGCGGCGAATGAGTGCCATCGATCGCTTCAAATATGCTTCGCGCAAAATCGTGCGGTGGTTTGGCGGGCTGTTCATCCTGACCGCCGTCATGGCGGCCTTCGCGCTGGCGCTGCGTATCGCGCCGCTGTTAGCGATGGTGGGAGTGACGCTGGCCCTTATCCTGCTGGCGCTGGGTCTGCGGTCGAAGGGTGGCCCGGTAGCCGCTGTGGTGGATATCCTCATTGCCTATGCTGCTACTCTCCAGGGTGTGTTCAAGGCGATGAGCGGCCGCACAGTCACCGTCTGGAATCCGGCCAAGTCGCGCTGATCCCCCTCGCCAAAAGCGGGGCATATTGTATAGGCCCTCCCCAATGCTGATCGGAGCCAAGGCGTGATTACTTTCCAGCGGGTGGCGAAAGCCGCCGGCAAGCATCTGACCCGAACCATGCTCGCGCTGCGCAAGGCGATCGGCGCGCGTGCGAACCGTGCATGTCCTGCCTGCGGGCGGGGCGTGGTGGGCTTTTTCCGTTATGGCGACAATGCCGAATGGGGCTGCCCCAATTGCGGCGCGTCCCCACGCGAGCGGCTGATGAACCATCTCATTGAGGGTAAGGTGCTGCAGGTGCCGGCGGAGGGCGCGATCCTGCACATGGCCCCGAATGAAGGCAGCCTAGTGCGCCGCTTCTCCACTGCCGCCGATTACACGCCTGCCGATCTTGATCCGGACCGTTACAGCGTACAGGGCATGCGGCGCGTCGATCTGATGGCGCTGGCTGACGAGGAACGGTACGACCTCTTCTATGCCAGCCATGTCATGGAGCATGTGCCGGACGATCATGCCGTTTTGCGCAATATTCACCGGGCGCTGAAGCCCGGCGGTGAAGCCTGGCTGATCGTGCCGCTGTGGGCCAAGCCTACCGAGGACGGCAGTTTCGATATTCCGCCGCGTGAGCGGGAGCGCCGCTTCGGTCAGTGGGATCATGTCCGCCAATATGGGCCGGACTTCGCCGACCGGATTCGCGCGGCGGGGTTTGAGCTGGAGGAAATCGACGCCAGCGGTATCGATCCGGATACTCGACACTTTTACGCGCTCGACGACCGCCTGTTCCGCGCCCGCAAGCCGGTAGGAGCCGCCGCGCGGTGAGCGCCGCGCTCGGCAGGGCGGTGGCCCGGATGGAAGGGTCCGCCCGCTTCCTTGCCCTTATCAAGCTGGCCAATGTCGGGTTGACGCTGATCTGGGGCTTTGCTGTCACCTATGTGTTCGTGCGCGCCCTGCCTTTGCGCGAGTTTCAGGCATTCCTGCTGCTCGTCGCTTTCGGCAATTTCACTATTTCGGCCGAGTTTGGCCTCACCAGCATTATCTACGCCCGGCTGCGGCGTCATTGGCTCGGCCACACGGATGAGGGAGCGGGTGGCTTCCAACTGGAAGAGATGGGCGTCCTATTTCTTTTCCTGGGAATGCTGATCTTCGGCGGGTTGGTGATCCTGCTGGTCGCGCTTGTGGCCGGGGCTGTGGGTACGACGATGCCGCTGCTCTTCATCCTTTTCTTCCTGTCGGCCTGCGTGAACCTGCCCGCCCTGCTCGCCAAGCGCGCGCTGGCTGCGGTGGACGGCAATTTCTTGTGGGAAGCGCTGGATTGCCTGCGGCGATTAATGACCATCGCCCTGCTGCTGCTCATCCTCAACGGGCTTGATCCGCGCCTCTCGGTTTTGCTGCAACTGGCCATCAGCCTGACTGTCATCGGCTATGCGATCACGCTCGTTCACAAGCGGCTTGGCATGACGGCGCGGCATTGGCTGGCGTTTCGCCGAGGCGGCGTGCATGTCCGCGCGCATTATTTGCACGATATCGGCGCTTCGGCGCTGTTCACCATCTCGGAAATCGTCGGCTATAACGCGCCCTATTTCACCATTGCGCTGGCGACGCAGGACGCGCGGCCGATGTTGCTGTTCGACTTCTTCTTCAAGATGTCGCGCGCACTATCCATGGCCGTCCGTGCGACTGTCGAAGCCGCACTGCCTCGCATCACGCGCGCTTTCCATGCTGGCGACGCCGCACGGCTGCGCCAGTTGCTGGTCCGCGCGCTGGGGGCAGCCTTCCTCTTTGCCCTGATCGCCTCGGGCGCTTTGCTGCTGGTGGGGCAGTGGCTCTTTACCAAGCTATTTGCCGGGCGTGCCGCTATCGATATTACGGAGTTGTTGATAATCGATGGGGCGCTGCTGGCGCTCACGGTCATCTGCGTGTCGGTCTATATCCAGGCTGCCTTGGGACGCTTCGCCGACCTGCTGAAGCGCTCCTTGCCATTCCTCGCCGGATCATTGCTCAGTGTTCCCTTGGCGGCTCTGCTAGGCGATCGGTTCGACCTTGGCTTCCTGTCGCTTTACGCGCTGACGTTGCTGACCGTCTCGGCGCTTCATGCGCTTTCGCTCCGCCGCCTGCTTCAGGGAGCGCGGCCATGAAGGTAGCGATGGTCGATCCGTCGCTGTTCACGGGTCGCTACGATGACAGCCTGTGCGCAGCCTTGGGAGACGAAGGCGCGGATGTGAGGCTGCTCGCTCGCCCCATGCGGCCGACTGACGCCGTTGCGCCCTGCGGCTATCATTATAGTCCTCACTTCTTCCGGCGCAGCGAAGCGCTGCGCGCGCGGCTGGGCGAGGGGCGGGCCTTCCGGCTGATCAAGGCTGCGGAATATGTGGCCGCCTGCGCATTGGGAGGTCTAAAGGAACTGGCAAGCGCACAGGTGGCCCATTTTCAGTGGCTCCCTCTCGCGCCAGCCGACCGCCTGCTGCTGCGCCGGTTGAAAGGACGGACGGCGCTGGTCCACACGGTCCATAATGCCGACGCCTATCATGCGGACGCGGGTGTGCAGGGGAGCGGTTATCGCGCGCTGCTGGATTTTTTCGATGCGCTCATCGTCCATGGCGATACAACGCGCCGTGCGCTGGAGGCCCAAAGCATCGATCCTCGCCGCATCCATGTGACGCCGCACCCTCCGATGCAGTTGGCGCCAGCGACACCCGCAGATATCGCGGCGGTTCCTCAGCCGACAGCGCCGCGCTTTCTCTTCTTCGGTACGATCAGGCCCTATAAGGGCATCGATGTTTTGATCGAAGCATGCTTGTCCTTGTGGCAGGCGGGGCGCCAGTTTGAACTGGCGATAGCGGGGAAGCCCTTCATGGATATCACTCCCGTGCTGGAGAGGGTCCGGACAGCGGGTTTTGCCGATCGGCTGGTCACTGATCTGGGCTTCCTCACCGAACCGCGGCTTGACGCGCATATGGTGAAGGCGGACGCCATCATCTTCCCCTATCGCCAGATCGATTCAAGCGGCGCTTTTCTCTCGGCGCTTCACCATGGCAAGGCGATGGTGACATCGGACGTCGGCATGTTCGCCGCGCTGCGCGACGATGTCGCGATCCGCACGCCCGCTGGAAATGCGGAGTTCCTTGCCCAAGCCCTCTTGCGGCTCCTCGAAAGCCCCGCCATCAGGCAGACGGCAGGCGCAGCAGCGCGCGCTTATGGAGACAGCATGGGCAGTTGGAAGGACATGGGCTTGGCTACGATGGGCGTCTATCGTTCCGTACTGGCTGCACGCGCGTGAATCGCTATGTCCGCGAGGTAACCGACCGTGTGCTGGCGGCTCGCCTCGCTCTTGCCGGGCGAGTGCATCAATATCCGGAAATTCAGGCGTTGCGCCGCTTTCTGACCGCGTTTGCCGTCGATTGCGTGTTCGATGTGGGCGCGAACCGTGGGCAGTATGCCACGATGCTGCGCAAGGACGCCGGTTTTTCGGGCACGATCCTGTCGTTTGAACCCAATCCCGACATTTTCGCCCAACTGTGTCGCCGCGCGGCATCCGATGCAAAATGGCACGTTTTCAATGTCGCTCTGTCCGATTTCGATGGTACGGCGAGCTTCAACATCATGGCGGCTGATCAGTTCAGTTCGCTTAAGAAACCTGCGCAGGAACAGGATGCGATCTTCGCAGATCGGAACCGCGTGACCCGCACTGTGGAGATGCAATGCCGCCGCATCGACGGCCTTCTTCCCGAGCTGCGCGAAGCATACAGCTTTGCACGGCCGTTCCTGAAGATGGATACGCAGGGCCACGACCTGTCAGTCTGCAATGGGGCCGCGCAGGCTCTACAAGAAATGGCCGGGGTGCAGACCGAACTTGGCGTGCGTCCCATCTACGAAGGCGGCACCGGCTATCGCGCGATGATCGATTGGCTGCGCGACAGGAATTTCCTGCCCTCCGCCTTTTTCGCGAACAATAAAGGGCATTTCCCGCTGCTGGTCGAGATGGACGGCATTTTCGTCAATCAGGCGCTGCTGTCGCAGGAAGGCTGAATGTACGTTCCGCCCGCCCGGCCTGTCGATGCCCGCCGTCTGTTGCTGGCGGGCGCAATCGGCCTGACATTATGGCTGGGCGCGACATTCTTGTGGCACGTTACCTATCGTCAGGGCATCAGCCTTGCCGTCATCCTTTTTCTGGATCAGGATTTCCCCGCGCTTTTGGGCGGGCTTCTGCTGTTGACGCTCGCTGCGCCTTTTGCCGAAGGGATGGGCCTGCGCCTGCCCGCGCCACGCGCCCGGGTTATCGTGCCGCTGATCCTTTTGTTCGGGCTGATCGCCTGGGCCGGGCATTATTGGCTGTTTCAGAATTATTCGATCTCGCGGGATGAAGAGGTCGCCCGCTTTGCCGCCGCTTATATGCGCGAAGGTCTGTTCGCCCGGCCCATACCGGCGGAGTGGGAAGCCTATCGCCGCGCGATCATGCCAGAGTTTTTCTCGCCCTTCGGCGCGGCTGATTACTGGACGGCCGCATATCTGCCAGTGAACAGCGCGATCCAGGCGCTTTTCTGGCAGTTGGGAGATCCAAATCTTGCGGGTCCGGCGCTGCTGATGGCTGGCTTGTTCGCGCTGTGGCGCGTGGCGCTGCATCTTTTTCCCACTCGGCGCGACGCGGTATGGGTAACGATGCTGCTGGGCCTGTCTTCCGCACAGCTTTGGGTCACGGCGATGACCCCCTATGCCATGACCGGGCATTTCGCACTCAACATGATCTGGCTGGCGCTGGTCCTGCGCGGCGGAGTCATTGGTCATGTCAGCGCCGGGGCCGTGGCGGTGTTGGCGGCTGGGCTGCATCAATGGCACTTCCCCCCGATCTTCATTGCGCCTTTCATCCTTTGGATGCTGCTTGCCCGGCGCTGGACGGCTGCGGCGTTCCATATCGTCGTCCTCGCCGCCATCGTGATTGTATGGGCCAAGCTGTGGCCCGGATTTCTGGTGCAATCGCTTGGCCCGGCCGCCGATGTCCGTCCGTCGGCGGGCGTTGCGGACAAAGTCGGCAGCCTGTTCGAGCGGCTGGGTGATCGATGGCAGCCGCTGGTCAACCTCAGCCGCTTCGTCGCCTGGAACAATATCCTGATGGTGCCGTTGGCGACGCTCGGCGTCTTCGCGATGCGCTGGCGCAGTGCTTTAAGGGGGCAGGAAATCGCCCTGCCGCTGGCGCTCGGCTGTTTCGCGGGTTGTGCATTGGCTCTGGCGCAGGGCTATGGCTGGGGCTTTCGCTACGCCCATGGTTTTATCGGTCCCTTCTGCCTGCTGGCAGGGCTGGGATGGGCGCGCTTCCGTCCGGCGGCGATGCGGTCGCTCTATCTTGGCGTGGTGATCACTCTAGTCATGAGTGCGTTTCTCGTCTGGCGCACGCATGTTTTCGTTGCGCCCTATGCCGCCAGCCATCGCATGATCGACGCTTCCAAGGCCGATGTCGTGCTCGTCGATCCGCGCGGCGGACTTTACGTTACCGATCTGGTGCGCGGGCGCGATGGCGTGCCGGGACGGCCAATGGTCATGAACCTTGGCATGCTTACGCTGAATCAGGTCGATGAGCTTTGCGAGCATTATGTGGTCGAACTGTTCGACCGCGCCGAGTTCCGTCCGCTGGGTGTGCCGCTGGCCCGGTGGAACCTGGGCCGCATGGACGCGCTGCGTGCGCATATGAAGGCGGAAGGGTGCGACAAGCCGGTGCTGCCGCCTCTGCCCGAGACGATCGAGGACGCGTTCAATGCCTCGGGCGATGTGCTTTAGGGTTTGACGCCCTTCATATAGACGCGCTTTCCGCCGATCCATGTTTCCAGCACCTGGGCGGCGCGTATGTCCGCCGGGCGGGCAAGAGAGATATCCCGGTCGATCAGCAGGAAGTCCGCGCGTTGTCCCGGCAATAGGCTGCCGAATCGCTTCTCGGCAAACGCCGCATAAGCCGCCTGGCGCGTATAGGCGTTGAGCGCGGTTTCGAAGCTGACGCGCTGCTGCGGCATCCATCCGCCAGCCGGTTCGCCTGCCGCATCCTCCCGGCTCATCGCGACGGCCATGCCGGTGAAGGGATTGACGCTCTGGCCCGGTGCGCCCGATCCGAACGCAAGAGGGACGCGATTGTCTGTCATGGCCTTCCACGCATAGGCGCCCTTCAGCCGTGCTTCGCCGACCCGCGCCGCTGCCATGCGCCAGTCGGATGGCTGCTGGGCAGGTTGCATCGACGCGACGACGGCATTCTGCCCAAAGCGGGGCAGGTCGATGGGATCGACGATCTCCGCATGTTCGATTCTCCAGCGCCGATCGCCTTTGTAGGTCTCGCTGAGTTCCGTGATCGCGTCGAGCAATTCGCTGTTCGCCGCGTCCCCTGTGGCATCTACGGCGATCTGGAAATTGTCCATCGCCGCACGGCTCATGACATTGCGCAACTGGGTGGCGGGGATCAGCGGATAGCCACGTTGCCCGGCGGCATCGGCATAATCCGTCTTCAGCCATGCCCCGCGCGATCCCAGAGCGCCGTCGAGCCCGAGCTTCAGCCCGCCCATCCGCAGATGGTCGTCATATAGCCAGGGTGTCGGCTCTGGTCCGGCGATCAGCACCATATTGTCGAGGCCAAGCGCATAGGAGATGATCCGGACGCGCAATGCACCCCGGTCAGCCGATCGCCGGAAAGCCTGCCAATCCTCAATATTGGTTCCCATGTCGGCGATGGCGGTGACGCCGTTCGCCAGCAATTGCTGCTGTGCCTTCTCGAGCGCGATGTCCCGGTCCTTGGGCGCAGGCGCGGGGACCGCACGCTGGATGAGGTCCATCGCCTTATCGATAAAGACGCCGGAGGGCTTCCCGCCCGCCATCTCGATCCGGCCCCCTGGGGGCGCTTTGCTCGCGGCGGTCACGTTGGCCGCGCGCATCGCCACTGAGTTGGCCCAGCCCGCATGGCCATCTACGCGCTCCAGCCACACCGGCACGTCGCTCGCGACTGCATCCAGTTCGGCAGCGGTGGGGAAGCGGCCGAGGCCCCAAAGATCCTGGTTCCAGCCCGTCCCGATGATCCACTTACGTCCCGGATTGGCCGCTACATATTCCCGTATCCGGGCCTGTGCTTCGGCCAATGAGCGCGCCGTGGACAGGTCGAGCGTGATCTGGGAGAGGCCCAGCGCCATCACATGGACATGCGAATCGATGAAGCCGGGGATCAGCGTCTTGCCGCCGCCGTCCAGTTGAAAGTCGGGACCCTTGGGCCAAGACTCGCCCTTTTTCAGCTTCTTCTTGGGGGGCGGGGCTTCATAGCGGCCGGGTAGCAGCCTTTCGACCTTGCCCTCGTCATCGATAATCAGTGCCCGAAAGCGAACGACCTTGCCGGTCGAGTCCAGAGCGATGCCGTTCACATTGTCGATGACGCCCGACGCAAAGGCGGCCGCTGGCAACACAAGCGCGGCGACCGCCGCCAACAAAGCTCGCTTCATGCCCGTGTGATCCGCCGCACAAGCGCGCTTGTATCCTGACGGTTGCCGCCCATCGCCTGCACATCGGCGTAAAATTGATCGACCAGTGCTGTGACCGGCAGCGTCGCGCCGTTAGCGCGCGCTTCCTCCAGAGCCAGACCCAGATCTTTGCGCATCCAATCGATCGCGAAACCGAAATCGAAACTATCCTCGGCCATCGTCTTCCAACGGTTGTCCATCTGCCAGCTTTGCGCCGCCCCGCCCGAAACGGCCTCGAACACCTTGTCGAGGTCCAACTCCGCCGCCTGGGCGAAGCGCAGCGCCTCCGACAAGCCCTGGATAACGCCGGCGATGCATATCTGGTTCACCATCTTGGTGGTCTGGCCCGATCCGGCGCCGCCGACATGGACAATACGCGCGGCATAGGATTGCATGACGATCTTCGCTGCTTCGACTGCCGGTTTCGTGCCGCCGCACATGATGGAGAGCCTTCCGTTTTCCGCGCCTGCCTGGCCACCCGACACCGGTGCATCGACGCAGTGCAGGCCCCGGCTCTCGCCCTCCACGAACAACTGCCGTGCAATCCGCGCCGACACGGTAGTATGATCGACGAACAATCCGCCCGGCTTCATCGTGCGGAATGCGCCTTCGCGGCCTACCGTGACCTGTGACAGATCATCATCCGTGCCCACGCAGCTGATGACGATCTCGGCATCCTCGGCCGCTTTAGCGGGACTCACCGCGACCGCGCCACCATAGGCTTCCGCCCAGCGCTTCGCCTTGCCGATGGAGCGATTATAGACGGTCAGCTTGTGCCCGGCCTTCGCCAGATGCCCGGCGATCGGGCCGCCCATGATGCCCAGACCGATAAACGCGATATTAGCCATATGCCTCGTACAGTTAGCCGCGTAGCCTTTTGCCATAGGGCGAGTTTTCGATGAGGGCCAGTTCCTTCCGCAGCAAAATTAAGCTAGGGGCGACCCCATGAACACCTTGAGCAAGATTGAAAGCGCGATGCCGCTCCCCGTTACCGTCGATGACATATTGGCGGCGCGCGTGCGGATTTCGGGCGCGGTCGTTCATACGCCGACTTTGGTCAGCCAGACGCTGTCCGAGATGTTTGGTTGCAAGGTTTTCCTGAAGTTCGAAAATCTTCAGTTCACCGCCGCCTATAAGGAGCGCGGGGCGCTCAATCGCCTGCTTCAGTTGGAGAAGGCGGCGAAGGAGAAGGGCGTAATCGCTGCTTCAGCCGGCAATCACGCGCAGGGCCTTGCCTATCATGGTCGCCGACTGGGCGTGCCGGTGACGATCGTCATGCCGGTGACCACCCCGACGGTGAAGGTCACGCAGACGCAAGGGCATGGCGCGACCGTGGTGCTGCACGGCGAGAAGTTCGACGACGCCAGCACCTATGCGCGCCAGCTTGCCAAGGAACATGGGCTGACCTTCGTCCATCCCTTTGACGAGCCTGACATCATGGCGGGGCAGGGGACTGTCGCGCTGGAAATGCTGGAGGATGCGCCGGAGATCGATACGCTGATCATCCCGATCGGCGGCGGCGGGCTCTTTTCCGGCATGGCAACAGCTGCCAAGGCGATGAAGCCGGATATCAAGGTTTATGGCGTGCAGGCGGAGCTTTATCCGTCGATGTACAGCCATATCAAGGGCGCGAAGCTCGCCTGTGACGGCGACACGCTCGCCGAAGGCATCGCGGTGAAGGAGCCGGGCGAACTCACCCGCCGCTTCGTCGAACGTCTGGCGGATGACGTACTGCTGGTCAGCGAGCGTCATTTGGAGGAAGCGGTCAGCCTGCTGCTCCAGATCGAAAAGACGGTGGTGGAAGGTGCGGGAGCCGCTGGCCTCGCGGCGCTGATCACGCATAAGGATATGTTCGTGGGCCGCAATGTCGGCCTCGTGTTGACCGGCGGCAATATCGATACGCGCCTGCTGGCGAACGTGCTACTGCGTGACTTGGCGCGCTCAGGCCGTCTGGCGCGGCTGCGCATCATCCTTCAGGATCGACCGGGGGCACTTTTCCACGTCGCGCGCATTTTCGACCAGGAAGCGGTGAACATCCTGGAGCTGTCACACCAGCGCATCTTCACGAACCTCCCGGCCAAGGGCTTGAGCCTCGACGTCGAGTGCGAGACCCGCGATGGCGATCATCTTGATCGCCTGATCGCCGCCCTTCGTGAAGCAGGTTACGAGGTCGCCCCGATCGAGGTCGCCTGATCGCGAGCCTCGTCGGGAGTACGCATTTTTTTCGTGGTAAATGACCTTTTCATGGAAGGCTGCGGGCGTCATAGTCTGTCCATGACTCAAGTTTCGCGCAGCGTTTTGACGGAGACCGTGGCGTGAGCGCTCCATTTCGTTTCCCGCGCTTCTTTGTGACAAACCCCAGCCCATGCCCTTATCTGCCGGGCCGGAGTGAGCGGAAGGTGTTCACCGAGTTGAACGGCGACAATGCGTCGGAACTGAACGACGCGCTCGGCCGCATCGGTTTTCGTCGTAGCCAGAATGTGGCCTATCGTCCGAGCTGCGCGGACTGCTCTGCCTGTGTGTCAGTCCGGGTCGTCGCTGGTGAATTCACGCCGAACGCGACACAGCGCAAGCTCATCCGCCGCAACAGCGATCTCATCGTTACCGCGTGCAAGCCCTGGTCCACCGAGGAGCAGTTCGAACTGCTCCAGCGCTATCTGCGCGCCCGCCATCCGGGCGGCGGTATGACCGAGATGGATGAGATGGATTTCGCCGACATGGTCGAGCAGACCCCGGTGGAGAGCCATGTCGTCGAATATCGCGAGCCGGGCGAAAACGGCCGGCCCGGCAAGCTGATAGGCGCATGCCTGACCGATCGGCAGGGCGACGGGCTTTCGATGATCTACAGCTTCTTCGATACCGAATCGGAGCATCGCAAGGGGCTCGGCAACTTCATCATCATGGATCATATCCTGCGCGCGGCGAAGGCGGGGTTGCCCTATGTCTATCTTGGCTATTGGGTCGAAGGGTCGCAGCGGATGCAATATAAGGTCCGCTACCGCCCGCTCGAAAAGTTGAGCCGCAGCGGTTGGGTCCGCTTCGATCCGCAGGAGCAGGCGCAGGCCATCCGCGTCGTCTTGCCGCGGGACGAGCCGCCGCTGCCGATCGAGCTAGCGGGGATTTTCCGGAAATAACTCGGTCAGCTTAGTCCTGCTAGCAATGGACTGCGATGTCTCGCGTCATGCTGAGCTTACTTCGCCACGAAAGTCACCGCCTCAATCTTGTTGCCATCCGGATCGCGGACGAACGCGCCATAATAGTGGGCGTCATAGTTAGGGCGCGTTCCCGGCGCTCCTTCGTCAGTCCCGCCCAGTTTTAAAGCCAGGCGATAAAATTCCCGGACTGTTTCTCGGTCCGCCGCTTCGAAGCATATGTGGACCCCGTTGCCGGCAGAGGCCCGTTCCCCGTTCACCGGCGTCTCGACGCAGAACACCACATCGGTAACGCCATAGTCCAGCGAATGGGGATAATCGCGAACGTTGCGGTAACCGAGCAGCGCCATTAGCGGATCGTAAAAGGCCCTCGCGCGATCGACGTCGTTGGTGCCGACTGACACATGATGGATCATGCCGTTTCCTCCTGTCCTGCCATGGGGCGCGGACAGGCTTAAACGAGCAGAGCTATTTGCAGTTGCACTGTCGCTTGGCTCCATGACGCCGGTGCGAGGAGACTTCGGTCACATAGCTGGTTTCCGTTATCGTCGGGGTAACCACGACGGTTGTCGTCGTCGGGCCGGGATAATAATAGCCGCCTGCGATATAGCCCGGCGCCTGAGTGGTAGTCACGACCGGCTGGCCGGGACCGCTATGATGCACGACGGCGGGCGAAGCCGCATAGGGTGGAGCATCATATTCGACGCCATAATTACTCCGCGCTTCGCCTTCGAAGCGGCCTTCATATTCGCCGCTGACCGTCCGGCCTTTGTCGTCCGTCCAAGTCCCGGTCCAGCGGCCCTCATATTCATGGGGCGGTGGCGGGCCATCATGTGCGGTCACGTCGTCGTCATAGAGTGCCCCGGGCGGCAAGTCGCCGCCATCATGGGCATCCCAATCGACATCACTGCGATGATCCCGCACTCTTCCGTGCCGATCGACCATCACTGCGTCATCATAATAGCGGGACCAGCCGTAACCATCCACCGGAGCGGGCAGGCCATAGCCGCCATAGTTACCGATGCGGTAGGAAGGGTTGATCCAATAGCTTGGCAAGACATAGCCCACGACTGGCCGACGGTAAGCAGTCCAGCCGCCCGGCGCATGCCAGCCCGCGAACCAGCGCCCTTGAAAGCGCGGACCCCAGCGATGCACGGCCGATCCCCCACGGATGCCGCCATGCCGGACTCGGGGAGAGGTGAAGCTCTTCCCCATCACGGGCAGTGCGGCGCCCGCCGAAACGGCTTCGCCTGCTGATGCAGGGGCCGATGCGCCGACCGCTATGCTCGCGCTCGCCAGCATGATGCTCCAGATCCGCATGCCAAAACCTCCCGTTGCTTGCCTCACGCCGATCACCCGGCCGCAATGTTAACGGCTTGTTTAGCATGGTGAACCCCGCCGATCCACGCGTTGAGCGCGGCTGCCTTGTCCCGAAACGAGGCAGCGCGGGTCAAGCGATCCGCGTGCCGATCCTGGCGATCAGCGCCTCCAAGCCTTGTTGATCGACAACATCGAAGCGTCTGAGGGATGGGCTATCCAGATCGAGAACTGCCATAACGCGTTCCTTCACAATGACCGGCACCACGATTTCCGAAGCGCTGGCGGCGTCGCAGGCGATGTGGCCGGGAAAGCTGTGAACGTCCTTCACCAGTTGGGTCTGAGCTGTGGCGGCAGCGGTACCGCATACGCCTTTCCCCAAGGCGATGCGGATGCAGGCGGGCTTGCCCTGGAACGGGCCAAGCACCAGTTCATCGGCCACCATGCGGTAAAAGCCTGCCCAATTCAGGTCCGGCAGAAATTGCCAGATCAGCGCAGCGACATTGGCCATATTGGCGATGATGTCCGGCTCGCCCCTGGTCACGGCTTCAGCGGCGGAGAGAAGGTCTTGGTAGAGTTCCACCTTGCTGCCCTGCTCGGCGGGATAGAAGTCGAACATGCTACATCCACCTCATCTTCGGAAACCCCTCGCTGCGGCCGTCATCCTGACCAAGTTCTAGAGAGGCTGGGGTTGCTTTTAATCCATACGAACTTTGCCGCGCCCCTGTTTGACTGAACTTCGGGCCTTTTTCGCGTCAACCCTTCGTGCCTTGGCGGCCTTTCCCGGCTTGGTCGCGATCCGCCGGGCGTCGCGCTGATGCGCTTGCGCGATCATGTCGGTCAGCCGCTCGCGCGCGTCCTGGCGATTAGCTTCCTGCGTACGGAAACGGGATGCCTGGATCACGACTTCTCCGCCGGAGGTCAGCCGCGATCCCGCCAATTCCTTCATCTTGCGAAAGGCATGGACTGGCAGCCCTAGTTTGTAGAGGTCCACACGCAATTGCACTGCCGTGGCGACCTTGTTGACATTCTGGCCGCCTGGACCGCCCGCTGTGATGAAACGCTCTTCCAGCGCGTCTTCGGGAATATCAAAGTCCGGCATCGTCCAGATACTCCGGACCGAACCCCGCCGCGGTGAAGGTGGCGGGCAGGGGAGCGGTCGCCTCCGCCGGCGCCTTGCCGGTACGAGGGATGCTCAGAAAACGGCTGTGCAGCAGCATCGGTCCATGGCCGGTGCCATAAACCGGGTCTCCCGCGATGCCAAAGCCCAGACCATGGAGGGTATGAGCGCGGATCTGATGCGTCCGGCCTGTGCGCGGGGTGAAGATGATAAGGGCGCGGCCATCATTTTCGGCCAGTTTGCGCCATTCAGTGACGGCTGACTTGCCATCCTTCGCCGCGATCATGCGCCAACCCTTGGCTGCGCTGCTCACTTTCTTGAGCGACAATTCAATCGTCCCGCTGTCCAGTTCCGGCACGCCCTCTACCACTGCGACATAGCGTTTCTGGACCGTCCCGGCCTCGAACGCTGCAGCGTAGCGCTTATGCGCCTTGGGATTGCGCGCGAGGAGGAGGCAACCGCTGGTATCACGGTCTAGCCGATGCACCGGCAGCGGCCAGCGCTGGAATCCGAAGGTCAGCGAGGAAAGATGGTTTTCCAGGCTCAGCGACCCGTCGCGCGGCGCATCCACTGGCAGGCCAGCAGGCTTGTCGATGATGATGGCTTCACCATCAATAAAAAGAACTCGGTCATGGAGCAGGGACAAGAGGCAGTATCCGGATAATAGGGGATGATTGACGCGCGCGCGGCTTCCTATAGGGCGTGGAAGCCATGGAGAACAGGGGGGACGAGGTCCAGTCCCGGTCCGCGGCATCCGAATGGGTGCGCGGGGGCGGGCGGCTGGAGTGGATCGACGTCGCGCGCGGCATCGGCATTATCGCCGTAGTGGCTGGGCATGTCTGGACGCGCGGCCCGCTGCGGGATGCTGTTTACAGCTTCCACATGCCGCTCTTTTTTCTGCTGTCAGGCTTTTTGTCACGGCCGCAGCCGCCTGCCCGCTTTGCGATCCGGCAGTTGGTTTCGCAGATGCGTCCCTATGCCGCTTTTCTCATACTGCTGATCATAGCGGACTCGATCATCGAACCGTCGAAAGGCAACAGCCCGATTTTCGACCAGTGGCCGCAAGATCTACTGCCTGTCCTGCTTGGCGGTTCCTGGCTGCGCGGCCCTTTCACCATCTTCTGGTTCGTGCCCTGCTTGATGGCCTCGCGCATAATTTTCAATGCAGTGTCCGCTCGTTGGCCCGATCCGCTCGACCACCGCTGGGCCCTTGCGATCGTGCCCGCGTTCATCGGGGCTTATATCGTAGGCGACGTGACGCGAGCATCAGTGCTGGGCTCTCTCACCGTGCCGATGGCGCTGGTCCTACTCTGGGTGGGCGCGGCATGGCAGCGCGTTCCATGGCGACGGTGGATGTGGTTGCCGCTCACGGCCTTGTCTCTCGCCGGGCTTTCCGCTGTCTTGCCCACGCTCAACATGAAGGCGGCCGACTATGGCTTGCCCTTGCTGTCGATCGCTTCAGCCGTCGCGAGCACGCTGCTTCTCTTTCGGCTTTCGGTTCGGATCGCCCCGGTCGCCGGATGGTTGGCAGCTATCGGGCGGGCCTCGCTCGTCATCATGTATCTGCATGTGGCGGTGATACACTATCTGTCGCCTTATTTTTCCAAGCCCTGGCTGTTGATCCACGCGCTGTTGCTGCCTAGCGCCCTCTATTATTTTCTGCGCGCAAACGGCTGGGGCCGACGCATCTTCCTGTGAGCAAAAAAGGGGCCGGCGCACCCATCCTGTGCGCCGGCCCTATCGTTGCGCCTTGCGACCCAAGGCTCAACTGCTGCACTGAGAGGAGGGTGCAGCCTTTTCCTAACCTTGCAGCTTGATCGCCGTCTCCGCGATCCGCCGCCCCTGATATCGTGCGCCTTCCAGTTCCTCCTCGCCTGGCTGGCGGCTCCCGTCGCTGTGAGCAATGGTTGTCGCCCCATAGGGCGCACCGCCGCGCAACTTATCGACGCCCATCTGTCCCGTGAAACCATAGTCCAGCCCGACGATCACCATGCCGAAATGGAGCAGGTTGGTGATGATGGAAAAAAGCGTCGTTTCCTGCCCGCCATGCTGGCTGGCGGTCGAAGTGAAAGCGCCACCCACCTTGCCGTTCAGGGCGCCGCGAGACCAAAGGCCGCCCGCCTGATCCAGGAATGCCGCCATCTGACTGGACATGCGCCCGAACCGGGTGCCGGTTCCGATGATGATCGCATCATAGTCTGCCAATTCAGCCACGGTCGCAATGGGCGCGTCCTGGTCCAGCTTGAACCCCGCATTTTGGGCAACTTCCAGGGGAGCAGTCTCAGGCACTCGCCTGATATCGACTTGAGCGCCTGTGGATGCCACACCTTCCGCCACGGCCTTCGCCATAGTTTCGATGTGGCCGTAGGAGGAATAGTAAAGGACGAGTACCTTCGCCATGGGGCTATCTCCAATCAGATGTAATGCATTGAACTGAAAAAGGTTTCTTCGAAGATGCGACCGCCTGCTCCAGATGGGGGGTGAAGGGAGCAGGCGGTCGTCAGGCCCGTGGGCCTATTCGCTATCGACCAGGACGATTTCGCTATCTTCGATCGCGGTGATCGTGATGGGCTTTCCGCCCAAAATGGCTGCGCCGTCCCGGGCTTCGAAGGTCTGGCCGTCAATCTCTATCCGGCCCGTCGCAGCCACAAGATAAAGATGCCGTCCATACGCGCTGTCATAGGTGACGCTCGTGCCGGCCTTGACCGTGCCGCCCAGCAGGCGAGCATCGGCGCGGATCCGGAGTGCGTCCTGATCTTCGTCATAACCGCTGGCGAGTACCACCAGCCGTCCCGACCGATCGCCCTTGGGAAAAGGCTTGGCTCCCCAACTGGGAGCGTCGCCCTGTGCCTTGGGAATGATCCAGATCTGGAACAAGGTCGTCGTTTCGCCTTCCAGATTATATTCGGAGTGGCGAATGCCTGTGCCGGCGCTCATCACCTGAACGTCGCCCGCTTCGGTACGGCCCTTGTTGCCCAGGCTGTCTTGGTGGGTAATCGCGCCCTTGCGAACATAAGTGATGATTTCCATGTCCCGATGCGGGTGCGGCGGAAAGCCGGTGTGCGGCGCGATTTCATCATCGTTCCAGACGCGGATCGCACCCCAGCCCATCCGGGCCGGATCATGGTAGTCGGCAAAGGAGAAATGGTGGCGGGCGTTCAGCCACCCATGGTCGGCGTGACCCAGCGACGCAAAGGGGCGGCGTTCGATAGAGTTGTCCACAGTCATGGTCATTGCGGTGCCTTTCCAATGAGGCGGGAACCCATTCCCGCTTGCTTTCGATCAATTTAGCCATCAGGATCGTTTCTGAAATGAGCAGCATTGAAACGGATTGTTTCCTTATGCGTCTTCCCGACTTTGAAGCCTGGGCCATTTTTGCTGCCGTGGTGGAGCACCGCAGCTTTACGGATGCCGCCAAGGCGCTGAGCGTTTCCAAGGCCACCGTGTCGAAAGCGGTCACTCGCCTTGAACAGCATCTGGAGACCAGCCTGTTCAGCCGTACCAGCCGTCGTCTCGCCCTTACCGAAAGCGGGAAGCGCCTGGCCGACCATGCTGCCCGCATCCTGGCCGAGGGACAGGCCGCCGAGGAAGCGGCGCGGGACGACACAGCCGAACTTTCGGGCACGGTTCGCCTTGGCGCACCCATGACCTTCGGCCTGCTTCGCGTCGCTCCCCTGATCGCCGAATTCACCAAGCTTCACCCGGCCGTCAATGTGGACCTCCACCTTTCCGACGCGCGCATCGACATGATCGACATGGGGCTGGACGCGACCATCCGCATCGCGGACATGCCCGACAGTTCACTCCGCGCGCGGCGTCTCGCCGACGTCAACATGCACCTCATCGCCTCGCCTGATTATCTGGTGGAGCGCGGGCGCCCAGCGCATCCCGCGGATCTCAGCGATCATGATTGCCTTTGCTACGCAAATGTCCCGACGCCCGACGTGTGGCGTTTCTCTGGGCCAGGGCAGCAGAATGTCACCATCCAGGTAAGGGCACGGATCACGGTCAACAGTGGTGAGGCGATGTTGCCGGCTCTTCGCGCGGGGATCGGCATTGCGAGGCTCCCCGATTTTATTGTCGGAGACGCGCTGGCATCGGGCGAGTTGGAAGAAATATTGATCGACTGGAGGCCGCCGCCTTTGGGCCTGCACCTGGTGACGCCGCCATCCCGACTACGGCCCGCTCGTGTGCAGGCGCTACTTGATTTCATCGCGGAACATCATGGTTGCTGAGCATCGTTGCACAGGCGAATCTATCTTGACTCAATTTGAATCACTTCGGTTGAAAATCTTTTAAAATAGATTCAATTCCGCACGACTCGTGGATTTCTGCGGGTTAGCGAAAAATTAACCTTTGTCCTTCAGAAGTTTTTTGGTTAATGAATTGGAGCAGACGCCGTTCTGAGGGGTTGACGGGATCTGCAAGGACAGGGGCTTCACATGCGCGTTCTGCTAATCGAAGACGAACCGACCACCGCCAAGGCGATCGAGCTGATGCTCACGACCGAGGGCTTTAATGTCTACACGACCGACCTGGGCGAAGAGGGCCTCGATCTCGGCAAGCTGTATGACTACGACATCATCTGCCTAGACCTCAACCTGCCGGACATGCACGGCTACGACGTGCTGAAGAAGCTCCGCGCGGCCAAAGTGCAGACGCCGGTGTTGATCCTGTCGGGCATTGCAGAGATGGACAGCAAGGTCCGTTCCTTCGGCTTCGGCGCTGACGATTACGTGACCAAGCCCTTCCATCGCGAAGAGTTGATCGCCCGTATTCACGCTGTGGTCCGCCGATCCAAGGGGCATTCGCAGTCTGTCATCCGCACCGGCAAGCTGGCGGTGAACCTGGACGCCAAGACAGTGGAAGTCGATGGTAACCGCGTCCATTTGACCGGCAAGGAATATGCGATGCTGGAGCTGCTCTCGCTCCGCAAGGGCACGACACTGACCAAGGAGATGTTCCTCAATCATCTCTATGGCGGCATGGACGAACCTGAACTCAAGATCATCGACGTCTTCATCTGCAAGCTGCGCAAGAAGCTCGCGCTGGCCTGTGGCGGCGACAATTATATCGAGACTGTCTGGGGCCGTGGTTATGTGCTGCGTGATCCGGATGAGGCGGTGGACTTCGCCACTAAGGTGGCCTGATCAAATAGCTTCTTGCAAGTGCAGAAAAAGCCGGTCGTCCTCGAAGGACTGCCGGCTTTTCCGTTGGGGAAGCGCGAAAAAAGGGCCGGTGATCCGTCGAGATCACCGGCCCTGCCTTGTCAGACGGTGGGGCGGAGAGGGGCGGGCTGAAAGCCCGTCAGGTGGGGGGAGCCGCCCCGCAAAGGGTTATTCTTCCGTCTGACCGGAGGACGCGCCATCGTTCGACCCGAAGGCTTGCCCGCTTCCCGAAAGCTGTCCGGCAGCGCTGAGTGAAGCCGCGCCGTTCAGCGCATTACCCGCATTACCACCTGCGTTGCTCGCGCCAGATTGAGCGGCGCCCGTCGCGCTGCCTGCTGCGCTACCCGCGCCGTTAGCTGCCGTGCTGGCGCGGTTACGCGCCGCTTGTGCAGTGGCGCTCGCCTGTCCCTGGGCTGCCGCGGTGGCGGTCACCGCGCGGTCCCGAGTGGCGCCTGCTGTCTGGCTGGCGCTGTCACGCACGCTGCCCACAGCATTGGCCATATCATTGGTGCCCAGCGTGTCGGCAGTCAGACCGCCGCTTGCCGATCCGCTTGCCGAACCCGATGCGTTCGCGCTGCGGCTCTTGCCCTTGCGGCTGATTGAACCGGCTGCTGAGCCGTCGGCCCGGCCAGAACCGGAGCCGTTCGCGCTAACCCGGCCATTCTGCAAGTCGATGCTGCGATCGAGGCCGACGCCGCCTGATCCGCCCAGCGTGCCGCCGAGCGATCCGCCAACGCCACCCAGCGTACCGCCAAGACCGCCACCCAGTCCGCCGCCGCCGCCAAGCAGTTGGGCGGAAGCAGGGGCCGTCGTCAGCGCGGCGAGGAAGGCTGTGGCAAGAAAAAACTTCGCTTTCATCGATCGTCTCCTTGTTCGTTGTCGATCCGATGAAAGGAGAACGGGACGCACTTTCAGTTTAATCCCAAGCCTCGCAAAAAATTTCTCAAACCAATGAAAATCAATCGATATTTCTGCAATTTCCACAGATCACGCCCCGGCCAAACTCGCGTTGGCCGGGCTTGGCCTCGATCCGCAGCGCGCCGATATTTCCCGCCGCAAAGAGACGTCCCGCCACCAGGGGAGCTGCGAAAGACGTACCGCGCACCCGTCCCTTGCCGCCATCGCTACGAGCCGCATTCATGTCGGCGCCCGGTGCGGCAAAGTCCACGTGGCGCGCGCGCCCCGCCTCTGGCAGCAGACGCCCGCGTCCATCTATGCCCGTTACGGCCACTACATCGGGGTAGGAAGCGGGATAGGCGGGGGGAGCGGCAGGCCCGTCATTCCCTACGGCCGCTACTATTGCGACGCCCTTGTCTCGGGCGAGCCGTATCGCCCCAGCTAGCAGCGGATTGTCTGGTCCGACCAAGCTCACCGTCACGACAGGGACGCCTCGCGCCGCCATCCAGCCCAACGCGCGGGCGATCGCGAAAGCGCTCCCGCCAGCCGGATCATCGCCATAGACATCTGCTGCCAGTAACGGCGCGCCGGGCGCTGCGCCGCGAATAATTCCGGTCCCGCTGATCAGGGAGGCCACGGCTGTTCCGTGCGAACTGGCCTTTGGCGCCCCGCGAACAAAGCCGCGCTGCTCGACCTCGCCGGTCAGGGACGCGTGCCGCGCAACCCCGCCATCGATCAAGCCCACCGCGCGCCCGCGCACGGACCCTGCGCCCGCCAGCGTCGCGGCTGTCGCCATAGTCAGCACGCCGCTGGGGAAATACAGGTTGTCTGCGCTCGCTTGGGCTTCGGGGGCGATTGATCGCACTTGCTTCAACGCGCGCGGCAGGCTGCGTCCCTGCGGGACCATCAGGCGGGTGACGGGAAGTTCAATGCCTTCCAGCGCCTCGCTCTCAACGCCATAGCCTGCACCGCGTAGCGCCTCGATGCTTGTTGTTTTCGCGCCGGTCAGCAGGATGACGCCACGCCGCGCGGGCTCACGCCGGTCGTCCAGTTCGATGCTGTCGCCATGCCGCCGCAGCAAGTCGCCGATACGCGCTGCCCGTGCCGCAGTAAGCCGTTCGGCCAGCCGCGCCGGGTTCAGCCGGTCCGGCCCAGCTTCATCCAGCGTCCCGTCCACCCGATTGAGTAAGTTGGGTACCACGCCCGCCGTCTGTCCAAGCCCACCGCCCGGAGAAGGCAATAATTGCGCCTGCGCACCGGGCCCGGCCAGCAGTAAACCAACGGCGATCCAGGTTCGTCCCAATCTCATATCGGCCTCTTTACTCCCGCCTTGCGCAGACGCGAATTTTTCGATCCTGTCCTCCGCAAAATGCTTCATCGCGAAAAAATTCCGATAGATGATGTGGCTTCAGGGATGAAACGCTTGGGCAGGGCCGTTTCATCCTTCGACCATGTAATGGAGAACGGATGTCATTCGAGAGCGATCTGTTGGCGATCCTGCCCCGGCTGCGGCGCTTTGCCGCCAGCCTCTCGCGGGATCGTGCCGACGGCGACGATCTGTGCCAGGCGGCGCTGGAAAAGGCGCTGCGGGCGCGCGATCAATGGCAGCCGGGTACGAGATTGGACAGCTGGATGTATCGGATCATGCGTAATGTCTGGATCGATGAGGGCCGTTCGCGGCAGCGCGCCGCCCGGACCTTTGCACCGGAAGAGGCGGGCGAGCATGTCGGTCATGCCGGCGACCGGGATGTGGAGGCGCATGTCATGCTCTCCGACGTCGATCGCGCGATGCACGCTCTGCCGGACGAGCAGCGCGAAGCCATTGCGCTCGTGCTCGTTGAGGGCCTGTCTTACAAGGAAGCGGCGGAGGTTCTGGGCATCCCGATGGGCACGCTCACCTCGCGTCTGGTGCGGGGGCGCGGCGCCCTACTTGAACTGTTGGGGGAAGCGGCATGACCGACATTGATGAAGCCATGCTGATCGCCTGGGTCGATGGGGAACTGGACGAGGTGACCCGTCGCCGCATCGATCGCGCGGTGGCGGAAGACTCCGCTCTCGCCGAACGCCTGGAGATGCACCGCCGCTTGCGCACGCGTCTTTCGAGCTATTATGCCCCGATCGAGGCCGAGCCGGTGCCGCCGGCAATGCGCACGCTGCTGGAGGACAGCGCCAAGGTTGTTAGCTTGGTCAGTCCCGCAGCGCCCCGCTGGCGCAGCTGGAGCATTGGCGGTGCGATCGCGGCCAGCCTGTTGCTGGGCCTGGGTATCGGCCGTATCTCAAGCGGGCCCGCAGGACCCGTTGCCGTCAGCAATGGCGTCATGATGGCACAAGGGCAACTCGCTTCCGCTCTCGATACCCAACTTGCCTCCATCCCGCAGGACTCGGGCGTCCGCATTGGACTCAGCTTTCAGAGGAAGGGCGGCGGCTGGTGCCGCAGCTTCGAGGGCAGCGCCCTTTCTGGAGTAGCCTGCCGTGAAACCAAAGGCTGGCAAGTCCAGCAACTGATACCGGGGAAGGGCCCTACAAGCGATTATCGCCAGGCTTCCTCCACTGATGCTCGCGTCACCGCTACAGTTGATGCCCTGATCGAAGGTGCGCCTGCTGACGCTGCGGGAGAAGCTGCCGCCAAGGCGAAAGGTTGGCGCTAAGCTTCTATTAGGGCGGGTCCTCCCATTTCGGCTGAGTTTGTCGGGGCCTCTTTTTGCTTCGGTCTAGGTTTGCAGGAACCAGCGCTCCGTTCCCTGCAAGCCGACGGCGGTCAGCTTGCCGCTGCTCCATGCTCCAGTATCGATGCCGACGCGGTTGGGCTTTTCATCAACTTTGGTCGTGATGCTGTGGCCATGGACCACGACATATCCATGATCGCCCCTGTGGTTCAAAAATTCGCTGCGGATCCAGTGCAAGTCAGCAGCTGTTTGCGCCTGCAGCGGCAAGCCGGGTCTAATCCCAGCATGAACGAACAGATAATCGCCCATCGTTAGCATATCTTCGAACCGGTCCAGAAAATCCACATGGCTTCGCGGCACGTGATTGAGCATCCATGACGCCACGTCCTCGTCGGTCATTCGTTCTGATGATCCAACGTCGAGCCCGTAGCTGGCCAGCGTTTGAACACCGCCAATCCGTCGGCAATAGCCCGCATACTGGGAGCTTCCGCGTGCTGCGCTGACGAACACTTCCTCATGGTTGCCCTTGATGAAGTGCACCTTCTCGGTTGCGTCCTGCAGCGCCATCGCCCGCTCGACCATCTGTGCTGAGTGCGGACCTCGATCCACCAAATCGCCGAGCAGGATGAGATGGCAGGGTAGGGGGTGGCGCCGGGCATCGTCTCGTTCGATCAACTCAAGCAGTTGGTCGAAAAGGTCTAGGCGGCCGTGTATGTCGCCGACCGCATAGACGCGCCGGTCCTCACCGAGGCTGGGCAGGGGACGCGGCGCTTCTCTGCGGCGGAGGAATTTCAGCATGGTGGGTCGCGCATGGAAAACATAAGCGCGATCTTCGCATGCTTGTCAGAGTCGCGGCAATGTGACGCCTTGCTGCCCCATATATTTTCCGGCCCGGTCGGCGTAGCTGACCTCGCACGGCTCATTGCCTTTCAGGAATAGGAACTGGCACGCGCCCTCATTGGCGTAGATTTTCGCGGGCAGGGGGGTGGTGTTGGAAAATTCCAGTGTCACATGCCCTTCCCAGCCTGGTTCCAGCGGTGTCACATTCACGATGATGCCGCAGCGGGCATAGGTGGATTTGCCTAGGCAGATGACCAGGACATCGCGCGGCACCCGGAAATATTCGACCGTCCGGGCCAGAGCGAAGCTGTTGGGGGGGATGATGCAGCAGCTGGTTTTGCGATCGACAAAGCTGTTCGCCGCGAAGTCCTTCGGATCGACGACTGCGCTATCGACATTGGTGAAGATTTTGAACTCATCCGCTACGCGCGCATCATAGCCGTAGGACGAAAGGCCGTAGCTGATGCAACCGTCACGCCGCTGGCTCTCCACGAAAGGCTCGATCATGCCATGGGAGAGGGCCTGTTCGCGTATCCATTTATCCGACAAGATCGACATGCTATTCTTGACTCGTCCTTGAAGAAGTGCAGCCTAAGTCTTTGGTTCCAAATGCAAAAGGCAGAAGTTCAGCGACGCTGTACGTGACCACAGAATCATCGCCGCGCGTTGCACAATAGATGGCGATCGGCCGTGCCGCCACCTGCTCCGCCTCGTTCAATATCTGGCGGCACCTACCGCACGGGGTCACGGGCGCGGTATCTCCGCCAACCACTGCGATCGCCTCTACGTCGCCCAGCCGCCCTTGCGCATTGGCCGCTGCAAGAGCCACCGTTTCAGCACAGAGCGAGAGGCCATAGCTGGCATTTTCGAAATTTGCCGCGCCGATGATCGTGCCATCCGTCAACCGTACGGCAGCCCCAACAGCAAAGCGGCTATAGGGGGCATAGGCGTTCCCCTTCGCCAACTGCGCCGCCTCGACCAACTCTTTGACGGCCTCGTCCACGCTCATGGCGCCACCACGCCCCATCTTACCGGCCCTTCAACCCCATCGATATGCCGCATGTCATTGGCGGTCCACATCACCCATTTACGCGTCGCATAATCAGGCGGAAAGAAATTGCCATCCAGCCACAGCGTCCGGTTGATCCCAGACGCGATGTCATATTCTTCCTCGAAGTCGTTGGAAACATTGATCAAGGCAGGCTTGCCGGCATTGCTTTCGATAAGGTTCACCAATGTGTTGAGTTCGGACAGCACCGCGTCCCGACCCGGTCGTGCTGTGCAGGACGGATCGAACGCCAGCCTGATCACCGGAGGCAAAGCGGCATTGTCGCGGGGCACGGTGGTGATGAAGCGTGTCGCCTGCTCGGCCGCACGCTTGCAGAGGCTGAAGTCGAGCACCGCCCCATAGCGCAGCCCGGAAGAGCGCGCCGCCGACCAGTTGCGCGCAAAGGCGGGATCGCGTCCCTCCGCCCCCTCGGCCGCGCGGATATAGGCGAAATCCACGCCATTGGCTGCCAGAGTACCCCAATCGATACGGCCATTGCCGGCCGCTACCGCCACACCCTGAACCGGATAGACGTCGCGCTCCGGTGCCCAGCGACACGCATAGGCCCACAGCATCACCGCCAGCAGAGCGATGATAGCCGCGCCCGCAAAGATGCGGACCAGAAACTGGCCGGAAGAACCCTGACGAATGTCCCCTTACCCCTTGATATGCAGCACGCAGATCAGCGTGAACAAGCGGCGTGCCGTATCGAAATCGACCTTGATCTTCCCCTCGAGCCGATCGATCAGCATGTCCGCCGCATCATTGTGAATGGCGCGGCGCGCCATGTCCACCGTTTCAATCTGCTGAGGGGACGCGTTGCTGATCGCCTGATAATAGCTGTCGCAAATGGCGAAATATTCGCGGATCGGCCGCCGGAACCGCCCGAGACTTAGGATGATGGCCTCCAGCGGTTCCCCATCTTCCCGCTTGATCTCGATCACCAGTCGGCCTTCTTCGACGCGCAGCAGCACGCGATAGGGTCCGGCGTAGCCGTCGGGGTGAGCGCGCTGCGGCTCGAAATGATTATCCTCCAGCAGATCGAAAATCGCGATCCGCCGTTCCTGCTCGACATCCGCATTGCGCCACAGGATCGTCCGCTCGTCGAGCGTGATATCTATGATGCGCGGGTCGGTCATGGGCTCATAGTCCCTGCTGCTGCGGCCGCCGAAAAGCAAGCGGAGTTCTCCACAGTTTTGCCGATCGCCTCGTAGCTTGCCACTTGCGCCGGACCGCTGCGAAGGCGATGAGAGGCGCATGGTCGAACTGGTGCAGATAAACCCCGCCGCGGAAGCAGGCGTGCCCGAACTCCCTCGCAATGTGGAGGCGGAGGCGGCGCTGCTTGGCGCACTGATGATCGACAATCGAATCGCCGAGGACGTGCAGCTCAAGCTGAAGCCAGAGCATTTCTTCGAGCCGCTCCACGGCCGGATCTATGAAGCGGTCATGAAGCTGGTGGAGCGCGACATGATCGCCAATCCCGTGACATTGAAGCCGCTGCTGGAACAGGACCCGGCGCTCAAGGAACTGGGCGGCGTCGGCTATCTCGCCCAGCTGACGGGCAATGGCGCGGCGCTTCTGGGCGCACGCGACTTTGCCAGCCAAATCTATGACCTGGCCTTGCTGCGTCAGCTTGTTAATGTTGGCCGTGAACTTGTTGAAAACGCTTTGGATACCAGCGAGGATGTCAATCCCCGCGAGCAGATCGAGCAGGCCGAAGTTGCGCTTTATAAGGTGTCGGAGGGCGAGGGGGAGACCGGTTCCGTCAAGAGCTTCGCCACCGCCACCACCATGGCCGTTCAGGTCGCAGAACGGGCGCTGAACAGCGGCGGACATGTTTCGGGCATCACGACCGGGCTGGCTAGTCTCAATGAGAAGATTGGCGGCCTGCACAATTCGGACCTTATGATCCTGGCTGGGCGCCCTGGCATGGGCAAAACCTCGCTCGCTACCAACATTGCCTATAACGCTGCCTCCCGCTGGATGCGGGATAATGGCGACGGCATCCCGCCTGAAAAAAATATGGGCGCAAAGACGGCTTTCTTCAGCCTGGAAATGTCGGCCGACCAGTTGGCTACCCGCGTTCTCGCCGAGCAGTCGGGCATTAGCGGTGAAGCACTTCGCATGGGCAAGATCAGCCGCGCTGACTTCCAGAATCTCTCCCGCGCCGCGCGCGATCTCCAGGAGTTGCCGCTTTTTATCGACGACACGCCCGGCCTCACCATCGCTGCCCTACGCACCCGCGCCCGCCGTCTGAAACGCCGCCACGACATCGGCTTGGTCATCGTCGATTATCTCCAACTGCTTCAGGGTAGTGGGAGGGGCAGCGACAACCGCGTGCAAGAAATTTCCGAGATATCTCGTGGTTTAAAGACTTTGGCGAAGGAACTTAACGTTCCGGTTCTAGCCCTATCGCAGCTCAGCCGCGCCGTCGAGCAGCGCGAGGACAAGCGCCCGCAGCTATCGGACCTGCGCGAATCCGGCTCGATCGAACAGGACGCGGATATGGTCTGGTTCGTGTTCCGTGAAGACTATTATGTCGCAGCCAAAGAGCCGGGGAATAAGGAAAGCTCCGAGCATCTCGAATGGGCGCAGGAAATGGAGCGGATCTACGGCCTTGCCGAGCTGATCGTGGCAAAGCAGCGCCATGGCTCCACCGGTCGCATCCGCATGAAGTTCGATGCCAAGATCACCCGCTTCTCCGACCTCGCCGACGGTGGATATATGGGCGATTATGAATAAAATCGGGCGGATAATCTCGCCTGCGCTTTGGCGCTCGGCCTGCCGGGCTGCATGACCCTAGAACCAGGCGCTGGCAGGCGATCTCTGGCGCCGGGTGACATCTATGTGGCCATGGGCAGCTCTTTCGCGGCCGGGCCAGGGATCAGCAAACCGGCGGACACGCCGCCCACGCGCTGCGCTCGATCTATCGATAATTATGCGCATCAACTCGCGCGAAAAAAGGGACTTCGGCTGATCGACGTAAGCTGTAGTGCTGCGACTACGGCTCATCTTCTTGGTCCCTGGTCCGAACTGCCTCCGCAGCTTGACGCGCTCACCCCTGACACATCGCTGATAACCGCGACCATCGGCGGCAATGATATGGGCTATATTGGTGGCATCATGGCCGCGTCATGCCAGGCGATGAACGGCAAGGCGTGCATGACCGTGCCGGAACCCACCGAGCAGAAATGGCAGAAGCTCGAAGCCGATATGCGCAAGCTGCTTGCCGAAATGCGACGCCGGGCACCGAACGCCCGCATAATTCTTGTCATTATCCGACGGTTCTCCCGGACCACGGACAATGTGCAGCAGCACCATTGTCGCCCGAGCAGGCCGACAGGAGCCGGATGATCGCGAGCCGCCTCGCAGCGCTGACAGCCAAGGTGGCCCACGACGCGGGTGCTGAGATACTGGCAGCATCTTCGCTCAGCCGCGGGCATGATGCCTGCGCGGCAAATTCCTGGATGAACGGTTTCATCAAACCGAAGGGTAGCGCCTCCTTCGCCCCCTATCACCCCAATCTGGCGGGAATGACCGCCGTAGCGGACGCGCTTGAACGTATGACGAGCAAATCGCTCAGCCGCTGACGAACGCCCCGAACACGAGAGCCAAGCCGACCATGCTGACACCATAGGCCAACGTCCGCACAACAGGCACGCCTATGCCATACAGTGGGAGATAGACCGCGCGGGCTGCCAGCCATAGCCATCCGCCGATCGCCGTCATTTCGCCTGTTCGTCCGGCGATCACCACTCCCAACAGACCCACAATGGCCAAGGGATAGGTCTCCATGAAATTGGCTTGCGCTCTTACCAGCCTCCCAGCGAGCGGATTGAGCGGCGGAAGCGTCTCGTCCCGCGCGCCCATGTTCCATTTAACGCCATATTGCCGTGTCTTGAGATGCGCCGCCGCAAAAATATGCACGAGCAGCAGTGCGCAACTCCATGTAAGGATCTTCAACTCCACGGCCATATGTCTCTCCCGCCATTTGTTCCGGGCGCGACACTATCTTACCAGGAGCGGCGGCGCCATGGCTCGGTCGAAACGAGACGAACCATGGACCGCGCCTCAGAACACTGGCTGGTTAGCCGGATCATCCGGATCGACAACCGGAACCGGAATGGGAGTGATCGGCGAGTGGATCCCGCACTCCACCTTGTCCCAACCCCGCCAGCGTCCTGCACGCGGGTCTTCGCCCGGCAGCACCTTGGATGTGCACGGCTCGCAGCCTACTGACAGATAGCCTTGCGCTTCTAGAGGGTGGCGCGGCAGGTCATGTTCCGCGAAATAGGCTTCAAGGTCGTCCTTGGCCCAATCTCCCAGCGGATTGATCTTCAGCCGACCATCCTCAATCTCGAAGCGGGGCATATTCTGGCGCGTGGTCGATTGGAACGCTTTGCGCCCGGAAATCCATGCGTCCAATCCCTGCTTGGCACGATTCATCGGCTCAACTTTGCGGATGTCGCAGCAGCCGTCGGGATCGTAAGACCAGCGCAGGCCCGTCTCGTCCTTCTTCGCCAGCACATCAAGATCGGGCACCACCGAACGGCTATCTGTGAAGCCCAGTCGCGCGATAAGCGTGTCGCGATAGTTCAGCGTCTCCGCAAACATCTTGAGCGTATCGACGAAGATCACCGGAACGGTTTTGTCCGCCCTTGCCACCAGGTCCAGCAGCACGGCGCTCTCGGTGCCGAAAGACGATACGACAGCAACCTTGCCAGCCAGCCCTTCGGCGAAGACGGTCTTCAGCATGGTCAGCGCATCCACACCTTCGAACCGCGCATTGAGCGCATCGGCATCTGCCTGGGTAAAGGCGGGGCGGGCGTCTATGACGTCAAGCTGGCGGGCTGGTTCAGCCATTCACACTCTCCGGGTGCCGCTTTGCCCAAACCGGGCTGCGGCCATCGACGGTCTTTTGATAGACGTCGGCATAACGATTGAGCGCACGCTCCACGGCGGCATCGTCCAGCGCCTTGTCGGGCCGGAAGCTGTCGAAACCGCAGCGGCGCATCGCGACAAGCTGATCGACGAGCACATCACCTACGGCACGCAGTTCGCCCTGATATCCGGCCTCACGCAGGATACGCGCCGCCGAATAGCCACGCCCGTCGCCATAGGCCGGGAAGTTCACCTCCACCAGCGACAGGCGGTCAATATAGGGCAGCAATTCGCGCGCATCCTCGCCCGCTTCGATCCGAACGGCGGTCGAGTTGGACTGGCCCGTGAACGATTCGACCGTCACGGCGGGCTCCTGCGCGGCTTCACCGTCGCGGAAAGACAGGAACTCAACCATAGATCGCCTCCTTGAAGGGCTTCATGCCAAGACGGCGATAGGTATCGAGAAAGCGTTCGCCTTCCTCGCGCTGGGCGAGATAGAGGTCCGTCACCTTCTCGATCGCGTCCACCACGCCGTCCTCGGAGAAGCCGGGGCCGGTGATCTGGCCGACGCTCGCATCTTCGGCGCCTGATCCGCCGAGGGAGAGCTGAAAATTCTCCACGCCCTTCCGGTCCACGCCCAGCACGCCGATATGGCCGGCATGATGGTGGCCGCAAGCGTTGATGCAGCCGGAAATCTTGACCTTCAGCTCGCCCAGATCCTTCTGCCGGTCTGCCGCGGCGAACCGCTCCGACAGTTTCTGCGCCAGCGGGATCGACCGCGCATTGGCGAGGCTGCAATAGTCGAGGCCGGGGCAGGCGATGATGTCGGTGATCAGGTCCAGATTGGCCTCGGCCAGCCCAGCCTCATCCAGCTTTTGCCAGATGGCGTAGAGATCCGCCTTCTTCACATGCGGCAAAACCAGGTTCTGCGCATGGGTGACGCGCAGTTCGTCGAGCGAATAAGTCTCCGCCAGATCCGCCACCAGTTCGATCTGTTCCGCCGAAGCATCGCCTGGAATGCCGCCGCGCGGCTTCAGGCTGATGTTGACGATGGCATAACCGGGCTGTTTGTGGGCTGCGACCTGACGGTCAACCCACAGCGCGAAGGCCGGATCGGTGCGATCGAGATCATCGCTCAAACCCTGCTCATAGGCCGGGTTGGCGAAGAAAGGCCGGATACGATTCAGCTCTTCGACCGGCGGATTGAGGCCGAGGATCCGCATATGCGCGAACTCTTCCTCCACCTGGCGCTTATATTCCTCGACCCCCAGTTCATGGACCAGGATCTTGATCCGCGCCTTGTATTTGTTATCGCGGCGGCCGTAACGGTTATAGACGCGCAGGCACGCTTCCAGATAAGGCACGATCTCATCTTCGGGCACGAAGTCCCTGATTTGCGGCGCAACCATCGGCGTACGGCCCATACCGCCACCGGCATAGACTTCCGCGCCTACCTGCCCATCGCGCGACACCAGCTTTAGGCCGATATCGTGCAGCTTCATCGCCGCACGATCCTCTTCGGACGCGATCACGCAGATCTTGAACTTGCGTGGCAGATAGGTGAACTCCGGATGGAAGGTCGACCACTGACGCAGCAGCTCCGCCCAAGGACGTGGGTCGGCTACTTCGTCCGCTGATACCCCTGCATATTGGTCAGAAGAGATATTGCGGATGCAGTTGCCGCTGGTCTGGATGGCGTGCATCTCGACCGTCGCCAACTCTGCCAGGATGTCCGGCGCGTCGGCCAGCTTGATCCAATTATACTGCAGATTCGTACGCGTCGTGAAATGGCCGTAGCCCTTGTCATATTTACGCGCGATCTCGCCCAGCTTGCGCATTTGCCGCGCATTCAGCGTGCCATAAGGAATGGCTACGCGCAGCATATAGGCGTGGAGCTGCAGATAGAGGCCATTCATCAGCCGCAGGGGCTTGAACTGATCCTCAGTCAACTGACCGGCCAGGCGCCGCTGCACCTGATCACGAAATTCCTCGACGCGTGCGTCAACGATGGACTGGTCGTAGCTGTCGTAACGATACATGGTTCAGATCACCCAGTTGCCGGCATCGGCGTCATTCGGTTTCAGCGTCAGGTCGGGCCGCACGGTCGGTCCCAGAGCGCGGATGCGGTCTTTGATATGGGCCGGGCGCACGCCTTCGTCAGTGACGGTCGCATCGATCACATAAGCGCCAACGACTCGCAGCGCAGCCTCTTCGGAGCGCGCCAGTTCTTCGCCCTTGTCGCCCACATCAATGGAATCGCCGACCTGCCGCGACCAGCCGTCGCCCGCCCACCAGATCACATCCCCGGTGCCAAGGTCATTGCCGGTCAAAATCTTCACGAATGCATCTCCGCCCCATTGTTCATTTGCGCAGCCCAGCCGGTCAGCACATCCTGCGCCACCGCATAGGCCGCCACATCGCCAACCACAATCAGGGCCGGGCTTTTTACGTGTTCGCGAACCACCATGTCGCCCAGGTCGGCGAGTAGCGTCCGCAGCGTCCGCATGTCAGACCGCGTGCCATTTTCCAGCACCGCCACCGGAATGGCCGGCGACACGCCATCGGCGATCAGCTTGTCTGCAATGTCCGCCGCCGTCGCCACGCCCATGTAGATGACGAGCGTCCGCCCTTTGCCCGCCAATCCCGACCAATCCTGATCCGTCAGCCCCTTGCACTGGCCCGCGACGAAGCTCACCGCGCTCGCCGCATCGCGATGGGTGAGGGGAAGCTGCGCCTGCGCTGCGCAGCCGATCGCCGCGCTGATTCCCGGCACTACCTCCACGGGCACGCCAGCTTCGCGGCAGGCTTCCATTTCTTCGCCGCCCCGCCCGAAAACAAACGGATCGCCACCCTTCAACCGCACCACAGACCGCCCGGCGAGAGCCAGCTTCACCAGCAGCGCGTTGATTCCCTCCTGCGGCATTGAATGGCGGCTGCGCTGCTTGGCGACCGAGATCAGTTCGGCACCCTGCGACGCCATCGCCAGGATATCTTTCGAAACCAGCCCGTCATGCACGATCACCTCCGCCTGCGCGATCAACCGTGCAGCGCGAAGTGTCAGCAGTTCCGGATCACCCGGACCCGCGCCGACGAGAAAGACGGTAGCAGGTGCTTGTTCGGCCATGACGGGCAAATGGCGAAAAGGCCCAAGCGTTTCAATTCAGAATGCTTTGTCCGGGACGAAGGAAAATTTGGGGTAAGCTCGTCCTCGAGCAACGGCTGGGGCAAAGAAGCTATCGCTTCACTCCCCCATTGCGCTTGTATCAATATCCTTCAGCCCGACGCCAATGGATGCTCGCGGCTGCTCAATCTCTGCCGAAGACACAGGATAGGCGCAATAATCCGCGGCATAATAAGCGCTCGGCCGGTGGTTGCCGGAAATCCCAAGCCCGCCGAAAGGCGCCGATGACGAAGCGCCGTTGGTCGGCCGGTTCCAGTTGACGATCCCGCATCGGACATTCGCCCAGAATTGATTATATTGCTCTGGCGATCCCCCGATTAGCGAAGCGGAAAGCCCATAACGGCTATTGTTCGCCTCCGCGATCGCCGCTGGGAAATCCGGCACCCGGATGACCTGCAACAAAGGCCCGAACAGTTCCACGTCAGGCCGCTCAGCCATCGCGGTCACGTCTATGATCGCGGGGCTTAGTAAAGGCCGCTCCTCTGACAGACGCACCAGATGTTTGATCGGCCGGCCGCCGTGACTCATCAGGTAGAGGAAGCTTTCGGTGAGTTGATCCGCCGCCTGATTGTCGATCACCGGACCCATGAAAGGCGCAGGGTCCGCATGGGGATGATCGACGATTAGCCGATCTGCTATCTTCTTGATTTCCGGGATCAACAAGCCCGCCAGATCTTCCTTCACGATCAATCGGCTTGCCGCCGTGCAACGCTGTCCGCTCGACAGAAAGGCCGACTGGACGATCAAAGCCGCCGCGCTTGCGATGTCGCCAGTATCCCATGCAATGATGGGATTGTTGCCCCCCATTTCGAGCGCCAAAATCTTGCCTGGATTGGCTGCGAATTGACGGTTGATCGCAATCCCTGTTGCCGCCGAGCCGGTAAAAAGGACGCCGTTCACATCTCCATGAGATGCCAGCGCCTTGCCTTCATCCGGGCCGCCCACCACCACGCGCACGACATCCTGCGGCACGCCTGCCTCATGATAGAAGCGCACCAACATCTCGCCGACGGCAGGCGTCTTTTCGGACGGCTTGAACAGCACGCCATTACCCGCCAGCAGCGCGGGAACGATATGTCCGTTAGGCAGATGCGCCGGGAAATTATAGGGGCCTAGCACGGCCATCACGCCATGCGGTTTGTGCCGCACTGACTGGCCTGCCCCCATTGCCGCCTCCAGCCGCCGCTGCCCGGTGCGCTCCGAATAAGCGGCGACGGAGATATCGACCTTGTTCATCACCGCCGCAACTTCGGTCCGCGCGTCCCACAGCGGCTTGCCCGTTTCGCGCGCGATCAGGTCGGCTAGCGCCTCCTCATTCGCCCGCACGACATTGACGAAGCGGCGGAGCGTCTCGATCCTGTAGGCAACGGGCTGCGCAGCCCATGAAGGCCAGGCTGCGCGGACCCGTGCAACCTCGGCCTCGACATCGCTGAAAGAGCCTTGCCACAGGACAGCGCCGGTAGCGGGTTCGGTCGAAGTCAGCGTGGCGGCCATTGTTCCGATATGGAGGATAACGGGACGTTAGGGAAGGGCGGTGGCACGAGGAAGAGCGGGAACTACGGCACTTTCGGCCCGCTTCCCATCGCTTCTCCCATCCGCCTGACTGCCGCCACCTTCGCGTGCAACGGCTCCCAATCATCCCGCTCGGCAATTGCGCTCCAGATCGCCTCGACCTCGTCGATATACATCGAGCAAGGCGCCGCATCCCGCCAATAGGGATGCTCATCCTTTTCGCGGGCGTCAAACCCGGCGATGGCATCGCGAAATGGTGCCCAATCTTCTGCGGAATAGTCCGTCCCGTCACGCGGTTCCCCGCCGCGCCAATCATGGAAAAAACGATCGATCGGAGTCTCGGTCGCCGCCATCGCCCGCACGGCCGCCTCGATCATCCCATTCGCGTCACCTGAAGGCACGCCCCCCAGCCGCCAGCAAAAGCGCCGCACCATCGCCTCCCCATAAAGCTGCGGAAAGCGCTCAAGTTGCTCGATCAGTGGTTCCGCCTCCACCAGCGGCCGCAGCGACACTGCGAGCTGCGCCGCGTCCCAATGGATCGCTTCCGCCTGCCGCCCAAAGGCATATAGCCCCGCATGATCGAAATAGGCGGCGGTGAAACCCGGCTGCCACAACGGTGTGAAGCGCCATGGCCCATAGTCGAAGCTCTCACCCGTGACGTTGATATTGTCGCTGTTCAGCACCCCATGAACGAAGCCTGCGACCATATAGCTCGCCGCCAGATTCGCCGTCCGCTCCACGACGCGGCCTAGCAGCTGGGCGGGTGCGTTATTCCCCGGCTCCTCGCCGTAAAGTTCGCGCAGCGCATAATCCGTCAGCCGCTCCAGCAGCGGCTTGTCATCAAAATAAGCGGCGCGCTGGAAGGAGCCGATGCGGATGTGCGAATGGCTGAGGCGCACCATCACCGCCGCGCGGGTAGGGGAGGGCTCATCATTGCGCTCCAGCGCCTCGCCGGTCTCGATCAGGGACAAGGTCTTGGACGTATTTACGCCCAGCGCCTCCAGCATTTCGGTCGCCAATATCTCGCGCACTCCGCCTTTCAGCGTCAGGCGGCCGTCGCCGAACCGGCTGTAGGGGGTCTGTCCCGAACCCTTTGTCCCAAGGTCCAGCAGCCGCCCCGCCTTGTCGCGCAGTTGGGCGAAAAGGAATCCCCGGCCATCCCCGATATCGGGATTATAAACCCGGAACTGATGTCCATGATAACGCAGCGCCAGCGGCTCGGGCAGATTATCGGCGAGCGGCTCGAACCGGCCGAAATGCCGCACCCATTCCTCATCCGTCAGCCCATCCAGTCCGACGCTGGTCGCCGCTTTGTCATTGCGAAAGCGCAGAATTGTCTGCGGAAAATTCGCCGCGGCGACGTTGTCGGCAAAGTCCGGCTGAAGAGCGAATATTTCCTTTGCCGGATTGTATCTGGTGGCTTGCGAGGATTTGTCCATGCGGCGATATGGGGGAACAGGGTAGGAAGTTGCAACCGCTGCCACAAACCCAAGTAAATGAGGGCGCACGACCGTTGACCAAGTTCACCGACGGATATTGGTGGTCCCCCGACGGCCTCAGGCTTCATTATCGGGACTATCCCGGTGATGACGATGGCCGTCCGCCGCTCCTTTGCCTCCCCGGCCTGACGCGCAACGCCCGCGATTTCGAGCCGCTGGCTGAGCGTCTCGCCGGTGATTGGCGCCTAATCTGCCCGGACATGCGCGGTCGCGCGGAAAGTGCGCAGGCCAAAGACCCGATGACCTATGTCCCGCTCAATTATCTGCAGGACATCAGCCGCCTTCTGGCCGACCTGGCGATCACTCGCTTCGTGGCGATCGGCACCTCTCTTGGTGGACTCATCACCATGTTGATAGCCGCAACGCACAAGGAATGGCTCGCAGGCGCGCTGCTCAATGACGTGGGCCCGAAGCTGGAGCAGGCGGGGCTGGACCGGATTCGCACCTATGTCGGCGTCGGCCAGTCGCATCAAAGCTGGGTGCAGGCCGCCCGCGCGCTGGAGGAGGCCAATCGCGACGTCTATCCTGGCTATGGACTGGAACAATGGCTGGCCATGGCCAAGCGCCTTTACCGGCTCAGCAGCGGGGGCCGTGTTGTACTCGACTATGACATGCGCGTTGCCGAGCCGCTTCGCATGATGGGCGGAGAGGCAGGCGTCGATATGTGGCCCGTCATGGCGTCCTTCAGTGACGTGCCGACCCTGATATTGCGCGGCGAACGCTCGGATCTGCTCAGCGCCGCCACGGCGGAGCGGATGGCGACCGAAATCGGTTCCAGCGCGGAACTCGTCACCGTTCCCGATGTGGGCCACGCCCCCGTCCTAGACGAGCCGGCAGCCGCCGCCGCCATAGACCGCTTGCTGGTGCGGGTCCTCCATGGCTGATATTTCCCGGCGGCCGCCCCGGCTGCTGCACGTGCATGGCAGCTTCTCGCTTGGCGGGAAGGAAGCGCGTGCGGTACGCCTGATGAACCTGTGGGGCGACCGCGCCCAGCATATGATCGTCAGCGCTGCGCCCCAATCTATGGGCGCACGCGCTGCGATCGATCCCTCCGTCGCAGTCAGCTTTCCCGAACCCCCGGCGCTCACCGGTCGCCCCGGTCCCTTGCGTTTCCGTGCGCTCGGCCGCTTCCTGGCCGGGTTCGATCTGATTCTGACCTATAATTGGGGCGCGATGGATGCGGTCATGGCTCACCGCTTCTGCTCGCCCTTTCTTCGGATGCCGCCGCTTATCCACCATGAGGATGGGTTCAATATAGAGGAAGCCGAACGGCTGAAGGCCGAGCGCAACCTCTATCGCCGTCTGGCGCTTCAGCGGGCGAGGGCCGTGGTCGTGCCGTCAATCCGCCTCGACGGAATCGCGCGCACCGTTTGGAAGCAGCCTGCGTCTAAGGTTCATCTGATCCGCAACGGTATTGACGTTGCCCGCTATGCGCGGCCCGTCGCTGCTGACGCGATACCTGGGCTTCTGCGTTCGCCGGGCAAGCTGCTCGTCGGAACCCTGGCCGGGCTGCGCCCCGTCAAGAATATTCCTCGCCTGATACGCTCCGTCGCGCCTCATCGGGACCGGCTGCAACTGGTGATCATCGGTGATGGCCCGGAACGAGATTCGATCCTGGCAGAAGCGGACCGCCACGGGCTGGATGACATCTGCATGCCCGGCTTCCTCACCCAACCCTGGCGTTTCATGGGAGCGCTCGATATTTTTGCGCTCTCGTCCGACAGTGAGCAGTTCCCGATCTCGCTGGTTGAAGCGATGGCTGCGGGACTGCCCATAGCATCCATGGACGTGGGTGACGTCATACAGATGATCGCCCCTGAAAATCAGTCCTTTATCGTGCCTGATGAAGCCAGCCTTTCCCACGCTCTCGGCAACCTTGCGGCAAATCCCGAGCTTCGCGCCCGCCTCGGTAAAGCCAACCGCCACCGCGCTCAACGCGATTTCGACGAAGCCGCCATGGTCGATGCTTATGCGTCCCTCTATGGACAAGCACTATCCAGCCCCCATATTTTGCGGTAGGGCGCGCCGGAAATTCGTCACCGCTGGCGGAAGCTGCTATAAAGCCGCTTTCACCCGATCGGGGACCCAGCAGCTATTGCGCGGGAGATTGCGTTGTTCAAGGGTTTGAAGCCCATCATCTATGGTGGTCGTGAAGTCTGGCCGCTGGTCGAAGGCGGCAAGGGCGTCGCTGTGTCCAACCACGCCAGCTCCGGGGCCTGGGCGGCAGCGGGCGGCATCGGCACGGTGTCGGCCGTCAACGCCGACAGCTATGACAGCATGGGCAATATCATCCCGCAAATCTATCATGGCCGCACCCGCCGCGACCGCCACGAAGAACTGATCGCCTATGCCATCGACGGCGCCGTCGAACAGGTAAAGCGCGCCTTTGAAATCGCAGGTGGTAAGGGCGCGATCAACATCAACGTGTTGTGGGAAATGGGCGGGGCCCAGCGTGTGCTGCACGGCGTACTGGAAAAGACCAGGGGCATGGTTGCCGGCGTAACCTGCGGCGCGGGTATGCCCTACAAGCTGAGCGAAATCGCCGCTTCCTACGGCGTCAGCTACCTTCCCATCGTCAGTTCCGGCCGCGCTTTCCGTGCGCTGTGGAAGCGCGCTTATTCGAAGGCGTCGGAATGGCTGGCGGCGGTGGTCTATGAAGATCCCTGGCTCGCGGGTGGGCATAACGGCCTGTCCAACGCCGAAGATCCGCGTCAGCCGCAAGACCCCTATCCCCGGGTTCGCGACCTGCGCGCGACCATGCGCGAAGGCGGCATTTCCGACGATGTGCCGATAGTCATGGCCGGCGGCGTCTGGGCGCTTAAGGATTGGAATGATTGGATCGACAATCCGGAACTGGGCGCCATCGCCTTCCAGTTCGGCACCCGTCCCCTGCTGACGCAGGAAAGCCCGATCCCGGATGAGTGGAAGCAGCGCCTGACCCAGCTCGAGCCGGGCGATGTCCTGTTGCACCGTTTTTCGCCCACCGGCTTTTACAGCTCGGCGGTGCGCAATCCCTTCTTGCGCCAGTTGGAGGCTCGGTCGGAACGGCAGATTCCGTTCAGCACCGAACAGGCGGGTGATCACACGCATCAGCTTGACGCGGGCGTGAAGGGCAAGAATTTCTGGGTCACGCGCGGCGACCTCCTTCGGGCGCGGGAATGGGTGGGGCAGGGCTTCACCTCCGCGCTCAAGACGCCGGACAACACGCTTGTCTTCGTCACGGAAGAGGAAAAGGCGGAGATCCGCAAGGATCAGACCGACTGCATGGGCTGCCTCAGCCAGTGCGCTTTTTCCAGCTGGATGGACAGCGAAACCAACTCGACCGGCCGCCTCGCCGATCCGCGCAGCTTCTGCATTCAAAAGTCGCTGCAGGAAGCCGTCCATGGCGGCGACCTGGACAAGAATCTGCTGTTTGCTGGCCATGGCGCCTATAAATTCAAGCAGGACCCCTTCTACTCCAACGGCTTCGTGCCCACCGTGAAGCAGCTGGTCGATCGCATCCTGACGGGCCACTGATGGCGGATATTCAGGGATTGGCGGTGTTGGAATATCACACGCCACATTTCGACATCGTGCGCCCCGGCCAGTTCGTTCTCTGTGCTGTCTCGGGCGCGCGAATCGATCTCGATGATCTGAAATATTGGAGCGCCGAATTTCAGGAGGCGTATCGCGGGCCGGTAGAGGCGACGCAATCCTTCCTGCGCCATCGCGGCCTCTAGGCAAAATTAGCGCTCGCTGAGCTTCATCCTTTCTGTTCCCTTCCGCCGATCTGTGCGTTATGCTTTGCAAGCAGGCGACAAAGATCGCCGCGTGCGGAAGGATGTCAGCGATGTCGCGAATAGATATCTATGGCGATCGAATTTGCGTCGCCACCAGCTTCCTGATCGTGGGCTGGTTCATTTACAGCATCATCTTCTAGGCTGCCCGCTTCGGGTTCCCCCCCCCAGTAGCGGGAATCGTTACCGCTAAAGCAAAGCTATGTTTCCTTTCTCAACCTTATAAGTAGATAAGATCGTGAGTATATGCTCCGCGGCTTTTGAAGGATGACAGCTTGCTCCGCGTCAACAACGGCTAAAGCGCACGACCCTGATGCGACCACGCAAGGTTTCGTGTTCCTCCGCACAAGGAGAAAACGATGACCCGCAAATCTGTTCGCTCTCAGCAAAAGCGCCCATCCGACCGGCGGCGCGACATTTACCTGCCCCACTCATCCTGGTCCAGAACGCCGCGAGCGAGCGCGAATGCAGCGATCGCGCCCGAAGATTTCTGGGCCCGTCTCGGTCTCTGATTAGCGGAAAACGACGGTCTTCCCGCCGTTCAGCAGCACCCGGCGGTCGGCGATCCATCCGACCGCCCGGGCCAGCACCTGTGCCTCGATGTCGCGACCAATGCGGATCATATCTTCCGCCGTCGCGCGATGGTCGACACGCTCGACTGCCTGTTCAATGATCGGCCCTTCGTCCAGGTCCGCCGTAACGAAATGGGCCGTTGCGCCGATCAACTTGACGCCGCGTTCATGCGCACGGTGATAAGGACGCGCGCCCTTGAAGCCGGGTAGGAAGCTGTGATGGATGTTGATGCAGCGGCCTTCAAGCCGTCCGACTAGGTCCTCTGACAGCACCTGCATGTAGCGCGCAAGGACAAGATAGTCCGACCGCGTCCTGTCAAAAATCCCTAGCAACGCCGCTTCCTGTCCAGCCTTGTCCCCATTAGGCGGCAGTTCATGATAGGGGATGCCGTGCCATTCGGTGATGCGTCGCATGTCGGGATGGTTGGACACCACGCCCATAATATCGATCGCTAGCGTGCCCGTCTGCCAGCGGTGTAGCAGGTCGGCCAGGCAATGCGATCCCTTCGACACCGCAAGCAGCATGCGCGGCTTTTCCTGTGCAGGCGTCATCCGCCAGTCCATTGCGAAGCGCGTGCCGATGGCCTCGAACTCCGCCTGCAGCCGGTTCGTATCCGCCATTTGCCCATCGGTCGCCTCAAACGCCACCCGCATGAAAAAGCGTCCGGCCTCCCGGTCGGCATATTGCTGGCTGTCCGTGATGAAGCCCCCGCGCTCGGCCAGAAATTGGCTGACCGCAGCAACGATGCCGACGCGGTCGGCGCAGACGAGCGTCAGCACCCAGGAAGGGACAACCGGATTGTTCAACAACGCCTCCGCCAATGATCGGCAACGCCGTTGCCTTATGGCGGCTGCATGATCAAGCCGTTAAAGGATCAGCCCTTCACGCTGGTCGTCGCGAAAATGCCGGTCGCATTGCCCGCGTCGAAGGACAGGTCCAGCCGGCCGGTCGCCGGATCGACGTCGCGGCTGATGAACTCGTAAAATGATCCGGGCACCTCGCGCAGCTCTCTCCCTGCGAAATTTCGTTCGACGGGGTCTGCTCGCAACGCCGTTTGGGGCACGGGGCCGGTGCGGGATATTTCGATCTTGTCCTTGATCGGTCAATCCTCCCGCTTCAGCCGGTCGGCAAGGGCGGCAACATCTGCCACCCGGTCGGTCGCATGATTGAAGGCATTGCCTTCCGTCGCGATCCAGGCCGCCTCATGGGACCTCGACAGCAACAACTCATAGTCATCGAGCGTTACTGGGTCATGCTGCCGGTCGAACGCCGATACCAGCACGGGCAGCGCCGCTGCTGCCTGGTCGAACCGCACCGGTCCCCCTTGGGCATAGCTTTCCAGAAGGCCCATTGTGTCCGCGTTCAGCGGATCGCGCGAAGTCCCGAATGTCCTCGCCGCAACATTGGCAAAATCGGCGTCAAAACGATCGACATGCAGTTCGGAAAGGAAGAACTATGGAATATCCTCGGGCGCGTCAGCATGGGCATAGGTCCTGCCGGTCATCTTCAGCTGATCGAGCGGATAGACGCCTGCCAGTTGATAGCCCAAAGGCAAAAAGATACGAGCGAAGGCATCCTCGCCAGCGGGCAGGGCGCCAGTGGCCCTTGGACCAAGCGTACCGTCCGCATGCGCCATGGTCGAACATCACCTTGCCGCCTCGCGCAAGCGTGTCGGCAACATAAGCCGTCCCGCTCGTAACCCGCTCAAGAAGCCCGTGGAACAGGACGACGTTCATTGTCATCGCAAGTGCCGCCCGCGATACGGCGGGTCTTTTTTCCGCCAGCAATGACGGCGCGATAGTCATCGTCGCCATCACCTGCCGGGCAGCATCTTGCTCCAGCACCGCTTCGGCGAGTGCCGGAATAATTCCCTGTCACCAGCCCATGGCGCTTCACAGACAGAAAGCCTGTTATCGCCTGCGACCTTCACTCTGCCAAGATGCAGAAGCCGCCAATCATGTCACATTTTTCGAGGCATGCAGTCTGCGCCAGCAGCCTTGATCGCGCCGCACAGTCGCGCCGCTTCGGCATTGCTAGCCAGGGGCCCGGCCTGCAACTTCGTCACCGCGCCACCCTTCACTAGGAAAAGTTGATAGGTGGACAGGCCGGAAACCTTGCCGCGCAAGCTGTTCCAGAGAGCGCGCGCACGGCCCTCTTCGCTGAACGCGCCCAACTGTACCCGCCAGCCGCCGCTTGTAGCTGCTCTTGGGGCTTCCGCCTCGCGAGGCGCCTTGGCAGCGGGCGTTTTCGGCTGCTGAACGGCCGCGACCGCTTTGGGAGCCGCCGGCTTCGCCTTCGCGGAAGCCTTGGGTAAAGCAGGCTTCTCAGCATCCGGGGCAGGGGGCAAGGCTGCGGTTGCGAGCGGCGGCGGCCCCTCGCGCACAACAGGTGCGCTTGACGTCCGGCCATTCGCCTCCGCCAGCGCCGCTACTTCCTTCTGTCCCATGTCCCGCGCCATAGCGAGGCCCTGCTCGCGCTGGTCGGCCGGGACATATTTGTCCATCTGCTTAAGGCTGGCCGTCGCCTGAGCCAGTCCCGCTGCCGATGCGCGAGTCATCAGCGCATAGGCGCGCGGCCAATTCTTCGGCGCAATGTCTCCGTTAAACAGGGCGGTGCCGACGATATATTGTGCACGCGGCTCCCCCCTTGCCGCCGACCGCTGAAGATAAGGTAGGGCACCCGCACGGTCTCCTTGTTGGAACATCAGCAGCCCCAGATTATCTTCCGCTCGTGCATGGCCCTGCGCCGCCGCCTTGCGATACCAATCGATGGCAGAGGCCATATCGGCCTTCACCCCGCGTCCCAGCTTGTGGGCCTGGCCCATGTTGAACTGCGCGTCGGGGTCGCCAGCCTGGGCGAGTGGCCGCCATAGGGTGACCGCCTTGTCATAATCTCCCTGCTGCCAAGCATCTACCCCGGCCTTCACATCGGCGAAGGCGGGCGGCGCCAGGCTCAGCATGGTTGCGGCGGCCAAGGCGCCCCAGATCTGCTTCATATGCATGTGCTCCTGAAAGGACAGCTTCGCCGCAGCCTATGATCTAACAAGGTTAATGCCAACTTAGCATTAAGCACATGCTGCGTGATAGTGTTTCGCTCATCTCGAAGGGATGGCGAGGCGTTAACCAATTCTTAGGCGCCCCCATGGCACTTCAGTCCGCAATTGGATTTTCTGGGGGAAACGCGCGTGCGCATACTCGCATTGGCATCGCAAAAAGGTGGATCAGGCAAGACCACCCTGTCTGGTCACTTGGCCGTGCAGGCCCAGATGGCGGGCGCCGGCCCGGTGGTTCTGATCGACATCGATCCTCAGGGGTCGCTCGCTGACTGGTGGAACGAGCGTGAAGCGGAATATCCCGCTTTTGCGCAGACAACGGTCGCGCGGCTCGCCGCAGACCTGGAAATTCTGCGCCAGCAGGGGTTCAAGCTCGCCGTCATCGATACGCCCCCCGCCATCACCATGGCGATCCAGAGCGTGATTTCCGTCGCCGAACTGATCGTAGTGCCGACGCGCCCCAGCCCTCATGACCTCCGCGCCGTTGGCGCGACTGTCGATCTTTGCGACCGTGCGGGCAAGCCGCTGATCTTCGTCGTCAACGCTGCGACGCCCAAGGCGCGGATCACTTCCGAAGCCGCTGTGGCCCTTTCTCAGCACGGCACGGTCGCGCCGGTGACGCTGCATCATCGTACCGATTTTGCGGCGTCGATGATCGATGGCCGCACGGTGATGGAGGTGGATCCCAACGGCCGGTCCGCTGGCGAAGTCACCCAACTCTGGAGCTACGTCTCCGACCGGCTTGAAAAGAATTTCCGCCGAACCGTCTTCTCGGTGCCCAACGGCACTGCGGGCACGCCTGGTGCAGTTCGTCCGGCGACAGGTGGCTTCGGCCGCCGAGTCGTTGGCCAGTAAAAGGAAAGGGAAGACATCATGGCCGAACCTAAGCCACTCGCTTCGCTGACCTCCGGGCTTCTCGCTCGCAAGGGCGCTGCTCAACCCGCCATGCGCCGTCCGGTCATGGGTTTCGGACGTCAGGCGAACGCCGCCCTGATGCAGGACGATCTGGGCTGGAACGACATGGGCTTTGACGTGACGGAACCGGAGCCTGTGCCCGCAGAGCCCCGCGCTGTCGTGGGGCTTACGCCGATGACTCTACCGCCTGTCGCTGCTCCCGTACCACCCGTGGTGATCGCACGCGAAGAGTTGGTTGAGCGTATGGAGGAAGCCGTCAAGACGGTGTCTCCTGCCACGCGCTCGAAGGGCCGGAAAGCCGCGTTCACGCTTCGCCTCGATGCGAGTCGCCACCTCAAGCTCCGCCTTGCCAGCGCCGTCATCGGCCGGTCGTCGCAGCAGATGGTGACGGAGGCGCTCGACATATTCCTCGCCAGCCTGCCCGAAATAGACCGGCTCGCGCAGCAACTGCCGCGTAGCGAAGCAGAGTAAGAGAAGGACATCGCCATGAAGCGCAACGCTCTTGCCAAGGCGGCCCTGTCGTCGCTGCTCGTTGGAACGACGATGGTCGGTTGCACCGGCGCCGCCTTTCGTCCCTCCGCCATTGCCCCGGTGAAGCGGGGCGACGATCGCGCCGCTGCGGCGATCGACAAGGCGCTGGCAGGCAGGGATGGCGCGCATGCCCTTGCTACAGCCGAGGCTGCGGTGCAGGCTGCGCCTCGTGACGCCGGTTACCGCCAGTTGCTGGGCCGCGCCTATGTCGCCAACGGCCGTTTTGCTTCGGCTGAAACAGCGCTCAGCGACGCCATGACGCTTGGCAACCGCGATCCTCGCACCATCGTCAGCCTGGCGCTGGTCAAGGTAGCGCTCGGCAAGAATGAAGCGGCCCGCGATCTTCTCGCGGCCCATGCCGACATCGTTCCCGCCGGCGACTATGGTCTTGCCATAGCGATGGCGGGTGACGCTGCCGAAGGGGTCCGCATCCTTGCCGATGCCATCCACGATCCGTCGGCTACAGCGCGCACGCGCCAGAACTTGGCTTATGCCTATGCGATGGCAGGTCGCTGGAAGGACGCCCGCATGATGGCCGGGCTTGATCTTGAGCCGCTCGCCGCCAATCAGCGGATCGCGCAGTGGGCACAGACCGCAGCTCCGGACTTCGCGCAGCAGCGCATTGCTGGACTGATGGGCGTAACTATCAGCGGCGCCGATGTCGGTCAGCCGGTCGCGCTGGCGCTCGCGCCAGAAGCCGCGCCGGTCCAGGCCGCACAAGCTACCGCGCCGGAACCTGTAGCCGAGCCCGTGCCTGTGGAAGTCGCCGCGGCAGATATGCCGCAGGCCGAAGCCGTGCAGCAGGCCGCTTATGTGGCTGCCGAAACCCCCACCCCGGCTTTCGCAGCGCCTCGAGCGCCGATGAAGGTTGCCAGCGTCCGTCAGCCGGCAACTGTCCGTGCCCAACTCGCGCCCCGCCGCATGCAGGCGGCCTTCCATGTGGAAGGAAGGGGTAGCAGCAATTGGGTCGTGCAACTCGGCGCCTACGAAAATGCTGCTATCGCCAAGGAAAAATGGTTTGAGATGGCACGCCGCAACAACGCGCTTTCAACCCTGCCCGTACTCACCAGCCAGATCACGGTGAACGGCGTCAGCTATTCTCGCCTGGCTGTCAGCGGCTTCAACGATCGCATTGAAGCGGCCGCCCTATGTCGAGCCATCCGCGCTCGCCGCGGCCAATGCTTCGTGCGCGAAAACGCTCCTGACGCAGCGCCCCAGCGCTGGGCGCTGGCGCTTAAACCCCGTCAGTTCGCATCGCGCTGAAGCGGCAGCACCGGGGCTTCGCCGCCCCGCTAAACCACGCATGTCTCGCTAGCTCCCGCCATTGGGCTGAGCTTATCCAAGCGCTCCTCTTCTTTCGAAAAGGGGCGCCCACGATAGGCTCAGGCCGCCCAGGCGGTTCACGCAAGCCGACGCGCGCCTCGCGCAACATACGATCGCCTACGTGCGCAAAATCTCCGCGCTATCATCCTGATCTATAGGGATTTCCGGCCATTTTGAACACCCGCCAGAGTGGTGAAAGTGGCTCCCCGAGTAGGATTCGAACCTACGGCCATTCGATTAACAGTCGAATGCTCTACCGCTGAGCTATCGGGGAGCAGCCCGGCTCTCGCTGGGCAGGCCGCGCCTATAGCAGTGGGATTCTTCGGATGGCAAGCGCAGAATTGCGAATTTTTTTAGGCGATGAATTGTTCGGCCGCAATGCGGTCATCCAGCGTATGTTCGGGGTCGAACAGCAGCGTGAGCGGCGTGCCCCGATCGATCTGCACTTCCACCTGCGCGACATCGCGAACTTCCCGCTGATCCGCCACGGCGCTGACTGGACGTTTCACCGGGTCCAGCACGGTAAAACGAATCGCGGTGCTTTCCGGCAGGATAGCGCCTCTCCACCGGCGGGGTCGGAACGGGCTGATCGGCGTCAGCGCGACCAGCCCCGAACCCAGCGGCAGGATCGGGCCATGCGCCGAAAGATTATAGGCGGTCGATCCCGCTGGAGTCGCTACCAGCACGCCGTCGCAAACCAGTTCGGAAAGCGCGGTGCGCCCGTTCACATGCACTTCCAGCTTCGCCGTTTGGCGCGTCTCACGCAGCAGCGACACTTCATTGATCGCGGGGATCGAGAAACGCTCGCCATCGACGGTATCGACGGTCATGCGCAGCGGATTGACCTTGAACGGCTTCGCCGCCTCGATCCGCTGCTCCAGCCGTTCCAGCCGCCATTCATTCATCAGGAAGCCGACCGTGCCCAGGTTCATGCCAAATACCGGCATGATCCTGTGGCCCTCCAGCATCGAATGCAGCGTCTGCAGCATGAAGCCATCGCCACCGAGCGCGATGATCATATTGGCCTGCTCGACCGGCACGAAGTCATAAGCGGCGCGCAGCCGCTCCTCCGCGGCCCTGGCGGCCTGAGTGGGGGAGGCGAGCAGGGCCCGCCGGGGCTCCTCGCTCATCCGCCGGTCACGCTCATGTGGCGGCTGACCGCTGCGCCAGGTGCGCCCGCGCCGATGCGGAAGTCGTGGGCGGCAGGCTTCAGCCGGAGCGCTCGATCGATCAGCGGCTCGACCGCCAACAGCCCGCCTTCGCGAAAGGCCGACTTCAGATCCACATGATCCTCATGCCCCAGGCACATGAAAATCTTGCCCTCGCAAGTCATCCGCATCCGATTGCAATCTGCGCAGAAATTGTTCGTCAGCGGCGTGATCAGTCCCAACCGCGCCGTCAGGCCCTCTACCGCATGATAACGTGACGGCCCGCCCGTCCGATGCGCAAGCGGCCGCAGTTCATGATGCGCCCGCAGCTGATCCACGACTTCCGTCAGCGGCAGATAATGATCCGTCCGATCCTCGCCAGTCTCGCCCAACGGCATCGTTTCGATCAGCGTCAGGTCGAAACCCTGCTCATGGCACCAATGCAGCATTGGCAGGATCTCATCTTCATTCACGCCTTTCAGCGCCACCATGTTGATCTTCACCGCTAGGCTCGCCGCCTTCGCCGCTGCAAGCCCCTCAAACACCCGCCCGATATTGCCGTTGCGCGTCACATGGGCAAAGCGTTCCGGATCGCGGCTGTCCAGGCTCACGTTGATCCGTCGCACCCCGGCATCGAACAGCGCGTCGGCGTGCTGAGCGAGCCTGGTGCCGTTGGTGGTCAGCGTCAGTTCGTCCAGACCTTCGCCCAAATGCCGCCCGATGCGGTGGACCAGATCGACAATGTCCCGGCGAACCAGCGGTTCACCGCCCGTCAGCCGGATCTTGCGAACCCCCCGCGCAATGAAGAGGTCCGCCAGCAGCGCGATCTCCTCCAGCGTCAGTACCTGATCCTTGGGTAGGAAGCTCATCCGCTCCGCCATGCAATAGCGGCAGCGCAGGTCGCAGCGATCCGTCACCGAAATCCGCAAATAGTTGATCCGGCGGCCCAACGCATCGGTCAGGCCCGTGCGCGGGAGATCGGGCTTGTTCATGTTCGACTAGCTAAGCCATGGCAAACCGCCGCGCAAGCACTGCCGGTTGCAGCGGCGTGAACGGGTCGCTAACCCCTTTCCACTATCTACGCCCAATGCGCTGCGCCCTAGGAGTTTTAACGTGAGCGGTGAAACCGCACTGCATGGACAGCGCAGCCTTTTCATCCTGTCTCCTGGAGATCGTGATGGGCTGTCGCGAGCAGCTGATCAGGCTGGCTGGCGCGCCATCGCCGCGCGGCGGCCGACCGACGCGGCGCAACGATTCCTTCACAGCGATGCTCAGATCGCGATAGTCGACATGCGTCACGCTTCGGAAGGTGATGTCCGCCTGATCGCTTCCATCCTTCCCGCAGTCGAGGCAGGCGGTGGCGCGCTGATTGCACTCATCGATGCCCCAAATGTGGGCGGGACATCGGGACTGTTCGAGGCTGGCGCGACTCATTTTCTCGCCGCACCATTCTCGCCGGAACAGATGCACGCAACGCTCGCCTCCGCCCAGCGGCTGGTCGATCGCCTCGGCGGCGGCGTGACACACAGCCAAAGAGCCCAGCGCATCCGCCGTGGCGATGCGCTTTTCTGGGAATTGGAGGAGGGCGGGCGTGCTGTACGGCTCAGCGACAATCTCGCCCGGCATCTCAATCTCGATCGTCAGACGATCAGCCCCGCGCGCTTCGTCCGCTGCCTGCCGCGTTCCGAACGCCGTTCGGTCATCGCGGCGCTGCGCGGCATGATGCGTTCTGGCCGGGCGGAAGTCTTCGCCCATGCCGCTCCCGGACGGCCGGATGACAGGCTTGTGCATCACGTGCGACGGATCGATGGCACCGTCGCCGCCGATGTCGAGTGGCTGTCGGAGGCGCATGGTCATGATGCGGCTGGACGCGATGACCTGACTGGCCTTCGCTCACGCCAGGCGGCGCTCGATTGGCTGGAGAAGCGCTCAGGGCTCGCGAAGACAATTCTGCTGCTTTCCATCAGCCAGTTCGATCGCATGAATGCTGCCTATGGCCAGGTCGTGGGCGACGCATTGCTGGGCCGCATCGCCCGTCGGATCGAGCGCATGGCCGGTGACGCCGCACCCGGCGCAATCGTCGCGCGCATTGCGGGGACCGAATTTCTCATCGGCCTGACCGGCGAAGCGGCGGCGAGCGACCGGGCGACCTTCCTGGCTCGTCAGCTCATGGCAGCGATCGGCCGGCCATTCAGCGCGGGCGATCACCTCATTCGCCTCACCGCGCGCTGCGGCATTGCCCAGTCGCGCGCCGACGACGACGCTACCCGCCTGCTCCGCCGTGCGGGCACTGCACTGGCCGATGCGAGGGCCGGAGGCGGGGAGGGCATCCGCATCTTCTCTGCTGAAAAGCGCAGCCGTCAAGTCGATCCGGACCAGCTCGAAACCGACCTCCGCCTGGCCCTCCACAGGGGGGAGATCGGTATCTTGTTTCAGCCGCAATATCCGGTGGATGGCGTTCATATGGTCGGCGTGGAGGCGCTCGCGCGCTGGAATCATCCGCAATATGGCTCACTTGGCGCGGGCATGCTCTTCGCCGCGGCCGAGCGGTCCGACTATATGCTCCCGCTTTCGGCCCATATACAGGCCGAAGCGTTGCATCAGGCAGCCGCATGGCCCCGTGCGCTGTCGCATCTGCGCCTGTCGATAAATGTGACGGCCGCGGACATCGCTCAGCCTGGCTTCATGAGTCAGTTCCTCAATCTCGTCGATGGCAGTGGCTTTCCACGCGCGCGCCTGACCGTTGAGATTACCGAAAGCGGGCTCATCGAAAATGTCGGTGCGGCCACCGCGCTCCTGACCGCATTGCGGGCCGAAGGGTTGGCGGTCGCGGTCGATGATTTTGGCACCGGCTACTCCAGCCTCGCCTACCTGAAGAGCTTGCCGCTCGACTATCTCAAGATCGACAGCGGCCTGGCGCAGGACATAGCGGGCACCGCCCGCGACCGCATCATCGTGCGGGGAGTCATCCACATGGCCAAGTCCCTCGGCCTCGCCGTCATCGCGGAGGGCGTGGAAACGCAGCAGCAACTCGATCTGCTCGCCCGCGAAGGATGCGACTATTATCAAGGGTTCCTGCGCTCGGCGGGCGTGGCGTCAGCAGACCTCGTCGCCATGGCGCTGGCGGCCTGACCGCGACCGCGAAGGTGACATGGAAAGCTAAAGGTTGAAGCCCACGCGGCCTATCAGCGTGGCTCCAGCGTGATGCGAGCCCGGCCCATCGATGCTGCTGTCAGCATAGCGTAGCCCGGCAAACCACCGCCCTTTCAGATAATCGATGTTGAAGCCATGATCCCAATATGCGCCGTTCGGCCGTAACCGAGCCGCGCGGACCGGATCACGAACATCTCCTGAAGACCGCCCGATCCGTGCGGACACCGTCAGTGGTGTTCCGGGCACCCCAACCACCGCCGAAGCCGACAGATAAAGATTGTCCCCGCCGATGGCTGACTGCTTAGGCGCATAGTTCGCGCTCAGGTCCACGCTCGCTGGCCCGATCAGAAAAGCCGCGCCTGCCCCGATCTCGCCATAGCCCGGCCCGGATGCTCCTGGGAACAGATGATAACGGCCCTCGGCCGAGAGGCTCCACCCGCCGAACTGCCGGGCAAAGACTGCGCCCAGGTCAATGACGGCGTCCGCGTCGCCATGCCGGTCGCTGCCCCACAAGGATGTTGTAGCCCCCTCGATGCTCAGCCCTTTCGCCACGGGCATCGAAATTGACCCGCGCAGCACCGGCTCGCCGTCGCTCCAGCTTAGTCCCCGCCGCCGCTCCTCACTCGCTGCTTCAACCGTCGCCGACACCCCGCTCTCATATTGCGCGAGGGCGGGGGAGGCGCTGGCGCAAGCGATCAATCCGCTCGCCAGCGCCAGGCGCATGTCAGTTCGACGCAAGGTTGCGGACGGCATCAAGTTCGGCCAGCAAGGGCGCGCGATCACCCTCGGCCACCGCCAGCAGATGATCCCGGATCGCCGCATCATGTTGCGCCAGATTGCGTTCGCCCGACCGGCGGCCCGGCGTGCATGCGCCCGTTTCGCTGCCCGAAATCTGCTTGTCGCTCGAAACAGTGCGGGCCAGCGCGGGGCCGTGATTTAGCGCGCGGTCCACGACGATTGTCGCCGTCCACTGGCACCGCGTCATGTCCATCCGGTTCGGGACCTTCGCCCCAACCGTTTTGTGACGAACCTCCGCCCGCGCGGTATAGGTCGCCTGCATCGGCGTGCCGCGATGGTCTAACTGAACAACATGCGTGGCATGGGGCGTGGCAGCCGCAGCCGCCATGGCGATGAAGGTCAAACTCATGTCTATCTCCTGCTCGATGCCGGACTTTGCTGTCCGTTCATCGAGGCGGGATTTAGGTTGCGACTATTGCTGCTATTTTGCTGACGGGCGACAAAGGGGTGCTGCGAAGAGCCACGCACCGCTTCCGTTCGTTTCGAGCGGAATCGAGAAACGGAAAAGCGCTTTGCTAACGCTGCACGGCCTCCATCGCCGTCACCCCGCCGCCTTCGCCAGTCCCTTCGACAGCTGCAAAGCTCCATTCAATCGCGCGGCGGGATCGGCCCAGGCCCGATTGACCACGACCTTGCTGTCCGGCCGCAACCGCGCCACGCCGTTCAACCGCTGGATATAGGCCACCAGCGCTTCGGGCCGCGGGAAACGGTCCTCGAAGAAGCTCACCAGCGCACCCTTTGGCCCGACGTCGATCTTCGAGATGTTTGCCGCCACGCAATTTTGTTTGATCTCGATGATCTTGAACAGATTCTGCGTCGGCGCAGGCAGCTTGCCGAAGCGATCGATGAGTTCCGCTGCAAAAGCCTCCAGCCCCTGCCGGTCCTCGACCTCATTCAGGCGGCGATAGAGGCCCATGCGCAGGTCCAGATCCGGCACATAATCTTCCGGGATGAGGATGGGCGCATCCACGCTGATCTGGGGTGAGAAGCTTTCCCGCCTCTCAATCCCCGCGCCGCCAGCTTTCGCCTCCAGGATCGCATCCTCCAGCATCGACTGATACAGCTCGAACCCGACCTCCTTTATGTGACCGGACTGTTCATCACCGACCAGATTGCCCGCGCCGCGAATATCAAGGTCATGGCTCGCCAGCTGGAACCCGGCCCCCAGCGTATCCAGATCGGACAGCACCTTCAGCCGCTTTTCCGCGGTCTCGGTGATGACCTTGTTCGCAGGCGTCGTGAAATAGGCATAGGCGCGTGTCTTCGACCGCCCCACACGCCCGCGAAGCTGGTACAATTGCGCCAGCCCGAACCGATCTGCCCGGTGTATGATCAGCGTGTTGGCTGACGGAATGTCGAGGCCGCTCTCAACGATGGTGGTCGAGAGCAGCACATCATAGCGCTTGTCGTAAAAGGACGACATGCGTTCTTCGACCTCGCTAGCCGCCATCTGCCCATGCGCCACAACGGGCCGCACCTCCGGCACTTCGGTCCGCAGAAATTCTTCCACTTCGGTCAGATCGGCAATGCGCGGGACCACGAAGAAGCTCTGCCCGCCACGATAATGCTCGCGCAGCAGGGCCTCGCGGATCACCACCCCGTCCCAGGGCATGATATAGGTCCGCACGGCCAGGCGATCTACCGGCGGCGTCTGGATCACGGACAGTTCCCGCAAGCCTGACATCGCCATCTGCAACGTCCGCGGGATCGGCGTCGCCGTCAGCGTCAGCACATGCACGTCGGTCTTGAGGCTCTTCAGCCGTTCCTTATGAGTCACGCCGAACCGCTGTTCCTCATCGACAATGACAAGCCCCAGCCGCTTGAACTCCAGCCCCTTCGCCAGCAGCGCATGGGTGCCCACGACAATATCGACGGTCCCATCGGCCAACCCGGCCTTCACGGCCTTCGCCTCCTTATCCGGCACCAGTCGCGACAGGCGCCCGATATTCACCGGAAAGCCCCGGAAGCGCTCCTCGAAATTCATATGATGCTGCCGGGCGAGCAGGGTGGTCGGGCAGATCACCACCACCTGCATCCCCGCCATCGCCGCCACGAAAGCAGCACGCAAAGCCACTTCGGTCTTGCCGAACCCAACGTCACCGCACACGAGGCGGTCCATCGGCCGCCCTGCGCCCAGGTCTTCGACCACATCGCTGATCGCGCGATCCTGATCCTCTGTCTCCTGATAGGGGAAGCGATCGACGAACGCCGGATATCCAGCGCTGTCCGGCTCCGCCACGGTCGCCATGCGCAGGGCCCGCTCCGCTGCCGTTTTGAGCAATTCACCCGCAATCTCGCGGATGCGCTCCTTCATCTTCGCCTTGCGCCGCTGCCACGCCTCGCCGCCCAGCTTGTCGAGGCTCACCCCTTCGCTGTCGGAGCCATAGCGGGAGAGAACCTCCAGATTCTCCACCGGCACATAGAGTTTGTCGCCGCCTGCATATTCCAGCGCCACGCAATCATGAGCCGCCTTGGCGACCGGGATCTGCGTCAGCCCTTCATAGCGGCCGATGCCATGGTCCATATGCACGACCAGATCGCCCGGTGAGAGCGTCGCCAGTTCGGCCAGGAAGGCGTCGGCGCTCTTCTTCCGCTTGGCGCGCCGCACCAGCCGGTCGCCCAGCATGTCCTGCTCGGTCAGCACGGCGACGTCGGGGGCAGTAAAGCCGTGATCCAGCGCCAACACGGTCAGCACCGTGCTCCCGCCCGCCGCGATCCCCAGCGCCTCCTGCCAGCTGTCCGCCGTTGCGACCCGCTTCAGTCCATGATCGATCAACAGGCCCGAAAGCCGCTCCCGCGCACCGCCGGAATAGCTAGCAATGACCACCTTCTTCTTGGCCCGCTGGAGCGAGGCGATATGCTTGCCCACCGCCTCATAGACATTAGCGTTCTGCGCCCGCTCCGGCGCGAAATCGCGCGGTCCATCAACCTCGAAATCGAGGACAGTGGCGCTTTCCGGCTCGTGGAAGGGCGAGGTCGCGTGCATCGGCCAGTCACGCACCAGGCGGTCCCATTCCGCCGCATCCAGATACAGCGCCTTGGGCTCCAAAGGCCGGTAAGCACCCGGATCGGACGACTTCGCCTGCACTCGATTGGCATGATAATCCCGGATGGCCTCGAACCGCGATTCTGCCGCGCCCGCCACGCCATGGTCCAGTACGACGATGGTGTCGTCGCCCAGATGCTCGGTCATCGGCACCAGCTTTTCCTCGAACAGCGGCAGCCAATGCTCCATCCCCGCCAGCCGCCGCCCGTCGCTAACCGCCTGATAGAGGGGGTCGCCCGTCGCCGTCGCCCCAAAGGTCTCGCGATAACGCCCGCGAAAGCGCTTGATCGTGTCCTCGTCGAGCAACGCCTCGGACGCGGGCAGAAGCGTGAAGCCATCGACGCCCCCGCTGGTCCGCTGGTCCGCTGGATCGAATCGCCGCACCGTTTCGATCTCATCCCCGAAGAAATCGAGCCGAAGCGGCTGCTCCTCGCCGCCGGGGAACAGATCGACAATCCCGCCGCGAATGGCGAACTCCCCTCGGTCATGCACGGTATCAGTCCGCACATAACCATTGGCCTGCAACATCTCCGCCAATCGCGAGATCGCGATCCGCTCCTTGGACGCGAGCTTCGCCACCAGCTGCCGCACGCGGAAGGGGGTGAGCGTCCGCTGGGTCAGCGCACTGATCGTCGTCAGGACAAGCTGCGGCCCCTTAGGTTTCGCCTGCAAAGCATGCAGTCCGGCCAGACGCGCCGCAGCCGTTCGCAAGGAAGGGCTTGCCCGGTCATAAGGCAGGCAGTCCCACGCCGGAATCTCGACAATCTCGATCTCGGGCGCAAAATAATGCGCCGTGTCCGCCACCGCCCGCATGAGCTGCTCATCGGGCGCGACGAACAGCGCCCGCGAAGGCGCCGCCCGCGCGATGTCCGCCAACAACCAGGGCTGAAACCCGGCGGGCACCCCGGACAGCGTGATGGGCGCGGCGGCTTTGAGGATTTTCAGAAGATCGGTCATTCGCTTCTCAATCCCCCTGCCGCGAGCGGGAGGGGTTAGGGGTGGGCATTGCAGCGCTGGCGGATCAGGCCCACCCCGCTAACCAGGCCTGCGGCCCGGGCAAGTCTCGCTGTCCTCCCGCTTGCGGGAGGGACATGGAAGTCACGTCTTCCCAATCTCCACAAAATCCAACTGGGCGAACTTGTCCCACATTGCGCCCTGCCATTCCTGGGGCACCGGCAGCACCCCCATCGCCCAGGCCATGATGTCCGCGTCCTGCTCATCCATGAACCGCTCGAACCACTGAATCTCCTCTTCGCTCCACTCGGTATGATAGCGATCGAAAAATCCCCCTACGGCTAGATCGGCTTCCTTGATGCCGCGATGCCAGGCCCGGAATTGCAGGCGGCGGATACGGGGATCTTCGTTCACAATTTGTTCCTTGATCGGGCATGCCAAAATCGCCGATCGGATGTTTGCGCATCGTCCCGGCTGGGCTAGATGCCGTCAGATAGACATGCGCCCGAATATCCTCAACCCACTCTTCACCGAAATCGAAGCGCTCAAGGGCGTAGGCCCTGCGCTCGCCAAACCGTTGGAGCGGCTGGGGCTGGCCCGCGCCGTGGACGTCGCCTTCCACCTGCCGGTCAGCTTCATCGACCGCCGCATGGTCGACGAGCTGGTGCTGAGCGACTCCGGCCGCGTTATCGGAATAGAATTGACGCCCACCGACTATCGAGCCTCCGGCAGCGCCCGTGCGCCCTTCCGGGTCATCGCGCAGGACAAGCACGGCAACATCGTCGCGCTGGTCTATTTCGGTCGCAACAGTGCCTGGCCACGCAAGCTGCTGCCGCTAAACGAACCCAAATTTATCTCCGGCAAGCTGGAGGCCTATGGCGACAATCTCCAGATCGTGCATCCCGACTATGTCTTGCCCCCGGAGGAAGCCGCCACCATCCCCGCGCGTGAGCCGGTCTATGGCCTTTCCGAAGGTCTCACCAACAACCGCCTGCGCGACCTCGTTGCTCAGGCGCTCGCCCGCGCCCCCGACCTTCCCGAATGGATTGAGCCTAGCCTGCTCGCGCGGAAAGGCTGGCCCGCATGGCGCGACGCGTTAACCCGCATCCACGCTGACCCCAGCGATGCCAAGGCGCGCGAACGCCTCGCCTATGACGAGATCTTCGCCGGCCAACTCGCACTGATGCTGGTTCGCCAATCCTCCCGCAAGCGCAAGGGCGTCCCTATCGCCGGAGACGGCCGCCTTCGCGCCATGCTCCAGCTTCCCTTCGCCCCGACAGGCGCTCAGCGCTGCGCCTTCGGAGAGATTGAAGGCGACATGGTCCAACCCGTCCCCATGCTCCGCCTTCTCCAAGGCGATGTCGGCTCGGGCAAGACGCTCGTTGCCCTGATGGCGCTCCTCAACACGGTCGAGGCGGGCGCTCAAGGTGCACTTCTGGCGCCCACCGAAATCCTTGCCCGCCAGCACTACGAAACCCTTCGCAAGATGGCTTCCGGCCTGCCGGTCACCATCGCCATCCTTACCGGCCGCGAAAAGGGCAGAGCGCGCGAATCCACCCTTATGGGCCTCGCCGACGGCAGCATCGACATTCTCGTCGGCACCCACGCCATCTTTCAGGAAGCCGTCCGCTACAAAAATCTCGCCCTCGCGGTGATCGACGAGCAACATCGCTTCGGTGTCGCCCAGCGCATGATGCTGGCGGCCAAGGCCGAGCGCACGCCTCATCTGCTGGTAATGACCGCAACGCCAATCCCGCGCACGCTGACGCTCACCTATTATGGCGAAATGGACGTTTCCCGCCTTGACGAGATGCCCCCCGGCCGCCAGCCCATCCAGACGGTCGTCATGTCCGCCAACCGTCTGGATGAGGTTGTCGATGCACTCGCCCGCCATGTCGAGGGCGGCGGTCAGGCCTATTGGGTCTGCCCGCTGGTGGAGGAAAGCGAAGTCAGCGACCAGGCTGCTGCCGAAGCGCGCGCCGAATACCTCAAGATGCGCTTTGGCGACCGCGTCGGTCTCGTACACGGCCGCATGAAAGGCCCGGAAAAAGACGCCGCGATGGAGTCTTTCGCCACCAACCGGACGCAGATCCTTGTCGCCACGACCGTGATCGAAGTCGGCGTCGATGTGCCCAATTCCAGCCTCATCATTATCGAAGGCGCCGACCGCTTCGGCCTAGCTCAGCTCCACCAGCTAAGGGGCCGGGTAGGGCGCGGCCAGAACCATTCGGTCTGCCTCTTGCTACGCGGCAATGCCCTGTCCGAAACCTCGCGCGCGCGTCTTGCCCTGATGCGCGAAACCAATGACGGCTTCCGCATAGCCGAAGAGGATCTGCGCCTGCGCGGTGCCGGCGAAATCCTCGGCACCCGCCAATCCGGTGAGCAGCAGTTGAAGATCGCCACGCCGGAACATCTCTCCACCCTGCTCGACGCGGCGCGGGACGACGCTCACCTCCTCATCGACCGCGACGGCGGCCTCACGGAGGCGAGGGGGGAAGCGGCTCGAACGTGCCTCTATCTTTTCGAACGAGATGCAGCGGTAGGTCTGCTCCGCAGCGGATAAGCCGATCATCTCCACTCTACGCGTCATGCCAGCGAAAGCTGGCATTTCGGGAGGTGAGATGGGAGGATGACTTAGATCCCAGCTTTGGAATGACAGTAAGGCGGAGGGTGACAACGTTCCCCACGCACGGCTCATCCAAACCGACAGATGCCTGCGAAACCATCCCGCATGCCGCCTCGTTGCCAAAGTCATGCGCACAGACATCAGCCTCGATCACGTCACCCCCATGGCGGCCATGTCCATCGCCATTTCGGTCGCCGCCGCCTTCCTGCTCCACTGGCTGGTATATTGGATCGCGACCCGCGTAGCTCGCCGCATCGGCATCGCGCCGATTATCCTGCCCGCCATCTATCATCCGACCCGCTGGATCGTCGTCCTGATGACGCTCGCTGCGGGGATTCAACCACTCACCTTCAGTCCGCGGATAGAGGCGATCTGGTCGATCTCCTCGAAGATGCTGTTCATCCTGCTCACCGGTTGGCTGATTTTCTCCCTCATGCGCGTAATGCGTGTTCTTCTCGAACGCCGCAGCGACATCACGGTTGAAGACAATCTCAAGGCCCGTCGCCAACATACCCGCATCCGCATCCTCTACCGAGTGGTGCAGTTCATCATCGGCTTCCTGATCCTGTCGCTCATGCTGATCGCGATCCCCGGCGTCCGCACGGTGGGCGTAACTCTCATGGCTTCGGCGGGTCTTGTGGGACTTGCCGTAGGCGCCGCCGCTCAGCCCGCGCTCAAGAATCTCATCGCGGGCATCCAGATGGCTTTTTCCGAGCCCATCCGCCTCGATGATGTCGTCATCGTGGAGGGTGAGTGGGGCCGTATCGAAGATATCAAGCTCACCTATGTCGTGGTGCGCATCTGGGACGATCGCCGGATGATCGTCCCCGTTTCCTATTTTCTAGAAAAGCCCTTCCAAAATTGGACGACCCGAACGTCCGACCTGCTCGGCACCGTCTTCCTCTATGTCGATCCGTCAGCGGATGTGGAACGCATCCGTGCGAAGTTCGTCGAAGCGGTGAAGGCGAACAGCCGTTGGGATGGCCGCGTCGCAATCTTGCAGGTCACCGATCATCGGGCCGACGCGCTGGAACTGAGGGGACTGCTCAGCGCCCGCAATGCGGGCCTCGCCTTCGATCTGCGATGTGAGGTTCGCGAAGCGATGATGCTCTTTCTACGCGCCGAAATGCCGGAAGCGCTGGTGCGCTCACGCCAGCGGCTCGAAGCGGCAGAGGGTTTCGCGGACGCCTTTACCAGGCCGTCTGGCGCGGTGGGATCAGGCTAAGCATCGCCTCATAGATGCGCGGCTTGATGGGTTCGCGAAATTCCATGCCGACCCGGCCATCCTCGGCCCAGCGGACCTCCGCCTCCACATCCTTGATCACCGGTAGCCACACGGAAACGCGCTCGCCGATGAACACCTCGGCATCGGTGCGGCACATCAGCCCCAGTTCGGAAATATTGATGACGCGGACGCCATGGGTTCGGCCTCGCGCCATGATATGGCTGACCATATCGACCAGCACGCGCTGAGCGCGCCGCTGATTAATCGAAGGATCCCGTAAACGGGCGACCTGGGCGAGGCTTGCGAGCACCGAAGACATGTCCGAAGCTTAAGTCCGGGACAGTCGCCCCTTCCTTGCCGGACATGCCTAATGCCGCTTTAACTCTCTATAATTTCAAGCAGTTACTAACCCATGTTTCTTTGCGCCGAAGCTCAGCTTGTCACCGGGCTTCAGCGTCAGGGCGGGGTCGCTCACCACTTCGCCATTCACGCGAATCGCGCCTTCGGCAAGTTTGCGCCGCACTTCCTTGTTGGATGCCGCAAAGCCGAGCGCGGTTGTGCCCTGAACGATGTTGAGCCCGTCGGCGCCAAGGCTGATGGTCGGCAGGTTGGCGTCGGAAGCGCCTTCCTCGAACGTCTTACGTGCCGTCTCGGCCGCCAGAGTAGCAGCCTCGGGGCCACGGCAAAGCGCCGTCGCCTCATTGGCCAGGATCTTCTTCGCCTCGTTAATCTCCGCGCCGTGCAACGCAGCAAGCCGCTCCACCTCGTCCATCGGCAGATCGGTGAACAGCCGCAGGCGGTTCGCCACGTCGGCATCCGCCGTGTTCCGCCAGAACTGCCAATAGTCGTAGTTGGAAAGCTGATCTTCGTTCAGCCACACCGCACCGCCCACGGTCTTGCCCATCTTGGTGCCGTCCGCGTTGGTCAGCAGCGGGGTGGTGAGGCCAAATACCTGCGTGCCATCAACCCGCCGCGCCAGTTCGACGCCATTGACGATATTGCCCCACTGATCCGATCCGCCCATCTGCAACCGGCAAGCCGACCGTCGCGAAAGCTCCAGAAAGTCATAGGCCTGGAGGATCATGTAATTGAACTCGAGGAAGCTCAGCGACTGTTCCCGGTCCAGCCGCAGCTTCACCGAATCGAAGCTTAGCATCCGGTTGACCGAGAAATGCTGGCCGATGTCCCGCAGGAAAGGGATATATTCCAGGCGGTCGAGCCACTCCGCATTATCAAGCATGATCGCGTCGGTCGGCCCGTCTCCAAAGGTCAGGAACCGCTCGAACACGCGCTTGATGCTCGCGACATTCTCCGCGATCAGGTCGGTGGTCAGCAGTTTGCGCGCTTCGTCCTTGAAGCTCGGATCGCCAATCTTTCCGGTGCCGCCGCCCATCAGGACGATCGGCTTGTGTCCTGCCTTCTGCAGTAGCCGCAGCATCATGATAGACACCAGATGCCCGACATGCAGCGAAGGCGCTGTGGGATCAAAACCGATATAGCCCGGCACGATCTGCTTGGCGGCCAGGGCATCGAGCCCCTCCGCATCGGTCAGCTGATGGATGTAGCCGCGCGTTTCGAGTAGACGGAGCAGATCGGACTGGTAATTGGTCATAATGCCGCGCCCTCTAGCATTGCGTCGCGGGCCGGGAAAGTCCCTCCTCCGTTCGGGCTGAGCTTGTCGAAGCCCTCCACTTCTTTAAAGACGAAAGAAGCACAGCCCCAACGGAAGGAAGGAACAATGCTGGCAATCGGCCTCATGTCGGGCACTTCGCGCGACGGCATAGACGCGGCATTGATCGAAACGGACGGCGAGGGCGTCAACAAAGCGATCAGCTTCCACGCGATGCCCTATCAGGAAGGGTTCCGTGTTCGCCTTGCCGAAGCCTGTCGGCGGGCCATGGCCATGGACAAGCCGGGCTTCGAACCGCTGCTCCATTCGGTGGAAGAAGAACTCACCGAATTGCATGTGGAGGCCGTGTCCGATCTGCTCGCGCGCAGCGGCCATATCGCAGAGGACATCGCGGTCATCGGTTTCCACGGCCACACTGTCGCACATCGTCCCGAATGGCGCTGGACCTGGCAGATCGGCGACGGCGCTGCCCTGGCCGGAGCCTTCGGCATTCCAGTAGTGAGCGACCTGCGCAGCGCCGACGTAGCTGCAGGGGGGCAGGGCGCTCCTCTGCTCCCGGTCTATCACCGCGCTCTCGCTCATGACCTGCCCAAGCCGGTCGCCGTCCTAAACCTGGGCGGTGTCGCCAACATCACCGCCATCGCAGCCGATGGCGACATCACCGCCTTCGACACCGGTATGGCGAGCGGCCTCATAGACAATTGGATGCAGACCCACAGCGACCGCAGCTTCGACGAAAATGGCGAAACCGCCGGAACCGGCCGCATCGATGAAGCCCGCCTCGATCAGATGCTCGCCGACCCCTGGTTCGAGCTCCCGCCGCCGAAAAGCATCGATCGTGAGGCTTTCTCGATCGACGCCGTCAGCGGCCTTTCACTGGAAGACGGGGCCGCAACCCTAACCGCCTTCACCGCGAGGGCCCTCGCTCGCGGCCTCGATCATCTGCCTCAACGCCCGGCCCACATTTACGTAGCCGGCGGCGGCCGCCATAACGCCACGCTCATGGCTATGCTCGCCAGCTACACGGGCGCAACGGTCCTCCCCGTCGATGATCTCGGATGGGACGGCGACGCCCTGGAAGCGCAGGGCTTCGCCTATATGGCCGTCCGTCATTTGAAAGGGCTGCCTATCAGTTTCCCCGGCACCACTGGCGCGCCGCAGCCGATGACTGGCGGTGTCCTGTACCCACCGGCCTGAGACAGGATCACCGCTTCCGCGTCAACTCGCGCATCCCGTCGTCAATGCCTTCCAGCGTCAGCGGATACATGCGCTCGCTCATGATTTCCCGGATCATGCGCGTGGACTGGCTGTAATCCCAGTGCGAGCGCGGCGTGGGGTTCAGCCACACCGTCGCGGGATAGGTATGCAGCACGCGGCTCATCCAGACAGCGCCGGGCTCCTCATTCATATGCTCGACCGATCCGCCCGGATAGCTGATCTCATAGGGGCTCATCGCCGCGTCCCCGACAAAGATCACCTTATAATCATGCCCATATTTGTGCAGGATGTCCCAGGTAGGAATGCGCTCTGAAAAGCGGCGGTTATTATCCTTCCACACCCCTTCATAGAGGCAGTTGTGGAAGTAGAAGAACTCCATATTCTTGAATTCGCTGGTGGCCGCTGAAAACAGCTCTTCGCATAGCCGGATAAACGGGTCCATCGATCCGCCCACGTCGAGGAACAGCAGCAGCTTGACCGCATTGTGCCGCTCCGGCCGCATGCGGATATCCAGCCAGCCCTGCCGCGCGGTGCCGCGAATGGTGCCCTCCAGGTCAAGCTCCTCCGCCGCGCCCTCCCGCGCAAAGCGTCGCAGCCGCCGCAACGCCACCTTGATGTTTCGCGTGCCCAACTCCTTGCTGCTGTCCAGATTCTGGAACTCACGCTTTTCCCACACCTTGATCGCGCGCTTGTGCCGACTCTCGCCGCCGATCCGAACGCCCTCCGGATTATAGCCGCCATAACCAAAGGGCGACGTCCCGCCGGTCCCGATCCACTTGTTGCCGCCCTGATGACGGCCTTTCTGCTCCTCCAGCCGCTTTTTTAGCGTCTCCATGATCTCGTCCCAGCTGCCCAAGGACTTGATCTTTTCCATCTCCTCGGCGCTCAGATATTTCTCGGCGACCAGGCGCAGCCATTCCTCCGGAATTTCTGCCTCAACGCCCTCCGCGCCAAGCACGCCCTTGAAGACCTTCGCAAAGACCTGATCAAAGCGATCGATCAGACCCTCATCCTTCACATAGGTCGCGCGGGCGAGATAATAGAATTCCTCCGGCCGCTGCCCAATCACATCGCGGTCCAGCGCTTCCAGCAGCAGCAGATGCTCCTTTATGCCGACCGGGATGCCGGCCGCGCGGAGCGCATCAAGGAAATTTAACATCATGACGGCGTCCTTCTCCGCCAGCAGGGTTGCGGATGCAAGACCCACCCTCCGCTTGGTTGAGGGAATGTTAAGTGTTGCATTGCATCGTTAATAGGGCAGTATCCATGACGGGTCGTGGGGGCGAACAACCATTGGAAAACGGGCATTTGTTGACGGACTTGGGCGAGCGGTCGGGGGACATAGCGCTGCAGTGCAGCGAAACTGCTGGCTTCTTGGGAGAATTGACGCGCCGCATTCAGGCCGACTCGGTACTGCTCAGCCAACTCCAATCCAACATGGAGGCCCTCGCAGGCAGTCAGAATGAAAGTGTCGTCGCTGCACAGGAGCTTAGCCTCACCTCCCGCCGTGCGGCCCGCATCATCGCCGAGGGGCATGAGGCGATCACCCAATCTCTGGCGCAGGTCGCCGGGCTGGTCGAACATGTCACGGGGTTGGAGGGCCGCCTCCGCCAGTTTCTCGATGTCATCGAAGCAGTAGGGGGCATCTCCGATCAGCTCGGCGCCATTGCCCGCCAGACCCGGCTCCTCGGGGTAAATGCCGCCATCGAGGCGGCTCGCGGCGGAGAAGCAACGCAAGGATTTGCCGTAGTCGCAGACGAAATCCGCCGTCTCGCGGGGCAGGCGGGCGATTCGGCGGCGTCGGTCGGCGACAAGCTTGGCCAGCTCGATCGGGACGCTCGCCACCTCATCAGCGGCGTCGAAGCCAATATCGTGCGCGGTCGCCACGTCAGCGCGCATATCGACACGTTGAGCGTCACCATGGCCGAAATCGCGTCCCTGGTGACCCAATTTGGCGATCGGTCCAATGCGATCGTCACCTGCACCGACGAAGCCGACGCCGATGTCGGGGCGCTGCGCCAGGGCCTTACGAGCTTCAGCCAGTCCGCCGCCGAAAGCGCCGGCCGGGTCGAAGTGGCGAAGGTGCAGCTCGAACAGCTCGAAGGCATGGCGAACGACATGCTCAACACCGCCGCCCATGGCGGCCATCGCACGCGCAACAGCCGCTATATCGCTTATGCGGAAGAAGGCGCGGAAGAGATTTCGCGCCTGATCGAAGCTGCGCTGCAATCAGGCGAATTGTCTCCCTCAGCCCTGTTTGACGCTAATTATCGCCCGATCCTGGCGTCAGATCCGCCGCAATATGAAAATGGCCTCACGGCTTTTGCGGATCGTGCTGTTCGGCCGGTGCTGGACCGGCGCACGGCGCAGGATGAAGCGATCGTCGGCTGCTGCCTTATCGACATGAACGGTTATCTTCCGACGCACATCACCGCGCGCAGCCACCCTCAGCGTGAGGGCGCACGTAACTGGAACATGGAACATGCCCGTAACCGGCAGATTTTCATGGACAGCCAGACCCGCCGCGCCCTGGACGGGGACGGCGACTTCTTCCTCTTCACCTACCGGCAGGATCTGGGGGAGGGCCGCTATCGCGCACTACGCAGCGTTTTCGTGCCCTTGCTGTTCAACGGACGCCGCTGGGGTCTGTATGAGGTCGGCTATCTCATCTGATCTCATACGCCTGATCCCATGGATCAACGACACCAGCACAAAGGATATGATGATCAGCAGATACCAGGAGCCGAGCTTGGGCAGGCTCACCATCTGCCACCCATGGTGCTGATCGGGATAATTCCAGGCGTTGGCGAACGTCCCGATATTCTCCGCAAACCAGATGAAGAGCGCGACCAGCAGAAAACCCAACAGCAAAGGCATGCGCCGTACCTCATACCAGGGCGTGAACCAAATCCAGCTGCGCCAGAATATTGCTATGGCGGCGGTGAACAGGGCGATCCTGACATCGGGCAACCAGTGATGGGCGAAGAAATTGACATAGATCGCCCCAGCCAGGAGGGCGGTCGTCCACATGGGCGGATAGCCGCTGAAGGAAAAGCTGAAGATGCGCCAGATGCGCGCGATATAGCTGCCGACCGCCGCATACATGAAGCCGGAAAATAGAGGCACTGCGCCTACATGCAGCAGGCTCTGTTCCGGATAAATCCATGATCCCGCCTGCGTTTTAAACAGTTCCATAACCGTGCCGATCAGGTGAAAGGCGCAAATGACAATCGCCTCACGGGGCGTTTCCAGGCGCAACGCCAGCATCGTAAGCTGAATGAGGACCGCCGCCAGCGTCAGGAAATCATATCGGTGCAGCGGTGCATCTGCCGGGTAGAAAAGATGAGTGCCGAGCAGCAGCGCCAGCATCAGGGCGCCGAACAGGCAGGCCCAGCCCTGCTTGAACCCGAACAGTAGAAATTCATAGAGCCAAGCCCGCAGCCCGGCTGCGATCCGCACTGCCTCCAAATGTGTGCGAACCCGCCCAAACCGTGTGGCGTTGGCGTGGTCGATCATGGCGGGTTCCAAAACCATCTCCCCGGTTCGGGCTGAGCCTGGCAAAGCCTGTCCTGAGCGCCTGCTGCAAGCAGGTAGGTCGAACGACCCTTCATTCACCTGAAGAAAAGAACGCCCTTCGACAAGTTCATGGAGATGAGAAACGACGCAAATGACCGGGGATGCCATAGCCAAAATGAAGCCGGAACGGCAATGGCACCCGCCCGCCCGCCAGCTTTCGCTCGGAGTAAAGCTGCCCTGAACTACGTCGAAGGGTCGGGAACTATCCCTTACTGCGCCGCCCCAGCATGCCGCATGATAACTTCACCACTGGCGGCATAATGCGCGGTCGTCCGCGCCTGGGCTGTTTGCGGATCCTTGCCACCCAGTATCTCAGCTATCTGGCGTGAACTCGGCACCCGATCATAAACCCCGAAAAGCTGCGTCTGGCCGATCGAATGGATCGATAGCTGATAACCCTTGCCCGCCGCCGCGGGATCGAAGGTCATCACGGTCCCGGCATCATCGACCGGAACGATCACCGCGCCATTCGCCACATCGCGCTGTTGCAGCACGTCGTAGCTGCCTTCCGCCGTCCGCACCTGCCCGCGAATGCAGAAAGAAGCGCGCCCCTCGATCAGAGGAGCAGCATCCGCGGCAGCCGCGGGCGCCTGAGCGGTAAGCTTTGCGTCTGTCCCGTCCTGCGTCGGGCAAGCCGCGAAACGGGCTGGGGCTATCGGCTTTACGCTGCCCGGATCATCGAAACGTAGCCCGTTCAGCATGCTGTCCAATCCTGCCAGGACTTCTTTGCGCCGTTCCGTAGGGCCGGTAACGCGCAGCTTCACCAGCCAGCGTCCGGCATGAGCGAAACCAGCCGCCGTGGTCAGGGCGCCATCGGCGGCGTCTTCATAAACCGCTCGGATTGCTCGACCCGTCTGGCCGGCGAGTGGCGCGCTTGCATAAGCGGTGCGGCGGGTTTTCGTGCCGAACCGCTCCATGATGGCGCGATCCGTCATATGCGCCGCGAGCGAACTGTCGGCATAGCTCGGTAAATAAACATAGACCGTCGCTTGGATCGCTCCGTCTTCGGACAGATATTGCGCGTAATTGTCGATGCCCTTGCCGCCGTTGGAAACCTCACCGCTCTTCGCGAGCGACAGCCCCGCGATCGTTTGCGGCAGGCTGATACCCGCGGCGTCAGCACGCAGGCTCGTGTCGCTGGCCGACCAGGCTTCATGCTCTTCGACAGCATCGGCCAGCGCGGGCGCTGACGCGATCAGCAGAACCGGCAACAGGGACAAGACAGGCTTGAACATCGGCATCCTTCCCATTTCACGCCGTCTTGTCGCGGCTTTGAAATATATGTCAGGAAAGTTGAGCCGAATTGCAGGCAGTAGGCAAGCCTGCTTTTACGCGACCGGCGGAATTTGCGCCGGATAATGGGGCAGGTTCGGGTCCAGATGCGCCCAATCGGGTGCGGCGCTGGTCCAGATAACCGCCTCTGGTCCAATCAGGCCGGGATCGTCCAGCGCGCCTGCTCGTATGAATATAAGATGGGGCCGCGATTCGGCGATGCTGAACAGCGGCGTCCCGCATTCCAGGCAGAAACCGCGCCGCATACGGTTGCCACTGTCGGCAACGCTCTCATGCCACCGCACCTCGCCTTGCGTCTGCACGTTCTCGGCAGGGAAGCAGACATTGACCGTTGCCGATCCGCCGCCCAGATATTGGCACAGCCTGCACCAGCACATCCGCGCCGCCAGCGGCTCGGCCTCAATGCCGATCCCCACCGCCCGGCACAGGCATCCGGCTTGATGGGTCATCGAAAATTCTCCTTCCAGCTTCCCCTCCCGCTGGCGCGAGGGGCTAGGGGAGGGGGCAGGTTACAAACTAACGCCCCTGCCGCCGAGCCATAAAGGCCAGCCGCTCGAACATCATGATGTCCTGCTCATTCTTCAGCAGCGCACCATGCAGCGGCGGGATGGCCTTTGTCGGATCACGCTCCTGCAGAACGTCAAGCGGCATGTCCTCGTTGAGCAGCAGCTTCAACCAGTCCAACAATTCGCTCGTAGACGGCTTTTTCTTGAGCCCCGGCACATCCCGGATCTCGTAGAAAATCTCGAGCGCGCGGTTCACCAATATCTTCTGGATGCCTGGGAAATGCACATCGATGATCGCCTGCATCGTCTCCCGGTCAGGAAACTTGATATAATGGAAGAAGCAGCGCCGCAGGAACGCGTCGGGCAATTCCTTCTCATTGTTCGACGTGATGACAACCACAGGCCTTTCCTGGGCCGCGACCGTCTCACCCGTCTCATAAACATGAAACGCCATGCGATCGAGTTCCTGCAATAGGTCGTTGGGGAACTCGATATCCGCCTTGTCGATCTCGTCGATCAGCAGGACCGGCAGGGTAGGGGAGGTGAACGCCTCCCACAGCTTGCCTTTGCGGATATAATTGCTGATCTCATGAACCCGCGGGTCGCCCAGTTGCCCGTCGCGCAGGCGCGCCACCGCGTCATATTCATACAGCCCTTGATGCGCCTTCGTCGTCGATTTGACGTTCCATTCGATCAGCGGAGCATTGAGCGCCTTGGCGATTTCCTGCGCCAGCACCGTCTTGCCGGTGCCCGGCTCACCCTTCACCAGCAGCGGGCGGCGCAGCAGCACCGCAGCGTTGACCGCGACCTTCAGGTCGTCGGTTGCGACATAATCTTCCGTACCTTCAAACCGCATGAGCCTGCTTCGCTTTCCTGTCCTGTCTTCGACCTAGGGAAAGCGAACCAGCGCCGCAATGCGTTTATTCCTATCGCTTCTGCCGCCTTATTTCGGCCCGCGCCTGCAACAGGTCCCACAAGCCGCGCTGCTGGCTCAGCAACTGGCGCGCACCGAACTGGATCGCTCGATCCGTCGCATCGTCTCCGCCGATGGCGCGCGCGACATTGAAGGTCGCGGCCCGATCGGGCAGGTCGCATGCGTGGGGTTCCACCCCAACGCGGATCCCCGCCATTTCCAATATGTGGCGCACCGCTCGCCAGTCCAGCAACAGCGCGATCGCAGCGCCCATCGCGCAGCCTCGTCGGTCCGATTGCGCCAGCATGTCCAGCGCATGGCGCTGCTGACTGACAATCGCCTCGCAATCACTTTGCCCGGCTGTGCTGGGCACCGGCCCCACCGCCACTGTCACTTGCGTCAAATACGCCCGCTCCCGCGCAAAGGCGTCAGCAGCCTGCACTAGCCACGCCCTAGCCCCATTGTCTGCCGATCGCGTCGCGGCATGATCGATCACGCCAGGATGGCGGCCATGCAGCAGGCAAAGATAGTGCGCGGCATCGGCCAGATCTGCCAGCGTCAACACTGCGTCGCGGCCGATCCCCGCCCGCGCGCTGCTGGCATGGGCATGACCATCCGTCCCGTCGGCTGCGACAAGCGCCTCGATCACCTGAGATATGTCGCCTGTCCCCAGGCGTGCTGCTGCTTCGTTCATCGTCAACCCCTGCGCGGCCGCCAGCGCCATTGCGGCCGTTTTGCGCACTATAGGGAAGCGAGGTAAAAGAGGGGTTTATGCGCTCAAAAAAAATGGCGGCCCGAAAGCCGTCCTCCCTATCGTTTCGCCGCGCCAGAGCCCCTATTGGTCCAGGAAGCTGCGCATCTTGCGGCTGCGGCTCGGATGCTTCAGCTTGCGCAGAGCCTTTGCCTCGATCTGGCGGATACGTTCGCGCGTCACGCTGAACTGCTGGCCCACCTCCTCCAGCGTATGGTCGGTGTTCATGCCGATGCCGAAGCGCATGCGCAGCACACGTTCCTCGCGCGGTGTCAGCGAAGCCAGAACCCGCGTCACGGTTTCCTTGAGGTTCGCTTGGATCGCGGCATCCACCGGGATGATCGCATTCTTGTCCTCGATGAAATCGCCCAGATGTGAATCCTCCTCATCGCCGATCGGCGTTTCGAGGGAGATCGGCTCCTTGGCGATCTTCATCACCTTGCGCACCTTCTCCAGCGGCATGGAAAGGCGCTCGGCCATTTCCTCCGGAGTCGGCTCGCGGCCCTGCTCGTGCAGGAACTGGCGGCTGGTGCGCACCAGCTTGTTGATCGTCTCGATCATATGGACCGGAATGCGGATGGTCCGCGCCTGATCCGCAATCGAACGGGTGATCGCCTGCCGGATCCACCAGGTCGCATAGGTCGAGAATTTATAGCCGCGCCGATATTCGAACTTATCGACAGCCTTCATCAGGCCGATATTGCCTTCCTGAATAAGATCAAGGAATTGCAAGCCACGGTTCGTATATTTTTTAGCGATGGAGATGACCAGGCGCAGGTTCGCCTCGACCATTTCCTTCTTCGCGATGCGCGCCTCGCGCTCGCCCTTTTGCACCATGTTGACGATGCGGCGGAATTCATTCAGCGACATGCCGGTCGCCTGCGCGATCTCGCTCACCTCATTGCGGATGCGCTCGACGGCGCGTGCCTCGGCTGCGGCAAAGGCCGCCCATTTCTTGTCGATGCCGGACACCTTGTCCATCCAGCCATCGTCCAGTTCATGGTTCACATAGCGGTCGAGGAAATCCTTGCGGCTCACCTTGTGCCGCTCGGCCAGGCGCAGCATCTGGCCGCCCAGCGCGGTCAGGCGCCGGTTATAGGCATAAAGCTGATCGACCAGATATTCGATCTTCTGCTGGTGGAACTGAACGCTTTCGACTTCCGCGGTCAGCTGCTCGCGCAGGTCCTGATAGTCGTCCTCCGCCGCTTGGCTTAGCGCCTCGCCATTGGCCATGGCCGCCATGCGCGATTCCTGCGCGCGCGAGAAGGTGCGGAAAATCTCCGTGATGGTCGCGAATTTCTCCAGCGCCATCGGCTTCAGGGTCTCTTCCATCTGGGCGAGGGAGAGGGTGTTGTCTTCTTCCTCTTCCTCTTCCACCCGGCGGGTCCGGCGCTCGGTCAGGCCGTCCTCATCCTCGTCGGAATCGGCCGCCTCTTCCTCGGGCTCCTCCTCTTCCTTGAAGCTGGGCCCAGCGGTCTTCTCGCTGATTTCGCCATCATCATCCTCGGCGCCTTCCTCCAGATTCTCCGGAGCCGGATCCTTGGAGAGCATCGCGTCGAGATCCAGGATCTCGCGCAGCTGCATCTCGCCATTATTGAGCGCGGTCGACCATTCGATGATCGCGTTGAAGGTTGTCGGGCTTTCGCACAGGCCCAGAATCATCGTGTCGCGCCCGGCCTCAATGCGCTTGGCGATGGCGATTTCGCCCTCACGGCTCAGCAGCTCGACCGCACCCATTTCGCGCAGATACATGCGCACAGGGTCATCGGTGCGATCGACCGTTTCTTTCTTCTTCTCGGCTACGGGGCGAGGCGAACCGTCATCATCGGCGCTGTCGTCCGCTGCGTCGTCATCGCTGTCGTCGCGCTGATCGTCGCCATCTTCACTGGCTTCTTCATTTTCGACGATGTTCACGCCCATCTCGTTGAGCGCGGCCATGATGTCCTCAATCTGCTCGGAAGACATCTGGTCCTGCGGCAGGGCGTCGTTCAGCTCGTCATAGGTGATGTAGCCGCGCTTCTTCGCACGCGCGATCAGCTTCTTGACCGACGCCTCGTTCAGATCAAGGAGCGGCGCATCGCCGGTATCCACATCCTCGCCCGCACCCTTGCCTGTCGCCTTGCTCGCCATTTATTCGCCTTAACTCCGCCGTCCCGATTGGGACGAATCAAACAATATCTTCGGACTGCGCCAGTTCCGCCAAGCGCCGGTCATGATCCATCTTCATCCGATGAACCCGCTGCTGCTCGGCAAAGGTCTCCTCGTTGAGGTCTTCCTTTGCCCGTCTGGTGGCTTCCGCCAGCGCCGTCTCCAACTCCGGTCCTTGCGCCATCACCCGGATAGCCTCCTCCAGATCGCGCGAAACGCGACTCGAGTCGGCGGTCATCCTGTTGGGGGTGAATGTGAACGTGTCGGCCCGGAGCATCCCCTTCGCCATATTATACACTTCACCTTGGCCCAATATGGTAAGGAGGCCCTCGGTTTCAACTGTTTCTTGCGTGAAGGAAGCCGTCACCATCGCGCGCAGCAGTCCGGCCAAGGCCGAATCGCCGATATGCAGTGCTGACAGCATCTCCCGATGCAGCATGATCTGCTCCGGATGGCGCAGCAGGCTTGCGAGTACCGCGCGCAGCAGCCGCTGCTCCATGCCGCTCACCCCGATCGCCCGCGCTTCGCTGCCAACCGGGGGCAGGGGAGGCTTCCAATTGCCCCGCCGGTCACGCTGCCACCCCTGACGAGCGCCGCCGCCTCGCTGATGCCGGGGGCCGCCGCCCGAAGCTTGCCGCGCAAAGAACAGGGCATCGTAACGCTGGCGGAATATCTGCACATAATGCGCCCGTACATCGGGATGCGCGATGGCGTCCGTGATAGCGCCCAGCCGCTGTTTTAAGGCCGCTCGCTGCTCGGGCGTATCCAGCGGCACCGCATTCTGTTCATGGGCCCACAACCGCTCGACCAGCGGTTCAGCAACACTCAACACCTTCTCCATCGCTACCGGTCCTTCGGCCCGGATCAGGTCGTCGGGGTCTTGCCCAGCCGGGAGCGTCGCAAAAGCCAGGCTCATCCCAGGCCGTAGCAGCGGCAGCGCCCGCGTCGCCGCCCGGATCGCCGCCTTCTGACCCGCTGCATCCCCGTCGAAGCAAAGGATCGGCACGTCCACCATCTTCCACAGTCGCTGGATCTGATGCTCGGTGAGAGCCGTGCCGAGCGGCGCGACGGCTTCGCCGAAACCAGCCTGGGCCAGCGCTATCACGTCCATATAGCCCTCGACCACGATCACCCGTCCGCTCTGGCGACTGGCGGGGGAGGCGCGATCGATATTGTAAAGCGTCCGTCCCTTGTCGAAGAGCGGCGTGTCCGGCGAGTTCAGATATTTGGGTTCGCCCTGGCCCAATATGCGCCCGCCAAAGGCGATCACTCGCCCCCGAATATCGCGGATCGGCAGCATGAGCCGCCCCCGGAACCGGTCATAGCTTTCGCGCTTTCGCGCCTTTTCACCCTCGCTCGCATCCGGATCGATCAGCAATCCGGCCTCGATCAGCATAGGCTCGCCAAACTCGGTTAGCGCGCCTTTCAGCTTTCCATTGGAATCCGCGGAATAGCCAAAGCCAAAGGCTCGCCGAGTGGCTTCGCTGATCCCGCGCCGCTTCAGGTAATCCCGGGCTTCAGCGCCTTCGATCCCGCCAAGCTGCTCTTCGAACAAGGCTTGCGCTGCCACCATGACGTCATGCAGGCCCTTCGCCTTCTCCGCCCGTTTCGCCATATGCGGATCGGGCGCGGGCACATCCATTCCCGCCGTCGCAGCAAGTTCCTTCACGGCCTCCATGAACGGCAAGCCGCGCTGATCGGTCATCCACCGGATCGCATCCCCATGCGCTCCGCAGCCGAAGCAATGATAAAAGCCCTTCTCATCATTGATGGTGAAGCTGGGCGTCTTCTCATTATGAAAAGGACAGCAAGCCTTATACTCCCGCCCCGCTTTGGTGACCTTCACCGTCCGCCCGATCAGGGTGGACAGGGATGTCCGCATACGCAGCTCGTCAAGGAAGGCGGGGGAAAGGCTCATGTCCCCTCACCACAAAAGCTCCCCTCCCGCTCGCGGGAGGGGTTGGGGGAGGGGATGTGTGCCATCATCCGGGAAATGACGCGCTCAATCTCGGCCACAACCCCATCCAAATTCCCCAGCACATCATTATTCCAGAAGCGCAACACTCTATACCCGCGTTGCTTTAGAAACGCTGTCCGGCCTGCATCGACGGACGCATCATGCTGCCAGCCATCAACTTCAATCACGGGCCGGATCGATCGTGCTACGAAATCACAGATGAACGGGCCTACTGGAACCTGCCGATTAAACCGAATGCCGGCTAGTTTGCGCGCGCTGATCGCTTGCCACAGAACGCGCTCCGCATCGGTCGCATTGTTGCGGAGGGGGCGTGCGCGGAGGGTAGGGCGGGCATAGCCTTTGTCCATTGATCTTGAACATGCCCTCCCCTGATCCCTCACGCAAGGCGGCAGGGGAACCGTATCGCAGCTTTAGGACAGCGCCGCTTTCACCAGCCCGCTAGCCTTGCTCATGTCAATCACAGCCCCATGCCGTTCCTTCAGCACGGCCATGACCTTCCCCATATCCTTGACGCTGCTCGCCCCAACCTCAGCCTTGATGGCGTCAATGGCCGCCTTGGTCTCATCCTCGCTCAGCTGCTGCGGCAGGAAGCTCTCGATAACCACCAATTCCGCCTGTTCCTTCGCGGCCAACTCGTCGCGTCCGCCACTCTTGAACATGTCGATCGATTCGCGCCGCTGCTTGGCCATCTTCTGCAGCACCTCGACCACGATCGTGTCGTCATCAGGCACGCTGCTGGTGGTCCGCAACTCGATGTCCCGGTCCTTCAGCTTGGCGAGGATCAGCCGCACCGCGGCCAGGCGTTCCTTGTCCCCGCCCTTCATGGCTTCGACCTGGGCGCTCTTTACCTTCTCGCGAATCATGGCGACACGAATCCTGTGCTACGGGAAAAAGCCAGATATAATGCGAAAAGAGATTTTTAACAGCGGTTGACCGCGCGGGGCTCAAGGCATAGGTGACCGGCCGTTTAACCCGCTGCAGACGGGTTCCCGCAAAAACATGAAGGACGCTACGACCATGGCTGATGCCAAGACCCTCACCGTGCCCAAAGGAGCGACAGGGGTATTGGTTTTTGCTGACGGCAGCGCGGTGTTTGGACGCGGCTTCGGCTCGGTCGGCGATGCGGTGGGCGAGCTTTGCTTCAACACCTCGATCACTGGCTATCAGGAGATTATGACCGATCCCTCCTACGCGGGTCAGATCATCAATTTCACCTTCCCCCATATCGGTAATGTCGGCACCAATGTCGACGATGTGGAGGCGGATGCCCCGCATGCGCTGGGCTGCATAGTCCGCGAGGACGTCACCGCGCCCAGCAACTTCCGCAATGTCGAGCCGTTCGACCAGTGGATGAAGGAACATGGCCGCATCGGCCTCTCGGGCGTCGATACCCGCGCACTGACGCGCATGATCCGCCTCAAGGGCGCGCCCAATGTTGTGATCGCCCATGACCCGGACGGCAATTTCGACCTCGCTACGCTGGCTGACAAGGCCGACAGTTGGCCCGGTCTTGAGGGCATGGACCTCGCCATTGAAGTCACCGGCAAGGAAAGCCGCCTGTGGAAGGACGGCGTCTGGAAGCTCGGTCATGGCTATGGCCTGGGCGAAGCGGGCGATGAACGCCCTCATGTCGTCGCGATCGATTATGGCGCGAAGAACAACATCTTTCGTAACCTGGTGAAGGCTGGCGCCCGAGTCACCGTGCTGCCCGCCACCGCTACCTATGAGCAGGTGAGGGAGCAGAAGCCCGACGGCGTCTTCCTGTCCAACGGCCCCGGCGACCCGGCCGCGACCGGCGAATATGCCGTGCCCGTCATCAGGCAGGTTTTGGAGGCCGACCTGCCGGTCTTCGGCATCTGCCTCGGCCACCAGATGCTGGCGCTCGCTGCCGGCGCCAAGACCGTGAAGATGCACCAGGGCCATCGCGGCGCCAATCACCCCGTCAAGCGGCTCTCAGACGGCCTTGTCGAGATCACCTCGATGAACCACGGCTTCGCGGTCGATAGCGACACGCTGCCTGAAAATGTCAAGCCGACCCATGTGTCGCTCTTTGATGGCAGCAACTGCGGCATAGAACTAACTGATAAGAAAGCATTTTCTGTTCAGTATCACCCGGAAGCATCGCCCGGCCCTCAGGACAGCTTCTACCTGTTCCAGCGCTTCGTCGAAGGGCTGAAGTGAGCCTCAATCTGCCTCAGGTTGATCCCGCCCGGCTCGAAGCGGAGTGGGAGGCGGACAAGGCCGTTCTCGCCAATCTCACCGAGAATGGCGACAAGCCGCGCATCCCGCGCCCGGTCGATGTCAGCTTCCGGGGAAGCGAGAAGGATTTCGAACGCGTGCTGACCATCGCCAGTCAGTTCGGCTTTGTCGAACTCGACCGCGAAGAGGATGAGGATGGCGATCTCTACCTGTTCCTCGAAACCGAGCAGGCGGTCGACAAAGCGTCCATCCGCGCGCTGACGAAGAAGTGCCTCCAGATCGAAATCCTGTGCGGCGTCGAATATGACGGCTGGGGTTGCGAGGCCCGGACGGGGGCTGTGCATTGATGAAGCAACGGTGGGGGAACTGAGCGATGGCTACAGTGCGCGACTTTACTGTTGAGCATCTAGAAAATGCTCGGCCTCATGAAGAGGTCGAAACGATCGTTCGGTTGGTCGATTGCGGTCGAGAGAAGCTCATCCAAATTGATACTTACGGGCGGCCAGGCCGAGAAATTCCTGGCAAGCTGTCGCAAACAATCCGCTTAGATAAAGCCGCTTTTGAAAAGCTGGTCCAGCTCGGGAAAAGTCACTTCTAATGCCCAAACGCACCGACATCTCCTCCATCCTCATCATCGGCGCTGGCCCGATCATCATCGGCCAGGCTTGCGAGTTCGACTATTCGGGCACGCAGGCGGTGAAGGCGCTCAGGGAAGAGGGCTATCGCATCATTCTGGTGAATTCCAACCCAGCCACCATCATGACCGACCCGGAATTTGCCGACGCGACCTATGTCGAGCCGATCACGCCCGAAATCGTGGCGAAGATCATCGAGAAGGAGCGCCCCGACGCGGTGCTGCCGACCATGGGTGGCCAGACGGCTCTCAACACGGCGCTGGCGCTGTTCAATGACGGCACGCTGGAGAAATATGGCGTCAAAATGATCGGCGCGGATGCCGAAGCCATCGACAAGGCCGAGGACCGCCTGAAGTTCCGCGACGCGATGGACAAGATTGGGCTGGAATCGGCCCGCTCGCGCATCGCCCATACGATGGAAGAGGCGCTGGAGGGGCTGGAGTTCACCGGCCTTCCCTCGATCATTCGCCCCAGCTTCACGCTCGGTGGCACCGGCGGCGGCGTCGCCTACAACAAGGAAGAGTTCAAGCGGATCGTAGCCGAAGGGCTCGACGCCTCGCCGACCACCGAAGTCCTGATCGAGGAATCGCTCCTCGGCTGGAAGGAATATGAGATGGAGGTCGTCCGGGATCGGAATGACAATGCCATCATCATTTGCTCGATTGAAAATGTCGATCCGATGGGCGTCCATACCGGCGACTCCATCACCGTCGCGCCGGCGCTGACGCTGACCGACAAGGAATATCAGATCATGCGCAACGCGAGCATCGCGGTGCTGCGTGAGATCGGCGTTGAGACCGGCGGCTCCAACGTCCAGTTCGCCGTCAACCCGAAAGACGGCCGCTTGGTCGTCATCGAGATGAACCCGCGCGTATCTCGCTCCTCGGCGCTGGCGTCGAAGGCGACCGGCTTCCCCATCGCCAAGGTCGCGGCGAAACTCGCCATAGGCTACACGCTGGACGAGATTGAGAACGACATCACCGGCGCGACGCCCGCCAGCTTCGAACCGACCATCGACTATGTCGTAACGAAAATCCCGCGCTTCGCCTTCGAGAAGTTCAAGGGCTCTGAACCGCTGCTCGGCACCGCGATGAAGTCGGTGGGCGAAGTGATGGCGATCGGCCGCAACATTCATGAATCCATGCAGAAGGCCCTTCGCGGCCTTGAAACGGGGCTGTGCGGTTTCAATGAGGTCGAACATCTGGTCGGCGCGCCGAAAGACGACATCATCGCAGCGCTCGCTCAACCAACTCCGGATCGCTTGCTGGTCGCTGCCCAAGCTCTGCGGGAAGGACTGACGGTTGCAGAAGTCCATGCCGTGGCGAAGTATGATCCATGGTTTCTGGAGCGCATCAAGGAGATCATTGACGCCGAGGCGGAAATCCTCAGCAACGGTCTGCCGCAGGACGCGGAGGGCATGCGCCGCCTGAAGGCTATGGGTTTTGCCGACAAGCGCCTCGCTTACCTCGCGCTCAAGTCCGCTAATCTGCGCGGCATGGAGCGCGGCATCGCGCGTGGTTCCGGTTTGATCCACGAAGCGGTCAAGGCGATGACCGGCGGCGTCACCGAGGATGAGGTTCGCGCGCTCCGTCATAGGCTGGGCATCCGCCCCGTCTTCAAACGCATCGACACCTGCGCGGCCGAGTTCGAGGCGAAGACGCCTTATATGTATTCGACCTATGAGGCTCCGATCTTCGGTGAGCCGGAGAACGAGGCGCAGCCCAGTGACCGGAAGAAAGTCGTCATCCTCGGTGGCGGCCCCAACAGGATTGGCCAGGGCATCGAGTTCGACTATTGCTGCGTCCACGCCTGCTTCGCGCTCAGCGAAGCTGGCTTCGAGACGATCATGATCAATTGCAACCCGGAAACCGTGTCCACCGATTATGACACGTCCGACCGTCTCTATTTCGAACCGCTAACCGCCGAGGACGTCCTCGAGATCCTTAGCGTCGAAATGTCGAACGGCACGCTGGCGGGCGTCATCGTCCAGTTCGGCGGCCAGACGCCGCTCAAGCTCGCACAGGCGCTGGAGGATGCGGGCATCCCGATCCTGGGCACGTCGCCCGACGCCATCGATCTGGCCGAAGACCGTGAACGGTTCGCCGCGCTGATCGACAAGCTCAGACTTAAGCAGCCAGCCAACGGCATTGCCCGCAGTCGGGAAGAGGCGATCGCGGTCGCCAACCGCATCGGCTATCCGGTGCTGATGCGCCCATCCTATGTCCTTGGCGGCCGCGCCATGGAGATTGTCGATGGCCAGGCGCAGTTGGAAGAATATATCGCCACCGCCGTGCAGGTGTCGGGTGACTCGCCTGTGCTGATCGATCAGTATCTGCGCGACGCGGTCGAAGTGGACGTGGACGCGCTCTGCGATGGTGATGATGTCGTGGTTGCAGGGGTCCTCCAACATATCGAAGAGGCTGGCGTGCACTCCGGTGATAGCGCCTGCTCCCTGCCACCCTACAGCCTTTCCGATGAGGTCATCGCCGAAATCGAGCGTCAAGCCGATGTTCTAGCCCGTGCGCTGTCGGTGCGGGGTCTCATGAATATTCAATTCGCGGTCAAGGACGGCGTGGTTTACCTGATCGAGGTGAACCCGCGCGCTAGCCGCACAGTGCCCTTCGTCGCCAAAGCGATCGGCACGCCTATCGCCAAGATCGCCAGCCGCGTCATGGCGGGCGAGAAGCTGAAGGATCTGCCGAAGATCGATCGTAATGCGATTTCACACATCGCGGTCAAGGAAGCGGTCTTCCCCTTCGCCCGCTTCCCCGGCGTCGATCCCGTATTATCGCCGGAAATGAAGAGCACCGGCGAAGTCATGGGCATCGACAGTGACTTCGCGACCGCCTTCGCCAAGGCACAACTTGGCGCCGGCACCATTCTGCCCAAAAGTGGCACGGTGTTCGTGTCGGTCAAGGATAGTGACAAGCCGGTGGTGCTGCCCGCCGTGCAAAAGATGGCGGCTCTGGGCTTCACCATCATCGCGACCGGCGGCACCGCCCGCTATCTGGAAGAGCAGGGCGTCTCGGTGCAATTGGTGAACAAGGTGGCCGAAGGCCGTCCGCATATCGTGGACAAGATCACCGATGGCGACATCGATCTGATCGTCAACACGACGGAAGGCTGGCAGTCGCTAAAGGACAGTAAGGCCATCCGCACCAGCGCCCTGCGGGCTAAGGTGGCGAGCTTCACTACCGCCGCGGCCAGCGTGGCGGCAGCGGATGCGATTGAGGCGCTGCGCGGCCACGCCCTTGAAGTACGGTCGTTGCAGTCCTATTATCCAAGGCCGCAAGCCTGACCCCCTGCATCAGGAACCATGCTGCGGGCGGCCTCATAAGCGAGGCCGCCAAAGGGAAGTTTTGACAAAGGATCTGCGATAAAATGGCCACCGTGGAAAAGATGCCGATGCTGCAGATGGGCTATGACAAGCTCAATGAGCAGCTCCGCGAACTGAAGGCGGAACGGCCTTTGATCGTGGACGCCATCGAAGAAGCGCGTGCCCATGGCGATCTGTCGGAAAATGCCGAATATCATGCGGCAAAGGAACGGCAGGGCCAGGTCGAAGCAACGATCGCAGATCTTGAGGACAAGCTGTCGCGCGCCCAGATCATCGATCCTAAGGCGCTCTCAGGCGACAAGGTGGTGTTTGGTGCCACCGTCACCCTCCTCGATGAGGACGAAAAGCCCGTCAAATATCAAATAGTCGGCCAAGCTGAGGCTGACGCAAAGCTCGGCATGATCAGCTATAACAGCCCGCTGGGCCGCGCGCTGATCAGCCGCCAGGTCGGTGAAGAGGTTGAAGTGTCGGTTCCCTCCGGGGACAAATTCTACCTGATCGACAAAATCGAATTCATCTAAACGCCGGTGAGACTACCCACTGGACGGATGACGGACATAATCGCGGCGATTACCTTCGTCGCCTTTATGTTGTTGTCGTTGACGGGGCAGGTGGACAATGCGGCGATCTTGGGCGGCTTCATACCCGTCCGGATCGATGATCCCCAGTTATTTAAGGGGGTTTTGGCTGTTCCCCTATGGCTGACGCCGCTTAGCTGCACGCTCGTTCATGCTGGCTGGCTGCACATCGGCTTTAACCTTCTGATGCTGGTCTTTTGTGGGCGTCAAGTTGAACAGGTGCTGCAGAAAGGCGCGGTTCTGCTCCTCTACATCGCTGGCGCCTATGGCGCGGCACTGCTGCAATGGGCTACAGGACCGTCATCTCCCAATCCCATGGTGGGCGCCAGCGGAGCGATTTCCGCGATCCTGGCGACCTATGCGCTTCTTTATGGTCAGCGCACGGTCCGGCGGATTGGCCCCTTTTCCGCCAATTTGCTGCGGGTGCTTTGGCTGGCGGCAGGATGGATCATCTTGCAGTTGATGATCGGACTCGCATCGGCGCGCGGTGGGCTTGGTGATCTCGGCCAGATTGCCATCGCCGCGCATATTGGCGGTTTTCTCGTCGGGCTTGTACTGACCCGTCCCTTGCTTCGCTGGCGCTTCCGCAAGGGGCCGAAGCCTCTAGTCTGATCGCTTACCCCTGTGGCAACTCGGGCTCCAGCAGGCGATGCAGATGAACGATGACATAGCGCATTTCAGCGTCATCGACGGTGCGCTGGGCAGCGCCGCGCCATGCATTTTCAGCCGATGCATAATCGGGAAAAACGCCGACGAGGTCGATCGAGGTCAGGTCTTCGAATTCCAGAGTTTGGGGGTCTTTGACCCGTCCCCCCATGACCAGGTGGAGTTTACTCATAATTTCATCAGTCTCCCATGGAAGGAGTGGCCACTCTAGCAGTGCGCGCACTCCCGTCCAAGGCTTCCAGCAGTCGTAGCGGGCTGCTTTTTAGGCCGGAGCAATTACCGTTTCGGCAATCGCGCTTTCAAGGCTTCGCTGACCGAATCAATTTTGCTCGCAACCAGAGAGACAAGGTCATCCGCAACTCGCGACGCTGTACCCGTTATGTCTGCCGATGCTGCGGTCTCACGGGCCGAAGATGCCGTCTTACTGGCGCTTTCCTGGACATGATGCAGCGCATCGCTCGCATTCGACCGGATGGTTTCCGCGCCCTCTGCAGCGGCGGCCCGTGCCGCAAGCGCCGCTTCAACGACGCGGCTGCCTGCCGTCGCCGCCAAGCCCGGCAGCGCCTTCATCGCCGCGCGGCTCTTAGGAAACAACCACGCCACTACGGCTCCAGCCGCAACTGCCCCAGCAACGGCAGCAATGGGGTGCTCCTGGACAATTTCATTTGCGCGCGCGGCCACGCGCTGCGTCCGGTCACGCACATCGCTGTAAGCATCGCCCGCGCGGTCGCGACTTGTCTGGATCAGGTCCGCAGCGCTGTCGCGCGCTTTGCCAGTTGTGTCGCGGAACTTGCCGGACGCCGTTTCGGCAATGTCATTCGCGGCATCGCGCACGCGTGTAATCTGAGCATGAATATCAGCCATTGTCGGTCTCCGCTCTCTCCGGGTGACGATTGGTAATCCGAACGTATGTCCGCCTGAAAAGTGCCGAAAGCGGACGGCGGAACAGATAGATCATTAGCGCAGCAGCAGCGGCTCCGGCTGCCACTGGGCGCTCCTGAACCTTCGCCGACACATAATCGCGGCCGTTCGAAAAGCTGTCCAAGGCCCGTTGCTTGATGTCCTGCTTTAGGCGAGCAGGTCTGATGCGGGCCTTTGCAGCCGAGGCGCTCGACAAAAATTGAGCTTTTTTCTGCTCCGCCCGAGCCTGAGCCTGCCGATATCGTTCTAGCGCGTTCATGATTTAATGGCTTTCCGCATCCTTGAGATCCGCGCTTTGGCCATCAGCAGCAATATGATCGCAACGATCAGCGAAGAGCCAAATATCACCAAGGCTGACCAGCCCGCCCCAAGATGCCGACTGAGCATCAGCACCATTCCCACGAGGAAGGCGATCAGACCTGCGAAGGCCAGCATGAGCCCCGCCGTAGCGAAGATCGCGGCATCTCGAACGCCCGCCCCGGCGATCCCCGCGCGCAGCTTTTGCCGCTCTATCTCCGCGTCGGCATAGGCGCGGCCGTCCGTATAAAGTTTGCTGAACGCCGAACGCACACTGTCCTGCTGCCGTTCAGTTTCCGGCTGCGCCGCTACCAGGCTTGGCTCTTCCGTCAAAAACCCCTCCGCCCCATCAGAGGGGCCTATTGTAAATTGTCAAAAGTGACGGCGTCAGGCTTTATCGTCGGAACCCTTGGCGAGCCGCATCAGCACGAAGCCGACCACCGCCGCAGCGCCGATCGCAACGGCCGGACTTTTACGGACAAAATCGCGCGCTTCACTCATCAGTTGATCGACATCCTTGCTGTCCAAGGTGTCGGCCGCGCCTGCGACTGCCTCAGCGGCCTGACGCGCATAATCACCATATTGCGGGCCGAGCTTGGCATCGACCGTGCCAGCCGTATCCGTGATAAGCTTGGCCAGGCTCTGCATAGCCGTGCCAGTCTTGTCCTTCGCTACAACAGCGGCAGATTTAGCGGTTTTTGTCGCCTGGTCTTTCAGCGGGTCGATATGCGTCTTCCAATCCACGGTGTTCAGCTTGTCTGCTGCACTCTTTGCTGCCTTTTCCGCTTGCGCCTTGAGAGGAGCTATCTGCGCCGCCCAGCCATGCGAAGCCGCGCCATTACCGGGCTTTGCTGTCGGGGCGCTCCGCGTTGCAGCCGTCTTGACTGGTGCTGCTGGCGTGGCTGTCGCCTCGGTGGCCGCAACGGGCTTGCCTTTGACCGGCTTGGCCGGGCTGGCCTTTTTCGTGCGCTTGGTGGGCGGGGTTTCCGGGGTGTCGGCCATCGTCCTATGTCTCCTCAGATATTGTGGGGTCGCGATGCGGGCGAATGGATATCCGTCCTCAATGCTCGCGACGGGCCACAGTTCCGTTGCCGTTACTAATTTGAGCATCGGCATTTTTCGAGTCCATGCAAGCCCCTGCATTGCCAATCGGAAAGGTGCTGGCTAAGCGGGCCCCGACTTGAGGCGCATTGCAGCATTCCAGGGAGCGACCATGACCGCCATTCTTGATATCCATGCCCGTCAGATTCTCGATAGCCGCGGCAATCCCACTGTCGAAGTCGATGTCATGCTGGAAGATGGCAGCTTCGGCCGCGCCGCCGTGCCCTCGGGCGCATCGACCGGCGCGTATGAGGCGGTTGAGAAGCGCGATGGGGACAAGAGCAAATATCTCGGCAAAGGCGTTCTCGCCGCTGTCGCCGCGGTCAATGACGAAATCGCCGAGCAACTGATCGGCCTCGATGCCGAGGATCAGGCCGAAGTCGATGCTGCGATGATCGCGCTCGATGGCACGGAGAATAAGAGCCGCCTCGGCGCCAACGCGATTCTGGGCGTCAGCCTCGCCACGGCCAAGGCGGCTGCGGATGCACGGGGCTTGCCTCTGTATCGCTATGTCGGCGGTGTGTCCGCTCACGTATTGCCGGTTCCGATGATGAACATCATCAACGGAGGCGAACACGCCGATAACCCGATCGATTTCCAGGAATTCATGATTATGCCGGTCGGGGCTGACAGTCTCGCGGACGCTGTGCGCGTGGGCGCGGAAATCTTCCACACGCTTAAGAAGGGCCTGCATGACAAGGGGTTGGCCACCTCGGTCGGCGATGAGGGTGGTTTTGCCCCCAATATTGCTTCGACCCGGGATGCGCTGGACTTCATCATGCTGTCGATCGAAAAGGCGGGCTATAAGCCCGGCGATGATGTGATGCTGGCACTGGATTGTGCAGCCACCGAATTCTTCAAGAACGGCAAGTACGAGATTTCGGGAGAGGGCCTGTCCCTGAGTCCCGTCGAGATGGCGGACTATCTGGCCGCGCTTTGCGCCGACTATCCAATCAAGTCGATCGAAGACGGGATGAGCGAGGATGACTTCGAGGGCTGGAAGGCGCTGACAGACAAGATTGGCGGTAAGGTCCAGTTGGTGGGTGATGACCTCTTTGTCACCAATCCGAAGCGCCTGGAGATGGGGATCGGCAAGGGTCTGGCTAACTCCCTTTTGGTGAAGGTGAACCAGATCGGTTCGCTGACGGAAACACTCGCTGCAGTCGATATGGCCCATCGTGCGCGTTACACTGCGGTTATGTCCCACCGCTCGGGCGAAACCGAGGATGCTACCATCGCCGACCTCGCCGTCGCCACCAATTGCGGGCAGATCAAGACGGGATCCCTGGCCCGTTCCGATCGGCTCGCCAAGTATAACCAGTTGATCCGCATCGAAGAAGAATTGGGTGATGTGGCCGTTTATGCGGGACGGTCTATCTTCCGCTAATCCCTATTTCAGCACTCGGCCGCAAGTTAACGAGATTTTGCTTGCGGCCGGCTCCGGCCTGTGATTCAACTGTTCCATGGCGCACATCGCTAAGCTTCGCATGTTGTTGTTTTCGGCTTTCGGGCCAGCGATCGCGGTGCTTCTTCTTCTTTTCTTCGCCGGTTATGTCGTGCTCGGCTCTAACGGGGTTCTTGCGTGGGGCGATTACACGCGCCAGCTTCATCGCGCTCAAGGCGAGCTGAAGTCGGTTCAGGCGCAGCGGAATGATCTCCGCAATCGCGTGGATTTACTCAATCCGCGCCGCGTGGATCCTGATCTCAGCGATGAACTGATCCGCCGCCAGCTCGGCGTGATACATCATGATGAAGTGATCGTGCCGCTGAACTAAGCCGCGGCATCCAATGCCGCTATTCCACGGGCTGCAGCGTTGCATTTCGGCCTGCTCTGCCGCTATATCGAGCTTCCTTCCAATCCATACCCAGGCAAAAGGATAAGAGCCTTGGCGAAACCTACGACGCCGCGTCCTTCGCGTGCAAAGGCAAAGGCGCAAAGCCCTGCCAGCGCGGACCACAACCGGCCTCGCCCAGAAACTCCTACGGACTACAAGGCAAAGAAGGAAGAATTGCTGGAATTCTACCGGCAGATGGTCCTTATCCGCCGCTTTGAGGAAAAGGCGGGCCAGCTTTACGGCCTCGGCCTGATCGGCGGCTTTTGTCACCTTTATATTGGCCAGGAAGCTGTTGCGGTTGGCATTCAATCTGCGCTGACGCCTGGCAAGGACAGCGTGATAACCGGCTATCGCGACCATGGCCACATGCTCGCCTACGGTATTGATCCCAATGTCATCATGGCCGAACTGACTGGCCGCGAAGCTGGCATTTCGAAGGGCAAGGGCGGTTCGATGCACATGTTCAGCGTCGAACATAAATTCTTCGGCGGCCATGGCATTGTGGGCGCGCAGGTTTCGCTCGGGGCCGGTCTGGGGTTCGCGCACAAATATAACAATGACGGTGGCGTCTGCGTCGCTTATTTCGGCGACGGCGCGGCCAATCAGGGCCAGGTCTATGAAAGCTTCAACATGGCTGAGCTATGGAAGCTGCCGATCATCTTCGTGATCGAAAATAACCAATATGCCATGGGCACCAGCGTCAACCGTTCCTCCGCAGAGGACCAGCTTTATCGCCGCGGCGAAAGCTTCCGCATTCCCGGCATTCAGGTCAATGGCATGGACGTCCTCGCGGTGCGGGGAGCAACCGAGGAAGCACTCAAATGGGTGCAAGGCGGCAACGGCCCCATCTTGCTTGAAATGAAGACCTACCGCTATCGCGGCCACTCCATGTCCGACCCGGCGAAATACCGTTCGCGTGAAGAGGTACAGGCCATGCGCGACAAATCCGATCCTATCGAAGGCGTGAAGAAATATCTGATCGACGAGGGGGTAAGCGAGGACGAGCTCAAGAAGGTCGATCAGGACATCCGCAAGATCGTAAGCGATGCGGCGGACTTCGCCGAAACGTCGCCTGAACCGGAAATGTCCGAACTCTATACCGACGTGCTGGTGGAGCAATATTGATGGGTATCGAAATCAAGATGCCGGCGCTCTCCCCCACGATGGAGGAAGGCACGCTGGCCAAATGGCTAGTGAAGGAAGGCGACGAAGTGCGTTCGGGTGACATTCTCGCCGAGATCGAAACGGATAAGGCGACGATGGAATTTGAAGCGGTCGATGAAGGCAAGATCGGCGCGATCGTCATTCCCGAAGGGACCGAAGGCGTGAAAGTCGGCACCGTCATCGCCACCATGGCGGGCGAAGGCGGTGCGACCGTGAAGGCTACGCCCCAGACCGAGAAAACCGCAGCTCCTGCTCAGCCTGAAGCCGCGCCCGAAGCGCCGACAAAGGCGGAGAGTGGCACGGCTAAGCTGGCTTCGGAAGCGAAGGCCAGCGTTGCTGACCCCGACCTTCCCGAAGGCACCGAATATGTGAAGACGACGGTGCGCGAAGCGTTACGCGACGCCATGGCCGAGGAAATGCGCCGCGATGAGCGCGTCTTCGTCATGGGTGAAGAGGTCGCAGAATATCAGGGCGCTTACAAGGTGACCCAGGGACTTCTCGACGAATTTGGCGACAGACGGGTCATCGACACGCCGATCACTGAGTATGGCTTTGCCGGCATCGGCGCAGGCGCGGCGATGGGTGGTCTTCGCCCGGTTATCGAGTTCATGACGTTCAACTTCGCCATGCAGGCGATCGATCACATCATCAACTCGGCGGCCAAGACCAACTATATGTCCGGCGGCCAGATGCGCTGTCCGATCGTGTTCCGTGGTCCCAATGGCGCGGCGAGCCGTGTAGCGGCCCAGCACAGCCAGAATTACGGCCCTTGGTATGCGGCTGTTCCCGGCCTCATTGTCATCGCGCCCTATGATGCTGCTGACGCGAAGGGCTTGCTCAAGGCGGCGATTCGGTCGGAAGATCCGGTCGTATTTCTGGAAAATGAGCTGGTCTATGGCCGCAGCTTCGACGTGCCGAAGGTGGACGATTATGTCCTGCCCATCGGCAAGGCTCGGATCATGCGCGCGGGCAAGGATGTAACGCTGGTCAGCTACTCTATCGGCGTGGGCGTTGCCCTTGAAGCCGCGGAGCAATTGGCGGCGGAGGGCATCGATGCCGAGGTCATCGACCTGCGCACGCTGCGTCCGCTGGATACCGCCACCGTGTTGGAAAGCCTCAAGAAGACCAACCGCTTGGTGGTCGTCGAGGAAGGCTGGCCCGTCTGCTCTATCGCATCGGAAATCGCAGCAGTGGTCATGGAGCAAGGCTTTGACGACCTTGATGCGCCTGTGTTGCGGGTCACGAACGAAGACGTGCCGCTGCCCTATGCCGCTAATCTGGAAAAGGCTGCGCTTATCGACGCGTCGCGGGTGGTCACTGCGGTAAAGAAGGTGTGCTACCGCAACTGATGAATCGAGAGCCGGCGAGGGTCGGAGCCTTCGCCGGGTTTCCCTGCGCTATATCAGGTGCAGGTGGATGGAGTGACATTTTCGCTGTTATAGACCTGAGTGATATCCCGGCTGTCCCGCACGTTGTAGGCAGAGAATTCCGTGATGTCACGTAGGGGCAGCGATATGATCGGCATCAGGCGGTTGTAGGTGTAGTGGACTTCCACCACCATCACCGCGGTTCCCGTAGCCGCCCTGATCTCCTGCCCCGTTGGGCCCATGCCTGTAAAGCTCGTGCCCGTGGCGCCCGTCCCCTCCGATCCATAAGCAGAATGGTAGGCGTCCCCACCGAAGCAGCGCTGCCATTTGATGGTCTGTCCGCCATCGGCGTTTGTCTGTAGGCTGGAGAGAACAATCTTGCCCTTTTGCTCGATGTTCAGGCCGGATGCTTGCAGGTCGGCACCGACGAAGACGTCGTTGATCTCTGCCTCGCTAACCGGTTTGTTGTTGATCGCGCTCTGCGAACCCATGCGGGACGCATTATCCGAGACCATCATTGCGAGTTCGCCCACCCGTTTCACGGTCAACGCGTAATTTGTGAGTTCCAGCCCCGAAGTGGCTAGGATCATAAGAATGGGAAAGGCCATGGCAAATTCGGTCAGTGCTATACCACTTTGGCAGCGCAACAACTTCTGTCGGAGCGAAAGTGGTGCTCGGTTGCTCGCGGGCTGAACTGGCGCAGAGGGGGACTTGTTCATCAATAAATCCTTAAGTGCACCGGCCGATCAGAGCTTCGGCCTGCTTGTCGAAGGGCTGATTGCGAAGGATCGTTCGCGAGTTCATGCTGACCTGCTGGCTCCATCCCAAAAGAGAGGCCATCGGGAACAGGCGATCATATCGAAGGGTCACCGAATATATCGTGACGTCCTTGGCACCGCCCTGACCTGCCACCCCAGAATCTGTGTCGCGAAAGCCGTTGCGGTTGGCGTCGTCGAAGCTCTCGTTGTTATTGCAGATATTGTCCGAGTTTGAATCAATGAAGGCTTCTGCCCTCGATTGAGCGCGGCCATAGGATTTGAAGGAAAGGCGATCGAAGCTAAGTGTGCCGCCTCCGACCAGTCTCTTGACCGCCGTTTCGACGGAGGCATCGAGCAGTGCCCGGTTTGTGTCGGTGGCTGTCTCCAACGCCGATGCCCGCCCGGCTGCCTGAACTTCTCCGCTCAATATTGCTCGGGCATAGAGATAGTAGCCGGTGTCGAAGAGGAACATCAGCATAAGCACGAGAATGGGCGCGACGAAGGCGAATTCGACCAGTGTAGCCCCGCGCGTGTCGCGGGAGAGGAACGGACCCTTCTGCCTCACGCGCATGAGAGTGGATAGCTTCCTCATTGCGTAATCCGTAACTGCGCGATTTGCGAAGCGATCTGTGAGAAAGTTGCCGTCAATTGCGCGGCGTTGTTGGCCTGATAAGCGCGGCCCGGCGAGGCGCAGTCTGACAGCATGGTGGTAAGGGTGGTGCCGAAGGCGATCACCCACACCGTGATGTTCTTCTGGTTCTTGGCAATCGTACAAAGCTCCCCGAGACGCGCTTCGGTGATGGCGTTCTGGGTTGCATTTGTGGGGATCGATCCCGTCGGCGTGCGGCGGCGGGCAACGCCCGACATGCCCCATGCGTCGTAGGCGCCGATGCGGGTATCCGTGCCCCCATCGGTCATGAAGATCAGGTTCCGCGCATAGCGTCCTGTGGCTTCCGCCGCCGCATGCTCGGCTGCGAACAGACCCTCGCGCGACATCAGGCGCAGACCCCACAACATGCCGATGTCATGATATGTGTAACCGGCGGGCTTGAGCGCGGTTAGATAGGTGGACAGTGTTGATAAATCGATCTCTCCCATTTTCCGCGCATAGGTCGGACAAGCGCCATATTCGGTCGGGCTTGATGATGGCGTCGGAAGGTTGGTGGAACTTCGGGTGGCAGTCGATCCGCTATAAACCCAGTTCGTCGTCGCCGTGAAAGCGGTAGCGTTCCGGCCATAGACCAGTCCCGGAAGGAACGGTTTCCACTGCGTTTCGGGCTTGGTCTTGTCCGGGATCAGATCGATGTCCATGTCATAACGAGGAACAGTGTTGCCCTCATCCGAACGACGGGTAGCGCGTTCCTCGATGCAGGCGTTCGTCTGGTTCCATGCAATGGAACGGTTGGTGGCCGTGCCGGTGGTTGTGTTTATGTTATTTACCAGCGCATTGAAGCTGCCGCCGCTGACGGTTCCATTCTCGTCGCCTGCACCTTTCAGAGCAGCCATCGAGTAGCTTATTGGTTTATACTGCCAATAATATACCCAGCTGTCGGCGTTTTCCTGACCGGCGTTGGGGTTTTCTTTGACCCATTCATTTTGGGTCTCGACGAGATTGGTGTATATCGTTGGGGTTATCCAACAAATGCCGTTGGTCAAGCCGGCTGAATAGGTCGTCCCATTACGCGTGCGCGTCCGTACGCGGCTGCGAGGGACTGCCGTGTTTGAAGGAGACCAGCTTGTATAAGTGCTGCTATCAGACAACGTGTTGGCGGGAGCTGCACATTGTTCAGAGGAGCCTTGATATTTTGTGCCGGTTGCGGACGATCCGCTGACCTTCTGCCACGGATCGGTACCAGAGATGGTGGTTCCTTGCGTGCCGCCATCCTTCAACTCTTTGTCGTTATTTTCATAAGCCCGTGAATCGTAAATCGCATTGTCCTGGATCCAACTTCGCTTGAGCAACATGCCCACATTGACCGTGGAGGAATAAGGCACGAACCCATAACGGATGTGCGAGCCGGCGGGACGGACGTTCTCCAACTCTGTATAGAAGCTGCTAACTGCGCCCCGCAGAACAGCGATGCGGCTCTGACTGTCGCCTGGGTTGATGTCGTTCATAGACAGGGTCGTATCCAGAACGAACATTACGTCCGTGTTGGGTAACTGGAGATCAGCGGTGCAGCGCGCCGTGACGGTCTTGTCGGGCATATGAAACAGCGACATCAAGGTCATTGGCACTAAGACAGAAGCGTTCCCCGTTACTGCGCCTGCCGCGCTTGCGGAGTAGGTGACCGTGGCCAGGCTGGTGCCATATTTATTAGCAGGAAAATTGATGTTGAAGAAGCGATTGGCGGTGTCCTCCGAACTGCCGGCACCGGTCGTCCAGGTGAGACCCGTCATGGAGCGCCGCCCCGCGAGCGCTCCGGCGTCGCAAGCCTGCTGCAGGCGCGTTTTGGTGAGGTAAAGGCGGCTCATGTCCACGCCTCCGCCAATAAGTGCCGCCAGAGGAAAGATGGCAGCCGCCACAATCGCCAGCGTGTTGCCTGCCTGATTGTGAAAAAGCCGCATTAAAATGAACAGCGTTTGCTTGATCCTGTCGCTCATTTTTGCTTTCACCCGTGCTTGTCCCGACCCCCCATTTAGGCAGGGCAGCCGCTGTTCCTTAATGGACAGTTGTTAGGATCATTATTCGGGGCATAGTTAAAATGACGCTAATCTATATCTGGTGATATATGCCCTGTGACTGAAATAGTGGATGAAGAGTTAGCCCCGATTGTGGCGTTGCTCTGTGCCTATGCGGGTGAGGCCATATCGCGCCATCAGCTCTTGTGGGCCTTGGACGCGCGCTTTGCGCGGTTGGCCGCAACGACGAGTGAGTCGATGATCGGTCAGATCCGCCTTGCTTGGTGGCAGGACGCCTTGAACGACGAGACGGGGGTTAAAGGAAGGGGCGAACCCTTGATCGATGCCCTGCGCGGCATCCAAGCGGTTCCGCCTGTGGGTCTTTCCGCGTGGTTAGATGGCTGGGAGGCGATGATTGGAGACATCGATCTAAACGCCTATGCGGATGGGCGGGGTGGAGGGTTGTTTCACTCGCTTGCGGGGGAGGCTGAAGCGCCGCCTTGGCTAATCCAGGCTGGTGCTGCTTGGGCGTTGTGGGACTTGTCCGGCCATGTGAGCGACCCTGTTCTCGCCGCCGACGCAATCGAGCGCGGCAGAGAGAAACTCCTTTCGGCATCGCCTTCATGGCCCGCGGCATGGCGCCCGATGCAGATTGCCTATGGCTTGGCGCGGCAGGACATTCTACGGGGCAGGGCTGCCCCTAAATATTTGACGCTGGGGCTATATCTGCGGCTGTTGCGCGTAGCGCTGGCTGCCCGTTGAGGGGGATTTGGTGGGGCGAGTTATAGCCGGTGCGGGCGCTGCGCTGCTCTTTGTCGCGGCGGGTCTATTCTGGTGGCAGGGGCGGGCAGCCAACGGTCCGGCACCGGAAGCTGTCATTGCTCAGCCTCCGCCTCCAGCAATTGATGCCCTGCCGGAGGGTGACGCCGCTGCCGTTGGAAAAGCGCCGCCCAGCCCTGGCGAGGCGAGCCCGCAAAGCCGTGAACAGAAACGCTTCGCCCGTTATGACCGCAATCGCGACGGCGTGATCACGCGTATTGAGATGCTGGGCAGCCGGGTAAAGGCGTTCAAGGCGCTCGACACGGATAAGGACAATCTGCTGTCCTTCGAAGAATGGGCGGTCGCCACATCCGATCGTTTCGGCAAGGCGGATAGCGATGCAAACGGCAAGCTGACTCCGGTAGAGTTCGCCACTACTGCGCCGAAACGGGCCGCTAAGCCCCAGTGCAAGTGCTAATGGTTCAGGCGGGCTGAAGCTCGCCCAGCCATTGGCCAAGTGCCGCGCGAGCGCGGGAAGTCAGGGCTTCTTTGCGTTGTTTTTTCTTCACATCGTCGATCGGCGGGAAGAGGCCGAAATTGACGTTCATCGGCTGATAGTCCGCGGTATCTACGTTGCCGATAACATGGCCCAGCAGCGCGCCTAGGGCGGTTGTGGCCGGGAGCGGCGCAAATTCCTTGCCCACCACTTCTGCGGCAGCGAAACGCCCGGCCAGCAGGCCGATGGCCGCGCTTTCGACATAGCCTTCGCAGCCGGTCACCTGGCCCGCGAAGCGGATGTGGGGGGCGCTTTTGAGCCGGAGGGTGGCGTCGAGCAGCTTGGGGCTCTGAATGAAGGTGTTGCGGTGCAGGCCGCCGAGCCTGGCGAACTCGGCTTGTTCGAGGCCGGGGATGGTGCGGAACAGTTCGACCTGGGCCCCGTGTTTGAGCTTGGTCTGGAAGCCGACCATGTTCCAGAGCGTGCCTGAGGCATTGTCTTGGCGCAGCTGGACAACGGCATAGGGCCAGCGGCCCGTGCGGGGGTCGTCGAGGCCCATCGGCTTCATCGGACCGTGACGCAGAGTTTCAGGGCCGCGGGACGCCATCACCTCGATTGGCATACAGCCTTCGAAATAGGGAGTGTCTTTTTCCCAATCCTTGAACTCAGTCTTTTCGCCGTCGAGCAGTCCCTGGACGAAGGCTTGATACTGCTCCTTGTTCATGGGGCAATTGATGTAATCCTTGCCTTCGCCACCGCCGGGACCGATCTTGTCCCAGCGGTTCGCCATCCAGCATTTGTCCATGTCGATGCTGTCGAAATGGATGACGGGCGCGATGGCGTCGAAAAAGGCGAGATGGTCCATGCCTGCTGCTTGGCCGATGCTGGCGGCGAGGGCGGGCGCGGTCAGGGGGCCGGTGGCGACGATGGTGAGCCCTTCTGTGGGCAACTGGTCGATGCGTTCGCGGACGATTTCGACATTGGGATGTTCCGACAGGGTGCGGGTGACGCCTTCGGAGAAGATATGCCGATCGACTGCCAAGGCCGAACCGGCAGGAACCTTCGCCGGTTCTGCCTGCGCCATGATGAGGGAGCCGAGGCGGCGCATTTCTTGGTGGAGGAGGCCGACGGCGTTCTTGTCGGGATCGTCGGAGCGGAAGCTGTTTGAGCAGACGAGTTCGGCGAGGCCGTCAGTCTGGTGCGCCGGAGTCATGTCGCCGGAGCCGCGCATTTCGGAGAGGCGGACTTTGACGCCAGCCTGCGCCAATTGCCAGGCGGCTTCCGAACCGGCGAGGCCGCCGCCGATTATGTGAACCTGATGATCTGGCACTGTTTTTCCGATTTAATGAATGAAATGGCGAGAAAAACGCGTTTTGCTCGCCATTTCCTATTTTCAGTTTCGTTATGAAATGCTGTTGGCGGCCGAAAGCACAGCCTGGACCGACGCGGTGGCGACGTCGGTGTCGGTGCCGATGCCGAAGATTGTGCGGCCGTCGGGCGTGCGGCATTCGACATAGGCGGCGGCGGCAACGTCCGTGCCTGCGCCGATCGCATGTTCGCTATAGTCGGCAATCTCCAGATCGACGCCGAGATCCTCGCGCAGGGCGGCCAGCACCGAGGAGAGCAGGCCGTTGCCGCGTCCGGAAATGCTCCGTTCGCCGCCCTTGTGCGCGATCTTGCCGGTGAAGATGCGGTCGCCCGCATGGCCGCTCTCATTATAGTCGATCAGCTTGTAGGGCTGGTCACCCGAGAGGCGGTAATGATCCTCGAACGCGGTCCAGATGTCGGCGGCGTTCAGCTCGCGGCTGGTCTGGTCGGCCAGCGCCTGGACGACGCGGGAGAAATCCGCCTGCATGCGCTTGGGCAGCTTCAGCCCCTTGTCCTGCTGCAGCACCCAGGCGACGCCGCCCTTACCGGACTGCGAATTGACGCGGATCACCGCTTCATAGTCGCGGCCCAGATCCTTGGGATCGATGGGCAGATAGGGCACGTCCCAAATCCGGTCGTTGCGCGTTTCCTGAACGGCAAAACCCTTCTTGATCGCGTCCTGGTGCGAGCCGGAGAAGGCGGTGAAGACCAGTTCGCCCGCATAGGGATGGCGCGGATGAACGGGCAGCTGGTTGCAATATTCGACGGTCTGAATGACCTCGTCGATGTCGGAGAAGTCGAGCCCCGGATTGACACCCTGCGTGTACATGTTGAGCGCGACGGTCACGAGATCGCAATTGCCGGTACGCTCGCCATTGCCGAACAGACAGCCTTCGACACGATCCGCACCCGCCATCAGTCCCAGCTCGGCCGCCGCGACGCCGGTGCCGCGGTCATTATGGGTGTGCAGCGAGATGACGACGCTGTCGCGTTTCGAAATGTTGCGGCACATCCATTCGATCTGGTCCGCGTAGATGTTGGGCGTCGCGGCTTCGACCGTCGCGGGCAGGTTCAGGATCAGCGGGCGCTCTGGCGTCGGCTGCAGGATTTCCATGACCGCTTCACAACATTCCAGGCTGAAATCTAGCTCCGCCGTGGAGAAGGTTTCCGGCGAATATTCGAAATGCCAGTCGGTGTTGGGCTGCTTGGCCGCATTGTCGCGCAGCAGCTTTGCCGCGTTGATCGCGATTTCCTTGATCTGCGGTCGGTCCATCTGGAACACGATGTTCCGCCACGCCGGAGAGACGGCATTATAGACATGGACGATCGCCTGCTTGGCGCCCCGCAGGCTTTCGAAGGTGGTCGCGATCAGGTCTTCGCGGGCCTGGGTCAGCACTTGCGGGAAGACATCGTCGGGGATCGCGCCGTCGCGGACCAGGCCGGAGATGAAGTCGAACTCGGTCGCGCCCGCGCTGGGGAAGCCGACCTCGATCTCCTTGACGCCCACCCTGATCAGCAGGTCGAAGAAGCGGCGCTTCTTTTCCGCGTTCATGGGATCGATCAGCGACTGGTTACCATCGCGCATGTCGGTCGAGAGCCAGCGCGGCGGCGAGGTGATGACGGCGCTGGGCCACTGGCGGTTGGGCAGATCCACCTGAGGGAAGGGGCGGTATTTCTGCGAAGGGTCGGTCAGCATCATGGGAAAGCTACTTCTTTACGCAAACGGGCCGCGCATCGCGGGTCCGGTGAAACGACTATCTGCTTGGTTTTGCCCTTAGGCGGATTGCTGCGTCATTCAAGCGAAGAGCAGCACAAAAGCCACGCCTAAGGGCGTGTAAGTCGTAGCAGGGGAAGAAGCGCGCGCTGCATGATGGGTGGGGGTTTAACGGGATTGGCGGGGAAGTGCAAGTTTTGGTGTGTTGGGGGAGGGAGTGGGGAGTGATGAAGAAGCGGGACCCCGGGTCGAGCCCGGGGTGACGAATTGGATAGTGCGCCCTACCACAGTCGCGTCACCCCGGACTCGATCCGGGGTCCCGCTACCATTCACGCAAGTGTATCGAACATGTCCCGCCAATCCGGGTTGGCTCTTTCAATCAGGTCGAACTTCCATTGGCGGCGCCAGCGCTTGAGGCGCTTTTCATGTTCAATGCAGCTTGCGATGTCATCTGCATGCTCCGCCCATACGAGGTGGACAAGTCCGTAACGGGTGCAGAAGTCAGATCCTTCGCCCAATCGATGCTGATGGATGCGTGCCGCAAGGTTTGCCGTGACGCCGACATACATGGTGCCGCGATAGCGATCGGCCATGATATAGACCCAGCCGCCTTGCTGGTCGCTTGTCATTACTGGCGTATTTAAAAAAGCGGGACCCCGGGTCAAGCCCGGGGTGACGGCATTGGCAGGGCCGATTACTTCTGGAACGCGGCGACGATCTTCAGTTCGATTGTATCGCCGACCATCGGCACGCCATAGCCCATTTTGAAGTCGCTGCGTTTCACGGCGCCGGTCGCGACGAAGCCGACATTTTCCTTGCCCCCTGCCATCGCCGGAGCCTTGCCCGCGCCGTAGAACTCGGCGTCCAGCGTCACCGGCTTGGTCACGCCCTTGATCGTGAGATTGCCGGTGATTTCGGCGCCTGTCGGGCCGTCTGCCTTTACGGCGGTCGAAACGAAGGTGGCCTTGGGGAATTTGGCGGAGTCGAAGAATTCGGGCTTCATCAAATGTTCGTCAAGCTTCGCGACGCCGGTCCGGATGTTGCTGATCGGGACTTCGACGGAGACTTTCGAGGCGGCCACATTCTTTGGATCGAGCGTCAGCGTGCCGGTGGATTCGGAAATGATGCCGAGATTGTTGGAGAAGCCCATATGATCATAGGCGAAAACGACCTGGGTGTGGCCTGGGTCGATCTGATAGGTGCCGCCGGTGACGCGGGCGGGGTCCTTCGCGCCTGGGGCGGCGGGCATCTGCTGGGCGATCACGACGGTGCCGCCAGTGAGGGTGGCGACAGCGACGGCGGAAATCAGCAACTTGCGCATGAATGGGTTCTCCAGAAGCAGTCAAAGGACGCGCTACCATAGCGGCGTCCTTTGATTGTTCCAGAGGTGTAACTGGAAACAGAGAGTTACCGGCTTGCGATATTGGAAGCTCGCTTCGCTCGCACCCACCCCAACCCCTCCCTTGAAAGGGAGGGGCTAGAGCGTTTTCTAAGCAGGTAGAATTACCTGCTGACTCGGAAAACGCGGTAAAACAAAAACCTAGAGCAGCCGAACCGATGCCATCAGATCGGAATCTGCTCCAGGTTGATTGGCTTAGTTCTTTTCCTTGTCCACCAACTTGTTCGCGCCGATCCAGGGCATCATGGCGCGCAGCTTTGCGCCGGTTTCCTCGATCGGGTGACGCTGGGCGGCCAGGCGGCTGGCCTTCAGTTCGGGCTGGCCAGCGCGGTTGTCGAGCACGAAGTCCTTCACGAAGCGGCCCGACTGGATGTCGGCCAGGACGCGCTTCATTTCCTTCTTCGTTTCTTCGGTGATGATGCGCGGGCCGGTCTTGATGTCGCCATATTCGGCGGTGTTCGAGATCGAGTAGCGCATGTTGGCGATGCCGCCTTCATACATCAGGTCGACGATCAGCTTCAGTTCGTGGAGGCATTCGAAATAGGCCATTTCCGGCGCGTAGCCAGCTTCCACGAGCGTTTCGAAGCCAGCCTGGACCAGCGCAGTCGCGCCGCCGCAAAGCACGGCCTGCTCGCCGAACAGGTCGGTTTCGCATTCTTCACGGAAGTTGGTTTCGATGATGCCCGAGCGGCCGCCGCCGACGCCCGAAGCGTAGGACAGGGCGATGTCATGGGCGTTGCCGGTCGCATCCTGCGCGATGGCGATCAGGCAGGGCACGCCGCCGCCACGCTGATATTCGCTGCGGACGGTGTGGCCGGGACCCTTGGGCGCGATCATGATGACGTCCACGTCCTTGCGGGGTTCGATCAGGCCGAAATGGACGTTGAGGCCGTGGGCGAAGGCGAGCGCCGCGCCGGGCTTCAGATTGGCATGGATGTCGTCGGCATAGATGGCGGCCTGATGCTCGTCGGGGGCGAGGATCATGAGGACGTCGGCCCACGCAGCCGCTTCGGCGTTGGGCAGAACCTTGAAGCCTGCGCCTTCGGCCTTCTTGGCCGAGGCCGAACCGGGGCGGAGAGCGATGGCGACTTCGGCAACGCCGCTGTCGCGCAGGTTCTGGGCGTGGGCGTGACCCTGGCTGCCATAGCCGAGGATGGCGACCTTCTTGCCCTTGATGAGGCCGATGTCGGCGTCGCGATCGTAGTAAACCTTCATGTCCGTTCTTCCTTTTTCATATCCTGACCCTCTCCCTGGAGGGAGAGGATACGAAGACTTGGGCCGAATGGTCCTAGTCGAAGTTGGTGAGGGGGAACCACCGAGCGGGGCCGCGCTGGGCTGGCCCTCACCCTCCCACCGCTGCGCGGCGGGCCCCTCCCTCTCCCGCAGGCGGGAGAGGGGTCTAAGTCAGTTCGGCTCCTTGCCGCGGATCAGGCCGACTACGCCGGTGCGGCCGACTTCGACCAAGCCGATCTGGCGCATCAGGCCGACGAAATTGTCGATCTTGTCGGTCGTGCCGGTGATCTCAAAGATGAAGCTTTCGATCGTCGTGTCCACCACCTTGGCGCGGAAGACGTCGGCGAGGCGCAGCGCCTCGATCCGGTCTTCGCCGGTGCCCGACACCTTCACCAGCGCCAGTTCGCGCTCGACGAAGGGGCCGTTGGCGGTGAGGTCCGTGACCTTGTGCACCGGCACCAAGCGGTCGAGCTGGGCGATGATCTGGTCGATCACCTTGGGCGGGCCATTGGTGACGATGGTGATGCGGCTGATCGCGTGATCGGGCGTGATGTCCGCCACGGTCAGGCTGTCGATATTATAGCCGCGCGCGGTGAACAGGCCCGCGATGCGTGCGAGGATGCCCGCTTCGTTGGTGACCGTGAGCGACAGGACGTGCCGTTCGCTATATTCTTCCTGAATGTGCATCAGATGCTCGTTCCGTTATCCGGTTCTTTTTCGCGCTCATGGCGCTGGGAGATCATCCCGGTGAAGGCATAGTGCCAGCTGCCGTCGTCCCGATGCGCGAGGCGGACAGGGAAGCCCGCGATCGCGTCGAACATGCGGGCCAGATGCTCGCCCACATAGCGCGGGCTGACCAGCAGGCGGCCGATATGGCGATCATGGAAATCGAAGCCTTCATCCAGATGCACTTCCCATGCTTCATTTTCTGGATCGGCATGATCCACGGTCCAGCCTTTCAGCTCGGCCGTGCCGCTGATCCGTTCGAAGTCGAAGGGTTCGCTCACATGGACGCGGAGCTTCAGATGTTGCGTCACACCAAAGCCTTCGCCTCATCCGACATGATGCCTGCGATCTGGTTGGGATCGAGCAGCATGTCGGTATGCGCCGCGCCCGACGGGATCATCGGGAAGCAGTTGGACAGCTTCGCCACGCGGCAATCGACGATCACCGGGCCGGGCGTGTCGATCATCTGGCGGATGCCCGCCTCCAGTTCCTGCGGTCCTTCGATGCGAATGCCGGTCCAGCCATAGGCTTCGGCCAGCTTCACGAAGTCGGGCAGGCTGTCCGAATAGCTGTTCGAATAGCGGCTTTCATAGGTCAGTTCCTGCCACTGGCGGACCATGCCCATATATTCATTGTTGAGGATGAATATCTTGACCGGCAGGCGATACTGGCTCGCGGTGCCCATTTCCTGGATGTTCATCTGGATCGAGGCATCGCCCGCGACGCAGACGACCAGGCTGTCGGGATTGCCGACCTGCGCGCCGATGGCGGCAGGGAAGCCATAGCCCATGGTGCCGAGGCCGCCGGAGGTCAGCCATTTGTTGGGCTCGTCAAAGCCGAAATGCTGGGCCGCCCACATCTGGTGCTGGCCGACTTCGGTGGTGATGATGACGTCCTTTGCCGTGCGCGACGCCTTGTAAAGCTGCGCAATCGCCTCCTGCGGCATGATCTCCTCGCGGCTTTCCGGATAGGCGAGGCTGTTGCGGGCGCGCCAGCCTTCGATCCGGGCCCACCATTCCGAGAGGTCCGCGGGCTTGTGGCCGTGCGTTTTCCAGGCGGTGATCATGTCGGTCAGCGCGTTGCCGACGTCCGCGACGATGGGGAGATCGACCTCGACCGTCTTGTTGATCGAACTGCGGTCGATGTCGATGTGGACCTTCTTGCTGTTCGGCGCGAAGGCATCGAGGCGGCCGGTGACGCGGTCGTCGAAGCGGGCGCCGACGCAGATGATGAGGTCCGCCTTGTTCATCGCCCAATTGGCTTCATAGGTGCCGTGCATGCCCAGCATCCCCAGCCATTGCGGCGAGGAGGCGGGGAATGCGCCGAGGCCCATGAGGGTCGAGGTGACGGGCGCGCCGGTCAGTTCCGCCAGTTCGCGCAAGAGCAGCGATGCCTTGTGGCCGGAGTTGATTACGCCGCCGCCGGTATAGAAGATCGGGCGTTCGGCAGCCGCCAGCATTTCGACGGCGGTCGCGATCGCGGAGGCGTCGGCCTTGGTTTGCGGCTTGTAGCTGGCATGTTCAAAGCCGAGCGGCCGGGCATAGGCCGCAGTCGCGATCTGGACGTTCTTGGGGATATCGACAACGACCGGACCGGGACGGCCGGTGGTGGCGATATGGAACGCCTCATGGACCACGCTAGCGAGCTTCGCTGGGTCCTTGACCAGATAATTGTGCTTCGAGCAGTGGCGCGTGATGCCGACCGTGTCCGCTTCCTGGAACGCGTCGGTGCCGATCAGCTGCGTCGGGACCTGGCCGGTGATGACGACCATGGGGATGGAATCCATCAGCGCGTCGGTGATGCCGGTGACGGCATTGGTCGCGCCGGGGCCGGAGGTCACGAGGACGACGCCCGGCTTGCCGGTCGAGCGGGCATAGCCTTCCGCCATATGGGTAGCGCCCTGTTCGTGGCGGACGAGGACGTGGCGGATCTTCGGATGGTTGAAAAGCGCGTCATAGATGGGCAGCACCGCGCCGCCCGGATAACCGAACACGACTTCGACGCCCAGATCGATCAGGCATTCAACCAAAATGTCCGCGCCGCTCTTTTCGGCCACGATGAAATCCTTCCACTGGATGCAGGTTGCGCCCTCTGCCCCGGAAGCGGAGAGATGGCAAGGCGGGTGCCTCTATTAGACATAAAATGGCTAGTCAACACCTATCGGCGTAATTTTATTATCAGTTCGGCGGCAATCTTGTCATCAATGGAGCGTCCTTCACGCGCCCAGCTGTCCGGCGGCTGGCGGGAAAACCACGTATATTGGCGCTTGGCATATTGGCGGGTGGCGATGCGGCCGCGTTCCAGCATGGTCTCGCGATCCATGTCGCCCCGCAGCCACCCGACGATTTCGGGGACGCCGATGGCGCGCATGACGGGGAGGGAGGGGGAGAGATTGCGGGCCAGAAGGGCTTCAACTTCCTTCACCGCTCCGCCCTCCACCATCTGCTCGAAACGCAGGTCGCAGCGGGCGATGAGCCAGTCGCGCGGGGGGAGGAGGATGAGGGGGGAGAGGTGGATGCGATCGGCGATGCCGCCGCTCTTGTGCTGCTGCCAATAGGAGAGCGGCTTGCCGGTGGAGCGGACGACTTCAAGGGCGCGGGCGACGCGGGTCGTGTCGGCGGGGGCGAGACGGGCGGCAGCATCGGGGTCCTCGCGGGACAGCGCGGCGTGGGCTTCGGCCACCGGCAGCGCGCGAACGGCGGCGCGGATGCCGGGGTCGATGTCAGGGACCGGAGCGATGCCATCGAGCAGCGTACGGAGATAGAGGCCGGTGCCGCCGCCGAGGATGGGGAGACGGCCTTCCTGATGCGCGCTGTCGATCTCCAACCGGGCTTCGGCGGCCCAACGCGCGGCGGTGCAAGCCTCCCCTCCGTCGATATGGCCGAAGAGGCGATGAGGGGCCTGCGTCATTTCCTGTGCACTGGGGCGAGCCGAAAGGACCTGGAGGTCGGCATAGACCTGGCTGGCGTCGGCGTTGATGACGACGCCGTTCGCGGCCTGCGCCAAGCGAACCGCCAGCGCGCTCTTGCCGCTGGCGGTCGGCCCGGCAATAAGCGCGACGCGCGGGCGGGATTCGCCCTTGTTCGTTTCGGGCCGGTTTGTTTCAGGCCAAGATGTTTCAGGAGTGTCCATGTTCGTCGCGACCTTAGTGGCAAGTGCGGCCTTGAGTCAGGGGGATATTGAGGAAGCCGTTGCGCGGCTGGCGACCGCTGGCTGCGCGCCGGTCGATAGCAATTGGATCGACGAGGGCAAGGCGGCCGACATCTTCTTTGGCAGCGATCCGGTGACGGCGCGCGCTGCGTTGACGGACATTGGCGACAAGGTGGACGTAATCGTCCAGCCAGCCGCCGGTCGCGAGAAGAAGCTGCTGATCGCGGACATGGATTCCACGATGATCACGGTCGAGTGCATCGACGAGCTGGCCGATTATGCAGGGATCAAGCCGCAGATCGCCGACATCACGGAGCGGGCGATGCGCGGCGAACTGGACTTTGCGGGCGCGCTGCATGAGCGGGTGGCGCTGCTGAAGGGGCTGGCGGACGAGGCCATCGACCAGTGCCGGACCGAGCGCGTGAAGATCATGCCCGGCGCGCGGGCGCTGGTGCGCACGATGAAGGCGCGCGGCGCGGAGACGCTGCTGGTGTCGGGCGGATTTACGCGTTTCACTGGGCCTGTCGCGGAGGAGATTGGCTTCGATCGCGCTGTCGCCAATGTACTGGAAATTGCAGACGGCGCGTTGGTGGGAACTGTGACGCTGCCGATTGTGGATGCCTCGCGCAAGCGCGCGGAACTGGAGGCGGCGATCGAAGGCGGCATCGACCGGGCTTTGACGCTGGCGGTGGGCGACGGGGCCAATGATATACCGATGATCCAAGGTGCGGGATTGGGCGTCGCCTATCACGCCAAGCCCAAGACGCGGGAGGCTGCGGCCGCGGAGATCGTGCATGGGGATCTGTCCGTGCTGCTCTATGCGCAGGGCATTGCGTCGGCGGATTGGGTTGAGGGCTGACGCCTTAGTTCCGCTGGCGGGCGAGTAAGCTGACTATGGAGCGTGGGCTTCGGCACGCTCATCCTGAACGGAGGTGGGAGAAGCGAACGCGTTTTTGCGATATCGCCCTCAAATGGTCGTGCACGGTTAATCGTGCATTAGGCACATCTCACCGTCATTGCGCTCCGGTAATGGGTTCGAAAGGCCACGTGGGTCGTTACACCTCCGCTGCATTCCGCAGTGCCCACCTAAAACCGGCGCACGGTCCTCGTTGCGCCAAGGGAGAGGATATGAACATCAGGCTTTTGGCTCTTCTTGGCGGAGCTGCGCTTGGATTAAGCGCTTGCTCGACGACGAGAGATGAACCTATCGCGCCCGCGCCGCCAGTCGGCCCCGGTGCGATTGCCGGCACTGTCGCGGCGGATCGCAACGGCGATGGCATCATCGATGGCTATTACTCGCCGGACGGCATGTATCATGAGGTGATGGGGCCGCCATGTCCGCCGCCGCCACCGCCGCCGCCGCCGCCGTCCAGACGCGGAGAACGCGGCTGACCGATATGGCTTTTAGGGCGCGGCATGTTCGCCGCGCCCGCCAAATTTGCGCGCCGATGATCGCCGCGCTGTTGGCGGTCGCCTTGATTGAGTCATCCGCGCTTGCCCAGCCTGCGGCGGGTCAAGAGGGTGTGCGATCCAGTATTGGTGCGGAAATTCGCGCATCGGTGGGCGGCAAGCTGCGCGATTTCTACGCGCCGCGCGGCTATTGGCCACTATGGGTGGATGGGAGCAGGGTCGGCGGCCAGGCCGATGCCTTGCTGGACCTGATCCGCACCGCGCGTGCCGATGGGCTTGATCCCAAGGATTATGACCTGCGCGACCTGGAGCGGGTGGTCGAGGAGGCGAATTCCGGAGGCGGCGATCCCAAGCTGCTGGCGCGGGCCGACCTGGCGCTTTCCAAATCCTTCTCTGCGATCGTGCGCGACATGCGGCGTCCATCGAAACGCGTGAAGATGCGCTATCTCGATCCAGAGGTGCAGCCGCGCGACGATGACCCCGCGGAGATATTGCGTGCCGCCGCTGTCGCGGCTTCCTTTACCGACTATGTGCGTCAAGCCGGTTGGATGAACCCATTTTATATGCAGCTGCGCACAGCGCGGCAGGGGTTCGCCGAGCGTTGGGGGAACCTGCCTGACGTCATGGTCTCTGCAGGCGCGAAGCTGCGGCCGGGGGTGAAGGGGCAGGCGGCCGTCTTGCTGCGCCGTCGGCTGGGCCTTGCGGAGGGGGGCAGCTACGACAAGGCGCTCGCCGCCAAGGTGCGAGCGTTTCAGGCCGATCATGGCCTGAAGGCGGATGGCGTTGCGGGCGCGCAGACGGTCGAGGCGCTCAATCGGCCCTCTGGCTGGTACGACCGGATGCTGGCGCTCAACCTGGATAGGGCGCGATTGTTGCCGGGGCCATGGGTGCGGCATGTGGTGGTGGATGCGGCGTCGGCCCGGCTTTGGTACTTTAGCAATGGGCGGCAGGACGGGACGATGAAGGTCGTCGCTGGCGCACCGGAAAGCCAGACGCCGTTGATGGCGGGCATGATCCGTTACGCCACGCTCAATCCTTATTGGAACGTGCCGTCCGACCTGGTGCAGCGGAAGCTGTCCCAGCGCATCCTGAACGGCGCGTCTCTGAGCCAGCTCAACTATGAGGCGTTGTCTGACTGGGGCGCCAATGCCCGGCGGTTGGACGAGACCGAGATCGATTGGCAGGCGGTGGCGGACGGGCGGCAGCAGTTGCGCGTGCGTCAGTTGCCGGGCGGCGCCAATGCCATGGGGAAGGTGAAGTTCATGTTCCCCAATGATCTGGGCATCTACCTGCACGATACGCCTTCGCGCGATCTGCTTGCCAAACCGGCGCGGCATTTCAGCAATGGATGCGTCCGGTTGGAGGATGCGCAAAGGCTGGGCCGCTGGTTCTTCGGCAAGCCGTTGGTGGCGGAGAGCGGCGAACCCGAGCAGCATGTTCCGCTGCCCCAGCCGGTGCCGGTTTACCTCACCTATTTGACTGCGGTGCCGATCGGGCAGGGGGTGCAGTTCCTGCCTGATGTTTACGGGCGGGATGGGGTTTGATCTGCTGCATGGGGGGCAGTGATATAGCCCGCTCCATTGAGTGGCGGTCTAGCGCCCTGCCAGCATCCACAATGCCATCGCCATCATCATGATATTCTCCGTCAGGGACACGAACCCCAGCGGCACATTGCTGCTGCCGCCGACGCAGGCGCATTTGAGTTCGCGCTTGTCGATATAGACGGCCTTGAACACCGAGGCGGCGCCGATGCCGCCGATGAATAGGGCGACGGGGATGGAGAGCCAGTTGAGAAGCCCCGTCAGCATCAGCACGCCCGCGCCGAGCTCAAGGAAAGGGTAGATGCGGCCATAAGGGACGAAGCGCCGGGCAAGCAGGTCGTAGTTCAGGAACATGGTGGCGAAGCGGTCCACATCCTGCAGCTTCAGCATGGCGAGCAGCATCATGCTGATGGCGATGAAATGTTCGACGGTCATGATGCTGGCGAGCGGCATCCCGGTCAGCCAGGTGAGCGCCAGGCCAAGCAGCGCGGCCACGGCGAAAACGGCCAGGACCGGGGTATAAGTCGTAGCTTTTGGGTCGGCGACTTTCAGGCCGAGATGGCGGCGCAGGTCATCATGGCCGCCGATCCGTTCGCCGCCGATGAAGATCTGTGGCGTCGTTTTGACGTCATGAGCAGCTTTGAACGCATCGACCTGCTCGCGGGTGGTGAGCCAATGATCCTCAACCACATATCCCTTTCGCTGGAGCAGCCAGCGCGCCTTGAGGCCATAGGGGCAGACATGGCCCGGCATCACCATGCGGTGGAGTTGCGCGGTGCGCGTCGGGGTGCTGACGAGGGCGGCTGATGAAGTCATGGCATGGCCTTTGTTCGTGATCCGATGCCGCCTATATGGGTTCCGTACCATGGTCCGGAGTCAAGTATGGCGATGACGATTTCTGGTCTGGCGCGCGCTGGCGGCGTGGGCGTCGAAACGGTGCGCTTTTATCAGCGCAAGGGATTGCTCGGGACGCCGGAGCGTGGGGGCAGCGGCGGCGTGCGGCGGTATGGCGAGGACGATGTGCGGCGGTTGCGCTTTATCCGATCGGCGCAGGGGGCAGGTTTCACGCTGGAGCAGATTGGTGAGTTGCTGCGGCTGGATGCCGGGGAAGACCGGGCGAGAGCGCGGGAGTTGGCGGCGGAGCGGCTGGCGGCGCTGGATTCGAAGATCGCGGAGTTGCAGGCGGCGCGGGATGCGCTGCGGCGGTTGGCGAGCGCTTGTCATGCGTCGGAGGAGGGGCCTTGTCCGATTATTTCGGCGTTTGAGGGATGAGTGCCTGACCCCGTGTCGTCAAAATCCGGCCATCAGGCCATCGATCGCGCCCTGGAGAATATAGCTGGCGGCGAGTTTGTCCACCAGCTCTTCGCGGCGGGCGCGGCTGGCGTCGGCTTCGAGCAGGGTGCGGGTGACCGCCTGGGTGGACCAGCGTTCGTCCCAGAGGAAAATGGGGAGCCCCAAGTCGGCAATGTTGCGGGCGAAAGCGCGGCTCGCCTGGCTGCGGGGGCTTTCGCTGCCGTCGAGGTTCAGGGGTAGGCCGATCACGACGCCCTTCACCTGCTGCTGCTCCATGAAGGCGGCAAGGGCGATCTTGTCCTTGCTGAACTTGCCGCGCGAGACGGTGTGGGCCGGGCTCGCAATGGACCAGCCCGCGTCGCACAGGGCAAGGCCGATCGTCTTTGTGCCTACGTCCATGCCGAGCAGGCGGCCGCCTTGCGGAAGGGCTTCGCGGAAGGCGGCGCGGTCGGCAGTGAGGAGGGTGGTCATTTCGTCAGGAACGCCGCGAGGCGTTGGCGGGCGTCTTCGCGAACATCCCCCCAGAAAAGACTGTAATCATAGACATGGTAGTTGTTGCCCGGAAGGGTGAAGGGGCCCATGTCCACCGGCTCGCCGATCATCAGCACGCCGCTGGTGTCGCAGCGGGCGGGGACGACGCCCTTAAGGAGACGCGGCGGCTTGGCTTCGTCGCGACTATCGAGTGTGCCGCGATTGGCGCTTGCTGGGGCGGCTCCGTTGAAGGCGCCGGTGATCGGGTTGGTGCAGAGCATGTGCGTGCCCTTGCGCGGCTTGCCGGTGTAGCCGTTGCGGCGTTCGAACGTCTGGACGACGGGTGATGGATCGGCGGGCTCGGCATAGCTTTGCCAGCTGACAATACAGTGCGCCTGATCGCGGCGCGCGCAGGCGGGTAGGCCGAGCGCGGGGAGATCGGCTTCGACCGAAACGGGCCAACCCACGGCATAGACGGCAGCGACGCGGGATGCGACGGGCTTGCCGGCTACCTGTTCACGCAGGAGCTGGAGGAGGTGGCGCGAGCCCTGGCTGTGCCCGGCGAGGATCAGCGGACCGGTGGGATTGGCGTTCAGGAAAGCGGCGAACGCCTGGACTACGTCGTGATAGGCGGCGGAGAGGGCCTGATCGCCTGCGGGCTTGTCGGTGAGGAAGGCACCGTAGTTCGCCTGGCGGTAGCGAGGGACCCAGACGTCGCCCACGGCATTGAAGGCGCTTGCCTGCCCCTGCACGAAGCGGCGGGCAGTCGCGAGCGAATCCTTGTCATCCAGGCGCATGTTCCAATGCGCGTCGCCGAGCGTGGTGATGTAGGAGGTGGGGTGAATGAAGAAGATAGCGGCCTTCTGCGCGGTGGGCTGGTCCTTCACGCCTGCGGGTTTCCAGAGCGCGGGATTGCCTGTCGTGATGTCGGGACGGGCGATCCACATCTTGGGATCATCATAGGCGTTGGGGGGCAGTGGGGAGAGCGGGGCGAAGGCTTCGCGCGGCACCATGACGGCGCGGATCAGCTGCATGCCCCAGATTCGGTAAACCAGCAACGCCGCGATCACCAGCACGATCAGGCTGGCGACGACATAAAGGAACTTGCGGGCCAAGGCTTTGCTCTCCGTCACTTCGGCGGGGCCCCGACCCGCGCCTCTGGCGGCGCTTGTCTGGCGCAGGTGCTGGTAGTGCGCAAGTGCGGACTTGAAGCGGGCGTGAGCGGGTGGTAGCGGCGGCCCATGTCGATAGACCTGCAGACCGTAAAGAAGATCGCCAGCCTTTCGCGTATTTCGGTGACCGACGCCGAAGCCGAAGCGATGGTGCCGGAACTCAACAACATCCTTGGCTGGGTGGAGCAATTGGGCGAGGTGGATGTGACCGGCGTTGAGCCGATGACCGCCGTCATCCCCAACAAGCTGCGCCTGCGTGAGGACGCCGTGACCGATGGCGATGTCCGCGACCGGGTGCTGGCCAATGCGCCGCAGGCCGAACATGGCTTTTTCGCGGTCCCCAAGGTGATCGAATAATGAGCAATCTGACTGATCTGACGGTCGCGGAAATCCGTGACGGCTTTCGCGCGGGCGACTTTTCGGCGCGCGAAGCGGCGCAGGCGTTCAACGCCAATGTCGCTGCCGCCAAGGCGCTGAACGCCTTTATTGTCGAAACGCCGGAGAAGGCGCTGGATGCCGCCGATGCCGCCGATAAGGCCAAGGCTGCGGGCGAGGTTCTGAAGCCGCTTTCGGGCGTGCCGATCGGCATGAAGGACCTGTTCTGCACCGAAGGCGTGCAGACGACCGCCGCCAGCCACATGCTGGAGGGGTTCACGCCGACCTATGAGTCCACGGTATCGAAGAAGCTGTGGGATGCGGGCGCGGGGATGCTGGGCAAGCTCAACCTCGACCAGTTCGCCATGGGGTCGTCCAACGAGACGAGCTATTTTGGCAATGTGATCTCGCCATGGCGGCGCGGCGGTGGCGATAATGCCGCGCTGGCGCCGGGTGGGTCTTCGGGTGGGTCTTCCGCGGCGATTTCGGCGCGGCTGTGTCCGGCGGCGACCGGGACCGATACGGGTGGCTCGATCCGCCAGCCTGCGGCCTTTACCGGGATTTCGGGTATCAAACCGACCTATGGCCGCTGCTCGCGCTGGGGTATCGTCGCCTTTGCCTCGTCGCTCGATCAGGCAGGGCCGATGGCGCGGACGGTGCGGGACAATGCGATCCTGCTGGAGACGATGGCGGGCTTTGATCCCAAGGATTCGACCTCGCTCGATCTGGCGGTGCCGCAGTGGGAGGCAGGGCTTTCCAGCGACCTGCGCGGCAAGAAGGTCGGCATTCCTAAGGAATATCGCCCCGATGGCCTGAATGCGGAAATCTCCGCGATGTGGGATCGCGGGATCGAATGGCTGAGGGATGCGGGCGCCGAGGTGGTGGAGGTGTCGCTGCCGCACACCAAATATGCGCTGCCGACCTATTATATCATCGCGCCTGCCGAGGCTTCCTCGAACCTCGCCCGCTATGACGGTGTGCGGTACGGCCAACGCGACCTGCCCGATGGGGCGGGCTTGCAAGACATGTATGCCGCGACCCGCGCCGCCGGTTTCGGGCCGGAGGTCAAGCGCCGCATCATGATCGGCACATATGTGCTGTCGGCGGGCTTCTATGACGCCTATTATACGCAGGCGCAGAAGGTTCGGGCACTGATCGCGCGCGACTTCGAGCAGGCTTTCGAGAATTGCGACCTGCTGCTGACGCCGACTGCACCGAGCGCTTCCTTTGCGCTGGGCGAGAAGCAGGCCGATCCGCTGGCCATGTATCTGAACGACGTCTTCACGGTTCCGGCTTCGCTGGCGGGTCTGCCCGCCATGGCGGTGCCGGGTGGGCTGGATGCGCAAGGTTTGCCGCTGGGATTGCAGATTATCGGCAAGGCGCTGGACGAGCAGACCGTGCTGAACGCGGGGCTTGCGATCGAGGAGCGCGCCGGATTCACGGCGCGGCCGGAGAAGTGGTGGTAACAGGTGTCGTCATGCCAGCGGAAGCTGGCATCTCAGTGCCTATGTTGTGACATTAGAAAAGAGAGATCCCAGCTTTCGCTGGGATGACGGTGTAGAAGATGACCGAGACAGCATATCGCATTCAGGGCGCAACCGGCGAGTGGGAGGTCGTGATCGGCCTGGAAGTCCATGCGCAGGTAACGAGCCAGGCGAAGCTCTTTTCCGGCGCGGCGACGGCTTTCGGTGCGGAACCGAACACTCAGGTGTCGCTGGTCGATGCGGCGATGCCAGGCATGTTGCCCGTGCCCAACCGCGAGTGCATCCGCCAGGCGGTACGCACCGGCATGGCGATCGACGCCAAGATCAACAAATGGTCGCGCTTTGACCGCAAGAATTATTTCTACGCGGACTTGCCTCAGGGTTACCAGATCAGCCAGCTGTACCACCCGTTGGTGGGCGAGGGCGCGATCGAGATCAATCTCGACGAGAAGAATCCCGACGCCGCAACGAAGCGGATCGGCATCGAGCGTATCCATGTCGAGCAGGATGCGGGCAAGCTGATGCACGATCAGCATCCGACGCGGTCCTATGTCGATTTGAACCGTTCTGGCGTGGCGTTGATGGAAATCGTGTCGAAGCCGGACATGCGCTCGCCCGCCGAAGCCGGGGCCTATCTTTCCAAGCTGCGGACCATCCTGCGCTATGTCGGCTCGTGCGACGGCAATATGGACCAGGGTTCTATGCGCGCAGACGTCAACGTCTCCGTACGCAAGCCAGGTCATGAGTTCGGCACCCGCACCGAGACCAAGAATGTGAACTCGGTCCGCTTCGTCATGGCGGTGGTCGAATATGAGGCCAGCCGTCAGGTCGATGTGCTGGAGGCTGGCGGCAAGGTGGTGCAGGAAACCCGCCTTTACGATCCGGACAAGAATGAGACCCGGTCCATGCGGTCGAAGGAAGATGCGCATGACTATCGCTACTTCCCGGATCCAGACCTGCTGCCGCTGGAACTGGACGACGCGTTTCTGGAAGAGTGCCGCCAGTCGCTGCCCGAGCTGCCGGACGCCAAGCGCCGCCGCTACGAAGAGCAGTTGGGCCTTTCCCCTTATAACGCAGCGACGCTGACCGCGGATGCGGATACCGCGCGCTGGTTTGAGGCGCTGCTTGCGGAAGGTGCGCGCATCCAGAAGAAGAGCGAGGGGGAAGTCGCCAAGGCGTCGGCCAACTGGCTGCTGTCGGAGCTGTATGGTGCGCTTAATCGTCTGGGCAAGAGCTTGGAAGACAGCCCGGTTGGGCCGGAAGAGGGCGCGGAACTGCTGGCGCTCGTCGCCGATGGCACCATCTCGGGCACCATTGCCAAGCAGGTCTTCGAGATCATGCTGGAGACCGGCGAGCGGGCACCCAGGATCGTTGAGGAAAAGGGCCTCAAACAGACCAGCGACACCGGCGCGATCGAAGCGGCGGTGGCGAAGGTGCTGGCCGATAATGGCGACAAGGTCGATCAGTATAAGGCGGGCAAGGAAGCGCTGTTCGGCTTCTTCGTCGGACAGACGATGAAGGCGATGCAGGGCAAGGCCAATCCCCAGGTCGTGAACGAACTGGTTCGCAAGGCGCTTGCGTAAATCGGAGGCCGCTGTCTAAACCCTTGGGGTATCGGGCGGACGCGGGGGCGCTTCCGTCAAACGGGGGGGTGGACATGAAAGCAGGCAGACTGATTGCCGTGCTGGCGCTGATGGCGTCCGGCCTGTCGCCGATGACGGCGCGGGCCGAGACGCTGACCAACGACATGGTCGTGGCGCTGGTTCAGGCGGGTCTTGGCGATGACGCGGTGATCGGGAAGATCAGGGCGTCTGCCGGCAATTATGCGCTGACGACGGACGACCTGATCGCGCTGAAGAAACGCGGCGTGCCGGGGCCGGTGATCGCAGCGATGATCGAGTCCGGTTCACAAGGAGCGGTTTCGGCGAAGGCGGCCTATTCCGCCGATTCCCCTGATCCGCTGACGCCGCATCCGTCGGGCCTGTATCTGTTGAGCGACGCGCGCATGGTACGGATCGACCCGACGACGTCGAACCAGAGCAAGACTGGCGGGCTGCTCGGCTATGCCTTCACCGGCGGGCTGGCGTCACTCAGCATCAAGGCGGTGATCCCGAATGTCACGGCCAGGGTCCGAACCGGGCGGGCGCGGCCGACATTCTATTTCTACTTCGATGAAGCGACCCGCAGCCTTTCCCAGGCCGGCACGCCTTCACCCTGGCTATCCGGCCCGGCAAGCGCGATCACGTCACCCAATGAGTTCACGCTCATCCGCTTCGACGTCAAGAAGGACCGGCGCGAGACGCGGACGGGGAGCATGAACCTGGCGGGCGCAAAGTCCGGCGTCATGGACAAGGACCGGATCGCCTTCGACTATGAGCAGGTGACGCCGGGCGTGTTCAAGGTCACGCCTACAGCCGATCTCCCGGCGGGCGAATATGGCTTCATCTACTCGATAAGCGCGGGGGCGGGGCCGGGGATGTGGAGCCATGGCACCGGATCAGCGCGCATTTTCGACTTTGCCGTTCACCCCTAAGGGCAAGGGGGACGCCGCCTGAGGAGCAAGCAGCGTCCCCGCCCACAAGGCATGTCCCGGGGGGCGGGACTGCCTCATGGCAGGGCCGGCGGACCAGGAGGGTCGTGGGGTGGCGCCCGCCAGCTTTTCATCTGCTAGACGGCGCGGGATGGGGTTTGCCGTCCTCTTTGGAGCATGATGACTGACATAAATGCGTTGCTGCCCAGCGAAGCCGCGCGGGGCGTCCCGACTTCGCTCGAACCGAACGGAGAAGTGGGCGCATCTGCCACGGCCACTTTCAAGATTTAAAAGGCGAAGTCTATGCCGACCCGGAGCGTTCTTGGCCTGAGCGGCGTCACATAATCGCCGCGCAGGTTGAAGGGCGTGCCGAGCGAGAAGCGGTTGCCGCTGCTGTCCAGGATGTTGCTGAGGGAAAGCGAGAGTTGGACGGGACCGCGCGCAAGGCTGGCGGTGACCGCCGTATCGAAATAATCGCCCTGGTTGCGGCCAAGGATGGGCCCTATGCCCACGCGCGACTTGCCGACATAGCGGGCCGATCCATTCAGATTCAGGCTGATGTCGTTGCTGATCCCACTGCGATAGTCGATCGCTAGCCTGCCGCCGAGGTTGGCGACATTGGGCAGCGTCATCGACTGATCGGCGATGGCCAGCGCCCTCACATAGGGGGTAGGGCGGCTGAGGCGGCTGTCATTATAGACGATGCTGCCGTCCAGGGTGAGGCCGGGCAACGGCCTGACGGCGATGCGGCCTTCGAGCGTATAAATGCGTCCGTCGCCGATATTCGCCGTCGCCGGCAGGCCGATCCGATCGATCACATCCGCCTGGATGTCTCGCCAGTCGGTATAGGCGACATTGGCGCTGATCGCGATCGGATCGCGCCCGGCAAGGCCCTTACGGATGCCAAGTTCCAATGTTGATGCGCGGTCGTTGCTGAAGCGCAGCACATGTTGATCGTCCACCGCCAGGCCGCCTGGACGGAAGCCCTGCTGGAAACGAGCGTAGAGGGTAAGGCCGGGGATGGCGTCGCTCAGCAGCGACAGGGACGGGAGAAACATGGTTTCGTTGCGATCCGCGGCAGCTTCGGCGCGGGCGATCTCGGCGCTGGACAGCAGCGAGATGGGATCGATCGCCTGGCCCGAAAGCCGACTGTTAGTGACGCGTCCACCCAGCGTCGCGACAAGCCCGGCTATCGGTTCGAACGAGGCTTCGCCGAAGAGAGTGGCTTCATGGATGCGGTTGCGAACGCCGGTGGTCGTCGCGGGCATACCGAAGCCGTAAAGGGGCACGCCCGGTATGACCTGCGCTGCCACGGGCGCCATGCCGAACGAGGTCAGCGAGCGGCTGATCGTCGATGTGCTTTCGAGATAGGAGACGCCGAGGATCCAGCCCAGGCCATTTTCGAGATCCCGGACGAGGCGGTTTTCGGTCGAGAATATCGTTACGCGATTATGCTGCCGGAAAAGGCTGGCCGGGGTGTTGGGCTGCGTCGCGTCATAGCTTTCGGACAGGATGTTCCGGACAAAGCCGGTCGAGGAGATGAAGCGAAGGTCGCTCCACTGCCGCTCCACCCGCAGATTGGCGAGCGCATAGTCGGACGAATAAGGCTGAGCCACGCTGGACGCGCGGTCGAGGTGGCCAGCCGTCTTGTCGGCATATTGCGCGTCGTCCCCGCTGATATGCTGGTACACTCCGCTGAGGTCGATGATCCAGTTTTCGGTAGGGGCGAAGCGGAGCGTGGCGCGGCCGCCATATATGTCGGTGCGGTTTACGTCGTCGCGGTTGCGCTGGACGTCGTCGATATATCCGCCCTCCCGCACCCCATATCCAACCAGCCGCAGCGCCAGCCTTTCCGCGACGATGGGGAGATTGAGGGTTGCGGACAGATCGCCGCCGGGGTCGCCATGCTGGGTTGCGCTGAAGCCCGCGGATAGTAGGCCGCCATAGCGCGTCAGATTGGGCGGATTGGGGATCATGCGGATGATGCCGCCCAGCGATCCCGCACCATAAAGCGTGCCCTGTGGCCCTTCCAGCACCTCCACACCCTGCATGTCGTAGAGCCGCAGGTCTGGATCGGGCGCGGCATAGTTGAGGCGCATGTCGCCCAGATATTGTCCCGTCGTCGCCTGAGTAGGGCCAGCGACGGCGGAGTCGGCGATGGCGCGGAGGAACAGCTTGTTCCGTCCCGGTCCCGCATGGGTCGAACTGAGGCTGGCGACGCGACTGAGCAGGCTGGCCGTGCCTGATGCCGCTTCCCCGCTGGTAATCGCGCCATAGTCGATGGCCTCGACCATGCCGGGATAGCGCGGCAGGGGAAGGTCGCGCTTTGAGGCGGTGACGATGATTTCCGCCGGGGGTGGGGTTGCCGCCGGGGGAGGCTGCGGTGGACCGAAGGCGAGAGAGGGACGGCGTTTGGGAAGGCGGCGGATGACGCGCCAACTGTTGGCGTCAATGCGTTGGAGGGTCGCGCCGGTGCCGCGAAGCAATCGTTTCAAGGCGGCTTCCGAGGACAGGTGGCCGTGCACCGCTGGCGTGGGGAGCGCCGTTAGCGACTGGTCTGAAATGCCGATGCTGGCCCCGGTTTGGTGGCCGAGCGCGATCACCGCCTCGCCCAGCCGTCCGGGGGCGATGCTGATCATCTGTCTGTCCGCCGCGCTGGCTGGCGATACGGCCGCTAAGGCTATGGCGGTGACGAAAAGGACGTCAGCGTGGCGCGGCATCCCCTTCCTTCAGCAACCAACCGTCGCCTTGCCGGATGGCGGAAAGGCCCATGAGCGGGGCGGCGGTGGCGAAAAAGCGGGGGGCGTTGCGATCGAGCCGGATGGTGCCGGTGAAGCGGGCAGCGCCTGCGCCTGGCGTTGTCGCCAGCCGAACGCCGAGCGACCTCGCAATGTCTGCGCTGATCTGGGCCACGGGCATATTGTCGTAGCTCAGCTGTCCCTGACGCCAGCTTGCGACGGCTTGACGGGCGATGTTCATGACGCGCAGGCCGGTGGCGTCTTGGGTTAGTGCGCGGCCTGCGGGGAGGGCGATGGCCTGCGTCTGCGGATTATAGATGACCTTGCCTTCTGATACGTCGATGCGCGTCATCCCGCCGCTGTGGACGATGTTGAAGATCGTGCCCGCATCCTCGAACAGCGCATCGCCAACGGTCACGCGGAACGGGTTGCGCGGGTCGTGCCGCACGGTGAAGGCGGCTTCCCCGCTGTCGAGGGCGGCGAAGCGGCTATTATTATGGTCGAGCCTGAGGATCGTGCCGCCATTAAGGTCGATGCGCGTACCGTCATTCAGCGCGATGGTGCGGGTTTCGCCGGGACGGGTGGTGACGCTGTAGATGTCGGTGCGGTTCCATAGACCAATTGAGAGCGGGGCCACCAAAGCGGCGGCCAGCGCGCCACCACCGATCCAGCGCATCGGGCGCCATCGCCGCTCGCCCGGATCATTGGCGGGTGCGCCCACGAAGATGGGATCCGCGGGCAAGAGGTCGGGTAGGTCAGCGTCTGCCGCCAGCAGCGCGTCATAGGCAGGCGCGTGGGCGGGGTCTGCTTCCAGCCAGAGGGTGAAAGCGTCCCAATCTGTAAATTCCGGATCGCGCATGCGGATGACCCATCCGAGCGCTTCCTCGTGCAGCATTATGCTGGCCCCTGTCATATATGACCCCATGCCGGGAGAGACGGCGCGCGCCCGCTCATTCCGTATCCAGCCTTTGCCGGAGTGCGATAAGCGCGCGATAAGCCTTTTGAAGATCCTTCTCCACGGTGGTCAGGCTGACGCCCAATTCCTCGGCAATGAGGCGCTGTCCGACGCCTTCGATGCGGAAGCGGCGGAACACCAGTTCGACGCGGGGACCAAGGCCGTGCAGCACGGCTTCGGCCTCTTCCAGGCGCTGGGCGAGAATGAGCCTTTCATCGACGGCGATGTCTTCGCTTGGGTCAGCCATCACACCACCGCCGCCCTCCGCCCAATGCTGCTCCCTCCGCTCGCGCCGGGTGGCTGAGCGATAACGGTCCAGCATGAGATTGTTGGCCATGCGGTAGAGATAGGGCAACGGATCGGAGACGGGGCCGAGGTCCTTCGACTCCAATTTCATCCACATGTCCTGCAGCAAATCCTCGGCATCGTCGCCCGCGCCGCGCGCGCGCAGGAATCGCAGCAAGGCGGGGCGGTTGTTCAGAAATATCGCAGATAGGCCGCTGGCCATGCCCTATTGGGTCCCGTGCAGGTGAAGGCAGGTTGAGATAGAGGGCAGCGCAGGGCTTTGGCAATGGACAAGCGAAAGCCGACGCCGCCATTGTCCTGCAGTTCGCGCTGCTTTAGCGGACAATAAGGAGCCGGTTTGGAGGCAGGATGCAGGCGAGGACGCAGGTTGACGTAGCGGCAGCGGAGGCCGCGGGCATGGACCCGGTGCGATTGGATGCTTTAGCTTGCGCGCTGCACGCCGATTATGTCGCGACGGGCAAGCTTCCGCATCTGCAACTACTGGTCTCGCGGGACGAACATGTGCTGCTGTCGCATGTGAGCGGGGTCGGCCGCGCGACGCAGGAACCGTTGGTGGATGACTCGCTGTTTCGGATCGCGTCGATGACAAAGCCGGTGACCTCCGCCGCCTTCATGATGCTGGTCGAACAGGGGCTTGTTGCGCTGGACGATCCGGTGACCCATGTCCTGCCGGAATTTTCAAAGCTGCGCGTGGGGACGGATGGGCGGCCGTTGCGGCAGCCGATGCGGATGATCGACTTGCTAAGGCATACGTCCGGCCTGACCTACGGACTTCAGCGGCAAACCTCGATCGATGCGCGTTATCGCGAATTGGGGTTGGACGAATTTCAGCAGAAGCGCAGTGCGGACGAATTCATCGAAGCGCTGGCTGGGCTGCCGCTGGAATTTTCGCCGGGCGAGCGGTGGAATTATTCTGTTTCCACCGATGTGCTGGGCGTGGTTGTGGAGCGGCTGAGTGGCCTTCCCCTTGATGCCTTCTTATCCCAGCGCATATTCGGTCCGCTCGGCATGATGGACACATTTTTCGAGCTGCCCGAGGAGAAGGTAGAGCGGATGACGGACGCCTGGCAATTGGATCAGGACGGCCGATTGTCGCTTTACGACCGTGGTGCGCGCAGCGGATGGAGGCGTAAGCTTCGGTTCCACTCAGGGGGCGGCGGGCTGATCTCAACCGCAGCGGATTATAATCGGTTCGCCCGGATGCTGTTGCGGGGCGGCGAACTGGATGGCGTCCGCCTTCTCAAGCCCGCGACGGTCGCCAGCATGCGTGCCAACCATCTGCCGGGCGGCGGTGATCTTGCCCGTCACTCATCGTCAATGTTCAGCGAGGCGGATTATGCAGGCGTTGGCTTCGGCCTCGGCTTTGCGACCGATCTCAAGACGGCAGAACATTTCTGGGGCGGGGTGTTTTCGACCTTCTTCTTCATCGATCCGCGCGAGAGCATTATCGGCCTTTTGTTGACACAACATCTGCCATCGAGCGCCTATCCGGTGCGCCGCCAGCTGCGCGAGGGCGTACGCGCGGCAATCCGTGATCGGCGGGGCTGATCCACAATCATAAGGATCATGCTGCGCTGCAAAATTTGCTGTTGGCGAGGGTGAGGAGCCTGTGCCATCATCGGGGCCGGATTCAGCCAAGGGGACGCCAATCATGAACCTCAAGGGCAACACCACCCTTCCCAAGCCCGCGCCCCGGCAAGTCGATCCACAGGCGCTGGCCCATGAGATCGTCGAGCGGCTGACCTATCGCATCGGCAAAAATGCGGAGGCTGCAAAGCCCCACGACTGGTTGCATGCGGTGATCCTGTCGATCCGCGACCGCGTGATCGACGCCTGGATCGCCTCGACCCAGAAAACCTACGAGGAACAAGGGCGGCGGGTCTATTATCTGAGCCTGGAATTTCTGATCGGCCGCCTGATGCGCGATGCGGCGTCCAACATGGAGATGCTGGACGAGGTGCAGGCGGCGCTCAATTCATTGGGCGTGGACCTGGACGTCATAGCGGCGCTGGAACCCGACGCGGCGCTGGGCAATGGGGGCCTAGGGCGGCTGGCGGCCTGTTTCATGGAGAGCATGGCGACGGTGGACGTGCCAGCTTATGGCTATGGCATCCGCTATGTGAACGGCATGTTCCGGCAGGAAATTTCGGACGGCTGGCAGGTGGAACTGCCGGAGACCTGGCTGACGCATGGCAATCCATGGGAGTTCGAGCGGCGCGAGGCGAGTTACGAGATCGGCTTCGGCGGACGGGTGGACCCGGCGGAGGGTGCGGATGCAGGGCTGCACCAGATGCACTGGCGACCCACGGAACGCGTGATCGCCACGCCCTATGACACGCCGATCGTGGGATGGAGGGGCAAGCGGGTCAACACGCTGCGGCTGTGGGAGGCGCAGCCGATCGACCCGATCCTGCTCGACCGCTTCAATGCGGGCGACCATCTGGGCGCGCTGGCCGAGAGCAACCGGGCGGAGGCGCTGACGCGGGTGCTTTATCCTGCGGACAGTTCGCCTGCCGGACAGGAATTGCGGCTGCGGCAGGAATATTTCTTCTCCTCCGCTTCGCTGCAGGACATAGTGCGGCGGCACATCCAATATTTCGGCGACATCAGCACGCTGGCGGACAAGGCCGCGATCCAGCTGAACGACACCCACCCCGCTGTGGCGGTTGCTGAACTGATGCGGATCCTGCTGGATGATCACGGCCTGGATTTCGACGAAGCCTGGGACGTGACGCGGCGGACGTTCAGTTATACCAACCACACGCTGCTGCCCGAGGCGCTGGAGAGTTGGCCGGTGCCGCTGTTCGAGCGGCTGCTGCCCCGGCACATGCAGATCGTCTATGCCGTCAACAGCCGGTTGCTGGGCGAGGCACGGCGATCGGGTCACTTCGACGACCGGGCGATCGGCTGTATATCGCTGATCGATGAGGGCGGCGAGCGGCGGGTGCGGATGGGCAACCTGGCCTTTGCCGGATCGCATAGTGTCAATGGCGTGTCGGCGCTGCATACCGAGTTGATGAAGGAAACGGTGTTCGCCGATTTCCACCGGCTCTATCCAGCGCGGATCAATAACAAGACCAATGGCGTTACCTTCCGCCGGTGGCTGATGCAATGCAATCCGGGGCTTTTCGGGTTGATCCGCGAGGCGATCGGCGACCGGTTCATGGACGATCCGGAGGCGCTGCGGGAGTTGGATCGCTTTGCCGACGATGCCTCCTTTCAGGAGAAGTTCGTTGCAGTAAAGCGCGCCAACAAGGTGGCGCTGGCGGACCTTCTGAAGCAGCGCGTGAACGCGCGGATAGATCCGGCGGCTCTGTTCGACATCCATATCAAGCGCATCCACGAATATAAGCGCCAACTGCTCAACATCATCGAAGCGGTGTCGCTATACGATCAAATCCGGTCGCATCCCGAGCGGGACTGGGTGCCGCGCGTGAAGCTGTTCGGTGGCAAGGCGGCGCCGAGCTATCATAATGCCAAGCTGATCATAAAGCTGGCGGGAGACGTCGCCCGGGCGGTCAATCACGACCCTGCGGTGCAGGGGCTGCTGAAGGTGCAGTTCGTGCCTAATTACAATGTTTCGCTGGCTGAGATGATGATCCCCGCAGCGGACCTGTCGGAGCAAATTTCGACCGCGGGCATGGAGGCGTCCGGCACCGGGAACATGAAGTTCGCGGTCAACGGCGCGCTGACCATCGGCACGCTGGACGGCGCCAATGTCGAGATGCGCGACCATGTCGGCGAAGAGAATATCGTGATCTTTGGCCTGACCGCGCAGGAGGTGAACGAACGGCGGGCCCAGGGTCATGATCCGCGCAACGTGATCGCGCAGAGCCGCGAACTGGGGCAGGCGCTGGAGGCTATCGCCAGCGGTGTCTTTTCGCCGGACGAGCCGAACCGCTATCGCGACCTGATCCAGGGGCTTTACGACCATGACTGGTTCATGGTGGCGGCCGATTTCGACAGCTATTCAGCCGCCCAGAGAAAGGTAGATGCCATCTGGCGCGATCAGGCGAAATGGGCCAAGATGGCGATCCATAATGTCGCGCGGATGGGATGGTTTTCGTCGGACCGGACCATCCGTGAATATGCGACGGATATCTGGAAGGTGCTGTGATGACGGGCTGCGCGCCGCGGTGCTGACTCCGGAAAAGATCGCCCGGCTGCTGGAAGGCCGTGAGGACGATCCTTTCGCGACGCTTGGCGTTCATCCGGCGGGCAACGGCTTTACTGCCTGCGTGCTGCTGCCCGAAGCAGTCAGCGTGACGGCCTACAGGCTGGACGGCAAGGAAGCCGGTTCACTGACGCAGGTGGATCCGCGCGGGCTGTTTTCAGGCAAGGTGTCGATCAGAAAGCGCCAGCCTTTGCGCTATCACGCCAGCTATGCCGATGGCGGCGAATATCGGATGATCGATCCTTATGGCTTTGGCCCGGTGCTGGGGCCGCTGGACGATTATTATTTCGCTGAAGGATCGCACGGCCGCCTGTTCGACAAGATGGGCGCGCATCTGATCACCCATGAAGGGGTGGAGGGCACGCATTTCGCCGTTTGGGCGCCCAATGCGCAGCGGGTGTCGGTCATGGGAGACTTCAACCGCTGGGACGGGCGCAGGGGCCTGATGCGGCGGCGGCAGGATGCCGGGGTGTGGGAGATTTTCCTGCCGGAGGTGGGGCCGGGCAGCCCCTACAAGTTTGAGATCATGGGGCCGGACGGCAAGCTGTTGCCGCTGAAGGCCGACCCCTTCGCATTTCGGTCGGAATTGCGGCCTTCGACCGCATCGATCGTCGCGGGCGTTCCCGATCACCAATGGGGCGACGAGCGGCACCGCGACCATTGGGCGAAGGCAGACCCGCGCCGCGAGCCTGTCTCAATCTATGAAGTTCATGCCGGGTCCTGGCAGAAGGATGAGCATGGGCATTTCCTGAGCTGGGACGAACTGGCGAACCGGCTGATCCCCTATGTCGTGGGCATGGGCTTTACCCATATCGAGTTCCTGCCGATCAGCGAATATCCCTATGATCCAAGCTGGGGCTATCAGACGACTGGCCTGTATGCGCCGACCGCGCGCTTTGGTGATCCGGATGGCTTTGCGCGGTTTATCGACGGCGCGCACCGAGCGGGGGTTGGCGTGATCCTGGATTGGGTGCCTGCGCATTTCCCCACCGATGCGCACGGGTTGGCGCGCTTCGACGGCACGGCGCTCTATGAGCATGAGGACCCGCGCAAGGGGTTTCACCCCGACTGGAATACCGCGATCTACAATTTTGGTCGGCGGGAGGTCGCGCAGTTTCTGATCAACAATGCGCTGTTTTGGGCCGAGCGCTATCATGTCGATGGCCTGCGCGTGGATGCGGTCGCGTCGATGCTGTACCTCGATTATTCGCGCAAGGATGGGGAGTGGATTCCCAATGCGCAGGGCGGGCGCGAGAATATAGAGGCGGTCGATTTCCTCCAGCAGATGAACAAGGCGCTATATGGCACGCATCGCGGCGTCATGACGATTGCCGAGGAGTCGACCAGTTGGCCCAAGGTTTCGCATCCGGTGCATGAGGGCGGGCTAGGTTTCGGGTTCAAATGGAATATGGGCTTCATGCACGACACGCTGCGCTATCTGGCGCGCGATCCGGTGCATCGGGGCCACCATCATGACGATATAACCTTCGGCCTGCTCTACGCCTTTACCGAGAATTTCGTGCTGGCGCTGAGCCATGACGAGGTGGTGCATGGCAAGGCGTCGCTGCTGCACAAGATGGCGGGGGATGACTGGCAGAAGTTCGCTACGTTGCGCGCCTATTATGCGATGATGTGGGGCTATCCGGGCAAGAAGCTGCTGTTCATGGGGCAGGAATTCGCCCAGCGCGAGGAGTGGAGCGAGACGCGCGCGTTGGACTGGCATCTGCTGGACCATGCGCCGCATCAGGGGGTGCAACGGCTGGTGGGTGACTTGAACCGGCTCTACCGCTCCCGCGCGACGCTGCATGCCCGCGACTGCGAGGCGGAAGGGTTCGAATGGGTACTCGTGGATGCGGCGGCGGATTCGGTCTTCGCCTGGGCGCGGCGCGCGCCGGGTGAAGCGCCCATCGTCGTCATCAGCCATTTCACGCCGATGCTGCGGCAGGGTTATGGCATCCGCCTGCCGGCCGGCGGGCGCTGGCGGGAAATTATGAACAGCGATGCGGCCGACTATGGCGGCAGCGGGACGGGGAATCTGGGGTCCGTCTTCGCTGCAGAGGATGGGTGGGCGGAGATCAACATCCCGCCGCTGGCGACCCTGATGCTGGAACTGGACCATTGAGACCGACGAACGCGCGAAGGCGGTCGCGGGCATGAAGGAGAGGAGCCCTATGCAAGCCAGAAACCAGCCGATCGCGCGCGACGCCATGGCCTATGTCCTGGCAGGCGGACGCGGCAGCCGCCTTGCCGAACTGACCGACCGGCGCGCCAAGCCTGCGGTGCATTTCGGCGGCAAGGCGCGCATCATCGATTTCGCGCTGTCCAATGCGCTGAACAGTGGCATCCGGCGCATGGGCGTGGCGACGCAGTATAAGGCCCATTCGCTGATCCGGCACTTGCAGCGCGGGTGGAATTTCCTCCGGCCGGAACGCAACGAAAGCTTCGACATCTTGCCCGCCAGCCAGCGCGTATCGGAAAGCCAATGGTACGAAGGCACGACGGACGCCGTGTTCCAGAATATCGACATTATCGAAAGCTATGCTCCCGAATATATGGTCATTCTGGCGGGCGACCATGTTTATAAGATGGACTATGAGCTAATGCTCCAGCAGCATGTCGATAGTGGCGCTGACGTCACCGTCGGGTGCCTGGAGGTGCCGCTGCGCGATGCGACGGGCTTTGGCGTCATGCATGTCGATGAGAATGACGTCATCACAGCCTTTGTCGAAAAGCCCAAGAAGCCGCCGAGCATGCCGGGCAACCCGGCGATGGCGCTGGCGTCGATGGGCATCTATGTCTTCCGCACCCGCTTTCTGATCGAGGAATTGCGGCGGGATGCCGATGACCCCAACAGCAAGCGCGATTTCGGGGGCGACATCATCCCCTATATCGTCAAGCATGGGAAAGCGGTGGCGCATCGCTTTTCAAGCAGCTGTGTGCGGGCCGAAAGCGAGCCGGTGCCCTATTGGCGCGACGTGGGAACGCTGGACGCCTATTGGCAGGCGAATATCGACCTGACCGAAGTGGTGCCGTCGCTGGACCTATATGACCGCAACTGGCCGCTGTGGACCTATTCGGAAGTCACGCCTCCGGCCAAGTTCGTGCATAATGAGGAAGGGCGGCGCGGGTCCGCGACCTCTTCGCTTATTGCGGGCGGGTGCATCGTGTCGGGGTCCGCGCTGCACAAAAGCCTGCTTTTTTCCGGAGTGCGCACGCACAGCTTCTCGTCCATTACGGAGAGCATCATCATGCCGGACTGCGTGATCGGCCGGGGTGCGCGATTGCATAAATGCGTGCTCGATTCCGAAGTGGTCATCCCGCCGGGGCTGGTGGTTGGCGAAGACCCCGAACATGATGCACAGCGCTTTCGGCGATCGGACAATGGTGTGTGTCTAATCACGCAATATATGATCGACCGGCTGGCAGGCTGAGGCGCTTGGGCAAGATAGTGGCGATGCAGGTTCTTTCGGTCGCGTCCGAAATCTATCCGCTGATCAAGACGGGGGGGCTGGCCGATGTGGCGGGGGCCTTGCCGGGCGCGTTGGCGGAACATGGCATAGGCGTGCGGACGCTGGTGCCTGGCTATCCTTCCGTTCTTTCAAAGCTGGGGAAGACGAAGACCGTTCGGCGCTATGAAGCGCTGTTCGGCGCTTCCGCCGCGTTATTGGCTGCGAAGGTGGGCGAGTTGGACTTGCTGGTGCTGGACGCGCCAGACTTCTTCAAGCGGGAAGGCGGGCCTTATGGCGACCTAAGCGGGACCGATTGGTCCGACAACTGGCGCCGCTTCGCCGCATTGTCGCGGGTCGGCGCGGATATAGCGGAAGATGGCGTGAAGGGCTGGCGGCCCGATCTGGTGCATGCTCATGATTGGCAGGCGGCGATGACGGCCGCCTATATGCGCTTCGGCCCGGCTCATAGAGTGCCCAAGGTGGTGACGATCCACAACCTGGCCTTTCAGGGCCGGTTCGGCGCGGATGTGTTCGCGGGCCTCGGGCTACCGCCTGAAGCGTGGGGAATGGACGGCGTCGAATATTATGGCGGGATCGGCTATTTGAAGGCCGGTTTGGTGTCTGCCGATGCGATCACTACGGTCAGCCCTACCTATGCCGATGAGATCAGGTCGCCGACGCAAGGCATGGGGCTGGACGGGTTGATCAACGGGCGTGCTGACCGGCTGCACGGCATATTGAATGGTATCGACACGGCAATCTGGGACCCCGCAGCCGATGAGTTGATCGCGCGGCGCTATACGAGCAGGGCGTTGGGCGGGCGAGCGGCCAACCGGCGGGCGCTGGAGAAGCATTTCAGGCTGGACCGGGACGATGCGCCGATCTTCATCATCGTCAGCCGACTGACCTGGCAGAAAGGCATGGACCTGGTCGCCGACGCCATCGATCATTTGGTGGGGCTTGGCGGCAAACTGGCGGTGCTGGGGGCGGGCGACCATCCGCTGGAGGGGGCTTTCCTGTCTGCGGCCGAGCGGCATCGCGGTCGGGTGGGCGCGCATATCGGCTATGACGAGCCGCTGTCGCATCTGATGCAGGCAGGGGGAGACGCGATCCTCATTCCTTCTCGCTTCGAGCCGTGCGGACTGACCCAGCTATATGGGCTGCGCTATGGCTGCGTGCCCGTGGTGGCGCGGGTCGGTGGGTTGGCCGACACGGTGATCGACGCCAATGAGGCTGCGGTTGGAGCGGGGGTCGCGACGGGCGTGGTGTTTGCGCCATCCGATCCGCTGGCGCTGCATGGCGGGATCGCGCGGACGATCCGGCTGCATGGGGATAAAGCCGGTTGGCAAGCGATGCAGCGGGCAGGCATGCGGTCTGACTTTTCCTGGACGCATAGCGCGGCGCAATATGCCGGACTGTTCCGTTCGCTCGTGCAGGGCGCGGCGTGACGGCAGCATTTGGCGCGCAGGCTGGCGAGCGCGGCACGCATTTTCGGGTACGGTCGCCTGATGCTACGCAACTGTGGCTGTGCCTGTTCGATGCCGGGGATCGCGAGACCCGGATCGCCATGGAACGGGATGGTGAGGAAAGTTGGTCGCTCGATGTGCCGGGCGTCGGCGCGCGCGCGCGCTATGGCTTGCGCGCCGACGGACCTTATGAACCGGGGGCAGGTCTGTGGTTCGACCCAGCCAAGCTGCTGCTGGACCCCTATGCGCGGGCGATCGATCGGCCCTTTGTCTATGATCCGCGACTTGCCGCGCCCCGATTGGACGGGGTCGACACGGCGGCGTTGATGCCAAAGGGGGTGGTGGTGGAGCCGCTGCCCAAGGTCGATCTAGCGCCGCCTATGTTCCAGCGGGGCGGGCTGATTTACGAATTGCAGGTGCGCGGTTTCACGATGCTGCATCCCGATGTGCCGGAGGCGCAGCGCGGGACGGTAGCGGCGCTTGGGCATCCCGCGATCATCGATCATCTGCGGCGGCTGCATGTCAGCGCAGTGGAATTGATGCCCATCACCGCCTGGATCGATGAGCGGCATCTTGGGCCGCTGGGGCTTCGGAACGCCTGGGGCTATAATCCGGTGAGCTTTTTCGCGCTCGACCCTCGACTGGCTCCGGGCGGCATGGCGGAGCTGCGCCGGGCGGTGGAGGCGCTGCACGCGGCCGGGATCGGCGTGATCCTGGACATGGTCTATAATCATGATGGGGAAAGCGATGCGCTGGGGCCGACGCTGTCGATGCGCGGCCTGGATGCGCGGGGTGCGTTCCGGCATGCAGGCGATGGGCGGCTGATCAACGACACCGGCACCGGCAACAGTATCGATTGCAATCATCCGGTGATGCAGGAGATGATATTGTCGTCGCTGCGCTATTTCGTGACAGAGGCGGGAGTGGATGGGTTCCGTTTCGATCTGGCGCCCGCGCTGGGGAGGATGCCCCAAGGCTTCGACCCGGATGCACCATTGTTGCGCGCAATGCGGGACGACCCAGTGCTGAGCGACCGGGTGATGATCGCGGAGCCATGGGACATTGGGCCCGGCGGCTATCAGCTGGGGCGGTTCGGCGAGCCGTGGATCGAATGGAATGATCGCTATCGGGATGATGTGCGGCGGTTTTGGCGCGGGGATGCGGGGATGCTGGGGCCACTTGCCACGCGGCTGGCTGGTTCTTCGGACCTGTTCGGCGGTGAGGGCAGCAGCAGAACCGTCAACTTCATCGCGGCGCATGATGGTTTCACCCTCGCCGATCTTACCGCTTATGAGCAGCGGCATAATGAGGCCAATGGCGAGCGGAATCGTGATGGCCATGGGGAGAATTTCAGCTGGAATAACGGCGTCGAGGGAGTGAGCGATGATCCCGCTGTCGCGGCCGCGCGGCGGCGTGACGTCAAGGCTCTGCTGTCCACGCTCTTCTGTTCGCGCGGGACGATCATGCTGACGGCGGGAGACGAGTTCGGCCGTAGCCAGCAGGGGAACAACAATGCCTATGCGCAGGACAATCCCATCGGCTGGGTCGATTGGGCTGCACGCGATGCAGAGATTGAGGAGCATGCCTTCACCATGGCGGCGCTGCGGGCCTATCGGACGGAGCTTGCTGATCCTGCATTGCTGACCGACGATGATGTGGAATGGCTGGACGAGGAGGGGCGGCCGCTCAGTCCGGTACAATGGGAAGAAGCCCGGCGCAGGCGGCTGGTGGTGCGTTACCGCAAGTCGGGCTTTACTCTGTGCATCAATGGGACGGACGAGAGCTGCCTGTTCAGGGTCGGGGGCGAGAATCTGGAAGTGGCTGCGCGATCGGTCAGCTGTCTCGGCTGAACAGGAACGCGGTCGATTTCGCCAGGCCGTTGGAAATGGTGGCGAGGGCGCAGGCGCCGCCGGGAACTTGGCGAACGCCTGCACGGTCAGTGACTTGCGCTACCGCTTCGGCAAGCTGCGTCATGCCGTGCAGGCGACCCTCCCCAAGTGCTCCGCCGCCGGTGTTGATCGGCAGCTTGCCGTCCAGATCGCCGTATCCGTCACGCAACAAGCCCAGCCCCTCTCCATCGCGGCAGAAGCCCATGCCCTCCAGCCAGGTGAGGACCAGCACGCTGAAGCCGTCATAGAGTTGAGCCGTGTCCACATCGGCGGGGGTGAGGCCCGTCATGTCCCACAGCCGGCGGCCCAAAGCGCGCGCACCGCTCCACATGTCTTCCAGGTTCATCGGGGTGCCACTTGCGCCCTGATAGGCGGACGCGGCGAAGCCTGTAAGCAGGGCGGGCGGCTGGCGCAGGTGGCGTGCCCGCTCGGCAGAGGTCAGGATGAGGGCGCAGCAGCCATCGACGGGTATGTCGCAGTCCAGGATGGAGAGCGGGTCGGCGATCATGCGGGCGTCGATATAGTCCGCTTCGGATAGGCTCTTGCCGCGCCAATAGGCGTGGGGATTACGCTGGGCATTGGCGCGGTTGGCGGCGATATAATGGGCGAAGTCGCGCCGGTCATAGCCATGAAGCTCGAAATAGCGACGCAGTACGACTGCGGCCCATGCGGGTGGCATGCTGAAGCCGTAAGGGGCGAGATATTGGTCAGTCCCCACGGCATGGGCCGTGTCGAAATTGACATAGCGGCCCTCCGGCACATGGAGAGACCGATAGACCAGGACATGATCGCAAAGTCCCGCGATGATCGCCAGAGCGCTGTCGATCAGGCTCTGCGTCACCATGCCGTTGGTGGAGCCGATCCATTGGACCCGGCCCGCAGCGCCCAGCAGGTCAGCGAGATACCAGGGGGTGACGATGTCGATCCCTTCATCGACGCCTTTCCTGCCGCCATAGCGAGGCATGGAGGGCGATGTGGCGATGCCATCCAGGTCGCTGCGTAACAGCCCCGCGTCGGCAAGAGCGGCGTCGCACGCCTCCAGCGTCAGCGCCGCGAGTGTCCGGCCGGAGCGCCGCTCAAGCTTGCTGTATCCGACGCCAGCGACCGCCACCTTGTTGCGATGCGCCCACATCGATCAGCGGCCCGCCGGGCGGAACTGGACAAGTGCGCACTGGTCGGTGATATTTTCGAACCAAGCGCGCAGGGGCATGCCGATGCGAAGCGCGGCGGGATCTGCATCGACAAGGTTGGTGCTCATGAGGAGCCCAGGCTGCTCCTCCAACTCGACGACGGCCAGGATCAGCGGCAGGCGATCGCGGAAACCCGGAGCCGGTGCTTCATGCAGCACTGTCCAACTGTGGAGCGTGGCGCGGCCCGATACCGGCGCGAAGTGGAGATGGTCGCCCCCGCAGGCGCGGCAGGCGATCTCCGGCGGGTAGGCCATATGGCCGCAGCTGTCGCATCTTTGCATATGAAGCGCATGATCGCGCGCTGCTGCCCAGAAGGGGGTGGACAGCGTATCGGGGACGGGAAGGGGACGCTGGGTCGTGGCGGTTGCGGTCATGGTCCTGCTACTTTCCCTCAAAGAGAGGTGGCCGCTTTTCGCGGGCGGCGGAGAGCCCTTCCTGATGGTCGCTCGTCGTGGCCATCAAAGGTTGCATGTTGAATTCCAGCTCTAGAAACTGATCGAGCGAGAGGGCATGGGCGGCCTCGAACTGGCGCTTGGCCATGCCGATCGCCAGCGGGGCCCCTGCGGCGAGCGATCGGGCGAGAGTCAGCGCTTCGTCCATGAGGGCCTGAGGTTGGACGATGTCGAGTAGAAGTCCGAGGCGCAGCGCTTCGTCGGCCTCCACCATGCGGCTGGAATAGACGATCTCCTTGGCGCGCATGACGCCGATCAGGCGGCTGAGCTGCCACACCGCGGCGGCGTCTGGAACATAGCCGATGCGGCCGAAACTCTGGCAGAACCGAACGCGCGGCGTTGCAAGGACGAAGTCACAGGCGAGCGCAATGCTCCAGCCCGCGCCTACGCAGGCCCCGTCCACGGCGGCCATCACCGGCTTGCGAATGGCGGTGATCGAACGGATCATGCGGTGCAGCCAGCGCATCCGGCGCAGGAAAGCCCCGGTGGATTGCGCGCCCATATCGCCAGTATCTGCCCCTGCGCAGAAATTTTCGCCCTCCCCGCGCAGGATGATCGCGCGGACTCCATCATCCTCCGCCAGATCTTCAAACTGACGCCAGAGCTGCTCGCGCATCTCCATGGTGAAGGCGTTCATCCGGCCGGGCTGGTCGATCGTGATGATGGCAACGGGACCATCCCTGGCGGCGCGAATGGTCATCGCACGGCTCCACTGGACCTGCCCATGGGATCCTCTCCTAAATATGTTCTTTGGTGCAATATTATGATGATCTGCCGTCGCTTGACAAGTCATAAATATTGCACGATGGTGCAATAAAAGATGCGACCCTTGAGGGCGCGAAAACAAGGATAGGACCGATGAAGGGAAGAGTTTCCGCTCTGGTGGCTGGCGCTGCGATTCTGGCGCTGGCCGAGGGCATCTCCTCATATTCGGCGCAAAGCGCGGCTCCAGCAGCGGCTACGGTCAACTGGTCGACCTATGGCGGTGATGACAAGGAGCAGCATTACAGCCCGCTGCAGGAAATCACTGAGCAGAATGTCGGAAAGCTCGGGCTGGTGTCATCCTACGACATCGACACCTTCGACAGCTATACTCAGCCGATCGCGGTCAACGGCGTCGTCTATTTCGCGGCGGGGCTTAGCGTCATTCATGCGGTGGATGCGCGGACCGGCAAACTGCTGTGGCAATATGATCCCGACGTGGCGAGCCAGCCAGAGGCTAAGTGGCGGCTCCGCGCAGGCTGGGGCACGCGGGGCATCGCCTATAAGGATGGCGTGCTATTCACCGCCACGCGTGAAGGGCGATTGGTCGCCGTCGATGCGAAGACGGGGAAACCGCTCTGGTCGGCCAAGACGCTGGATGAAGCGGAGAACGGCTATATCACAGGTCCGCCATGGGTAGCGGGGGACAAGGTAGTCGTCGGCTTTGGCGGCGCGGATTATAGCCCGACACGCGGCTATGTGACGGCTTATGACATCAAGACGGGCAAGAAGGCGTGGCGCTGGTATGTCGTGCCCGGCGATCCGGCTAAGGGTTTCGAAAACAAGGCGATGGAGGCGGCCGCCAAGACTTGGACCGGCGAATGGTGGAAGTTCGGCGGCGGTGGGACTGTCTGGCACGCCATGGCTTATGATGCGAAATATGATCGCATTTATCTCGGCACCGGCAATGGCTGGCCGTGGAATCAGAAGATCCGCAGCCCGGGCGGTGGGGATAATCTCTATCTTTCTTCGATCGTGGCGCTGAATGCCAAGACCGGGGAATATGTCTGGCATTATCAGGTGAACCCGGAAAACAGCCATGACTTCAACAATGCGATGGACATCGAACTGGCCGACATGATGATCGGCGGCAAGCAGCGGTCCGTGTTGATCCATGCGCCTAAAAATGGCTTTTTCTATGTCATCGACCGACAGAATGGGAAGCTGATCTCCGCAGGAGAGTTCGCCAAGCAGAACTGGGCGAAGCGGATCGATCCTGTGACGGGACGGCCGGAAATCAATCCGGAAGCCCAATATCCAGGGGGCAAGCCTTTCCTCATGTACCCCTTCCCCAATGGGGCGCACGGCGTGCAGGCCATGTCGTTCAGCCCCAAGACGGGGCTGAGCTACATCCCGGTGATGGAAGGCGGGCGCGTGTTTGTCGATCCGCCGAACGTCAAGGAGTGGCAGTATAAGCCCGGCATGTTCGTCAATACCGGCCTTGGGGCTCCTCCCGCCAATCTCGTGCCGCCGACCGCATCGAGCAAGCTGGTCGCCTTCGACGTTGCGAACAATAAGATCGCCTGGTCAGTGCCGCAACCCGGCGTGTTCAACGGCGGAACGCTGGCGACGGGCGGCGGGCTGATCTTCCAAGGCACCAATGACGGCAACCTCAACGCCTATTCGACCGCGAACGGGCGCAAGCTGTGGTCCTATCCGGTGCAGAACGGGATGCTGGCGGCGCCGATCAGCTATACTGTCGGTGGGAAGCAATATGTGAGCGTAATCACCGGATTTCGCAGCAGTTTCCCCAACTCGCCCAACTGGGACTATCGCCAGCAGCAGCGGCGGTTGCTGACCTTCGCCATCGGCGGCGTCAAGAAATTGCCCGCTTTCGAACCCGTGGACGAGCCGATCCAGGATGATCCTGCGTTCGTCATCGACCCGGGCAAGGCAAAGGTCGGAGCTGGCATTTATAACAGCTCCTGCGTCATCTGCCATGGTTCGGGGATGATGGCTGGCGGTGCGGCGCCTGACCTGCGCAAGTCGGCGGTTCCCATGGATGCGGAAACCTTCACCTCTGTGGTGCGAGACGGAGCGCTGATGGCGCGGGGCATGGGTTCATTCGCTCAGTTGACCGACGCCGAGTTGGAAGGGCTGCGCCACTTTATTCGTCAGCGGGCGCGAGAAAGCGCCCAGCAGGCCAAATGATGTTTCCCCTGGCCTGCCCGACCTCCCTGCGGGCAGCCGATGGCCCCGCTTCGCCTGGCGGCGGAGCGGGGCTTCTTTGTCAAGGTAAGCAGTCGCTCACCGGGAAATTTGCACGTTCATGCATTGTCGCTATTATGAGCGTCCGCATGAATTGGCGAGATAATGAGGACGACGCATTTTGACGACCAAGGACAAGCCGGTGCTGAAGGATGTGGGCGATCGGCCGCAAACCTATTCCAGCCCCGCGATCATCGAACGGCGCAAGCGGATACTGGAAGAGACCCGCAAGGTAATCGCTGAACAGGGCATCGCCGCGCTTAGCATGAACGAGATCGGGCAGCGTGCCGGGGTCGCCAAGCGGACCCTCTACAACGCCTTCCAGACCCGCGAGCGGATGATCGCATCGGCGATCCAGGAATATTTCGACGAATATGTTGGCAAGATCCCTTATTCGAGCGCGCCTGGAACGATGCAGCACAATCTGGAGCGCATGGTTTCCGTCGTCCAGCGCAATCGGAAAATCCGCAACTATATCAAAGCGATCATGGCGCTCTATTTCAGTTCCGACGTTGACCATGACATCTGGACGGCGATGCACTCGCCCGCGATCCACCATAACCGCCAGTGGATAGAGGTGCTGGAGGCGAAGAAGCAGCTGCAGCCCTGGGTGGAGGTGGACAAGCTGGTCGATGATCTGGTGCGTTTCGAATATGCGACGATCAATGACTGGGCGCAGGGCCGAATCCCCGATGACGAGGTGATCGTTAGGCTGGTCAGCAGTTATCTGATCTGCGTGCTCGGCGCGTTGAAGGGTAACGCGCGCAAGGAGGTCGAGACGCTGATCAAGGACATTGCCGAACGCGGAATCGATGCGCTGCCCGCGCCCCAGCGTAGCAAGGCCATTGCAGCGTGAATTTGCACATAGATGCAATTTTACTTGATGAGGAGGCGCGGGTCGGTTAGGCAGTTTCCGCGCCCCGAAAAGATGCGCGGAATGGAGAGCGAAGGATGAACGCGGTGAGCGATGCCCCCGAATTGCTGTTCGAACTGAACGACAGGGGTGTGGCGCACATCATCCTCAATCGGCCGCGCGCGAAGAATACCGTTTCCTTCGCCATGTGGGAGCAGTTTTCCGGGGCGCTCGACGCCCTGGAAAATGCGACGCCTGCGCGGATGCTGATCATCAGCGGGGCGGAGGGATATTTCAGCAACGGCGGTGATGTGAAGCTGCCTCCCGCGCGCGGTGAGGGCGCGCTGGCGCTGGCCGCGCGTCTGGAGATGGGGCAGCGGATCATAAGCCGGGTTCGGGCTTTGCCGATCCCCACCGTCGCGGCCGTAGAGGGCGGCGCCTTCGGCGTATCGTGGAGCCTTGCCATGGCCTGCGACATGATCTTCGCGGCGGAAAATGCGCGATTTGGTGCGCCGTTCCTGGAGTTCGGGCTGGTCCCCGATGGCGGTGCGGCGTGGTTTTTGATGCGCCAGCTTGGGCGGGCAAGAGCGGCGGAGATCATCTTTTCCGGGCGAACGCTGGATGCTGGCGAAGCATTGGCGCTTGGGCTTGTCAGCCGCTTGGTGACGCCGGGCACGGCGGTTGGCGAAGCGCTGGCGCTGGGGGAGACGATCGGCAGCGGTAACCGTCACGCGGTCGAACTGACGAAGCGGTTGTTCAATCAGGCCGAGAGCGGTGATCTGGCGGCAACCCATGCGCTGGAGCTGGTTTATTGCCACAGCTGTCAGGCGGGCGAGGAAGTACCACGCGCGCGGGAAAAATTCAGGGCTCGAGCGGCGGCCAAGGCTGCAGCAAAAGCGGCGCAGTAGGGGAGGCTATCCATGCAGTTCGACATGCGTGAGGTGCCGATGGTCACCCGTTACAAGATCGTCAATTCGACGATCACGCCGCGCCCCATCGCCTGGATCACCAGCCAGTCGCAGGACGGCATCATCAATGCCGCCCCTTACAGCTTCTTCAATTGCGTGGGCACGGAACCGCCGTTGGTGGTGCTGGGACTGCTCAAGGAACCTGCTTCGCGGGGCCTGAAGAATACCGCCAGCAACATCATCGCGACGGGTGAGTTTGTCGTGAACCTGGTGTGCGAAGCGGATGCGGAGGTCATGAACCTGTGCAGCGTCGATGCGCCCGCCGAGGTGAGCGAGATCGACTATGCGGGCGTCGAAACAGCCCCCAGCGTTGTTGTTAAGCCGCCACGTATCGCGACCAGCCCTGTGAGTTTCGAATGTCGCAAGGTCACGGCGCTCGACATCGGATCGTTCCAGACTGTGGTGATCGGGGAAATCTTGATGGCTCACATCAAGGATGAATTCATTAGCGATCGGGAGCGCGTCTACTTCGATACCCCCGCGATGAAATTGATCGGCCGCACCCATGGCAGCGGATGGTATGTCCGCAACAGCGACAGTTTTCAGATGGAGCGGCCGCGCTACGATCCGTCGCGGCAGGCGGGCGGGCGGACCAAGGCTGCGGAATGAAATCAAACCCGTAGTGCAAAATTACTTGCGCTTGGGTTGAACTGGTGTTTTTATACCCCTGAGCATTTTTCGCGGCCTGTGCCGGAGAGTGCGGCAGATAATATCCGTATAGATAAGGGGCGGTGCCGACCGCCTTAGGAGAGAATAGATGCCCGGTCCCCTGGATCATCTGACCGTCATCGAACTGGCGGAGCAGATGCCCGTCGCCATCGCCGCCATGCTGTTCGCCGATCATGGCGCAGAGGTGGTGAAGGTCGAGCCTAAGGGCGGCAACTGGTTCGCTCATGATTTAACGCGCAAAAGTTGGGACCGGTCCAAGCGCAGCGTTGAACTGGACGTAGGCGATGCAGCGGACCTTCAATCGCTGCGGGGGCTGCTGGGCGGGGCGGACATCTTCATCCATGCGCTGGAGGAGAAGGATGCAGCGGCGTTGGGTCTGGATCGCGAGGCGCTGGAGCGCGACTTTCCCGAACTCGTCGTCTGCGCTTTGACGGCTTATGGCGCCGATACGCCCTTCGCGGACCGGCCTTATGGAGAATCGCTGGCGGCGGCGCGGCTGGGCACGATGATCGACCGGTCCAGTTCCTTCCGGCCGGGCCCCGTCTATCTTGGGCATCCGGCGCTGCATTATGGCCAGGCATTCCTGAGCGTGATCGGGGCGCTGGCTGCGGTGCGGGCGCGGCGGCATATCGGCAAGGGGCAGCGGGTGGAAGCCTCGCTGCTTGATGCCATGATCGCTCAGTCGCCGATGAACAATTGGTGGCAGGAAGAGGGGATCAGTTACATCAAGGCAGGGGACTCGGGCGCGGTCGACCGCTTTGGGCGCACCCGGCTTGTCACCGGCATGTTCGAGTGTGGCGACGGTCTTTATCTGCAGATGCACACTGGCGGGCAAGGCGGTTTCAAGGCCGCGATGGACCTGCTGGGCTTTGGCGACCGGGTGCAGCGCGTGACGGCGCCCGAAATGTCCGTGCCGCTGACCGACGACGAATATAATATCGCTCGCGTCGAGATATTCGAGGCGTTCAAGACCAAGACGCGCGCAGAGTGGATCAAGCTGTTCCAAGCGGCGGATGTGGCGGCGCTGCCGGTGCTGGAACCGGCCGAAGTGCTGCTGGACGAGCAGGTGGAGTTTGTCGGGCAGCGGGTTGCGTTGCCCGATCCCGACTTCGGGACGATCTACCAGGCCGCGCCTGCTGTGCGCATGGCCAATACGCCGACGGCCGCGCCGCGTCCGGCTCCAGCGGTGGGCGCGGACAATGGCGCGCTTGGCGAGTTGATCGGGCGGCGGCGGGCTGCGCTTGCCGCGGACGGCAAGCCTTTGGAGCGGCCATTGGAGGGGATCAAGGTCATCGATTTCTCCTCCTTCTTCGCGGTCGGTTATGGCGGGCGGCTGCTGTCCGATCTGGGCGCGGACGTCATCAAGGTGGAGACGCCCGGAGGCGACCAGATGCGGCCGCTGCCCGACTGTTTCGATGCGGCCCAGCGGGGAAAACGCGACATCGTCCTCAACCTCAAAGACCCCGAGGCGCTGGAGGCGGCGCTAAGACTGGTCGCGGAGGCCGACGTGGTCACGCATAATCTGCGCCCCGGCAAAGCGGACAAGCTCGGCATCGGCTATGAGGCGCTTTCGAAGATCAATCCGCGCCTGCTCTACGTCTATCTCCCCGGCTATGGCTCCAAGGGCCCCAAGTCGCTGCTGAAGAGCTTCGCGCCGCTCGTGTCCGGTTGGACAGGCTTGCTGTACGAAGGCGGGGGGGAGGGCAATCCGCCGACCCGCGCCGTGTTTGGCAATGAGGATTATAATAACGGCTTCCTGGGCGCTGCCGGCATCCTCATGGGGCTGGAGCATCGCGCGATCAGTGGGAAGGGAGATTATATCGAGATTCCGCAGCTGCATTCGAGCCTGTGGACAACCTCGGAGCATTTCCTCGATGCCGACAAGAAGGTTGTTTACGGCTTCCGGCTCGACAAGGACCAGGCGGGGTTCAACGCGCTCGACCGGATTTATCGGACCACCGATGGCTGGTTGTGCATCAGTTGCCGCCAGGAGGAGCGTTTCGTCGCGCTGGCCAAGGCTGTGGGACGTGAGGAATGGCTGAGCGATCCGCGTTTCGCCGCGGCGCGCGACCGATCCGCCAATGATGCGGCGCTGATGGAAGCGCTGAAACCCTTCTTCGCGCAAAAGAGTAGCGAGGAAGCTTTCGCCCTTCTCGATGCGGCGGGCGCGCCTTGCGAAATCGCGCGGGAGACGAGCTGGGTCCGCGAGGCTTTGTGGGAGGATTGGGCGGTCGCCAGCAACCGGGTGATTGAGAATTTCGATTCCATGTATGGCCATGTCCGCCAGTTCGGCAGCTTCATGCATTTCAGCCTCACGCCGAGCTTCGCGAAGGGATCAGCGCCGCGCCTGGGCGAGCATACGCGGCAGGTGCTGCGCGAGGCAGGCTATGGTGAAGAACAGATAGATGCGCTGATCGAAAGCAAGAAGGCGATGCAGGCGGCGGACATCACGGGTCGCATCCAGTCGCGTGTTTCGGCGGCCTGACCAGATATAAGAGACAAGAGAGGAACCGGAAGGTGCAACTGAACCTTCGCTACGACATGAACCGGCCCGATTTTGGGGCGCCGCATCCGGTGCTCTACCGCACCGCGATCGAGCAGGCGAAATGGGCCGACAAGCTGGGCTTCACGCAGGTTTTTCTGGCGGAACATCATGGTGCTGAAGGGGGATATTGCCCTTCCTCGATGGTTCAGGCGGCCTCTATTCTTGGGGCGACCGAGAAGATCGTGGCGCATCTGTCGGCACTGGTGGTGACCATGCACGATCCGCTGCGGTTGGCGGAAGATTTGGCGGTGCTGGACAATATCGCGCCGGGACGGATTTGGCTGACGGCGGGCATGGGCTATCGCCCGCATGAGTTCGAGATGTTCGATCGCGACATCACCAAGCGGCTCGCCATCATGAATGAGGCGATGGCGACGTTGAAGAGCGCATGGACCGGCGAGCCATTCGAGTTTCGCGGGCGAACCGTGCGAGTGACGCCGGCCCCTGCGACGCCAGATGGACCCAAGATCTACATGGGCGGATCGACCGACAAGTCTGCGATCCGCGCCGCCAAGGGCGGTTATCAATATTTCCCGGGTCACCCCGACCTGTTTACGCTTTACAAGGAGGAGCGGGCGAACGCGGGCTTCGGACCGCCGGAGGAATTGCGCAAGCCTGCAGCGAGCTTCCTTTATGTGTCGGATGATCCCGATCGCGACTGGCCTCTGGTCGCGCCGCATATCGCCTATGCGACCAACACTTATGCGGAATGGGCCAAGGAGCGTGGCACCGGGCAGACCCGCTACAGTGCGGCGGAGACGGTCGAGGGCCTGAAGGCCATGCCCAATATTAAGGTGATGAGGCCGGATGAATGCTTCGCATATCTGAAGGAGCTTGGCGGGGGTACGGCTGTGACCTTCCATGCGCTGCTCGGCGGGCTTGATCCGGAAGTCTCCTGGCGGAGTTTGCGCCTATTCGAAAAGGAAGTTCTGCCGAGGCTGAGGGCCGAGCCGGGGCTGCTGGAAAATCCGGGAGAGTGAGCATGGAGGAAAGCAATCGTCGCGGGACGCTGGCAGCGCTGCTGGCGGTTCCTTTCGGCTTGGCGGCGAGCCAGGCTTCGGCAGGGGGCGTACAGGGCAGAGGCAGGCCGGCGGGCAGCGTGGCCGATCGTTTGGACGTGATCGAGTCCAAGCAGGCGATTACAGAGCTGCTCTATGCCTATGCGCGGGCCAATGACCGGGCCGACGAGGCGTTGCTGCGGTCACTCTTCTGGCCGGAATCAACGCATAAGCATGGGAAGTTCGAGGGCAAATCTTCGGACTTCGCGGCCTTCGCGTTCAAGATCATCTCGGGCCTCAAATATGCCTGCCACCACATCTCGAATGTGTCGGTTGAGGTGAGGGGCAACAAGGCATTTTCCGAATGCTATTATTTCGCGCAGCATCGGCGTCAACGGAAGGACGGCACGGGAGAGGAAGATGTGTTCTTCCAAGGGCGATATCTGGACGATCTGGAGCGGCGCAACGGCGAGTGGAAGATCATCCGGCGGCGAGGGCTTTCGGATTATACCTCGCCTGCCTTCCCGTCCGAAACCACCTATGCGCAGTGGCCTGCCGGGCAGCACAGCGAGAAATATCCCAGCGACGATTATTATAAGATGCGCCAACAGTTTCTGGGGGGCTGACCCATGCGCGCTTTGATGTGCGAGCATCATGGGCCGCCGGAAGAGTTGCAGTTCCGCGATGTTGCGGTGCCGGAGCCCGGGCCGGGTGAGGTACGCTTTCGGGTGAGGGCGGCGAGCGTCAACTTCCCTGACGCATTGATGATCCAGAACCTTTATCAGCGGCAACCGCCGTTGCCCTTCATTCCAGGGAGTGAAGCGGCAGGCGTCGTGGACGCGGTGGGGGAGGGCGTCACCGGACTTCGCGTGGGGGACAGGGTCGCGACGATCCCCTTCGAAGGCGCTTTCGCCGAATATGCGACTGCGCCTGCTTTCCGGACGACTGTGATCCCCGACGACATGGGGTTCGACGTCGCGGCAGGATTCACGATGGTCTATGCGACCGCGCTGCATGGCCTGCGCCAGCGTGGACGGTTGCGGCCGGGCGAGACATTGCTGGTGCTCGGCGCGGCGGGCGGAGTTGGCCTTGCTGCCGTCGAGGTCGGCAAGATGATCGGCGCGCATGTGATCGCGGCTGCTTCAACGGACGAAAAGCTGGCCTTGGCTCGAGCGCATGGAGCGGATCAGGCGGTCAATTATAGTGAAACGGACCTCAAGCAGGCGGTGAAGGCGTTGACCGGGGATCGCGGCGTCGATGTGATTTTCGATCCTGTGGGCGGCGCATTGGCTGAGCCCGCATTCCGCACGATGGGCTGGGATGGCCGCTATCTGGTGGTGGGCTTTGCGGCAGGGACGATCCCGGCGATTCCTCTCAACCTGCCGTTGGTGAAGACGGCCTCCATCGTGGGAGTGACCTGGGGCATGCACAGCCGCCGGGAGCCGGAGATTCATGCGGAGAATATGGCGCAGCTTTACGCCTGGTATGCGGAGGGCGGATTGCGGCCCGAAGTCAGCAAGCATTTTCCGTTTGAGGAAAGCCGGGAGGCGATCCGCTGGATGATGGATCGGAAGGTCCAGGGCAAGATTGTGATCGAGGTCGCTGCCTAAAGCCCCTGCTCAATCGCTGGGCCAGTTCGCCAGCGGTAGGCCCTTCACATCCGTCCGGGCCTTCACCACCATACCACTCGCCCGGGAGACGACATAGAGGTCGCGCAGGTCCGCACCGCCCCAGCAGAGATTGGTCGGGCTGGAGAGGATCTTGCCCTCTGGATCATGGACGATATCGACGTTTTGCCCGTCCGGCGTGATAGCGGCGATGCGGTTGGCGAAGGGCAGGGTGACCCAGAGGTTCCCCGCTTGATCGAAGGCGATGCCGTCGCAATAGCCAAGGTTCGCGCGCTCTGCGGTCGGCATGGCGCGAATGTCCCTGGCCTGATGGTCGGGGATCACGGTGCCCAGTTGCGGGCCGTAATCCTGCGGATCAGTGAGCGATCCATCCGCCTGCCGCAGCCAGCGTCGGATGCGTCCTTCCGCAGTCAGCGAAGCATAGACATGGCGCTCGTCCCGATCGAGACAGATGCCGTTAACGCCGCGCAGATTGCGGGCGACGATCGAAGCTGTGCCGTTCGGCGAGACCCTGTAGATGAACCCGGCAGGCGTGGTTGTACCAATATTGCCGATTGGGCCCCAGCTGCTGTGAGAGCAATAGATGTCGCCGTCGCGGGTTGTGGCCGGACCATTGGAGGCGACCAGTTGCCGCCCTTCGAGTTCCGACACCAGCGTTTCAACCGTACCGGTCGTAACATCGATCCGCTGCAATGGTCCCGGCCCTTTGTTGAGCAGGCCCATATTGGCGACGATGATGCGGCCTTCGCGGTCCACCGCCACGCCATTGGGGGCGAGGGGCTTGCCGATCTGGCGGAGAGTGCCGTCCGGTTCCAATATGCCGATCGCGCCACCGCCGTTGGATACGAACAGGCGGCCATCGGGACTGCTCGCTATCCCCTCAGGCGCGTCCAGATTGCCCCGAGCCAGCGTGAAATCGGACAGGCTTAGCGGCTCGGGCGCGGTTGGTCGGCCGGGCCTGGTCCCTTGCGCGCAACCGGAGAGCATCATGGCGGCACCGCCCAAGAGCAGGTCTCGCCGACCGACCATGGGTAATATGGTCTCCCTCCATCCCGTTCGTACATGATCATTCATCGCACGGCTTCCGGGGCAACCGGCGCGAAGCCGGCGATCTTGTGATCCCCCGCCTGAACCGCCTGAAAACGCAAGCGCATGCCACAGTGAGGCTTAATCCCCTCGGCATCGATCAGGATACCCGGCACGCGCACGCCCGGCGCGTTGTCCGACTCGAAGAGGACCACGGTGAAAGGCACTTCCGCCTTGTGATCGCCGGGCAGCAGGCTGCGGATCACGGTCGTGAAGCTATAGGCGCTGCCCTCCGACGAAACCGGGCGCCATTCCAGCACGGTGTCGGGCTTTCCGGGGATGACCTCGGGCGGATACCATACCCACTCGCCCGTCTCGGGATCGGCGGTGATGCGCAGTTCGCCCGCTTCCAACCCGTCATAATAGCCCTGGAACAGCGGGTCCTCGATCTTGGGAGGATATATCGGAATGCCCATGGATCAGCTCCGCGCCAATATGGTGGTGGAATGGTTGTTGCCGCCAAGGCCCGCGACGGCGCAGAGGCGCGCGTTCGGCACCTGCCGCTCGCCTTCCCGCCCGCGCAATTGCCGCACCGCTTCGATCAGCAGGTTCATGCCCGGCACATAGCCGCCCGACATATGCCCGCCGCTGGTGTTGATCGGCATCCGTCCGCCGGGCATACCATGGCCCGCCGCATAGAAGCGCGGCCCTTCGCCCCGTTCGCAAAGGCCTAGCATCTCGGTCTGCACCAGCGCGGAGATGGTGAAGCCGTCATAGATTTGCGCCAAGTCCAAATCCTTGGGATCGCAGCCCGCCATGGTGTAGGCGAGCTTCGCCGACACCTCGCCGGGGAAGTGGTAGGTGCAGGGTGTCTGGGTGAACAGCACCCCCTGCGGCCAATTGTTGAAGCCCAGCCCGAGCCCCTGCACCGCCACAACCGGATGCGGCATGTCGCGCGCTTCCTCGATCGCGCTGACCACATAGGCGCCGCCACCATCGGTGGTGAGGCAGCAGTCCGCTGCCCGCAAAGGCGTCGAGATCATGGGCGACTGGCGATAGCCTGCCAAATCCATCGGATCGCGCCGCTGCGCACTCGGCGTCAGGACCGCCCAGGCCCGATAGGTCATCGGAATGGCGGCCTGCTCCTCCTCCGTCATGCCGTAGTCATGGGCATAGCGGTTCGCCATGGTCGCGAAATAGGTGGGCTGGCCGAAGAAGCCGACGGGCATTTCGATTCCGGCCTTTTGCGGCTCACGCGCGTGGAAGGCATAGACGCCGCCCGGCTTGGTCGACTGGATCGCATAGGGCACCAGCACATGCCGCGCCAAACCCGCCTCGATCGCCATCTGCGCCAGTTGCAGTGCTTGGCCCGACGTCGCCGTGCCGCCCACGCTGTCGGTTGTGGCGCAGAAACGCTTTTCCCCCGCGCCGATGGCAAAGGCGACCTCGTCCGACCCATGGCCCGCATACTTATTGGAGACATAGCCGTCGATGTCCTTAGGGCTGAGGCCCGCATCGGCAATGGCCGCGAGGCTGGCGCGGGTCATCATCTTCATGACCCCTTCCTCGCCTTTACGGAGGAAAGGGGTTTCGCCGACCCCGGTGATGGCGATGCGGTTGCCCTGTATCATGCGTCCTTGAATCCCTTGCCTTGCGCCACCAGCCGCTCGATCAGCGGGGAGGGCTTGAACGCCTCGCCATGGGCGGCTTCGAGCGTCTTCAGCTTTTCCAGGACGACGGGTAGCCCCTGCAAATCCGCCCAGAACATCGGGCCGCCGCGATATTTCGGCCAGCCATAGCCCGTGACCCAGACGATATCGATGTCCGACGCCCGCGAGGCGATGCCTTCATCGAGAATGCGCGCGCCCTCATTCACCATGGCGAAGAGGATGCGGTCGTGGATTTCCTCATCGCTCACCGCGCGCCGGGCAATGCCCTGTTCGACGGCGAAATCCTCGATGACCTGCATGGCGACGGGCGAGGGGGTCTGCTTGCGGTTCTCGTCATAGTCATAATAGCCGCCCTTCGTTTTCTGCCCATGGCGGCCCATTTCGTTGAGGATTTCCCGCACATTGGCGGAACTGGTCGCCTCCCGGTTCCAGCCGACGTCGAGGCCGACCAGATCGCGCATCTGGAAATGCCCCATGGCAAAGCCGAAATCATACAGCACCTTGTCCACCGCCCAGGGCGTCGCGCCCTCCAGCACCAGCCGGTCGGCTTGCGTGTTCCGCGCCGCAAGGATGCGGTTGCCGACAAAGCCGAAGCCATTGCCGACCAGCACGCCGATCTTGCCGATGGTCTTGGCAAGCTTCATGGCGGTGACGGTGATTTCGGGCTTCGTGTCCTTGGTGCGGACGACCTCCAGCAGCTTCATCACATTGGCGGGCGAGAAGAAGTGCAGGCCGACGACGCTCTCCGGCCGCTGGGTGGCGGCGGCGATATCGTCAATGTCGAGATAGCTGGTGTTGGTCGCCAGGATCGCACCGGGCTTGGCGATCCTGTCGAGCCTGGCGAACACCTCGCGCTTGACGTCGAGATTTTCGAACACCGCCTCGATGATGAGGTCGCAGTCGGCCAGGTCCCCCATCGCCACGGAGCCGGTCAGCAGACCCATGCGCGTATCGACATCTTCGGGCTTCATCTTGCCCTTCTTCGCGGTGGTTTCATAATTGCCGCGAATGATGCGCAGGCCGCGTTCCAACGCTTCCTGGCTGGTTTCTACGATGGTGACGGGTATGCCTGCATTGGCGAAGTTCATCGCAATGCCGCCGCCCATGGTGCCCGCGCCGATAACGCCTACTTTCTTGATTGGGAGCGCTGCGGTGTCGCTTGGTATGCCGCTAACCTTGGCCGCGAGCCGCTCAGCGAAGAAGACGTGTCGTTGGGCGGCCGACTGGCTATCCTTTTCCAGTTCGTTGAACAGTTCACGTTCGCGGACCATGCCCTGGTCGAAGGGTAGCTCCAGGGTCGCCTCGACGGCGCGGACGATGTTTTCAGGCGCTTTGTATCCGCGGAATTTCTTGGCGTTGGCCTGGCGGATTTCTGCGAAGATTTCGGGCTTGCCGCGCGCTTCGTCCAGCTTGTCGGCACGGTCGCGGACCTTCAGGAGCGGCCGCTTTTCTTCCAGCACGCGACAGGCGAGCGTCAAGGCGTCCGCGCGCAGATTGCCCTCCGTGGCGAGTTCGTCGATGAGCCCCATTGCCTTCGCCGACGTCGCAGACACAGGATCACCGGAAAGGATAAGATCAAGCGCCTTGGCTATGCCGATGACGCGCGGCAGCCTTTGGGTGCCGCCCGCACCGGGCAGCAGGCCCAACTTGATTTCCGGAAGGCCCATTTTGGCGGACGGGACGGCGATGCGGTAATGCGCGACCAACGCCAGTTCCAAACCGCCGCCGAGCGCGGTGCCGTGCATTGCGGCTATGACCGGCTTCGTCGCATTCTCCACGATCAATTGGAGGTTCCGCAGCGACGGTTCGACCTGCGGTTTCCCGAGTTCGCTGATCTCCGCCCCAGCAAAGAAGGTGCGCCCGTCGCAGATCAGCACCATCGCGCCGACCGCACTGTCGCCAATCGCGGTTTGCACGGCGTCTGCGACACCCTGCCGCACAGCGTTGGAAAGTGCGTTCACCGGCGGCGAGTTGACCGTGATGACTGCGATGGGGCCTTCCACCTCATAGGTGACGACGTCATTGACCTTCATTCAAGCCTCTATGTGTCTGGGCGCCCGGTTTGGCTGCGGCTTGCGCAGCCAGCACCTCACGCGCGCGTTGGCGGAAATAATGTTGGAGACCGGCGATCTCTTGCGCAGTCAGTTCTTCAAAGCGCGGCATGCCCCGTTCGCGCAGGATGCCTTTGTGCAGCACGTCCTTGAAGCTGGCGGTGTCCAGCGGCACGCCTGACTGGAGCAGGTCCGGGGCCATGCCGCCTGACACCGCGTTAGCGCCATGGCAGATGGAGCAGCGCTGGCCGAAGACGGTCGCACCTGTCGCGACTTTGGCGGGATCCACGCTGAAATCGGGCATGTCGATCACGGGCGTATCGACTGGCTGAGCCGATGGCAGGCTGGCCTTGCCGTCAAGCGAGAAGGTCAGCACTCGCCATTGCTGCGCGCGATAGTTCCATTCGCGCGGCAGGCCGATGGCGCTGGGAAAACGTGATCCCGCGATTACGGTCACATATTGCTTACCGCGCGCCTTGTAAGTGATCGGCTGCGCCATCACCGCCGTTTGCGCGTCGAAGGACCAGAGCGGCTTGCCGCTCTTCGCTGCATAAGCGACGAACTTACCCGCGGCACTGCCCTGAAACAGAAGGTTGCCGGCCGTAGTCGCGGTGCCACCGCCGCCGCGCAGGCCGGGCATGGGCACGCGCCAAGCCTCGCTTTGCGTGACCGGGTTCCAGGCGAGGAGGAAGCTGGTTGCGGAGCGGTCGGGGGTCACACCGGCAGGCGCTGGGCCGGTGCCGACACTGATGCGCTGGCCGTTCAGGTGCTTCCAGCCCTTCAGCGGTTCGGCCGGATCGATATAGACGCGGCCTTGATCCATGGTGGGGATATAGACGAGGCCCGTCCCCGGATTGAACGACATCGCCTCAATATTATGCGCGCCGAAGGGGGAGGGATAAACGACCGCCGCCTTGCCGCCCGGATAGCGTGCGGCAGGGTTCTCGATCGGCCGTCCGCTCTTGATATCGATGCCGCTCGCCCAGTTGACCGGCACGATATTGCGCGCGGAGATCAGCTTTCCCGTCGCGCGATCGATGACGTAGAAAAAGCCATTCTTCGGCGCGTGCATCAGGACATCGCGCTCTTTTCCGCCGATCTTGAGCCGGGCCAGCTCGATATCCATCGCGCTGTTGAAGTCCCATGTCTCGCCGGGATTGGTCTGATAGTGCCAGACATATCCGCCCGTATCGGCGTCCAGCGCGACGATGGAACAGAGGAACAGATTGTCCCCGCCGCCTGGGGATCGGATCTTCTGGTTCCATGGGGTGCCGTTGCCGATACCAATATAGATGCGATTATATTTGGGGTCATAGGCCATGGCGTTCCAGGCCGTCCCGCCGCCGCCATATTTCCACCATTGGCCGGTCCAGGTCTTGGCGGCCATCGCCATCGCCTTGTTCTCAAAGCCCAGCTTCGGGTTGCCCGGCACGGTGTAGAAGCGCCAGAGTTGCTTGCCCGTCCGCTGGTCATAGGCGGTCACATAGCCCCGGACTGGCGCAAAGTCCGCGCCGCCATGGCCGATGATGACCTTGCCCTTGAACACCCAGGGCGCTCCGGTGACATAGCGCTCGTCATCCTTGCCGATGGTCTGGGCGGTCCAGACAGGGTGGCCGGACTTCGCATTGATGGCGATCAGCCGCCCGTCGATGGTCCCGGTAAAGACCATGCCGTTGTCATAGGCGATGCCTCTGATGCCCCAGGCGGCGCGCATCTTCTGCCCGGCGACCTTCCAGCTTTGCGGGTCATAGGTCCACAGTTCCCGCCCGGTCGAGGCGTCCAGCGCGTGAATGACGCTGTAGCCTGAGGCATAATATAGGATGCCATTGACGGCGATCGGGGCAGATAGGCTCGACCCGCCGCCGCTGATGTCATGATACCAGGTGAGCTTCAGCTTCTCGACATTGCCCTCGTTGATCTCTGTCAGCGGGCTGTAATGGTTTTCGTCGATCCCGCCATACCCCGGCCAGTCACTGCCATCGCGCCGGGCTTCTCCGGAAGGCGTGCAGGCGGCGAGCAGTAGGAGCAAAAGAGGCAGGGCAAAGCGCACTGATCCTTAGCCTCCGATGGTCCGGTCAGAGGGCCAGAAGCGCTGACGCAGCGCCTTCTTGTTGACCTTGCCCATGACGGTGCGGCCGATGTCATCGACCATCTCGTAGCTGCGCGGGCATTTATAGCTGGCGAGCGAGGCGCGGCAGAAGGCGTTGAGTTCATCGGCTGTGGGCGGATCGCTCGGGTCTTTCGGAATGACCAGCGCGCGGGCTTCCTCGCCCATTTCTGCGTTGGGAGCGGCTACCACGGCAATATCCGCCACCTTGGGATGGCGCAGCAGCACATGCTCGGACTCGGCGGGGTAGATATTCACCCCGCCACTCACGATCATATCGGACACGCGATCGGTGATGTAGAGATAGCCCTCCTCATCGACATAGCCCATCTCGCCCAGCGTGAAGATGCCCGGCGCGATATGGGCGGCGGCTGTCTTTTCCGGGTCACCGCGATAGATGATGCCATGGCCGCTGGTGTCGCGGAAATAGACCTGCCCGACTTCTTTCGGCCCTAGGACCTGCCCATCTTCTCCGTAGATCACAGTTTCAAAAGGGGCGAGCGCCTTGCCTACTGAGCCGGGCCGTTCCAGCCATTCCTGTGAGGTGATGAACGTCGTCGATCCGGCTTCGGTGCCACCATAAGCCTCTACGAGCACCGGACCGAACCAGTCGATCATCGCCTGCTTGACCGCTCGAGGACAGGCCGCGCCGGTGTGCGCCAAGCGCTGGATGCTCGACACATCATATTTGGCGCGCACTTCCTCCGGCAGCGCCAGCATCCGCTGGAAATGGGTCGGCACCATCACCGATCCTGCAACCTTGTGCTTCTCGATCAGCGCGAGGGTCTTTTCAGGATCGAAATGCTCGACAGTGATTAGGCTCATGCCGCCAAAGACATTGCGCGCCATGCCGAGAGGGCCGGTATGATAAAGTGGCCCAACGGCGATGCCGGGCGAAGGAGTGATGCGGGGGCGGATCGCTTCAGCCAGAGCCTTTACCGTGGCGACGCGCGGGAAATATTGCGGCGGCGTCTCGGTCGCCTTGGGCCGCCCTGTGGTGCCGGAGGTGTAGTGAAGGTGCGGCAGCGGCGGCACGTCATGGTCCGGCTCCTCCGTCGAGGCTGCGGCGATCCAGTCCTCCCAATGGATGACGCCCTCCCGATCGGGGCAGCGCCAGCCGATGACGGTGTGAACGCCAGCTTCGGTGGCTGCGGCAAAACCCGCCTCCAGCGTCTCTGGCCCGACGAACAGTGCAACCGCGCCGCTATCCTTCAGGATATAGGCGGCCTCCGAAGGGGTCAGGTGAAAGCTTACAGGGACACTCGAAATGCCCGCCTCCAGGCAGGCGACATAGGCGATTACGGTCTCCGCGCTGTTGGGCGCGAACACGGCGACCCGGCGCTCCGTCAGGTCTAGTCCGTTCAGAGCATTAGCGGTGCGATTGAGCAACTCATCCAACTGATGCCAGTCATAGCTCACCCGTTCATCCATTAGGGCGAACTGATCACGGCGCGCGGGATCGACCCCGCCTATGGTCAGAGACATGAAAGATCCTTTCGGGAGGCGATGGCGGGCGCGAGATATCTCAGCGCCGCACGGAAGGAGATGAGGGCGAGAATGGAACTCACCGTGACCACGATCGCCAGAGACTGACCAAGCGCTCCTTCATCGTGGAACACATATTCAGTCAGTGCGGCGACGATAGCGGGACCGGCGCCCTGACCGAGAATGGTGAAGACGAACAGGAAGGAGGCCAGCATTCGCGACCGGATCGTCGCAGGCGCGATCAGCCCCATCACCGACGAAACATAGACCATGAAGGGCACGGTGATGAACTGCGCCACGCAGTAGCAGGCCAGGAAGACATAGGGATTGGTGGCGAAGAACATATAGGCGACCACCGGCAGGAAGCCGAGGATCAGCCAGCCATAAAAGCGCAGATGCGCGTCCTTCATCCCGCGGGCGAACAGTTTGTCCACGATCCAGCCATTCACCACCAGCGAGACCGCTGACACGATGTTCATCAGGCTCAAGGCAAAGCCATATTGCACCGGCTTCCACCCGAAATGCCGCTCGATATAGGCGGGCACCCAGTTGGTCATGGAATAGCCGCACATGGCGAGGCAGGAAGTGCCGATGAGCATCAAGCCGAGCAGCTTCCAGTTCTGACTCACGAAGGCCCTGATCTCACCCTTCTGCTGTTCGGTCGTCGTGCCTGGCGTCCGGCGGCGGCCCGGATCGGGAAAGGTGAACAGCAATAGCGCCAGCAATATGCCGGGGACGCCGACCATCATCATGACCAGCTGCCAGGGTTGTGCCGGGCCATGGAAGGGAATGTGGATGCCGCTGTTGGCCGTAGCGAAGGCGATGGCGACGCCCCCCAAGGCGAAGGCGGTGGCCGATCCGACCTTCCCCGCCGTCTGGAAGGTCGATGTGGCGCGGGTCAGCAGACGCGACGGGAACGCGTCGGCGATCAGCGAATAGGCAGCGGGCAGCAGTGCTGCTTCTCCGATCCCCACGAAGATGCGTCCTATCAGCAGCGCCTCATAGCTCTCGGCAAAGCCGCAGGCCGTGGTGGCGATGCCCCAAACCACAACCCCGCCGAAGATGATCCAGCGCCGGGAAAAACGATCCGCCGCCCATCCCAGGGGCAAGCCGAAAATGGCATAGAATATGGCGAAGGAGGTTGAGGTGATCATGCTGATCTGCACATCGGACAGCAGCAGATGCGCCTTGATCGGCGTCACCAGCATCGACACGATAAGCCGATCGACCCAGCTCAGCACATAAAGGCCGAACAGCACCGCCACCATCCACCAGGCGCTGCCCAGGTGGGGACCGGCCTGACTGTCGATGGCCGGAATGTCTCTGGCTGCGCTCTGCGCGGTCATCAGCATGATCCTTCCTCGCCTCTCCGGCTAATTCAGCGCACCGGCAGTTCGTTGAGTTCTGCGATCTTGAGCTTGCCCAACTGCGCCATGTGCACTTCGTCTGGGCCATCCGCGAAGCGTAGGTAGCGTGCGTTCATGAAGGCGGCTGCGGGCGGGAAGTCGCTCGACATGCCGATGCCGCCAAAGACCTGCATGGCCCGGTCAGCGACCGTCTGGGTCATGCGCGGCGCCACGATCTTGATCGCGGCGATCAGGTCCTTGGCGACCTTGTTGCCATAGCGGTCCATCGCGTCGGCGGCTTTCAGCGTTAGCAACCGAGCCTGCTCGATCTCGCAGAAGGAGAGGGCGATGTCCTGCCGGATGCTCCCCTGATCCGCCAGCTTCCGCCCGAACGCCACGCGGCTTTCCACCCGCCGCGCCATATATTCGAGCGCCCGCTGCGCTTGCCCGATGAGGCGCATGCAGTGATGGATACGTCCCGGCCCCAAGCGGCCTTGCGCGATTTCGAAGCCGCGCCCTTCGCCGAGGATCAGGTTTTGCTTTGGGACGCGCACATCTTTGAACACCATCTCAGCATGCCCCCCGGGCGAATGCACCGCATTCAGAACGTCGAGGGGGCGGATGATTTCAATCCCAGGTGTATCGGCGGGGATGATGATTTGCGAATGTTGCCTGTGGCGCGGACCATCATTGGGCGTCCGGCCGATCAGGATGAACAGCTTGGTATTGGGATCGAGTGCGCCCGATATCCACCATTTGCGGCCGTTGATGACGTAATCGTCGCCATCGGCGATGACCGTGGTTTCGAGGTTCGTGGCGTCGGACGAAGCGACCCCCGGCTCCGTCATCGCATAGGAGGAGCGGATGGCGCCATCCAGCAGCGGCTTTAGCCACTGTTCCTGCTGCTCGGGAGTGCCATATTTGGCGAGCAACTCCATATTGCCGGTGTCTGGCGCAGAGCAGTTGAAATATTCGGACGATCCGATCACCCGGCCCATGATCTCGGCCAGCGGCGCATATTCCAGATTGGTTAGGCCGGGGCTCCACTCGCCATATTCATGCGGGAGGAACAGGTTCCACAGACCCGCTTGCTTAGCCTTCGCCTTGATCTCCTCCGTGCCCGGCCAGCGCTTCCACAAATTGGCCGGATCATGGTGGAAATGATCGCGCTCCCTTTCGATCGGATAGACATATGCGTCCATGAAATCGATGAGCCGCACCCTCAGCGCCTTCACCTTGTCGGAATATTCGAAATCCATCGGATGATCCTTTTTGGATAATTTCAGGTGAGCGTGAGACCGCCATCGACGATCAGCGTCTGCCCGCAAATATAGCCGGAGAGGGGAGAGGCCAGGAACAGCGCGACCCCTGCCATTTCCTCAACGGAGCCAAAGCGGCCCAGCGGAATCTTGGCCAGCGCGCGTTCTCTGCGCTCGTCATTGTCCATGGTGACCTTGGTCATCTTGGTATCGACCAGACTGGGGGCGATGCCGTTGACGCGGATGCCGTCGCCGGCCCAGGCGATCGCCAGCGCGCGGACCAGATTGACAGCGCCTGCCTTCGACGCCGCATAGGCTGGATTGCCGAAGGTCGCCTTGAACGCGCCGATTGAACTGACAGCGATGATGGTCCCTCTTGCTGCGGCCAAGGCTTCGCGGCAGAGGTTGGAGATGTGGAGGATGGAGTCGAGATTGACCGCCATCACCTTGTTCCAGCCTTCAGCCTCGAACTCCTGCCGCCGGTAGAGCACGGCCCCCTGCGAATGGATCAGGACGTCAAGCTTTTCGAAAGGCACCGGAGCCGCCGCAATGGCCGCCGCATCGCTCACATCCACCTGACTATAGCCTAGGCCCTCCAGGTCGCAGCCTTCGTCGCCCGCATAGTCCGCCGCGCTGGCTCGCGTGCCCCAGACATGGACCTGCGCGCCGCGCTGGCGGAAGGCTTGCGCCATGCCATTGCCGATGCCGCTCGATCCGCCGGCCACCAGAACGGTCTTTCCGGTGAAGTCGAGTTCGTTGATCAAAGGAAAGTCCTTCCCAGCATGTCAGCGGATCAGCGCTTCGGCGCGTTCGAACAGATGGACGGCCCGGCCATGAAGCTTATCGCCCGTGTCACGCGGCGCTTTTCCGGCGCAGGCGCGGGCATATGTGCCCTCCAGCAGGATGCCGAGCTTGTAGCAGGCCAGCACATGATACCAGTCGATCGCCGAAAGATCGCGGTCGGACTTGGACGCGTAACGCGCCACCAGCTCTTCGGCGCTGGGAAAGCCGTCCCACGGCTTTACCGATACGGTGCTTTCGGACTTGCCGTCGGGCCAGGTCGCCAACACCCATCCAAGGTCAAGCAGCGGATCGCCGATCGTCGCCAACTCCCAATCGATGATCGCTGCCAGTTCCGCACCGTCCGGTCGGTACATGACATTGGCGAGATGATAGTCGCCATGCATGATGCCCGGTGTGAAGCGTTCAGGCCGATGACGCTCAAGCCAAGCGCCGACCGCAGCTACGGAAGGCAGCGCATCCGGTCCCGTCCAGCCTTCAAACTCTCGATAGCCGCCAAGCTGCGAGCGCCAGCGATCAACCTGCCGGGCCAGGAAATTGGCGGGCTTTCCAAAATCCGCCAGGCCCAGCGCTTCATGATCGAGCGCACCAAGGGCGGCGATCCCGTCCACCAGGGCCAGCCCCATGGCATGGCGCATCTCCGCTGAACTGGCATGAGGCTCGGGCAACTGGCCCACCGGATTGAAGCCCTCGACCGGCTCCATCAGATAGAAGGCGACGCCCAGCACGCTTTCGTCATCGCAATTGGTGATAAGGCCGGGATGCGGGACTGGCGTTCCCGCCAGTGCGCGCAGCACCCGCGCTTCCCTCCGCATCGTCTCATTGCTGTTCGGCCGGGGATGGAGCGGAGGACGGCGGAACACATAATCGCGGCCATCGCGGGTGAAGCGCAGCAGGATGTTCTGCGTCCCTCCGGCAAGCGTGGCCACGCCGGTCAGCGGCCCGCTGCCGAGCCCCCGATCCGTCATCCACGCCGTCAGCGACTCCATGTCCACTGCCGATTCCACTTAGGCATCCTCGCTATTCTCGACTGTTTGGCCGCCGATTAGATCAATTGGATAATGCACTTGACGAACGCTCTTGGCAATGAGAAAAATGCACCCATGGTCAGACTTCAACTTGCTAGAAATGATGAAGCCCAGCGCGCCCCTGCTGCCGAGCAGCTCAAGAAAGTGGCTTTGCAGCTGTTCGCGGAGCGAGGGGTCGATGGCGTGACCGTTCGCGAGATATCGGCAGCCGCTGGCCAGAAGAATCACGGAGCTGTGGGCTATTATTTCGGATCGAAGGAAGCGCTGGTCCGGGCGATCGTCATGGACGGCGCGGTAGCTCTGGAGCGGGAGCGCAACGCTGCGCTCGATGCGCTGGAGGCGCAGGGAGGACCCCATGGCATCCGTGACGTGGTCGAGATTCTGATCAAACCCGTCCTTGCCCTGCCCGATGAGCATTATGTCCAGTTCATCGTCATCTTCGCCATGACCCATCGCGACATGATGCTCGACGCGCTCGATCCCGCATGGAACCGCGCCTATGGCCGCTGCCTCGATCATCTGCGCCGATTGATGCCGCATATGCCGCCCGTGCTGCAGAACCAGCGTTTCATCTTCATGGGCGCCTATATCAGCGCTGTCCTGTCGGCACGGCAGCGTGCGCTCGCCGACCACAGCCGCAATCACCCGATGTGGGGCAGCGAGGCGAGCCTTGAGCATTTCCTCCAGACGCTTGTGGCGCTACTGGATGCCCCCGCGGACCTGCCGCCGGAGATGCTGCAAAGCATCGACAAGCCGGACGGCGGGCTCCCGGGACGGCCGGGGCCGGTAGGCTGAGGCAGGGCAGGGCAGGGTATGGCGCCTTCGAAGCGCACCCTAATGAAACAGGAGAGCATGCGTGACGCAGAATGAACAAGTGGCGACGATCGCCGTACTCGGAGGGACCGGCAAGGAAGGCGGCGGGCTCGCTCTGCGCTGGGCGCATAAGGGGCACAAGGTGATCATCGGCAGCCGTACCGCGGAGCGCGCGCAGGAAGCCGCTGCACAGATGAACGAGGTGCTGGGCGGGAACAGCGTGACCGGCGCGGCCAATCCCGACGCGGCGGCACAGGCGGAGATCGTCGTCCTGGCCGTGCCCTATGCGGCGCAGCAATCCACCGTGAAGGATGTCGAAAGCGCGCTTTCCGGCAAAATCCTGATCGACGTCACCGTTCCGTTGATGCCGCCCAAGGTCAGCCGGGTGCAACTGCCCAATGGCGGTTCGGCCGTGGAAGCGGTGCAGAAGATGCTGGGCGACGGCGTGCGCGTCGTGTCGGCCTTCCAGAATATCAGTGCCCATCACCTCACCAAGTTGGACGAGGAAGTAGAATGCGACGTGCTCGTCTGCGCTGACGATGCCGAAGCCGCCGATCAGGTGGTGGCGCTGGCGCAGGAAATCGGCTTGCGGGCCTGGAACGCCGGGCCGCTTTGCAACTCGGTGGTCGCCGAAGGGCTGACCTCCGTCCTTATCGCCCTCAATCGCAAATATAAGGTGCCCGGATCCGGTATCCGTATCACGGGTGTCTGACTTAGGAGAAAGACATGGCTGAAGCCTATATCGCCGCTCTCGGACGTAGCGCGGGTGGAAAGCGTGGCGGCCGGCTGGCCGGCGTGCATCCCGCCGATCTTGCTGGTAAGGTTCTGGCGGCGCTCGTTGATCGCGCCGACATCGATCCGGCGGCGATAGAGGATGTCATCATGGGCTGCGCCTGCCCAGCGGGCGAGCAGGGGGCGAACATTGCTCGCAACGCGGTGCTTGCCTCCGGCCTGCCCGAATCCATTCCGGGCACCCACGTGGATCGGCAATGCGGATCTTCGCAACAGGCGCTTCACTTCGCAGCGGCCACGGTCATGGCGGGCGTGCAGGATGTGGTGATCGCTGCGGGCGTCGAAAGCATGACGCGGGTGCCCATGGGCTTGCCCTGGACGCTCGCCGCCAAGCATGGCTACGGCACCTATCGCAGCCCTGGCATCGAAGATCGCTATCCGCAGACGCCGTTCAGCCAGTTTGGCGGGGCGGAATTGCTGGCGAAGAAATATGGCCTGAACAGAGAGACGCTGGACGCCTACGCGTTGGAAAGCCATCGCCGCGCCGCCGCCGCGACCCAGGCCGGCAAATTCGATGCGGAGATCATCCCGCTGGAGGTTGTGACGCCTGAAGGCGAGACCATCATACACGCGACGGATGAAGGTATCCGCTTCGACGCGAGCCTGGAAAAGATTATCAGCGTCAAGCTGCTGGCCGATGACGGAGTGATCTCAGCCGCCAACGCCAGCCAAATCTGCGATGGCGCCGCTGCGCTGCTGGTGGTGAATGAGAGAGGGCTCAAGACCTTAGGTCTAACCCCGCTCGCGCGCATTCACCACATGACCGTCATCGGCCATGACCCAGTGATCATGCTGGAAGCGCCGATCCCCGCGACCCACCGGGCGCTCGACCGCGCAGGGATGAAGATCGGCGACATCGATCTATATGAGGTGAACGAAGCCTTCGCTCCGGTGCCGCTGGCCTGGACGCAGGCGCTGGATGCCGATGCGGCGCGCCTCAACGTACATGGGGGAGCGATCGCGCTCGGTCATCCGCTCGGCGGATCAGGCGCAAAGTTGATGGCGACACTCGTCAGCGCGTTGCACGACCGGAAAGCCCGCTTTGGTCTCCAGACCATGTGTGAAGCGGGCGGCATGGCCAACGTAACGATCGTCGAGAGGCTCTGAGCCTCTCGGCTGCGGCGGCTCTTTGGGGAAGGTGGTGAGCCCTGCTGGATTCGAACCAGCGACCTACTGATTAAAAGTCAGTTGCTCTACCGACTGAGCTAAGGGCCCCCACGAGCGAGGTCCGCACGCACTAGAGGCCGTGATGCGTCTGGTCAACCTCTAGGACGCAGCAAAGGCGTCGCTTTTCGCAACCTCGCGTCAAGATGCCGGATGGAAAGCCCGGAAACCGGATCGCGCCACTTGGGCGCGATGGTGAGGAGCGGCAATAGGACGAAGTCACGGCTGCGGAAGGCTGAATGGGGAATGTGCAGCGTGCGGCTGTCCCAGCGTCCGCCGGACCAGAGGATGATGTCGATGTCGATGCTGCGTGCGCCCCAGCGGCGATGGCGACGCCTGCCCAGCCGGTCTTCTATTTGTTGGAGTGCGCTTAGCATCTCACTTGGATTTAGTGAGCTTTCCAACAGCACCGCGCCGTTGGCGAACCGCCGCAGGGAAGGGCCGAGCGGCGCTGTTGGGATGACCGGAGCAGTGGCGAAGATCGTGCCGAGTGCCGCGATCCCGCCGATGGCCTCTCGCAGCAGGCTTGCGGGCGGTCTTTTTGCGGAAAGAGGGCGGTTGGACCCAAGCGCGAGCGCATAAAGATGATGAAGGCTTGTCTTGGGCATCTAACAGGGCCTAACCGCTGGACATGACGCTGCAAAGCCCAATCCCGCATGCGGAGGCACCGCTGGACTGCCCTCTTTGTCCGCGCCTCGCCGCATTGCGCGAGACATGCCGGGCGGAGCATCCCGACTGGTGGAATGCGCCAGTGCCGGCGTTCGGCGATCCAGATGCGCGGCTTGTCGTGGTGGGCCTCGCGCCCGGCAAAGAAGGAGCTAATCGCACCGGCCGAGCCTTTACCGGCGACTTTGCGGGTGACCTGCTTTTCTCGACGCTGGGCAAGTTCGGGCTGACGAACGGAACCTATGAGCGCCGCGCGGACGATAAGTTGGAGTTGCGGGGCGTTATCATCCTGAACGCCGTCAAATGCCTTCCGCCGCAGAACAAGCCGCTGCCGCAAGAGGCGCACAACTGCCGCCTTTTCCTGAAATCGGCGGTCGCGGCACTACCCAATGCGCAGATATTCATCGCGCTGGGAGAAATTGCCCACCAGTCGGTGGTGAAGGTGTTGGGCGGGAAGCTGCCAAAGGCGCGCTTCGCCCATCTCGCAGAGCATCGAGTGCCTAGCGGCAAGATAGTCCTGGACAGCTATCACTGTTCCAAACGGAACATGATGACGGGTCGGCTGACGGAGGAGATGTTCTCCGCCGTCTTTGAAAGAGCGGCGGAGTTGTTGGAGATGGACGCTGCGCCCGATCAGCGCAGCAGATAGTCCAGATAGGCGCCTTCCGGCGGCCCATCGAGCGCGGCCATCATCGCCTTAATCACGCTCTTATCCAGCAAGGCGCCTGCAGCTTTGTGCGCATCCACATCGGTCCAACGCTCGATGAAGATGAAGCGCCGTTCGTTCGCCAAGTCTCGGAGCATCTCAACCCCTTCGCATCCGGGCAGCGGACGAACAGCGTCGGCGATAGCGCGCAAAGCGTTGTCCAACGCGGCTCCATCCGCGTCCTTGGCATGCATCACATAATGGCGGGCAACCGTCATAGCTTCTCTCTCCCTTTTATTAGATATCCTGTGCGATCCGTGCGTAAAGCTCCGGCCGACGATCGCGGAAGAAGCCCATGCCCGCCCGGTGCTTGCGCGCCTGAGCCAGATCCAGCGTTGCGACCAATGCGCCATTATCCTTGGCGTCAGCTTCTGCAGCGAAATCGCCCCATTCGTCCGATATGAAGCTGTGGCCGTAGAATTTTTGGCCCTCTTCTTCCCCGATGCGGTTTGCGGCGATAACGGGCATGCAGTTGCTCACCGCATGGCCGAGCATCGCGCGCCGCCACATCCGGCTTGTGTCCAGATCCGCGTCATAAGGCTCTGATCCGATCGCAGTTGGGTAGAAGAGCAGCTCCGCACCCATGAGCGCCATTACGCGCGCTGCTTCCGGATACCATTGATCCCAGCAGATGCCGACGCCGATCGTGCCATAGCTGGTGTCCCAAACCTTGAAGCCGCTGTTGCCGGGGCGGAAATAATATTTTTCCTCATAGCCCGGACCGTCGGGAATGTGGCTCTTGCGATAGACCCCCATGATCTCGCCTTCATCATCGATCATGGCGAGCGAATTATAATGATGCTGACCATCGCGCTCGAAGAAGCTGGTGGGAATATATACCCGTTCCGCCTTCGCCACCTTGCGCATTTCCTGCACGGCGGGATGCTCCGCCAAGGGCTGGGCGTTGGCGAAGAGACCTTCGTCCTCGACCTTGCAGAAATAGGGGCCTTCGAACAATTCGGGCGGCAGGACGATCTTCGCACCCCGTGCCGCAGCCTTGACCACATGGTCCGCGACCATGGCGATATTGTTTCCCATGTCCTGGGAAAAGGCCAGCTGGAGCGCGGCAACGGTGACTTTGGTCATATCCTTTAAGTCCTAGAGGCGAATGCCCATGCGGGCGGCTATGGCGACCATCGCGAGATAGAGCAGGATCGTCGCCACGCAACCTGTGATAAGCGCTGCCGGGAAGGAAATACCCTTCCGCAGCAGTGCCGGGATCAGCAAGAACATAGGGAGCGAGGGGAGGACATAGTAGAAGGTCGCCTCCGCATGCCGCGCCATATTCTCGGCATCGGGCCGGTCATTCCATAACCAGATCATGCCTAGGACAGAGATGAGCGGCAGCGATGCTATCAACGCACCCAAAGCCGGATAACGCCGCGACACGACGGACACGATGGCGATGATGATGCCCGACAGTAGCGCTCGTAGCGCCAGCATCCCGCTCATCCCGCGGACGGCATCTGCTGGCTGCAGCAATGGAAGCTGCCGCCGCCTGATAGGATGGCGTCGCTGCGCAGCCCTATGACTTCGCGGCCGGGGAAGAAGTGCTTGAGTGCATCCAAGGCGGCCTGATCATTGGGCTGGCCATAGATGGGCACGATGACGGCGGCGTTGCCGATATAGAAATTCATGTAGCTGGCCGGAATCACTTCACCATCGACGACCACGCGGCCGGGGGAGGGGATCGACGCCACCTCCACCCCGAATGCCTGAGCGCGGGCGCGGGCGTCGGCATAGAGAGCGGCGTTGGGGTCATCGTCGGTGCTCGCCTCTGGCAGCGCCAGGACGCCCGGCGCCACGAAGCGGGCGAGATTATCCACATGCCCGTCCGTATGATCGTTGAGCAGCCCGTCCCCCAGCCACAGCATGTCGGACAGCCCTAGCGCGCCTGCCAGCAACGTCTCGATCTTGCCCCGGTCCAGATCGGGATTGCGATTGGGATTGAGCAGGCATTGCTCCGTCGTGACGAAGAGCCCTGTGCCGTCGGTATCGACCGCTCCTCCTTCAAACACCCAATGCTGGGAGGAGGTCGGAAGGCCCGTCATAGCGGCGAGGCGCGCGCCGATATCCTCGTCGCCAGGCATTTGGTATTTGCCGCCCCAGCCGTTGAAGCCAAAATCGACAAGTGCCCGCTCGGACCCGCGCAGCACGGCGATGGGCGCCGTGTCGCGCAGCCAGACGTCGCCGAGCTTCTGCACCACGATCTCCACGCCCGCTGCGATCAACGCGCCTGCTGCTTCGGCGTCTGCAGGCGTGGCGACGACCAGCCGTACCTGCTCGCCGCGTCCCTCGGCATGGAGTGCATTTGCAAAGTGCGCGATCTGTTGGCGCGCATCGTCAAATGCACCCGGCCATTCCTCCGGTGCGGTTGGAAAGCCGATCCAGGTCCATTCGTGCGGCGCCCATTCGGCGGGCATACGGAATGTCATGGGCTTTCTCCTGTCTGGCGCTATCCCGGGCCCTCTACAGGATCGCGGTGCGGATGACAGCGCAAATGCGTACGGGAAAGCGGGCGCGCGCTACTTCTCCGCCCGGCTCCTGTCCCGGATCGAACGGAATTCGTCGCCGGGAACCCAGTTCGGCCAGTCTGTCGTGTTTGCCAGCGCCCGCCCGACGTCATAGTAGAGCTTGAGGTCCGCCTTCACGCCGCTCCAGTCCCATTTGGGATCATATTCATCCTTGGGTCCATGGTAGCGATGTTCTTCATAATCCTTGGCAGCCGCCGCGCCTGCCGCGGTGCCGCCCTTCACCAGATCCTGCCCACCTTCGAAATAGAGCATCGGCACGCCATGCTTGGCGAAGCTGAAATGATCGGAGCGATAGTAGAAGCCCTTTTCGGGCGTCGGCTCCAGGCTGGCCACACGCTTCTGCGCGGCCAGCGCCCGGTCGAGATAGGCGTCGAGTTGTGACTTGGCCTTGCCGATCACTACGACATTGCGGGCAAGCCCGGCCATGCTCAGCGCGTCCATATTGACGCCGCCGACGGTCTGGCCGAGCGGAAATACCGGGTGGTTGCCATAATAAGCGGAGCCCAAAAGCCCGGACTCCTCCGCGGTTACGGCAAGGAAGACCTGACTGCGATCGGTCGGGCCAGCCTTCACATTGGCCTCAGCCAATGCGATCAGCGCCGCGGTCCCGGTCGCATTGTCGATGGCTCCGTTGCAGATGTCGTCGCCGTCGGGCGCTGCCTCGCAGCGGCCGAGATGGTCCCAGTGCGCGGCGTACAGGACATATTCATTAGGACGGGTCTTCCCCGGCAGCAGCGCGACGACATTTTTCGAGCTGTGCTTGCGGATGATATTGTCGAAAGAGAGGCTGGCCTTGATCCCCTTCAGCGGCACTGCCTTGAAACCGCGCTTCTTGGCTGCAGCGCTCAGAGCATCGAGATTGAGACCAGCGCTCGCCATCAACGCCGCCGCCTTGTCCTTCTGCATCCAGCCGATTGCGGCCGATTGGTCCGCATTGCCATTGGCGCTGTCGGCCACGTGCTGCGCTCCCGTCCAGCTAGACTGCACGACGTTCCAGCCATAGGCGGCGGGCATGGTGTCATGCACGATGATGGCAGCCGCCGCGCCCTGCCGAGCGGCTTCCTCAAACTTATAGGTCCAGCGGCCATAATAGGTCATAGCCCGCCCGCCGAACGGCCCCCGCAGCGTCGGCGTCTGGTAATCCGGATCGTTCACCAGGATGATGACCGTCTTGCCGCGGACATTCACCCCGCCATAATCGTTCCACTTCTTTTCCGGCGCGTTGATGCCATAGCCCACGAAGACGACGGGGCTGTCCTTCAATTCAATATGGGGCTGCGTCGTCCGGTAGGTGGCGACGACCATCTGTGAGCCGTAATCGAGCGAGAGTGGAGCCTTGCCACCGGTGAAGCGCAGCGGCGAAACATTTTTGGCGGCGAGTTCGACGAGAGGCACGTCTTGGAACCAACTGCCCTTGTTTCCTGGCTTAAGTCCCAGCGCCTCGAACCGCTGCACCAGATAGGCGAGCGTCTTTTCCTCTCCCACGGTGCCAGGAGCGCGCCCTTCATAGGGATCGGAGGAGATTTCCTTCACCACCTCCTTCATCGTGTCGATCGAGGGGGTGATTTCCGCAGGCGCTGCTACCGCAGCTGTCCCGGCGCTGAGAAGGAGAGCGAAGGTCGGGAGTGAAGGGCGCATGACAGGGCCTTGAATCGACGGCGATAGATGATTGATGCCAGTTGGCCGACCGTCAAACAAGGGTCGCCGCACAAACAAAAAAGGCGGCCCCGAAGGACCGCCCTTTCCAAATTCCGTATGATAGAAATCTTAGCGCGAATAGAATTCGACGACCAGGTTGGGTTCCATCTTCACCGGGTAGGGCACTTCGTCCAGCGTGGGAACGCGGACATAGGTGACCTTGCTCGCGCCATCGGGCGAAACATAGTCGGGAATGTCGCGCTCGGGCAGGCTCTGCGCTTCCAGAACCAGCGCCATTTCCTGCGCCTTCTTGCCCAGAGTGATTTCGTCACCCGGCTTCACGAGGCGGCTGGCGATGTTGCACTTCACGCCGTTCACATAGATGTGACCGTGCGAAACCAGCTGACGGGCCGACCAGATCGTGGGCGCGAACTTGGCGCGATAGACCAGGGCGTCCAGGCGGCGCTCCAGCAGACCGATCAGGTTCTGGCCGGTGTCGCCCTTCATGCGCGCGGCTTCGATATAGTTCTTCTTGAACTGCTTTTCGGTGATGTCGCCATAATAGCCCTTCAGCTTCTGCTTGGCGCGCAGCTGAATGCCGTAGTCGGACATCTTGCCCTTGCGGCGCTGGCCGTGCTGACCGGGGCCATATTCACGCTTGTTGACCGGGCTCTTGGGGCGGCCCCAGATGTTCTCGCCCATGCGGCGGTCGAGCTTGTACTTGGCGCTGGTGCGCTTCGTCATGATGAATTCCTTGCAATAGCTAACGACGTTATTCCCGGTCATCGCCTGCTTGCCATAAAGGGGCAGGGCCACCGCTTCACCGGGATGCAGGGCCAATCGCGAAGGCGCGCCTATGGCGAAGGGAGACAAGCATGTCAACCCTCGACAGGCGGGCGCGGCGGGCCTAGTCAGCTTGGCCCATGAACCCCGAAAACTACACGACCATGGCCGAGGTCCGCGCCGGCGTGGACGAGATCGACCGCCAGCTTGTCGCGCTGTTCGCTCAGCGTTTCGCTCATATGCGCGCGGCGGCCCGCATCAAGCCGGAACGCAGCGCCGTTCGCGATGAGCCGCGCAAGGCCGAAGTCATCGAGAATGTCCGGCAAGCAGCCGACCGTTTGGACGCTCCGGCGGAAATCCTCGCCACCTTGTGGGACCAACTGGTCGAAGCATCGATCGCCTATGAAATGACCGAATTTGACCGCCTGAAGGCTTAACGCTGCCGCGGATTGCCCAGCGACGACAGAACGCCGCGCATCGTGCGTACTTCCAGGTGATTCCAGCCCGGCTTCGTCAGCAGGTTACGCAAGGTGCGCTTGGTCGCGGGCGCACGATCGGGCGGGAAAAAGTAGCCCGCGCCTTCGAGCAGCGCTTCGAACTGCGCGATCATGCCCTCCAGCTCCGCCTGCGGGGCCGGTTCGCCTAGATCGACCAGCGTCGGCTGTTCCAACTGCGCCTGTTTCGACCATTCATAGGCGCAGAGGATGACCGCCTGCGCCAGGTTGAGCGACCCGAATTCCGGGTTGATCGGCACCGTCAGTATCTTGCGGGCGAGCGCCACATCCTCGGTTTCCAGGCCAGACCGTTCCGGACCGAAAACATAGGCGGAGCGACCGGCCGCGCCATGAATCTCCCGAGCGGCTTCTTCGGGAGTCACCACTGGCTTGGTCACCCCGCGCTTACGGACGGTCGTCGCATAGACATGCGCACAATCCGCCACCGCATCGGCAAGGCTGTCGAACAGTTCCGCCTTGTCGAGCACGATATCCGCGCCCGCCGCCGATGGCCCCGCATCGGGATTGGGCCAGCCGTCGCGCGGTGATACCAGCCGCAATTCGGTCAGCCCGAAATTCAGCATCGCCCGCGCAGCCTTGCCGATATTCTCGCCAAGCTGCGGGCGGACGAGGACTATGACGGGGCAAGGGGAAACTGGCCAGCCCTCACTCACTCCCCACCTCCTTCACGCTCCCAGCGAAATCCTCGAAATCGCGGGCGTCGGTGAAGTCCTTATAGACGCTGGCAAAGCGGATATAGGCGACGCTGTCGAGCCGCTTCAGGCCCTCCATTACCATTTCGCCGATGGCGCGGGCGGGCACTTCGCCTTCGCCGCTGGTTTCGAGTTGGCGCTGGATGCCCGAAATGAGCTTTTCGAGGCGGCTTGGATCGATCTGCCGCTTGCGGCACGCAATATCGACTGATCGGGCGAGCTTGTCCCGATCGAAGGCTTCCTTACGTCCCTCGCTCTTCACCACCCAAATGTCGCGAAGCTGGATGCGCTCGAAGGTGGTGAAGCGGGCTCCACAGGCCTCACATTGGCGGCGGCGGCGGATCGCGGCGCCATCTTCGGTGGGGCGGCTGTCCTTTACCTGGCTGTCGTCATGGGAACAGAAGGGGCAGCGCATTCAGCAGATATCTCCGTTCGTTTCGAGCGAGTCGAGACACGAAATGGCACACAAAACGTGTCTCGACCATTCTCGACACGAGCGGATTAGGGATCAGCCCTCGTAGATCGGGAAGCGGGCACAAAGGGCGGACACACGCTCACGCACATTGGCTTCGACGGTCGGCTCGCCATGCTCACCCTTATCGCGCAGTCCTTCCAGAACGTCGGCGATCATGTCGCCAATCGCTTCGAACTCGGCCACGCCGAAGCCGCGCGTCGTTCCGGCGGGTGAACCCACCCGGATGCCGCTGGTCTTGGTCGGCGGCAGCGGGTCGCCCGGCACGCCATTCTTGTTGCAGGTGATGAAGCTGCGCTCCAGCGCCTCGTCGGCGTCCTTGCCCGAGATGCCGTATGGCCGCAGGTCGATGAGCGCCAGATGCGTGTCCGTGCCGCCGGAAACCACGGCTAGGCCGCGCTGCTCCAGCTTGGCGGCGAGCGCCTTTGCGTTGGTGACAATTGCCTGGGCGTAGGTCTTGAACTCGGGACGGAGCACCTCTCCGAAAGCAACGGCCTTGGCGGCGATGACGTGCATCAGCGGGCCGCCTTGCAGGCCGGGGAACACTGCCGAGTTGATCTTCTTGGCAATGGCTTCGTCATTGGTGAGGATCATGCCGCCGCGCGGACCGCGTAGCGTCTTGTGGGTGGTCGTGGTTACGACATCAGCGAAACCGAAAGGCGTCGGGTGTGCGCCACCTGCAACAAGCCCTGCAAAGTGCGCCATATCGACCATCAACAGCGCGCCCACCTTGTCCGCGATCGCGCGGAACCGGGCGAAGTCCAGGTGACGGGGATAGGCAGATCCGCCCGCGATGATGAGGGTCGGCTTTGCCTCGATCGCTTGCGCTTCCAGAGCGCCGTAGTCGATCAGATGCGTGTCTTCGCGAACGCCGTATTGCACTGCGTTGTACCACTTGCCCGACAGAGCAGGCTTCGCACCGTGAGTAAGATGGCCGCCCGCATCGAGCGAGAGGCCCATGATGGTATCGCCCGGCTTGGTCAGCGCCAGCATCACCGCACCGTTCGCCTGCGCGCCGGAATGAGGCTGCACATTGACGAAGCCGCAGTTGAAGATCTGCTTCGCGCGGTCGATGGCGAGCTGTTCGACTTCATCCGACGGCGCGCAGCCCTGATAATAGCGCTTTCCCGGATAGCCCTCGGCATATTTGTTGGTGAAGACGCTGCCCTGCGCCTCCAGCACCGCCTTTGACACGATATTTTCCGACGCGATCAGTTCGATCTGATTCTGCTCGCGCTTCAGTTCCTTGGTGACGCCAGCGAACACGGCCGGATCGGCATCGGCCAAGCTGCGCGAGAAATAGCCTTCCGCGCGGATATCGGACAGGTCGGGCTGGGCGAGGGGTGCGGTGCTCATCGGGCAGGCTCCTTAAAGCGCGGGCTGAGAGAGTTTTTCGACGCGGCCGCTATGACGGCCACCGCCAAATTCGGTGGATAGGAAGGCAGTGACGCACGCCTTCGCCATATCGACGCCGGTCAGGCGCGCGCCGAGGGCCAGGACGTTGGCGTCATTATGCTCGCGAGAAAGCGCGGCAGACAGTGGTTCGGAGACCAGTGCGCAGCGGCAGGCCGGGTTGCGGTTGACGGCGATGGAAATACCGATGCCCGATCCGCAGAGCGCAATCCCGCGCTCGGCCGCGCCTGATGCAACGGCAGAAGCCAGCTTGTACCCAAAGTCGGGATAATCCACCCGGTCGGCCGTCGCGGGGCCAAGGTCATCGACCTCATGCCCTTCGGAGCGCAGCCAGTCTGCGAGTTCCGCCTTCAGATCAACGGCGGCATGATCGGAAGCGATGGCGATTTTCACGGCGAGGTCGTCCTGTCACGCAAAAGGTGATTCGTTCCCGCGCCTCTTAGGGGGAGCGGCGGGCAATTGCCACAGTCCAGCTGGCCGCTTATGGCCTGCCTCATGGCAGCAACGATTTTATCCATCCTGATGCTGGCGGGTTTGCTCCTGACCGGCGGCGGCGTTTACGCAATCGCGAAGAAGGGCGACCGCAAACGCGGCGTGCTGATGATTATAGCGGGTCTGGTGATGTTCGCCAATGTCGCGATTTCCGCCATTCCCGGTCCGGATGTGTCAATGCTGGAGCGGCGGGCGCACTGATCAGGCGCGCAGGGCAAGCGCCGCCAGCAGATCGGTTTGCGTTACCAAACCTCGCAGCTTTCCATCATGATCGACGACGACCGCCTCTCGCCGCATGCCGCTTGTGAGAGGACGTAGCAACTGCGCCACCGGAGTGTCCTTCGTCACAAGCAACGGGTCTGCGGCGATATCGCGAACTTGCGCCCCCTCGCGGGAAAGGTCCAGCGGGCCGATGACGCCGTTGACCTGACCAGCATCGTCCAGCACGGGCAAGGACAACAGACGGCGGCTATGCAGCAGCTGGCGCGCGTGGGAGATGGGCTCGCTTCCTCGAACGGATATTACATCGCGCGACATGATCTCGCCGCATGTCAGCGTCCCATGACTCCGCTCGGCTGCCCGGACTTCCGCATGATGTAGAACGACCTGCAAGTCGGCGGGATCGACGTCCAGCACATCGCCATAGGCGTGTAGTGCTTCCTTCACATCTTCTTCGGAAGGAGGCGTGCGCAGCAATGGCGCAGGGTCGCTGGTTCCGTGTGCGCTGGGCGCCTTGGGGGCCACATGCGGATAGCTATGCCCGGCGAGCCGATGGAAAAGGATCGCAATCGCCAGCAGCAGCGCGGTATTGAGACCTACCGGCACCAGGGCAAACATATAGCTTGGCGCGCCATTCGCAGCGCCCAGCACGGCCGATAGCGCGACCGCGCCACCCGGCGGATGAAGACAGCGGAGCAGGGACATGCCGGCTATGGCGCATCCTACTGCCAGCGCTGCGGCGATGGTCGGGTCCGGGATCAGCCGCGCGATCGTTATGCCGATGAGCGCCGACACGACGTTGCCGCCAAACACGGACCATGGCTGAGCCAGCGGACTTGCCGGGACGGCGTACAGCAGGACAGCAGACGCCCCCATCGGCGCGACCAGCAGGGGATGAGCGACGCCGTTCCCCAACATGAGGCCGCAAAGCAGCCCGGTGATTGCGATCCCGCCAATCGCCCCGCTCGCCGCCTTCAACCGGTCGAAAAAGCCGGGGCCGGGCGGGGCGGGGATGAAGGCGCTATAGTAGCGGCTCCATATCAGGCGATCATTCTTTTCCGCGCTCATTGTCGGGCGCGGCTAGCCGCCTGCCGCCGCATGGCCAAGCGCAAAATTATATATGCGTTCAAATGCCTGCTTCCCGAGCAGCAAAAACCCTCCCCTTGGCGTGAAGGGGAGGGTCTAAGAGCGATTGCAGTCTTAGGTGGAGGGCTCAGCGGATGGGTGAATCCGGGGCCAGCCGCATGTCGAGATAATTATCCACCGACTTCATCAGCTGATCGAGTTCATGTTCGAAAAAGTGGTTCGCACCGCGAATCTCGTCATGATGGATCGTGATGCCCTTTTGCGTGCGGAGCTTATCGACCAGCTTCTGCACTGCGCTGGCGGTCACGACTTCGTCCGCGGTGCCCTGTACGATGATGCCCGAAGCGGGGCAGGGTGCGAGGAAGGAGAAGTCGTACATGTTCGCCGGGGGCGCGACCGAAATGAAGCCGCGGATTTCCGGACGGCGCATCAGCAACTGCATGCCGATCCATGCGCCGAAGGAAAAGCCTGCGATCCAGGTCGTCTGCGCTTCGGGATGGAAGCTTTGCACCCAATCGAGCGCCGCGGCGGCGTCGCTGAGTTCGCCGATGCCGTTGTCGAACGTGCCCTGGCTGCGGCCTACGCCCCGGAAGTTGAAGCGGAGCACGGCAAAGCCACGCTTCACAAAAGTCTTGTAGAGCGCCTGGGTGATGCGATCATTCATCGTGCCGCCGCCCTGCGGGTGCGGATGCAGGATCATCGCGACAGGTGCGCGGGGACGGGGCGGGGGGCTGAAGCGGCCTTCGAGGCGGCCTTCGGGTCCGGGGAAGATAACGTCGGGCATGGCACCTATTATGGTTCTGGCCGCCACCCGGAGAAAGGAGGCCGGCGGTTGGATGCGGGCGCGGCAAAGCCAGTGCTGGCGTTGCGCGGCAGACCGCCTATATAGAAGGCGCCGCCATTTCCGCAATCAATGAGTAACATCGCCTCGTGGCCGCCGATCGCCTTTATCTGGACCATGCCGCCACCACCCCGATGCTCCCGGAGGCGAAAGCCGCGATGGTGGAGGGCATGGAACGCTGGGCCAACCCGTCCAGTCCGCATGCGGAAGGACGCGCCGCGCGGGCTGCGCTGGAGGATGCCCGGTCGCGGATCGCTACCGCGCTGGAATGGACGGGGCATGTTCTGTTCACCTCTGGCGCGAGCGAGGCGATCGCCATCGGCCTGACGCGGGCGAAGGCGAGCAGGATCGCGACCTCGCCTGTCGAACATGATTCGGTCCTCCGCGTAACGCCCAAAGCTGATCGCTTGCTGGTCACGTCCGAAGGGCTGATCGATCTTCGAAATCTCGATGAGGGAACTGGCCAGATCATCGCCGTCCAGCACGTCAATAACGAAACGGGCGTCATACAGCCTCTGGACCAGATGGCCCGCGATGGGGTCATCCTCTTCGCCGATTGCGCACAGAGCTCGGGAAAGCTTCCCCTGCCGGAAGCGGACATGATCGCGATTAGCGCTCATAAATTCGGCGGCCCGCCCGGCGTCGGCGCGCTGTTGGTGCGAGACCTGGCGTTGCTGGAGCCGAGCGGCGGACAGGAGCAGGGCTATCGTGCGGGCACCGAAAATCTTCCTGCGGTATTGGCCATGGCGGCGGCTTTGGAAGGACCGGGGGACTGGTTAACTTCAGCAGCCCGGCTCCGCACTCGCCTCGACGCTGCGATCGAGGAAGCAGGCGGCGAGATCATCGCGCGTGATGCGTCGCGCATCGCCACTATCGCAAGCTACCGTATGCCCGGCATCTCCGCCCGGTCGCAGCTTATCCAGTTCGACCTCGCGGGCATTTCCGTCTCCGCCGGCAGCGCCTGTTCTTCCGGCTCGCTCAAGACCAGCCATGTCCTGCGCGCAATGGGCTGGGACGAAGCAGCGGCCGGAGAGGTCATCCGCGTCAGTTTCGGCCCGTGCACAAGCGAGGCGGACATCGACCGCTTCGCGGATCAGTGGATCAAGATGGCTGGACGGCTCCGATGACCATCTATCTGGATTATCAGGCGACAACTCCCCTCGCGCCCGAAGCGTTCGATGCCATGGTCCCGCTGCTGCGCGACCAGTTCGCCAATCCACACAGCGCGCACCGGCTGGGAAGGGCGGCTGCAGCTCAGGTTGAGCGGGCACGGGACGAGATTGGCGCGCTCCTGCCGGATGGCGGCCGCCTGCTTTTTACATCGGGCGCGACAGAGGCGCTCAACCTCGCGATCCAGGGTGCTCCCGCTGGCGGCATCGTGACGCTGGCGACGGAGCATGCGACGATACTCGACACTGTTGCCGCGCTTGAAGCCAAGGGCAGGCAAGTGACGGTCCTACCGGTGGGCAATGATGGACTGGTCGATCTGGAAGCAGCAGAGGCCGCGATCCTGCCCGGCGTTGGGCTGGTCGCGGCGATGCTGGTGAACAATGAGATCGGCGTCATACAGCCCGTCGATAAGTTGGCTGACCTCGCTCATCGTGCTGGCGCATTGTTCCTCTGCGACGCCGTTCAAGCATATGGGCGCGTGCCGATCCCCGATAGCTGCGACATGGTGGCGGTCAGCGCGCACAAGATCCACGGGCCAAAAGGCGTCGGCGCTTTATGGCTGCGCGACGGGGTGCGATTAAGCCCGGTGATGCACGGTGGAGGGCAGGAGGCGGGCCTTCGGTCCGGCACGCTGTCCCCGGCGTTATGCGCTGGGTTCGGGGTGGCCGCCCGGCTGATGCGCGAAAGGGCGGAGCAGGACCACGCTCATGTCGAGACGCTTTGGCGGCGCGCGCTCACGCTGTTCGAAGGCTGGACGCTCAACGGCAGCGCAGATGCGCGCTATCATGGCAATCTCAACATCCGGCGCGAGGGGTTGGACGGCGCTAGATTGTTGTCCGATTGCCGCGATGTCGCATTTTCGCTGGGTAGTGCTTGCGCTAGTGGCTCCGGGCGGCCTAGCCATGTGCTGCGCGCCATTGGCCTGTCGGACCGGGGGGCGCGCGGATCGGTGCGGATCGGCTTTGGTCGCTACGCGACGTTGGCTGAGTTGGAGAGCGCTGCACGCATAATGAATGAGGCGGCAGCCGTACAAGCGGCGCCGTAGTCAAGGGAAGTCGCAATCATGATCAGGGTCACGTTCATCAGTGCAGATGGGGAAAACCGGCAGGAGGTGGATGCCGCCGCCGGATCGGTCTTGCTGGACGTGGCCCAGGCGGCGGGCCAGCCGCTGGAGGGAACATGCGAGGGGCAGATGGCTTGCTCCACCTGCCATGTCATTGTCGAAGCGGGCGATTTTTCCAAGCTGAAGGCGGCGAGCGAAGCGGAAGAAGACATGCTGGACCTCGCCGCCGCCGCGACACGCACCAGCCGTCTGTCCTGCCAGATCGTGCTGGAGGAAAAGCTGGACGGCCTCACCGTTCGCATTCCCGGTGAATCCCATAATATGCAGGGCATGTAAGGGGTGCGTCTGCATGCCGTGTTGATGGCAGCGGCCCTGACGTCGATCGTCGGCAGCGCCGCCGCGCAAGAGGACAAGGCGCGCCAATCTCTGCTGCCGCCAGCGCCTCGCTACATGGTCAGCGAATCGGCAATGAAGACCGTTCGTAATCCGCGCACCATCGAGCAGGAAAGCGGCGGCCGTTTGGGCATAGCGCTAGTGGACAATAAAGGCGCCCTCCTCCTCGGCTTCAATCGGGACGAGCGCTTCGCCATGTGTTCGACCTTCAAGGCCCCTTTGGCCGCCGCAGTGCTGATGGGCGCGGATGCGGGGCGGTTCGGGTTGGATGGGCAGGTGGCCTTCACCCAGGCCGATATTCTCGACCATGCGCCAGTCGTGAAGGCGAATGGAAAGCGCGGTCGCTTGTCGATGGCGGAACTGGCTGAAGCGGCTGTCGAGGTCAGCGACAATAGTGCGGCGAACCTACTGTTGCCGATGATCGGCGGCCCCGAAGGGCTGACCGCCTTCGTCCGGGCGCATGGCGACACCGTGACCAGGCTGGACCGAACGGAGCCCGCCCTTAACGAAAATATGGAAGGCGATCCCCGCGACACCACCAGCCCCGCAGCGATGGCGAGCCTCATATCGCGTCTCCTATTTCGTGACATGAAGGCCGAAAGCGCAAGCCGTCTGATGACTTGGTTGAATGCCAGCACGACCGGGGACGAGCGGATCAAGGCTGGCCTGCCACCGGGCTGGACTTCGGGCAGCAAGACGGGAAGCTGCGGCAGCGCCTTCAACGATGTGGCGCTGGTAAAGGCCCCATCGGGCGAGCAATATGTGCTGGCGATCTACCTCGATCGACCGACTGTGGACGCCAAGGCTGCCGAGGCCGCCATCGCCCAGGCGGCGCGCGCCGCTCTAGATTTTGTGTCAAAAGCCCAGCGTACTGGGCTGGAGTAAGCCGCCCCTTGCCATTGCCGCAGCCTTTCGCCATATGCCGCGCCGGGAGTCGGGCGGACGTGGTCGTCGCCAACTTGGTCAGGTCCTGACGGAAGCAGCCACAACGATTTCGCCGCGGGTCGTTCCGGCTCCCACCTTTATCCGGCTTTCCGGCTTCGACAGCCGGTCCTCAAGCCGCTAGATTGTTTCCATGTCCGATTCACCTCAGCCATATCGCGTGCTTGCGCGCAAATACCGGCCGCGCAACTTCCGCGAATTGATCGGGCAGGACGCTATGGTCCAGACGCTCGGCAATGCCATCCGGCGCGGAAGGTTGGCGCATGCCTTCCTGATGACCGGCGTGCGCGGGGTCGGCAAAACATCGACCGCCCGTCTGATCGCCAAGGCGCTGAACTGCGTCGGGGAAGACGGACAGGGTGGTCCCACGATCGATCCTTGCGGCGTGTGCGAACCTTGCCGCGCGATCGCCGAAGGGCGTCATATCGACGTGGTGGAGATGGACGCCGCCAGCCACACAGGCGTCGATGACGTTCGCGAGATCATTGAGGCGGTGCGCTATGCGGCGGTCTCCGCTCGCTACAAGATATACATCATCGACGAAGTCCACATGCTCTCAAAGAACGCGTTCAACGCGCTTCTGAAGACGTTGGAAGAGCCCCCGGCTCATGTGAAATTTCTGTTCGCCACGACGGAAGTGAACAAGGTGCCGGTCACGGTGCTTTCCCGCTGCCAGCGCTTCGACCTCCGCCGCATCCCGGCGGAACTGCTCGCTGCCCATTTCGCGCATGTCGTCGAAGCCGAGCAGGTGGCGGCCGAAGAAGACGCACTGGCCCTCATCGCGCAGGCTGCCGAAGGGTCGGCGCGCGACGGTCTCTCCATTCTCGATCAGGCGATTGCGCATGCCGAGATGGGCGAGGGCGCTCCGCTGGTCACCGCTGCTCAAGTGCGCGAAATGCTGGGCCTCTCGGATCGGGGAGCGGTTCGCCGGCTGCTGGGCCTGCTGTTGGAAGGTGACACTGGGGCGCTGCTGGGCGCGGTGCGTGAGCAATATGCGTTGGGCGTCGAGCCGTTGGCGCTGATGCGCGGGTTGCTGGAACTGGTTCATGCCGTGACGCTGGTGAAGGCCGGGCGCGACATCGCCAATCCCGGTCAGTCAGCGGAGGAGCGCGAGGCGCTTGGCGATTGGGCCTCGCAAATCGGGTTTGCACCGCTTCATCGTCTTTGGCAGTTGCTGCTGAAAGGCCATGAGGAGGTGGGTAATGCCGTCTTCCCGATCGAATCCTGCGAGATGGCGCTGCTGCGGGTCATGCACGCGGCTTCCATGCCCGACCCGGGCGAGATCGCGAGGCTGTTGCGCGAAGGCGGCTCTGTTGCAGTCGCTCAAACTGCTTCGGCGCCGGTCGCGTCTGCGGGCCCTTCTGCGTCCCTACCAAAAGATGTGCAGGCGGTGGTCGATCTGCTTTGGGAACAAAAGAAGGGGCGGCTCGCTGACTTCCTTCATGACTGTGTGCGGATCGTCCAATTCGATCCGCCCCAAGTGGAATTGCAGCTGACGCAGGATTGGAACGAGGGCGATTTTTGCCGCACGCTGGCCATTGAACTGCAGCGGGCGACTGGCGTCACCTGGCAGATCAGGCGCAGCGAAGGAAGCGCGGCTCCGTCCCTGCTGGAGCAGCAACAGGAAAATCAGGCGCGCGAACGCGCCGAGATATTCGATACCCCGGTAGTGAAGGCTGTGCTTGAGGCCTTCCCCGATGCCGACCTTGATCGGACCGAACCATGGAGCGCAGAGCGATGAAAGATTTGAACGAAATATTGGGCATGGCCAGCCGGGTGCAGGAGGAACTGCAACGCGCGCAGGACAATCTCGACAAGATCGAGGTTGAAGGCGCTGCTGGCGGCGGCTTGGTGAAGGTTCGCGCCTCGGCCAAGGGGCGCATCGTCGCCGTTTCGATCGACGACAGCCTGCTTGCTCCGTCCGAAAAGCAGATGCTGGAAGACCTTGTCGCCGCGGCCTTTAACGACGCGCGCAAGAAGGCGGATGAGGCAAGTTCCGCCGAAATGTCGAAGATGACCAGCGGCTTGCCGCTGCCGCCCGGCTTCAAATTGCCCTTCTGATCGGGACATCAATCAGGGGCGGTTCATTCCTTCTTTAATAGGATGACGCGATTGAATGCCGCGATGATTGTCCCCATAAAGCGAAGACCGCACGGCAAAGCTAAAATAGGCGGCCTCCCGGAGATTGAATGACTACGCAATATCCCCTTCTTCCGCTGCGCGACATTGTGGTTTTTCCGCAGATGATCGTGCCCCTGTTCGTCGGCCGCGATAAGAGCGTCGCTGCGCTTGAGTCCGCGATGGAGGGGAATAAGGAAATCTTCCTCGTGTCGCAGCTTGATCCGGCTGAGGACGATCCGGGGCGGGATTCGCTATACGATACCGGGGTTATCGCGATCGTATTGCAGCTGTTGAAGCTCCCCGATGGCACCGTCCGCGTGCTGGTGGAAGGTAAGCATCGCGCACAATTGGAATCGATCAGCAACGCCGAAAATCATCTGGTCGCTGCCGTCGATCCCATCGACGAGATCGCGGCGGAAGGCCCCGAGGCTGCCGCCCTGATGCGCTCCGTCGCCGAGCAATTCGAAAATTACGCCAAGCTCAACAAGAAGCTGCCCGCCGAAACGCCGGTGCAGCTGCGCGAGATCGAGGATGCGGGCCGCCTCGCCGACGCGGTCGCGGCCAACATCAATGTGAAGGTCGCGGACAAGCAGTCGCTGCTGGTCGAGGCTGACCCCGTGAAGCGTCTGGAGATGGTGTTCGCCTTCATGGAGGGCGAACTTGGCGTGCTGCAGGTCGAAAAAAAGATTCGCGGCCGCGTGAAGCGCCAGATGGAGAAGACCCAGCGCGAATATTATCTGAATGAGCAGCTGAAGGCGATCCAGCGGGAGCTGGGCAATAGCGAGGGTGAAGAAGGCGACGAGCTGGCCGAACTGGCTGACAAGATCGCCAAGACCAAGCTCAGCAAGGAGGCTCGCGCCAAGGCCAATGCCGAGTTCAAGAAGCTGAAGGGCATGCAGCCCATGTCGGCTGAAGCCACGGTCGTGCGCAACTATCTCGACGTGCTGCTCGGCCTCCCGTGGGGCAAGAGGGGCAAGGTCAAGACCGACCTGAAGCGCGCGCAAGCGATCTTGGACGAGGATCATTTCGCGCTGGAAAAGGTCAAGGACCGGATCATCGAATATCTGGCCGTGCAGGCGCGCACCAATAAGCTGAAAGGGCCGATCCTGTGCCTCGTCGGCCCTCCAGGTGTCGGCAAGACCTCGCTTGGCCGTTCGATCGCTAAGGCCACGGGCCGCGAATTCGTGCGCCAGTCGCTGGGCGGCGTGCGCGACGAAGCTGAAATCCGGGGTCACCGCCGCACCTATATCGGCTCGCTGCCCGGCAAGATCGTGACCAACCTCAAGAAGGCCGGGACGATGAACCCGCTCTTCCTGCTGGATGAGATCGACAAGCTTGGCCAGGATTTCCGCGGCGATCCTGCCTCGGCGCTGCTGGAGGTGCTGGACCCCGAACAGAACAGCAAGTTCCAGGATCATTATCTGGAGATCGATGTCGATCTGTCCGACATCATGTTCGTGACGACGGCCAACTCGCTGAACCTGCCCCAGCCGCTGCTCGACCGCATGGAGATCATCCGGCTCGAAGGTTATACGGAGGACGAAAAGGTCGAGATCGCGCAGCGCCACCTGCTGGCGAAGCAGATCGATGCTCACGGCCTCAAGGAGGGCGAGTTTGAGGTCACCGAGGCCGCAGTGCGCGACCTGATCCGTTACTATACCCGCGAGGCCGGCGTGCGGACGCTGGAGCGCGAAGTGGCGCGGCTGGCGCGCAAGGCCCTGCGCAAAATTCTTGAGGGCGCGTATGACAAGGTCACGATCACGCCTGAAAATCTTGCGGATTATGCTGGCGTCAGGAAGTTTCGCCACGGCGTTGGTGAAGAGGAGAACCAGATCGGTGCCGTCACCGGCCTTGCCTGGACCGAGGTTGGTGGCGAATTGCTGACCATCGAAGCGGTGACTGTGCCTGGCAAGGGTGCGATCCGGACAACGGGCAAGCTGGGCGAGGTGATGACCGAGTCGGTGCAAGCAGCCTTCTCCTATGTGAAGGCTCGTTCGCCGGGTTACGGCATCAAGCCCAGCATCTTCACGCGCAAGGATATCCACATCCACCTTCCGGAAGGCGCGGTGCCCAAGGATGGTCCGTCCGCGGGCATCGGCATGGTGACGACCATCGTATCGACGCTGACCGGCATCCCCGTTCACAAGGATGTGGCGATGACCGGCGAGGTGACGCTGCGCGGCCGGGTGCTGCCGATCGGGGGCTTGAAGGAAAAGCTGCTCGCGGCCTTGCGCGGCGGTATCAAGACGGTGCTCATCCCGGCGGAGAACGAGAAGGATTTGGCGGAAATCCCCGCCAATATCCGCGAAGGGCTGGAGATCGTGCCTGTGTCCCATGTGGACGAGGTGCTTTCAAGAGCGCTAGTTTCCGTACCCGAAGCGATAGCCTGGACGGAAGAGGATGACCTCGCCGCGCAACCGAGCCCCGCTTCCGGGCGGGATGGAGACGCGACGCTCCGTCACTAACAAGGGGACCACTGGCGACCAACCGCCATTTTCGTTGAGGTTTGCCCACTTGGTGGAAAATCTCATCGGAGGTGGCGGCTTCGTCGCTTTCCCTTTGACAGTTGTTTAAAGCTACGCCTTATTGCGCCGCCTACGCCGCGATTCCTTAGGTATTCACAAGCTAGAAGGGGGTTCCCAAGGTATGAACAAACAGGATTTGATCAGCGCTGTTGCCGAAAGCAGCGGCCTTAGCAAGAGCGACGCCAGCAAGGCCGTCGAAGGCGTATTCGATTCCATTTCCGCCGCGCTGAAGAAGGGCGACGAAGTCCGCCTGGTCGGCTTCGGCACCTTCTCCGTTTCGCAGCGTAAGGCTTCCACCGGCCGCAATCCGCGGACTGGTGAAACGATGACCATCAAGGCTTCGGCTCAGCCCAAGTTCAAGGCGGGCAAGGGTCTGAAGGACTCGGTCAACTGATAAAGGCTGGCGCCGGTTCGGGCGCCTTTGTCGAGATAATCGCAGGCGTCGCGGTCTGAAGGTTTAGGGGGAGTTGAGCTGCAAGAGGGGAAGGCCCCATTGCAGCGGTATGCTGAAATGGAAAGGGGCGTGGGCCGTGGGTCCGCGCCCCATTTCTTTTTCCGCACATCGCGCGCAATTGTCAGCTTGACGACTTTCAAATGGCCGCATATGTGCCGCTTCTCTCTTGGGCCGAATGGCCCTGTGGCGATCGTAGCTCAGTTGGTTAGAGCGCCGGTTTGTGGTACCGGAGGTCGCGGGTTCGGATCCCGTCGATCGCCCCATTTTCTCCCTTCGCTGGTTCGAGCGGGCTTCGCAGAAGCCTTCGACCCTTCTATAGCCGGGCTATGGACGATGCGCGCGACAAGGGGCTGACCCTCAATCCAAAATATGACCGTGACGGACTGATCACTGCCGTCGTGACCGATGTCGAGAACGGCGATGTCCTGATGGTCGCTCACATGAATGAGCAGGCGCTGCAACTGACCATTCAGACCGGCTTCGCCCATTTCTGGTCGCGCAGCCGCCAATCGCTGTGGAAAAAGGGGGAAACCTCCGGCCATATGCTGCAAGTCCGCGACATTCGCATTGATTGCGATCAGGACGCATTGTGGGTGAAGGCAGTGCCGGCGGGGCCGACATGCCACACCGGCGCGCGCTCCTGCTTCTTCCGCCGCGTGGGACCAGAGGGCCTGACTGCTGTTGATGCCGCGGAATAGTCTGTTTGCCCTGCTGCTTCTGGCGGGGTGTCAGGGCGAAGGTGGGCGCTCCACAACAACGTCAGGCGACACACCGTCCGCGACCGGTCTGGAACAAGCGGCGATCGAAAGCGGCGTGATCGCGAATGCCGCCAAGCTCTCCCCAATCGGCCTCTTCCAACGCAGCCATGAGGCTGGCCGCGACGCGTTATGCGTCATTCCTGGTCGGTCAGGTGACTTTCGTTTCGGCACGGAAGCCATCTTCGGAAAAGAGGAGCGTTGCCGGGGGCAGGGGACGGCAAAGCGCGCTGGCGACAAGCTGATCCTGAAGTTCAGCAGCGCTGGCGGCTGCATCGTCGTGGGTCAATATGACGGCGATCAGCTTTCCCTACCAGGCGTCCTCGACATGAAATGCGCCGACCTGTGCGACGGGCGTGGATCGCTGGAGGGCGTCAGCTTTCCCCGCGTGGGAAGCGATGCGGCGTCTGCCCTGCGAGCGCAGGATCGCGACGGGGACCCGCTCTGTAACCCGGAATGAGCATGCTTACCCAGTGTTGCGAGCTTGGCTGAGGTTGAGCATCTTGCCGTTCGTGATGATGACGAGATCGCCCAGCTTGACCGCGTTGAACAGCTTTCGGGCGAAGGCCGTGGGGACGCCGATGCAGCCATGGGTCGCGTTGCCCCATTGGACGTCGCTGCCGTGGATCGCGACACCGTCATTTGTCAGCCGCAACATATAGGGCATAGGCGCGTCATATAGTGTCGATACATGATCGGCGTCCTTCTGCGTGACGGGGAAGGCGCCCAAGGGGCTGGGTTTGTCGTCGACGCCATAGATGATCACGGCGGCGCCGATTTCATGACCTGCGCGGAAAACAGACAACGTCTGCGCTTTCAGATCAACGGTGATGATCAATGGGCCAGCCGCAGGAGCCTGGCTTTCGTCCCACGCATAGTCGCCATGACGGAAAGGCTGGGTGATCGGCAGTACGCTTTTCACCACCAGCGCGTGCGGATCCACGAGCAATGGCTCGGCGCGGCTCCGCTCGGCTACCGGGGTCGCAACGGCCGCTCGCGCTGAAGGCTCCTTCGGCACAGACGAGCGCAAATCCCGCCCGCGGTCCACATAGCTGCTGACCAACAATGCAACAGCGCCGATCGCACCGCCGACAAGGAGTTTCGGCCCTACCGCCTTCGCCAGGCTTTTGATCAACCGCACCATGTTCATCCTCTTGGACGAAAAAGGTTAAGTTCAGCCTTCGCGATCGACCTCCGCCGCCGCAATTGCGGTGAGATTGAGGATACCGCGCGCAGTAACGCCAGGGGTCAGCACATGAATAGGTTGGGCGAGCCCCATCAGCATCGGCCCGACCGTGGGCGAACTGGATGAGGCGGCCAATGCCGTCAGGGTAATATTTGCCGAATCCAGATTGGGCATGACCAGAAGATTGGCAGGTCCATCAAACCGCGAATCCGGCACCAATCTTTCGCGAAGCGACTGGCTCAGCGCCGCGTCGGCATGCATTTCACCATCGATCGTCAGGTCCGGAGCCTGCGCTCGCACCAATTGCAGCGCGGTCCGCATCTTACGCGCGCTTGGGCTGTGCGATGCGCCGAAGTTGGAATGGGAAAGGAGCGCGACGCGCGGCGAAAGTCCGAAGTGGCGAAGCTCTGTCGCACCAGCGACCGCCATCTCCGCAACCTGCTCCGGCGTCGGGTCCGGCACCATATGCGTATCCGTGATGAACAACGCGCCGGCATCCAGGATCAGTCCCGACAGCGCATAAATGCGACTGTGCCCCGCCCGGCGGTCGATGATCCGCAGGACATGCTCCACCTGTCCCCAATATTCGCTGTTGCCGCCGACCAGCGCAGCATCGACCCGCCCCGTGCGCAGCAGCATCGCCGCGGTCACGGTAGGCCGCCGATAGACATGACGCAGCAGTTCGGCGGTGGGCACGCCCTTGCGCGCAGCGATAGCGCGATAGGCCTCGACCAGTTCCCCCAGCAGTTCATGGTCGGTTTCAGGATCCACGACCTCGACATCTCGGTCCAGTTCGAAACGCAGGCCAAGGCCGGGCAGCTTGTCCTTGAGTATCCGCCGCCTCGCTACGATCACGGGACGAACTATGCCTTCGTCCAGGCCATCCTGGATTGCGCGCAACACCCGCTCGTCCTCGCCCTCGCCATAAGCGATGCGGCGGCATGTCCCGCGCGCCGCTTCGAAAACGGGCAGCATCAGTTGCGCCGAGCGCGTATTTTGCTGCGCGAGAGAGCGGCGATAGGCGTCCAGGTCCAGCGAGCGCTTGGCCACGCCGCTGTCCATCGCCGCCTTCGCCACCGCAGGGGCGATCTCCGCAATCAGGCGCGGGTCGAAGGGGGTGGGGATGATATAGTCCGGCCCGAAAGCCAGTTTGCGCCCGCCATAGGCTTGGGCAACGCTGTCATGGGCGGGCAGGCGGGCAAGGGCGGCGATCGCCTCGGCCGCTGCCGCCTTCATGGTCTCGTTGATCTCGGTCGCTCGCGCATCCAGCGCCCCCCGGAACATATAGGGGAAGCACAGGACGTTGTTGACCTGGTTGGGATAATCGGACCGGCCCGTCGCGACGATGGCGTCGGGCCGCGCCTCTCGCGCGACCTCCGGCCGGATTTCAGGCTCCGGATTGGCGAGCGCGAAGATCAGGGGATTGGGCGCCAGCAAGGGCAGCCATTCCGGCTTCAACACGCCCGGCGCAGACAGGCCGAGGAAGATGTTCGCTCCGGGGAGCACTTCCGGCAACGTCCGCGCGTTGGTGTCGCGCGCGTAGCGGGCCATGTTGGGCAACATGCCCTCCCGCCCCGAATGTATGACGCCATCCTTGTCGGTAAGGGTAACCTGTTCGACCGGCAGGCCCATGGACACCAGCAGATCGACGCATGCCAGAGCAGCGGCTCCCGCGCCGGACGTGACCAGCCGCGCTTCGGCCAGCGTCTTTCCTTGCAGCACCAGCGCATTGCGGACCGCCGCTGCGACGACAATGGCTGTGCCATGCTGGTCGTCGTGAAAGACCGGGATGTTCATCCGCTTCTTCAGTTCCGCCTCGATCGCGAAACATTCCGGCGCTTTGATATCTTCCAGATTGATGCCGCCAAAGGTTGGCTCCAGCAGGGCGACGGCCTCGATGAACTTCTCCGGGTTCGTCGTGTCCACCTCAATATCGAATACATCGATGTCGGCGAATTTCTTGAACAGGACCGCCTTGCCCTCCATGACCGGCTTGGAGGCGAGGGCGCCGATCGATCCCAGCCCCAGCACCGCCGTGCCGTTGGAGATCACCGCGACCAGATTACCGCGCGCGGTATATTCCATCGCCTTGTCGGGATCTTCGGCGATCTCCAGGCAGGGCGCCGCAACTCCAGGGGAATAGGCCAGGGCCAAGTCGCGCTGGTTCACCATGCGCTTGGTTGGCTCGATCCGCAACTTCCCCGGCTGCGGAAAGCGGTGATAATCCAGGGCTGCGCGGCGGGTATTGTCGTCCATGCAGCGGCATTAGAATTGATTTGGGATAGGAGCAATGCCGCCCGCGAACGGACAGGCGGCATTTCGTGCCGCGCGTGCTGCCGGTCGGATTAGAAAACCTGATTGGCTGATACGACGAAAAGCCCCGCTTGTGCGTTGGAGCGCTTCCCACTAAATCGCCCGCATGACATCGACCAACGACATTCGCCGCTCTTTCCTCGACTATTTCGGGGCTAACGGCCACACCATCGTTCCGTCCGCGCCTCTGGTGCCGCACAACGATCCCACGCTGATGTTCGTCAACGCGGGCATGGTGCCGTTCAAGAATGTCTTTACGGGCCTAGAATCAAGACCTTATTCCACTGCGACTAGCAGCCAGAAGTCGGTCCGCGCGGGCGGCAAGCACAACGACCTCGATAATGTCGGCTACACCGCGCGCCATCACACTTTCTTTGAAATGCTGGGCAATTTCAGCTTTGGCGACTATTTCAAGGAACAGGCGATCACTCACGCTTGGACCCTGCTGACCAAGGAATGGGGCATCCCGGCGGAAAAGCTGACCGCCACGGTTTACCACACCGACGACGAAGCCTTCGACCTGTGGAAGAAGATTGCGGGTCTGCCCGAAGAGCGGATCATCCGCATCCCGACGAAGGATAATTTCTGGGCGATGGGCGACAGCGGTCCTTGCGGTCCCTGTTCGGAAATCTTCTATGACCATGGCGATCATATCTGGGGCGGTCCTCCGGGAAGCCCCGAAGAAGATGGCGACCGCTTCGTCGAGATCTGGAACCTCGTCTTCATGCAATATGAGCAGGAAGCGAACGAGATCGTCAGCGAACTGCCCAAGCCCAGCATCGATACCGGCATGGGGCTGGAGCGCATTGCCGCCGTGCTTCAGGGCGTGCATGACAATTATGACACCGACACCTTCAAGGCGCTGATCGAAGAGTCGGGTGCACTGACCAAGACCGCCATCGACGGCGAGTTCAAGGCCAGCCACCGCGTCATCGCGGATCACCTGCGCTCGACCAGCTTCCTGATCGCAGACGGCGTGCTGCCCGCGAACGAAGGCCGCGGCTATGTCCTGCGCCGCATCATGCGCCGCGCCATGCGCCACGCGCACATCATCGGCGCGAAGGAACCGCTGATGCACCGTTTGGTCGGCAGCCTCGTTTCCGAAATGGGCGGGGCCTATCAGGAACTGGTGCGCGCCCAGCCTCTGATCGAAGAAACGCTGCTGCGGGAGGAAACCCGCTTCCGGCAGACGCTGGAAAAGGGGTTGAAGCTGCTCGACGAGGCGACTGTGGACCTTTCCGAGGGCGGTACGCTGCCCGGCGAAACCGCGTTCAAGCTCTACGACACCTATGGCTTCCCTTATGACCTGACCGAAGACGCGCTGCGCTCACGGGGCCTTGGCGTCGATCGGACCGGCTTCGACGCTGCGATGGCCGAGCAGAAAGCCGCCGCGCGCGCCGCCTGGAAGGGCTCGGGCGAAAAGGCGTCGGATGAAATCTGGTTCGATATCGCCGAAAAGGCAGGCAATACCGAGTTCATCGGATACAGCTCGACCGAGGGCGAGGGCGAGGTGCTGGCGATCGTCAAGGACGGTGTGAACTTCGACAGCGCGACAGCTGGCGAGACGGTCACGATCATCACAAATCAGACGCCTTTTTATGGCGAAAGTGGCGGCCAGATGGGCGACGCTGGCACGATCAGCTCGCAGGCGGGGCTTGTCGCGGATGTCGAGGATACCTCCAAGCCGCTCGGCCGGCTGCACGCTCACAAGGCGAAGATCGGGGCCGGCAGCATCAAGGTCGGCGACACGGTTCACCTCACCGTTGATGTGAACCGCCGCGACCGCATTCGCGCCAACCACAGCGCCACTCACCTGCTGCACGCTGCCCTGCGCCACCAGTTAGGCGCGCATGTGACGCAGAAGGGTAGCCTCGTCGCGCCGGATCGCCTGCGCTTCGACTTCTCTCATCCCGAAGCGCTGACCCACAGCCAGATCTCCGCGATCGAAGCTGATGTGAACGAGCAGATTCGTCATAATGAGTCGGTTACGACCCGCCTGATGACGCCCGATGACGCCATCCAGGCGGGCGCGATGGCGCTGTTTGGCGAAAAATATGGTGACGAAGTGCGCGTGCTTTCCATGGGTAAGGGCGACGCCCACAGCTATTCCGTCGAACTGTGCGGCGGCACTCATGTCCGCGCGACGGGCGATATCGCTCTCTTCAAGATCATCTCGGAAAGTGCCGTCTCTTCGGGCGTTCGCCGCATCGAAGCGCTGACCGGCGAAGCTGCGCGCCTCTGGCTTTCCGATCGCGAGGATCGCCTGCGTCAATCCGCCGCCGCGCTCAAAACGACGCCGGAGGAAGTGCCCGCACGCATCGCCGCGCTGGTCGAGCAAAGCCGCAAGCTGGAACGCGAGTTGGCTGAAGCGAAGAAGGCGCTGGCCCTTGGCGGCGGCGGCTTGGCCCAGGCGGCAGGTCCTGAACAGGTTGGATCAATCAACTTCATCGGCCAGGTGATCGAGGGTCTCGATCCCAAGGAACTGCGCGGCTTGGTCGATCAGAACAAGGCGAACCTCGGGAGCGGCGTGTCCGCCGTCCTCGCCGTGGTCGATGGCCGGGCGAGCATCGCCGTTGGCGTAACCGATGACTTGGTTAGCACGATCAGCGCCGTGGACCTTGTCCGCGCTGGCGTTGAAGCACTTGGCGGCAAGGGCGGCGGTGGTCGCCCCGACATGGCGCAGGGCGGCGGTCCCGAAGGGGACAAGGCCAGCGCTGCGATCGAAGCGGTGAAGGCCGCTCTCGCAAAGGTTCCTGCCTGACGAGCGCCGTTCCCCTGCCGTGAAGCAGGAGAACGGCGTAGTGCCGTCACCACCATACCTTCATGTGCTACCATACCGTCATGCCAGCGAAAGCTGGCATCTCGGGAGGTGAGCGCAACCCAAGAGGCTAAAAATCCTCTCCTACGCCTCGCCGCCGCGCTATGCGGCGCGCGGTTCCTTGATTCATCCGAAAATCTGGCTCAGACGCGTGATAACCAGCGGTTGGCTGGGGCCCACTTGCTAAGGCACCTCGTCGGGCCGCAAGCGTCGCAGCTTCGGCGCAGTTTCCAACTGCGCGGCATCCTTGATACCCATGCGCAGGTCCTCACGGGTCTGGTGAATGGAGGCGATTACCGGCCCCATCGCGATCCCGAGGTCAACAAGCGCCGTCTCGGCGAGCTGTAGGGAGCTTTCCAGCGTCTCTGGAACAGCGTCGCTGGCACCCGCCCTGTAGAGCTGCGCCGCATGATCCGTGTCGCGTGCGCGAGCGATGATGGGTAAATCGGGCACCCATCCACGCACGCGCTTGGTCACGCGGATGGACAGAACCGGGTCATCCATAGTGAGGATCAGTGCGCGCGCATGGCCAAGACGTAGCTTGTCCAACATTTCCGTGCGGGACACATCGCCGAAGAGGATCGGATAACCGCCCCGGCGGCCCTCGGCGACGACGTCAGGGTCGGACTCCACAACCGTGAAGCGCTGGTTGTGGACGCGCAGCAGATCGCACACCATGCGACCGACGCGGCCGAAGCCGATCACGACGGCGGCGGCTTCGGTGCTTTCCTGCTGCGGCTCCGGCGCCTCTTCTCCGAGCGCCATCTCCAGCCTCCGCGCTATGTCATGGCCGATGCGGGCGAGAAGGGGAGTGATGGTGAGACCGATCGCGGTTACGATCTGCCAGAAGGCTGCCGTGGATGGCAGGATGAGTTTGGCCGCGGCCGCAGTAGAGAGAACAATCAGCGTCGTTTCTGATGGGCTGGCCATGAGTACGCCAACCTCCAGCGCAACACCCTTGCGCGCCCCAGAGACATACAGGAGAGCGGCTGTCACCAGGGTCTTGGCGAGGACCACGCCCACGACCGCCAGCACAAGGCTGGGCCAGTTCGCCAGGATGACCCGCACATCCAAACTCATGCCGACAGTGATGAGGAAGACGCCCAGGGCAAGGCCCTTGAACGGCGCGGTCATGACTTCCACTTCGCCATGATATTCGGTTTCGGCAATAAGCAGGCCGGCCAGCAATGCTCCGACGATGGGCGACAAACCCGCGAGCGAAGTAGCGATGCTGGAGACGATCACGACCAGCAGGCTGGCCGCAAGAAAAACTTCAGGACTTTTCGTGCGGGCAGCCTGGCTGAAGATGTGTGGGAGGAAGATCCGGCCGAGGATCAGCATGACAGCGATAGTGATCCCGCCCTTCAACAGCGTATCAGCCAATTCGCCCCAAGCACCGTCGGGACTGGATGCGACGGATGGCGCAAGTGCACCCAGCATGAAGATGATGGGGACCAGCGCAAGGTCCTCAAACAGCAGCATCGCAAAAGCAGCCTTCCCAACCGCGCTTTGTGTTCCCACCATCGGCAGCACGACGGCCGTTGAGGACAAGGCAAGAGCCAAGCCGAGGCCGATCGCTCCGGCGAGTGGCTGTTGCAGCAAATAAAGACCCAAGGCTATGATTGCTGCGCTGCCGATCAATTCGGTTGCACCAACACCAAAGACTTGAGCGCGCATGGTCCACAGGCGGCGGAAACTTAGTTCCAGACCTATTGAGAAGAGCAGCAATATGACGCCAAGTTCGGCGAATGGCTCTATCGCTTCTCTATTCGAGATGGTGACGTGATAGAGCCAGGGATGTTCACCGACGAGCGCGCCCAGCCCTGACGGCCCCACGGCGAGACCTACCAGGATGAAACCGATCACAGGGCTGATACGGAAGCGCGCGAAACCGGGGATAACCAATCCGGCAGCCCCCAGAATAACCAGGGAATCGCTGAAGCTTTGAGGATTGATTGCGCCGGCCATGATTTATCATTGCGGGAAGCGCGCAGAATATCCAGCCCCCCGGCGGAACTAGCCTATTTGCTGGTGCGGACGGCGGGACTTGAACCCGCATTCCCAGGGGGAGGCGGATTTTAAGTCCGCTGCGTCTACCGATTTCGCCACGTCCGCGTGGCGCTTCCCCTGACGTTTCCGCGTGCGCAGGTCAAGATGCGCTGATGCTTAGTGCGCTTTGCTGTTCAACCGCTCGCGCATTTCCTTGCCCGGTTTGAAATAGGGAACGCGCTTTGCGGATACCGGCACCTGCTCCCCCGTGCGCGGATTCCGGCCTGTGCGCGCATCTCTTGCGCGGGTCGTGAAGGCGCCAAACCCGCGCAACTCCACCCTGCCACCGTTGGAAAGGCGGTCCACAATCTCTTTGAAGAAAAGGTCAACAATCCTTTCGACCTCTTGAAGGCCGAGGTCCGGATTTTCCTCTGCTAGAGTCTGTATCAATTCTGAGCGTATCATTGGTCCTCCAGCTCCCCCTTCTGGTTCCCACTTAATTCATAGTGAATCCGTTACCTTCTGACAATTATCCAATGTCGGTAGTTGCTTTCTCATTTTGGGATTAAAAAAGCCCGCCGGAAGAACTTCCGACGGGCTCTATTACTTAAGTTAGATCTCTAAGGAGATTAACCTTCGTTCTTCGCCTTGAGCGCTTCACCCAAGATGTCGCCCAGCGATGCGCCGCTGTCGGACGAACCATACTGAGCCACAGCCTGCTTCTCTTCGGCGATCTGCATGGCCTTGACCGAGAAGGTCGGCTTCTTGGCGCGGTCGAAACCGGTGACCATGGCGTCGAACTTCTGGCCGACCTGGAAGCGTTCGGAACGCTGTTCGTCGCGGTCGCGGCCAAGATCGCTGCGCTTGATGAAGCCGGCTGCGCCGTCTTCGCCAGCCTGAACTTCCAAGCCGCCGTCGCGCACTTCCAGAACCGTCACGGTGACGACCGAGTTCTTGGCCAGGCCAGCAGCCGCCGCAGCGGTGCCGCCAGCGGCCGGGCCGCCACGCTCAAGCTGCTTCATGCCGAGGCTGATGCGCTCCTTCTCGACGTCGATGTCGAGAACGACGGCCTGAACCGTTTCGCCCTTGCGGTGCAGCGCCAGCGCGTCTTCGCCCGAAATGCCCCAGGCGATGTCCGACATGTGGACCATGCCGTCCACGTCGCCGTCCAGCCCGATGAACAGGCCGAACTCGGTCGCGTTCTTGACTTCGCCCTCGACGGTCGAGCCGATCGGGTGACGTTCTGCAAAGCTGTCCCAGGGATTGTTCTGGGCCTGCTTAAGGCCGAGCGAGATGCGGCGCTTCTCGGGATCGACTTCCAGAACGATGACATCGACTTCCTGGCTGGTCGAAACGATCTTGCCAGGGTGGACGTTCTTCTTGGTCCAGGACATTTCCGAAACGTGAACCAGACCTTCGATGCCCGGCTCCAGTTCGACGAACGCACCATATTCGGTGATGTTCGTGACGCGGCCCGACAGCTTCGCACCGACCGGGTACTTGGCGGCGGCGCCTTCCCACGGATCGCTTTCCAGCTGCTTCATGCCAAGGCTGATGCGCTGGGTGTCGCGGTTGATGCGGATGATCTGGACACGGACGGTGTCGCCGATGTTGATCATCTCATTCGGATGGTTGATCCGCTTGTAGCTGAGGTCTGTGACGTGCAGCAGGCCGTCGATGCCGCCCAGGTCAACGAACGCACCGTAATCGGTGATGTTCTTGACGACGCCTTCGATGATTTGACCCTCGGCCAGCGTCTGGATGAGGCCGCTGCGCTGTTCGGCGCGGGTTTCTTCCAGGATGGCGCGGCGCGACACGACGATGTTGCCGCGGCGGCGATCCATCTTGAGGATCTGGAAAGGCTGGGGAATGTCCATCAGCGGGGTGACGTCGCGAACCGGGCGAATATCGACCTGCGAACCGGGCAGGAATGCCACGGCGCCGTCGAGATCGACGGTGAAGCCACCCTTGACGCGGCCGAAGATGACGCCTTCGACGCGAGCATTTTCGGTGAATTCGGATTCCAGCTTGTCCCAGGCGGCTTCGCGGCGCGCGCGGTCGCGCGACAGCATCGCTTCGCCATGGGCGTTTTCGACGCGATCGACATAGACTTCGACTTCGTCACCGACCTTGAGGTCAGCCTTCTGGCCCGGCGCGGCGAATTCGCGCAGCGGCACGCGGCCTTCCGACTTCAGGCCGACGTCGATCAACGCCATGTCGTTTTCGATGCCGGTAACGGTGCCCTTTACGACGCGGCCTTCGAAGCCGCCGTCCTCGCCACCGAGAGAATCATTGAGAAGGGCGGCGAAATCGTCGCGCGAGGGGAATGCCGTAGAGGCCATGGTAGTTTCCTTCACTCATCATTGCTGGCCTACCGGTTGTGTCCGGTGGTCTTTCAGGCCAAAGCGCCCGTACGGCCGGATTGCCGCGCGAACATCCGTTCGACCGATGACGGGCGACGCCCCGAGGATAAGCGAAAAGGGCGCCTGGGATTCCCAAGCGCCGTCATCGCGTCAGGCTTGTCGCCGACGTTCCAACTGGGCGTCCACCAGTGCAATGGCCTGCTGGACGGCGGCGTCTATAGTCAAATTACTGGTGTCGAGCAAGTCCGCGCCGTCCGCTACGCGAAGCGGAGCATGGTCCCGACTCATGTCGCGGGTATCACGCGCCTGAATATCGGCGATCAAGCTGTCCATGTCAGGGTGACCGCCGTGGGACAGGGCATCATCATAGCGACGTTGCGCGCGCACATGGACGCTGGCGGTCACGAAAATCTTGGCGTCGGCATCAGGCGCTATAACTGTGGCGATGTCACGGCCATCGAGAATCGCGCCGCCAGGCTGTGTGGCAAAGTCGCGCTGACGCTTAACAAGGGCCTGACGGACGCTTTGGTGGATGGAAACGCGGGAGGCCAGCGAGCCGACGGCTTCGCTCCTCAACGCAGGTTCGCTGAGGACGTCATTTTTGAAGGTACAAGCGGCCAGGGCATCGGCTTCATGATCCGGGTCGCCGCCGGTCTTCAGGACCGCCAGGCCCACTGCGCGGTATAGTAGGCCGGTGTCGAGCACGGGCAGGCCATAATGGCGTCCAAGGGCCTTGGCGATCGTACCCTTCCCTGACGCGGCGGGCCCATCGACGGCGATGATCATGATGCTTTGCCTTTCCTCAGCGCCTTGTCGAGGCCGATGAGTGCAATGACGGCCCAGACGACTTCGAGTGCCATCGACGCGACGTTGAAATGAACCGTCAGCGAATAAATCAGAAGTAGTGAGCCAATCAGGTTCAGCAGGTTGAAGAACGTGAAATTCAGTTGCTTCGCCATGTTGCTATAGGCGTAGGCGATGACCATCAGGCCGCTGCCGCTCAAGCCTATGACGTTGGCGGGGTCGAAAGTCATGGGATCGCGCCGATCGACTGCAGAAGAGCGGTGAAACCGGGGAAGCTTGTCGCCACGGGGCGCATGTCGTCGATGGTGATACCGGTTTTCGAAATCAGGCCGGCGACCGCGAAGCTCATCGCGATGCGGTGGTCAAGCTTCGTGGCGATCGGGCCGCCGCCTGGCAGGAGGGTGCCGCCGCTGCCTTCGATGATAATGCCGTCCTCCAGTTCTTCCACCGTGACTCCAATGGCGCGAAGGCCAGCCGCCATGGTCGCGATGCGATCCGACTCCTTGACTCGCAATTCTTCCAGGCCGCGGAAGGTGCTGCGGCCCTCCGCGAAGGCGGCGGCAATGAAGGCCACGGGATATTCGTCGATCATCGAAGGCGCGCGCGCTGGGTCGGGCTCGACCCCCTTCAGGGACGAGGCGGTTAGAACGAGGTCGCCCACTGGTTCGCCGCCGACTTCGCGCGGATTTTCTATGACGATATCGCCGCCCATTTCCCGCAGCAGGTCGATAAGGCCGGCGCGGGTTGTGTTGAGGCCGACATTGGCGATCGTGATCTTCGATCCTGGCACCAGAAGTGCAGCAACCATAGGGAAGGCTGCCGAGGACGGGTCACCGGGAACGACGATCGACTGCGGGCGGAGTTCAGCTTCGCCCTTGAGAGTGATGAAGCGGGTGCCATCGGCGTCCATTTCCACGCTGAGGTCTGCGCCGAAGCCCTTCAGCATCCGTTCACTATGATCTCGGGTGGGGATCGGCTCCACGATCCGGGTGATGCCTGGTGCGTTCAGACCTGCCAGCAGAATCGCGGACTTGACCTGCGCGGAGGCGACCGGGAGGCGATAGTCCAGCGGAACAGCCGGGCAAGCGCCCTTCATGGTGAGTGGAAGTCGGTCGCCCGGACTGGTGGTGAAACTTGCGCCCATGCGGGAAAGCGGTTCGGTGACCCTGGCCATCGGGCGTTTGCTGAGCGAGGCGTCACCCACAAATGTCGCGGTGATTGCATGGCTAGCGATCAGGCCCATCAACAGGCGCGTCGATGTGCCGCTATTTCCCATGTCCAGCGCCGATTGCGGCTGCAGCAAACCGCCGACGCCCACCCCGCGAATATGACAGATCCCGTCCTCGTCCCGGCTGATCTGCGCCCCCATGGCGCGCATCGCTGCAGCGGTCGCGAGGACGTCCTCGCCCTCCAGCAAACCTTCCACGCGGCTTTCCCCTATGGCGAGCGCCGAAAGCATCAGCGATCGGTGCGAAATGCTCTTGTCGCCCGGCACGTTGATGCTTCCCGATAACGGCGGCGCGCTTCCAAACGTCATGGAACGAGGTTGATCGGAAGAAGAGGTCACTGTGAAATCCGATTGTCAGGGAACTGAAAAATTGCGCCCGGCTTTTGACAGCGCGGTTCCGCTATGGCAAGGCGCGCGTCGCTTCGCGGGCGACATAGTCGTGCCGCGTGATTTCTGTTTAAGCCACTCGTAAGAAGGACAAGCCCGGACATGGTCAAGGCTGAATGGGGCACGAAGCGTAGCTGCCCGAAATGTGCGACGCGCTTCTATGACCTGGGCAAGGATGACCCGGTTACCTGCATCAACTGCGGCACCGCCTGGGAACCCGAGCCGGTGCTGAAGTCGAAGCAGCCGCTGCCTTATGAAGAAGCACCGAAGAAGGTCATCGAGACGGCCGACGGCGAGATGGAGGCGGCGGACGACGATCTGGACTTGGATCTGGATGTCGATGACGATGGGGATTCGCCGGACAACGATGTCGATCTGGGCGGTGACGACGACTTGGGTGTCGATGCTGGCGGCAATGACGGCGACGACGACAATTAAGTAATTTTCTGCTTGCCAAGGAGGAAGCTGCCACCTAATGGCAGCGACCTCCGAGGCGCCGGACCCAAACGGCGCCGACACTGGAAACGGGGCCTTAGCTCAGCTGGGAGAGCGCCTGCATGGCATGCAGGAGGTCAGCGGTTCGATCCCGCTAGGCTCCACCAGTTTTGCCGGAGTTGAGCCGTCCCGCGGATGGCTTCCGGTAAAACGTCTGATCGCAAGCGAGGGGTGTGGGGAGGTTGCAGGCAACCTTGATCGACACTTCCAGATGCTGCGTGACGGTCCAGACATTGGCCGACGGTCCTGATACCGGTCATGGCCTGATCCATTAGGACGCGGTATGATGTCGCTCCATGATGGGGCCTTAGCTCAGCTGGGAGAGCGCCTGCATGGCATGCAGGAGGTCAGCGGTTCGATCCCGCTAGGCTCCACCATATATCCGACAGAGATATAGTTGCGGATGCCGTGGAAACATGCGGTCCGGAAGCGAGGTGTCTGGCGTTATTGTGCCTATGCCTGTTCAATCACCTGCTGCCGGGTGGTAGGTCGAGCTTTGCAAATCACGCTGCCGCATTCGCCGCACATTAGGGCGTGAGGGCTTCATTAGGGTCTATAGCTCTAATCACGTTCGACTCGGGCGGGGGTGGTGAGGGGTTGGCGCCCATGTTCATGCTCGCCGGTCCGGTGGTAGCGATAGCGATCTCCTTATCGACATAGACGTCAAAAGTGGTGCCAGCCGGCAATGGCACATCCTTGCCGCGTACAAGAATGGCCAATGGGAGAAAAACGATGCCTGCGCCAACCGAGTTGAGCGTGCCGGATTTCCCCTCGACATTGCGCTCTCCGCGCACCGCCACATCTTGCTGACCGGCCCTCACCCTGCTCACGCGGATATTGAGCTTCCCGGATCGGCCGAGCAGGCCATTGTCACTTGCCCGCATCACTTCGCCGATGACAGGGGTTCCGGCGGCAATAACAGTCACGCCGCCGATCACGACGGGCTTGGTCACTGCTAGATCTATTGATTGGCCTTCCTTCGTCGACTTTGAGGACACATCCTGCCGCGTCTCCAGGGTAATCGTCAGCCCTTCCGGGAGTATTATGGATTGGGCAGATCCGGCATTTGCTTCGAACAGAAAGATAAGCATCAGGCAGACAGCCAGCGGCCTAAAACAGGAGGAGCGGAATGCGAAGCAGATCATCGCAACATCCTTTCCGCCTGATCGCGTCATCAAGCGGCGACTTGCGTGACGAGATTACGCCTGGACCTGTACCGCGTCAACGAACGGCCCGCTATCAAGCGGGCTGGACAAAGCTATCCATCACGCGCTTGCGGCCTGCGGTTTCGAAATCGATCTCCAACTTGTTGCCCTCGATCTCCGCCACAGTCCCATAGCCGAACTTCTGGTGGAAAATGCGTAGGCCGACGCTCATATCGTCCCGCCCCTTATTTCCGAGTGACACGGCCGAGGAGCGGGCTTCGACGATGCGTAAAGGTTCGCGAGTGAATTGACCGCTTTGTTGCGCCCGCTGCCAGCCGGGACCACGCCCGGAGCCGCGCTGAACATTGGCGAAGGGATCTGCCCGCTCCGACCAGTTTGCTCGCCAGAGCGACGCGCCACCAGCCATGCTGCTTTCTTCTTCGACATGTTCGGGCGGCAACTCACCAACGAATCTGGAAGGGATGGAACTGGTCCATTGCCCATAGATACGACGGTTGGCGGCGTGAAGGATGATGCACAGCTTCCGGGCGCGCGTGATTGCGACATAGGCGAGGCGCCGCTCTTCTTCCAAGCTGTTGAGGCCACCTTCGTCGAGCGCTCGCTGAGAGGGGAAAATGCCCTCTTCCCAACCCGCGAGGAACACGGTGTCGAACTCCAGCCCCTTAGCGGCGTGGATGGTCATAATCGTGATCTTGCGCTCTTCAGCTTGAGCGTCATTGTCCATGACCAGCGACACATGCTCTAGGAACGCCCCCAGCGTTTCATATTCCTCCATCGCGCGGGCAAGTTCGTTGAGATTCTCCAAGCGGCCCGCGCTTTCGGCCGTGCGCTCTGCCTGAAGCATGGCGGTGTAGCCGCTTTCGTCCAGGATCTGGCGGGCCAGTTCAGCATGAGGAAGCTGGGCAGCACGGTCGCGCCAACGCGCAAGGTCGCCGATAAACGCGCCGAGGCTGCGGCGGGCCTGCGGCGTCATTTCGTCCGTGTCGAGGATGCGGGCGGCCGCAAGTGCCAGGGGAATGCCCTCGGCTCGCGCGAGGCGGTGGAGCTTTTCGACAGCCTTGTCACCCAAACCGCGCTTGGGGACGTTGACGATCCTTTCGAACGCCAGATCGTCGGCGGGCTGATTGACGAGTCGCAGATAGGCCAGGGCGTCGCGAATTTCCGCACGTTCATAGAAACGAAAGCCGCCCACGATCCGATAGGGCAGGCCGATCTGGATAAATCGGTCTTCGAACTCCCGCGTCTGATGCTGCGCTCTTACAAGGATCGCGACCTCATCGAGCGACTGGCCTGATCGTTCGATGGTTTCGATTTCGTCGCCGACACGACGAGCTTCCTCCGGGCCATCCCAAACCCCGATGATGCGAACCTTCTCCCCAATGTCGATGTCGGTCCAGAGAGTTTTCCCGAGCCGGTTGCCATTCTCCGCAATGACACCCGAAGCCGCGCCGAGGATGTGGGGGGTCGATCGGTAATTCTGTTCGAGGCGGACGATCTTCGCGCCCGGGAAATCCTTTTCGAAGCGCAATATGTTGGCGACCTCTGCGCCGCGCCAGGAATAGATGGACTGGTCGTCGTCCCCCACGCAGCAAATATTCTTGCGCTGTTGAGCCAGCAGCCGAAGCCAGAGATACTGGCTGCTGTTCGTATCCTGATATTCATCGACCATCACGTAACGGAACCGTTGCTGATAGCTTTCCAGCACATCGCGATGACGCTTTAAAATCGTCAGGACATGGAGCAGGAGGTCGCCGAAATCGCAGGCGTTCACATCGCGGAGCCGCGCCTGATAGGCAGCATACAGCTTCTGTCCGCGCCCGTTGGCATATGCCTCGCTCTCTCCGGCGCCAATCTCCTCGGGCGTTAGCCCCTTGTTTTTCCATTGGTCGATCAAACCACCAAGCTGACGAGCGGGCCACCGCTTCTCATCAATCCCTTCAGCCTGGATCAACTGCTTCATCAACCGGAGTTGGTCATCCGTATCCAGGATGGTGAAGTTGGATTGGAGGCCCACCAGTTCGGCATGACGGCGCAGCATCTTGGCGGCGATGGCGTGAAAAGTGCCCAGCCATGGCATGCCCTCTACCGCGGGACCGATCATCCGCCCGACGCGCTCGCGCATCTCTCGGGCGGCCTTGTTGGTGAAGGTGACGGCCAGGATTTCAGAAGGGTAAGAGCGGCGGGTCGCGATAAGATGCGCCAAGCGTGCCGTCAGTGCAGCAGTCTTGCCAGTGCCCGCGCCCGCAAGCACCAGCACCGGCCCTTCGGTCGTGAGCACGGCCTCTCGCTGCGGAGCGTTGAGACCCCGAAGATAGGCAGGATCATCGGGCGAAGGGGCGGGCAGAGTCATGGTCAACAACTAGGGAGCAAGGTGCAGCGGAGCAAGAGCCACGCCCTTGCAGGTTAGTCTGATCTATGAGAACAAAAGGCGAATAGCGCAAGGAGAAAGGTCATGGCGACGGGACGGTGTCAATGTGGAGCCATCCAGTTCGAGGTGCAGGGTGAACCGGTTTACAGTGCGCTCTGCCATTGTTCTGACTGTCGTAGGAGCGCCGGCGCGCCGATGGTCGGATGGGCGTTGTTTCGTGAAGATAAGGTCAAGGTGAAGGGAGAACCGAAAGCGTATCGGTCATCGGAAAATGCTACCCGGCAATTCTGCGCGGATTGTGGCACGGGGCTCTTTTACCGTAACCCCGCCGCCTTTCCCGCTATGGTCGATATTCAGACGGCTACGCTCGACGACCCGTCGATCTTCCCTCCTTCTGTTCATGTGCAATGGGCTGAGGCCGCACCTTGGATGGGGTCGGTCCACAAACTTCCCCGGTTTGAACGCTATCCAGAAGGTTGAGGGATGGAGCAATCGCCTGATGGCAGCTAAGCAACGGTTCGTCGCCGATATCGGAACGCGTGCGTCACCGATGCTGTTCTTCACCAGCCAAGAGGCAGAACGGGGTGACGAACAGGAAAGGATGACCCGATGAAATCGATCATGCTTGCAGGCGCCGCGATGCTGGCCTTTGGCACGGGCGCTGCCGGGATTGCGATCGCTCAAGGTGCGCCAGGTAGCGTGGGGCAACCCCCCGCAACCAACACAGCGCCACCAGGAGACCCTGCGGTTCCTGCAACGCCCGCTACACCAGGTGAACCCGGTGAGGCTGCGACCCCCGCAGCACCGGCTACTCCAGCTGACCCGAACGCGGGTCAATCAACCGGGGCGGTTCCGCCGAGTACAGGCATGACGCCCGCCCCTGCTGGTGTGCCCACTGACCCGACAGCCCCGGTTGGCAGTTCGGCCAATCCAGTAACAGTTGGCGGGAATATGACCCCTCCGCCGGCAGGCGGTAAGGACTATCCGTTATGCAGCAGGACAGTGCAGGACAGCTGCATCAATCCTGGTGAAGCGCCGCGTTCGAAGCGGGCTTCGCGCAGGCATCGCTAGCTAACGAGGCGGGGCCGGGCAGCGCGGCGATAAGTGCCGCGAGCCCGGCCTTGTCGCGTGCGGCATCGGCTAGGCTGTGTTGGTCGAGCACGGAGAGAAAGGCGGCGGTTGCCGCCTTCAATATGCCGGAAAGGCCGCACGCGGGACGAAGCGCGCATCCGCCGCAGTCCGCGAGGTTCATGTCTGTTTCGGTATGACGGATTACTTCGCCGAGCATGATCGCCTCGGGCGGGCGCGCTAGGATGAAGCCGCCGCCGCGGCCCCGCTGGGTCGTGATGAAACGGCCTTGGCCCAGATGATGGACTACTTTCATGAGATGATTGCGTGAAAGGCTGTAGCTGTCGGCGATTTCCGAGATGGTCGCGCGGCCCGTGGGCGATACCGCCAAGTGGATGAGGACGCGGAGGGCGTAATCGGTGTGGCGGGTCAATTGCATGAGGGAATGCGTTAAAAGAATGAAGTTGAGGGATCAAACATATATTCTATTTACATGTCCAAACATGCAAAATAAATGCACCTTTATCGAGTCTTCAACCAAAAGGGGTGCATCATGAGCCAGCTCAGCGCTGAAACCATCGCGATCGTCAAGGCAACCGCTCCGGCGCTGCGTAGCCATGGGGTCGAGATCACCACTGCGATGTACAAGCGGCTTTTCCAGGACCCGTCGATCAAGGACATGTTCGATCAGGGCGCGCAGGACAGCGGCGAGCAGCCGAAGCGGCTGGCTGCCGCGATCCTGGGCTATGCCGAAAATATCGACAAGCTGCAGGCGCTGCAGGGCGCGGTCGCACGGATGGTGCAGCGGCATGTGGAGACTGGCGTCAAGGCGGAGCATTATCCCAAGGTCGCCGAGGCGCTGCTGCCTGCCATCCGCGATGTGCTGGGTGAAGAGGTCGCGACCGATGCGGTGCTGAACGCCTGGGGCAAAGCCTATTGGTTTCTGGCCGAGATTTTGATCGGCAAGGAGGCGCAGGCTTATGAGGATGCCGAGGCTGCTTGAATTGTGAGCGGAGGCGAGCCCACCCCTGGCCCCTCCCGCTTGCGGGAGGGGAGCTTTAAGGTTCGGCCCGGAGGAGCGTCAGGCGCGCTTTTCCTACATCACGGTTGGCGTCAATGGCGAAGCCTTTGACCTCCACATCCTCCCGGCGATCGGTTTCTATGCTGATCCAAGTGGCGGCGCTGGTCCAGCCAAGGCGGCTGAGCTTGTCGAGCGCCACTGCGCCTGCCCCGCTATTATAGGGCGGGTCCATGAAGATGAGGTCGAGCGGCTTAGGCGCCGGACCGAGCGAGAGGACGCTGCTCTGGCGGATGTCGGGGCGGACCCCCAGTTTTTCGCCATTGGCGCGGATCGCGTCCAGCGCTGCGCGATCCTGTTCCACGAAGAGGCAGCTTGCTGCGCCACGGGACAAGGCTTCAAAGCCCAGCGCCCCGGAGCCCGCAAAGAAATCGCCCACGCTAAGCCCTTCAAAGGAGCCGAGGCGGCTTAGCAGCATGGAGAAGAGGGTTTCGCGCGTCCGGTCGGCAGTGGGACGGGTGGCGTCGCCTTTCGGGGCGACAAGTGGGCGGCCTCGCCATTGGCCTGCGATTATTCTCATGGCGGCATCCGTGCAGAAGAAGTGGAGCCCCTCGACAAGCTCGGGGCGAAGGGGAGAAGTTATGGCTGCGGGGTTTTAAGGCTCTTGCGGAAGACGACCAGGTCATGCTGCCGCACCTCTTCCACCGCTCCGGAGGCGAGTTCGTCTAGATGGAAGGGGCCGTAGCTGGTTCGAATGAGGCGGTTCACCTGGAGCCCGAGATGCTCAAGGACGCGCCGCACTTCGCGGTTTTTCCCTTCCGTCAGCGTCATTTCGATCCACTGGTTGCGGCCGGTGCGGCGCTCCAGATTGGCTTCGATCTGACCATAGCGGATGCCATCAATCTCTATGCCCATGAACAGATCCTCAAGCTGGGCCTGACTGACCTCTCCGAAGGCGCGGGCGCGATAGGTCCGGGGAACGCCGGTGGCGGGCAGTTCCATCTGGCGCTTGAATTCGCCGTCAGTGGTGAGGAGTAGCAGCCCTTCGGTCGTCATATCGAGCCGCCCGATCGGCATGAGGCGGGGCAAGTCGGCGGGCAGCCGGTCATAGATGGTCGGACGGCCGCGCGGATCGCGTTCTGTCGTGAGATAGCCCGACGGCTTGTGGAAGAGGAACAGGCGCGTGGGTGCGGGCTGCGCCACGGGATTGCCATCGACCGCGATGCCGTTGAGCGATGTCAGCAGCGTGGCGGGCGTGGTGATCGCCTCTCCATCCAAGGTCACCCGGCCATCCTCGATCATCCGCTCGATCTCGCGGCGCGAGGCGACGCCCGCGCGGGCAAGCAGCTTGGCGATGCGTTGCGGCTCATTCTTGCCGCTGGCCGCCGCCGCAGCGCGTGCAGGGTGAGGATTGGCGGGCTTGGCCGGAGCCGCTTTCGCCTTTCGAAACGGCGGGCGGGCGGAGCGCGGGCCGTTGGCGGGCTTGCCATCGGCAGGGCGTCGGGGACCACCAGGTCCTGCCCGGCGGGGCGGTCCAGATTTTTTCGGCGGCTCCACGCGGCGGTTCCTTTTAACGAAGCGAGGGCATTCCCATATCAGGAATGCCGTTTAAATGACGAATAGTGCCGTCCCGTCGCCCATGCGAGGGGGAGGGCCGCAACTCCCAGCTGGCGCTGCGCGTTTGATCGGCTGCATGGCGGAAATGGGGCGGATCGGCAAATGTTTTTCGGGTTAGTCAAAGGGGACTCAAAGCCGAGGCTGCGAGGCAAGGCGATCCGCAGCGTGCTGATTGTCGAGGATGAGCCGCTGATCGCTTTCGACAATGAGCATGTGCTGGAGCAGGCGGGCTATCGCGTCGCTGCGACAGTGGAGGACTATGATCATGCAGTCAGCGTGATCGAAGTAGATGAGGTCGATCTGGTGATCGCCGATATCACGCTGCATGGCGACAAGACCGGGATCGATGTGGCGCGGCATGCGCATGAGAAGGGTTTGGCGGTGCTGTTCGTGACGGGGGCTTGTCCGGTTGACGCTCATGAAATGGCGGTGGGATGCCTTTCGAAGCCCTATCTGCCGCGGGACTTGCTGGGGTCGATTTCAGCGATTGAGGCGCTGATGCGGGGCGATGAGCCGGCGCGGCTGCCGCAGCGGCTGCGGTTGTTTTCGTGACCTGGGTGGTGGGCTTATGGTCGTTCCCGCGAGGTCTGGACCTTCGATTTCGTTTAGGTGAACGGCGTTTGTTCGCATCTGCTGATGATCAATTTTCGGTCGCCAGTTCTTCGTCACCCCGGACTTGATCAGGGGTCCTGCTTAACATTGCAATCAGAAGAAGCGGGATGCCGGCTCAAGGCCGGCATGACGGTAAAGTTGTAGTTAGCGACCAATCCCCGCCGTTCCGCTCAGGAAGCTGAGCAGCTAGAAGCGGACAAACCGGCGAATGGAAGTCGAAGCCACCCAACATCGAACGTGAGGCTTATCGCCCACCTAAGTGTGTCGCTGGATGCTAGTATGAGGGAGTCGCCGCATTCCCTACCATCACTATCTAACCAAGGGCGGGGCTTGCGGCAAGCCGGGGGCCTTGAGTCAAGAAAACGGCCGTCGATTTAAGTCAAAGGAGCATCGAGCCTATGTCAGCGATTGCCAGCATGTTTTCACGATCATTCTTCCATGGAACCAAGGCCGATCTGAAACCCGGAGACTTGATCGTCGTCGGCTACCAATCCAACTTTGCCGAAGCCAGGCCGCTATCCTGGGTATATTTCTCGGGCACGCTGGATGCTGCGATCTGGGGCGCAGAACTGGCCATCGGCGACGGGTGCGAACGGATTTATGTTGTGGAACCGGCTGGACCGTTTGAAGACGATCCCAATCTGACGGACAAGAGGTTTCCTGGCAATCCGACGCTGTCCTATCGCTCCCGTGACCCGCTGCGAGTCATTGCCGAAGTGACGAAGTGGCAAGGGCACCCGCCTGAACGGCTACAACAAATGAAGGACGGTCTCGCCCGTTTGAACGCGGAGGGTGCCGATATCATCGACTGACATGACTGCGGAACAGCGGATTTCGTCGTCCGATGCATGAAACCTGCCGTTTCGCTTACCACCCTTTTGTCATCTCAGCGAAGCTGGGGTCGGGAGAGTTCCCTTTCTCCTGCTCGCCCGATCCAACGCCTTCCGCTTGTTTCTCCGGCATTTGGCCATATGGTGACCCCTAAGCATATTCGGGGGCGCAGCTAATCATGACGGACATCGCGATCGGCACCAGAAGCTGGCTGGATGCGGTGAAGCCCTATGTCGAGAAGGCGCCGCTGGCGGCCCTGTTCCTGGGGATTTCGTCCGGTTTCCCATTTGCGATGATTGGAGCGAACCTGTCCTCGCGATTGGCGCAGGACGGGATCGACAAGAAGAGCGTGACGGCGTTCAGCCTGGTCCTGCTCGCCTATAATCTCAAATGGCTGTGGGCCTGGGTGGTCGAGGGGGTCAAGCTGCCGCTGCTGCATCGCCTGGGGCAGCGTGTGTCCTGGATGCTGCTGGCCGGGGTTCTGGTGATGGCGGCGGTGGTCAATCTGGCGCTGGTCGATCCGGCGGCGGACTTGATGGCGACGGTGCGCGCCGCGATCCTGCTGGGAGTTGCGGGGGCGACTTTCGATATCATCATCGATGGCTACCGCATCGAGATATTGCGACCCGAGCAACTTGGGATCGGTGCGGGTATGTCCCAATATGGGTGGCGCATCGGCGCGGCGGCAGCGGGCGCGCTGGGGCTGGTGCTGGCGCAATATTGGGATTGGACCGTCGCCTATCTGGTCTGCGCGCTCTTTGCGCTGCCCGCGATGCTGGCGGCGTTGGTGGTGGGAGAGCCTGAGCGGCACCGGGAGATTGCAGGGCGCAAGAGCGGCGGAGAACTGGTGCAGGCGATCATCGGGCCGTTCGTTGACTTCTTCAAGCGCAAGGGCGCGTTGCTGGTGCTGCTGTTCATCATCGTCCACAAGATCGGCGACACGCTGGCGAATCTGACCTTCCGGCTGCTGTTCAACGACCTGGGTTATAGTAATGAGGAGATCGCGCTCTATGATGTGGGCGTGGGCTTCTGGGCGCTGCTGGCCGGGATTTTCGTGGGCGGCGTGCTTTATGCGCGATTGGGATTGAAGCGGTCGGTGCTGATCAGCCTGGTGCTGATGGCTATTTCCAACTTCAGCTTCGCCGCGCTGGCTGCCGCAGGAAAAAGCAATATCGGCATGGCGGGCGCGATCGGCTTTGAAAATTTCGCGAGCGGGATCGGCGGAGTTGCAGTGGTCGCCTATTTTTCGGCCCTGTGCGACCTGCGCTTTACCGCCGCGCAATATGCGATGATTTCAGCGGCGGCGAGCATCGTCGGGCGGTTCCTGACCGGGACAAGTGCGGGCGCGCTGATAGAGCGGTTCGGCTATGTCGATTTCTATGTGTTGACCACCGTGCTGGCGCTGCCCGGCATCATCCTGTTCTGGCTGATGATGCGCAGTGGGCTCGTCGATTCGAGCGTGGGCAGCGCGGCAACCGATGAGGGGGGTCAGGCTCCGGCGTAAAGGTCGAGCGGGCGGCCAAGATCGCTATGCGCCTGCGAGACGGCCTGCAGGCAGGTGAGGGCGCCCAGCGCATCATCGGTGCCGAGCAATGAGGTGAGTTGCTCATAAGCATCATGGGGATGCTGAAGCGCGGTCCCGATGGATTGCATGAGCAGGGCTTCGTCAGCGGTCATACGGGCGCAGCAGCAGGGCGCGACCAATATCTTGCGCGTCGCGCAGCGGGCGAGTTCCAGCATCATCGCCCGCATCAGGATAAGCGGACGGCGATAGCTGCGGCCGAAAGCGCCAAGCATGGCGTTGGCGGCATGGGCGTCATCCACGCCAGCGCTGGCCATACGGCGCATCACGTAGAGGAAGAGGCGGTTGCCATAGCCGCCTGGGAGCGGGCGGGGCAGATCGAGGGGGCTGGTCTCTCCATAAGCCATGGGGCGTGCACCTTTTTATCCGTTGCGTGACGGAGTTCAGGTTACGCTATTGCGAGTCAATCGCAAGTGCAATTAGTCGGGATATTGATCGTTCAGCCGCAAAATTTCGCCAGCGAGATAGAGGGAGCCGGCGATCAGCAGCTGTGGGGGGCGGTGATGCGGCTCCGCTGCGATTGCGGCGATGGCTTGCGCGGGCGTATCATTAGCCGTGCAACCAATGCCCCAGCGGGCAGCGACGGCGGCGAAGCGGTCGGCAGGGTGATGGTCGTGACCGGGGACGGGCAGGGCGTGAATATGGGCGATGCGGCCGGCGAAGGGCGCGAGATAGGCATCGACATCCTTGTTCGCGAGCATGCCGATGATGAGTTGCAGCTTGCCGCCGCCGAGACGGTCGGCGGTGAAAAAGGCGCTGATGGCTTCGCCCGCTCCCGCATTGTGGCCACCGTCGAGCCAGGCTTCGCTTTCGGGTGGAAGCGGGGCCAGGAACGGGCCGTGGTCTAGGCGCTGGAGGCGTGCAGGCCAGTGAGCCCAGAGAGGCGCAGCCTTTAGCGCGGCTTCGCTCACCGGCACGGCGCTTTGGTGACGCAGCATGGCGAAGGCGAGCGCGGCGTTCTGCACCTGATGCGCGCCGGGCAGGCGAGGAAGCGGGGTTTCGATCCGCCCCTGAACGTCGCGATAATGGAGGCGGTCGCGGTAGCTGGCGGCGTCCCAACTCTGACCCATGGGGAGCCAGGTGGTGCGGGCGCGGGCGGCGGCTTCGCGCATCACGGGGAAAAGGGGTTCAGGATAGCGTTGGGTCACCAGCGGCGCGCGGGGCTTCGCTATGCCCGCCTTTTCGGTAGCGATGGCGCGCAGGCTGTTGCCGAGAAATGCCTGATGATCGAGGCCAAGCTGGGCAATGCCGCAGACGGCGGGGCTTTCGATGATGTTGGTAGCATCTAGGCGGCCGCCGAGACCGACTTCCAGGATGCAGGCGTCGGCGGGATGCTCGGCAAAGGCGAGGAAGGCGGCGGCGGTGGTAACTTCGAAGAAGCTGGCGCCGATCCCCTCCGCCACGTCGAGGACGCGGGAGAGATAATGGGCGAGCGCTTCGTCGCTGATCAACTGGCCGTTGATGCGAATGCGTTCGTTGAAGCGGACGAGATGTGGGGAGGTGAAGACATGCACGCTCTTGCCATCCGCTTCCAGCGCGGCGCGAAGGAAGGCGCAGGTCGAGCCTTTGCCGTTGGTGCCCGCGACATGGAAGACAGGCGGCAACGCTCGGTGCGGGTCGCGCAGCCGGTCGAGCAGGCGTGTGATGCGGTCGAGGCCCAATATGTCGGCGCCAGGCGAAAGTGTCGCCAGACGGTCCAGCTGGGCCTGAACCCCCGGGTCATCGGAGACGGCGTGGTCGGGCATGGCCCTTTATCCCTCGCGCGAAGGCGTCAGGCGGCGGCGCGAGGGGCCAGATAGCCGATCACCCGGGCCAGCGTGTCACGCAATTCGCTACGGTGAACAACCATGTCGATCATGCCATGTTCCAGCAGATATTCGGCGCGCTGGAACCCATCGGGCAATTTCTCGCGGATCGTGCTTTCGATGACACGCTGGCCCGCGAAGCCGATGAGGGCGTTGGGCTCGGAGATCTGGACATCGCCCAACATCGCGTAGCTGGCGGTCACACCGCCGGTCGTGGGATCGGTAAGGACGACGATATAGGGCAGGCCTGCGGCGTGCAGCTTCTGGATCGCGACGGTCGAGCGGGGCATCTGCATGAGCGAGAGAATGCCCTCCTGCATGCGCGCGCCGCCCGCTGCGGTGAAGATGACATAGGGGCATTTGTGGCCGATGGCTTCGTTAACGCCCTGGATGAAGGCGGCGCCGACGCCCATGCCCATCGATCCGCCCATGAAGGCAAAGTTCTGCACGCCCATGACGAGCGGCACATCGTCGATCGCGCCGCGTGCGTTGATGAGCGCGTCCTGATCGCCGGTGGAGGCGCGGGCGGCCCTGATACGGTCGGGATAGCGTTTGGAATCGCGGAACTTGAGCGGGTCTTCCTGAACCGGGGGCGTGGGCAGCAGGATGAAGCCAGCGTCGAGAATCTGCTCGAAACGATCGGCCGGGCCGATGCGGCCGTGATGGTCGCAGCGCGGGCAGACGGAAAGATTATCCTCCCACTCCTTGATGAAGATCATTTCGGTACAGGACGGGCATTTGTGCCACAGCGTCTCTGCCGTAGTTTCCTTCTTCGCGATGAAGGGAATGGCCTTGCGGACGCGGTTGATCCAGCTCATGCGGCGGTCTCCCGGAAATGGGGGCTGTTGGCTTTGAGTGCGCCGCTCAAAGTAGCGACGAACTCTTGAACGAAGGGGGCGGCGGCGTCGCCATGCGAGCCGACGATATCGACGATGGCCGAACCCACCACGACACCATCTGCGACGCGGCCAATGGCGGCGGCCTGTTCGGCCGAGCGAACGCCGAAGCCGACAGCGATGGGAAGATCAGTGGCGGCCTTGAGCTTCTCTACGGCGAGCTCCACGACGGCTTGCGCGGCCTGCTGCTTGCCGGTGACGCCCGCGACGGCGACATGGTAGAGGAAGCCGCTGGCGCCATCAAGCACTGCGGGCAGGCGGGCGGCGTCGGTGGTGGGCGTCGCAAGGCGGATCAGGTGGATGCCAGCGGCACGGAGCGCTGGGCCGATTTCCGCATCCTCTTCCGGCGGGACATCCACGCAAATGACGCCATCTACGCCCGACTGCTTGCATTGGTCGGCGAACCAGTCCGCGCCGCGGATCAGCATGGGATTGGCATAGCCCATGAGGATCAGCGGGACATGGGGATGACGCGCGCGGAAGGTTTCGGCAAGGTGGAAGATATCCTTCGTCCGCGTGCCCGAGCCGAGGCTGCGCAGGTTCGCTAGTTCGATAGCGGGGCCGTCCGCCATGGGGTCGGTAAAGGGCATGCCGAGTTCGATGATGTCGGCGCCCCCGGCGACCAAGGCGTCCAGAATTGCGGGCGTGGCAGCGACGGTTGGGTCGCCTGCTGTTACGAAGGTGACGAGCGCGGCGCGGCCTGCGCTCTTGCAGGCTTGGAAGCGAGTGGCAAGGCGATCAGCGGTCACGGTGGCATTCCAGAGGTAATATAGGGGCTTCCACAGGCTCAGTCCGGACGGATGTGGGGTGGGCGTGCAAGGTCACATCTCCACTCCCAACGCCGCCGCCACGGTGAAGATGTCCTTGTCACCACGGCCGGAGAGATTGACGATGAGGATCTGGTCCGCGTCCAGCGTGGTCGCGACCTTTTCCGCCGAGGCGATGGCGTGGGCGGATTCGAGGGCGGGGATGATGCCTTCCAGCGCGGAAAGCTTCTGGAAGCTGGCCAGCGCTTCGTCGTCGGTGATAGGCATATATTGAACGCGGCCGATTTCGTGCAGCCAGCTATGTTCAGGGCCGATCCCGGGATAGTCAAGGCCAGCGGAGATGCTGTGCGCTTCGGTGATCTGGCCGTCTTCGTCCTGAAGCAGATAGGTGCGGTTGCCGTGCAGGATCCCCGAAGCGCCGCCCGCGAGCGATGCGGCGTGCTTGCCGGTAAGACCCTCGCCTGCTGCTTCCACGCCGATCATCTTGACGTCCGCGTCATCAAGGAACGGATGGAACAGGCCGATGGCGTTGGACCCGCCGCCGACCGGGGCAATCAGCATGTCAGGCAGGCGGCCTTCGAGTTCCAGAATCTGCTCGCGCGCTTCACGGCCGATGATCGACTGGAAATCGCGAACGAGTTCGGGATAGGGGTGCGGCCCTGCCGCTGTCCCTATGATGTAAAAAGTGTCGTGGACGTTCGACACCCAATGGCGCAGGGCGTCGTTCATTGCGTCCTTGAGCGTCTGCGATCCTGACACGACCGGGATCACCTCCGCGCCGAGCAGCTTCATGCGGAAGACGTTGGGCTTTTGCCGCTCCACATCCTTCGCGCCCATGAAAATCTTGCATTCCATGCCGAATAGAGCGGCGACGGTCGCCGTGGCGACGCCATGCTGACCCGCGCCGGTTTCGGCGATGACCTTCTTCTTGCCCATGCGGCGGGCGAGCAGCGCCTGGCCGATGCAATTGTTGATCTTGTGCGCGCCGGTGTGGTTCAGTTCCTCGCGCTTGAGATAGATTTTGGCGCCCTTGCCCGGCTCGGCTTCTGCGCGCAGCGCTTCCGTCAAACGCCCGGCATAGTAGAGCGGGTTGGGACGGCCGACATAGAAGCGCAGCAGTTCAGTGAACTCGGCATCGAAGGCCGGATCCTGCTTTGCTTCCTTATAGACCTTCTCCAGCTCCAGGATGAGCGGCATCAGCGTTTCGGCGACATAGCGGCCGCCAAAGGAGCCGAAATGGCCAGACGCATCGGGCTGGGAGCGGAGCGAGTTCTTGATGGTCATGATGGCTGTGCCGCTTTGCAGAAGGCCATGATCTTGTCCACACTCTTGATGCCGGGCGCGCTTTCCACGCCGGAAGAAACGTCGATCATCGGTGCGCCGGTGATGCGAATGGCTTCGGCGACATTGTCGATGCCAAGGCCACCGGAGAGGCACCAGGGCAGGGATATGGGGACGCCACGCAGCAGCGTCCAGTCAAAGCGAAGGCCCATGCCGCCGGGTAGGGCAGCGCCCTCCGGCGTTTTCGCGTCGAAGAGGAGCAGGTCGGCAGCGCCCGTATAGGCTTTGGCGGATTCTACGTCGGCGCGGGTCTTGACCGAGATGGCTTTCCAGACCGGGATATTAAAGCGCTGGCGGATGGCGGCGACGCGTGCCGGGCTCTCCTTGCCATGGAGTTGGAAAGCGGTGAGGGCGTTTGTGGCGGTGAGCAGGGCGAGGGTCTCATCGGTCGGATCGACGAGAACGGCGACGCGACCGATATGGGCCGGGACCGGCGCGGCGAGAGCGCGCAGCTGGTCCGCTTCGACATGGCGCGGGCTTTTGGGAAAATGGACGAAGCCTAGATGCGTGGCGTCCGCGCGCATCGCTGCGCCGACCGTGTCGGGCGTCGAAAGACCGCAGATTTTGATGGCGAGTCGGGACATTGGGGGGCTTTAGCGGCTGTTGGTGTGTGTGAGAACATCTCCCTGCGCGCCATATGCTTCGATATGAGGCTTGGGCAAGCTCAGCCTCTACTCAGCACGAACGGACGGGGCTCAGTCAGGTGGTCAAATCCATGTCATGCAGCGCCAGCCATTGATCGGCATGGTCGATGCAGGCTTTTCCCAGGAAGGCATCGACCTGATCCATGATCTGATCGTCGGTCAGCGCCGCCGGGTCGAGCGGGGGGTGCCAATGGACGCGGAAGTTGGGTCCTTCCGTGCGGACCATGTAGAAGGGCAGGAATTTCGCGCCAACCTTCCGGGCCAGGCGCAGCGCAACGGACAGATTTCCAGACGGCGGCAGGTCGCGGCCGAAACGAGGGAACCAGACCTGGCGGTCGCGGCGCTCGTCCAGCAGGATGTAGAGGGTCGCGCGGTCCTTCGTCGTCAGGTGCTTGAGGATGCCGCGCGCCGCGCCGTCTCCGGTGATCGCTTCGCCCATATAGCTGGAGCGGGCGCGTTTCAGCATCGCGGCCTGACCGGGGTTTTGCGGAGGGTCATAGACGCCGAGGCCAGGTCGGTCTGTGGACGCCTTGATATGGGCGGCAAGCAGGTCCCAATTGCCGAGATGGACAGCCAGCGCGATCATCGGGCCCGGACCGGCGAGGACTTGTTGGTAGCCTTGCGCGTCCTCGACCGTGATGTGGTTCTTCTCGATCAGCCGGTCGATATTGGTGAGTTCAGCCATGGTGCGGCCGAGGTTGAACCAGCGGCTGGTGAGCATGGCCTCGCGGGCGGCTTCGGAAACGTCGGGGCGCAGGATGCCGAGGTTGGTCCGGGCGCGCTGGTCGCGCAGCTTCATGGACCTGCGCGCGATGTTCGCCGACAGCCAACCGCCTAGCCAGGACGCCAGCGGCGCCGGGAGGATGCGGAGGAGGGTGAAGAGAAAGGGGTTGGAGAGCATTGCGCCTGCCGTCATACAGCAGCGGTCGGGACGGTAAAGGGCTTGGATTTGCAATGAATTGGGCCTTGGGGCTTTGGGTGGTCTTGCAGGGGCTGACGCTGCTGGGAGTCCTCAATTATTGGCGGCACCTGCCTGTCGATCGGCAGGAGGAGGCGCCCGAGGGCGTGGTCGTGCTGCTGTCGGTGCGAGATGATTGGGACGGCGGCGCGGAACTGATCGCGCGGCTGAAGGCGCAGACGGCGCGGTTTCGGTTGGTGATTGCGACTTCAGGCGAGTGCGCGGCGGCGGAGGCTCTGGGGGCGAGCGAGGGGGATTGGGTTCAAATTGTTCGCGCCGGTGTCGCGAGCGAGGAAGGGCAGAAAGTTCATAAGTTGCGGGCGGCTTTGCGGGCCTTGGCGCCGGAGGACCGTTACCTGGTGTTTGTGGATGCCGATATTGAGCCTCCGGTGCGCCTGGTGGGGCGGTTGCTCTTTCCTCTGGTGCGGGGGAAGGCGGATATCGTGACAGGTTATCGGTTGTTGTTGCCGGAGCGGAACGTAGTCGCGGCGCTTGTTGGCGCGGTGGAGATGCAGTTGGCGACCCTGCCGCGTGCCGCGAGCGCGACCATGCCTTGGGGCGGGGCTATGGCGCTGACGCGCGAGACGGCGGAGCGGCTTGATCTGGATGCGGCTTTGGCGGGGCGCTTGTCCGACGATATGGCGATTGGCCTCGCCGGATGGCGCGCGAAGCTGCGGTTGCGGCCGGTGCGGGACCTGCTGGTGGCGAGCCCGCTAGAGGGGCTCGGGGCGATTGCCTTCGGGGTGCGGCAGTATCGGCATATTGTGACCAACAGTGTGGGGATGTGGTTGATCGCTGGGGCTGTTATTGGGGCGCAGGCTCTGGGATGGGTCTGGGCGCTCGGGTGGGGTGGCTGGAGCGCTGTGGCCGTGGGCTATGTGGCGGCTGTGGGGCGGGCGCTGGTGCGGCGGCGGATCATTGCGGGGGTGGTGGAGCCGGGACAAGCGGCGGCGGCGAGAAGGTCGCTTTGGTGGGATGTGCTGGCGCCGTTTGTGGTGTGCTGGGCGCATTGGGGAATGCAGTTGGTGGCGGCTTGTTCGCGGCGGATCAGGTGGGGTGGGTTTGATTATTGGGTGAAGGGTGGGGAGGTTGTGCGGATGGGAGGGCGGGATGAGGATTAAACTGATGCGCTGATTTGGACTTTTCCGCTTGGTCGTTGCGACTGACGCGCGTTCATTTCGAGCTAGTTTGAGAACTTAAACACTGGGGCGATTACGTGAGCTTTCTGAAACGGATGATGGTCGGCAGCGCCTTGTGCATCGCAAGCTGGGCGACTGTCGCCCGAAGCGTGCCGGAAAATGAAATGGGGCGGGGCCCCCGACCAAAAAACGACCGGCAATCATGGCTGCTGTCTGCGGATGTGCCTCAACCGGTGAGCATCAGGGGACGAACGCTTTTCGTTTTGACCATTGATCCGAAGGGATCAGTTCAGAACTGCGAAATAGCGATATCTTCAGGGTCGAATACGTTAGATGAAGTCGTATGCCGATCGTTAAGCGCTCGTGCCAAATTCCATCCAGCACAAGACAGAGCCGGTGTGCCTATCACTGGGTATTATCATTCTGGCGTCTTCTGGCGGCCTACGAACTCAAATAATTCGCTGTTCGTAATGGAACTCGAGTTCCCATTGCCTCATCAGCCTATCCCCCGGAGTGATCCGCGAGAATGGATAACTGCGAAGGATTTCCCGGCGTCCGTACATTACGGAGGCAAAGCTAAGGTCGCCATAAATGTAGGCGCCGACGGCACCGTCAAGAGTTGCGACGTCATTGAAACGTCCGGTACTTCCGAGCTTGATGGACTTACATGTAGGTTGATCGCCGCACGAGTTCGTTTCTTGCCAGCAAGAGACGCGCAGGGGCGTGCGGTGGAAGGGGCGTTCCCATCGACGGTCACTTGGCGTCGATGAAGCTTTGGAAGTGAGAGAGGTTCGCATTCGCCCCTATTGCAGTCTTGGCTGCAATAGGGGGACGAGATACTCCTTAGTGTTGTTCAACTTTGCTCGAAACGAACGGGTGTTGGGTTAGAATCCCGCCGGAAACAAATGCTTGCCCTGGTCGTCCAGCCTCAACACAACCTTGCCCGCAACCGCGCTCAGCGGGAGGTCGCCGTAGATGTGTGGGAATAGCGCCCCGCCGCGCGACTCTTCCCATTTGAGGGTGTCGCCGAACGGGGCTAGGTCTATCATCAGCATCACCAGATTGTCTTGGCCTGCAAAGTGTTTGGCGGCCGTTTCGGCCGCCTGCTCGCGGGTGGACATGTGGATATAGCCGTCCGCAAGATCGACGGGCGCGCCCTTGAACACGCCGTCGGTCTTTAGTTGGTCATACTGATCCTTGGTCAGGATCTTGTAGGCGAAAAGGTCCGTCACTCTTCGGTAAGGTCCGGGTCGGCTTCGGGGGTGACGTCCGGAGTCGCTTCCAGCCCGGCGGGCATCGTCACATCATCTTCGTCGCTTTCCTCGATCTTCGCAGCGCTGACGACATGTTCATTGTCGGACACGTTGAAGAGGCGCACGCCCGCCGAGTTGCGGCCGATGATGCGCAGGGTGTCGAGGCCCATGCGGATCAGCTTCGCCTGGTCAGTGACGAGCATCAGATGATCCTCATGTCGGGCAGGGAAACTGGCGACGACGGGGCCGTTGCGGCCGATATTGTCGATGTTCGTGATGCCCTGACCGCCGCGTCCGGTGCGGCGATAGTCGAAGGCGCTCGACAGCTTGCCATAGCCATTGGCGCAGACGGTGAGGATGAACTGTTCCTTCGCCTGCAAGTCGGCGAAGCGTTCGGGAAGCATGCTGGGCTCGCCTTCCTTTTCCGGCTTCCAGGGAGCGAAGCGCAGATAGTTCTCGCGCTCTTCCTGCGTCGCGCCGGAGCGATGGAGGATGGAGAGCGAGATGACTTCGTCGTCACCCTTCAGCGTCATGCCGCGCACGCCGGTCGAGGTGCGGCTTTGGAATTCGCGCACGTCGGTAGCCGGGAAGCGGATGGCCTTGCCCTGTCGCGTGGCGAGCAGCACATCGTCATTTTCAGTGAGGAGAGCGACGCCGATCAGACGGTCGTCGCTGCCCTCATCGAAACGCATCGCGATCTTGCCGTTGCTCGGCACATTGGCGAATGCGTCCATGCTGTTGCGGCGGACCGTACCGTTCGCGGTCGCGAACATGACGTGCAGGTCCTTCCAGCTTTCCTCATCCTCAGGCAGCGGCAGGACGGTCTGGATCGTCTCGCCGGGGCCGAGCGGCAGTAGGTTGACCATCGGGCGGCCACGCGTCGCCGGGCCGCCCTCGGGCAAGCGCCAGACCTTCATGCGATAGACCTTGCCCGCCGTGGAGAAGAAGAGGACCGGCGTGTGCGTGGAAGTCACGAACAGTTCGGTGATCGCATCCTCATCCTTGGTCGCCATGCCGGAGCGGCCCTTGCCGCCGCGTGCCTGGGCACGGAAGCTTTCGAGCGGCGTGCGCTTGATATAGCCCTGCACGGTGACGGTGACGACCATCTCCTCGCGCTCGATCAGGTCTTCGTCGTCGATGCCATCGGCAGCGGCAGTGATTTCCGAGATGCGCGGGGTGGCGAAGTCGCGCTCGATCGCCTCGAATTCCTCGCGCATGACGGCGTAGAGCTTCTTGTGGTCGCCGAGGATGGCGAGATATTCAGCGATGGCGGCGGCGAGTTCCGCCAGCTCATTGCCGATCTCGTCGCGGCCGAGGGCCGTCAGACGATGCAGGCGCAGGTCGAGGATGGCGCGGACCTGCGTGTCCGAGAGGCGGTAGGTGTCGCCGCCGGCTTCGGTCTCAATCGCTTCCACCAGCTTGAGATAGGGCGCGATTTCCGCCACCGGCCAGTCGCGGGCGAGCAGGGTTTCGCGCGCCTCCGCCGGGCTGGCCGAGCCGCGGATGATGCGGACGACTTCGTCAAGGTTGGTGACCGCGATGACGAGGCCCAGCAAGATATGCGCGCGGTCGCGGGCCTTGTTGAGTTCGTACTTGGTGCGGCGGGTGATGACCTCTTCGCGGAAGCGGACAAAGGCCTCGATAATGTCGCGGATGTTGAGCAGTTCCGGACGGCCGCCGCGAATGGCGAGCATGTTGGCCGGAAAGCTCGACTGGGCAGGCGTGTTACGCCAGAGTTGGTTGAGCACGACTTCAGGCGTGGCGTCGCGCTTCAGGTCCATGACGATGCGAACGCCTTCCCGGTTCGATTCGTCGCGAATGTCGCTGATGCCCTCGATCCGCTTGTCCTTGGCGGCCTCAGCGATCTTTTCGACAAGGCCGTTCTTGCCGACCTGGTACGGGATGGCGGTCAGCACGATCGAGCGACGGTCGCCGCGCCCTTCCTCGACCACATAACGCGAGCGCATCATGATCGAGCCGCGGCCGGTATGATAGGCGCTGCGGGCGCCCGACTGGCCGAGGATCAGCGGGGCGGTCGGGAAGTCCGGGCCGGGGACGATCTGGATGATGTCGTCCACGCTGATCGCAGGGTTTTCGATATAGGCGAGGCAGGCGCGGATCACTTCGCCGAGGTTATGCGGCGGGATGTTGGTCGCCATGCCGACCGCGATGCCGCCCGCGCCGTTGACCAGCAGGTTCGGGAAGCGCGCGGGCAGGACCTGCGGCTCACTTTCCGAAGCGTCGTAGTTGGGCTGGAAATCGACGGTGTCCTTGTCGAGATCTTCGAGCAGCGCACCAGCGACCTTGGCGAGGCGTGCTTCGGTGTAGCGCATGGCCGCCGGCGGATCGGGGTCCATCGAGCCAAAGTTCCCCTGCCCATCGATCAGCGGGACGCGCATGGCCCAGTCCTGCGTCATGCGCGCCAGGGCGTCATAGATCGAGCTGTCGCCGTGGGGATGGTATTTACCGATCACGTCACCGACGATGCGTGCGGACTTGCGATAGGGTTTGTTGTAGTGGAAGCCGGACTCGCTGGCCGAGAAGAGAATGCGGCGATGCACGGGCTTCAGGCCGTCGCGCACGTCCGGCAGGGCGCGGGCGACGATGACCGACATGGCATAGTCGAGATAGCTCGCCTTCATCTCCTCCACGATGGAGATGGGGCTGATGTCCGAGGGGTCGGCGAGGGCAGTCTCGTCGGTCAATGCGATTCTCTTTTATGGATGAACAGTTTCGTTGTGCTTCCACTAGCGGAGCGAAACAATTCTGTCACCCCTCGCGCGCGCACGCGCGCACGCGATAAATCAAGCTGCAAGAAGGGGCTGACAGGCGGAGAAGGGGTGCATATACGATGTTCAAACGTCATTCACGCGCCGCCCCCTAATCGGCGCTTAATCAAGGGCGCCTGTCCCCCGGGCGCGTAGAGGAGAAGATGATCATGCGTTTTGTTACCCCCTTGGCGCTCGTGCTGGCTCTTGCGCTGGCTGGCGGCCCCGTTTCGGGCCCAGCGGTGGCGGCGAAGAAGGAAGAGAAGAAGCAGGCCGGCCCGAAGCTCAATGTCTCGCCCGACGTGATCAAGGCGCTCCAGGCCGCGCAGGCGGCGACGCAGAAGAATGATTTCGCCGCTGCCAAGGCGGCGCTGGCCGACGCCGACAGCAAGGCCAAGTCGAACGACGACAAATATCAGATTGGCGCGGTCAAGCTGAACGCATCGATCGCGTCGAAGGACAGCGCGATGCAGAGCGAGGCGCTCGCCCAGATGCTGGACAGCGGCCTCACGCCCCCGGAACAAGCGGGCCAGTTCAACGCCGTTGCTGCCGACCAGGCGTTGCAGGCGAAGAATTACGACCTTGCCATCCGCCGCGCGCAGGCGGCGGCACAGGCCAATTATAAGGCCGATGCAGTGAATGTGACCTTGGCACAAGCCTATTTTGGCAAGGCGGGCACCGCCAATCCGACGGCGGAGCCTGGCCGCGGTCTTAATCAGCAGGGTCTCGCCGCGCTTAAGGCTGCGATCAACGCGACGAAGGCGGCTGGCGGGCAGGTTCCCGCTCAATGGTATCAGATCGGCGTTAGCCGTGCGGCTGGATCGCGCCTGCCAGAAGTGACCGAATGGGCGACCTCGGCTTATCAGGCACAGCCCAGCGGTGAGAATCTGCGCACGCTGATCCGCCTGTTCCAGCAGTCGAATCCGAACATCACCAACCGCGAAAATCTCGACGTTCTGCGCCTGATGGCGGCATCGGGCGGATTGGTGGTCGCTGGCGACTTCCTGGAATATGGCGAGATGGCGTCCAAGACCGGCATCTATGGCGAAGTGAAATCCGCCGTCGATCAGGGTCGCGCCAAGGGCGTTCTGAAGGGCACGGCAGGCGCCGATCTGTATCAGACCGCAGCGCCCAAGATCGCAGGCGACAAGGCATCGCTTGGTTCGGCCGAATCCGATGCCCGCAAGGCCGCCAATGGCAAGATCGCAGCAGCGACCGCCGACGCCTATCTGGGTTATGGTGACTATGCGAAGGCTGCGACGATGTTCGAACTGGCCAAGCAAAAGGGCGGCGTCGATGCGGACGAGGTGAACACGCGCCTCGGCATCGCAAAGGCGCTGGGCGGCGATGTCGCATCTGCCAAAACGGCCTTCCAATCGGTCCAGGCGGGCACGCGCAAAAAGATCGCGGATCTCTGGCTGGCCTATCTCTCCACCAAGGCCTGATCTTGAAAAAGGCGCGCCCGTCTCAGGGATGGGCGCGCCTTCCTTACTCGACATGATGCAACAGGGGCTGGCGCGATGCGCTGGCGTATAAAAAGGGGACGGCCGACATGGTCAGGCTGCGACATTCCATGCTTAAGTCAGGGCTCTTCGCTATCGCCGTGGCGGCAGCGACATCGACGCCAGCGCTAGCGAAGAAGCCGGCGGCAAGCGGCCCGGTGATCGTCATGTCGGAAAGTTTTCGAGCAGCTGCGCAGGCGGCCGACAGCGCAATCAAGGCGGGCGACGCGAATACCGCTCAAGCGCAGATCAGCGGGCTGATGCCGGTAAGCGACTTTGAAGCTTATACGGCGGCTGGGCTGCGGTTTGAACTGGCTGTGCTGAAACGGAATTTCCAGGCGCAGCGGATCGCCTTGACCGACATGTTCAAGACCGCGTCTGTGCCCAAGAAGGATGCGCCGCGCCTGCGCTATGTCGCGGGCTATCTTTCCTATGTTGTCGGCAATTATGACGATGCGCTGGCCCAACTCGATTACGCCAAGACGCTCGGCTACGACGCGACCGATGCGACGATGCTGCGCGCGGACATCTACCTGCGCAAGAACAAGGCAAGGGACGCTCGGCCCTTCGTGCAGGAAGCGCTTGCCCGGCAGCGCGCATCGGGACAGGCGGTTTCGGCTGCCTGGTATGATCGGGCGATTTCGCTCGCCTATGCCGCGGGCGACTGGGGGGAGGTTGGATCCCTGTATCGGGAACGGCTGACGCACTATGGCTCTGCCGGAGAGTGGCGGTCGGCGCTTGCCAATTATCTGAGCGCTCCGGGCATCGATACGCAGGTTCAGCTTGATCTCTATCGGCTGCAGGCGGCGAACGGCGCGATGGCAAGTGAGCGGGATTATCAAGGCTATGCGCAGCTTGCCGAAAAGGCGGGAAATTACGCCGAAGCGAAGGCGATTATCGAGGCTGGGCGCTCATCGGGCAAGCTGACGACTACTCAAGCAGCGACTGCTAGCTTGATGAAGAGCGTGACGCCAAAGGCGGCGAAGGAGATCGCGGCGCTGCCTGCGGCTGCAAAGAAGGCGGCGGGCGCGAAGGACGGATCTGCTGCCCTGGCGGTGGCGGACAGTTATTTCTCGCTCAGCCAGTTTCCACAGGCGGCGGAGCAGTATCGTCTGGCGTTGAGCAAGGGAGGCATCGATCACGGCAAAGCTAATGCGCGTCTGGGCATAGCATTGGCGCGGTCGGGTGATTTGGCCGGTGCGAAGGCTGCCTTGGCGCAGGTGAGCGGCAACTGGGCAAATGTCGCGGGTTTCTGGAGCGTGTGGGTTGATCAGCAGAGCCGTAAGACGGCGTTTCAGCCGGTCGGGATTTCTCCAGCGAGCTGAAGGGTGGCACGCGTTTGCGCGTTTGAATCGACCGTTCGCGCTGTGTTTGTCGAAGCGCTACTGCCTGTAAGAAAGGGCTTCGACAGGCTCAGCCCGAACGGGGGGTAGATTGGCTGGGACAGTAAACGGTGATGCTGTCTCCGCACGCCGTCATCGCGACTAGAGCGGGAGCGGAACGCCCGGCAGATTCTTCGACATGCGGATGGTGAGGGAAGTTTTGACGCTGACCACATTGGGGGCAGGGGTTAGCTTCGAAGTCAGGAATTGCTGGAAGCTTTGCAGGTCCTTCGCGACGACCTTCAGGATGAAGTCGATTTCGCCGTTCAGCATATAGCATTCCCGCACTTCCGGCAGGGTGGCGACATGGTCCTCGAAAGCCTTCAGATCGGCCTCCGCCTGGCTTTTCAGGCTGACCATCGCGAATACGGTGATGGTGTAACCCAGCATGGCCGGATTCACCACCGCGTGATAGGAGCTGATGGCCCCGCCTTCTTCCAACGCGCGCACGCGACGCAGGCATGGGGGCGCAGTTAGCCCTACTTTGCGCGCCAGCTCCACATTAGTCATCCGACCGTCCTGCTGCAGTTCGCCCAGGATGTGCAGGTCGATATCATCGATGTTCGGGCCAGCCATTATCCTGCTTATTTCCTTTCTCATTTCTTGCCCGATATCATAATAATATTTCAGGGCAATGCAATTGTCCCACTATGCTACGGTCCCAAATGAGCAGGCGTCGCCCCTTCCCCTTTGGTCGGCGAAGGCTTATCCAGAGCTGTAATTTCCTTCCGCGATGAAGTGCTGCACGTCGCTGGAAGTCCTCAAGGGGATTAGGGTGCGCTTCAACGATCTAATGCAGACGGTTCTGGCCGCAGAAAATAGGAGCGGCCTTGGCGCAGTGACGTTGTGGCGCCAATGCGTCGATCTGCTGGCGCAGAATGATCGCGCCGATCGCAAGACCTTGCACGACGAGGAGCGGCTTGTGCTGCTCGAACGGCTTGCGGCCCTCCAGTCGCAGCTTTCCGAAACGCAACGGATCGCGACGGTCGTCGAATTGGGCGGGCGATTGCGCTCGCCCGCGCTGGTAGAGTTTTTCGCCAATGACAGGCCCGCAATCGCAGCGGCCGCCATGTCACGCGCGCGCTTGCCCGATGAGGCGTGGGTCGAGTTGCTCCCCCGCCTGAGCCCGACGGCGCGTGGCGTGTTGCGCGGCCGCCGGGACCTGAGTTCCGGGACGCAACAGGCGTTGGAAGCGTTCGGCTCGGCGGACCTGGTGCTGACGAGCGATCGTGATGACGTCCCCGGCGCAGACGCGGAAGACATGCTGCTGACCCCAGATATGGTGGCGCCAGTGGAGCAGCCCGCTGCGCCTGATCAGACGGTGGATGCGCCGGCCGAGGAGGAGGCCGAATCAGCGGCTGCCGAGGTTCCGGTAGGCGACGATCAGATCCGCAATCTTGTGGATCGCATCGAACGCTTTAACAGCACGCGGCGGGTGCCCGATGTGGTCGTGCCTCGCCCCGATGCGGGGGAAACGACGGCGGTCCGCTCCTTCGCCTTTGAAACCGACGCGACGGGGATGATCATCTGGATCGATCAGGGGCCGCGTGCCGCGTTGATCGGACTGATGCTAAGCGAAACGGCTGTTGCCGGCGTGAGCGGGCCGGACGGCAGCGTTGCGGGTGCATTCACGCGGCGGAGCGGATTCCAGAATGGCCGCTATACCATCGTAGGCGGTGCGATGGCGGGTGAATGGCGGCTGTCAGCGACGCCCTTTTTCGATCCGCGCTCGGGCCGTTTCCAAGGCTATCGGGGCCAAGCGCGGCGGCCGTATCTGCATGAGGTCGCCGCCCCGCCTCAAGCCGAACCTGTGTCGGTCGCGGGCCTCTCAGCAGATTCGCTGCGGCAATTGGTGCATGAGCTGCGCACGCCGCTGAATGCGATCCTGGGCTTTGCGGACATTATCGAGCAGGAGCTGTTCGGGCCAAGCGGGCCGGAATATCGCGAGATGGCGGGTAAGATCGCGCTGGATGCCCGGCATCTGCTGGCGGCGTTCGATGACCTGGATCTTGCCGCGCGCGTGTCGCGGGGAGAGGGGGCGGAGACGCCCAGCGCGGTCGATCCGGCGCTGCTGATCGCGCAGGTCTCCGCCCGCTTCCGTGAGCAAGGCGAAAGCGACGGCCCTCAGATCGACATCAACATGGCGCGCGCGCTGCCGATGGTGCGGATCGATCCCGTGCAGGGCGAGCGGATGGTGCAACATCTGATGCGCACCGTCGTGTCCATTGCGGTGCCGGGCGAGGCGCTGAGCGGTGCATGCTGGTTCCAGCCAGATGGCGGCCATGGCTATGTGCTGTTGGCGGTCGATCGGCCTTCGAGCCTGGAGGGCATGGAGGAGGAGCGGCTGCTCGACCCCGGCTATACGGCCGAGGGCGATTGGGCAGACGGGCCGCTGCTGGGCCTCGGCTTTTCGCTGCGGCTGATCCGCAGTCTCGCGGCGGGTTGCGGCGGGAGCCTGCAGATCGAGCCGGATCGGTTCCTGCTTTCCATGCCCGCGATGACGGTGGCGGAGGATGCGGCGGGCAGCTTCTGACGCGCCGAAACCCTATTGCAACCATTGAGCGCTAGGCATGGGAGTATGAACGCCCCCATCCATGACGGCAGCCTGCTTCGCGCACCTTTGGCGGAAGACAGGATCACGCTCGTCTCGGAGTTCGGAACGCGCTTCATGCTGTTTGTCGATACCGAAGAGGAGTTCGACTGGAGCGCGCCGTTCAGCCGTACGGGACATGGCGTCACCGCGCTCGCGGGCATGGTGGTGGGGCAAAGCTATTTCGCGGCGGCGGGGGTGAAGCCCGTTTATGTAACGGACTATCCAGTGGTCGATGACGATGCCGCTGCGGCCATGATGGGCCAGTGGGTCGCCGACGGCGCGGCTGATGTTGGTGCGCATCTGCATCCATGGGTGAACCCGCCGCATCTGGAGGAGATATCGGCCGCCAACAGCTATGCTGGGGCCCTTCCTGAGGCGCTGGAGCGCGCCAAACTGGAAACGCTGTGCGAGCGGATCGCCGGGCGATTTGGGCGGAGACCGATCGCCTATCGGGCGGGGCGCTATGGCGTGGGGCCTAACAGCGCGCGATTGCTGGAGGAGGCGGGCTTCCGCCTGGATAGCTCAGTGCGCAGTCGCTTCGACTATAGCGGCCAGCATGGGCCGGATTTTCGTGGAATGCCGCTAAACCCCTATTGGGCAGGACCTAGCCGATCATTGGTCGAGTTACCGCTATCCGCCGCCTTTGTCGGCATGTTGCGCGGTGGTGGGGAGAGGCTTTATCGCGCGACGCGGGAGATGGGGCCGCTGCCGGGCGCGATGGCAAGAACCGGGATGCTGAGCCGCGTTCCCCTGACGCCCGAAGGCGTTCCGGTTACGGATGCGATACGGGCGATCGATGCCCTCATCGAAGAGGGTGCGGCGGTGCTGAACTTCAGCTTTCATTCGCCCACACTGGAGCCGGGGCACACGCCCTATGTTCGTGACGAAGCAGATCGAGTGGCCTTTTACCGCTGGTGGGAGAAGGTGCTAGCGCATCTCGCCCGCCGGAATGTGCGACCGGCAACGCTCGATCAACTGCTGGATGCGGTGCCGGAGCGGGGACGGGCTTGCAAAGCTGCTTGAGCCTGCCTATCCGGACGACAGGTGGGGCCTGTAGCTCAATGGTTAGAGCTGGCCGCTCATAACGGCTAGGTTGCGGGTTCGAGTCCTGCCGGGCCCACCACTTTCCCTAAGCATTTACCGGGCGTAACAGGGCTGCCAGGCGGCGGTTTGTGAGACCCAGGCGATCGATGACGAAGGTCGCGATCTTTTCAGCGACCGCGCCAGCGACCGCGCCTGCAAGCACGTCGCCCGGATAATGCGCACGGCGGGGCACCTGTAATGCTCCAACCACCGCCGCGGCGGCGAGCACGGGTTTGGTGTAGCGAGGATAATCGCGGGAAAAGGCGCGGGCTACGGCGAGCGCGCCCGCGGTATGCCCGCTAGGGAAAGAGCGGAGGTCGGCCTCGTGCGAATGTCCGGCGGACATGTGGTAGGTGCCTGTTTTCAGCTGTTCGTCCGGGCGGGTGCGATCGACATTATTCTTGCCCACCTCCTTAAAGCCAATGGCGATGAGATGCGCCAGTGCCATACGGATCGCCGCCCGCTGTAATGCAGGCTTTCGGGTGATCGTACCGCCGATCAGCAGAGCGGCCGATATCGCCAGCAACGGCGGCTCATCACCCAGATTGCCGAGCATTCCCACCTTTTGTACGGTAGGCTTTTGCAGTAGCGGCCGCATCTTTTCGATAATCTCGACATCGACCCGCTCCGGCAAGGAGAGCTGCTCAATCCTCTGCTGAGGGAGCTGATTCTGTCGCAAATTCGCCTCCTCTTCCAACATTGCAGAGACGTCTAAGTTGGGACACCGTTCCCGATCTGCCAGGCGGTAGTTGCGACTGTGTTTAACAACCAGCAGTTGCATTTTGTGCAACGCAAAAATTTTGCTTGCGACTCGGACGAATCGGTGACAGCTTTAGAGGTATCGAAGCAGGGACGCTTCGGCACATAGGTTGGATCCGCCGATGACGGTAGGAACCAGCTTCGGTCCTACAGGATCGAAATCGGCAATGACGCCGCCCGGACTGGTCTTAACGGACCGCGTCCAGGCGGCTTTTTTATTATGTTTTCAACGCGGACGCGAATGCGCGCCGCGGACCTCCATCATTATCTTACACCCGCCGGACTGTGCTTCGGCGAATGGCTGGCTGCGTGCCTTTCGCAGCGCGGATGATCGAACAGGGAAGGACATTGGGGAATGGCAGAGGGGGACAATCCAAAAGGCGTCAACCGCCGTGGAGCGCTGAAGACCGGGGGCACTGCCGCGCTTTTTGCTGCGGTGCATCAGGCGTTTCCATCCGGCGCATTCGCTGCAGGAGCGGGACCTGAAGTCACCGGCGCGAAGTTGGGCTTCATCGCCCTGACCGACGCGGCGCCGGTTATCATTGCCAAGGAATTGGGCTTGTTCGCCAAATATGGCCTGCCTGACGTGCAGGTGGCGAAGCAGGCCAGTTGGGGTGCGACGCGCGATAATCTGGTGCTAGGCAGCGGCGGTGGCGGCATTGATGGCGCGCATATCCTCACGCCCATGCCGTATCTCCTGACGCTGGGTGCGATCGGCAAGGCGACGCCCATGAGCATCCTGGCCCGCATGAACGTCAACGGTCAGGCGATCTCGGTTTCCAAGGAATATCTGGGCGCCAAAGCGGACCTCAGCGCGGCGAAGATGAAGGGCGTGATCGCTCAGCGGAAGGCCGCTGGCAAGAAGATCACCATGGCCATGACCTTCCCCGGCGGCACGCATGATATGTGGATCCGCTACTGGCTGGCGGCGGGCGGCATCGATCCGGACAAGGATATCGAACTGATCACTGTTCCGCCGCCGCAGATGGTGGCGAACATGAAGGCGGACACGATGGACGCCTTCTGCGTCGGCGAACCGTGGAACGACCAGCTGGTGGCGCAGAATCTGGGCTATACGGCGGTTTCGACTGGCCAGATGTGGATGAACCATCCCGAAAAGAGCTTCGCCATGCGGTCCGATTGGGTGGCGAAGAACCCACGGGCGGCTTTGGCGATCACAGCGGCAATCATCGAGGCGCAGCGTTGGGCGGACAATCCAGGTAACATAACCCGGCTGGCGGGCACGATCGCGGGCCGCGATTATCTCAAATGCCCCATCACCGACATCGCTGACCGCCTACAGGGCAATTTCAACATGGGCGACGGGCGCAAATTCCCGAACGCAGCCTTCAAGATGAAGTTCTTCGATGGCTACGCGTCCTTCCCGTACAAGAGCCACGACCTGTGGTTCCTTACGGAAAACCAGCGCTGGGGCAAGCTGCCCATGTCGCTCGATACCAAGGGCGTAATCGGCAAGGTCAACCGCTCCGACATTTGGCGCAAGGCAGCGGCGATGCTGGGCGGCAAGGGCCCGGCGAGCGACAGCCGCGGCGTCGAGAAATTCTTCGACGGCAAGAAGTTCGATCCGGCTAATCCCAAGGCTTATCTGGCCAGCCTGGCGATCAAGCGCGTTTGATGAGGAAGGAGAAAGCCATGGCTTCGCCATCGCCCAACAGCAGGAATGGAGGGCCGCCGGTATCGTCCGGCGGCGCCGCGACCGAGTTGGGGGTCATCGTACCCTATCCCGAAGGAGCGATCGCAAGGCGGAGCTTCGAGCCAGTTGCCGCGCCCGTGCATCCGTTGGTGAGCAAGGCGCGCGCGGTAGTTGCCGCCGTGTTGCCGACCATGGTCATGATTGGCGCGCTGCTGCTGTTCTGGCAATTTCTGTGCGGATCGCCGGAGGCGACTTTCCCCAGCCCGGTGAAGGTCTGGCAGGAAAGCCATGACGTCATCACCCATCCTTTCAAGGGCGTTGAGATCGGTCTCACCCATTTCAGCATCCAGGATGGGGGCGATGTGGGCATTGCCGGCCATGTGTTGACCAGCCTCAGCCGCGTCCTCATCGGTTACAGCCTCGCGGCGATCGTCGGCGTGGCGCTGGGCATCCTGATCGGGCAAAGCGTCTTTGCCTTCCGCGCGCTCGATCCCTTGTTTCAGGTGCTGCGCACGGTGCCGCCGCTCGCCTGGCTGCCAATCAGCCTCGCGATCTTTCAACAAGCGCAGCCATCGGCGATCTTCCTGATCTTCATCACGGCTATTTGGCCGGTTATTCTGAACACGGCGGCAGGCGTTCAGACCATTCCAGTGGCCTATCGCAACGTGGCCAAGGTACTGGCGCTTAATCCCGTCGAATATTTCGTGCGGATCATGCTGCCTGCAACAGTGCCGCACATGTTCACCGGCCTGCGGATCGGCGTGGGCATGAGCTGGCTGGCGATCGTGGCGGCCGAGATGGTGCAGGGTGGCACCGGCGTCGGCTTCTTCATCTGGGACAGCTACAACAGTTCTTTGCTCACCGACACGATCGTCGCGCTGATCTGGATCGGCTTGGTCGGCTTCACACTGGACCGCATCGTCGCCTTTGCGGGTCGCGTCATCGGCCGCGCAGGCTGAAGGGGAGGGCAGTTTCATGAAACAGCGTAGCTATCTCGCGCTTGAGGGCATCACCGTCGAATTTCCCACCAAGGCCGGGCGTTTCTGCGCGCTGGACCACATCGACCTTGAGGTGGACAAGGGGCAGTTCGTAGCGTTGATCGGTCATTCGGGCTGCGGTAAGTCAACCCTGCTCAATGCCGTCGCGGGCCTGGTCAAGCCGACCCGCGGGGCGATCTTCCTGGATGGGGATCTGGTGGACGCTCCGGGGCCGGACCGTGCGGTGGTCTTCCAGGATCATTCGCTGCTGCCTTGGCTGACCGTCGAGGAAAATGTCCGCCTGGCGGTCGATAAGACTTCGGCAGGCAAGAGCAAGGCAGAGCGCAGGGACTGGGTCATGCACAATCTGGAGTTGGTCCAGATGACCCATGCCGCCGGGAAAAGGCCGGGCGAATTGTCGGGAGGCATGAAGCAGCGCGTTGGCATTGCCCGCGCGATAGCGATGAACCCGCGCGTGCTGCTGATGGACGAGCCGTTCGGCGCGCTTGATGCTCTGACGCGGGCGGCGCTTCAAGACGTGGTCATGGATCTGCAGGCGCGGCTCAACAATACGGTGCTGATGATCACCCATGATGTGGACGAGGCCGTGCTGTTGGCCGACCGCGTCGTCATGATGACCAACGGCCCGGCGGCGCGGATCGGAGAAGACCGGCCTGTAGAGCTAGCGCGGCCGCGTAACCGGATCGAGGCTATCGATATGCCTGAATATGCAGAGGCTCGCAGCGCCGTCATCCATTTCCTGCACGAGCGCTACCGCAATCCGGCAACGCTCGCTGCGTGAGAGACAAGCCGTTCATCAAGGCGGCATCAAAAATATCGGGATTGAGAGGGGATGCCCTGAAGGGCCTTAAGGCCATCGGGAGCAAAAGAGGGGGAATTATGCGTGGATTGAAGATGTTGCTGTCGGCGTCGGCACTGGCGACGGTTGCAACGCCTGCCCTGGCGCAGGACATTGTGTTCAAGCCGATCGTCGAGGCGCGGCTGCGCTATGAAATGGTTGAGCAGGACGGACCGTTGCCGCTGGTCGAAGATCGTGAGGCCAATGCGGTCACGATGCGGCTGCGTGCTGGTGGCGAACTGTCGAGCGGCCCCTTCGCCTTATTGGTGGAAGGTGAAGGCACGCTGGCGATCAACGAGGATTATAATAGCGGCGTCAACGGGAAGACGCTCTATCCCATCGTCGCCGATCCTGAGAATGTCGAAGCAAATCGGGTGCAGATCCAATATCGCACCAAGCCGCTCATCGTGACGCTCGGCCGCCAACGCATCAACCTGGATGACCAGCGCTTCGTGGGCTCTGTCGCCTGGCGGCAGAATGAGCAGACCTTCGATGCCGTTCGCGTCGAATATATGGGCGTGAAGAACCTGAAGGTCGATGTGACTTACGCCATTGCCGCCCGGACCATCTGGGGCATTGATGGCGGCAAGTTCGGATCGGTCAACCGGCCGACGGAGATCGACGGCGACAATGTCTTCGCCAACGTCTCCTACAAGACGAAGTTCGGCACGCTGACCGGATTTGCCTATCTGGTGGACGAGGATGAGCCGGTGGCGGCATTGCTGCGCAATAGCAGCCAGACCTATGGCGCGCGCTTCGTGGGCGCCCTGCCGCTGGCGAAGAAGGTGAAGCTCAGCTACCTCGCCAGCTACGCCCGGCAGAGCGATTATGCGAAGAACCCGGTCGATTATAAGGCCGACTATGTCGCGGCTGAACTGGGGCTGGAGGTTTCCGCCTTCAAGCTGACGGCCGGTTATGAGCTGCTTGGTTCCGATTCCACCACGCTGGGCAGCGCCACGGGCTTCGCGTTTCAGACGCCCTTTGCCACGCTGCACAAGTTCAACGGCTGGGCGGACAAGTTCCTGACGACGCCTACCACTGGCATTCAGGACTATTATGGCGGCATCGCCTATACCGTGCCGAAGGTTGGCAAGATGGGGCCGCTGGTCGCGTCCTTCATCTTCCACCGCTTCAGCAGCGACCGGCTCTCGATCCATTATGGCGATGAATATAACGCCCAGGTGACCTTGAAGATCGACAAGCATCTAAGCGCCCTCGTCAAATATGCCGACTATGACCGGCAGGGCATTGCGAGCTTCACGGGAGATGCCGACACCAAGAAATTCTGGGCGCAGATCGACTACGCGCTTTGATCGATTGAACTGACAGATGCCGCCGCGATGGTCCTGCGCCGTCGCGGCGGTTTTTCGTCAAATAAGAAAGTCGTAGAAGGCGAACCGGCGCGCGGTGGAACATCCGCCTGCGTTCATCGATTTCCTCTGGAGTGATTTGGATGGAGGAATGCGAGCATGGGCAAGGGCATTTTGCTGTGGCTGATTGGCATACCTATTCCGGTGATAATCATCCTGTGGTTGCTGTTCCGATGATGGCCGATTGACGGGACATATTCTTCACCGCTAAGGCCCCCACAGTCGGGGAGTAGCGCAGCCTGGTAGCGCATCTGCTTTGGGAGCAGAGGGTCGCAGGTTCGAATCCTGTCTCCCCGACCACTTCTCCATTCAGGAGCGTGACGCGAGGCGCTACAGCGAGCCCACCTTTATCTTCGATCCATTGATCAGCCGCGTAAGCTGGAAGTGAGCCGGATCGACGCTGGGGGTGGCGTTGGTGATCAAATCGGCAGCCAGATAGCCGATCCCCGGGCCAAGTCCGAACCCATGACCTGAGCAGCCTGCCGCCAGGTAAAGTCCTCCAACCGGATTGATCCCGGATATCACGGGCACAGCATCAGGTGTGCAATCGACATAAGCGCCCCAGCTATGGTCGATCGGAAGACCGGCCAGTTCCGGGAAGGTGCTGCGTACATTCTCCATAACCGCGTCGATCAACCCTCGGTTGGGGGCGGGATCCAATATGCGATGATGCTCAAAGATCGCGGGATCGTTGCCAAATATCGCGCCAAGCGACTCTGGGCCTTCGATGAATGATCGGCCGAGCCCCAGTTGCACCGCCTTCAGCCGCTGAACAAACTGCGGCATGAATTCGCGGGCGAAGCGGATGCCTTGAGGCGTTACCTCCAGCGTGGCACGGCCGCTGATCGCCATGGTGTAACTGCCGTCCAGACGCCGGGTCATCGCGAAATCCGGGCAGTAGAGGACTTCACCGACATTCGCGGCTGGCTTCGTGCGCAAGGCGGTTTGCCGCACACTGGCTTGCGGGAAGGTAATCCCATGGCGGCGCAGGAAGGTGGAGGCCCACGCGCCGGCTGCGCACAGGATCGCGTCGGCGCGGATGTATCCTTCTTCGGTATCTATTCCCGTCACGCGACCGTTTGTGATGTCCAGGCTGCGGGCGGCGCAGCCTTGGTGGATGGTTGTCCCCAACGTGCGAGCGCCTTCCGCTAGAACGGGCGCGGCCAGTGCGGGTTCGGCCTTGCCGTCCGCGACGGAGTGTAAGCCGCCCAGCCATTTTCGCCTTGTTTCCGGTATGCGCTCGGCGGCTTGCGCTTCGTTCAACATATAGGTTTCCACGCCGAACTCGCGTGCTACGGGCCGCCATGCTTCCCAGCCAGCCAGCATTGCGGCGTCGTCCGTCGTGTAGATGAGGCCGGTGCGGCGGAAGCCTAGATCCTGCCCTATATCGGTCGCCAGATCGTCCCAGAGCCGCATGGATAGAAGCGAAAGAGGCATCTCGCGTGGATCGCGATTTTGTTGGCGGCACCACCCCCAGGTACGGCTTGATTGCTCGCACCCCACATGGCCTTTTTCGAGGAGCGCCACAGAAAACCCGCGCTTGGCGAGGAAATAGGCAGACGCGGTTCCGACGATCCCCCCGCCAATGACCACCACGTCCACCGCCTTGGGGAGAGCTTCATCGCTGGCAACGGAACGGACAACGGGAGACATGCGGAAGCACCTTGTTCGACTGGTCGGGAGGGGCGGCTATGGGGTCAAAGATATTTGAGCCACCAGATATCCTTGCGCCGCTTCTTTAGGTTGGAGAACCAGCGCGTCGGAAAATAGAGCGGCACGATCAGGCCGAGATACCAGACCCACACCCAGGCGAGGGTATCGACCCCGAATATGTCTCCGTGGTTTGTCCCCCAGATCGCCCTAGCGCTGAGATAAAGAATCCGCAGAAGGTAGAGGTGGAAAAGGTAGAAGAACATCGGCGCGCCGCCCATGACCGATAGCCAACGGGTAAGCCGCGCATCATTCGCCTTTTCAAATGCAGCGAGTAGGAGGAGGCCAATCCCCAGCGTTGGGAGAAGGAACAGCAGAGAGGGCGGATATTTGGTGAGAGCAAGAAAGCTCATCACCGTTCGGATCGGCTCGCTGGGACTGACAAACCAGGGTGAATCGCCATAGATGTTGAGCGCCCGCAGAAGGACGAAGCCAGCGATCATTGCTGCGCCGGTTCTCAGCAGGGTGCGCCGTCGCTCAGGCGAGGCGAGCTGCGAAAACCAGCTGCCTGCGGACCAGCCGAGGCAGATCACTCCGATCCAGGGCAGGATGGGATAGTTGAATTTGACGACTACGCCACCCAGTTCGATCTGCGATCGGTCATGGAGGACACCCCAGGGGATGAACAGGGGGTGGTCGGGCGGAAAGCTGATAGGATCCAGCAGATTATGGCCGGCGACGATCACAAGCCCCAAGAGCAGGATCGCCCGCGGCGGTAGATGGATAAGCGCCGCCAAAATGATCATGCAGAGGCCGATGGCCCAGATGACCTGAAGGAAGACGAAGTGGGGGACTAGTTCAGCGCGCCAGGAAAAATTCACCAGCGTGAGCTCGAGCAGCACGAGAAATGCCCCGCGCCGGAGCAGGAAATCGCTGGTCTGCGCGAGGCTGTGCCGCTGGCTAAAGAGAAAAGCGGACAGACCCGTAAGCGCGACGAAGATCGGCGCGCACAGGGTGCTTGTGATGCGGGTGAAGAAGAGCGCGGGCATCACCGTCCGCGCATCTACCGGGTCGCCGACCGGCATGTACAGAAACCAGGTTTCGCGCACATGGTCCAGCAGCATGATGACCATGACCAGCCCTCGCAGAGCGTCGATGCTTTGCAGGCGTGTGGTTACAGCGGTGGGCGCAACAGGCTGTGACACCGCCGACGGTTCGTTGCTAACTGCGAGAGTGGCCATGATCGTCTCCGGCTACCGAGAGCAAGATGGGGCGTTGAGTTGGCGCTCAGTCCTGGTCGGGGATGGCGGCGATCGCATCTATCTCGACCAGATGGCCGTAATGAAGCTCAGGCACCGGAACGACCGTCCGCGCCGGCTTTGCACCGCCCAGCATATCGCTGTAGATCCGGTTGAACTCGGGCCAGTTCTCGACGCCCACGATATAGGCGGTGACACGGCAGAGATCCTCAGCCTTGCCGCCCGCGGCTTCCAAGATCGCGAGCATGTTCGCGATAGCCTGGCGCGCCTGGGTCTCGAACTCCCTATCAGGCAGCGGCACCTTGTCGGTCCTGATCGGGAGTTGGCCTGAAATATAGAGGTTGCTCCCCGAACGGGTCGCCTGGGAATAATGGCCTGCGGGGGCGGGGGCGTTGCCGGTGAGGATGGCTCGCGGTTTGTTGCTCATCACCATCCCCCGAACCGCTGCCACTCGGCCTCGACAATGTCGGATGCGCCGTGAACGACGTGATAGCTGCGATGCTGAGCCCCCGTTGCGCAAGCGTGATTGGGCAGGATCCGCACTCGATCACCGATCTTGAGGTCGGGCAAAGACTTTTGGGAGCCGGGGCGGACCATGATGATGCCATGCTCCTGATTCGCATCCGCCAGGATCAGATCATCATAGGGTCGGCCGCTGCTGTCGCAAACGACGCCATAACCTTGGTTGATCTCCTGTTTGGCCGTGCCGCGATCCTGCGACATGGCCATCCAACCGGCATCGACCAATATCCAGCCTTTCTCGCGTTGGTGACCGATGACGGTAGCGAGGACAGAGATTGCAATATCGTCGATTTGACAGATGCCCACGCCCGCCATGACGAGATCGAAGAAGACGAAAACACCCGCGCGAACTTCTGTGACACCGCTCAGGTCCGCAGCATTGTGGGCCGTTGGCGTTGAACCGACGCTTACGACAGGGCAGGGCAAGCCTGCCTCGCGGAGAATGGCCGCCGCATCCACGACGCTGCGCCGTTCTTGTTCGGCGCAGCGGGCAAGCGCCTCTGCGCCGCGCGCGCTATAGCTGCCGCCCGCATGGGTCAGAACCCCTCGCAATTCGCCGCCTTCTACCAGCGCCTTGCCGATGGCGATCAAGCGATCTTTGTCACCGGGCAGCACACCGGAGCGGTGGCCGTCACAATCGATCTCGATCAGCGCCGGGATGGCGTCGCCCGCGCCGCGGGATGCGGCTGCCACGGCCTGGGCCTGCTCGATTGTGTCGAGGACGACGGCAAGGTTCACGCCGCGCTTACGCAATTCGATGACTTTGGCGAGCTTCCAGGGAGCGATGCCCACGGCGTAGATGATGTCGTTGATACCTGCGTCAGCGAAGAATTGCGCTTCCTTGAGTGTGGATACAGTTGCTGGACCTTGGGGCGTGGTCATGACGGCGCGCGCGACCTCGACAGACTTTGCGGTTTTGAGGTGGGGCCGTAGCGACACGCCGAGGGGTGCGAGCCGTTCCCGAAGGCGCCCGATGTTGCGGTTCATCCGGTCCGTGTCGAGGAGGAGGCAGGGCGTTTCCAGATCACCCAGACTCGCGGCTGCGCTTTCGTCCTGCTCCGGAACCGAAGTTTCTGCTTCACTCACCATCTGATTCCTTGCTTTGATTGCGCCGATCAATGTGCATTGCTGGACAAAAGCCTACAATTAATTGATTCTGCAGTATCGGATAAGGTATATCTTAATTCAGAACTGGCAGGCGTTCTTCAGCCCGCGGGAGGGATGCTGCCGCTTACTCGGGGAAATATCCCAAGATAGCTTTTGTCTCGAGATATTCATCCATCCCAAAGACGCCATATTCGCGGCCGTTGCCCGACTGCTTATACCCTCCGAATGCGGCAAAACCGTCCCATGCGGGATAATTGATATGGACTTGGCCCGCGCGGATCTTGCCGGCTATCCGCCGGGCGCGGTCGAGATCGCTCGATTGGACGTGAGAACCCAAGCCATAGACAGTGTCATTGGCGATACGGATAGCCTCATCCTCATCCGCATATGGAATAATGCACAGCACGGGTCCGAATATCTCTTCCTGCGCTATACGCATGTCCGGGCGTACTTCCGAGAAGATGGTTAGTTTGACGAAATAGCCGGCAGACAAGCCTTCAGGTTTTCCCAAGCCGCCGCAAATGAGCTTCGCGCCCTCGGCAATGCCGACGCCGATCATCTCCTGCACTTTGGCGAACTGGTTCCGGTTGGCGACAGGTCCGAGGTCGGTAGCATCGTCGGATGGATTCCCCACAATCATCGCCTGAGCGGTTGCAGCTGCCAATTCTGCCACTTCGTCTAGCCGGTCGGCAGGGACGAGCATGCGCGTGGGAGCGCTGCATGATTGGCCGACATTGCGGAAGGCGGCAGCCACGCCTAGCGGTATGACGCGGGCAAAGTCCGCATCATTCAGGATTATATTGGGCGACTTTCCTCCCAATTCCTGGGTGACGCGCTTGACCGTAGGCGCAGCGGCTTGCGCCACCAATATGCCCGCCCGGGTCGATCCGGTGATGGAGATCATATCGATATCGGGATGAGACGCGATAGCGGCGCCGACATCTTCGCCCCTGCCGGTCACCATGTTGAACACGCCCGGCGGTGTACCCGCATCATGCATGATCTGCGCAAAAAGATGCGCGCTCAGCGGTGACAGTTCACTGGGCTTGAGTAGGAAGGTACAACCGGCCGCGAGCGCGGGGGCTACCTTTGCCGTGATCTGATATAATGGCCAATTCCACGGCGTGATCAGGCCGCAAACACCGATCGCTTCTTTGGCGATTGCCGTCGTGCCCTGCTTTCTTATGAAGGCATAATCTTCCAGCACATCAATTGCAGCGCGGACATGGGCGATACCAAACGGAACCTGCGACGCGCGGGCGAAGCCGATGGCCGAACCCATTTCCCGGCATATTGCCTGGGCCAGCTCCTCCGCCCTTTCTTCCATAAGGTCGAGGATCTGCTTGAGAAGTTGAGCGCGTTCGGCAGGGGACGTCGATGAAAATGTCGGAAACGCAGCCCGCGCCGCAGCGACGGCGCTGTTGACGTCAGATGCGCTTCCGGACGCGACGGAGCCGATGATCTCCTCCGTCGCGGGGCTGACAAGCGGAATGGCTTCAGTTGGCGTCTCTGGAAGTTTCCAGGCGCCCCCGACATAAAGCCGCTCACATCGTTCCATTCCCATCGCTTCACCTTTGGCCCGCTCGCATGCTTGGTAGCGAGTGCGTCATGACGCCGGACAGCATCCGTTGCCCAGGTGAACAAGATATGCCAAAGCATGAATATCGCAATTAATTCAAACTACATATAGGATTAAGGTGGGGATGACTATTTCGACCGATGATCTGGGCTTCTTCCATGTCATAGCGGGCGCGCCATCACTTGCCGAAGCTGCGCGCAGGCTGAACGTTACGCCGCCGGCCGTGACACAACGGCTGCGAGCTCTCGAGGCGCGGGTGGGGGTAAAATTGATCGAGCGAACCTCGCGCGGTCTTAGCCTGACGGATGAAGGCGAACTGGTCGCGTCGGAAGGCGCCTTGATCATCGGGGCGATCGATGACCTGTCGGAGCGGCTGGCCAGCCGGACCAGTCAGGTGCGAGGGCATCTCCGCGTTGCGGCGCCTTATGGCTTTGGCCGGCGCTATGTCGCGCCGATCGTGCAGGAATTTTCCAAGAAGCACCCCGCAGTATCGGCCACTTTGGAATTGTCAGACAGCCCCATACGGCAAATGACCGAGAGTTGGGACATCATCGTGCATATCGGGTCGCTGCCCGAAAGTGATCGGCTGGTGACTACCCTTGCGCCAAATCAGCGGATTCTTTGTGCCTCACCCACCTATCTTGAACATCATCCGCCCATCCTGAAGCCTGATGATCTAGCCGCGCACCGGTGTCTGGCGCTTCGGGAGAATAATGAGGATGTCACGCTCTGGCGCTTCGTTCATCCCAAGCAGGGCAACGCAACGGTACGGGTGAAGCCCTGCATGTCCAGTAACGATGGCGAAATAGTCCGGGATTGGGCGCTTGCGGGGCTTGGGCTCATGGTGCGGAGCGAGTGGGATGTGGCTGATGACCTTGCAGGAGGGAGATTGCAGGCGGTTCTCCCGCGCTGGTCTTCACCACAGGCTGACGTGGTCGCGCTGCTCCATACTCGCCAGGGCAGGAGCGGGCGGACGAATGCCTTTCTTCAGGCGCTTAGGGAGAGCCTAAGCTCGCCGTTTTGGCGTCAGGAGGAGCTTTAGACGCGAGGCGGAATGCGATCTTTCGGCGGTCACTCTACCGCTACGGCGGGCCGATCGTATCGGCGATGGCGCAGGGCAAGCGTTGATCCAGGCAGCGAATGCCGGTCGGATCCTAGAGGTTGCCGAGGTGGCTAAAGCCGCGCTTACCCTGATGTGCGACATTGCGTCCGCACTGACTGAACTTTTCTCCGGACATTTGCGGCACGCATAGAAAAAGGGCGGACCGTCAGACGGCCCGCCCTTTCGAAAATCTCGCTGGCGCGAAGATTATTCGGCGTTCGCAGCGTTCGAAGCAGCGTTCGCGGCGTTGTCAGCAGCGTTAGCAGCATTCGCGGCGTTGTCGGCAGCGTTAGCGGCGTTCTCGACAACGTTCTCGACAACAGCGTTCGAAGCGTTCGCGGTCTCGTTGGCCGGCTTCTCACCGCAAGCGGCGAGGGCCATCAGGCCGGCCGAAGCGAAAACAACAGCGATCTTCTTCATTGTGTACGGCTCCCATAGCATATTGCCGCGCCTGACATGTTCGTAACACGACCGGCGCGAGCGACCCGCATTAACGTGTGCGCTGCACAAATCAATGCTTTTCTGCGTCGGTGAAGCGACGGAATCACGCGACAGAGTGTTGTCTACAATAAAAGTTCACTTAATGCCCAGAGATTCTTGTGCGTTTGCAGTTTCGAAAAGTGCAACTGCCCAGGCGCTGACATTCTGTTGAAGCTGAACGCGATCCACCTTGTCCAAAGTGTCGTCTGGGGTGTGGTGGATGTCGAAATATCTAGTACCGTCCTGTTGAAGATCGATGACGGGAATGCCCGCCTTGACCAAGGGCTCAATGTCCGAACCGCCTCCAGCTGCTACATGGCTCCGCGCGATGCCAAGAGGGGCCAGCGCGGCAGAGAGACGGGCAGCAAGCGCTTCATGTCCCGCAGGCAACTTATAATCCACTCGCCAGACGCGGTCGGCGCCGAAGTCGGATTCCATTACGAGCGCGTGCAGCTCAGCCCCGTGAGCCGTGAAGTAGGCCCGGCCACCATCGCCTCCCACCTCCTCCGCACCTGCCATCAGGATGCGGATCGTTCGGCGGAGCGGACCGGCCTTGGCGGCGTGGACCGCGGCTGCCGCGATGATGCCGCAGCCTGATGCGTCATCGATCGCGCCAGTTCCTTGGTCCCAGCTGTCCAGATGGCAGGCGGCCATGACCAGGCCCGCCGCAGGATCATTGCCCGGGATTTCCGCGATGACGTTTCCTGACGGCTGATCCTTCAGCAATCTGGAGGTAAGAGTGACCTGCAGGCGGACAGGATGTCCCCTGGCGATGATGCGTGTCAGCTGATCCGCGTCGGGGATGCTGAGCGCGGCAGCGGGAATGGGCTTTGCGCCATCGGCCCACATCTGAATGCCGCTGTGCGCCTGCCGGTGGTGGTCCGTGCCTATGGAGCGGATGAGGATGGCTACAGCGCCTTTTTTTGACGCGATGCTGGGTCCTTGCCGCCGCGTAGCGCCGAAATAGCCGTAGGAACTGCCATCCTGAGTCGCCGACATCGCGTGACTGACGAAAGCGATCTTGCCTTTCAGGCTGCCGTCCGGTGCGGCCTCCAAGGCGGCGAGTGTGGGAAAATAGGCAAGCTCGGCTTCTATACCCTTCTCCGAAGTGGATGCGCTGTTCCCCAGGGCGGCAAGGACGAGCCGCTGAGGAAAGGGCGCGACGACCCGCGCCTCATCCCGTCCGCGCAGCCACACAGGCATTTTATAGGGTTCAGCCCGAACATTCGCGAAGCCCAGGCTCTTCAACTTCGCCACCGTCCAGTCGCGTGCCCGGGCTTCCTGCGGGGTCCCAGCAGGGCGAGCGCCAACTTCAGTGGTCAGTCCTTCGACGAAATCCCACGCAACGATGTCTTGTAGCGCGGCCTCCCGAATCGTTTCACTGCTCGATGGCGCGGCCGCGGCGGGGAAGGGGGATAAGATGCTGCCGAGAAGGAGCGCAGCAACGGTGCCCGATCGGATTTTCTGCATGGATGGAGGCTTACCCAGCCATCGCCCATTTGCCAATGGCTCCGGGCTCCGCTAACTCCGCCGGGATTTTCACGTTTAGCCCTTTCGGAGCAGCTTCCAGCCATGTCCGCCTCCTCGCAATACGCGTTCGTCATGAAGAACATGACCAAGAGCTTCCCCGGCGCCCAGAAGCCGGTGTTGAGCAATATCAACCTGCAATTTTATCGCGGCGCCAAGATCGGAATCGTCGGCCCCAACGGTGCGGGCAAATCGACGCTGATGAAGATCATGGGCGGCATCGACAAGGATTTCACCGGCGAAGCCTGGCCGGGCGAGAATATCACGGTCGGTTACCTGCCGCAGGAGCCGCAGCTCGACATCAGCAAGAACGTGCTGGAGAACGTCAAAGACGGCGCGCGCGAGATTGCGGATAAGATGGACCGCTTCAACGAAATCAGCATGATCATGGCAGACCCGCCCGAGGATGCCGATTTCGATGCGCTCATGGAGGAAATGGGCACGCTGCAAGAGCAGATCGATGCGGTCGATGGATGGACGCTCGACAACCAACTCGAAATCGCGATGGAGGCCCTGCGCTGCCCGCCTTCGGATTGGTCGGTGGAAAGCCTGTCGGGCGGTGAAAAGCGCCGTATCGCGCTGACTCGCTTGCTGATCCAGAAGCCGGATATTCTGCTTCTCGACGAACCCACCAACCATCTTGATGCCGAGAGTGTCGAGTGGCTGGAAAACCATCTGAAGGAATATGCGGGCGCGGTGCTGATGATTACCCACGATCGCTACTTCCTCGACAATGTCGTGGGTTGGATCCTGGAGCTCGATCGCGGCAAATATTTCCCGTATGAGGGCAACTACTCCACCTATCTGGAGAAGAAGGCCCAGCGCCTGGACCAGGAATCTCGCGAGGAATCCGGCCGCCAGAAGGCGATCAAGGATGAGTTGGAGTGGATCCGGGCTGGTGTCAAAGGCCGCCAGACCAAATCCAAGGCGCGAATCAAGAAGTTCGAGGAACTGGTCGCGAGCCAAGAAAACCGCACGCCGGGCAAGGCGCAGATCGTCATCCAGGTGCCCGAGCGTCTGGGCGGCAAGGTGATCGAGGCGAAGAACATCAGCAAGGCCTATGGCGACAAGCTGCTGTTCGAGGATTTGTCCTTCCTGTTGCCGCCGGGTGGTATTGTCGGTGTGATCGGACCGAACGGCGCGGGTAAGTCGACGCTGTTCAAAATCATAACTGGGCAGGAACAGCCCGATTCGGGTGAAATCGACATCGGTTCAACGGTGCGTCTGGGCTATGTCGATCAGAGCCGCGACCATCTCGACCCCAGCAAGAATGTCTGGGAAGAAGTGTCCGACGGCCTCGATTATGTGAAGGTCAACGGCCATGACATGTCGACCCGTGCCTATGTCGGCGCCTTCAACTTCAAAGGGCAGGACCAGCAGAAGAATGTCGGCAAGCTGTCAGGCGGTGAGCGCAATCGCGTGCACATCGCCAAGATGCTGAAGAAGGGCGGCAACGTGCTGCTGCTCGACGAACCGACCAACGACCTTGACGTCGAAACGCTCGCCGCGCTGGAAGAAGCGATCGAGAATTTCGCAGGCTGCGCGGTGGTTATCAGCCACGACCGCTTTTTCCTCGACCGTCTGGCGACACACATCCTCGCGTTCGAGGGTGATAGCCATGTCGAATGGTTTGAAGGCAATTTCGAAATGTATGAAGAGGATAAACGCCGCCGTCTGGGCGATGCTGCGGACCGTCCCACGCGTCTGGCCTATAAGAAGCTCACGCGCTGATCAGCTCGGCCGTAGGGCAACCGGTTGCAGAGATTGCAATGGTGCTTACGCCTTTCGCACTTGCGAGGTGGCGTGCTGCACTGCACAAAGGGGGTGCCTTTCAGGCATCCTCTCCTAAAACTTTCAGGCCGGCCCAATGGGTCGGCCATTTTTTTGCATGATTGCGGGCTGAAGTTGGCGCGCTCATCCAGCTATCACGGCGAGCGCATGTGCACAGCATAGCTAGGGTGATCCCTTAGGGGCGCGGTGTAGTCTAAGCCGCTGCAGGCGATGTTCAGCAGGTCGGCCGCTTGCAAAATGATGTCAGGCCCTCGACAGCTGCATCGCTGGCATCGATGCGGGCGACTTGAGCCGCGCGCGGACCCTGATGAGCTAGGGCGATAAATTGCTGAACGGCTTCCTCATCACCCTCAATAACCGCTTCGACACTGCCATCCATTCGGTTGCGGACCCAACCGTTCAGGCGAAGCATGGAGGCCGTTTCTATCGCCCAATTGCGATAAAATACGCCCTGCACGCGGCCCATGATTATGAGATGGCGGGCGATGACGCCCATTAGTGTACCCGCTTGATCCAGGTCTGGCCGTCGCGAATCTCGACCTTGAAATTCTTGATCGACCCAATCAGGTCGGAAAGCCGCTTGAACCCATAATTGCGCGTGTCGAAGCTGGATCGGTTGCCCGCCAGCTGGCCGACCTCGCTTAGTCTGGCATAGCCCTGCTCGTCGCGTTTTACGGCATTATAGGCGTCGATCAGAAGCTTCAGCAGTTCGGGAGACACTTCCGTGCCATCGCCATTTTCGTCCGCGCCATCCTCTGCGGGAGGCTCGGAGGGTTGGTCACGGAGCAGGGCGGCGACATCAATGAAGCGAGTGCAGGCGCTGCGGAAGGCGTCGGTGGTCTTGGCCGATCCGAAGCCATAGACGGGTATCCCCTGCTGACGGATGCGCGTGACCAGGGGCGTAAAGTCGCTGTCGCTAGACATGAGGCCAAAGCCTGTGACTCGCCCGCCCGCCATTAGGTCCATGGCGTCGATAGTCATCTTCATGTCTGTCGCATTCTTCCCCTTGGTGAGGTCGAACTGCTGTTGCGTTTCAATGGCCTGGGTCACGGCCTGCCGCGCCCAGCCCTTGAGCGCGGGTTTGCTCCAATTGCCATAGGCCCGGCGAATGTTGACCGTGCCCAGTTCGGCAAGGACAGTCAGCACCGGGTCGAAATGGTCAGCAGAGGCGTTGTCGGCGTCGATCAACAGGGCGACATTACCGCCACTGGGGATCGGCGATGACATCAGGCGGCTTCCAATGCAGCCGGTTGAAATTGTCCGCTCGTCTCGTCCAGCAGATGAAGCTGGCCATCCGAGATCGCGAAAAATGCGCCTACCAGCTTTAACTCCCCGCTCTTTTCCTTGGCGCGAACACAAGGGAAGGTACGCAGATTGGCCAGGCTGATCTTCACCCCTTCCTGTTCCATGGCGCGGTGGGCGTCGCGGCCACGATCTTCGCCGAAACGGTTGATAACAGTCTCCCGCGCATCGTGCAGCATGTCGATCCAGTTGTGGATGAAGCCGCCTTCACCCGGAGGCGCGTCCTTCAGTTCCTGGCTGAGCGCCGCCTTGCAGCCGCCGCACTTGCCATGGCCCATCACGACGATCTCACCGACCTTGAGCACCTGCACGGCGAACTCCAGCGCTGCCGACACGCCATGGTGACCCGGGTTTGTTTCAAATGGGGGGACCAGCGCCGCCACGTTGCGGACCACGAAGATCTCGCCCGGGCTGGTGTCGAATATCTGCGCGGGATCGACGCGGCTGTCGGAGCAAGCGATGACCATGACGCGCGGGCTTTGCCCTTCGCTCAGTTCATCCCATCGTTCGCGCTGCTGTGTCCAGCCCGTGTTGCGGAAGCGGCGGTAGCCTTCAAGCATGTCGGAAAAGTCGGTCATGGCGAAGTCTCTGCCCAACAATCTGGGGGCTGGCAAGTCTGTGCTTGCGTCGCTATTTGGGGCGCATGACCGATAGTGCCGCTATTCCCGTCCCGCCCCAGCCGCAACGTGTCCGCAAGCCGGACTGGATCCGCGTCAAGGCGCCGACCAGCCCAGGCTATCACGAAACGCGTAAACTGATGCGCGAAAAGGGGCTCGCGACGGTCTGCGAAGAAGCGGCCTGTCCCAATATCGGTGAATGCTGGACCAAGAAGCATGCGACGGTGATGATCCTGGGCGACGTTTGCACCCGGGCCTGCGCCTTCTGCAACGTCAAGACAGGCATGCCGCGTAAGGTCGATCCTAATGAGCCGCAGAACCTCGCCGATGCCTGTGCGGAGATGGGGCTCGAACATATCGTCATCACTTCGGTGGATCGGGACGACCTACCCGATGGCGGCGCGTCGCAGTTCGTGAAAGTGATCGAGGCGCTGCGTCGCACGACTCCGGATACGACCATCGAGATTTTGACGCCAGATTTCCGGAACAAGCATGAGCGGGCCGTCGAGATGATCGTGGCTGCGCGGCCGGACGTCTATAACCACAATCTGGAGACGGTGCCGAGGCTCTACCCGACCATTCGTCCCGGTGCGCGCTATTATGCGTCGCTGCGTCTTCTGGAGTCGGTCAAGAAGCTCGACCCTTCGATCTTCACCAAATCGGGCATCATGCTGGGCTTGGGCGAGGAGCGATTGGAAGTTCACCAGGTCATGGACGACATGCGCTCCGCCGACATCGATTTCTTGACCATGGGCCAATATCTGCAGCCGACCCCGAAACATGCCAAGGTGATGGAGTTTGTGACGCCCGCTGCGTTCAACGCCTATGCCGCGATTGCGCGCGCTAAGGGCTTTTTGCAGGTCGCGTCCAGCCCGCTGACCCGTTCCAGCTATCATGCGGGCAAGGACTTTGCGGAGATGCGTGCGGCGCGTGAGGCGCAACTGGCCAAGGCGGCACGCTGAACCAATGCCCAAGCATCACGAGACAAGGCCGCTTCCCTATTCGCCGGATCAGATGTTCAATCTCGTTTCCGATGTGGTGGCTTATCCTGAGTTCCTGCCCTGGGTGAGTGCCATCCGGGTGCGATCAGACAGCGACTCTGAAATGATCGCGGACATGATCGTGGGCTTCAAGGGAATCAAGGAGAGCTTCACCAGTAGGGTGCACAAGCATCGCCCCGATTTTGTGCGGGTGGACTATCTTGAGGGTCCGTTGAAGCATCTTCACAACCAATGGCGCTTTCGCGACGACGGGCGGGGCGGGGTGCTGGTAGATTTCGAGGTGGAATTCGAATTCAAGAACCGTCTGTTCGAAATGCTGGCTGGGCAGATGTTCGACAAGGCGCTGCGCAAGATGATCGGCGCGTTCGAGACGCGTGCGGCAGACCTTTACGGCGACTCGGGCAAGAGCAGTTCGAGCGCGCAGAGCGCCGCCTGAAGCCGGACGCCGCCGCGCCCGCTATCTTCAAAATGATGCATGTCGGCTACGACCTTGTCAGGGTTGCCGCCGCGTTCGGCGCGGGCAAAGACGACGGTGCCCACCGGCTTCTGCTCTGAACCGCCGCCGGGGCCGGCGATGCCGGTTATGGCTACCGCGACATTGGCATGGCTTTTGGTGAGCGCGCCTTGCGCCATCGCCCATGCGGTTGCGATCGAGACGGCTCCGAAAGTTTCCAGAACATCCTGCGAAACTTTAAGCAACTCATTCTTCATATCATTGGAATAAGTAATAAATCCCGCCTCGAACACCTCCGACGAGCCCGCGATTTCAGTGAGTGCCGCGGACACGAGACCCCCGGTGCAGCTTTCCGCAACGGCAATGGTTCGGCCAGCGCGGCGGTTGGCGATGATGACGCGTTCGGCCAGTTCGACCAAGGGCGCGGGAAGAATGCTGTCGGGCATGGCTCAGAATAGCGCGGGGAGGGAGATGGTTGCAACTGCTTGCGCGGCAATACCTTCGCGACGCCCTGTAAATCCCAACCGCTCGGTCGTGGTGGCCTTTACGCTCACCCGTTCGATCGGAATGGCGAGGATCTCGCTGATCCTCACCCGCATGGCTTCCCGATGCGGGCCAATCTTGGGCGCTTCGCAGATGATGGTAAGGTCGATGTGATCGATGCGCCCGTTACGATGCGCCACCCGGGCTCCTGCATATTCCAGGAAGCGCGAAGACGCAGCGCCCCGCCATTGGGGGTCGGACGGCGGAAAATGGCTGCCAATGTCTCCTTCCGCCAGTGCGCCGAGCAACGCATCGACAATAGCATGGATCGCGACATCGGCATCGCTATGACCGGAAAGCCCTCGGTCATGGTCGATCTGGACGCCGCCCAGCCAAAGCTCCTCACCAATCGCAAGGCGATGAACGTCATAGCCCATGCCGACGCGGGTCGTCCGCTGGCTTGAAAGCCATGTTTCCGCCCTGCTGAAATCTTGCGGGTAGGTCAATTTCTCTAGCCTTTCATCGCCATCGACGAGAGTGACGTCATGGCCGCGCTCGCGGAGCATCTGCGCATCGTCGGTGGCATCGCGCCCGCTGTCCCAATTACGATGCGCGGCGAGAATGGCCCTGAAGTGAAAGGCCTGCGGCGTTTGCACCCTAAAAAGATTGGAGCGATCCACGACCTCTCCAATATGATCCTCGATGCCGCGGATAAGGGTATCGGCGACGGGCAGGACGGGAACCGCGCCCACCGCAGTTTCGAGTGCTTTCAGAAGGCGATCGACTATTACGGGCGGCAGAAAGGGGCGAGCGGCATCGTGAATAAGCACGCGGTCGGGGCCTCCGGCCGCCGCGATCGCCTCCAGCCCGGCCCGAACCGAGCCGCGGCGGCTGTCTGCGCCCTGCACTACTGCGGCAACCTGGCCGTCGGAGATCAATGATGCGACAACTTCTTCCTGCCCAGCGCCGATAACGAGCATTATCGCATCGACTGCCGGGTGCGCGCTAAAAGCATCGACGGCATGGGTTAGTACGGCTTTGCCGCCGATTCGGCGGAACTGCTTGGGCAGGTCTCCACCCGCTCGGCTACCCTGGCCGGCCGCGACGACGAGCGCGACGGTCTTGTACTTGCTCCCTGTCATGTCGCGCCTGTAGCCCAGGGCAATGCGCTTCGCCAGAGCCGCTTGCTTGCCGTTGGGCCGCTTTTCGGCTAAGGGCTGCCTGTTTTTTAGGCAAAGTTGGTGATGCGCGCTCTTTCCCCCATTTCTGTCGGTCCGGTGACAATCGACATGCCCGTGATCCTGGCGCCCATGACTGGCGTTACGGACATGCCGTTCCGCACTTTGGTGCGCCGCTACGGTTCGGGCCTGAACGTAACCGAGATGATTGCCACAGCAGCGATGATCCGCGAGACGCGGCAATCACTTCAGAAGGCTGCCTGGCATCCCGTGGAGGAGCCGGTGTCGATGCAGCTTGCCGGTTGTTCACCGGTCGAGATGGCGGAGGCGGCCAAGTTGAATGCCGATCGCGGCGCGGCGATCATCGACATCAACATGGGCTGTCCTGTGAAAAAGGTCGTGAACGGCGATGCGGGCAGCGCGCTGATGCGTGACCTGCCGCTCGCCGCAGCACTGATCGAAGCGACGGTGAAGGCGGTGGACGTACCGGTCACCGTCAAGATGCGAATGGGCTGGGATCACGCCAGCCTCAATGCGCCTGAACTGGCGCGGATCGCCGAAGATCTGGGCGCGAAGATGATTACCGTTCATGGGCGAACCCGCTGCCAAATGTATAAGGGCAGCGCGGACTGGGCTTTCGTGCGGAGCGTTAAGGAAGCAGTATCGCTGCCCGTGATTGTCAACGGTGACATCTGCTCGATCGAGGATGCGGAAACGGCACTGGATCAGAGCGGAGCCGATGGCGTCATGATCGGGCGGGGTGCTTATGGACGGCCGTGGTTGATCGGCCAAGTGATGCACTGGTTCCGTACGGGCCAGCGTCTTTCCGATCCTTCCCTTGAGGAACAATATCAACTGATTACAGAGCATTATCGTGCAATGCTCGATCATTATGATGGTTTGACCGGCGTTAACATGGCGCGCAAACATATCGGTTGGTACACGAAGGGCCTCACCGGATCAGCTGAGTTCCGCAACGCCGTGAACCAGGAACCGGATGGCGCCGTAGTGCTCGACATGCTTGCCAATTTCTACGAACCGCTGATTGCACAGGACGGGGCGATCGAGACGCGCAAGGCCGCATGACCATGCCGCTGACGACCGTCCCGCCGCCCCGGATGCAGCAGGACGGGCCTTCGCTGTCCGAATTGATGACTGCGCTGCCGGTGGCGACGCTGATAGTGGCACCGGACAATCGTATCGCTGACGCCAATGTCCGGGCAGAAACATTGCTGAACATGGCGCGGTCGGCGATCGTTGGCAGTGACGTCGCGCGCACGATCCGCATGGCGGAAATGGGCGCGCGCTTCGATATCTGGCACAGCAACAAGCCAATCGCGGCCTATGACGTAAAGGTGCACGCAGGCCGGACTGCCGAGACGGAAGTGGACCTGATGATCGCGCCCATCATCGATCATGAAGGATGGCGCGTGGTATCCATCCACGCGCAGAGCCAGGCGCGGAAGATCGGGCATCGGGGAACGGCCGGGGGAGCCCGGTCGGCGATAGGGGCCGCCGCCATCTTGGCGCATGAAATAAAAAATCCGCTTTCCGGAATACGTGGCGCCGCCCAATTGCTGGAGTCGGGCAACGGGGGCCGGGACGTGGCGCTGACGCAGTTGATCTGCAATGAGGTGGATCGGATCGCCGCACTGATCGATCGGATGCAGGATTTCACGACCGATCGTACGCTGGAATGTCACGCGGGCAATATCTACCCGCTTATAGATCGCGCGGCCAACATCGCGGCTGCGGGTTTTGCCAGAAATATCAGGATTATAAAGCGTTACGACCCATCTCTTCCATTTGCGATCATCAACGACGATGCACTGGTGCAGGTGATGATCAACCTGTTGAAGAACGCCGCAGAGGCGCTCGAACATAGCGAGAAACCGCGCATCCGTGTGGAGACGGCGTTTCGCCATGGCGTCTCTGTGGTCGTCGGCGACGGCAAGGGCAGCGCGGTGCTGCCGATCGAGATATTGGTGATCGATAACGGCCCAGGCGTGCCGGAACACATATTGGACCACCTTTTCAACCCATTCATCACCGGCAAGCGGGACGGCCAGGGCCTGGGGCTTGCCCTTGTCGATAAGCTGGTGCGGGACATGAACGGCTTCGTCCAATATTCACGCGATCAGGAAGCGGGGGAATCGACCTTCCGCATCCTCCTGCCCATGGGGATGCCCTGATGTCGGTCACAGGTTCGATCCTTGTCGTCGATGACGATCCCGCCATCTGCGTTGTGGTGGGTGAAGCGCTGAGGCGGCAGGGGCACAAGGTCAAGACCGCCTCGTCGATCCGCGAACGTGGCGCTTTGATCGACAGCTTTGCCCCTGACGTACTGATCACGGACGTCATGCTGCCCGACGGAGATGGGCTGGACGGTGTGGCGGACATATTGGAGCGCAAGCCCGGCTTGAGCGTGATCGTCCTTTCGGCACAGAATACGCTGAATACTGCCATTCGAGCGACAGAAAAGGGCGCTTTCGAATATCTGCCCAAGCCGTTCGATCTTAACGAACTTGCCCGGGCGGTCGGCGATGCGCTGGGCACTGGCAAAGTTAATGAAAGCGACGGGGCGGAGGGCGCACTGCCCCACGACGGTTTGCCTTTGGTCGGTCGTTCTCCGGCGATGCAGGAGGTTTACAGGACCATCGCGCGCGTATTGTCCAATGACCTTTCAATACTGGTATTGGGCGAGTCGGGGACCGGAAAGGAACTGGTGGCCGAGGCTATTCATGTCTTGGGTCAGCGCCGTACGAAGCCCTTCGTCGCGATCAATATGGCGGCCATTCCGCGCGAACTGATTGAAGCCGAACTGTTCGGTTATGAAAAGGGCGCTTTCACAGGGGCGAGTGTTCGGACAGCCGGAAAGTTCGAGCAGGCGCAGGGCGGCACGCTCTTCCTCGATGAAATCGGGGACATGCCGATGGAGGCGCAGACGCGGTTGCTGCGCGTTTTACAATCAGGCGAGGTGACGACCGTCGGCGGATCCAAGCCCGTACGCGTGAATGTCCGCATCATCGCCGCTACAAATAAAGACCTGCCGCGGCTGATCGAGGAAAACAAATTCCGGCAGGATCTCTACTACCGGTTGAATGTCGTGCCCATCTCACTGCCAGCGCTGCGGGAGCGACGGGAGGATGTGATCTTGTTGGCCAGGCATTTCCTTGATCGCGCCGCGCAAGAGGGGTTGCCGCGCAAGTCACTCTCCGACGACGCGGCACAGCTTCTGATGGCCTATCATTGGCCAGGCAATGTCCGCGAGTTGCAGAATCTTATGCAGCGGCTCGCGGTGCTAAGCCGTGAAAATGTGATTGCGGCAGATGTGCTTCGTAACAGCCTACCGCTCGACATGGTGCCAGCCGATTATGCGGCGCCGGCGGATCAACTTGGTCAGGCCGTACGGGAATGGGCGAAGCGGCAGCTGGGCATTGGCCTAGGCCAGCCCAACCGGAATTTGCATGACGACCTGCTCGCCGTAATCGAGCCAATCTTGTTCCAGGAAACGCTGGCGAGCGTGGACGGCAATCAGATTCGCGCGGCCGGGCTCCTGGGGATCAACCGGAACACTCTGCGGAAAAAGCTGACGGACTATGGATTGGACCCGCTCCAATTGCGCATTGCGGACTGATCGCTGGGACGAGCCGACTGAAGTGTCCGGCCAAGGGACACGCCGCCCTAATTACTGTGTTTGAACAAGCACGGCGTTGTTGTAAGAAAGCCACTATGCAAGGTGCAGTGACTCTCTCCACGCGAGGTCGGGCATGGAAGAGATATTTTCCGCCCTTCCTACGTCGTCACCTGGCGCCGCTGGTCGAGACTATCACGCTCCTCCTTTTTCTCGGGACGGCGGGCCTCACCTACTTTCTGCTCTCGGGCCAGGGCCAGTCCTACACGTTGTTGACGCCGCCCATCGTCGCCCTGCTGCTGGTCGGCAATCTTGTCCCTGCAATTGCGCTGCTAGTTCTACTGGGACGCCGGGTCGCCAAGCGCCGCGCGGCACAGTCGGCGATCGGGAGCGAGGGTCAGCTTCACGTGCGGTTGGTCGCCATCTTCTCGATCGTCGCCAGCGTGCCGATGTTGCTGGTGGTAATTTTCGCTTCCCTCCTGTTCCAATATGGCGTGCAGTTCTGGTTTTCCGACAGCGCACGCGGAATGTTGCAAAATGCAAGCGACCTCGCCCGCGGCTATTATGAACAGAATTTGCGGGAGGTTGGCGACGAAACGGTCACCATGGCGAGCGACCTCCGCGACTATCTGACGCAGTCCAATGTTTCGAGCCCCCGCTTTGCGGAAGGCTATATCTATCAGGTCGTGACGCGGAAACTGAACCGATCGGCGATTATCGAAGTCGGCAAGGACGGTGTCGCGCGTACTGCAGCCACCGTCGATCCAGACAGCCGCCCAGCTTCGGAAATGCTGTCACTGGAGGTCGTTAAAAGGTTGGAAGCAGGCGAGAATGTCGTCGTTGCTGCCAAACCCAACCAGATCGAAGCGGTGACGCTGCTCTATCCCGGTGCGAAAATATATCTGTATGCGACGCGCGATTCCGGTTCCACGGCGTTCAGCAACGTCGAACGCGCGCAAAAAGTGCTCTCAGACTATGATATATTTGCTGCCCAATCCCGCGCATTGCAGCTTCGTTTCAACGTCGCATTGTTCGTTGGGTCTTTGCTGCTTGTCGGCATAGCGGTCTATATCGCGCTGGCAGTGGCTGACTGGATGGTCCGCCCTGTGAATGAGTTGGTGACGGCAGCCCGGCGCATCACGGCGGGAGACCTGTCGGCGCGCGTGTCCAATCCGCAAGCGCGCGACGAGATCGGCACCTTGGCCGCAGCCTTCAATCGGATGACCCAGCGACTGGAGGCACAAACAGGCGCGCTTGTGGCGGCGAATAGCCAACTCGATGAGCGGCGCGCCTTTATCGAAGCAATCTTGTCGGGCGTGTCGGCGGGCGTGCTGTCGGTGGATCGCGACGGGATCATTCTCCTGCTGAACAGCTCCGCGGCGGCTATTCTCGTGAGGGAAGGGGATGATCCGGTGGGGCGGCCGCTGACGGCGGTGTCGCCGGAACTTGCAGCTCTCATCGCATCGGAGGAGGGGGCTGGCATCGTCCAAACGCGTGCTCATGGCGAAGTGCGGACGTTGGCGGTCAAGGTTTCGGAGGATGCGTCGCGCCACATCCTTACCTTTGATGACATAACGCAGCAGTTGTCAGACCAGCGTCGCGCCGCATGGTCCGACGTCGCGCGGCGCATCGCTCATGAAATCAAGAACCCGCTGACCCCGATCCAACTCGCCGCGGAACGCCTGCAGCGCCGCTATGCTGACGAGGTTACCAGCGACAAGGCGACCTTTACCCGGCTGACCGGCACGATCGTTCGGCAGGTCGGAGATTTGCGACGCATCGTGGACGAATTCTCATCCTTCGCACGCATGCCCAAACCAGTGTTCCGGCGCGAGGCAGTGGCGGACATCGCCCGTCATGCGCTGTTTCTGCATGAGGTGGCGCATCCGGATGTGCGGTTTGAATTCCGCAGTGCTTCACCCAATATGGAATTGGTCTGCGACCGGCGGCAACTGGGGCAGGCCCTGACCAACATCGTCAAGAATGCGGTGGAAGCCATAGAGCCTAAACCCGACCCCGTCGAAGGGGAGGCGCGGGGCCATGTTCGCATGACCCTTGCGCAGGAGGATGGGCATCTGCTGATCGAGGTCAGGGACGACGGCATCGGACTACCGCCGGAACGGGAGCGCGTGCTGGAGCCTTATATGACGACGCGCAGCAAGGGTACGGGTCTGGGCCTCGCGATCGTAAAGAAGATCGTGGAGGAACATATGGGCGAAATTCGCCTGAGTGATGCGGATGGCGGAGGCACAAGCGTGACGTTGCGCTTTCCATCAGCCGCGTTGGAGAAATTGGAAGAGGGGCAGGTTGTAACCTTGTCCAAAGGAAAAGTGACGGCCAATGGCGCTTGATATTCTGGTAGTCGATGATGAAGAGGACATTCGCGACCTGGTCGCGGGCGTGCTCGAGGATGAAGGCTTTTCCACCCGTACCGCGGCCAACAGCGACAGCGCGATCGAGGCGCTGGATGCACGGCGGCCGTCTCTGGTCCTGCTCGATGTATGGCTGCAGGGATCGAAGCTTGATGGGCTGGAACTGCTCGATGAGATCAAGCGCCGCGACCTCACCATTCCCGTGCTGATGATTTCGGGACATGGCAATATCGATACGGCGGTCGCAGCGATCCGAAAAGGCGCGGCAGACTTTATCGAAAAGCCGTTCGAAGCCGACCGCTTGTTGCACCTGGTCTCCCGCGCGACAGAGACGGAAAGGCTGCGGCGCGAGAATCAGGTTTTGCGCGCCCGCTTTGGCCAGGATGATGAGCTGACCGGCACGTCGGCCGCGATCAACGGGGTGCGCGCGACGATCAAGAAAGTGGCAGGCACCGGGAGCCGCGTACTGATTTCCGGGCCGGCCGGGGTCGGCAAGGAGGTCGCAGCTCGGATGCTCCACAGTTGGAGCGGCAGGGCCGACGCGCCTTTCATCGTCGTGGCTGCGGCGCGTATGGACCCCGATCGCGTCGAAGAAGAACTGTTCGGAGTGGAAGACCCAAGCGGCCTGGTACGCCCCGGCTATCTTGAGCAGGCGCATGGTGGCACGCTCTATCTCGACGAGATCGCAGACATGCCGCTCACAACGCAGGGCAAGATCCTGCGGGTTCTGACCGACCAGAGCTTCACGCGCGTGAGTGGGCAACGCCAGGTTAAGGTGGATGTGCGGGTCATTTCATCGACCGCGCGTGACCTGGGAGTGGAAATAGAAGAGCGCCGGTTCCGCGAGGATCTCTTCTATCGCCTCAACGTCGTGCCGCTTGTCATTCCCTCGCTGTCCGAACGGCGCGATGACATCCCGCCGCTGGTCGAACATTATCTCGCCCGCTTTGCCGCTGACCGCCGCGTGCCTTCACCGGAAATCGCGAGTGACGCCATGGCCGCGCTTCAGGCGAATGAATGGCCGGGCAATGTTCGTCAGTTGCGCAACGTAATTGAGCGCACGATGATACTTGCGCCCGGTGAGCGTATCGGGCGGATCGAACTCGACATGCTGCCCAGCGAATTGACCAACAATGGTTCCAGCGAGGGAATGGGCCAGTCTGCGATCATGGGAGCACCGCTGCGGGAAGCCCGGGAGAGTTTCGAACGCGAATATCTGCGCATTCAAATCAGGCGCTTTTCGGGAAACATATCGCGCACCGCAACCTTCATCGGGATGGAGCGCTCCGCGCTTCACCGCAAGCTGAAGTTGCTGGGCATTACTGACGGCAAGGACAACTGACGGAATCGCGTGAGCCATACCGCATCTGGGGCATGGACGGCTGTTCGCAATTGCGGTAGTTTCCCAATCGCTTCCGGCAGGCGGGAGCAGGCAAGACGCCCTGCCCAGGGGTGCGAGAGCGGGTAACGTCCCGCCAATAAGGTGAAGACCGTGGCCGACAAACTCAACAATCTTCAGGACATTTTCCTAAACAACCTGCGCAAGAGCAAAACCCCGGTGACCATGTTCCTGGTCAAGGGCGTGAAGCTGCAGGGGATCATCACTTGGTTCGACAACTTCTCCGTCCTGTTGCGGCGCGATGGTCAGTCGCAGCTAGTTTACAAGCATGCGATCTCCACCGTGATGCCGGCCCAGTCCATGGACCTGACAGACTTGCGCAAAGCGAGTGACGGCAATGCGAAGCCGAAGCTGCTGCAGGAAATTTTCCTTAGCGCGGTCCGTAAGTCCGGAAGCCCGGTCACGATGTTCCTCGTTAATGGCGTTATGCTGCAGGGGGAGATCGCCGCTTTCGATCTGTTCTGCATGCTGCTGGAACGTGATGGCATGGTCCAGCTGGTTTACAAGCACGCCATTTCCACCGTTCAGCCCCTCCATGCGCTCGATCTCAGCGGTGAAGGCGAGGGCGAGGATTGACCAATTTATATTCCTTCGGCCCGTCTTCGTATGAAGCGGGCCGGCGCCTGATGCGTTAGGCGATCATGGCGGTCTTCAATCGCGATTCTGCCGATGAGGTATCGCGCGGCGCGCGCGCTGTTGTCGTGCGCGCAGAGGTTCATGGTGTCGAGCGGCGCGACAGCGAGGCACGGCTAGAGGAGGCAAAGGGGCTCGCACTGGCGATCGGCATCGATGTGCGTGCCGCTCAAGCCTTTCGTGTGCGCGATCGAAAGCCGGCAACGCTGTTCGGCGGTGGCCAGGTCGATCAGATCGCGACGCTGGCGCGAATGGAAGAGGCCGAACTGGTCATCGTGGACAACGCGCTTAGCCCTGTTCAGCAGAGCAATCTGGAAAAGGCGACCGAAGCCAAGGTGATCGATCGGACCGGGCTCATCTTGGAAATCTTCGGCGAGCGCGCGGCCACCAATGAAGGACGGCTCCAGGTCGAACTCGCTCATCTTGACTATCAGGCGGGGCGACTGGTTCGCAGTTGGACGCATCTTGAACGGCAGCGAGGCGGCTTCGGCTTCCTTGGCGGCCCGGGTGAAACGCAGATCGAAGCGGACCGGCGGATGATCCGCGACCGGATGGCGAAGATTCGCAGGGAACTGGATCAGGTCACGCGGACCCGAAGCCTGCATCGGGCGCGGCGGCAACGTGCGCCGTGGCCGGTGATCGCGCTGGTTGGCTACACCAATGCCGGGAAATCCACTCTTTTCAACCGGATGACAGGCGCGCATGTGATGGCGGAGGATCTGCTGTTCGCAACGCTTGATCCGACCATGCGCCAGATTGCGCTTCCGGGTTTGGACAAGGCGATCCTGTCGGATACCGTGGGCTTTGTGTCGGACCTTCCGACCCAGCTTATCGCGGCCTTTAGGGCCACTCTGGAAGAGGTGCTGTCTGCAGACCTCATCATCCATGTCCGCGACATTGCGCATCCCGACAGCGAGGCGCAGCGAGACGACGTGATCGACGTGCTGAGCGAGCTTGGCGTAGCGGGGGAGGGCGCGCTCGAGGCGAGAGAAGAGGGAGATGAAGCTCCGCCGATCATCGAAGCGTGGAACAAGCTCGATCTGCTGGACGAAGATGCGGCCGGACAAGTGCGCGAGATGGCGTCCCGGCGGGATGATGTCGTGATCCTGTCGGCGCTTACCGGAGAAGGGGTGGATGACCTGCAACGGACGATCAGCGGCCGTTTGACCGCTGGGGCGCAAGTCCATCAACTACAGGTGCGGCTGTCGGATGGCGCGGCGCTGGCGTGGCTGCATGAGCATGGCGAGGTGATCGACAGCACGGCTGGGGACGGAGAGATGATCATCGATGTCCGGCTTTCGGAGTCCGCGCTTGCCCGTTTCCGGAAACGCGCGACGATCTGACCGCCGATTATTGCTCGGCCAATCGGCGCTTGGCTCGTTGCCAAAGCTCCTCCTTGTCATCGAGCGGCAGAGCGTCAAATTCCTCGCCTGCGATCTCTTCCATCACCCGGAAGCGTGACTCGAACTTGGCGTTGGCGGAGCGGAGTGCGGTTTCGGCATCGACCTTGAGGTGGCGGGCGAGGTTGACCACGGCGAACAACAGGTCGCCGATTTCCTCATGATGTTCTTGTGGGGAGGCTGCCTCATGAACTTCCTGCAGTTCTTCCTCGATCTTGGCGAGGACGCCCTGAGTGTCAAGCCAATCAAAGCCAGTTCGGGCAGCGCGCTTCTGGAGCTTTTCGGCGCGGAGTAGCGCGGGCAGCGCTTGGGCGACTCCCGCAAGCGCGCTGCCGTCCGGATCGAGACCGGCGCGTTCGGCGGCCTTGATGGCTTCCCATTGGGCGTGGCCATGTTCGCGCGGAATGCCGTTGCCGAAGATGTGCGGGTGGCGGCGGATCATCTTTTCAGTGACGCCATCAATCACGTCCTGAAGCGTGAAATGACCCGCTTGCTCCGCCATTCGGCTGTGGAAGGCAACCTGTAGCAGGAGATCGCCCAGCTCGTCGCGGAGCGCGGGCATGTCGTTGCGCTCGATGGCGTCAGCGACCTCATAGGCTTCTTCTATCGTGTAGGGCGCAATGCTGGCGAAGTCTTGCTGAATGTCCCAGGGGCAGCCGGTTTCAGGATCGCGAAGTCGGGCCATGACATTGGCGAGCGGCATGATGTCGGCGGGGCTTGCCTTTGTCTCAGAAGTCATGGGCGGTCCTGAATTGATGAATGAAATAGCGAGAAGATTGAAGTTGGCGGAGGGGTCCGGTTATAGGGCAACGGCCTTGTTCGCACCGGATAGAGAAGACACTATCTGTCCCCGATAGAAAAGACACCATTAATGACAGCAGGGGCTGCGTGGAGCCCTCGGGATAGCGCAGCGCAGACCCTGCTGATGGCGTAACAGTGGAGGGGAAGGGCACGGACCCGCTGCGAAGGCAGCGGGCTCGGTCAGAACCGCTTTAGCGCGCCTTCACGAACTCGAGCGTGCCGTGCGCTCGTAACTCCGCCGGGCTGAGCCGGGGACGACGTTTGAGCTTTGCCCCGCCCAACCGGCGTCCGTCGATCTTCGCCGGCGCCTCCGGTTCGGGGAACAAATGCGCGGGCTGGTCGCGGCGAGCAGGGGCATAGTTGTTCCGCTGCCGGTGATGCGGCGCGATCGCCTGGATTTCCTTTGCTAGCGCCAGTGCCGCGTCGAGATGCTTGTTATCGACGATGGCAGGTTGATTGATCCGGGGCATCTTGTCAAACAGGCTGTAAGGAAGGGAGCGCCCCTCGTGGCGGATCTCGACTGTGCCGTCAGGATATTCACAGACATCCACGCGCTTGCGCACCAGTTCCTTGCTGAACGGGTTCGGCTCCAAGAGGAACAGAACTTTGTTATAGTGCAGCGTCAGCGCAGCAGTGACTGTCCGCTGTTCGCGCCAGACCATGACAGAGCGCAGATCATCCCGCGGTGCCAGAGGTCGGTGTAAATCGCGACTGTCTGCGGCCGGACGAGCGAAGCGCGCATTGTGCCCAACCATGTAGCTCGGCAGAAAGACGTTCGCTTCTTCGATCGACGAGATACCTTCCAGGCGCATCGCCTTGATCAGGCGATCCTGTAAGGTACCGTTGGCTCGCTCGACCCGGCCCTTGGCCTGCGGCGAGTTGGCGCAGATGATCTCGATGTTCAGCGCATCGAGCGCGCGCCCGAAATGTGTCATCCCATCACCCTTTGCGGTCGCCTTGGGGTTACGAAAGACCGTGTGTTTATCGGAATAAAAGGCCACCGGCTTGCCGTGCTGCTCGATATATTCGCGGGTCGCTTCCATGTAGGAAAAGGTGCTCTCGCTCTCGACCATCTTAAGGTGCAACAGCTCGCTGGTCGCGTCGTCGATGTAGACAAGCAGCGTGCATTTGGGACCGCGAGTCTCGAACCAGGCATGCTCCGAACCGTCAATCTGGACCAGCTCCCCACGGCACTCCCGCCGGTGACGCGGTTGATAGGGGCGAGAACGACGCGCGGCGCGATCCTGCCAGATTCCCGCCTCGATCATCATCTGCCGCAGCGTCTCACAGCCCACCGAAATGTCGTGACGTTCCGCCAGATATTCACGCGCCAGGGTCGGTCCGAAATCCGCATAATGCGTGCGGACGATCGTAAGGACGCGCTCGCGAAAGGCATCGCTGTGACGCCGGTTGCTCGGCCGACCACGCTTGCGCGACACCAGGCCTGAAGCGCCTTCGGTTCGCAGTCGGTCAAGCAACCGGAAAATCTGCCGGCGCTTCAAGCCCAGCAGTTGCGCAGCATCCTCGACCCGCAGTTCGCCGCGATCCACACGCGACAATGTATCAAACCGCGAAAGCTCGCCATGGCTCATCGCCACCACCGTCATAAGCGCGTCCTCCCGAACTGCCAGGAGGACCATGCCACCCAGCTCTGCTAAGGACGCCCAAGGGTGTCATTTCTATCTAGCAGAGGGGTGTCATTTCTATCCGGCGCTTACAGGCCTTGTTCGCACCGGATAGAGAAGACACTATCTGTCCCCGATAGAAAAGACACCATTAATGACAGCAGGGGCTGCGTGGAGCCCTCGGGATAGCGCAGCGCAGACCCTGCTGATGGCGTAACAGTGGAGGGGAAGGGCACGGACCCGCTGCGAAGGCAGCGGGCTCGGTCAGAACCGCTTTAGCGCGCCTTCACGAACTCGAGCGTGCCGTGCGCTCGTAACTCCGCCGGGCTGAGCCGGGGACGACGTTTGAGCTTTGCCCCGCCCAACCGGCGTCCGTCGATCTTCGCCGGCGCCTCCGGTTCGGGGAACAAATGCGCGGGCTGGTCGCGGCGAGCAGGGGCATAGTTGTTCCGCTGCCGGTGATGCGGCGCGATCGCCTGGATTTCCTTTGCTAGCGCCAGTGCCGCGTCGAGATGCTTGTTATCGACGATGGCAGGTTGATTGATCCGGGGCATCTTGTCAAACAGGCTGTAAGGAAGGGAGCGCCCCTCGTGGCGGATCTCGACTGTGCCGTCAGGATATTCACAGACATCCACGCGCTTGCGCACCAGTTCCTTGCTGAACGGGTTCGGCTCCAAGAGGAACAGAACTTTGTTATAGTGCAGCGTCAGCGCAGCAGTGACTGTCCGCTGTTCGCGCCAGACCATGACAGAGCGCAGATCATCCCGCGGTGCCAGAGGTCGGTGTAAATCGCGACTGTCTGCGGCCGGACGAGCGAAGCGCGCATTGTGCCCAACCATGTAGCTCGGCAGAAAGACGTTCGCTTCTTCGATCGACGAGATACCTTCCAGGCGCATCGCCTTGATCAGGCGATCCTGTAAGGTACCGTTGGCTCGCTCGACCCGGCCCTTGGCCTGCGGCGAGTTGGCGCAGATGATCTCGATGTTCAGCGCATCGAGCGCGCGCCCGAAATGTGTCATCCCATCACCCTTTGCGGTCGCCTTGGGGTTACGAAAGACCGTGTGTTTATCGGAATAAAAGGCCACCGGCTTGCCGTGCTGCTCGATATATTCGCGGGTCGCTTCCATGTAGGAAAAGGTGCTCTCGCTCTCGACCATCTTAAGGTGCAACAGCTCGCTGGTCGCGTCGTCGATGTAGACAAGCAGCGTGCATTTGGGACCGCGAGTCTCGAACCAGGCATGCTCCGAACCGTCAATCTGGACCAGCTCCCCACGGCACTCCCGCCGGTGACGCGGTTGATAGGGGCGAGAACGACGCGCGGCGCGATCCTGCCAGATTCCCGCCTCGATCATCATCTGCCGCAGCGTCTCACAGCCCACCGAAATGTCGTGACGTTCCGCCAGATATTCACGCGCCAGGGTCGGTCCGAAATCCGCATAATGCGTGCGGACGATCGTAAGGACGCGCTCGCGAAAGGCATCGCTGTGACGCCGGTTGCTCGGCCGACCACGCTTGCGCGACACCAGGCCTGAAGCGCCTTCGGTTCGCAGTCGGTCAAGCAACCGGAAAATCTGCCGGCGCTTCAAGCCCAGCAGTTGCGCAGCATCCTCGACCCGCAGTTCGCCGCGATCCACACGCGACAATGTATCAAACCGCGAAAGCTCGCCATGGCTCATCGCCACCACCGTCATAAGCGCGTCCTCCCGAACTGCCAGGAGGACCATGCCACCCAGCTCTGCTAAGGACGCCCAAGGGTGTCATTTCTATCTAGCAGAGGGGTGTCATTTCTATCCGGCGCTTACAGGCCTTATGTCCGATAATATATATTATGTTAAATTGATATCTGGTCATGCAAGTGGGAGGCATCTGGCGGCGGTCGGTCCGGCGAGATCGGCAAACTGTCCTTAGATGCATTCCACACCATCAACTCAGTCTTCGCGGATCTGGCTGTGGCGCTGCGTGTCGCGCATGCGGATGTAGATGATCAGCGAGATGCCGATCATCACCGTCACATAAATGTAGAACGCCTGCTCGATCCCCGCCTGCTTGAAATAGAGCGCGACAAACTCCGCCGTGCCGCCGAACAGCGTGTTGGCCAGCGCATATGGAAGCGCCACGCCAAGCGCCCGAATATGCGCCGGGAAAAGCTCGGCTTTTACGACAGCGTTGATCGATGTGTAGCCGGTAACGATGATGAGCCCCGCCATCACCAGCAGACCGGCGATCAGCGGATCGCGGGTCACGGCCAGCGTCGCGAAGATGGGATAGGTGAAAAGCACGCCCAGGACGCCAAAGCCGATCATCAGCGGCTTGCGCCCGATGCGATCCGATAGGGCGCCAGCAACAGGCTGTAACATCATGAAAAATAACAATGTTATGCCATTGATTTGCGATGCGGCTTCCCGGCTCAGACCAGAGGTGTTGACCAGGAATTTCTGCATGTAGATGGAATAGGCATAGAATGCGATCGTGCCGCCCGCAGTGAGCAGCATAACAGTCAGTGTCTCGCGCGGGTGGTTCGTCACAAGTTCGATGAAGCCTGACCGGGGCGCGGACTCGGCTTTGGCGACATGAAAGCTTTGCGTTTCGCTGAGACCGCGGCGGAGCCAGAAGACGATGACAGCAAGACCGCCGCCAATCAGAAAGGGTATGCGCCAGCCCCACTCGTCGAGTTGTTGGTCGCTAAGCACGCCCTGAAGTACAAGCAGAACGCAAATTGCAACAAGCTGTCCGGCTATCAATGTAACATATTGAAAACTCGAGTAGAAACCGCGCCTATCGCGGCCAGCCATCTCGGACAGATAGGTCGCGCTGGCGCCATATTCACCACCGATCGAGAGGCCCTGAATGAGGCGGGCAACGACCAGGAGCAGGGGCGCGCCTACGCCGATCACCTCATAACCGGGCGTCACGGCGATGAGCAGCGACCCGGCGCACATGAGTGCGACAGACAGGGTCAGGCCGCTTTTTCGGCCATGACGATCGGCATAGACACCCATGGCCCAGGCACCGATCGGCCGCATCAGGAAGCCAACGGCAAAGATGCCGGCCGCGCTCAACAGTTGCGCGGTGCGATCCTCGCTCGGGAAGAAATGCGGGGCGAAATACAGCGTAAAGGCGGCATAAGCATACCAGTCATACCATTCGACCAGATTGCCCGTGGACCCACCGATGATCGCCTTCAGCCGCTCGCGCTGCGTCGGCGGACGATGAGGGAGCGGCGCGGTCATGGCGTCAGGACCATCTCACCATCCTGCACGCCCCAGCTTTTCAGGCGCGAAAGCAGGTTCATGCCAATGACGTTCACCTCCCCAAAGGCCGGCGAAATGACGATCGGCAGATCGCTCGCACGGATCGGGCCGATGGCGAGGGTGGAAATGGAAGAACGCTTGGCGTCTATCTTCCCATTGGCCGTCATCATCGATACGCCAGGTGCGGCAAGATCGAAGTTCAACCCCGCGGCTCGCGCCGAACCGACCGACAATGCGGTGATGCTGGCGCCGCTGTCTATGAGAAAGCGTGTCGGCGTACCGTTGACGCTTCCTTCCACCCAATAATGGCCGTCTGGTGCGATGGATATCCGCAGCGCTTGCCCCTCTGCACGCGCGGGTGGCAGGGGCGCCTCTGGAGCCGACGGGGAGGAAGCACCGTCCCCTACCCCGTTCATCCGGCTCGAAAAAAGGCCGGCCTGCTCACCCATTTTGAAGAGGCCGAGTAGGATAGCGAAGATGATAACCCAAAGCAGCGCCATGCGGAGCATGCCGCCCAAGGGCGCGCGTCGGGCGAGAAGAGCCGATCCGACGAGGACGAGCGCCAGGACATACCAGAGGCTGGACATCGCCTGGTCGCCATTCATGCCATCAATCCCCCGCCTCGCTCAATTCGATCACCATGCCGTCATAGCCCGGTTCGATACCGTCGGGCAGGCTTTGCCGCAGTGTCGCATAATCCATGCTCTGGTCCATATGGGTCAGAATGGCGCGGCCAGGACTAACCGCAGCGATGCCGTCCAGGGTCAATGCGAGATGAGGATGGGTTGGATGGGGCTTTTCCCGCAACGCATCGACGACCCAGATATCCAGGCCATCATAAAGGGCGATCATCTCTGGGGTAAGTGCATGAAAATCAGTTGCATATCCGACGGACCTGCCGCCATGTGCAAAGCGAAAGCCGGTCGAGAAAATCTCACCATGGGGCTGGTCCGTACAGGTGATATCGATGTCGCCGATGCGCAAGCCATCGGGAAGAACATGCGGTTCTATGGTTGGGTGATAGCCCTGACGGCCTTCAAAGGCGTAGGCGAAACGTTCGTTCAGCAGCTTCAATGTCTGGCGGCGAGCATAGCCCGGCACCGGCGCGCGGCGATGATGGTAAAGTTGCCGCACATCGTCGATGCCGTGGCTGTGATCAGCGTGATCGTGGGTCCACAGGATCGCATCGATATGGATAACATCGGCCGCCAGCAGCTGAGCGCGCATGTCCGGTGAGGTATCGACGAGCAGCCGCGTAGTCGGACTTTCGACCAGGATAGAGACGCGGGTGCGCCGGTTTTTAGGCTCATTGGGATCACATGTACCCCAATCATTGCCGATCCGCGGAACGCCCGACGAAGTGCCGCACCCCAGGATGGTGAGCTTGAGGCTCATGCGGCCTCCGAGGCTCCGATCTTGCTGAAGAGGGTATGGAAATTGTTGGACGTAGCCTCGGCCAGCCGCTCGATGCTTTCACGGCGTAGATTGGCCAGGAAGCGGGCAGTGTCGGCGACGAAGGCCGGCTCGCAAGGCCTGCCGCGATGGGGCACGGGAGCAAGGAAGGGCGAGTCCGTTTCAATCAACAGCCGGTCGAGCGGCAAGCGCGCGGCGGTTTCCTGAAGGTCCTTCGCGTTCTTGAAGGTCACGATGCCGGAGATGCTGATATAGAAGCCCAGCTCCAGCGCCGCGTCGGCGAAGGCGCCGCTGGCGGTGAAACAGTGGATGACGCCGGGATAGGCCCCCTTCTCCATCTCGTCGCGCAGAATGGCCAGCGTATCCTCTTCAGCGTCGCGCGTGTGGACAATCAGCGGCAGTCCGGTCTGGCGCGACGCGGTGATATGGGCGCGGAAGCTGTTCTGCTGCCGGTCGCGGTCACTATGATCATAATAATAGTCGAGGCCGGTTTCACCGATGCCGACAACGCGCGGATGGGCGGCGCGCTCGACCAGCTTGGCGGTATCGACATGGGGATGCTCGTCCGCTTCATGGGGGTGGATGCCGACCGTCGCCCAGACATCGGGCTCATGCTCCGCAGTCGCGAGAACAGCGTCCCATTCGCTTTCGCGGGTGGCGATGTTGAGCATCAGGTCCACGCCCGCCCCGCGCGCGCGCTCAAGCACATTCTGCTGATCTTCGATCAAGCCTTTGTAATTCAAGTGACAATGGCTGTCGATCAACATTGGTTCAGGCGTCCGCTTCGGTCAGTTCAAGGCGCGGGAAAAGCGGTTTCGGCGGGCTCAAGGTAAAGCCGGTGGCGCGCAGATCGGCATAGAAATCGGTGCCGATGGCGGCAAAGGTTCGCCCTTCTCCGCCGATGCCCATCTGGTCGAGCAGCGCGGTGGCGCTGGCCGGGATGATGGGCTGGATAATGATGGCGAGGCTCGCGATGGCTTCGTAGAGCGTCGCGAGAACTGCCTCCATGCGGGCGGGGTCAGTCTTGCGAAGCGCCCATGGCGCCTGCGCGTCGATATAGGCGTTGCAGGCGAAAACAGCGCGCATCCATGCCTCAATCGCGACCGAAGGAGCAAGATCGGCCATCGCCGACTGAAAGGTCCGGGCGGCTTCTGCAATGGTGTTGAGGAGCTCGCTATCGACATCCTGCGCTGCGGGTTGCGGAAGGCGGCCCTCCAGATTCTTGGCGATGAAGCTCAAGGTGCGCTGAGCAAGGTTGCCGAAGCTGTTGGCGAGATCGCTGTTGGAGCGAGCGACGATGGCTTCGGCGCTGTAGCTGCCGTCATTGCCGAAGGTGACTTCGGACAGGAGGAAATAGCGCAGTTGATCCACGCCGAAGCGATCGGCCAATTCCATCGGGTCGGCGACATTGCCGACCGACTTCGACATTTTCTCCCCGCGGTTGAGGAGGAAGCCGTGGCCGAATATCTGTTTAGGCAGTGCCAGCTTCGCACTCATCAGGAACGCTGGCCAGTAAACCGCATGAAAACGCACGATATCCTTACCGATGATGTGCGTGATGTCACCACCGTCGGACCAGTAGCGGGCCATGCGTTCGGCGTCATCGGGATAGCCGCAGCCGGTCAGATAATTGGTGAGCGCGTCCACCCAGACATACATAACATGGCCGTCTGCGCCTGGCACCTTCACGCCCCAATCGAAGCTGGTGCGCGAGACGCTGAGGTCCGAAAGGCCACCCTCGACGAAGCGCATGATCTCATTGCGGCGGCTGTCGGGCTGGATGAAGTCGGGCTGGCTGGCGTAGAGGTCAAGCAGCTTTTGCTGATAAGCTGAAAGGCGGAAGAACCAGCTTTCCTCGACTGTCCATTCGACCGGCGTGCCCTGGGGCGATAGCTTCTCACCGCCCTCCCCTTCGACCAGTTCCTTTTCGTCGTAAAAGGCTTCGTCGCGGACTGAATACCAGCCTTCGTAACGGCCGAGATACAGGTCGCCGCTTGCCTCCATCGCCTGCCAGATGGCCTGGGAGGCGCGGTGATGATCAGGCTCGCTGGTGCGGATGAAACGATCATAGCTGATGTTCAGCCTATCGTTCATATCCTTGAAATAGGCTGACATTTCGTCAGCAAGCGCGCGCGGTTCGATGCCGCGATTGCGCGCCGTCTGGGCCATTTTCAGGCCATGCTCGTCGGTGCCGGTCTGAAAGAAGACATCACGGCCCATCATCCGCTGGAACCGAGCAATCGCGTCGGTGGCGATCACTTCATAGGCATGGCCGATATGGGGGCGGCCGTTCGGATAGGAGATGGCGGTGGTGATCGTATAGGGCTGCGACATGGGCCTTCCCTAGCGGCTGTTGAGGCGCGCGCAAAGCCGCTTTTCAGCGCGGATCAGGCGCAAGTGCGGCAACGTGACCGGCAAGTTCGAAGGCGACGGCAGCGGGATCGAGTGAGAGAATGATCGCGCCGCCCGCGAGTTGACGCGAGGCTTCCCAGCGGTCGAGCGCCACGCCGAGCGCCGGACCGCTGCGCTGACGGGCGGCATCGGCGATGAAGGCCGGGACGCGCTCGAGAAAGGCTTCGTACCGGGGGCGGGCGGTTTTGCCGGAGAGCGCCTTGGCGAGGACGAGGCGGTGACGATTGCCGGGGTCCCCTTCCCGCGCGATGGTGCGCAGGATGCCGTCAATCTGCGCGACGTCGAGCCCGGCGTAACGCAGCGCCTTGCCGGGCGCGCCCTCGCCCAACGCGGCGAGCGTTTCGATTTCGTCGGGAGGTAGGTCAGGCTTTTCGCGACGCAGGACGGTGCGCATGGTCTCATCGTTCAGCGGGTCAAAGCGCAAGGTGCGGCAGCGGGAGCGGATCGTCGGCAGCAGGCGGCCGGGCGCGTGGCTGACGAGCAGGAAGAGCATGTCGGCGGGCGGCTCCTCCAGCGTCTTGAGCAAGGCGTTGGCCGCGCCACGTTCCAGATCATCGGCGCTGTCGATCATGACGATGCGGCGGGAAGAGAGCGAGGGCGCGGACTGGATCAGCCGCTGAAGACCGCGGACCTGATCGACGCTGATGTTGCGGGCGGTGCCGCTTTCCTTTTCGAGGCAATAAAGTTCGGCATAGTCAGGGTGCGCGTCGGCTTCGATGAGCTTGCGAACCTGGTGGTCTGCCGGGACGGAGAGCCCCGGTGCGTCGGGCGCTGGTCCAGCGGCTTCGGCGAGCAGGCGGATGGCCAGGGCGCGGGCGAAGCTGGCCTTGCCGATACCGCGCGGCCCGGCGAGGATCCAGCCATGATGCATGCGACTGCTGCGGGCGGCGGCGAGCAGCATGGCGGCTTGCGCGTCATGGCCGACGATGGTGGTCATGCGAGAAGGTCGCGGATCGCCTCGAGCAGGCGAGCGGTGACCTGGGCGGGGTCTCCGGACGCGTCGATCGGGCGGATACGCACCGGGTCCTCAGCGGCGAAGCGGGTGAAAGCCTGGGCGACGCGCTGGTGGAAGGCACGGTCACGGCCGCCGATGCGGTCGGCCTCTCCGCCGTCGCGGACATTGGCGCGGGCTTCGGCCTCGGCTTCAGGGAGGGTGAGAATGAAAGTGCGGTCGGGCAGGAAGCCGCCGCTGCCGACATCATGGAGCGCCAATATGTCGGCGTCGCTCAACTCGCCCATGCCCTGATAGGCGCGGCTGCTGTCGAGAAAGCGGTCGGACAGCACCCATGCGCCGCGATCGAGCGCGGGGCGAATGGTCTTTTCGATATGGTCGGCGCGGGCAGCGGCGAAGAGCAAGGCTTCGGCGCGCGGGCTCCAGCGGTCGGCCGCGCCGGTCAGGAGCAGCGCGCGGATTGCCTCTGCGCCGTCGCTGCCGCCGGGTTCCCGGGTTTCGACGACTTCCAGGCCATGGGCGCGCAGGGCGGCGGCGAGATCCCGCACCTGCGTCGATTTGCCCGCGCCCTCCCCGCCTTCCAAGGTGATGAAACGGCCGCGCGTCACCCGAAGAAGGACTTCAGGCCGTTCCACAGGCGGCCGAACACGCCTGCTTCAGACACGTCCTCGCCTGCAACGAGCGGCAGCACCTGCGGCGGCGTGTCGGGCGTGGAGACGATCAACTCGGCGATCTTCTGCCCCTTGGCGATCGGCGCCTTGATCGGGCCGGTATAGGCGACCTTCACCGCAACATTGCCCGACGCGGTGCGAGGCAGCGTCACCGCCATGTCCTGCGGCGCGACGAGCGGGACGCTGGTCGAGCTGCCGAGTTGGACTTCGGCGGTCTCAACCGTCTGGCCCTTTTTGAAAAGCGGCTGCGCCTTCCACGCCTTGAAACCCCAATCCATGAAGCGGACGGATTCGGCGACGCGGCCGTTGAAGGTGGGAAGGCCGGCAACGACCATTACCAGGCGGCGGCCATCCTGTTCGGCGGAACCCGTGAAGCCGTAACCGGCCTCCTCCGTATGGCCGGTCTTGAGACCATCGGCGCCAGCCACCTTGCCCAGAATCGGGTTGCGGTTGGCCTGCGCGATGTCGGACCCGCCCATCGTCTTGCCCCAAGTGAAGGAGCGGGTGGCGTAGAAGCGCTTGTAGAGGTCCGGCGTTTCCTCGATGGTCGCTTCCGCGAGGCGGGCGAGATCCTCGGCAGTCACATAGGTAACGCCCTCATCGGGCCAGCCATTGCTGGTGCCGAAATGGCTGTTCTTAAGGCCAAGACGCTTGGCTTCATCATTCATCAGCGCGACGAAAGCCTGCTCCGTCCCTGCGATTCCCTCAGCCAAAACGACGCAGGCGTCATTGCCGGACAGGGTGACGATGCCATGGAGGAGATTTTCCACCGACACCTGTTCCCCCACCGAAAGGAACATGGTCGATCCGGCGGCGGGGCCGTGCCACTGCTTCCAGGTTTCCGGCCGCACGGTGAATTTCGTGTCGAGTTTCAGATCGCCCTTCTGGATAAGGCGGAAGGCGACATGGGCCGTCATCATCTTCGCCATCGAGGCAGGTGGCATGCGCGTTTCACCGCCCTTGTCGTAAAGCACCGCTCCCGAGGACAAGTCCTTCATATAAGCGATCGGCGCCTCGCTTGTATAAGGCGGCGCTGCAGCCGTGAGCGGCTGCGCCAGCAATCCGACAAAGAGGATGGCGGCTACGGACTTTTTCATGAGGACTGCCTTCGCACTGGTGGATTCGGGTAATGAGAATGCCCTGTGCCAGTCATTAGCCATGACACGCACATTCTCAAGAGGGCTGGCGCAGGCGGAACATCCCGGCGTAATTATTGCCTGACGGCGTCCGCCAGAAGGCCCACCGACAAGGCGTAGAAGTTCGAGCAGTTATAGTCGAGGATCGCCCGATAATTGCTGGTGAGCAGATAGGCGGTCTTGCCCGGGCCGTCGGGCTCCAGCAGCGTCGCCATCACCCCATCCGCAGGCCAGCTCCCGCCGGAGGCCATGATGCCGCGGCTGCGCCATTCGGCCATGCTCAGCCAGCGGCTGTGGCGATTGAACACGCGGGGGCATCGTGCTGGAGTGGTACGCGCAGCGACGCTGGCGCGGTCGAAGGTTGCGGGCACCGATACGGCCACGCCCCAAGGCTGACCGCGCCGCCATCCGGCATTGACGAAATAGTTGGCGATCGAGGCGAGCGCATCGGCTTCGCTGTTCCAGATATCGATGCGGCCATCCCCGTCCCCATCCTTGCCAAGGCGCAAATAGACGCTGGGAAGGAACTGCGGATAGCCGGTAGCGCCTGCCCAACTGCCGACCAAACGGCTGCGAGATACGCCATTGTCGAGCATCTTGAGCGTGGCGAGCAATTCAGGTTCGAACAGGCTGCGGCGCCGGCCCTCATAGGACAAGGTCGCGAGCGATCGGATCAGGTCGAAATCGCCGACATAGGAGCCGTAATTGGTTTCATGGCCGTAAATCGCGACCATGATTTCTTCAGGCACGCCAGTTTCCGCTTCGATCCTGGAAAGCCGCGCCCGGTTGGCGAGATAGGCTGTCCGCCCCCGGCTGATGCGGGCCGCATCGACATGTTGACGGCGATAGGGTTCGAAATTGGGGATAGGCGAATAGGCCCCTCCCCCCGGCTGGCTCTGATCCAGCTGGACCACGCGGGGGTTGGGCGTGAGCGTCGGGAACACGGAATCCAATGTCGCGGGACGAATGCCCATGGCGGTGGCCTTGGGCCGCAGGGACTCCAGATAAGAACGGAAAGCCGGGTCCTGCCCCATGTCTTGCGTCATGCCAGCGCCCGCCATCAGGCTTCCCGCCGTGATCACGGCGAAACGCAGCAGAAGCGAGTGAATGGTTGAACGCATTGAAGAATCTCCCTCGCCCCTTTGTGGCACAGTGAAGCGGGGAGGCGAAATCCCCGTCATCGCCATCATCAGCCAAGAACGCGCCGAAACGCCATTTTGGTCATTTTGCGCTTGGCTTGGCCACAAGGTTCGCTAGGAAGCTCCGCACGGACAGGTGGCCGAGTGGTTTAAGGCAGCGGTCTTGAAAACCGCCGTGGGTTTACGCTCACCGTGGGTTCGAATCCCACCCTGTCCGCCACATCTTGACGATCGTTACGGGGCTGCCTGCTGCTTAACCAGCGTTAAGGAGTAGCGGTCATCATCATGCTAACATCGAATTTCTCGATCGGGAGGTTTGCGATGACTGGCAATACAGACGCACGTTATCTTTTCCGGCGTGCGCGGGAGGAAGCCGCCAAGGCAAACAATGCCTTGGCCCGGCATGCTTCTGCCGAGGAGGTCGCTGCACATCGGGAACTGGCGCTGCGCTACAAGGTAAGGGCGCTGGCGGCCTCTTGCCCGGATCAGGTGTTGCACGACGCCATGGAAAATTTCGACATGCCGGGCGATCGAGGCGCCGGTAAGTCCGCGCATTAAGCCGGCAGATCTTTAAAGAAAACGCCCCCGCGCAAGGGATGCCGGGGGCGTGACCTGTATGCTGTCGGGCATCCAAATCGCGTCGCCGTGTAGCAGAGGACATGGGGCGCGGCAATCCGGAAGATCCCTTATTCCGTAGCGTCAGACAATCACGGCCTGATTGGCTCAGCTGACCTCGCGCGGGAGTGGGACAAAAAGGCCAATTGAATTCGAACGCGTTGTCCTCACATGGGGCCATGCAAAGCAAAGGCCAGATGATGGACAAGGGAAAACAAGACATGGCTCAACCCGCCAAGAACTGGCCGCGCCGGTCGCCGATCGAGACCGGAGCACTGGGGCGATGCCCGCGATGCGGCGAGGGGCATATTTTTCGAGGCTTCCTGACGCTGCGGGACCGGTGTGAGGTGTGCGGGCTGGACTATTCCTTCGCGGACCCTGCCGATGGCCCGGCGGTGTTCGTGCAGTTGTTCGCCTGCGTTCCGGGCGTGATCTTCATCGTGATGCTGGAGATATTGGCCCGCCCGCCGCTGTGGGTGCACATCGCGGTGGGCATTCCGGTGTTGATCTTGACGACCGTGCTACCGTTGCGGCCGATCAAGGGTTGGCTGGTGGCGGCGCAATATGTGACGAAGGCGCAGGAGGCCGGGACCGCCGACCTTTGGGCGAAGTTGCATGGGGATGATCGCGGGGGGTGAGCGTCTCCTGATTTTGATCCGTTACCCCGGAGGTAATCCGGGGCCTTCGTATCGCTTAGCGAACCCCAGGACAAAGCGGGACCCCGGATCAAGTCCGGGGTGACGAGTGAATGATTTTGGACCCGCTGGTAATCAGGCCAAGGCGCCGTGGCAGTGCTTATATTTCTGTCCGGAACCGCAGGGGCATGGCGCATTGCGGCTGATATCGAGATTGGCGAAGTCGCCTGGCTGTGCATTCCCGACAGGTGGCCGCGGCAGGGTGGTTGTAATGCCGCCGAGCTGGCCTGCATCAATGTCGCTGCTATTATCCTCGCCCGAGAAGGGGTCGATATGCGTGGTGATGAAGTCGGGCAGCACGGGCAAATCGAACTCGGGGAGCGGTTCTTCCATCCGGAACTGAACGCGGGCGATCGAGCCGGTTACGTCCTCGCGAATATTGCTGAGCATGCGCTCGAACAGGGCGAAAGCTTCCTGCTTATATTCGTTGATCGGCGTCTTTTGCGCATAGGCCCGCAGATGAACGACCTGGCGGAGGGCGTCGAGGGTGGAGAGATGCTCCTTCCAATGGTGATCAAGGCTCTGGAGCAGGATCGACTTTTCGATCATGTGCCAGTTTTCCGGATCGATCTCCTTCACCTTCTCCGCCACTGACTCGTCGGCCAGCGCATTCAGACGTTCCTCGATCATCTCCGGATCGACGGCGTCTTCGGAGAGCCAGGCGTCGAAATCAGGTTCCAGGCCAAGGATTTCGGCAGTGCGCGCCTTGAGCCGGTCGATATCCCATTGTTCGGGATAGGTGCCGGGCGGGCAGGATGCGCCGACCAAGTCATTGACCGTTTCACGGCGCATGTCAGTGACCACATCATCCACCGTGTCGGCGTCCATGATATCGGCGCGCTGCTCGTAGATGACTTTGCGCTGGTCGTTCATGACGTCGTCATATTCGACGACCTGCTTGCGGATATCGTAGTTGCGCGCCTCGACCTTCTTTTGCGCGGTTTCGATCGCCTTGCTGAGCCATTTGGAGGGGGGCAGCGCTTCGCCATCCTCCAGGTTCGAGCGGATCATCTTCGCGAACATCGTGTCCGGCCCAAAGATGCGCATCAGGTCATCGTCGAGGCTGAGATAGAAGCGCGAAAGGCCGGGATCGCCCTGACGGCCCGAGCGGCCGCGCAACTGGTTGTCGATGCGGCGGCTCTCGTGGCGCTCGGTCGCAAGCACGAACAGGCCACCGGCAGCGAGCACCTCGGCCTTCTCGGCCTCGATCTCCGCCTCGATCCGGGCGATGGCGGCCTCGCGCTCCGGGCCCTCCGGCACATCGCGCAGCTCGTCCTCGACGCGCATTTCCAGGTTGCCGCCCAATTTGATGTCGGTGCCGCGACCGGCCATGTTGGTGGCGATGGTCACCGCGCCCTTGCGGCCCGCCTGCGCCACAATGTGGGCTTCGCTTTCGTGGAAACGCGCGTTGAGGACCGCGTGTTCGACGCCTTCCTGGTTCAGGAACTCGGACAGCATTTCAGACTTTTCGATCGACACCGTGCCGACCAAGACCGGCTGCCCCTTTTCCGCATGGACCTTGATGGTCTTTGCGATGCCGCGGAATTTGTCTTCGAGATTCTTGTAGAAGCTGTCTTCCTCATCGACACGCTGCACCGGCCGGTTGGTCGGGATGGTAACGACGTTCATCTTGTAGATTTCGTAGAATTCGGTCGCTTCCGTTGCGGCCGTGCCGGTCATGCCCCCGAGCTTCGGGTACATGCGGAAAAAATTCTGGAAAGTGATCGAAGCGAGTGTCTGGTTCTCCGGCTCGATCTGGACGGCTTCCTTGGCCTCCACAGCCTGATGCAGGCCGTCCGACCACCGGCGACCTTCCATCATTCGACCAGTGAACTCGTCGATGATGATGATCTTGCCATCCTTTACGATGTAATCGATGTCCCGGCGGAACATGACATTCGCACGCAACGCCTGATTGACGTGGTGGACGACGGCGGTGTTCTCGAAATCATAGAGGTTCGCGCCCTCAAGCAGGCCCGCATCCTCCAGCATGCGCTCAATCTTTTCGGTGCCATCCTCGGTCAGGGTGACGGTGCGCTGCTTTTCATCCTTCTCATAGTCGGGTTCGTCGAGGCGCTTCACGATCGCATCGACAGCGACGTAGAGTTCCGACTTGTCGTCAGTGGGGCCCGAGATAATCAGCGGCGTACGGGCTTCGTCGATCAGGATCGAGTCCACCTCATCGACGATGGCGAAGTTGAAGGGCCGCTGCACCATCGACGCGCGGTCATATTTCATATTGTCGCGCAGGTAGTCGAAGCCGAGTTCGTTGTTCGTCGCGTAGGTGATGTCGGCATTATAGGCTTCGCGGCGCTGATCCTCCGACAAATTGGGGACGATCACGCCGGTGGTCAGGCCAAGGAAGCGATAGACCTGGCCCATCCAGTCGCAGTCGCGGCTGGCGAGATAGTCGTTCACCGTGACGACGTGGACGCCTTTCCCTTCCAGCGCATTGAGGTAGGTGGCGAGCGTCGCGACCAGCGTCTTACCCTCGCCAGTGCGCATTTCGGCGATCTCGCCGCGATGGAGCACGATGCCGCCGACCATCTGGACATCATAATGGCGCTGGCCCAGCGTGCGCTTGGCGGCTTCGCGGACGGTGGCGAAGGCTTCGGGAAGCAGGTCGTCCAGGGTTTCGCCCTGAGCCAGGCGTTCCCGGAACTTGGTGGTCTGCGCCGTCAGTTCCTCGTCGCTCATGGCGGAAATGGCCGGCTCGAAGGAAGCGATGCGATCGACGATCTTGCCCAGCGACTTGACGTAGCGGTCGTTGGACGATCCGAAGACTGACTTGGCGAGTGCGCCGAACATGCAAGTTCCTGACAAAAGGGGGTCGCGCACCCTGTTCAAGGTGACGCGCACGGATATGCGCGGCGATTTAGGGTTTGGGCGGAAGATAGTCAATTGAGAGCAGTTGACGCGGGCGAATGTTGACCGCCGCCGCATATCCGCTAATCCGCCCCAATGACACAGCGTTCTCCCCTTGCCCCCGAAGCTTTTCCCGATCTTCCTCCCATTGCTGGGGTGACCATGCGCGTGGCGCGGGCCCGGTATAAGAATTGGGACCGCTGTGATCTGACCTATGCCGAGCTGGCCGAGGGCACCGTGGTGGCGGGTGTCACGACGCAGAGCAAGTGCCCTTCCCCCGAGGTCGAATGGTGCCGTGACGCCATCCCGCTGGGCTCAGCGCGCGCGCTGGTGGTGAATGCGGGCAATGCCAATGCCTTCACTGGCCATCGCGGCCGGGCCGCCGTCGAGGCGATCGCGGCGAAGGTTGCGAACCATCTGGGATGCCTGCCCTCGGACGTGTTCATTTCCTCGACCGGAGTGATCGGAGTGCCGCTGCCCGTGGACAAGGCGGAGGCCGGACTGGAAGCAGCCTTCACCGCACCTGCTTGCGGCTGGGAAGAAGCTGCGAACACGATCGGCACCACCGACACCTATGCCAAGGGCGCACGCGCAAGTGCGATGATCGGCAGCACGCGGGTCGAGTTGGTGGGGATCATCAAGGGTTCGGGCATGATCGCGCCGGATATGGCGACGATGCTCGGCTATATCTTCACGGACGCCGCGATCGAGCCCAAGCTGCTGCAGCAGATGCTGTCGGCCGCGAACAAGCGGACCTTCTCCTGCATCACGGTCGATAGCGATACTTCGACCAGCGACACGGTTCTGGCCTTCGCGACGGGCAAGGCGGGCAATGCCCCGCTTGCATCGATGGATGATGCGGGCGCGGACGCCTTCCAGGCTGCGCTTGGCGACCTTTGCCTGCAACTGGCGCATCTGGTGGTGCGTGACGGCGAGGGCGCTTCCAAGTTCATCGAAATCAATGTCGAAGGTGCGGACAGTGACGCAAGCGCGCATCGCATCGCGCTATCGATCGCCAACTCGCCCCTGGTGAAGACCGCGATTGCGGGCCAAGACGCCAACTGGGGCCGCGTCGTCATGGCCGTGGGCAAGGCGGGTGAGCCCGCTGATCGGGACAAGCTGTCCATCCGCTTCGGCGTGACGCAGGTCGCTTCGGCTGGCCTCGCCGTTGAAGGCTATGACGAAGCACCCGTAGCGGCACACCTCAAGGGGCAGGATATTGAGATCGGCGTCGACCTGGGCCTGGGCGAAGGCCGTGCGACAGTGTGGACCTGCGATCTGACGCACGGATATATCTCGATCAACGCGGATTATCGCAGCTGATGCCGATCGAACTGCATGATCCGGTCGTCGCTCTGATGCGCGAGGTCGCGCGGGATGTGATCATGCCGCGCTATCAGAATCTGCGGGCCGAGGAGATCAGCGAGAAAGCCGTCGATGACCTTGTCACCATCGCGGACAAGGAAAGCGAGATCAGGCTGGCCGAGGGCCTGGCGAGCATCCTGCCGGAAGCCGGGATCATCGGCGAGGAAGCTTGTGCAGCGGACCCGGCGATCCTCGAACGGGCCGGTGACGGGCTGAACTGGATCATCGACCCCATAGATGGCACCGGGAATTTTGCGGCGGGGCGGCCGCCTTTCGGCATCATGATCGCATTGGCGGATGCAGGCACCACGTTGGCGGGATGGATATTGGACCCGCTGACGGGAAGGCTGTGCCACGCCATTCTCGGTGCTGGCAGCCATATCGACGGCGAGCGGGTGCAAGCGCGGGAAAGCGGTGACGTGCTGCCGATCGCGGCGCTCGCGGTCTATTTCATGACGCCTGAGGAGCGCGCGGACATTCAGGCGCGTGCGGACGGGAATTTCACGCTGGTGGACATTCCGCGCTGCGCAGCCGAGCAATATCCGCGCCTGGTCCTTGGGCAGAATGACGTGTCAGTATTTGCCCGCACCTTGCCATGGGATCATGCGGCAGGGACGTTATTGCTCAATGAAGCAGGCGGCTGTTGCCAGCGGCTGGACGGGTCGCCTTACATGGTAGGCGATTTGCGCCGGGGACTGCTGGGTGCATCGTCGCCGCGCCTGTGGGACGCAGCGGCCGAGACGCTGTTCGGTGAAGCCCGTTCGGGCTGAGCTTGTGGAAGCCCAGCCCTTCTTCTTCGAATGAAGCGGATGCCCTTCGACAAGCTCAGGGCGAACGGACGAGATGGCTTACAGGACGCTTTCGATCCAGCCCTTGAGCGCGCTCTTGGGAGCCGCACCGACCTTGGTCGCGGCGGCTTCGCCATTTTTGAACAGGATCATCGTCGGAATACCGCGCACGCCATATTTGCCGGGGGCCTCCGGATTCTCGTCAATGTTGATCTTCGCGATCGTGACCTTGTCTGCCAGTTCGTCGGAGATTTCCTCCAAGGCTGGGCCGATCATCTTGCAGGGGCCGCACCATTCTGCCCAGAAATCGACGAGCACGGGCTTGTCGGCGTCGATCACGTCCGCCTGAAAGCTAAGGTCGGTGACTGCCTTGGTAGCCATATTATATATCTCCTTCAGTTGGGCGGATATCTAGGATGATGACGCACCCGTCTCAACGGGTGAAAGCGGCAAATTCTCCTCCGCGGGGTAGAAGCCGGGCTTGTGCGCTGCCAGCAGATCATCGGGAAGCGTGATCAGGCGCGGCGCGCTGGTATAGAGGAGCCCCGCCTCAATGCGGCGGTTGGGGAAAATCACCTGAAGCGCGGCGGCATAGGCGGCCATCTGGCGCACATGGGCGGACGGCACTTCCTCCGGCGTCAGGGGGGCGATGCGGCCAGTCTTGAAATCCACGACCTGCACCAGATCCGGAGAGACGCAAAGGCGGTCCACCGTTCCTGCAACGACCACCTCGCCGACGACCGCCGCGACCGGGGCTTCGGCCAAGGCTCCGGGTTTGAAGAGAGGCGCAAAATCGCTGTCTTCGATCACCCGCAACGCCTGAGCGATGATGTCATGACGCAACGCGGAGTCCGAAGCACCCTGCTGCTGAAGCCACCGGTCTGCGCGCTCCCTGCGCTGGCCTGGGGGCACATCGGGCAAGCGTTCGAACAGCGCGTGCAGCCATCGGCCGCGTTCGCTGGCGGCACGCATGGCGGGCGTAGGCGGGGGATAGGGAACGTCATCCTCGACCGGCGCGGACGGCGCCAGGGGCCGGGGCGGACGCGCTTCCTCCGGCGCAGGCTGGCGCAGCCAGACCGGTTCGGCATGGACTGCGCTTTCGCTGACCGTTGAGGTTTCGGGTGCGCGAGATGGCAGGACTTCCCTACCTTGCCAGCGGCGGCGGGCGCCCCATAGGGGGTCATCCTCCCACTCGGCGCCCAAAGCGATGAGCGCATTTTCAACGGCGCTGAACCAGCTTTCGGGCTGAGACAGCCCCCTGGCGCGGGGGCCGAGCGAGCCGGTAACGATCAGCCTTTCCTCTGCACGCGTAAGCGCGACGTAGAGCAACCGCCAATGCTCCTCCCGCTCGGCGGCGCGGGCGTCCTCCAGCACCTGGCCTATGGGGCCAAGCCGCTCCGATTTGCGCGGGGCGAGGATCGGCAGGCCATTCCACGCCAGCGAGTCGCTACGCGTTCCGGCATCCGGATCGAGGCAGGCGTCAGCCAGTATGACGACCGGCGCCTGGAGGCCCTTTGCCCCATGGACCGTCAACAGACGAAGCGAGTCGCCCTGCGCCGCAGCATCGCGGACGATCTCCACCTCGCCCCGGTCGAACCAATCGACGAAGCGTTGGAGCGAGGGATGGTCGTCGCTCTCGAAAGCGAGCGCGGCGTTCAGCAATTCCTCGATCGGGTCGGTGGCCTCGATGCCCAGCCGCTCGATCAGGCGGCGGCGTCCCTCCATGAGGCCGGACAGGATTGCTTCCAGGTAACGGTAGGGCGTGGTGAGGTCCGCGCGGCCCAGCAGGGTGCGGAGTGGCGCGAGCAAATCGTCGTCCAACGTGCGCGCAAGATGCTGCCACAAGCCGATCCGGCGTCCCATGGCGCGGATCATCAGATCGTCCTGCGACCAGCCGATCAGCGGCGAGACGAGGAGCGCGGCGAGGTTCAGATCATCTTCGGGCTGTACGGCGAAGCGCAACGCCGCCAGCAGGTCGCGCACGGCAAGCGGCGCGTTGAGGCGCAGGCGGTCGATACCGGCAACGGCGACCCCCTCCTCATAAAGTCGCGCGACGATCAGGCGCGCGAGTTCGCTGCGGCGGCGGACGAGGATCATGATGTCGCCGGCGGTGACAGGTCGGCCGCGGCTTTCGAGCATCATGCGGTCATGGATCCATTGGCGGATCTGGCGGGCGATATTCTGAGCGAGCAGGCGTTCCTGATCGGCGACCCAATCCTCCTCCCCCTCCGCGTCATCAGACAGGCCCGCGATGGCCGGTTTCCAGAGCAGGACCTCGCCGGGAAAGCGATTAGCGCTGATATGGCGGACATCGCCTTGAGGGAGGCCCAGTCTTTCGGCGTTCAAGGTGGCGATAGTATGATCGACGACATCCAGCACCGCGGGGGTGGAACGGAAGCTGCGTTCCAGCGACAGGTCGTGAAAGGGATGATCGGCATCCTCGGCATGACGCTGAAACAGGATCTGAGCGGCGGCGAATGCCTGCGGGCTGGTGCCCTGGAATCCGAAGATCGCCTGCTTGAAATCGCCCACGGTGAAGACGGTTCGAACCCTGTCGCCCTTCGCGCCCTCGCCAGCAAAAAACTCGGCGGCGAGGGCGCCGACGATCTGCCACTGGCTGACATTGGTGTCCTGCGCTTCATCGACCATGATGTGATCGATGCGCTGATCGAGCTTGTAGCGGATCCAGTCGGCAATGCCGGGCTGCGACAGAAGGCCCGCGGTGCGGGCGATCAGGTCGTTGAAATCGACGGCCCCGGCGAGTTGCTTCGCTTCGCCATAGGCGCGGGCGTAGGCGCGTCCGGCGTGCAGCCCCTGGGCGAGCAGGTCGGCATAGGTGGCCAGCGCCTTGAGGCTCAACAGCTCGGCACAGCGGGAATGGAGCCGCGCGCTTGCTTCGCCATAGCCATCGATTGGCGGCACCCAGCCCTTGGCGGAGATGATGTCGCCGTCCGCCTTCGCCCAGGCCGCGTGCAGATCAGCGAGCATCTCGGCTCGCCCAAGGGCGTCGAGGGCGCGCCAGCGAGCGATGCGATCGCAACGTTCGAGCGCACGACCTGTGCCCCAATCCGCATTGGCCTGCGCAACCCAGGCGAGAGAACGCATATCAAACTGCGCGTCGTCGCATTCGCTGGCGATGTGGGCGATAATATCGCCTTCGGGCAGGCCGAGTTCGCGGTAGAGCCAGGGGGCGATGCCTTCCGGCAACTGTTCAAGCGCCGGGAGGTGCGCAGCGCAGCGGATGAGGAATTGCTCCGCCCCGCCCTCGCCCAAGCGCAAGCTGATCGCCTGCAGCGATTGCATCAGTGCATCGTCGCCTTGCTCCTGCGCGCGCACGACGAGGTCCGCGAGCGTCTGGCGGGCTAGATGCGCCTGTTCGCGCTGGTCAAGGGGACGGAAACCGGGGGATAGTTCGGCCTCTAGCGGAAAGGCGGTCAGCAACTGCTGACAGAAGCCATGGATGGTCTGGATGCGAAGACCGCCGCCGGTGGATTCCAGCACTTCGGCAAAGAGGCGACGAGCGCGGTCGCGCGCCTCCGGACCGGATTCTTCGTGAAGCGCCTCCAGATCCGCGAAAAGTTCGCCCTCCTCCATCTGGACCCAGGCGGCGAGGCGATCATGAATGCGGTCGGCCATTTCGGCCGCACCAGCCTTGGTGAAGGTGAGACAGAGGATATTTTCCGGCCGCACGCCCTGAAGCAGCAGGCGAAAGACGCGAGCAGTCAGCACATGGGTCTTGCCCGTTCCGGCCGAGGCGGAAAGCCAGACATGCGCGTCAGGCGCGGCGGCCAGCGCCTGCGCGCCGGCGAGCGGCTGGAGAGCGCTTGATTTCCTAGCCATCGTCGCGCCCATACCATTCTTCCAGCCGCATCAACTGGTCATAATCGCCATAGCTGGCCACTTCAGGATTTACCTGCGCGTCGAAGGGAGCCTGGCCGGTGAGATAAGCGCCAGCCACCTCCTCGAACCGGGCATGGACGAAGGAGGTGAAGTCGGCCGTCACGATCTTGTCGCGCTTGCCCATCGGATCAACCGGGCTGTCCCGATAACCGAATGCGTCATTCTTCTTGGCGAGCGACCAATATTCGAAACAGCCTGCCGTCTGCGCACTATCGATTGCAGGGAAGCCGCCCTGCTCCGCAATCAAGCCGAGCAGGCCCAATTGCAGCGAATAGCCTGCCTTCACCTGTTTGGCGCTGGGGGGCTTGCCCGTCTTGTAATCGACGATGGCGAGCGAGCCGCCCGGCATGCGATCGATCCGATCGGCCTTGCCTGTCAGGGTGACGCCAGCGATATCGGCGCGGCCGTCGGTTTCCACGGCTAGGATCGTGCGGCCCGCGGCCTGATCGGCGGCGACCTCCACAGCGATCCATCGGATCGCTTCGATAAGACGGGGTTGCCACAGGGCCTTGAGCAGCGGGTGAACATCGGGCCGGTCGAACATGGCGCGGGCACGAGCTTCAAGATCAGCCGGGTCGCGACGCCCAGCCTCGGCCCACCGCTGGAGAATTTCATGAACGGCTGTGCCCCGCCATGCCGGCCCCGCGTCGGCATCGATCGGATCGAGGCGGTTCAGCCGCAGGATGCGCTTGGCGTAGAAGGCGTAGGGATCCGCTTTCAGGCGATCGACGTCGGTGACGGCGATCAGCTTTGGGCGGACGGACCCGGGCGGAACTGGCGCCGGACGGCGGCTGGGCTTGTGGCTGGTTGGACGGTCGAGCGCCTGCGCGAGCGCGGCGTAGCGGTCCGCGCTCTTCCACTGAGGCCCCGCCATGGCCTTTAGCCGCAGCCAGAAGCGGGAGGCGACAGCAGGTCCTCCCGTACCTCTTCTGGCGCGGGTGATGAGGACATGGGGAGCGCCGAGCGCGCTCGCAAAGTCATGGGCAGCGCGCCCGATACGGCTCTCAAGCCCCGGAAGGCCAAGCTCCCGCCTGATCCGGGGAGCGAGCCAGGGGTCGGGCGATGGCAGGCCAGGCCAAGTGCCTTCGTTGAGGCCCCCCAGGATCATGACGTCAGCCTGCACAAGCTGCGCCTCGATGAGACCCAAGATGGCGATACGGGGATGGCCGCCTTGCACCGGACGGATGGACAGGCCGCCGAGCATATGGTCGAGGAGGGTCGGGAGCGAGCGGACATCTGCCTGCTGCGGCCCTTCAGCGGCGGCCTGCTCCATTTCGGCGAAAAGATCGGCGGCGGCGCGGCCCTGGACGCCCGACCAGACTGCGTCGCCGGTCAATATCCCGGCCTGCTCCCGGATCGCGGCGAGTTGAGCCGAGAAGGACGGAGCGGTAGTGAAGACCTGCTCCAAGGGAAGGAGCAGCGCGCGGGCTGTCTGCCACCATTGCAGCACTTGCGCGCGCAGGTTGCGCTGGCGGTCCTCTCCCTCCCGCGCGGCGAGCAAAATGTCGATGCCTTGGAGTCCAGCGGGAGGACGCGGACCGCGGAGCAATAAATCCAGCCCGCGCACGCCCTCCAGCCAAGGCAAACGCTGATCGCCGCGCATCACCAGCGGATGTTTCAGCAATGTCAGCATGGCAACGGGCGCGAAGCGTTCCGCCACCGCTTCGGCAAGAGCGATGAGCAACGTGCCGGGCGGCAGGCGCGACAGTGGCAGACCAGCGGAATCATCGGCCGCGATGCCCCATCGCGCCAGGTGGGCGGAGACACGAGTCGCGAGTTGACGGTCGGGGGTGACCAAGGCTGCGGTGCGGCCCGGCGTCTCGATGGCTTCGCGCAACGCTATAGCGATTGCCTGCGCTTCCTCACCGGGTGTCGCCACTTCCAGCGCCTCCACCCCAGCGAGCGAACGGTCGGCCGTCTTGAGATCGCGCCAGCGGCTGGTGAGGCGGGGAGGCAACATCGCGTTCGAGATGTTGCGGTTGCGGACTGCCCGCGCGTCATGCTCGCTGCCCCAGCGCCACAGCGCCACATCGTCGCGCGTCGCGCTCATCCGGTCGAGCAGACGCTTCAGGGCATATTGGGGGTGGCTTTCATGCCCTGCCGGGGCACGGCCTGTGATCGGGTCCGCTGGGTATGGGCCGATCGCGTCCCAGGCCACATCGTCCATTTCCTGATCCAGCCCGGCGAACACGACACTGCCGCGCGGCAGAATTGCGATCTGCCGGAGGAGGCTGGCGACGGCGGGCGCTGTTGTCGCAATCCCTGCGGCGATGACGAAGCCAGACGGCGACTCCTCGCCCCAGCGCGCAGCCAGTCGATCAAATAAGCGATTGCGCCGATCGGCAAGGTCGATGAGGCCGAGCCGGGCAAGTTCCTCCGGCCAGCGACGGATGAGGATGGAAAAGAGATCGAGCGATCGCTGCCAGTGGCCGGAAAGCTCGTCGGAAAGGGACAGATCGCCGAGCGCCGTGACGGGCACCCGCTCCACCTGCATCTGGTCGAGCACGGCGCCGAGCGCCTGTCCGAGCTTGATCGCCTGGGCCGCATCGATGGGCGGGCTGGACGCCTGCTGCACCATACGGGCCAGGATCATTTGCCGCCGCATCGGCGCGATCGCGGGCGGGATCGCTTCCCCCTCGCCCAGCGGATCGAGCGCCCCGCCGGCCTGCTCTCCCAGGTCCGGATCACCGATCGCGACCAGTCGCGGCAGCAGCAATCCACCGCCTGACCGGCGGACAAAGGCGTCGCTGACCGCGCGGATGGCGCGGTTGGTCGGCAGCAGGATCATGCCCTGTGCCAAAGCCATGGCGTCGCCCCCATGCTGGGCGATGATGCCTGCGGCCAGCGCGTCGGAGAAGGCACGGTGCGCCGGGATGTTAAACAACGCAGGCCGGGTGCGATCACCCATGAGCGAGCATAGACTCTACAATCGGAATGGCGCGCGGCGTGCCGACATCGAACCAGAGGCCCTGGTGCGATACGCCATAGAGACGGCCCGCCTCTATGGCCCGATTCCAGAAAATGTTGGTGGAGAAGACGTCCGATGGCGGATCGACCAGCAGGCTGGGCGAGAGGATCTGCACACCTGTAAAAACGAAGGGCGCGACATGGGCGGGTTTGCGCCGGCTGAGATGGCCGGTTGCGTCCATGTGGAAGTCACCAGGACCCGTATGACAGTGCGCTCTGGCCAGCGGCACCAGCAACAGCAGCGCATCCATCCGATCGGGGTCCCACAGGCGCTGCATCATGCCCAATGTTTCCTGCGGGCCGTCGATCCACAGATTGTCGCTATTGGCGCAAAAGAAGGGCTTGTCCCCAAGCAGGTGCCGGGCATGGATGAGCCCCCCGCCCGTCTCCAGCAGCTTGGCCCGCTCGTCGGAAATCAGCACCTGCATGCCGTTGCATTGCGCATGCAGATGCGCCTCCACGGTGTCGGCGAGATAATGGACGTTCACCACGACCTTGCGGACCCCACCCGCCGCAAGCCGGGCGAGCGCATGATCCATCAAGGGCTTGCCTGCAACCTTGACCAGCGGCTTTGGCCGGGTCGCCGTGAGCGGACGCATCCGCTTGCCGAGCCCTGCCGCCATCAGCATTGCCGTGTCGATCATGCCGGGGCCTGATCCTGAAGAGCGGCATGGCGCTTGTCTGCCGGGATATTCCCGGCAAACCATTCTGCGACCGGCGCAAGGGCGGGATGGGCGAGATCGCGCTCCAGCAAGTCCCACATGCGGGGCAGGAAGGAAAGATAGCGCGGCTTTCCGTCACGCTTCCAAAGGCGGGTGAAGATACCGATGATCTTCGCATTGCGCTGAGCGCCAAGGACTGCATAGGCGGCGTCGAAGTCGGCTGGCGGATTGGCGATCACGCGATAATGGTCGAGCATCGCAGCTTCTACGGCCGGCGGCACATCGCGCCGGGCGTCCTGGAGCAGCGACACAAGATCATAGGCTGGATGGCCCGCCAGCGCGTCCTGGAAGTCGAGAAGGCCCAGGCCGCGTGCTTCAGGCCGATCGATCAGCATGATGTTTTCGGCATGATAGTCACGCAGCACGGTGACCCTGGAACTGGCGGACTGTTCGACGATCGGCAACACAGCGTCCCATGCGCGAACATAGGCGTCCGCATTCACGGGCAGACCGATGGCCGGGCAATACCATTCGGTGAGCAGGCCAGCCTCCCGCTGATACACTTCGCGGTCGTAGGGCGGCAAGTCTGCGGCGGGCAGGCGGTGGAGGTCGGCGAGCAGTTCGACGGCGCGCGTATAAACCTCGACCTCATCGACGGGACGATCGTCCAGATGTTCCTTGACCCGCAGGTCGCCGAAATCCTCGATAAGCACCAAGCCTTCATCAAGATCGCGCGCCAGGATGGCGGGTGCTGCAAAACCCTGCCCCACCAGATGCTCGGCAATGGCGATGAAGGGACGCGGATCCTCATGAGGCGGCGGCGCATCCATCAGCACGGCGCGGCGGGCGCCATCGACGACGCGGAAATAGCGGCGAAAAGAGGCGTCACCCGCCAGCGGAACGATCGCCGCACGCTCCCACCCTGCAGCTGAGAGGAACGCGGGAGCGGCGGCGGGCGGGATCATATCTGCGACCATCGCTCCGTCCAAGCGTCCGGCACGCGCGCTGTCAAGCGCCGAGCGCCGTTGGGTTCGATGTCGATGTGGAGCCGCAGCGCATCGGGCCAGGTGTCCGGACCCAAACGGTCGGGCCATTCGACGATCAGCAGACTGTCCATGAGATAGTCATCGAGCGCCAGCTCCTCCGCTTCCTCCGCATGATCCAAACGATAGAGATCGACATGAGCGACGGGCAGCTTCACTTCGGGCACGTCATAGGGCTGGACGATGGCGAAGCTGGGGCTCGGAGCTTCCCCTTCGAGGCCCAGCCCTTCCAATATTCCGCGCGCCAGCGTCGTCTTGCCCGCTCCGAGGCCGCCTTCCAGCGCGATGACGTCGCCAATGCGCGCCAGATCGGCGAGGCGGCGGCCGAGCGCCAGCATGTCCGCTTCATTCGCCAAGGCGACGGCCGGTTCAGCCACGGGGAAGCTCAATCACGGCCATGGTGCCCTGCCCCGGCTCGGACACAAGTTGCAGGCTTCCGCCGTGCGCTTCGGCCAACTGCTTGGCCAGCGGCAGGCCGATACCCGCCTTCTCTCCATTGCGCGCCTGCTCCGCACGGGCAGCGGCATCGAACAGGCTTGCCTGACGCTGAACCGTGATGCCGGGACCGTTATCTGATACGACCAGCCGAGCGCTGTCTTCGCTGCCATCGCCATGCAGCAGCACGCGCGCGCCACGCCCGCTGTAGCAGACGGCATTTTCCAGCAGGTGGTCGAGCGCCTGGCCGATCCTGCGGCGGTCACCTTCGACTTGGCCCAGCGTTTCATGAAGCGATAGGGCCAGGTCTATCCCCTTAGCCGTGGCTTCGCCCTTGATGCGCGCGACGCTTTCCTTCGCCAATTCGGCAAGATCGACCGGACTGCGATCAATCGGCAGTGTTCCCGCTTCGCCCTGGGTCAGGTCCAGAACATTGTCGATCAGCATCGAGAGCCGGTTGGTGCTCTGCAAGATACCATCGACATATTCCTTCGCCGACTCGCTGATCTCGCCCGCATAACCTGCGCTCATCATCTCGGCGAAGCCCGCGATGGTGGTGAGGGGCGTGCGTAATTCGTAGCTCATATTGGTGACGAAGGCCGTCTTCACCCGATCGGCCTGCTCCAGTGCTTCGTTGCGGTCGCGCAGCACCTGTTCGACGCGGCGGCTGTCGGTGACATCGAGCATGGTGAAAAGCGCGTTCCCATCAGGCAACGGGATAGCGGCGAATTCGAAGATGCGGCCGTCCGCAAAACCGACATGGCCGACGCGCTGCTTACGCTCAACCGTGGCCGCACGAACCAGTTCGCGAACGAGGTTGGCCTGTTGCGGCTTGGCTAGGCGCGACTGAACGGCGCGCAGCAGTTCGTCGATGCGCGGATGCTGGGCCAGCAGGTCTTCGGAAATGTCCCAGATCGTGCGGAACCGGCTGTTCCAGAGAGACAAGCGGCCGTCGGAGGAAAAGACGCCGATCGACTCGAACAGATTGTCGAAGGTCGCGGTACGGACCCGCAGCAATGTGTCGCGCGCGCTGGAAAGCTGCACCTGCTCGGTGCGATCCTCGAAGATGAGGAGCAAGCCGCCGTCCGGCAGCGGCTGGGCATAGACGCGTAAATGGGTGCCGTCGGCAAGCAGCCAGTTTTCCTCGCGGGGATCGGGCGAAAGGAACCATTCGCGGCGTTCCGCGCGCCAAGCGGGAAAGTCGCGATGTTCCGGCAGGCGGCGCGCTTCCCGCATGCGGTCCAGCACGCGCTCGAACACCGGCTGGTCGGCAAGATGGTCCTGATCAAGGCCGAACAGGCTCATGAACGGCTGGTTCCAGAAGCGCAGCGTCCGGTCCGGGCCGAAGCGCGCCACGCCGGCGGAAAGACGATCAAGCAAGTCGCGCTGCGCGTCTTCCAGGCGGCGATGCTCGACGCGGGCCTGCTCCAGTTCATTCTGGTCCATCGCGAAACCTGCGACACCAGCATCGCCCAGGGGCACATCCACGACGCGCATCGTGCGCCTCTCACCATCGATGGTGGCGGGCACCATCCGTTCTACAGCGCGGCTTTCTGCAAGCGCCTGTTCGGCCGCCGCTTCGGGGCTCAATCCGCCAACCGCCTCTACCAGTTCCGTGCCGTGGGCGATAACGTCGGCCGCATTGTCCCCGTCCACCGCACGGACATAAGCGGCGTTGACGAGGCTGAGACGCATGTCCGGGGTGCGATGCCACATCGGGAAGGGTGCGGCTTCGACTAGGCCAGCCAGCGCCTCCAGCGCGTCACGCAATTGCTCAACCTTGCTCGTCAACGCCTGGATTTCGGACTGGCTGTCGGTCGCGTCGAAAATCCAGAGGACCACGCCGCCGCTCTCCGCCAGGACCGGCCCCGCAGGCGCGCCACGAACAAGGAGCAGGCGCGAAGAACCTTCGCCGCGGACCGGCAGCGCGAAACTGCGCCCGGCACGCTGAGCGGCGGCGATTTCCTGCGCAAGGGCGGCGGCATCCTCTGGTTCCAGGCCCCCATCGGAAGCGGTCAGTTCAGAGACAAAAGTGGGAACACGGTCCTTGCCCAGCCATTTGGCCAGGCGATCTGCGGCTTCGATCCGGCCGTCGGCATGGATAATGACGGGCGCAGCGGGCGCGGATGCCAGAAGGCTCGACAAGCGGTCGAATTTGCCCTGCGCCTGCGTCCCTTCTCGCCGCATGCGTTGGCCCGTCGATAAGGCCCAGACGCCGGCGGCGAGCCATCCGGCGAGCACGATTCCCAATATGGTGGCGGCAAGAGGGGTCAATGACGTCATTGCGTCTGCTTACCCCTCGTCACGACCTGCCAGCCCCTTTGCATGATTATCAGGGGACTAACCCAACTCGCAGGCAGCGTGAAGCGGTCAGAGGGAAAGAATTATCATTGATACGCTTGAGGCGCGGCCACAACTCCTGGCGGCCACCAACAAAAAGGGGAGGCGTTGGCCTCCCCTTCCCTGTTCGCTCAGTAGCGGTAATGGTCCGGCTTGAATGGCCCTTCCTGGGTCACGCCGATATAGGCGGCCTGCTTGGGGGTCAGCTTGGACAGCTTCACGCCCAGCTTTTCAAGGTGAAGCGCGGCGACCTTCTCGTCCAGATGCTTGGGCAGCACATAGACGTCGTTCTTATAGGTGTCCGACTTGGTCCACAGTTCGATCTGCGCCAGCACCTGATTGGTGAAACTGGACGACATGACGAAGCTCGGGTGGCCGGTGGCGCAGCCCAGGTTCACAAGGCGGCCCTTGGCGAGGACGATGATCTTCTTGCCGTCAGCGAATTCGACTTCATCGACCTGTGGCTTGATTTCCGTCCACTTCATGTTGCTGAGCCCAGCGATCTGGATCTCGCTGTCGAAGTGGCCGATGTTGCAGACGATCGCCATGTTCTTCATCGCGCGCATGTGATCGACGGTGATGACGTCTTCATTGCCGGTCGCGGTGACGAAAATGTCGGCGCGGGTCGCCGCTTCTTCCATCGTCACGACTTCATAGCCCTCCATCGCCGCCTGCAGCGCGCAGATCGGATCGACTTCGGTCACCAGCACGCGGGCGCCGCCGTTGCGGAGCGAGGCGGCCGAACCCTTGCCCACGTCACCGAAGCCAGCGACCACGGCGACCTTGCCAGCCAGCATGACGTCGGTGGCGCGACGGATGGCGTCGACCAGCGATTCCTTGCAGCCGTAGAGGTTGTCGAACTTCGACTTGGTGACGCTGTCGTTGACGTTGATCGCCGGGAAGGGAAGCTTGCCCTTCTTCGCCAGTTCATAGAGGCGGTGAACGCCGGTGGTGGTCTCTTCCGAGACGCCCTTGATCGCGGCGACGGTCTTGGTGAGGTAGCCCGGACGCTCGGCGAGGTAACGCTTCAGCGTCGCGACGAAGATTTCTTCTTCCTCATTGCCGGGGGTGAACAGCTCTTCCCCAGCTTCGACACGCGCGCCCCACAGAGCGAACATGGTGGCGTCGCCGCCGTCATCCAGGATCATGTTGCAGGTCGTGTCACCCCATTCGAAGATGCGGATGACATAGTCCCAATATTCTTCCAGCGTCTCGCCCTTGACGGCAAAGACGGGGATGCCGCGCGCGGCGATGGCGGCGGCGGCATGGTCCTGGGTCGAGAAGATGTTGCACGAGGCCCAGCGGATCTCGGCGCCCAGTTCGGCCAGCGTTTCGATCAGCACGGCGGTCTGGATCGTCATGTGCAGCGATCCGGTGATGCGCGCGCCCTTCAGCGGCTTGGCAGCGCCAAATTCCTGACGAAGCGCCATCAGGCCGGGCATTTCGGTTTCGGCGATCTCGATTTCCTTGCGGCCGAAAGCGGCAAGGCTGATGTCGGCGATCACATAATCCTGCGCCTGAGCGGCGGGTGCGGTGGCCACGAGCGGGTCTCCATTGGTCTAGAATGTGCCGGAGCCGCTCGACGAGCGAAACGGCGGCGATGGGCTGCGCTTTACCAATCGCCGCCGTTGATGGCAACTCAATATAAAGTTTTCTTTATGTCAGTCCTGCGGGTCCCGCGCAGCGACGGCGACAGATGCCCTGCTCTCCACTTCCTTACCAGCGATCGCCATCACCACATCGCAGCGGGCGCCCGACAAATGAGGGGTGACTCCGGCCGCGTCGGCTAGTTCCAGCAGAGCCGAGCGGGTCGCAGGCAGCGCGTTGGCGGCGTCCGTGATTGACTGAAGATCCCGGCAAGCAAGCCCATCGGCTCCCGCCCCATAGACGTTCGCGAGCTGGGTCACATAATTGTCATAGGCCCCCAGCGCACCGACAGGCCCAGCCACCGAGCGGAAATGTTCACGCAGTTCATCGTTAACCTGTGTCAGGGCCTCCCGCTTTTCGCGGATGAAGCGATTATAGGCTGTGAGGAAATTGCTGCCGGTGGAGCGGCAGCGCAACGCGGATACCATCAGCATCATCTCAAAATCGCGGATTTGCGCGGCTTCTACAGCAACCGGCTTCCAACAAGTTGAGGCGCTGGCTGGCGCAAGCGGCATCGCCGCGGCAATGACTGCCGCCACAAACTTCTTCATAATGTAAACCCCCGTGCAATATCCTGTGCCAGAGGGTGCGCCCGTCCGCTTGCCGCATCGTCAACAGACAGGGTTAGCGGAATTTTACCGCATTCGGTTCAGTTACGATGCAGAAACAAGCCATGCTAACCGCCATCGTTGCGCGGCGGCATCGGAAATGACCACAGAAAAATCTGGCGCCGCGTCAGGCCGAACCCGCGCCGCTCACAAGATGAGAAGCATCGACTCCGGCCGCGGCATAAGCGGCGGCCCATTTCTTTTCCGCCGGGACGGTGAATAGAATGTCCGCGGTGCAATCCACCGGGAACCAGCTTTCTCCGCTCATTTCCCGGTCCAGTTGACCAGCACCCCACCCTGCATAGCCGAGCGCGACGATATACCGGCTGGGGCCGGTGCCTTCTGCAATGGCTTTCAGGATTTCGAGCGAGCCGGACAGGCCCCAATCAGGACCGACCTCCACCATGTCATGCCCTTTCCAATCGAGCGAGTGGAGGACGAAGCCACGGCGGGGTTCGACTGGCCCTCCCCGCAGCACCGGCAGGTCGGGCACATTACGCGCGTCGATGTCGAAACTGTCGAGCAGGTCGTGCAGCCCCACCCCTTCGATCTCGTCACTGACCGAGATGCCCAGGGCGCCATTTTCATCATGGACGCAAATGGCCACGACCGAATGATCGAAACGCATATCTTCCATGCCCGGCAGCGCGAGCAGGAACTGACCGGCATAGGAGCGGGACTGGTTCATGGTGCGAATATACGCCGCCCAGCGTCTTTGCCAATGGCGGGCTGTCGTTCGCAGGAGGCAACGCGGCACATTCGTGCCCTTGACAGAGCGCGCGGCAGCGCCGACCTCCCGCGCTACAACGGCAGGAGACAGAACATGACCATCAGCAAGGGGGATCGCATCCCCGCCACCACCTTCACCAAGATGACCGATAATGGTCCGGAGCAGGTCTCCTCCGACGAGTATTTCGCAGGCCGGACTGTTGCGCTCTTTTCCGTTCCCGGCGCCTTCACCCCGACCTGCTCGGCCAAGCATCTGCCCGGCTTCGTCGAAAAAGCCGAAGTGTTGAAGGAAAAGGGCATCGATGAAATCGCCTGCACCGCCGTCAATGACGCTTTCGTGATGGGCGCCTGGGGCAAGTCTGCCGGCGCGGATGAGAAGGTTACCATGCTGGCGGACGGCAATGGCGACTTTGCGAAGGCGCTCGGGCTCACCATGGACGGCAGCAAGTTCGGCATGGGCACGCGGGGGCAGCGTTTCTCGATGATCGTCAAGGACGGCGTGGTTGCCGAACTGAATGTCGAGGAACCGGGCAGCTTCCAGGTTTCTTCGGCGGACCATCTTCTGGGCCAGCTCTGAACTTAAAAAGACCGCGCGGCATCCTCTTTGCCGCGCGGCCTCGGCTTTCTTCCGTCACATATCTGCGGTAGCAAGGGTCGATGACCAAAAGCATCGGCAGCGCGGCGGTTGCGCAACTCGACCGGATATATCAGGCCTCCATCGGAAATCTGCGCGAGGCGATGCAGGCTTATGGCCGCGATGGCAGCGTGCCTCCGCCAGAGGCGAAATCCGACCGCCGATATTGTTATCCCGAACTGCGCATCACGCATAATGCGGAGACCGACGCGCCGCCGCCCGGCCGATCGTTCGCGCGCCTGTCGAAACCGGGCCTCTATGTGACCACCGTTACCCGGCCAGGCATGTTTGCCGACTATCTGTCGGAACAGATCGACCTGCTGGTCCGGGATTATGGCGTCGCGGTCGAAACGGGGATCAGCGACCAGCAAATTCCCTTTCCCTATGTGCTCGATGGCCTCGACATCAGCGCGCTGGATGGGACGCCGCCGACCGAACTGGCGCGGCATTTCCCGGCGACTGAGTTGGCTGAGATCGGCGATGAGATTGCGGACGGCCTCTTCATGGCGAATGCGGAAGGACACCGGCCGCTGGCGCTATTCGACGGGTTGCGTACCGATTTCTCTCTGGCCCGGCTGAAACATTATACCGGCACGCCAGCGGAACATGTTCAGCGCTATATCCTCTTCACCAACTATCACCGCTATGTGGACGAATTCGTGGACTGGGCCTGCGCGGAGTTGCGGCGGGAAGGCGCGCCCTACACGGCGCTGTCTGGCGCGGGTGGCGTCTATGTGACGCGCGAGACGGCTGATCCGGCCCGGATGATCGCCGACAGCGCCTGGCGCAAGCACCAAATGCCCGCCTATCATCTGATCGCGCCGAACCGCAGCGGGATAACGCTTGTGAATATCGGTGTTGGACCGGCCAACGCCAAGACTATATGCGACCATCTGGCGGTAGTGCGCCCGGAAGCTTGGCTGATGATTGGCCATTGCGGCGGCCTGCGTCCCAGCCAGCGGATCGGGGACTATGTGCTGGCCCATGCCTATCTGCGCGATGACAAGGTGCTGGATGACATGCTGCCGCCCGAGATTCCGGTGCCAGCCATCGCTGAGGTGCAGGTCGCCCTAGCGAAAGCGGCCGAGGCGGTGTTGGGCGGTAATGACGAAGAGGATTTCAAACGGCGCTTGCGCACGGGCACGGTCGTAACCACCGACGACCGCAATTGGGAGCTGCGTTATTCCAGTTCCGCCTTGCGCTTCAGCCTATCGCGCGCCGTCGGGATTGACATGGAGTCGGCCACCATTGCGGCACAAGGCTATCGTTTCCGGGTGCCATACGGGACGCTGCTTTGCGTTTCAGACAAGCCGATCCATGGCGAACTTAAATTGCCAGGACAGGCAAACCGATTTTATGAAGAAGCGATCTCTGGGCATTTGCGCGTCGGGTTGATGACCTGCGAATTGCTGCGACAGGAAGGGCCCAAGCTGCATAGTCGCAAGCTGCGGGCCTTCAACGAACCCCCGTTCCGCTAAGCACAGCCCATCGACTTTGCACGTTCGCGGTCAGGCACTTAGACGCTGAGAAAATCCAGTATAGCCTGCCCCAACTCTTTCCGGGTCACGGCATTCATGTGATTGCCGGGAATCTCCACATAACGGCCGTTGGGTAGCGCGTCGGCAAGTTCCTGTGCGACGCCATTGTCCTGATCGTCCGCGCCGCAGATGACTTCCACCGGCTGGGTGAAAGTCGCGATCTTCTCGGCTTGCGTATCGACGAAGGTGTTGAGGATGTGGAGCATTGCCACCGGATCGCCCTTGGTGGTCTTGAGAAACGCCTCCGTCATCCATTCGGACGTACCGCGCTCAAACGTACCAAGGTTGGTAAGGACCTTCTTGTAGTAGCCGCCCTTGTCGAGGGTGTGGACGAGGCCGCGCAAGCCCATGCCCGCCAGGACAACGCGGCGCGGGGTTGCGCCCCGTGCGAGCATCCGCACCGTGGTGCGCGCGCCTAGCGAATAACCGCCCAGATCATAGTCAGTCAGCCCCAGCTGTTCGATCACAGCCAGATTGTCATCGGTCAGCGCGTCGGGCGGATAGGCAGCGGCGTCATGCGGCTTTCCGCTCTCACCATGGCCACGCAAGTCAGGCAGGATTAGGCGGAAGCCAGCCTCCACCAAACGGGCGGCATGGCCATAGCGTACCCAATTCGTGTAAGCGTTGGAGAAATAGCCATGGATCAGGACCAAATCGCGCCCTTCGCCCGCGACATGCACGGCGATGGGCAAACCACCAAGCCCCTTGATCTCCAGCTTTTCCATTGCAAGGTCCGTCATGGTCGCTCCGTAGATGTAGCCGGGTGCGATATGGCGTCAGCCCCGCCTTGTCGAGACGGGCGCACGCACAGAAACAATATCGAGATTAGCGCGCCCGCCTGAGCCGCCGCCATGTCCTTTTGCGGGTCCCACACGTCGCCCTGCTGGCCATTATACCAATCGGCCGTTTCTCCCTCGGCCATCAGCGTCAGCAGCCATTCGAACATTTCATAAAGTGCGCCGACGAAGCCGATTGCGACGAAGCCAAACAGCAGGCTCCACCCCAGAGACATTCCGCCCCAACGCCGCGCGAACTGCGTGAGCGGTGGTGTCAGCAGCAGGCCGAAAGCAAAATGCACAAGGCGGTCATAGCCGTTGCGCCGCCACCCGAATGTGCCGGAAATATCATGACCAGTGATAGCGCGCGCCCAGTTATCATAGGGCACATAGGAATAGATGTAGCGGCCACCCAAGGTGTGCAGCAGCAGGAAGGCTAATATGCAGGCGACAGCGCCGTTCGTCAGCGGCCAGCGGCTCAGAAGCCAGGGGGCAACGAACGCCAAAACCAGCGTTGGCCCATGTTGCAGCGGTGACAGTTCGGGATAAGGCTGGTTGATCTGCGCGGCGGCGATGGCCGCGAGCAAAAGCAGGATCATCCGGCGCTGCGCTATCGGAAGGCTTTTCCAGACGGCAGCAGCACCGGATATCATCCGATGGGCTCAGCCCTTCTTGAGGTGACGACGGCCCAGCAGTTCGGCGATCTGCACAGCGTTGAGCGCCGCGCCCTTGCGCAGATTGTCGCTGACACACCAGAGCGACAGGCCATTATCGACGGTCGAGTCTTCACGGACGCGGCTGACGAAGGTCGCATAGTCGCCGACACATTCGACCGGGGTGACGTAGCCGCCATCCTCGCGCTTATCGACGAGCATGATGCCCGGCGCTTCGCGCAGGATGTCCTGCGCTTCCTTGGCCGAAATCTCATTCTCGAACTCGATGTTCAGCGCCTCGGAATGGCCGACGAACACGGGGACGCGCACGCAGGTCGCCGTGACCTTCACCTTGGGATCGAGGATCTTCTTGGTCTCCGCAACCATCTTCCATTCTTCCTTGGTCGAACCATCGTCCAGGAAGACGTCGATGTGCGGTATCACGTTGAAGGCGATCTGCTTGGTGAACTTCTTCGCCTCCGCCGGATCGCCGACGAAGATGTTGCGCGACTGTTCGAACAGCTCGTCCATGCCCGCCTTGCCCGCGCCAGACACCGACTGGTAGGTGGCGACGACGACGCGCTTGATCTTGGCGGCGTCATGCAAAGGCTTGAGCGCCACCACCATCTGCGCGGTCGAGCAGTTCGGGTTCGCGATGATGTTCTTCTTCTTGTAGCCGTCGATCGCGTCTGGGTTCACTTCGGGCACGATCAGCGGTACATCCGGGTCCATGCGGTAGAGCGACGAATTGTCGATCACCACGCAACCGGCGGCCGCCGCTTTGGGCGCATATTCGGCCGTCGGGCCGGAGCCCGCCGCGAACAGGGCGATGTCCCATCCGCTGAAGTCGAAATGCTCGATATTCTGGCATTTGATGGTCTTGCCGGTGTCGCCGAAATCGACGGACAAACCCTGCGACCGGGGCGATGCAACCGCCGCGATCTCGTCAATAGGAAACTCGCGCTCGGCGAGAATGGTCAGCATTTCGCGGCCCACATTGCCCGTGGCACCAACGACGACGACCTTGTAACCCATGACTAAAGACTCCACTCCATGCAAAATTGCGGAGTGCGCGCCATAGCGCCGCTGCGGTAATTGTCCAGCATGAAGCGGCTACACCGCGGCAAAGCTCTCCTATTTCGACGGAGCATCGGGCGCCGTCCCGTGGCGAGCCAGAAAATCCTCAATCGTGCGCCAAAGATGGACGCTGATGCCGGGACCGCCCACACGATGAGTCTGGCCGGGATAGACCATCAATTCAAACGGCACGGCGGCCGCCTGCATCTTCGCCATAAGGGCCGTCATATTGTCGAACACGACATTGTCGTCCGACATGCCGTGGACCAGCAGCAGCGGGTCCTTGATCTTCACGGCGTCATCGATCGCGCCCGAGTGGGGATAGGCGCTAGGCTTGTCCTGCGGCTTGCCGAGGTAGCGTTCGGTATAATGGGTGTCATACAATTCCCATCGCGTGACCGGAGCGCCAGCGATCGCAGCGGAAAAGACGCCGGGCGCCTTCTCCAACAGCTTCACGGACATGTATCCGCCATAGGACCAGCCATAGGTCGCGATCCGCTGAGGATCGACATAGGGCTGAGCCTTCAACCATTCGACGCCTTTTAATTGATCCTCGACCTCGACCGTGCCCATCGCACGGTAAAGATGATCCTCGAACGCCTTGCCACGATCGGGCGTGCCCCGATTATCCACCGCGAAGACGATCCAGCCTCTATCCACCAGATATTGGTAGAGCGGCGAACTCCATTGATTGGTCACGATCCGGCCCGCACCCGGTCCGCCATAATGCAGCATGAAGACCGGATAGCGTTTCCCTGCTTCCAGCGGCGGAGTCATGATGCGGGTGTAAAGCGTCGATCCGTCCGCTGCCTTGATCGTGCCGAAGCGCGTCTTCACGTGGCTGCCGAGATAAGGCGCATAGGGATGGCCGTCCGCCACTGCATTTTCTGACAGCCACTGCAGCCGCTTGCCGCCGGTGTCGGCCAGATAGACCTGCTTCGGCTGATCCGTGTTACTGCGGGCGATCACGACGCGGGTGGCGGCGGCGTCCATGACGGCGTCGTTCCACCAGCCATTGCTGGTCAACTGGCGCAGCTTGCCCTTGCCCGACAGAGGCGCGGCATAAAGTTGCTGTTCCAGCGGCGTTTCGCGATTGCCGGTGAAATAAACGAGGCCCTGCTTCTCATCGACGGCGACAACATCGCGCACCTCCCACGGGCCGCTGGTCAGCGGCGTCCAGGAGCCGTCGCGCACATGATAGAGATGGCCATGACCGCTCTTTTCAGACCACCAGAGGAAGCTGCCATCACCAAGCGGCGTGAAATTGTTGCTGAGGTTGACCCAGCTCTTTGCTCTTTCAGCAAGCAGCACCTTGGCCTTGCCCGTGGTGGGATCGACCGCGAGCAGGTCCAGCGTCTTCTGGTCGCGGCTCTGACGCTGGACATAGAGAGTCCTGGCATCCTTCGACCAATCAACGCGCGCCAGATAAATGTCGCGTTCATGCCCCAGATCGACCTTCACCTGGCTCGATCCATCCGGCTTTATGACATAGAGATCGACCAGCGCGTTAGGCGTTCCGGCGGCGGGATAGCGCTGCTGATAAACCTTCGTTCCCTCGCCACCGATGGCGGTCCGCGTGACGATACCTACCGGCCCCTCATCGACGCGAGCGACGGCGATCATCGCATCATCCGGGGACCACCAATAGCCGGTGCGGCGATCCATTTCCTCTTGTGCGACGAACTCGGCGACGCCCCAGCTTACCGTGTCACTCGCACCTTGGGTCAGTTGGCGTTCCCGTCCACCGATCGGCTGCACGAAGAGATTACCCTCGCGCACAAAGGAAACGAAGCCGCCCTTGGGGCTGACGATCCCATTCAACTCGCCTTCGGGTGTGTTGGTTAGCCGTGTGACGCGACCATCCAGCGCGGCCAAAAAGAGATCGCCATCGACAGGGACCAGGATGCTCTTGCCATCGGGCGCCCAGTCGTAGCTGACGATGCCCGTATTTCCAGCGATCGAGCGGTCCCGTTCGCGCTGCATCTTCTCGGCCTCGGACAATTCCGCACCGCTCCCCACCTTCTTCGAATCGACCAGCATCCGTTCGACCCCCGTCGAACTGTCGATCGCCCAGAGATCGAGCCGCTCCTTTTCATCCGTCCGCGGTTTCAGCAATGTGACCAGCTTGCCGTCCGGCGACAATTTCAACGCGCGCGGCTGAGGCCCAGATAGATCGGGATTGGCAAAGACGCGCTCCAGCGTCAGCTTTTGCTCGGCTGCGGCTGGAACCGTCGCGGTCGCCAGCAGCGCGCCGATGGCCGCGCCACCCTTCGCATAAGAGGAAATCGTCATTCGGCGAAGTTAGCGCCTGGGAGCTGAAAAGATCAATGTAGGGAAATAATCTTTCCTACCACGACCAAGGGAGGTCATGGTGGGCGCGACAGGGATTGAACCTGTGACCCCACCCGTGTGAAGGGTGTGCTCTACCGCTGAGCTACGCGCCCCCTGAAAGGAGGATGCGGCCATTGGCACCCGTCACCGCTCCTGTCAAGCAGGGGTGAAACCGAAATCGTAAATTGGGCTTATTGCCTTTTTGTGGGGCCGCTTTAGTTGCGAGACCAGAAAGGGAGTGACTGTCTATGCGTCAAACCATTGCCTTCGTGATTGCCGGGTTTCTTCTCTCCGGCCTGGCAGCCTGCAACACCGTTCAGGGTGTGGGCCGCGATATTGAATCCGTCGGTCGCGCAGGCGACCGCGCTATGTAAGCTGAGCGATCATCGCTTGAATTACTGAAGAACGCGGCTGCCCATGGCCGCGTTTCTTTCCAGCCGGACGCCATCGCAATCCGGTTCGCCGCAGTTGCACGCGGCGAGGGTGTAGCGGACGCCGCACATCACCAGAACATCATGGTCGAAGGTGTAGTTGGAGATCCCCGCGCGCTCGACTTTTTCCCGCGCTCTGGCCTTCAGAGACATTGGATTTCCTCCCGTTCACCAGTCTTCATGATCCGTGCTGCTCCGCACAAAGTCAATTAACCGGAATTGGTTCCTGAACGAATTGTCATAATTCCGTCTAGAAAATGCCACGATCCAGCGCCCCGGGCTACTATGCTTGCGCGGTAGCCCATTCGCTCCCATATGCCGCGCCATGAACGACCAACGCTCCAGCGCCATGCCGGTCTGGCACGGCACCACCATCATGTCGGTACGTAAGAACGGGAAGGTGATCGTGGCCGGTGACGGCCAGGTTTCCATGGGCCAGACCGTCATGAAACCGAACGCCCGCAAGGTCCGCCGCCTGCATGACGGGTCGGTCATTGGCGGCTTTGCAGGCGCGACGGCTGACGCCTTCACCCTGTTTGAACGGCTGGAAGCAAAGCTGGAACGGCATAACGGCCAGTTGATGCGCGCCGCCGTGGAGTTGGCCAAGGACTGGCGCACCGACAAATATCTGCGCAACCTGGAAGCGATGATGATCGTCGCCGACAAGGAAGTAACGCTGATCCTGACTGGCAATGGCGATGTACTGGAGCCGCTGGGCGGCGTCGCGGCGATCGGGTCAGGCGGCAACTTCGCCCTCGCCGCCGCCCGCGCGCTGGTGGAGTATGAAGAGGATGCGGAAACGCTCGCCCGCAAGGCGATGGCCGTGGCGGCGGATATCTGCGTCTATACCAACGACCAACTGGTGATCGAGGAATTGCCCTCGGTAACTTAACTCCGTTCGGGTCGATCTGGTCGAAGCTCTTCCCTTCTCTTCAACTTAAAGAAATGCCCTTCGACAAGCTGAGGGCGAACGGATTTCCAAAGACATGAACGACAACCTGACCCCCAAAGCCATCGTCTCCGCGCTGGACGCGCACATCATCGGGCAAGCCGATGCCAAGCGCGCCGTCGCCGTGGCATTGCGCAACCGCTGGCGGCGTCAACGCCTCTCACCCGATTTGCGCGACGAAGTGACGCCCAAGAACATCCTGATGATCGGCCCCACGGGTTGCGGCAAGACGGAGATCAGCCGCCGCCTCGCGAAGCTGGCCGACGCACCCTTCGTAAAGGTCGAAGCCACCAAGTTCACCGAGGTCGGCTATGTCGGCCGCGACGTCGAGCAGATCGTCCGCGACCTGGTCGAAGAAGCCGTTCGCCTGGAAAAGGACCGCCGCCGCGAGGCCGTGCGCGAGGCTGCCTCCGAGGCCGCCATGGGCCGCCTGCTTGACGCGCTCACAGGCAAGGAAGCGAGCGAGGCGACACGCCTCTCCTTCCGTCAACGGATCGAGAATGACCAGATGAATGACGTCGAGGTGGAGGTAGAGGTTGCCGACAGCCCCTCCATGCCGATGGAAATTCCCGGCATGGGCGGCCAGATCGGCATGATCAACCTGTCCGACATGATGTCCAAGGCTTTCGGCCAGACGCAGAAGAAGCGTCGCAAGCTGCGGGTTGCGGAAGCCTGGGACAAGCTGGTCGAGGAAGAGCAGGACAAGCGGCTCGACCAGGATGATGTCGCCCGCGTCGCTATCGCCAGCGCCGAGCAGAACGGCATCGTCTTCCTGGACGAGATCGACAAGATCGCGGTCAGCGATGTACGCGGCGGCTCTGTCAGCCGCGAAGGTGTGCAGCGCGATTTGCTACCGCTGATCGAGGGCACAACGGTTTCGACCAAATATGGCCCGCTCAAGACCGACCATATCCTGTTCATCGCGTCGGGCGCGTTCCATGTGGCGAAGCCTAGCGACCTGCTGCCTGAGCTTCAGGGCCGCTTGCCGATCCGCGTGGAGCTCAAGGCGCTGACCGAAGATGATTTCGTCGCCATCCTCTCCGACACGAAAGCCAGCCTTGTTGCGCAATATCGCGCATTGCTGGCGACTGAGGGCGTGACCATCGATCTGACGCCGGACGGCATCCGCGCGGTGGCGAAGATCGCAGCGGAGGTCAACAGCGAGGTTGAGAATATAGGCGCACGCCGCCTTCAGACCGTGATGGAAAAGCTGCTGGAAGATGTGAGCTTCGACGCAGAGGACCGCCAGGGTGAAACGCTGGTGATCGATGCAGCCTATGTCGGCAAGCAACTGAACGAAGTTGCGCGGAATACCGACCTTAGCAAATATGTACTCTAGCCCCCCTGCCGCATGCGGAGGGGCTGGGAGGTGGGCGCGTGCGTGGCGCGGCTCCACCCTTAATCCCGTCCCACATACGGGAGGGGAAATCGTTCAGTAGCTCCGGCCCACCAATACCCGTTCCACCGCCTTCTCGCCGGTAAAGATGCAACTGCTATCCGCCGCATCCGCATTTAGCGGCACATTGCGCAGCGTCAGCTTCTCACCCTTCAGCCACTCGATCACCTTGTCCAGCGCCGCGCCGGTTGGCTTGGCCCACTGGACCAGCGCCCAGCCAGGTTTCTTGCTGGCAGCAAAATAAGCCTTCAGCGCATCAAGCGCGGTGATTGATGTGTCGATATTGCCCTGCAGCCGCGCCTGTGCGTCGGTGAACAGGGCCTGCTGGACCTCCTCCAGCATGGTCGTCGCCGCGCCCAGGAAATCACCCTTCGCCACGATCTGGCTATCGAGCTTGCCATCCTCGCGATAGAGGCGGTCGCGGCGTAGCACGGACACATTGCCGCCCGCAACATCGCGGCCACCGACTTCGATGACGATCGGAGCGCCCTTCTTGACCCAACCCCAGCGCTTGTTCGCGGCCTTCGCGGGGCGCCGGTCGAGCAGCGCGCGAACGGGTTCGCGGAACGCGTCCTTCTTGTTCAACTCCGCGACCAGATCGCCGCAATAATCCAGGATCGCCGTATCCTCATCATTGTCGCGCAGCATCGGCACGACGACGATCTGATAGGGGGCAAGCCGCGGCGGCACACGGAGACCGTCGTCGTCACCATGCACCATGATGAGGCCCCCGATCATCCGGGTGGAGACGCCCCAGCTGGTGGTCTGTGCCAGTTCCTGGCTACCTTCGGCGTTCTGGAACTTGATGTTCTGCGCCTTGGAAAAGGTAGTGCCCAGGAAGTGCGACGTCCCGGCCTGCAGCGCCTTGCCATCCTGCATCATCGCTTCGATCGAATAGGTGGCGACCGCGCCGGGAAAGCGCTCATTCTCCGGCTTTTCGCCAGCTACGACGGGGAGAGCGACGCACTCCTCCGCGAAGCTGCGATAGACTTCCAGCATCTTCATCGTCTCTTCCATCGCCTCTTCGACGGTGGCGTGAGCCGTGTGGCCTTCCTGCCAGAGGAACTCGGCCGTGCGCAGGAACATACGGGTGCGCATTTCCCAGCGGACGACATTGGCCCACTGATTGATCAGCACCGGCAGGTCGCGCCAGCTCTGCACCCAGCGGGAAAATGCTGCGCCGATCACCGTTTCGGAAGTCGGACGGACGACCAGCGGTTCTTCCAGCTTCGCTTCCGGATCGGGCACCAGCTTGCCGTCCTTCTGGATCAGGCGATGGTGCGTGACGACCGCCATTTCCTTGGCGAAGCCGTCCACATGCTCAGCTTCCTTCTCAAAATAGGAAAGCGGAATGAAGAGCGGGAAATAGCAATTTTCGTGGCCGGTCGCCTTGATGCGATCGTCCAGCAACTTCTGCATCCGTTCCCAGATGCCATAGCCCCAGGGCCGGATAACCATGCAGCCGCGCACGCCGCTTTCCTCAGCCATATCGGCTTCGGAAACGACAGCCTGGTACCAGGCGGCGAAATCCTGTTCGCGGGTAACGGAAAGGGCGTGCTTCACGGATCGGGCCTTGTTCTTATGTCTTAAAGAAGGCGCGCCATAGGCCAAGCGCGCCGTCCCGTCGAGCCCGAACGCTCGGGCTCAGCTCAGCTTGTCGATCTTCGCATTCAGTGCAGCAAGCTGCGCCTTCAGGTCCGCAATCTCGTCATCCTTGTCGTCGCCGGATGCTGCGGTAGCTGGCGCCGGCGACACGCCAGGCATGCCGGGCATCCCAGGCATTCCCGGCATGCCAGGAACGCCGCCGAACGCGGTGGCAGCGGCTTCGAACATCTGCATGTTGCGCTTGGCGATTTCGGCCAGCGGCCCCCCGCCAAACGCGCCCTTCATCGCCTCCTGAAACTGCATCTGGTTCTTGCGGAACGCTTCCATCGACGCTTCCAGATATTGCGGCACCATGGACTGCATGGAATCGCCATACATGGCGATCAGCTGGCGCAGGAAGTTGACCGGCAGCATATTCTTGCCCCGTTGCTCCTCCTCCATGATGATTTGCGTGAGGACATTATGCGTAATATCCTCTCCGGTCTTGGCGTCCACGACCACAAACTCGCGCCCCTCACGAGTCATTTGCGATAACAGATCCAGCGTGATGTAACTCGACGTTTCCGTGTTATAGAGACGCCTGTTCGCATATTTCTTTATGATGACCGGCTCTGATTCATTGGCGGTCTTGGTTTTGGCCATGGATTCCTCTCCCACACCTGCACATTCCGCATTAGCACAGGGGGTTGCCGCACCGCAACATGGACCGCGGCCATTACCCCTCTTTCTCAGCATTTTATGGCGCGAAACGGAGAATGATCCTGATCTTCGAAGGCTCGCCTTCCAAGGTTTACGTAAATATCAGACCGCAGAGCGCCCCGCTCCTCCTCCCAGCCCTGCATCATTTGCGGCTTCTGGCAGCGCCAAATTGCTGCACTACGGCAGGGAAAATGGCCGGGCGCCGGTTGTTTTCATACCCTCGCTCATCAACCCGCCCCAAGTTCTCGACCTGTCCGAGGGACGTTCCATGCTGCGCCACATGGCTGCAGCAGGGCATGACGCCTATCTAGTGGATTGGGGCCAGCCGTCAGCCAAGGATGCGAGCCTGGGTCTTGATCATCATGTAACCCAACGGCTCTTGCCGATGCTGGAGGCCCTGCCTCGGCCGCCCATCCTTGTGGGCTACTGTTTGGGCGGAACCCTGGCCCTAGGCGCGGCGTCCGTCACCGATGTGACCGCCATCGCGACTATCGCCGCACCATGGCAGTTTGACGGCTTTCCCACGGAAGATCGCAACCTCATCGGCTCACTTTGGCAAGGCGCAAAGGCGACGAGCGAAAGGCTCGGCTATGTCCCCATGGAGGTCTTGCAGTCTGGCTTCTGGGCGATGGACCCCGCGCGGACGATCCGCAAATATGCCGCCTTCATGAACATGGAACCGGGTTCAGAGGCTGAGCGCGCCTTCCTCGCCGTGGAGGATTGGGCCAATGGCGGCCCTCCCCTCACCTTCGCCGCCGGTCGCGAGCTGTTCGAAACCTTCTATGGCGGCAACGTCACGGGCCTTGCCGAATGGCAGGTTGATGGCGCCAAGGTCGATCCGGCGCGGCTGCGCTGCCCGGCCTTGTCGGTGCGCTCCGCTACCGACCGGATCGTGCCCGCCAGCGCCGCGCCCGAACTTGCGGATGGCGTCACCCTGCAACTCGGCCATGTCGGGATGATAGTGGGCAGCCGCGCCCAGGAACTGCTGTGGGACCCGCTCTCCCTTTGGCTTTCAAGCCATGGGGGATGATGATATTGCGGCAACAGGCCGGTTTCTTCAGCGAGGATCAGGATAGTGTCAGACATCGTCATCACCGCCGCCAAGCGCACTGCTGTCGGCAGCTTCATGGGCGCGTTCGGATCGACCCCGGCACATGAACTCGGCCGCACCGCGATCGTCGCGGCGCTGGCTCAAGCAGGGATTGCGCCCGAGGAAGTCGATGAAGTCATATTGGGCCAGATCCTGACCGCGGCCCAAGGGCAAAACCCTGCGCGCCAGGCAGCCGTAAACTCGGGCATCCCGGTAGAGCGGACGGCGATCGGCCTCAACCAACTGTGCGGGTCGGGCCTGCGCGCCGTCGCCCTTGCCGCGCAGGCGATCAAGGCTGGAGACGCGCGCATCATGGTCGCAGGCGGTCAGGAAAGCATGTCACTCGCTCCGCATGCCCAATATCTGCGTGGCGGCGCGAAAATGGGCCCGATCTCGTTCATCGACACGATGACGCATGACGGGCTGACGGACGCGTTCAACCATTATCATATGGGCGTCACCGCCGAAAATCTGGCGGAGAAGTACCAGATCAGCCGCGATGCGCAGGACCAGTTCGCCGTCGCCAGCCAGAACAAGGCGGAAGCTGCGCGTGCATCGGGCCGCTTCAAGGATGAAATCGTCCCTGTGACGATCAAGGGCCGCAAGGGCGACACGGTCGTCGATGCGGATGAATATATCCGCGCAGGCGCCACGCTAGAGGCGATGCAAGGATTGCGCCCGGCGTTCAAGAAGGATGGCACAGTGACGGCGGGGAACGCCAGCGGCATCAATGATGGCGCGGCCGCCCTTGTGGTCATGACGGCAGCCGATGCTGCGCAACGCAATGCGCCCGTTCTGGGACGCATCGCCAGCTTTGCGACCTGCGGTGTCGATCCGGCAATCATGGGCATCGGCCCCGCACCGGCGTCCCGCAACGCTCTGGCGAAGGCCGGCTGGTCGCTCGCCGACCTGGACCTAATCGAAGCCAATGAAGCTTTCGCCGCTCAGGCGCTGGCCGTCGGGCAGGAGCTGGGCTGGGACCCGGAAAAGGTCAATGTGAATGGCGGCGCGATCGCGATCGGTCATCCCGTGGGTGCATCGGGCTCGCGCGTACTGACGACCTTGCTCTATGAGATGCAGAAGCGGGACGCGAAGAAGGGCCTCGCAACCCTGTGCGTCGGGGGCGGCATGGGCGTGGCCATGTGCATAGAACGCTGAGCTAGGCTTCGGCCATGAACAAGGCCGCCGGTGGATAAGTCGGCGGCCTTTCCGTTGCGATTACTCCCAAAGCCGATCGAAGCGATCGCCAAGCCCCGTCAGCAATTCATATTGAGACAGGCCGGAGAGCGCCGCCGCTTCAGGCAGCGCATAGTCGATATCCAGCCAATCGCCCTCGACCAGTGAAGGCTGGGCGGAAACATCCACAGCAACCAGGTCCATCGAAACGCGTCCGACGACTGCCAGGGCAATGTCTCCGGCCTTCACAATCCCCCGGCCGGAAAACGCCCGCAGATAACCGTCGGCATAGCCGATGTTCAGCACAGCGATGTCCATGTCGCGCACGACTACATGGGTTGCATTATAACCGATGCTGTCGCCCGCTGGCACATGCCGCCTTTGCAGCAATTGAGCCTGGGGGAAGACCACCTGCGCGATCTTTCCCGCCGCTTCCGCCCGTGGCACGCCGCCATAGAGCGCCAGCCCAGGCCGTGTCAGATCGAAAGCATAGTCCGGTCCAAGACAAATGCCCGCGCTGTTCGCCAGACTGTATCGCTGCGCCGGAACACTGGCTTTCAACGCTCCAAACCGCTCCAATTGAAGCTGGCTGAGCCGCGTATCCTCGTCAGCGGAAGCGAGGTGACTGAGCAATGTATCGACGGTCAGACCCTCGATCTCAGCCAAGGAATCGCCGCGCCAATCGAGCCCCAGCCGGTTCATTCCCGTATCCACCATGAGGTCGCAAATGCCGCCGCCGGCAGCCTTCCAGCGCACGATCTGATCGGGCGTGCACAGAACGGGGCGCGCGCGTGAAGCCAGCGCGACCTCCATGTCCTCAGCTCGCACGCCGTGCAGCACCGCGAGCGAAATCCCTTCTTCCAACAACGGTTCAAGCGGCCTTGCTTCGGCCCAATTCGACACGAAAAAGTCGCGGCATCCTGCATCCAGCAGGCGTCGCATTACCTCGACAGCGCCGGCGCCATAGCCATCCGCCTTGATCGCAGCGCCACAGGCTGCAGCGCCGTTGCGCTGTTGTAGCCAGCGCCAATTATTCACAAGGGCGCGGCTGTCGAGGCGCAGACGCAGGGGAGCGGAAAATACGGTCATCCGCCTCGCGATAGCGGCATCCTCCGCAAGCGTCGAGCCGTCACGCGCTCAGCTTGGCGCCGCGCGTTTCCGGCAGTGCGATCAGGCAGGTCAGTAGTGCGACGGCCACCACGACGATGGTGTACCATAGGCCCGCATAAGGATCGCCCGTCCGCGCCACGATATATTGGCTGACGAGCGGCAGGAAACCGCCGAAATAGCCGGTCCCGATATGATAGGGGATCGACAGCGAACTGTAGCGGATGCGGGCAGGGAAATATTCTGACAGCAGCGCAGCCACCGGGCCGTATGTAGCACCCGACAATGTCCAGAGCAGCAGGAGAGCGAGGAACAGCAGCATGGCTCGCGGCCAGTCGGGCTTGACGACGCCGAAGTCATAACCGCGCGCCGTCAGGGCTACATCCAGCCCGTCTGTGCTCAGGTCGGTCACAGTCGTGCCGCCGATCGTCACCGCAGGCCGATCACCAGCTAGCTTGTCATAGGGAATGCCGCGCTTGGAAAAATGATCGAGTAGCTTTCCGCACGCGCTCGGCTGCACCTTGGCAAATGGGTCGAAGCTGCAATCCGGTCCCGACACGACCACCGGCGCGCGCTCCGCCACCTGATAGAGGGCTGGGTTCGCGACACTCCCCATGAAATGGTAAAGCGGCATGAGCAGCAGCAGGACGAGCGCATAGCTGATAATGATGGGCTTTCTGCGGCCGACCCGATCGGACAACCAGCCAAAAAAGATGAACGCTCCCATGCCCACGAAGGCACTGCCGCCCACCAGCAGCTGCGCTGTGCCCGGCGACACATGCAGGCCGCTCTGCAGGAAATAGAGCGCCTGGAACATGACCGTATAGGCGATGACGGTGAAGCCCGCCGCGATCCCGATCATCGCGACCAGCATGCGCCGCTTGTTGCCCGGATAGGTGAAGGCTTCCTTGAGCGGGTTGCGGGATTGCTCACCCGCCTTCTTCATCGCGGTAAAAACCGGACTTTCGCGCAGCATCAGGCGCATCCAGAGCGAAATGGCCAGCAGTGCGAGCGAGAAGATGAAAGGCAGCCTCCAACCCCAGGCTTCCCACGCGGCCTTGCCCACAATCATCTGCGTTCCGACGACGACGACCAGCGACAGGATGAAGCCCCCGATGACCCCGGCCTGGATGAAGCTGGTGTAAAAGCCGCGCTTCCCCGCTGGGGCATGCTCCGCGACATAGATGGCCGCCCCGCCATATTCCCCGCCCAGCGCAAGCCCTTGCATGATCCGCAGCAGGATGAGGATGATGGGAGCGGCAGCCCCGATGCTGGCTGCGGATGGGGTCAGCCCCACGCCCGCCGTTGCTCCGCCCATCAGGACGATCGTCGCTAGAAAGGTATATTTCCGGCCCAGGCGGTCACCGAGATAACCGAACAATGCTGCACCCAAAGGCCGAAATCCGAAGCCTATTGCAAAGCCCGCCAGCGAATAGAGCAGTTCAACCGTCGGATTATCGGTGGGAAAGAAGGTGCGGCCGATGATAGGCGCAAGCACGCCATAGATGTAGAAATCATACCATTCGAACACAGTGCCGAGCGCGGAGGCGGAAATGACCAGCCGGTCTCGCCTTGCGTCCATGACATAGCCGCTGTCGGCCACCCCCTCCCTCATCCCCCTTCATTCCCCCTGTGTGTTGGCAAATTCTTTTAGAGTAATGCCGCCCCTCGGCAAGGATGGGATGACCTTTGCAGAGGATCATGATTAGGATAATCGAACATATTCGTTCTTTAATATAAGGGAGGGGTGAATATGAGCGTTGAGCCAGGCTCTTTCAGCCGCAGAGAGATCATGTCCGGCGCTGCCTCGATCACTTTGTCGGCGGCTGCTGTGGCTGGAACGGCGGAGGCGACAACGCCTGCGTCCGCCTCTTCAGACTGCCCTGCGGCGCGAACTTTCCCTCCTCCCAGTTCGATCAGCAAGGCGGCGCAAGATTATCTGAGGAAAGGCGCGATGCAGCCGCCACCCCGACCTGTTCCGCAGCCGTCTGACCGGGAAGGCTGGCACGCATATATCGCCGAAGGGAACCAATCGCTCCCGGCGGACGCCATATTGAAGATGCCCGGAGTGGATGTCGAAGCGCAGCAAATCGGTGGCGCAACCTGCTACGTCGCCACCCGCCGCGGCATTTCGGGCGCGGAACGGCGCAAAGCGCATCTGAGCATTCATGGGGGCGGCTGGATATTGTTCGGCGGCCGCGCCGCCATGGCGTTGGCGAAGGTCACGGCGATGCAGTTCGGCGGCGTCACCTTTGCCGTGGATTACCGCATGCCGCCCGATCATCCTTATCCCGCTGGTCTTGATGACTGTTTCGCCGTGTATAAGGCTCTGCTCGCAGAATACGGCGCAAAGAACATCCTGGTTTCGGGCGGCTCCGCAGGCGGCAATCTCGCTGCTGCATTAATGCACAAGGTGAGAGACGCGGGATTGGAGAAGCCGGGCGCCCTTGTTCTTGAAACTCCCATCACCGACCTCACAAATTCTGGCGATAGCTGGGAGGTGCTGAACGGTCTCGATCCCATATTGCGGGACGCGGACGGCGTTGGTTCAACCCAGCTTTACCTGAACGGCAACGACCCGCATCATCCATATCTTTCACCGCTATTCGGCGATTTGGGGAGCGCCTTTCCGCCTACCCATCTCGTCACCGGGACGAGGGACCGTCTGCTGTCCGACACGGTCAGGATGCATGCTGCGCTCAGGGCTGCTGGCGTGGAGGCTGATCTCTATGTCGCCGAAGCCATGCCGCACAGCGGCTTTGGCAAGCAGACCCCGGAGGATGCCGCTGTCCTGACAGACACACGCAAATGGTTGAAAGGGCGCTGGCCCGCCAGCTGATCCACGTGATGACAGCCTCGCTCGGCCGACCCGGGGCTGTCGTCACCGGTCGAGCATCCAAGACAAAAATCGGTGCCCCGCCTAACATGGCGGGAGCACGCAACAGTCTTATTCCATTTCAAGGATGATGGCGTCCACAGGCAGGCTTTCGCCCTGCGCCGCCGACACGCTCTTCACCACGCCCGACTTTTGCGCGCGCAGGATATTTTCCATCTTCATCGCTTCGATCACGGCGAGCGGCTGACCGGCCTCGACCTTGTCGCCTTCCTTTACATGCAGCGCGACCAGCAGGCCCGGCATGGGGCAGATCAGGAAGCGCGAGAGATCCGGCGGGATCTTTTCAATCATGTGCTTGGCCAGCAGCGCGGCATGGGCGGGCAGGATGCGCAGCTTGTGGCTCGCGCCATGAGCAGTCAGGATAAAGCCAGCGCGAACCGGCGCGATCCTCACGGCCAACTGCTCCTCACCGAACTCCGCCTCGATCAGCCGGTCGCCGGGCGTATATTCCAGCGCCATGTCGATCGCCTCGCCATCGACGGTCACGTCGTCGCCATCGATCACGACGTCATGGATAGCGTCACCGATCTTCACCTGCCAGCCTGTCGGCGGAGCGAGGCGTTTGCCGAGTTGACCGTCGATCCGACGCGCCCGGTCCGCCTGTGCCATGGCGGCAAAGGTGCCGATGGCCGACAGCTTCTTGAGCAGCGTCTCCGAGGCCGGAGCACCAGCAAAGCCCTCGGGATATTCCTCGGCGATGAAGCCGGTCGTGATGTTGCCCGAGCGGAAACGCTCATGCTGCATCAGCGCGGAGACGAAATCGATATTGTGACCCGGCCCCTCGATCTCGAACTGGTCGAGCGCAGCGATCTGCTTGTCGATGGCTTCCAGACGGGTCGGCGCCCAGGTGATCAGCTTGGCGATCATCGGGTCGTAGAACATGCTGACCTCGCCGCCTTCGACCACGCCGTCATCGACGCGCACGCCGTCGCCCGTTGCCGGCGGATTGTAACGGATCAGGCGACCCGTCGAAGGCAGGAAGCCGCGATAGGGGTCTTCGGCATAGACGCGGTTCTCGATCGACCAGCCGTTGATCTTCACATCCTCCTGACGGAAGGACAGTTCCTCGCCATTGGCGACGCGGATCATCTGTTCAACTAGGTCGAGGCCGGTGATCTCTTCGGTGACCGGATGCTCCACCTGCAAACGGGTGTTCATTTCCAGGAAGTAGAAGCCGTCGCCGGTCTTGTCCGCGCCCGACACGATCAGTTCGACCGTCCCCGCGCTGAAATAGCCGACCGCGCGCGCCAGGGCGACGCACTGCTCGCCCATCTTCTTACGCATTTCGGGGGATACGAAGGGCGATGGCGCTTCCTCCACCACCTTCTGGTGACGGCGCTGGATCGAGCATTCGCGTTCATTGAGATAGACGATATTGCCGTGCTGGTCGCCCAGGATCTGGATTTCGATATGGCGCGGGCTTTCGATGAACTTCTCGATGAACACGCGGTCGTCGCCGAAACTGTTCAGGCCCTCACGCTTGGTCGCCTCGAAGCCTTCGCGGATATCCTGCTCGGAGTAGGCAAGGCGCATGCCTTTGCCGCCGCCGCCGGCCGAGGCCTTCATCATCACCGGATAGCCGATCTCGTTCGAGATGCGGACGGCGTGCTCGGTGTCCTCGATCACGCCGACATAGCCGGGGACGACATTGACGCCCGCGGCCTTGGCGAGTTTCTTGGACTCGATCTTGTCGCCCATGGCGGCGATGGCGTTGGCCGGAGGGCCCACGAAGATGATGCCCTCGGCGTCCAGCGCCTTGCGGAAGCTCTCACGCTCCGACAGGAAGCCATAGCCCGGATGCACGGCATTGGCGCCGGTATCCTTGCACGCCTGAATGATTTTCTCGGCAATCAGATAGGATTGAGCAGCGGGCGACGGGCCGATATGGACGGCTTCGTCCGCCATCAGCACATGCGGCGCGCGGGCGTCGGCATCCGAATAGACCGCGACTGTCTTGATGCCCATCTTCTGCGCCGTGCGGATGACGCGGCACGCAATTTCGCCACGGTTCGCGATCAGGATCTTGGTGATTGCCATCTTCTGTCCTTGCCCCAGTCCTATCAAAATTGTTCACCCCCGTTCGTCCTGAGTAGCCATTGAGCGAAGTCGAAATGGCGTATCGAAGGATGCTTCGATACGGGCCTTCGCCAAGCTCAGTCCCTACTCAGCACGAACGGTTTGGAAAAATCACTCCGCCGCCTCCAGATGCCCATGCGGCTGCGCCATCATCGGCGTCAGCCCGAGCTTGGAAAGCAGTGCGCTATCCTTGTCGTCGCCGGCATTGGCCGCCGTCAGCAGCTTGTCGCCGGTGAAAATGCTGTTCGCGCCCGCCATGAAGCAAAGCGCCTGACAGGCTTCGCTCATGCTCTCACGCCCGGCGGAAAGCCGCACCATCGACTGCGGCATAACGATCCGCGCCACAGCGACGGTGCGCACGAACTCCACCTCGTCGATCTTGGCGAGCGGCGTGTCCTTGAGCATGTCGCCCAGCACAGTCCCGGCCACCGGCACCAGCGCGTTGATCGGCACGCTTTCGGGATGCGGCATGGTGGCAAGCGCATGGAGGAAGCCGATGCGATCGCTCCGCGTCTCGCCCATGCCGACGATCCCGCCGCAGCACACATTGATGCCCGCATCACGGACATTCTCCAGCGTCTCGATCCGGTCCTCGAAGGTCCGGGTGGTGATGACGTTGGCGTAATTTTCCGGCGAGGTGTCGATATTGTGATTGTAGTAGTCGAGCCCCGCATCTGCGAGTTGCTTGGCCTGATCTGCCGACAGCATGCCCAGCGTCATGCAGGTTTCCATGCCCATCTGGCGCACGCCCTTCACCATCTCGATGAGCTTGGGCATGTCCCGTTCCTTGGGATTGCGCCACGCCGCACCCATGCAGAAACGGCCTGAGCCGTGATCCTTCGCCTGCGCTGCCGCCTGAAGCACCGCCTGCACGTCCATCAGCTTGGTGGCCTTCAGGCCGCTTTCCGCCTCGGTCGATTGGCTGCAATAGCCGCAATCTTCCGGACAGCCGCCAGTCTTGATCGACAGCAGGGTCGAAAGCTGCACTTCATTGCGCGGAAAATTCGCGCGATGGATCGACTGCGCTTCAAACATCAAATCGTTGAAGGGCAGGTCGAACAGCGCAGCGATCTCGTCGCGGGTCCAATCTGTGCGGGGCGTCTGGGTGTTCAAGCGGCTTCCTCCAGCCCCGCAGGGGGCATGTTGTGGCCGAGGAGGCGCAGCACATCGGCCGCACATTCCACGACGTTCGAGCCGGGTCCATAAATGCCCTGCACGCCCGCGTCACGAAGGAAGTCGTAATCCTGCGGCGGAATGACGCCGCCGGCGATCACCTTGATGTCGTTGCGGCCCTTTTCACGAAGCTGCTTGATGAGTTCGGGGATCAGCGTCTTGTGACCCGCCGCGAGGCTGGAAGCCCCAACCACGTCCACGCCGCTTTCCAGCGCCAGCACCACCGTTTCCTCAGGCGTCTGGAACAGCGGGCCCGACACGATATCGAAACCCATGTCTCCAAATGCCGACGCGATCACGTTGGCGCCCCGGTCGTGGCCGTCCTGCCCCATCTTGGCGATGAGTAGTTTCGGCTTGCGACCGAGGCGCCGCTCGACGGCCTGCACACCGTCAAGAACCTGTTTCCAGCGGCTGTCATGCCCATAGGGCTTGGAATAGACGCCCTTCACCGGCGTTGGCACAGTGCCATAGCGGTTGAAGCTATCCTCCATGGCGGAGGAAATTTCGCCCAACGTGGCACGGGCGCGCGCCGCTTCGACGGCGTGGGCAAGAAGATTGTTTTCGATCGACTGCTGACCAGCGGCAGCTTGACGCAGCGATTCCAGCGCAGCCTGGCACTGTGCTTCGTCACGCTCTGCCTTGACGCGGTTGATACGCGCGATCTGCGCCTCGCGAACCTTGCTGTTATCGACCTCAAGCGTTTCCAGCAGGTCTTCATTCGCAAGGCGATATTTATTGACGCCCACGATGACGTCCTCGCCCCGATCGACACGTGCTTGGCGCGCAGCGGCCGCCGTCTCGATCATTGCCTTGGGCCAGCCTGCGCCGACCGCCTTGGCCATGCCGCCTTCGGCCCCGACGCGGTCGATGATCTCCTGCGCGGCATCGACCAGTTGCTGGGTCAGCGACTCGACATAGTAGCTGCCACCCAGCGGATCGACGACATTGCACATGCCGGTCTCTTCCTGGATGACGATCTGCGTGTTGCGGGCGATGCGGGCGGAGAAGTCCGTCGGCAGCGCGATCGCTTCGTCCAGCGCGTTGGTGTGGAGCGACTGCGTGCCCCCCAGCATCGCCGCCATCGCTTCGATGGTGGTCCGCATGACGTTGTTATAGGGGTCCTGCTCGGTCAGCGAGACGCCCGAGGTCTGGCAATGGGTGCGCAGCATCTTGGACCGCTCGTCCCTCGCACCAAGCTTCGTCATGGCCCGATGCCACAGCACACGCGCGGCGCGCAGCTTGGCGATCTCCATGAAGAAGTTCATGCCGATGGCGAAAAAGAAGCTCAAACGCCCAGCGAACTTGTCGATGTCGAGGCCCGAAGCCACGCCATATTTCACATATTCGATGCCGTCCGCGATGGTGAAGGCCAGTTCCTGCACCTGCGTCGCCCCGGCTTCTTGCATATGATAGCCGGAGATGGAGATGCTGTTGAACTTGGGCATCTCGCGGCTGGTATAGCCGAAAATGTCCGAGATGATCCGCATCGAGGGTTCAGGCGGATAGATATAGGTGTTGCGGACCATGAACTCCTTCAGAATGTCGTTCTGAATGGTCCCGTCGAGCAGCTTGCGCTCGACCCCCTGCTCCTCACCCGCGACGATGAAAAAGGCGAGGATCGGGATGACCGCGCCGTTCATGGTCATGGAGACCGACATCTGGTCGAGCGGGATGCCGTCGAAGAGGATCTTCATATCCTCTACGCTGTCGATCGCCACGCCCGCCTTGCCGACGTCGCCGAGAACCCGGGGATGGTCGCTGTCATAACCGCGGTGGGTGGCAAGATCGAAGGCGACGCTGAGGCCCTTCTGGCCCGCAGCCAGATTGCGGCGATAAAAGGCGTTGGATTCTTCCGCAGTCGAAAAGCCCGCATATTGCCGGATGGTCCAGGGGCGGCCCGCATACATGGATGCCTTCACGCCCCGGGTGAAAGGCGCGAAGCCGGGAAGGCCCGGATCGACGGTTACGTCTTCGGCCGTATAAAGCGGCTTCACCGTAATCCCCTCGGGGGTCTCCCAGTTCAGGTCCTTGCCCTTCACCTCCTTGGCGGCGGCGGTGGCCCACTGATCCAGCGTCGGCTTCTCGGTCATTCGTCCCATTCCTTTCCTCTCTCCGTCGGGGGGAGAGGATACGCAGGCTTGCCAGTTCGTCTGACTAGCCGAGGTTGGAGAGGGGGAGAGCCCCTCTCCGCTGCGACTAGGGCCTACTTCGCAGACCCCAATCTCGCTGCCTCTCCCCTAAAGGGGCGAGGCTAATTAGTGGTCGCCCTTCGGCGTCTCCATGATCTCGGTCAGCACCCCGTTCATATCCTTGGGATGGACGAAGAAGATCAGCGTGCCATGCGCCCCGATGCGCGGTTCCCCGAGCACCTTTTTGCCCAGCCCTTCAAACCAAGCCTTGGCTTCATGAATATCGGGCACTTCATAGCACATATGATGCTGCCCGCCTGCCGGGTTCTTGGCGATGAAGCCATGAATCGGGCTGTTCTCGCCCAGCGGCTCGATCAATTCGATTTGTGTGCCGTCGGTGCCATTTTCGCCCGGCGTATCGACAAAGCACACCTTCACCCCCTGCGCGGGCAGGTCGAAAGGCTCATGCGTGATCGTCGCGCCCATGACATCGCGATAATAAGCGATGCTGAATTCCAGCGAAGGCGTTGCAACGCCGATATGGTTCAAGCGGCCGAGTTTCATTTCACTTCACCTAGCTCGTCACCCCGGCGAAGAGCTGGGGTCTCATGAGGCGCAATGCCCGTTAGAGCGGAATATTGTCGTGCTTCTTCCACGGATTCTCCAGCGCCTTGTTGCGCAGCTTGCGCAGGCCCAGAGCAATCCGCTTGCGCGTCGAATGCGGCTGGATCACCTCGTCGATGAAGCCCTTGCTCGCCGCCACGAAGGGGTTGGCGAAGCGGTCTTCATATTCCTTCGTGCGATCGGCAATCTCTTCGGGCGTCTTGCCGCGGAAGATGATCTCGACGGCCCCCTTTGCGCCCATCACCGCGATCTCGGCGGTCGGCCAGGCATAGTTGAGGTCCCCGCGCAGATGCTTGGAGGACATAACGTCATAGGCACCGCCATAGGCCTTGCGCGTGATGACGGTGATTTTTGGAACGGTCGCTTCGGCATAGGCGAACAGCAGCTTTGCGCCATGCTTGATGATGCCCGAATGCTCCTGCGCGGTGCCCGGCAGGAAGCCCGGCACATCGACGAAGGTGACGATCGGAATTTCAAACGCGTCGCAGAAGCGGACGAAGCGGCCCGCCTTCTTGGACGAGTTGATGTCCAGAACGCCCGCCAGAACCATCGGCTGGTTCGCGATGATGCCGACCGTCTTGCCTTCGACCCGGCCGAAACCACAGATGATGTTGCCCGCATGGGCCGGCTGCACCTCAAAGAAGTCTCCCTCGTCGATGACCTTGCGGATCAGCTCATGCATATCATAGGGCTGGTTCGCGTTCGCCGGGATCAGCGTATCCAGGCTTTCTTCGGCGCGGTCCCAGGGATCGGCGCTGGGACGCTCCGGAACCGGCTCCTTGTTCGAGGCAGGGAGGAAATCGACGAAGTCGCGGACCGACAGCAGCGCTTCAAGGTCATTCTCGAAGGCGAGGTCGGCCACGCCCGACTTGGTAGTGTGCGTGACCGCGCCACCCAGTTCTTCCTGCGTGACGATCTCGTTCGTGACGGTCTTGACCACGTCCGGGCCGGTCACGAACATGAAACTCGAATCCTTCACCATGAAGATGAAGTCGGTCATGGCGGGCGAGTAAACAGCGCCACCCGCGCACGGCCCCATGATCACGCTGATCTGCGGCACCACGCCAGACGCCAGCACATTGCGCTGGAAGATTTCCGCGTAACCGGCGAGCGAAGCAACGCCTTCCTGAATCCGCGCACCGCCGGAGTCGTTGAGCCCGATCACGGGCGCGCCGACCTTCATCGCCATGTCCATGATCTTGCAGATCTTCATGGCGTGCCGTTCGGACACCGCGCCGCCATAGACGGTGAAGTCCTGGCTGAAGACGAAGACGAGGCGGCCGTTGATCGTGCCAGAACCCGTGACGACGCCGTCGCCGGGAATATGCTGCTGATCCATGCCGAAGTCGATGCAGTTATGCTCGACATACATATCGACTTCTTCGAAGCTGTCTTCGTCCAGCAGCACTTCAAGCCGCTCCCGCGCCGTCAGCTTGCCCTTGGCATGCTGGGCATCAATGCGGCGCTGGCCACCACCCAGGCGCGCGGCTTCGCGCTTGGCTTCCAGCTGTTCGATAATGGCGAGCTTCGACATAAAGAATATCTCTCCGGGTAACGACACGGACGGCTACATTTGCCCCTTTCCCTTCTTTCCACATTTTCGCAAATGCAAATTTGCCAATTTGCAAATCACCATTTCGCAAATTATGGACGCCGCATGGCAAGAGGCAATCGCATTTTCGCAGGTCCGCGGCTCCGTCAACTGCGTTTGGACCACCGGATGGATCAGGCCACCATGGCGCAGGCGCTCGGTATTTCCGTATCCTATCTCAGCCAGTTGGAAAATGACGACCGGCCGCTGACGGCTAAAGTGAAGGCCGCGGTGGCCAGCGCTTTTCCCACCGATTGGGCGAGTTTCGACAGCCGGGAGGAGGAGCAACTGCTGGGCGCCTTCACCTATGCGCTTGCCCACCCCGAACTGCCGGGCCCTCTGATGGAACCCGAGCGAGTTGAAAAGCTGCACCTCCAGTTCCCTGAGTTCGCCGCCCGCTATATCGACCTCTACAATGCCCATATGCGCGCCAACGAGCGCATCAACATGATCGAGGAGGCGATCGCCAACGATCATGAAGTTCAGGCCCGTCTTCCCTGGGAAGCGGCTCGCGACTGGTTCCACGAGGCGGGCAACTATGTCCATGCCCTCGATTGCCTGGCAGAGGACATGGCGAAGAGCTTCACCGCCGGACAGGCGCTTGATGAGGGCATGCTGGTCGAGGCGCTGGCGCGGCGGCATGGCATCGAAACGCTGATTGCCGACACGCCGGATTCCGCGCTGCGCGCCTATTCATCAAGTGATCGCAGACTGTTTATCAACGCCGCTCTGCCCACCGAAAGCCGCAAGTTCATGCTCTCCCACCAGCTCATGATGCTGGAAGGGCAGGCCGTCATCGCCGATGTCGTCAATCGCGCCGCCTTGCCGGTCGAGGGAGCCGACCGTCTGCTGACGATCGGGCTGGGCAATTATGCCGCGGGCGCGCTGTTGATGCCTTATGCGGCTTTCCGGGAAGCTGCCCGCGAGGTGCGCCACGACATTGATCGCCTCGCTCGCCGCTTCGGAGTCAGTTTTGAACAGGCGTGCCACCGGCTCTCCACCCTTCAAAGACCCGGCTTGCGCGGCATCCCCTTCTTCTTCTGCCGCGTCGATATGGCGGGCAACATCACCAAAAGGCACAGCGCCACCCGCCTGCAGTTCGCCCGCTTCGGCGGAGCCTGTCCCTTGTGGAACGTCCATGAAGCCGTCGCCATTCCCGACCGGATCAATGTGCAGCTGGGCGAAACGCCCGATGGGGTGCGCTATGTCTCCATGGCCAAGGGGCTGGTAAAGCCGTCAGGCAGCTATTCGCGCACGCCGCGCCGCTATGCCGTGGTGTTGGGTTGCGAAATCGCCCATGCCGCGAACTTCGTCTATGCCGATGGCCTCCAGCTGGAGATGGAGGGCGCGGCGACGCCGATCGGCATCACATGCCGCCTTTGTTCGCGCCAGGGATGCGACCAGCGCGCCTTTCCTCCCGCAGACCGCCCGATCCGTGTCGATCCGGACAATCGGCAGATCGTTCCCTATTGGATCGGCTGAACGGCAGGCAAGCGGTCCCAGCTTGCGGAAACTGGCCCTGTCGCTCGTTTCCTCAAGCGCTTAGGCTGGACACATGATCGACGATATTTCTTTGCGCGGCGATATCCGGACGCACCTGACGAACAGCGGCTTTGCACGTGCCGGCGGGCGTGAAATGCTGGCTGCGCTGGGCGCCCAGGAACCGGCCTGGCAGCAGTTTGCGCGTAGCTGGGATGATCTTGGCCCTGACCTCTATATGGCCGATGGCGGCCGCTATCGGCGGCGGCGTCATGCTGCCTTCCGTTGCCAGCAGGGTGAATTCATCCGCAAGCCCCACCAGCCCCATTTCCAAAGCCGCGACTATAATCCCTTGAACGGTGACGTGCAGCGTTGGTTCGAAGCCGTGCATCAGGAGACGATCGACAACCCTGTGATGCAAGCCGTTTTCGCTTTCTGCGCAGACAGCTTCGGTGCGACCGGCGCGCAGCCTTGGCATGTCGAAATGCACCAGTTCCGCATCGAAGCGCAGGAGGGCCAAGTCGGCCGCCCAACACCGGAGGGCCTGCACCGCGACGGGGTCGATTGGGTCTTTGTCATGCTGATCGAGCGCCGCAATGTTCGCGAAGGCGTGACCCGCATCGGAGCGCCCGACGGTTCAGCGCTTGGCGAATTCACGCTCGCTTCGCCCGGCGACGCGGTGCTGATCGACGACCACCGCATCCTGCACGGCGTCACCGAAATCCACGCGGTCGAACCAAATCTTCCAGCTTGGCGGGACGCGCTGGTGGTGACGTTCGCCGAGGAAAGCTAAACTGCGGTCCTTCGTATCGACCGAACGGACCTTGGCATCACTTCAACAACACCAGCTCTTCCGCCATGCTGGGATGCAGCGCAACCGTGTCGTCAAACTGCTGCTTGGTGAGCCCTGCCTTCACCGCGATCGCTGCAGCCTGCAGAATCTCTGGCGCATCCGGCCCGATCATGTGCAGTCCCACCACCCGATTGGTCGTCGCATCCACCACCATCTTGTAAAGCGCCCGCTCCTCTCGCCCGGCCAGCACATTCTTCATCGGGCGGAAGTCGGATGTATAGACCTTGACGGTACCCAGCTTGTTCTTCGCCTGCGCCTCGGTCAGGCCAACGCCAGCCAGCGGCGGGTGGCTGAACACGGCGGAAGGCACGCAGTCATAATCCACGGTCCGCGGATTGTCGCCAAACACCGTGTCGGCGAAAGCATGGCCCTCACGGATGGCGACAGGCGTCAGTTGCAAGCGATTGGTGACGTCGCCCACCGCATAGATGCTCTCGCAACTGGTCCGGCTATAGTCATCAACTTTGATCGCACCCTTGTCGTCCAACTCGACGCCCGCACTCTCCAGACCCAGCCCCTCGACATGAGGCTGGCGGCCGGTCGCGAACATGATCGTGTCGCAGGGGATAGGATCGCCATTGCTGAAATGCATGCACAGCGTCCCGTCTTCATTCTTCTCGATCCGCTCCATCTTCGCGTTGAAGCGGAAAACGATGCCCTTCATCGTCGAAATCTGCATCAGCCGGTCGCGGATCTGCTCATCATAGCCGCGTAGCAAAGTGGCCGATCGGTTTACGATCGTCACATGGCTACCGAATTCGTTGAATATCCCCGCAAATTCATTGGCGATATAGCCGCCGCCGACGATGATGATCCGCTTGGGCGCGTCCTCGAGGTGGAAGGCTTCGTTGGACGTGATGCCATGCTCGGCCCCTTCGATCTCAGGAAGGGCCGGCCATGCGCCGGTGGCGATGAGGATATATTTGGCGCTCACCTCCCGTCCGCTCGACAGCTTCACACTATGCGGCCCGGTGATGGTCGCCCGTTCAGAAATCAACTCAACCCTATGGCTGGAAAGCGTGTTCTTATAGAGCCCCTCCAGCCGATCGACATCGGCCAGCACATTGTCGCGCAGCACTTTCCATTCGAAATCGCAGTCCGGCACATTCCAGCCGAACCGCCGCGCATCTTTCAGGTCCTCCGCGAAATGCGCGCCATAGATGAGCAACTTCTTGGGCACGCATCCGCGAATGACGCAGGTGCCCCCGACCCGATATTCCTCCGCGACCGCAACCTTCGCCCCATGCGCCGCCGCCACACGCGAGGCGCGAACGCCTCCCGATCCCGCACCGATGACAAAAAGGTCGAAATCATAGTCGCTCATGCCGGTCTCCCTGTGGATGTGGCGCGATATGGCGGGAGACTGGCCGAGATACAATCACCTTGGCCCTTCCGTGGAGAGGAGGACTAGCTCTGAGTCAAACCACACCCAGCGCCAAATCGATCAACGCCATCGTCGAAGGATCGAACCCCTTCGCGCCTTCCGTCTCGATCGACTTCGCAATCTCCTTGCCCAGTTCGACGCCGAACTGGTCGAAGGGGTTGATCCCCATCAGCACGGCATTGGCGAAGGTCCGATGCTCGTAAAAGGCAATGAGCGCCCCCAGGGCATCAGGCGTCACGTCATTCAGCAGGATTGTCGTAGAAGGCCGATTACCCGGATAGGCCCGCGCTGGATCAGCCTCATTCTCCTTGCCCCGCATCAGCGCCGCACCCTGGGCAAAGCAATTCACCAGCAGCGCCCGGTGATGCGCCGGGTCGAGCGCATGCCCCGGCTCGATCGAAGCGACGAACTCCACCGGCGTCAGGATCGTGCCTTGGTGCAGCAGCTGGAACACGGCATGTTGCGCGTCCGTGCCGACGCCACCCCAGGTGATCGGCGCGGTAGGCCCGTCCACCGGCTTTCCGTCCCGCGTCACGCTCTTGCCGTTGCTCTCCATCTCCAGTTGTTGAAGGTAGGAGGGGAGCAGCCTCAACCGCTCGTCATAGGCGAACAGCGCCCGCGTCTGGCACCCAAGCACTCGCGTATAATATTGATCGACAAAGGCCGCGATCAGCGGCGCATTCTGCGCCGGATCGGACAGGCGGAAATGCCGATCCATCGCCGCCGCGCCCTCCAGCAGGCTTTCGAACGCGTCCCAGCCAAGCGCCAGCGCCGCCGGAAAACCGATAGAGGACCAAAGCGAATAGCGACCGCCGACGCTTTCGGCGAACGGCAGGATGCGGGTCTCATCGACGCCCCATTCGATCGCCTTGTCCGGGCTGGCTGTCAGCGCGATGACCTTGCCATAGGGGTCTTCAACGCCCGCCTCGACCAGCCAATTGATCGCGCTCGCGGCGTTCAGCATCGTTTCGGTCGTGGTGAATGTTTTCGACGCCACCGCGATCAGCGTGGCTTCAGGGTCGAAGCGCGAAATAGCTCGCTCCAGCGCCGTGCCATCAACGTTCGACACGATCGCGACATCATAGCGCGCGCCGTTGCCTTCCAGCGCATCGACGATCAGGTCCGGGCCAAGCGCCGAACCGCCGATGCCGATATGCAATATATGCCGGATCGGCCCCAGCGCCTCGCCCTCAATAGCATCGATCAGCGCGCGCATCCGGGCGTGCAGCATCTTGGCGCGCGACACGCTTTCCGCATTGCCCTCCCCGCGCTCGGCGGGATGTTCAGCGGCGCGCCCTTCACTGCCGTTTATGGGCTCGCCCGCGAAAAAGGCGTCGCGCCACCTGGCGAAATCCATGTCCTTCGCCAGTTCGAGGAACGCGTCGAGCGTTTCGCTCGTCAGATGGGTCTTGGACCAATCAAAACGAAGCGGCCCCTGCGTAAGCGTGAACTTGCTCAGCCGATTGGGGTCCGCCGCGAAGACGGACTTTAATTCGGGCTGCGGGAGGGCGGCGATTGCCTCCAGTGCAGGGCTGGACATGAAAGGGTAAATCCTCTTTTCCGTTGATCGATACCGACGCTGCACCTGTCGATTCTTCTTCCTCTTACTCAAGCGTAACGGCCAATGCACCGGGCCACGCGCTTGACGGCAGGTTTCCAACGCAGCAAAAGCCGCAGCGGCCTGTTTTCAAGGCAAATTGAAGGACTAGACGAGCAGGCATGTGCGCAAAATCCGAAACGCGGGACTTCATCTGGTTCCTCGCAAAGCTGGCGGTCTTCGTCTTCATTCTGCGCAGCTTCATCGTCTCTCCGTTCAATATTCCGTCCGAATCGATGCAGCCGCGCCTGCTGATCGGCGATTATCTGCTCGTCGCGAAATGGCCCTATGGCTACTCGCGCTACTCCCTGCCCTTCAATCTGCCGCTCATTCCTGGCCGCATCCTCGCGTCCACGCCGCAGCGCGGGGACGTTGTCGTGTTCAAGGCGCCGCCAAGCCAGAAGAATGACTATATCAAGCGCGTGATCGGCTTGCCCGGCGACATGATCTCCGTGCGCGGTGGCACCGTCTATCTGAACGGTCAGGCGATTCCCAAGCAGCGTGTCGCCGATTTGGTCATCCCGGTGACCCCTAACATGCTGGACGCCGCTGCCAAGGAGGGCAGCCCATCCCCCTGCTATCGCCCGAAATTCGAGGAGGATGCGCCAGCCGGCGGTCGTCAGTGCCGCTATCCGCAATATCGCGAAACCCTGCCTGGCGGCAAAAGCTACAATGTCCTTGATCTTGTGCAGGATGGCGCCGCAGACGACCGCGACACGGTACTGGTGCCCGAAGGCCATCTCTTCATGATGGGCGACAATCGGGACCGCAGCGCCGACAGCCGCTTTCCCGCAGTCGAAGGCGGCGGCATCGGCCTGGTGCCGGAGGAAAATCTGGTGGGCAAGGCCATGATATCAGTCTTCTCCACCGATGGCAGCGCCAATTGGCTGCTTCCCTGGACCTGGTTCACCGCCGCACGCTGGGACCGCATTGGGGAAGGCTTTTGAGCAAGCCCGACACGGCTGGCTGGCTCGCCGCATTGATCGGGCGAGCGCCGAAGGACGCCGTGCCTTTTCTGCAGGCGCTGACCCATGGCAGCGCGAACGCCGTCAATTATGAACGGTTGGAATTTCTAGGAGACCGGGTGCTCGGGCTGGTGATGGCCGAGTGGGTCTATGACCGTTTCGCCGGGGAACCGGAGGGCAAGCTTTCCCGACGCTTCAACGCGCTTGTGTCCGGCGAAACCTGCGCCGATGTCGCAAGGGCTGTGGGCGTTCCCGCGCATCTTGTCCTTGGCAAACAAGCACGCGATGATGGCGCGGCTGACAGCGACAATGTGCTTGGCGACGTGATGGAGGCGCTGATCGGCGCACTGTATCTTGAAGCCGGGCTGGACGACGCCCGCGCGCTCGTCCGCCGCCTTTGGAGCAGCCGCGTGGATACGCAGGAAAGCGCGCCCAAGCACCCCAAGTCCGCACTGCAGGAATGGGCCGCCGCCAACCGCCGCAAACCGCCCGAATATGCCATGACCGATCGCTCCGGTCCTCACCATGCGCTGAAGTTCACGGTGACGGTGTCGATCAAGGGCGCTGGCGAAGCGAGCGCCACCGGGGGGTCCAAGCAAGAGGCGGAGACGGCCGCGGCCAAGGCGCTGCTGGATAAGTTGGCCAACTGAGCCTGTCGCCTGAACTTATTTTGGATTAGGAAGGAAGTCCCTCCGACAGCGGCAGGGGTGAACGGAGTTTTGTTTGACGATTGATCTTGAATCCCAACGCTGCGGAGTTGTCGCCATCGTCGGCGCGCCAAATGCGGGCAAATCCACACTGGTGAACGCGCTGGTCGGCCAGAAGGTCGCTATCACCAGTCCCAAGGCGCAGACCACCCGAACCCGCGTCATGGGCGTCGCGATTGAAGGCGACGCACAGATCGTCCTTGTGGATACCCCTGGCATCTTCCAGCCCAAGCGCCGCCTCGACCGCGCCATGGTGCAGGCCGCATGGGGCGGCGCGCAGGGCGCGGACCTCATCGCGCTGATCGTTGACGGCAAGGCGGGCCTCGGCCCCAAGATCGAACCGATCGTCGAGGCGCTTGCACATCGGCCGGAGCGCAAGTGGCTGATCCTCAACAAGGTGGACATTGCGATCAAGGAAAAGCTGCTGGTTCATACCCAAAGGCTGTACGAGCGGATCGGTTTCGAGGAGACCTTCTTCATTTCCGCCGCCACCGGGGATGGCCTTGCGGAACTCAAAACCGCCTTCGCCAAGGCCATGCCCGAAGGTCCGTGGCACTTCCCGGAAGATCAGGTTTCCGACGCCACCGACCGCATGCTGGCCGCCGAAATCACTCGCGAACAGCTCTATCACCAGCTTCACGCCGAGCTACCCTATGCCGCAGCCGTGGACACGGAAAAATATAGCGAGCGCGAGGACGGCTCGGTGGAAATCCACCAGCAGATATTGGTCGGCCGTTCCAGCCAGCGCGCCATCGTGCTCGGCAAGGGCGGCCAGCGCCTCAAGGAAATAGGTTCAAAGGCCCGTGCCGAGTTGGCGAGCCTGCTCGGGGTCAAGGTCCACCTCTACCTCCACGTCAAGGTGAAGGAAGATTGGGAAGACGACCGATTTATCTACCGGGACATCGGCCTGGATTGGGTGGAGTAAAGAACCCGTCGCCATTCAAGCCGACCCGACCCCGTTCGGGCTGAGCCTGTCGAAGCCCTGCTTCTCTTCGAAGATAAGGCAAGCCCTTCGACATTTGAGCGAGGCAAGCGCCTCGCTCAAACAGGACGAACGGAGGTCGTTAACTACTCCGCCGCCGCCTTCTTCTTGGCCGGCGCCTTCTTGGCAGCAGGCTTCTTCGCAGCCGCCTTTTTCGCCGGAGCCTTCTTCCCCTTCTTCGCAGGCGCCGCCGCAGCGCGCGCATCGATCAGTTGCGCCGCTTCCTCCAATGTCAACGCATCCTGCTCAACCGCCTTGGGCAGCGTGGCATTGGTCGTGCCATCGGTGACAAAAGGCCCATAGCGCCCCGCCATCAGCTTGATCTCGGCCTCGGTGCGCGGGTGCTTGCCGAGCACCTTGAGCGGCTCCCGCGACGCTCCGCCACGGCCGCCCTTGTTCGCCGCATCGGCCAGCTTGGCGACGGCGCTGTTCATGCCGACTTCGAATATCTCGGCAGTCGATGACAGCCGCCCATATTTGCCGTCATGCAGCAGGTAGGGACCAAAGCGCCCGATATTGGCGACGATCGGCTTCCCCGTCTCGGGATGAAGCCCGACCTCGCGCGGCAGGCTTAAGAGCTTCACCGCCCAATCCAGCGTCATCTCGCCATCTGGCAGGTCCTTGGGGATCGATCCGCGCTTCGCTTCCTTACCCTCGCCCATCTCGATATAGGGTCCAAAGCGCCCGGATTTCTTGACGATATCCTGCCCCGTCTCGGGATGCTGGCCCAGCACCTCGGGTCCCGTATCTTCGCCTTCCTTGCCGCCCGGCTGGCCGAACTTCCGCGTATATTTGCACTCCGGATAGTTGGAGCAGGCGATGAACGCCCCAAAACGCCCGCCGCGCAGCGACAGCTGCCCATCGCCGCACATCGGACAAGCGCGGGGATTGGACCCATCCGCCTTGGGCGGGAAGAGCATCGGCTCAAGGAACTTGTCCAGTTCAGCCGTGATGTCCGAAGGCTTCTGCTCCATCACTTCGGCGGTCTTGGGCTTGAAGTCTTTCCAGAAGGCTTCCAGCACCGCCTGCCACTGGGCACGACCGCCGGAAATATCGTCCAGTTCATCCTCCAGCCCCGCAGTGAAGTCGTAGGACACATAGCGTTCGAAGAAGCGTTCGAGGAAGGCCGTCACCAGCCGCCCGCTCTCCTCGGCGAAGAAGCGGTTCTTCTCGATCCGCACATAGTCGCGGTCCTTCAGCACCTGCAGCGTAGAGGCATAGGTCGACGGACGCCCGATCCCCAATTCCTCCAGCTTCTTGACCAGTGAAGCTTCCGAATAACGCGGCGGGGGCTGGGTGAAATGCTGCTCGGCCGTCACCTTCTTCTTGGCCGGCGCATCGCCTTCCGCCATGCGCGGCAACAGCTTGGAGTCATCATCCTCGCTGTCGTCCCGCCCCTCTTCATAAAGCGCCAGGAAACCTGGGAAGATCACCACCTGCCCGGTCGCGCGCAACGCATGCTGGCCTGTGCCATCCACCAGGTCGATTGTCGTCCGCTCCAGCCGTGCCGAGGCCATCTGGCTCGCCAGAGCCCGCTTGAAGATCAGGTCGTAAAGCCGCGCATGATCGCCGCTGCCAACCTTGTCCCGCCCGAACTCGGTCGGACGAATGGCCTCATGCGCTTCCTGCGCATTCTTGGCCTTGGTCTGATATTGACGCGGCTTTTCCGGCAGATAACCACCGTCATAGCGCTCGGCGATCGCCTTGCGCGCGGCAGAAATGGCGCTCCCGTCCATCTGCACGCCGTCTGTACGCATATAGGTGATCGCGCCGTCCTCGTAGAGCTGCTGCGCGATCCGCATCGTATGGCTGGCCGAGAAGCCGAGTTTGCGCGCAGCCTCCTGCTGCAGGGTCGAGGTCGTGAACGGCGGCGGAGGGTTGCGCGAAACCGGCTTCGTCTCGACCTTCTCGACGGTAAAACGCCCGGCCTCCACATCCGCCTTCGCGGCCATGGCATCGCCTTCCTTGCCGATGGTCAGCCGGTCGATCTTCTCGCCCTTCCAGCGCACCAGCCGCGCGGTGAAGCCCTGCCCCCCCTGCTCCATCTCGGCCGCGACCGACCAATATTCCTGGGCGACGAAACTCTCGATCTCGCGCTCCCGCTCGACCACCAGCCGCAGCGCAACCGACTGCACGCGCCCCGCCGACTTGGCGCCTGGCAGCTTGCGCCACAGAACCGGCGACAGCGTGAAGCCCACCAGATAGTCCAGCGCTCGCCGCGCCCGATAGGCGTCGATCAAATCCTCGTCCAGTGCACGCGGCTTGGCCATGGCGTCCAGGACCGCGGCCTTGGTGATCGCATTGAACGTCACCCGATCCACGGTCTGCGGCAAAGCCTTCTTGGCGCGCAGCACTTCCTGCACATGCCAGCTGATCGCTTCTCCTTCGCGATCAGGGTCAGTCGCCAGGATCAGGCGCGTCGCCTTCTTGGCCTCATCGGTAATGGCCTTGAGCTGCTTGCCCTTGTCGCCATAATTTTCCCAACTCATGGCGAAACCATGATCCGGGTCCACCGATCCGTCCTTGGCAGGCAGATCGCGGATATGACCATAGCTGGCCAGAACGTGGAAATCCCCGCCCAGATATTTCTCGATTGTCTTCGCCTTGGCAGGCGACTCAACGATGACAAGCTGCATTCAAGCCCCGGTTTTTGAGTTCTCTCACGTACACGCGCGAGTCTGGAAGGCGGCGACGCCCCGCGTCAAGACCATCACGACAGGCTCACCCTTCCGCCTGCATGGCGTTCGAGACGGCCTGCAAGTTCCAGCTCCAGCAACACCGTCTGCACGATAGCGGGGCTGAAGGCGGACAGGCGAATAATCTCGTCCACGGGCACCGGCGCATGACCCAGCAGGCCCAGCACAGCCTCCCGCTCACGCCCCGCCACATCGGACGAAACCGGTTCGCCAGCAAAATCCAGTGACCCCTGCCGCACCATCCGGCTGTCGATCCCACCGATCGCCTCGATCACATCATTGCCATTTTGCACCAAAGTGGCGCCTTCGCGAATGAGCTGGTTGCATCCCTGCGCGCGCGGATCGGCGGGCGATCCGGGCACGGCCATCACCTCGCGCCCCGCTTCCACCGCCAACCGCGCAGTAATCAATGATCCGGATCGCGGCGCGGCCTCCACCACCACGGTTCCTGCAGCCAGCCCCGCAATGATCCGGTTACGCGCCGGAAAGTGCCGGGCGAGCGGCTGTGTGCCTGGAGGATGCTCCGTCACCAGCAGGCCTTCGGTCGCCACCTGTTCCTGCAGATCGCCATTTTCCGGCGGAAACACCACGTCCAAACCGCAGGCGATGACCGCGATGGTTCCGGTCACGACTGATCCCTGATGCGCAGCCGTATCGATCCCCCGCGCCAACCCGGACACCACGACCGCGCCTTGCTGACCCAATTCCTGCGCCAGGCTGCGGGCAAATCGGCAAGCGGCGGCAGATGCATTGCGCGCGCCTACCATCGCGACGCATTGCCGCGCCGCCAACGTCGCGTCCCCCCGCACGATCAGCGCTGGAGGTGCCCCATCCATCTGTTCCAGCAGAAAGGGATAGTCTTTATCGCCCATCAGCAGATAGCGGGCGCCCAGAGCCTTGCTGCGCGCAATCTCCTGCTCCACGGCACCAGCATCAGCCACTTTCGCTTTGCCCCCGCCGCGCGCGGCCAGCTGCGGCACTGCCTGCAACGCATCGCCCGCCTTGCCGAAACGCGCCATCAACTGCCGGAATGTGACCGGACCGATGCGAGGCGAACGGATCAGGCGCAGGCGATCGAACCGCTCCTGCTCACTCACCCTTTCGCCGCTCCGATCTTGGGTTCTGTTCCCTTGGCGAGCCGCGAGATATTCGCCCGGTGCCGCCACAGCAGGATCAACGCCAGCCCCAGCGTCACGGGCACCAGGTCGATCCGGCCCATGAACCATAAGGCGACTGGCGCACTGATCCCCGCCGCCATGCCGCCGACCGATGACCATTTCGTCCCGAACAGCGCCCCTAGCCAAACCACGGCATAGACAATCCCGGCAGGCCAATGCAGCGCCGTAACGACGCCCATCATCGTCGCCACGCCCTTGCCCCCTGCAAAGCGCAGCCAGATAGGATAGCAATGGCCAATAAAGGCCATCGCGCCCGCCATCGGCCCGGCGCCATCGACCAGCGCCGCGCCGATCAGCACCGCCGCCACGCCCTTCAGCAGGTCGAGCAGGAGCGTCGCCGCCGCCAACCCCTTCCGCCCCGTCCGCAGCACATTGGTCGCGCCGATATTCCCTGATCCGATCTGGCGCAGGTCGCCCGCACCGGTGAAGCGCGTCAGCAGCAGCCCGAAGGGGATCGAGCCCAGCAGATAGGAAATCAGCAGGACGAAAGCGGGGAGTAGCCAGGGAGGGTTCATGATCTCGCCGAAATGAATTGCGGCGCGACCATAGCGTTCCGGCGGTCAGGGGCAATGCCAAAGGCGAAAGCCTCGTTACGTCCGCGACACCCAAAGTCTTGCCTGTTGCCGTGCGCCCTCACCCCGGTATAACCCAAGGATAGAAATGGTCGCCCGCTCAAAAGTGCTCAAGAATGAGAGACAATAAGGATTCCGCTGTTGAGCATAAGCGCGCGGATGAACGCCAGCGCCGCCTGCTCAAAGCGCACATGATTCATCCCCGTCACGGCAAAATCGATATCGTCATCCGCGACGTTTCCGTTCAGGGAATCGGCGGCAAATGCGATCACGGTCTTATCGCAGGTGAGGCCGTCACCATTTGCCTACCCGCCCATGCCCCGGTCCCAGGCCAGGTCGCATGGTGTGCGAGGCGCGCGTTCGGCGTCCGGTTGGACGATCGCATCGATCCTGTCGTGGTCCGCAGTTCATCCGAGTCCGCGAATCAACCTTATCAGGCCCCAGAACGCGCTCAGCCTGCGGGCGATTTTAAGCGCCCCGGGTTCGGGCGGAACAGGAGGAGCTAACCCGACCACGTGCGGCCAAGGCCCTGTTGACAGCCTTCCCTCCTATCGCGACATGTGTGCCCCATAATGAAAGTCGCTCCAACCGCTCCCCTGCTCTTCTTTGATTCCGGCGTAGGCGGGCTCTCCATCCTCGCCCCGACCCGGGCAGCGCTGCCGAACGCCCCTATCATCTATGCGGCTGACAGCGCGGGTTTCCCATACGGTACCAAGAGCGAGGCGGAGATCGCCGCCCGCGTCCCAGCGCTGCTCGGCCGCCTGGTCGAGCGCTATCGCCCGCGGCTTGCCGTCATTGCCTGCAACACGGCCTCCACCATCGCGCTGTCCGCCGTGCGAGCCGCGCTCGACATCCCGGTCGTCGGCACCGTTCCTGCGATCAAGCCTGCGGCTCTTCTGTCCAAAAGCCGCGTCTTCGGCGTCCTGGGCACCGATGCGACCGTCCGGCAGCCCTATGTGGACCGCCTCACCGCCGAATTTGGCGCGGACTGCACTGTTCTACGCCACGGTTCCGCCGCCTTGGTTCAACTGGCCGAAGCCAAGCTGCGCGGCGAACCGCTAGACCCAAATATTGCCCGAGACGCCCTTGCCGGTCTAATAGACCAGCCCGGCGGCAAGCGCATGGATACGGTCGTGCTTGCCTGCACCCATTTCCCGCTGGTGGAAGCCGAATTGGCCGCAGCCGCGCCGCAGCCGCTCACTTTCGTGCATGGTGGCGAAGGCATCGCCCGGCGCATCGCCTATTTGACTCAGGGGCAGGAATGGCCTGCGTCACGTCCGTCCGGCAAAGCCGTTTTCACGCGTTTGGACAACAGCGTAGCGTCGCTTGCCCCGGCCCTCGCCGAACTTGGCCTCACCCAGATGGAGCCGCTGTGACAGGGTAGGACCTTTAGTCCACTCCCAATTTCATCTATCATTGTGATAGGTATTTCTCCCTGGCGCTGCGAACGGTTATCGCTGGTAATAGCGGGCCGCAGCAGGTAAACGCACCGCCGGAAGGATGCGGGCCACAAGGGACTGGGCGTTACGTGAACTACAAGCATATCTTCGCGCAAGCGATCGACCGGCTTCACAGCGAAGGTCGCTATCGCGTGTTCATCGATATCCTTCGGAACAAGGGCGCCTTTCCCAATGCGCGCTGCTTCCACGGCCATAATGGTCCAAAGCCGATCACCGTCTGGTGCTCCAACGACTATCTTGCCATGGGCCAGCATCCCAAGGTGGTGGCGGCTATGGAAGAGGCGCTGCACGATGTCGGCGCAGGCTCGGGCGGCACCCGGAATATCGGCGGCAACACCCATTATCACGTCGATCTGGAATCCGAATTGGCCAGCCTCCATGGCAAGGAAGCGGCGCTGCTCTTCACCTCGGGCTACGTCTCGAACGAAGCGACGCTCGCCACCCTCGCCAAACTGCTGCCTGGCTGCATCGTCTTTTCCGACGAGCTCAACCATGCCTCGATGATCGCGGGCATCCGCAATTCGGGCTGCGAAAAGCGTGTCTTCCGCCACAATGACGTTGAACATCTGCGCGAACTGCTCGCCGCCGAAGATCCCGACGCGCCCAAGCTGATCGCTTTCGAAAGCGTTTATTCGATGGATGGCGACGTCGCTCCCATCGCCGCGATCTGCGACCTCGCCGACGAATTCAACGCGCTGACCTATCTCGACGAGGTTCATGCGGTCGGCATGTATGGCGCCCATGGCGGCGGCATTTCCGAACGGGATGAAGTCGCAGACCGCCTCACAATCATCGAAGGTACGCTGGGCAAGGCATTCGGCGTGATGGGCGGCTACATCGCAGCCGACCAGATGATCGTGGATGTCATCCGCAGCTATGCGCCCGGCTTTATCTTCACGACTTCGCTCTCGCCCGTGCTCGTCGCAGGCGTCCTCGCCAGCGTCCGCCATCTCAAACAGTCGAACGAGGAACGCGAAGGTCAGCAAGCCGCCGCCGCAACCCTTAAGCGCTTGATGACCGAAGCGGGCCTGCCCGTCATGCCATCCGTCACGCACATCGTCCCGCTGATGGTCGGCGACCCGGTCAAGGCGAAGCGGATCAGCGATATTCTGCTCGCTGAATATGGCGCTTATGTGCAGCCGATCAATTATCCCACCGTCCCTCGCGGTACGGAGCGTCTGCGCTTCACGCCCGGCCCGGCGCACAGCGCCGAGATGATGCAGGACCTCGTTTCCGCGCTGGTCGAAATTTGGGATCGCCTGGAACTGGAAATCAAGAAGGCGGCTTGATGTCGTGATCCCAGCGCAAGCTGGGATTTTCTGACAACAGGTTAAGGCGCCTGAGATTCCAGCTTGCCTTAAGAAGGCCACGCTCGCCCTGATCACCGGCCTCCTCGCCCCGTAGCTGCGATAAGCTCCGGCAATTTCCCGTTTCGCCAAGTGCCGCAGCAGCGCGCGCATTAAATTCTGATCATCCGCCAAAGTCATAGCGCACCTCCTGCTGCCCGAGGGGCGCAAGTCCGTTGCCGGGCAAGCAGCGATGCAAGTGTGAAGCCCTTCCCGCCGCAGCCCTTGCGGAACCGTTACGGGCCATCCCATCTTTTTGTACCATGGCCCACTGGATCGAACCGCACCCGACCGGCATCTATGTCCGCCCCGCCGATGCGTGGATCGATCCTTCCGTTCCGCGCGAACGGGCGCTGGTGACCCATGGCCACGCCGACCACGCGCGGGGCGGCCACGGTCATGTCTGGGCGACGGAGGAAACCCTCGCCATCATGGCCCTTCGCTACGGCACGGCGTCCGGCACAGCCGTCCCTTATGGCGAAGATATCCGCATGAACGGCGTCACGATCAGCTACATACCGGCGGGCCATGTCCTGGGTTCTGCCCAAATCCTCCTCACCCACGCTGGCGAACGCGTGGTCGTAACCGGCGATTACAAACGCCGCCCCGATCCGACTTGCAAGCCCTTCGAACCCGTCCCCTGCGACATCTTCGTCACTGAAGCGACCTTCGGCCTTCCCGTCTTTCGCCACCCGGACACCGGCAGCGAAGTCGATCGCCTCCTCACAGCGCTTCATGCCAATCCCGATCGCTGCGTCCTCGTCGGCGCCTATGCGCTCGGCAAGGCTCAGCGCCTCATCTGCGAACTGCGCGCCAGGGGGCACCACGACCCGATCTACATCCATGGAGCCCTCGAACGGATGTGCGCCCTCTACGAGCAGTTCGGCGTCGCCATGGGAGACCTGCGTCCGGCCACGGGCCTCCCGGCAAAAGAGATGCGCGGCCGCATCATCGTTTCGCCGCCTTCCGCCCTCAACGACCGCTGGAGCCGCCGCTTGCCCGACCCGATAACCGCCATGGCGTCAGGCTGGATGCGCGTCCGCCAGCGGGCCCGCCAGCGCAATGTCGAACTGCCCTTGATCATTTCCGACCATGCGGACTGGGACGAACTGACCAGCACCATCCGCGAAGTCGCTCCCTCCGAAACCTGGATCACCCACGGCCGCGAGGAAGCCCTGCTCCACTGGTGCATGACCCACCAGATGCGCGCGAGAGCGCTGGAACTGGTGGGCCGCGAAGATGAGGATGAAGGGTAATGCCCAAGCCGATCCCCCTGCCTCCGTTCGGTTCGAGCATGTCGATAATTTGTGCGCAACTATTCTCGACAAGTTCGAACCGAACGGGGGAGGAGAAGGAAGGATGAGGCAATTCTCCCAACTCCTGGACGGCCTCGTCTATACCCGATCCCGCAACGGCAAGCTGGACCTCATCGCGTCCTACATGCGTCAGGCCCCCGACCCAGATCGCGGCTGGGCCCTTGCCGCCCTTACCGGCAATCTCGACATAAAGGCTGTCAAAGCCTCCACCATTGCAGAAATGACCCGTTCCCGCGTCGATCCGGTCCTGTTCGAAATGAGCCGCGACTATGTCGGCGACCTCGCCGAAACCGTCGCCCTCCTCTGGCCAAAGTCGGAAGATCAGCCGCAGGAAATAGACGACGGCTCCCTCACCCTATCCAGCATCATAGACCGCCTCCATGCCGTCAGCCGAGCCGCCGCGCCTGCGACCCTGGCGCAAATGATGGATCATCTCGACGCCTCCGGCCGCTTCGCCCTGCTGAAGCTCGCCACCGGCGGCCTGCGCGTCGGCATCTCCGCCCGACTTGCCAAGACCGGCTTCGCGCAAGCCTTCAAGCTCGACGTCGATGATGTGGAGGAATGTTGGCACGCGCTCGCCCCTCCCTATGCGGCACTCTTCGCATGGGCCGAAGGGAAAGCAGACCGGCCCGACCCAGCAGGCACGCCCTTCTTCCGCCCCTTCATGCTCGCCCACCCGCTGGAAGCTGAGCGCGTCGATCTCACCGACTATGCCGCCGAATGGAAATGGGACGGCATCCGCATCCAAATCGTCGGCACCGGCACGGAAACCCGCCTCTACAGCCGCGCCGGAGACGACATCACCGGCAGCTTTCCAGAGATCGCGCAAGCCTTCACCGCGCATGCAGTCCTCGACGGCGAACTGCTCGTCAAAGGCGAGTTTCAGGGCGGGGAAGCGGCGAGCTTCAACGCCCTCCAGCAACGCCTCGGCCGCAAGGCGGTGACGGCGAAGATGATGGACGAATATCCCGCCTTCGTCCGCCTCTACGACATATTGCTCGACGCCGACGAAGATCTTCGCACCCTCCCATGGGAACAGCGTCGCGGCGCCCTCGAAACAACCATCCCCAAACTCGATCCCCACCGCTTCGACATCTCCGCCCTGATCGAAGCCCCCGACTTCGAAACCCTCGCCGACATCCGCGCAGGCGCCCGCGACGCTGCCATCGAAGGCGTGATGCTCAAGCGCCGGGACAGCCCCTATGTCGCCGGGCGCAAGGCCGCGCTCTGGTACAAATGGAAACGCGATCCCCTGACCGCCGACTGCGTCATGATGTATGCCCAGCGCGGCCACGGCAAACGCTCATCCTTCTACTCGGACTACACCTTCGGCTGCTGGACGGAGGAAGGCGAATTGCTGCCCGTCGGCAAAGCCTATTCGGGCTTCACCGATGAGGAACTGAAATGGCTCGACCGCTTCGTGCGAGGGAATACGATCAACCGCTTCGGCCCGGTGCGCGAGGTCGAAAAGTCGCTGGTGCTGGAGGTCGCCTTCGACAGCATCCATGAAAGCAAGCGGCATAAGTCGGGGCTTGCGATGCGCTTTCCCCGCATCGCGCGGATACGCAGGGACAAGCCTGCGCAGGAGGCGGATACGGTGGCGGGGTTGCGGCGGTTGGTGAGTTGAAAGTCAGCGACTCTTCACGGCCGAACGCGCGGCGATCGACAAGCGATAAAGCGCCTCTCCTATATAACCCTTCAGGGTGAACTTCGAAAATTTAAGCGTGACGTCATTGGTCATGCATGCGGACAAGTGAGGGGTGAGGGCCCCGAATGCGCTTGTCTCGGCTACGCTACCGATAGGCGCTAAAACGAGTTGACGTGCGTCCGATGGCCCATGTCGAACCGCGCAATCGGCTAGTTTGCGAAGCACGGATTGTCCCGCGGCATCCTCCGCTGTCATCCCCTTACCACGCTGGACATATTCAATTGGCGTTATGGAAGAAAAATCTAGAGGCGCTTCTTTTTTGAAGTCCAGATGATACAACACGTCGTAAGCTGCAGCGCGATATGCGGAGCTATTGAGGGTCATGCTCCCGTTTAACAGGCATGAGTTGATCGCGACCTTGAGCAGCAACTTTTCTGCGTCGGCCTACCCCGGCGCCATAGCCAAAAAATCCTCGACCCGCTTGCGCGACTCATCAATTGTACAGGCGGCATAATCATTCAGGATCTTGCGACTATCATCTGACCTGATCCGTTGGTCAGAAGGTATGACCGCTGCTTTTTCGGGCAGTATCGTTCCCGTCCGACTGATGGCAGATGAAGAGTAAATCAGCATGATGGATAGGATCACAGACTTGTTCATTGCCCCGCCCAGATGAAGTTTTTCGACTGATACTGGTCTGTTTGCATTATGAAAACCGTAAGTGTCTCACAGGAGAGCCCCATGCCCTACACTGGAAGCTGCCACTGCGGCGCGGTTACCTTCACCGTAGCCGCCGACGCACCCACAGAAGCCATGTCCTGCAACTGCTCCCATTGCCGCCGCAAGGGGTTCCTGCTGACCTTCGTGCCCGCCAACCAGTTCACGCTCGACAGCGGTGCGGACAAGCTGACCGACTATCAATTCTACAAGCACAGGATCACGCATCAGTTCTGCGATACCTGTGGCACGCAGGCATTTGCGCAAGGAACCGGCCCGGACGGATCACCCACGCGGGCCGTCAACCTTCGCTGCGTGCCGGACATCGACCTCGACGCCCTCAAGATCAACAAGATGGACGGCGCGAGCTTCTGACAGCTAAGCAGCCGCTCCCGAGCGTCCGTTTAAAAGGATCAGGACCCAAGGTCCGGCGGCAGAAATGCCGCCATCGGCCTCGCGCTTCCAGCGGTTCCCTCGACCACGGCCCGCGTGACGGCTGCACCCCAACTGCTGTAGGCTATGACGTCCGCAATGATCTGTGTCGCCACGATCGCGCCCACGCCCCACCACCATGCCGCATGGACTTTGCCGTGACGCCGCTTATCGGCAATCATGCCCACGACGGGGAAGATCAGGGTGACCACCATCATGATGCGCCAGGCATTGGGGATGAACAGCGGCATCGGGAGCAGCCGTCCCAATCCCGGCCCGGTCAGGATCGACATGGCCGTCAGCATCAACCGCCTGTGCCATCCGCTGTGACGGCGTCGCCGCAGCGCCACCATCACCATCGCGCCGAACAAGATCAGCAGCATCGAATTGCTGAACAGAAACTCATTCTGGTCGAAGAAGAACGGTCCGCCGGTGCGCCGCAGCGACGTGATCATGATGACAAAGCCCATCACGACCATCAGCGGCACCCAGCCATAGGCCACCAGCCCCAGCCTCCGGTGCAAGCTGACATGATTGCCTGCGATCAACCAATTCTGCGCGACATACAGCGCGACCCAGCCGAAAAAGACGAAGGCATGGACATGATAGACCACCGGCACCGCGAAGGTCGATCGCCCCATGGCTAGGTTGACCGCAAATCCAGCGACCACGATCGCCGCCATTATGGTCGCCATGACCCGGAAAAAATGCCGCTCGCTATTCTGAAAGCCGTGGTCCGGCGAAACACTGCCGCTAAGCGTTGCCATCCATTATCTCCCCCATGAGATTCCGGCTGCTGAGCGATGCACCTTCCAGCTGTCGCCATCCGGTAGCATGCGCCGCCTTCAAACTAACTTGAGCGGCTTCCGAGGAAAAGAACGCAATCGTTACCCGAAACGATATTTGGGGTTATGCTAGGGCGTTCCACGGCTCGGGTTTAATGCCTGCGCAGGCCTCTGATAGTCTGACTTTGCGCTGTAACGCCAACTCCCTATATGGACGCTTTCGCGCCTCACGCGCGCTTAAAGTGATGGAGCAGTTGAATTGAGCAAGGTTCTGGTCATCGGCGCGGGCGGCGTCGGGTCTGTCGCGGTTCACAAGATGGCGATGAACCCGGACATTTTCAGCCACATCACGCTCGCCAGCCGACGCATCATCAGCTGTGAAAAGGTCGCCGAATCGGTCAAGGCGCGCACCGGCGTCACCATCGATGTGGCGCAGGTCGATGCCGACAATGTCGCGGAAACCATCGCTCTCATCGAGAAGGTCCAGCCCAAGCTGGTAGTCAACCTCGCCCTCCCCTATCAGGACTTGGCGATCATGGACGCGTGCCTTGCGACCAAGACCGACTATCTCGACACCGCCAATTACGAACCGCGCGATACGCCCAAGTTCGAATATGGCTGGCAATGGGCCTATCAGGACCGCTTCAAGGAAGCTGGCATCATGGCGTTGCTGGGCTCGGGCTTCGACCCCGGCGTGACCAGCGTGTTCGCCAGCTACATCAAGAAGCATCTGCTCGATCGGATCGACACGCTCGACATTCTCGATTGCAATGGCGGCGACCATGGCCAGCATTTCGCCACCAACTTCAACCCGGAAATCAACATCCGCGAAGTCACCGCGCCCTCGCGCCACTGGGAAGGCGGCAAGTGGGTGGAAGGCCCGGCTCTGAAACATAAACAGGCCTTCAACTTCGATCAGGTCGGCGAAAAGAACATGTACCTCATGTATCATGAGGAACTGGAATCGCTCGCCAAATTCTACCCGGAAATTAAGCGTATCCGTTTCTGGATGACCTTCGGCGACGCTTATTTGAAGCATCTCGAAGTGCTCCAGAATGTCGGCATGACCCGCATCGATCCGGTCATCTACAACGGGCAGGAAATCATCCCGCTCCAGTTCCTCAAGGCCGTGCTGCCCGAACCGTCGAGCCTGGGTTCAACCACCAAGGGCAAGACCAACATAGGCGACATCGCGACCGGGGAGAAGGACGGGCAGAAGAAGACCGTCTATGTCTATAACGTCTGCGACCATGAGGACGCCTATGCCGAAACCGGCAATCAAGCGGTGAGCTACACCACCGGCGTGCCCGCGATGATCGGCGCGGCGTTGATGCTGACCGGTGCCTGGAAGGGTGAAGGCGTGTTCAACATCGAACAGTTCGATCCCGATCCCTTCATGGACATGCTGAACAAGCACGGCTTACCCTGGCAGGTGAAGGAGCTGGATAAGCCGCTGGATTTCTGACGGTCCCGTTAGACGGACCGTCACCCCGGCCTTGAGCCGGGGTCCCGCTTCTTCTCCACCGTTGTTTCAGGCAGCGGGACCCCGGGTCCAGCCCGGGGTGACGGTGGAGTAGCCTGGAGTGGAACGACCCATGGAAACCAAAGCCGGTGATCCCGCCGCCTTCGCGCATTTCGACCTGAACCGCGTCCCTTCGCCTGCCTTCGTGGTGGACGAGGCCGCGGTGCGCCGCAACCTGTCAATCCTGGCTGACATCCGCGACCGCGCAGGCATCAAGGTCCTCGGCGCCCTCAAAGCCTTTTCCATGTGGTCCCTCGGCGCCGTCGTCGCGGAATATCTCGACGGCGTCTGCGCTTCAGGCATTTACGAAGCCCGCCTCGGTCGCGAAGAATATGGCGGTGAGATCGCGACCTACTGCGCCGCCTACAAACCCGAAGATCTGGCCGAAATCCTCAAAATCTCCGACCATGTCATCTTCAACAGCCCCGGCCAGATCGCACGCCTGAAGCCCGTCATCGACGAAGCGCGCGTGAACGGTGTGAACTTCGACATCGGCCTGCGCATCAACCCCCTCCACGCAGAGGGCGAAGTACCCAAATATGACCCCTCGCAACCGCACAGCCGCCTGGGCTTCCCCATCGACCAGCTTCGCCCCGAACATCTGGACGGCGTAGATGGCCTCCACATCCACAATCTCTGCGAACAGGATTTCCTGCCGCTCCAACGCACCTGGGCGGCGATCGAATCGCGCGTCATGCCGCATGTCCGCGGCCTCAAATGGCTGAACTTCGGCGGCGGCCACCATGTCACCCGCGCCGATTACCAGATCGATGACCTGATTGCGTTCCTGCATCGCCTCAAGGCTGAAACCGGCCTCGAACTTTACATCGAACCCGGTGAAGCCATGGCGCTCGACGCGGGCATCCTGATCGGCGAAATCCTAGACGTCATCGACAACGGCATGCCCGTCGCCATCACCGACATCTCGGCCACTTGCCACATGCCCGACGTGATCGAAGCGCCCTACCGCCCAGCAATGCTGCATGAGGAAGCCGATGGTCCCGTCACTCGACTCGGCGGCCCATCCTGCCTCGCGGGCGACATCATCGGCGACTATCGAGTCCCCAGCGGCGCGACTCCGGGGCGGCGGATCGCCTTCCTCGATCAGGCTCACTACTCGATGGTAAAGACCAACACATTCAATGGCGTGCCCCTGCCTGCCATCTGGCTGTGGAATTCGGAAACCGACGAACTCAAGCAAATCCGCCAGTTCTCCTATGAGGACTTCAAGTCCCGCCTCTCCTGACGCACGTTTCATAGCCGCCCGCGCAACAAAATTTACACGCGCGCTTTACAGGGGGGCACCTGCCGCATATATCGCCCTTCCGCTGCCCCATGGGACTTCCACCGCAAGGCAGCTTGAATGCCCTGAACTACACTGGAGGTCCCTTGAGTTGCACAAGCACCATAGCGCGCTGGGGGTAGCGACCGCCCTCACACCGGCAGCACCGGTAACGCTGATTCGTCCCCAGGCTGCAGCCCGGGCCGCCCGATTCTTCACTGAGAAGTTTCCGGGGCGTTCCCTCTATGCGGTCAAGGCGAATCCCTCGCCGGACTTGCTCCGGACTTTGTGGGACAGCGGAATCACGCATTATGACGTTGCGTCGATCGCGGAGGTTCGCCTCGTCGCGCAGACGCTGCCCCAAGCCAAGCTGTGCTTCATGCACCCGGTCAAGGCTGAGGAAGCCATTGCGGAGGCTTACAACGTCCATGGCGTGCGCACCTTCTCGCTCGACACGATCGACGAGCTGGAAAAGATCCTGCGCGCCACCGATGACGCCAGCGACCTCGAACTGTGCGTGCGCCTGCGCGTCTCGTCCGAACATTCGGAACTGAGCCTGGCGTCCAAATTCGGCGCCGAACTGGGCGAGACCCGCGAATTGCTGATGGCCACGCGTCAGGCGGCCGATGCCCTCGGCATATGCTTCCATGTCGGTAGCCAGGCGATGAGTCCGCAGGCTTATAGCGACGCCATCGAACGCGTCCGCGCCGCGATCGTCGATGCGGCCGTAACGGTCGATATCATCGACGTCGGCGGCGGTTTCCCGTCAGTCTATCCCGGCATGGAACCCCCGGCGCTGGAAGCCTATTTCGACGCTATCCATCGCGGCTTCGAGAGCCTGCCGGTCAGCTATTCGTCGGAACTATGGTGCGAGCCTGGCCGCGCGCTATCGGCAGAATATAGCTCCATCATCGTGCGAGTAGAGCGCCGCCGCGGCACCGAGCTCTACATCAATGATGGCGCTTATGGCGCGCTGTTCGACGCTGCACATATCGGCTGGCGTTTCCCCGTGGCGCTCCTACGTGAAGAAGAGAGCGAGGCGGAACTGACCGGCTTTTCCTTCTACGGCCCGACCTGCGACGACATGGACCATATGGTCGGCCCCTTCATGCTGCCGGACGATGTGGCTGCGGGCGACTATATCGAAATTGGAATGCTCGGGGCCTATGGCGCGGCGATGCGTACGGGTTTCAACGGTTTCACATCGGAAGCGATCATTGAGGTAGAGGATGAGCCTATGGCCAGCCTCTATGCCGAACCCGTCCCTGCGCGCCGTCGCGCAACTGTCATCAAGCTGGGCTAAAAAGGCTCAAGCTCCCCTTTGGAGAGGGTGCCTGTCCCTCGCCGCAAATATGCGGCGAGGGACAATTTTCATCTCCGCCGGAAAGTCGCAGCCAGTTCGACATGCGTTGACCATCGGAACTGCCCCACCGGCTTGACGCTCTCCAGCACATAGCCGCCAGCGACCAGATGCGCCGCATCCCGCGCAAAGCTCGCCGGATTGCACGATACATAGGCGATCAGGGGCACAGCCGACGCCGCCAACTGCATGACCTGCTCCCGCGCACCCGCCCGGGGCGGGTCGATCACCACGGCAGCAAATCTATTTAGCTCCTCGGGCGTCAGCGGCTTCCTGAACAGGTCTCGATGATCCACCACCATCCGCCGCTGTGCACGGTTAGCCGCGAGCTTCAGCGACAGGACCAAATCGCGCGCACCTTCGGCAGCATAGACGGGCCGCCCCTCACCGATCGCCAGCGCAAAGGTGCCAAGACCACAGAAGAGATCGGCCACCGCTCCCCGCCCAGGCAAAGCTTCACGGACAAACTCCACCAGCGCCGCCTCCCCATCCGGCGTCGCCTGAAGGAACGCGAAGGAGGGGAAGCCCACGGCCACGCCCCCGAAACTTACCGTCACAGGCTCAGGCTCCCAGCGCACCTGCTGCCCATCGCCCTCATCTATGGTCAGCCGCGCCAGCTTCCAGGTGTCCGCAAAGTCCCGCAGCGCCTCGTCCGCCGCAAGCCCTTCGACGCGGACCCTCTCGAGCAGCAGATCGACACCCTGATCAACCAGGGACATGCGGACATGCGCCGCACGCCTGTCCGGCAGGATCAGGGGCAGCACCTCGCGAAGCGGCTGCACCAGCGCAAAAAGCCGCGGGTCCAATATCTCGCACATGGCGATATCAATCAGCTTGTGGCTGCCCGACTCAGCGAAGCCGATGACGATCCGCCGCCCCTCGCGCGCAGCCCGCAACGAAGCCCGGCGGCGGGTTCTGGGTGGCGAGACATGTGCGGGTAGCACCGTCTCAGCCGTAATGCCCTGGCCCGCCAACGGGCCGGTAACACGCGCCGTTGCGAAGGCAGCAAAGCTCTCCTCATCGACATGCTGAAGTTCGCATCCACCACATGCCGGAAAGTGCATGCAAGGCGGCGTGATATGATGCGGGCCGGGCAAGAGCCGACCATCCCCCGTCAGCCGGTCACCCGGTGCTGCCAACTGCACATGCCGGCCGTCGGAGGTCACGCCGTCGCCTTTGGCGGCGATACGGACGATAATATCTGTGTCGATCTCAGTCACAAGCGGGAGGCGATAGCCGCTGGTAGCTCTGCAATCAAATCGTCCGCTGCGAAGGCCTCCCCAGCGCGCCTGGCCGCCTCCCCATGCAGCCAAACCGCCTCACACGCTGCGCTAAACGGATCGCCACTTACCGCCAATCTTCCCGCTGCCAGTCCCGCCAGCACATCACCCGTTCCAGCGGTGGACAGCCAAGGCGAAGCGCCACTTGAAACCGCTACGCGCCCGTCTGGCGCAGCCACGACGCTATCTGCCCCTTTGAGGACGATGACAGCGTCGGTACGCCGGGCTGCCTCCGTAGCGCGGCTGATCTTATCTCCCCGCAGGTTGAAGCCAAGGCGAGCAAATTCTCCTTCATGCGGCGTTAGGATCGAGCCGGGCGGGATGCCCTCTGCCGCCCCACTCCCCAAGAGCGTCAGCGCATCCGCATCCAGCACCAACGGATGCCCACAAGCCAGCACCGCTGCCAGCCGCTCTTTCGCTCGCTCGTCGCTGCCCAGCCCAGGCCCTGCGACCACGGCCGCCAATCTGCCATCGACCAAACTGCTCTCCAGTTCGCTTATTGTCTTAGCCTGTACCGTGACGATCGCATCCAGTCCGGCGGCGGCTTCGGCAGCAGCCAGATAACGCACCATGCCTGCACCCGATCGTGCAGCGGCCCGAGCCGCAAGCCGCCCGGCGCCCGCCATGCTGCCGCCAACGACGGCCACCAATCCTCGGCTATATTTGTGATCCGATGTGAGCGGCCGCGTCAAATGCGGCGTTGACAGACGGTGCACCTGATCCGAGGCGACGATGCCGATGTCCGCGCAAACCAGCCTGCGAAAGAGCCCCGCGGCTGGATGCAGCACATGGGCCGGCTTCAGCGATCCCAGGGCGATGCAGACGCCAAAAAGCGGAGCGTGTGACAGCAATGCCCCGCTGTCGGTATCAACCCCACTCGGCAAATCAACCGCATAGCTGAAGCTCGCCTGCGCCGTCAGGGAGGAGAGTCGATCTGCGACAGCGTCCTCCAATCCTCGGGACAGTCCGGTGCCGAACAGCGCGTCAACGATCTGCGTGGCAGGAGCTGCCTGGTCAAACGGCTCCACAGGCCCATTCCAAGCTGCTCGCGCTTTTAGGCTGGATTCGGTTCTGCTTTCACCCAAGGCAGCGACGCGAACAGGGACGCCGCGCGCTCGCAGCAATCGAGCGATGACGAAGCCGTCTCCACCATTATTGCCAGGACCGCAAAGCACTAGAAGGTCGCGCTTGGCGCCTGCGCGCCAGATGATCTCCGCCGCCGCCGCGCCTGCTCGTTCCATCAGTTCATATTCTGGAATGCCGCTGGCGATCGCCGCCTGCTCAGCCGCCCGCATCTGAGCGGCAGTCAATATGGCCAGTCCGCTCAAGGCTTGGTCGCTCCGGCAATGGTGGCAGGCAGTCGGTAGCGCTCCTCGCCTGCGCTGACTTCGATTTGACCCTTACCCACGATGGCGACATTTGCCGGTTCGGCTCCATCCGCCGCAGCCAGCCCGCGCCCATCTTCCAATATGGTGAAGCGTCGAAAGCCGCCATCCCCATGGCGCACGGTGAGGAGCTTTCCGCTCTGCTCCACCAAGCAATTCCGTGTCCACTCCGCCCGCGGCCCAATGGCGCATTCCGCCACGGCGGCGCGCCCGAGCGTGGCGTCGGGCAAAGCTGCCGACTGGGAGTCACAAGCTGCCAGGGCGAGGCACAGAAGCCCCGCCCCGGCAATCTTGTCAGATATCCGCATAGACATGGGTTTCGGCCTTCGCTCCGGGATGCGTCACCGCTCCCTTGTAAGCCGGACCCACATTCTGCGCATAGCGCCACAGCGCACCCGCCTGATAATCATTCTGGCGGGGTCTCCAATTCTTCTGGCGCTCCGCCAGTACGGACTCGGCGACCTTCAGGTCGATCGTTCCCGCCTCTGCGTCGATGGCAATGATATCGCCATTTTCTACTAGCGCGATCGGGCCGCCTTCGGCTGCTTCAGGCCCGACATGGCCAATACAAAAGCCGCGCGTAGCGCCCGAGAAGCGGCCATCGGTGATCAGCGCCACCTTCTCGCCCATGCCCTGGCCGTAGAGCGCCGCAGTGGTGGATAGCATCTCGCGCATTCCGGGGCCGCCCTTCGGGCCTTCATAACGGATGATGATCACCGAACCCTCGGCGATGTCGCGCGCCTCAACGGCGGCGAAAGCATCTTCCTCGCAATCGAAGACCCTGGCGGGCCCTTCGAATTGCAGCCGGTGCATGCCGGCGACCTTCACGATCGCGCCGTTGGGCGCCAGCGAACCTTTAAGGCCGACAACGCCGCCCGTCGGGGTGATCGGCGACTTGACGTCATAGATGACCTTCTGGTCCGGGTTCCAGGTCACTTCCTCAATATTCTCGGCAAGGGTCTTACCCGTCACCGTCATGCAGTCGCCGTGCAGAAGGCCGTTGTCGTGCAATGTCTTCATCAGCATGTAGATGCCACCCGCATCATACATATCCTTGGCAACATATTTTCCGCCCGGCTTCAGGTCCGCGATATATGGCGTGGATTTGAAGATTTCGGCCACATCGAACAGGTCGAAGTCGATGCCGCACTCATTCGCCATGGCGGGCAGGTGAAGCGCGCCATTGGTCGATCCGCCAGTCGCGGCGACGATCCGCGCGGCATTTTCGAACGCCTCGCGGGTACAGATGTCGCGGGGGCGGATATTCTTCGCCAGCAACTCCATGACCTGGCGTCCTGCGGCAACCGCGACCTCTTCGCGGCTCTTATAGGGCGCGGGCGCCATATTGCTGTTGGGCAACGACAGGCCGATCGCTTCACCGACACAGGCCATGGTGTTGGCGGTATATTGCCCGCCGCAGGCGCCGTGACCAGGGCACGCCACCTTTTCGAGCGCGATCACATCCTTCAGGGGGCAGGCGCCGGCGGCATATTTACCGACCACCTCGAACACATCGACGACGGTGACGTCGCGGTTTTCGAAGCGGCCTGGCAGGATCGATCCGCCATAGACGAAGATCGACGGGACGTTGAGGCGCAGCATCGCCATCATCATGCCAGGCAGCGACTTGTCGCACCCGGCGAAGGTGACGAGCGCGTCATAACAGTGACCGCGCACCGATAGCTCGACAGAATCCGCGATCACTTCGCGGCTCGCGAGCGAGCTTTTCATGCCCTGATGTCCCATGGCAATGCCATCGGTCACGGTGATGGTATTGAAACGGCGCGGCATCCCGCCCGCCTCGTTCACGCCTTGGCGGCACCAATCTGCCTGCATGTCGAGCGTCGTGTTGCACGGCGCGCTGTCGTTACCAGCGGAGGCGATACCTACGAAGGGGCGGCCAATCTCTTCCTCGGTCAAGCCCATCGCGTAATAATAGCTGCGATGCGGGGCCCGCTCCGGACCAACCGAGACATGACGGCTCGGCAGTTTCGACTTGTCGAATGTGTGAGACATAAAACCTACCCTTCTTGCGCGCGTCTCCTTTCCAAAAAGGGACGAGTCACGCAAGGCTATTGCGGCATTGTAGCACGATCGGGCCTATTATACTGGCGAAGCGGCGCTGCCCGTCGGCGTCCGCCACCAGATCCTGCCGCATCTCGATGCCGAGATAGGGGATACCGTTGGCTTCGGCATGGCGGTTCATCGTCGCATTGAGCAGCTTACCCGAATAGGGCAATTGATCGCCGACCAGCAGCCCCGCTTCCGACAGCAACGGAATGGCGATGCGGGCTGCGCGATCATCCCCATTATACAGGACGCCGATATCCCACGGGCGCTCGGCATGAGGATCGCTTGCTAGGCTGGGCGTAAAGCTATGCACCGACAGGATGAAGGGCGATGTCATACCGTCCAACAGCCGGCCGATCTGATGATGATAGGGATGGTGGAAGCGGATCATCCGCTCTGCCAGGTCCGCTTGGCGATTGCCGGGGATCACATGGCCATCGCTCATCACCGGAAGCAGGCCAGGTGCGTCATCCTCGCGGTTCAAATCAATGACCAGGCGGGACACGCCGCCCAAAATCGCCGTACATCCCAGTTGTTCAGCTAGTAGGCGGCTGACCTCCGCCACCCCGATATCCACGGCGATATGATTGGTCAGCAATGCGGCATCGATAGCCAGGTCGATATCGGCAGGCACATGGGCCGAAGCATGGTCGGCGATGATCAGCAGATCGAGCGCTCCGCAGTTGATCTGAGTGAAAGCCTCGCTCACGCTCCGCCTATCTCCGTTTCCATGATCCACCAATCCGGCCTCAGCGCGCAGAGGGCCATAGCCGCCGCGCCCCTGCTGGCCACCCCATCAAACAGCGCAAAGCAAGTCGCGCCAGATCCCGACATGCGCGCGAACCGGACTCCTGTTTGTTCTCTCAGCAGCGCCAATACTTCCGCTATTATCGGGGCCGCTTCGATCGCGGCAGGCTCCAGATCGTTGCGCCCTTTGGCGATGATATCTTCCAGCCCATGAGCATCCAGCGGACCTCGATCCTGCTGATCCCAACCCTGGAAGACCTGCGCCGTCGATAGTGCCACGCCCGGATTGACCAACAGCATCGGCATCCCTGCCAATCCTTGCACATCCCGCTGCTCCAGCAACTCACCCCGGCCGCGCACCATCTGCGGGACGCTGCTGACGCAAGCGGGAACGTCAGAGCCGAGCGCCAAGCCGAGCCGTTCCAACTCGGGAGTGGACAGCTGCGCATCCCACAGCCGGTTGAGCAGCCGCAACGCGGCTGCCGCATCCGCTGATCCTCCGCCGATGCCGGAGGCAACCGGCAAGCTCTTCGTCAACCTGATCGCGGCGCCTCGCTTTTCGCCTAATCGCTCCTGCAGCAGGCGAGCCGCCTTCATCACCAGATTGCCCTCGCCTGCCTCAAGCGCAGCCCCGAAGCGTCCGTCCAGCATCAAGCTGATGCTTCCGTCCTCCCTCGCCTCGCCAGTCAGCAAATCGCCATCACGCGCGAAAACGAAAAGGCTTTCCAGCGCGTGATAACCATCAGCCCGCCGCTCCCGGACATGCAGGGCAAGGTTCACCTTCGCATAGGCCGTTTCCACCAGCATGTCGGCGTCAAGGAGCGGCATGTTCAGGCTTCATCCCTTCTCTCGCCTTCGCGTTCAGGCGCGTGGCGGCGGGCCCCTCGGCGGAGACCGCAGCCGCCCGCCAGGCATAGCGCGCCTCATAACGGCGGCCTGCTGCCCACAGCGCGTCGCCCAGATGCTCGTTGATCGTAGCGTCAGCAGGCGCACCCTCTGCCGCACGCTCCAAGACTGGAAGAGCGGCTGCGACATCGCCGGTGATAAATTGCGCCCATCCAAGCGAATCCGTGATTGACGCGTCTTCGGGTTTGAGAGCGCTCGCCTTCTTCAACAACTCCAGCGCGGCGGCGACATTTTTCCGCCGCTCGACCTGAGCATAGCCCAAATAATTGAGCACCGCGGGCTCTTCTGGCGCGATTTTCGCAGCGCGCTCCAGCACTGCCCGCGCTTCATCCCAACGTCCCGCCTGCTCCAGCGCGCTCCCTTGAAACAGCAGCAATGCCCAAGGCACGGCGTCTGCCGGGAACCGTCCTTCCGCCTTTCGGAACGCGTCGGCGGCACCACCAAAATCCTTCGCCTGCGCAAGCAACTGCCCAAACCGTACCAACCTTTCGGAGTCCGCGCCCGGCGCTTCCGCCAGCGAGCGAGCGAGCACTATCGCCGCTGCTCGGTTCCCCGACGCGGCCAATGCATCGACCAGCGCTGCCTGGCCTAGCGAACCAAACCAGTCATCCGTCGCAACTTTCCGCGCTTCGGCCACGCCACGGTCGGCATAGCCCGCGTCGGTCAGCAACTGCGCCAGCGCCAACGCGCCATCCGCCCCTTCCGGGTTGGCGAAGCTCGCGATCCTGGCCAGCCTGATCCCTAGCAGACGCGTGCTATCGTCGGAGGAAATGTCCACCGCCAGCCGCACCAGCAGTCGCGCAAAGCCCTGCCGGGGCGCTAGCGGGCCGCTTGCCGTCCCACCGCTGCGGCCACGCGCCACATCGGCGCGCGCCCGCGCATAAGCAGCTTGGCCCTCTATCAGCAGCGCGATCGCCTCCGCCCTCGCGCCTCGCGCAGCCAACTGTCCGGCGAAAGTCAGTCGGAGCTCTGGCAAGTCCACGGTTCGTAACGCGAGCGCGCGATTGATCGCGGGACCAGCCTCCACCAACTTTCCGCGCCCTAGCGCCTGCAGCGCCACATGTTCATCGATATAGCGTCGGGCCAAGGACGCATAACGGTTGGCCGGATCAATCGCAGGCGGCGCGACCCTTCCCTCGCCCAGCGCAATCCAGCTGCGCACGATCGGTGCGAGGAACCCGAAATTCCCCTCGGCCGCCATCCGGTCGGTCACTTGCCGCGCCGCGCCCCAATCCTTGCGGATCAGCGCATCGCACAGGAATAGCAGCGTCCCGTCCCTGGGCAGCACGCCATTGCTGTCGAGCAACCTTGCCGACCGAATCGCCAGCGGCATGTCACCGCTGATCAGGCTATGTAGATAAGAGCGCCGGGCGACTTCAAGGCTAGCCGGTGCTGCAGCCTGCGCATCGCGATAGTTGCGCAGCGCAATCGCCGTCGCCCCATCGCTATCGGCCAGCCTTCCTCGCGCATAGGAATGCAGCGCGCTCGTTCGGTCCACCGATGCGCCAGCCGGAAAGACCGGCAGCATCGGCAGCAGCATGATCAGCAGCAGGCGCCTACATGTTGGGATAGTTCGGGCCTCCACCGCCTTCGGGCACGACCCAGTTGATGTTCTGCGTCGGATCCTTGATGTCGCACGTCTTGCAGTGGACGCAATTCTGCGCGTTAATCTGGAAACGAGGATTGCCTTCCTCCAGCCCAACCACTTCATAAACGCCCGCAGGACAATAGCGCTGCGCCGGTTCGTCATAAAGGGGCAGGTTGTAGCTGATCGGAATCGACGGATCCTTCAGCTGCAGGTGAACCGGCTGATCCTCCTCATGATTGGTGTTCGACAGGAAGACCGACGACAGCCTGTCGAAGCTGACGACTCCATCGGGCTTGGGATAATCGATCTTGTGGCCGATTTCCTTGGGCCAGATCTTCTCGCAATCCGGCTTGTGTTTCATCGTGAAGGGCAGGCCGATTTTCAGCGTGCGCATCCACATATCGACGCCCGCGAGCAGCGTGCCGATCGTGTTGCCGAACTTGGCGAGCAACGGCTCGGCATTCTTGACCAGCGTCAGTTCGTCAGCGACCCAACTGGAACGCAGGCGTGCGTCGTAATCGTCCAGCACATCGCGCGCGCGCTCATTCTGGATGGCCTCAAACGCTGCCTCGGCGGCAAGCATGCCCGACTTCATAGCGGTATGCGTGCCCTTGATGCGCGGCACATTGACGAAGCCCGCCGAGCAGCCGATCAGCGCGCCGCCGGGGAAAACCAGCTTCGGGACTGATTGCCAGCCACCCTCGTTGATCGCGCGTGCGCCGTAGGACACGCGGCGGCCGCCTTCCAGATATTCACGGATCGCCGGGTGCTGCTTCCAGCGCTGGAATTCCTCGAACGGGTAAAGATAGGGATTGCGGTAGCCAAGGCCCACGACGAAGCCCAAGGCCACTTGCCCATTGGCCTGGTGGTAAAGAAACCCGCCGCCATAGGCATCCGTCAGCGGCCAGCCCTGCGTGTGGATAACGAGGCCCGGCTTGTGCTTGGCGGGATCGATGTCCCACAATTCCTTCATGCCCAGGCCGTACACCTGAGGCTCGCAATCCTTGTCCAGATCGAACTGGCGCTTCAGGATCTTGGTCAGGTGCCCGCGCGCACCTTCGGCGAAGAAGGTGTATTTGGCGTGCAGTTCCAGGCCCGGCTGATAGTCCGGCTTGCGATTGCCTTCGCGATCGATGCCCATGTCCCCGGTCGCGACACCCTTCACCGACCCATCCTCATTGTAGAGGATTTCGGCGGCGGCAAAGCCCGGGAAGATCTCGACCCCCAGTCCTTCGGCCTGCTCGGCCAGCCAGCGGCAGAGATTGCCGAGCGACCCGGTGTAGGTGCCCTTGTTATGCATCCAGCGCGGCGTCGAAATATGCGGCACGGGCAGCTTTCCGCGCTTCGTCAGGAACCAGTGCTGATTGTCGCGGACCGGAACATCTGCCAGCGAACAGCCCATGTCGCGCCAGTCAGGCAACAGTTCGTCCAGCGCCTTGGGATCGATGACCGCGCCCGACAGGATATGGGCGCCGATTTCCGAGCCCTTCTCCAGAACGCACACGGCCAATTCCTGCCCTGCGTCATTGGCCAGTTGCTTCAGCCTGATCGCCGCGGACAGCCCCGCCGGTCCCCCGCCGACGATGACGATGTCATAGGGCATCGATTCCCGTTCGCTCATAGTCCCTCCATCGCGGCGCACCGGATGGTTTCCCTCTCCTGTCCGGCTGCCGCATTACTCAAACGATTTACCACTCGCTGCCGATGAAGATTCTTGACCTCGGCGTCAACCTCTGGCCCTAGAAGATCGATGCGGGGATTAATGCAGGAAGACATGGCGGCCGCCGCCAACGCCTATCTGGCGTGGTGGGATATGGCAGGCGTCGATTGTGCGATCGATGAGGCAGCCGTGAACTGGCTGCGCCCGGCGGCAATCAGTCTCTCGCCTTCGCCTCCTACGGCAGTGCCTGCAGAGGCAAGACCCGCCACACTCGAAGAATTTAGAATATGGCTCGCCCAGTCCCCCGACCAGCCTGAACGCCGCTGGCCCGGCGTGCCGATCCTGCCGGAAGGGCAAACCAAATCGCCGCTGATGGTGATCACCGACATGCCGGACCCTGCGGATATGGAAGCGGGATCATTGCTCGCGGATCGCGCTGGCCGCCTGTTCGACGCGATGCTGGCCGCGATCGGCCTTTCACGCGACAATATCTGTCTCGCGTCGCTCTTCTCCTCCCGCCCGCCAGGCGGCATGGTGGAGGCGGCGGACCTCAGCATCGCGGCGGACCGCATGCGCACCCTTGTTTCGCTCGCTACGCCCGATCGACTGTTGATTATGGGCGACAGGACGATCCGCACCTTCCTTCCTGTCCAAGACAAGGCTGGAATGGATAATTTACACTTTTTTAACCATGATGGCGGCATTGTGCCTGCCCTTGCCACTTTCCATCCGCGGCTGTTGCTGGGACAACCTGCGGCGAAGGTGGAAAGTTGGAGGACTTTGCAACGCCTGGTCGAGGAAATGCATAAGTGATTCGCGCCCTTACACGATCATCCATCCTCGCCCTCGCCGCCGTTGGCGCAGCCGCCGCCCTGCCCGTCCAAGCGGATACGACCACCTTTCCCGCCGCCTTGACCCCCGGCGCACGATCGCCACTCCAGATCGATGACGCAGACAAGGCGCGGTATAATGCCATTTTCGCCGCCCTGTCGGGTCAGCAATGGCCGGAAGCCAAGGCGATGATCCTGGCGCTCGATCCGCAGGACCCTGTCCGGTCCGTCGCCCTCTCGGACCTTTATGTTGCGAAGGATTCCCCGCGCGTAGAGCTGTTCGACCTTCTGGAACTCATCAACAAGTCGGCCTGGCTGCCCAGCGCCGATCAGCTTTCGCGTATGGCGCAAAAGCGCGGTGCGACCATCCTGCCTATCCTGCCCCAGGTGCAGAAGATGGTCTGGCTCGGCTCCGCGCCCCGCCGCGAATATGTCTCCACTACCAAGACCGATCTGGCTGCTCAGGCGCTGGTTGGGCAGATGACCCCCTTCATCAAAAATGATGATCCTGCCGGCGCCGAAATGCTTCTTGCGACAGGTGAGATGGGCCTGACTCCTGAGGGCCTGACCGAGGTGCGCCAGCGTGTCGCCTGGACCTATTATATCGAAAGCGATGACGCGAACGCCCGCCGCATGGCCGCCAAGGCGCTCGAAACGCGCGCGGGCGGCGATTGGTCGGTACAGGCGCACTGGACGACCGGCCTCGCCGCATGGCGTCAGAATGATTGCACCGCCGCTGCGCCTGCTTTCGCCAATGTCGCCGCCATGGCCGGAAATGCCGACATGCGCGCCGCAGGCGCCTATTGGGCCGCCCGCGCCTATATGGTTTGCGGACAGGCCGAAAAGGTCGAAGCTCTGCTGAAGACCGCAGCCCGTTCAGACGAAACTTTCTATGGTCTGCTCGCCCGCGAGACGCTCGGGATGCCGGTCGGTGGCGTCAAGGTCACGTCGCGCTTCGGCTCGGCTGACTGGCAGCAGTTGAAGGACAGCCCCAATGTTCGCGCCGCCGTCGCTATGGCCGCCATCGGCCAGACAGCAAAGGCCGATCAGTTTATAAGGCATCAGGCCCGCATCGGTGGGGCAGGTCAATATGATGCACTGCTCAAGCTGGCGAACGCGCTGAACATGCCCGCAACCCAGCTTTGGCTCGCCCATAATGGCCCTGCAGGCAAGCAACCCGGCAGCTTCGCTCGCTTTCCTGCACCTGATTGGCGTCCGGACGGTGGCTGGCGCGTCGATCCGGCGCTGATCTACGCCCATACGCTTCAGGAATCGGGTTTTCGCAGCGATGTGGTTAGCAGCGCAGGCGCACGCGGGCTGATGCAGGTTCTACCCGGCACCGGTAGCGACATGGGACTTGCGTCCCCCGCACAGCTTTTCGTGCCCTCGACCAACATGGAATATGGCCAGCGCTATCTGGAAAATCTCCGCAACATGAGCGCGACCGGCGGGCTGCTGCCCAAGGTCATGGCCGCCTATAATGCTGGGCCGCTTCCGGTCGAACGGTGGAACAGCGAAGTGAAGGACAATGGCGACCCGCTGCTCTTCATCGAATCGCTGCCCTATTATGAAACTCGGGCCTATGTGAACACCGTGATGCGCAACTACTGGATGTATCAGATCCAGGCGAAGGGCAGCGCCGAATGCCTTACCGGCATGGCGCAGGGCATGTGGCCCGCCTTCCCCACCGCCAAGGGCGTGCGCATGGTCCGCCTGACGCAAAAGGGGAATTTGGCGGCGCCTAGCATTGCTGGCGGCTCCGACTGATGCCGATCGATGAAGGCCGGCCATTTTTGCCGGTACGCATCGCGCTTCTCACTGTGTCAGACACCCGCGGCCTGGCGGAAGACCGATCGGGCGACATACTCGCTGAACGGATAAAAAGCGCCGGTCACATATTGGCTACGCGCCACATCGAACGGGATGACTGCTCGGCGATCGTTGCGCGCCTTCACAGCTGGATCGACGACCCGCAGATCGACTGCGTCATCACAACCGGAGGCACCGGGGTCACAGGGCGGGACGTGACGCCAGAAGCGCTTGCACAGGTACAGGACAAAGAAATCCCCGGCTTCGGCGAGCTGTTCCGCTGGCTCAGCTATCAGACCATCGGCACCTCCACCATCCAGTCCCGCGCCACCGCCTGCGTTGCGCGCGGCACCTATATATTCGCGCTTCCCGGATCGACCGGCGCAGTCAAGGATGCGTGGGACGGCATCCTCTCCAGCCAGCTCGACAGCCGCTTTCGTCCCTGTAATTTCGTCGAACTGATGCCCCGTCTGATGGAGCGTTGATACAGCGCACTTGCACGTGCGTTCTCTTTATGTTCTAATCCCTCATGGCTACGGAGAAGGGACGAGGCGCAACGCTGAACGGCGAAAGCCGCCGGTTCAATCTTGCCGAACATATCGCGGACGGCGACTGGCTCGATGCACTGGAACTGGTCGATGGCGCAAAGCCGCGCCGCCGAACAGAAGTAACCGTAGAGCGTCCGCGGACCATCATCAGCCGCAACAAGTCCCCCGACCTCTCCTTCACACAATCTATCAACGCCTATCGGGGCTGCGAGCATGGCTGCATCTACTGCTTTGCTCGGCCCACCCACGCCTATCACGACCTGTCGCCTGGGTTGGATTTTGAAACACGATTGTTCGCGAAGCCCGATGCGCCGGCTCTGCTGAGAGCAGAACTGTCAAAGCCATCATATAATGTCTCTCCCATCGCCATGGGAACGAACACCGATCCCTATCAGCCGATAGAAAAAGATTGGAAGATTACGCGACAATGCATTGAAATACTTGTAGAATGTGGCCACCCTCTCTTCATAACGACGAAGTCAGACCGGGTCCTGCGCGACATCGACCTGCTTACCCGATTGGCCCGCGATCGCCTTGTCGCGGTCATGGTGTCGGTCACCACATTGGACCCGAAAGTTGCGCGCACCTTGGAACCACGCGCCGCCCATCCCCTCCGGCGCGTCGAGGCCATCCGCCAGTTGGCATCCGCAGGCGTTCCCGTTGTCGCCAGCATATCGCCGATCATTCCAGCGATCACTGATCACGAGATCGAATCCATTATCGAAACGGTCGCCTCAGCCGGCGCCCGCGACGCCACGTTCATTCCTATCCGCCTCCCCCACGAAGTCGCCCCCCTCTTCCGCGCCTGGCTACAGGAACATTACCCCGACAGATCCGCGCGTATCATGCATATCCTTCATGAAATCAGGGGTGGTCGCGATAATGATCCGAATTTCGGCACCCGAATGCGCGGTCAAGGAGTCTGGGCCGACCTGATCCGAACGCGCTTCATCAAAGCACGGAAGCGAGCAGGTTTCTCCGGCGAGCGACTAACTCTCCGAACCGACCTGTTCCGCCGCCCGCAAGGGCGACAGCTTCAACTTTTTTGATTTAAGCGGTAGCCGCAACAAGCCTGAACCCGGACCGCCGGCTGCGCGCGCGATAGCCGTCTGCTTTCGGTTCCATCCGCTCGAAGCGATGGATAACGATGCCAGGGATCAGTGCGATGGCGTCCACCTGGTCGGCGCCAATCAGATAATCATCCCCCACAAACAACCGCGCCGCCTTGCCTCCGGCGATCGGCGCGCGCAAAAATACCTCGCTCCGCCCGCCCTTGGCGTTCAGCAGCAATTCGGCCAACGCCTCGACGGCGGCAGTGTCCTGAGCGTCAACGACTAGTTCCATGCGCGAGGCACTGGCAAGCTGGTGAAACTGCTCAACGCTTCGTATCGTAACCCGGGGGTTTTCCTCGCCTGGCATGCGATCCAGTTCCACCATCAGCAATGCGCAGTCACCTTCGCGCGCCATCGCCTCGATCGCCTTGCAAGCGTCTTCCTCAAAGCAGCTAGCCTGAAACTGACCGCTGCTATCCGAGAAGGTCGCCGCAGCGTAGCGCGCACCGCGCCGAGTTTCCCGCCAACGTACTTCCTCGACCATTGCGGCCATGACCGCATTGGCGCGCCCACCCTCTGCGACCGGCTCGGAACAGATGGCTCCATAGCTTTTTGCCCCCCGCGCTTCAGCCAGATGCCGATAACGATCAACCGGGTGGGCCGAGAAATAGAAGCCGAACGCATCCTTCTCCTGCGCCATGCGGTCAGCTGTTGACCAGGTCTGGTGCGGCGGAATGCGGACATCGGCATGCGGCGTTTCCACATCGCCAAACAAACCGCCCTGTCCGCTCTCCCGCGCCTCGGCGGCGCTGGCGGCGACGCTCAGGATCATATCTGCTGCAGCATGAACGCCTGCCCTGTCGGCGTGAATGCCGTCAAATGCTCCTGCCGCAGCCAAGCTTTCAAGCTGTCGGCGGTTGAGCAGGCGTGGTTCGATCCTGTCCGCAAAATCGTCGAGCGACTTGAATGGTCCTCCAGCGTCTCGTTCAGCAACGAGCTGCTCCATCGCCTTTTCGCCCACGCCCTTGAGCCCACCCAAGGCATAGCGCACCGCGAAACCCAACCGGTTATCCTCTCCGTCATGCTCGACCGGCTCTACGGAAAAATCGGCAAGGCTGCGATTGATGTCAGGCGCAAGACAGCTAAGACCCATACGCCGCATGTCGTCAACGAAGACGGTCAGCTTGTCCGTCAAATGTATGTCAAAGGCCATCGAGGCGGCATAAAATTCAGCCGGATAATGCGCCTTAAGCCATGCCGTCTGGTAGGCGAGTAGTGCATAGGCTGCCGCGTGCGACTTGTTGAAGCCGTAGCCTGCAAATTTATCGATCAAGTCGAACAGTTCGTTGGCTTTGGCGGCCGGAATGTCGCTCTTTGCGCAGCCATCGACAAACCGCGCCCTCTGCGCGTCCATTTCCGCCTTGATCTTCTTGCCCATCGCGCGGCGGAGAAGGTCGGCGTCCCCCAGCGAATAGCCCGCCAGGATCTGCGCTGCCTGCATCACCTGTTCCTGATAGACGAAGATGCCGTAGGTTTCTTCGAGGATCGGCTTCAGCAGAATATGGGGATATTCAATCTCTTCCTGCCCGTTTTTACGACGGCCGAACATAGGAATATTGTCCATCGGACCGGGCCGGTACAGCGAAACGAGCGCAATGATGTCGCCGAAATTGGTCGGACGAACGGCGGCAAGCGTCTTGCGCATGCCTTCCGATTCCAACTGAAACACGCCAACCGTGTCGCCACGCTGGAGCAATTCATAAACCGCCGGGTCGTCCCAACCCAGGCTGCTGAGATCAACCTCAACGCCGCGCCCCGCGAGCAGTTGGACCGCTTTCTGCAGGACTGACAAGGTTTTAAGGCCGAGAAAGTCAAATTTTACGAGGCCAGCGCCCTCGACATATTTCATGTCGAATTGCGTCACGGGCATGTCCGAGCGCGGGTCGCGATAGAGAGGCACGAGCTGCGACAGCGGACGATCGCCAATCACCACACCCGCGGCGTGTGTCGAGCTATGGCGGGGGAAGCCCTCCAGCTTCATGGCATAATCGATCAGGCGCTTCACCTGAGCGTCATTGTCATATTCGGCCTTGAACTCGACAACGCCGTTCAGCGATCGTTCCAGCGTCCAGGGATCCGTCGGATGGTTTGGCACCAGCTTGGCGAGGCGATCGACTTGGCCATAGCTCATTTGTAGCACGCGACCTGTGTCCTTCAGCACCGCTCGCGCCTTCAGCTTACCGAAGGTGATGATCTGAGCGACATGATCCACGCCATATTTCTGCTGAACATAGCGGATCACCTCGCCCCGCCGCGTTTCGCAGAAGTCGATGTCGAAGTCGGGCATGGAGACGCGCTCGGGATTGAGAAAGCGCTCAAACAGAAGCCCCAGTTGCAGCGGATCGAGATCGGTGATCGTCAGCGCCCAGGCGACGACAGAACCTGCGCCAGAACCGCGGCCGGGTCCCACGGGTATGTCTTGTTCCTTGGCCCATTTAATGAAATCGGCAACGATCAGGAAGTAGCCGGGGAAGCCCATCTGTATGATAATATCGGTCTCGAATTGGAGCCGATCGAAATAGGGTTTGCGGGCTTCGTCATCGACAATAGCCGCCTTTGCCAAACGCGCCTCAAGTCCTTCCACCGCCTGTTCACGCAACATCTTTGCTTCGCCTTCGATGTCACCAGCTAGGCTTGGCAGGATGGGCTTACGTTTTGGCGCGGCCACGGCGCATCGTTGCGCAACCAGAAGCGTGTTTGCGAGGGCCTCGGGAAGATCCTCGAACAGCCGCTTCATTTCCGCCGCCGGCTTCATCCATGCATCGGGCGAACTGGTCCGGCGGTCGGGCGTTTCGACATAAGCGCCGTCTGCAATGCAGAGCATGACGTCATGCGCCTGGTGGAAGTGGGGCTCGGCAAAGCAGGTTGGATTGGTGGCGACCAGCGGCAATTCACGGCTGTAGGCAAGGTCCAGCAGTTCGGCCTCTGCTTTCCCTTCAATGGGGTCCAGCCTGCGGCAAATCTCAACATACAGCCGGTCGGGGAAAAGCGCCTCCAGCCCAGTGGCATAATCCAGCGCCGCGGCGGGCTGATCCTCCGCGAACAAGCGAGCGAGCGCCCCTTCGGCACCTGCCGTAAGGGCAATCAGGCCATCCGTCCGGCCTTCCAGCGCGTCGAGCGAGACATGCGGAACTTCTTCAACCGGGCGATCGAGGTGAGCAAGCGAGACCAGCTCGCAAAGATTGTCATATCCAATCTGGTCCTGAGCGTAGAGCGCGATCCAATCATGCACCGGAGCCGCATTAGCGGGGCGTCCCGGCCGCAAGATGCCGACCATCGCACCGATGATCGGCTGAACCCCTTCGCTCTTGCAGGCGTCCGAAAAGGCCATCGAGCCATAGAGCCCGTTACGGTCAGTGATCGCCGCCGCAGGAAAGCCCAGGGCCCGCGCCTGTTTCGCGATCTTCTTGGGCTCGATCGCACCTTCCAACATGGTGAAAGAGGAAAAAATGCGGAGAGGGACGAAACCGGCATGAGGCATGGCGCAGTGATAGGCCGCACAGGCGATTCGACGCCAGCCCTTCCTGCGGAATGCTGTGGATAAGCGCTGGTGACGCTGCCGCTAATCTCAGCGCTCCGGGCCTTTCGGCCGGTGTGGTTCGATCGCCGTTTTGGATTGGCTTTTCATGCCATTAAACAATCTCCAACTTCTCACGCCTAGGTGACGGCGTATGCGTTTATCGACGATCACCAACTGGGCTTATGGGGCAACCGTACTGCTGACACTTGCCTCCGGCACGACAATGCTGATGGCGTCGGGCGCGGAGAGGGTTGAACGCGCAGCCGTTGAGCAAAGGGCGCGTTTCGATCAGCTGACCGCCACTCTCCTCGAAGATAGTTATCGGCAGACCGAACAGGCGAGGACCTTTTCTATAACGGCCGATCCGACTCATGTGATCGCCTACCGCCGCGAGAAAGCGGCGCTTCGTTCCATCGAGCATCGCATCAGACTGTTGCAGGATGCCGGCGCAACGGAAGGCGAACTTGCCGCGCTCCGCGATGCTCTGCATTGGGCAGACGCACTCACCGACGAACAGGAAGCCGCGATACGCGCCGTCACGGATGGCAATCGAGACGCCGCGCGGACCATCTTGTTCGGTGATGAGTATGGCCGGGAACTGGACCGTATTGCGGCTCAGATCGGCAAATTCCAGTATATGCTCGATCAACGTACCGAGGCCGCGATCGCCCGCGCTACTGCAACCGCCCGTCAGTGGCGAACTATGTCTGAAATCATGCTGGGCGCTACTGCACTGCTCTTTCTCTGTGTTCTCTATTTCATTCTCAAACAGCGCATTTTGCACCCGGTGGTTCGCCTGAGCGATGTGGTGACGCGCTTGGCCGCCCAGGACTTCGCCGCCATTCCACCCGAATTTTCCCATGTCGATGAGATTGGCGACATGGCTCAGGCCATCCGTATTTTCCGCGAGAATGGATTGGAACGGCAGAGGCTGGAAAAGGAGCGGGACGCGGATCGGATCATGCGGGACCTTCTGTCGCGAATGACGCAGCGGCTTCAGGGGTGTGACAGTAGTTCCGATCTTGTCGATGTGGTCCGGTGGTTCGCTCCTGAAATCGCACCGGGTTTCGCCGGACGGCTCTATATTCATGATGCCCGCCGCAATGCCATGCGCCAGGCATGTGACTGGCTATCGCCCGTCCAATCGAAAGAAGAATTTCCCCCTTCCGCCTGTTGGGCGTTGCGTCGCGGTCAAATCCATCGCCCTGCCGGCAACATGATCGACATCCCCTGTGATCATCTGGGGGAACCGTCTGGCGTCGGGACCATATGCATCCCCTTGTCGGCGCAGGGCGAAACCATCGGCCTGCTCTATTTCGAAAAGCCCGAAAACATCATTGCCGATCAGATTGAGAGAACCGAAAAATATCTGGAGATGCTGGCCGAAAATATCGGCTTGGCGCTTGCCAACCTGCGGCTTCGTGATGCATTGCGCGAGATGGCCATGGTGGACGTGCTCACGGGTCTGGCGAACCGGCGGCGCTTCGACATGACGATCGAGGAAGAGGTTTCGCTCAGCAGCCGTAACCATTCTCCCCTCGCATGTCTCATGGCGGATATCGATCATTTCAAACGCTTCAATGACGCACATGGGCATGACGCAGGAGATGCGGTGCTGAAGGCTGTAGGCGGAGTGCTGGATGAAGCACTCCGTGAAGACGGCTATGCCTTTCGCTTGGGAGGCGAAGAATTCGTGCTGCTAATGCCGGGCTTCTCCCTAGATCAGGCTTTCGCCCGTGCGCAGCAGGTTCAAAATCGCATTCAGAAATTACGCGTGGAATATGGGCACCAAGAGCTTGGCCCAATAACCGCATCCTTCGGTCTCGCGGTATATCCGGACCATGGCCAGCCTAAAACGTTGGTTCAGACCGCCGACGCGGCTCTCCTTCGAGCGAAGGCGCAGGGACGCGATCAGATTGTGGTAGCTACAGTTCGCGATGAAATGTCAGCGCGGGTCTGACGCCTCTTCCAGGAAGCCCTCATGCAGCCGCACCACGCGGTCCATTTTTTCCGCAAGCCGTTCGTTATGGGTGGCGACCAAGGCCGCCGATCCTTCCTCCCGCACAAGCCGCAGAAACTCTGCAAGAACGATGTCGGCGGTCCGCTCGTCCAGATTGCCTGTAGGCTCATCGGCCAGAATAAGAGCTGGCCTGTTGGCCAAGGCTCTGGCGACAGCGACGCGCTGCTGCTCGCCACCGGAAAGCTGGCTTGGCCGATGATCAAGGCGGTGGCCAAGGCCAAGTGACGTAAGAAGCGACTCCGCCCTCAAGCGCGCCTTATTCATGTCCGTGTCGCGGATGACCTGCGGCAGAATGACGTTCTCCGCAGCATTGAAGTCTGGCAGCAGGTGATGAAATTGATAGACGAACCCCAGCGCGTCCCTGCGCAACCGGGTTCGGCCGTCATTGTCGAGGCGCGCCGCCTCCTGACCATCGATGCGTATCGATCCGTCAAAGCCGCCTTCAAGCAGCCCGACAGCCTGTAGAAGCGTCGATTTTCCCGAACCTGATGGGCCGAGGAGCGCGACGATCTCCCCTTCACCCACCGTCAGATCGACGCCGCGCAAAACCTCGATTGTCACCCCACCCTGGGTGAAGCTACGTTTAAGGCCCGCGACCTTCAGAATATCATTCATAACGCAGCACCTGGACGGGATCAGTATTGGCAGCCTTGAAGGCAGGATAAAGCGTTGCCAGGAAACTGAAGATCAAAGCCATAAGGCATATGATCGAGATTTCGATCGGGTCAGGCTTGGCGGGCAATTCGGTCAAGAAACGGATCGAGGGATCCCACAGATTCTGCCCAGTAAGGAACTGGATCGCGTTCACGACGCTCTGGCGGAAGAAGAGGAATGTGAAGCCCAGCACCATTCCCGCCGCCATCCCAAGCGAACCAATAGTTACACCAACGGTCATGAAGATTTTGACCAGTCCGGCGCGGCTAGCGCCCATTGTTCGCAGGATCGCAATGTCCCGTGTCTTCGCCCGCACCAGCATGATAAGTGAGGACAGGATGTTGAAAACCGCGACAAGGACGATGATCGAAAGCACCACGAACATGGCGACACGCTCGACGGCTAACGCCTCGAACAAGGAAGCGTTCATCTGGCGCCAGTCCGTCACGACGGCGCGACCAGCTACTTTGCCTGCCAAAGGCTGCAATATTGCGCCCACCTGATCTGCATCGACCGTTTCCACCTCGATCATGCCAACAACATCGCCCAGCAACAACAAGGTCTGCGCGTCCTCCATTGGCATAACGACGAAGGCCTTGTCATAATCATAAACGCCGACTTCGAAGATCGCCGCCACTTGGTAAGAAACCTGCCGGGGGACCGTGCCGAACGGCGTCGATCTGCCAGCCGGGTTGATGATCGTGATACTATCGCCAAGCCGGAGCCCGAGATTTTCAGCCAATCGCGATCCAATGCCAACCTTGCCGCCATTAGCTGTCAGGTCATCCAAGCTTCCGGCAAGCACCTTGGCTTTCAGCGTTGAATTGTTGCGGATGTCCTTCACCGTCATGCCGCGGACCAGCACAGCCTCCACACGGCCCTGGAAGCTGCCGAGAAGCGGCTGTTCGATCAACGGTGTTGCGCTTGTCACACCCGGCGTCGCCTGCGCTTCCTTTAGGATGGACCGCCAGTCCGGCAGCCTCCCGCCATAGCCCTGGACGACGGCATGGCCGTTCAGGCCAACAATCTTGTCGAACAATTCCGCCCGAAATCCATTCATGACGCTCATCACGATGATGAGAGCCGCAACCCCCAGCATCACGGCTGCCAAGCTGATCCCTGCTACCAGGAAGATGAATCCTTCGCCTTTGCCAGGCAGCAGATAGCGCTTGGCGATCATACGTTCGTATCGAGATAAGATCATGATGGCGCAGACGGCCTTTTACGTGGGACTAAGTCCTGCCCGTCTAGCAGGGTCTCATCCAACGGCAAGCGTTGCGGATTGTTGCACCTCAGCCACAGGGTCGGAGGGAAAAGTTTCCGCTGCGGAAATAGGCCGTGACAGCAGCCTGCTGGAGCCATAGCAAAGTCAGCGAAGCACAGGTTAATGGCCGTGGTTCAGGGATACTGCATCCCGCTTCGAGCTTAGGGGGCTAAGAAGCGGTCGAGGCAGGCCAAGGGGGAGACGAGCAATCGTCCATTAGTGCCCGGATCGTGGGAACGCGGTCCGGGCACTTTTGATTCCGCTCTCGTCCACTTGAATCCGTCTTCATTCCAACCATATCAACGACGCTCGGCCGCCTTATGGGGCCAAGCACCGTATCGCCGGATGCCTTTTCGGGTTCGGCACGTTCATTTTGCTCTGATGGAGATTATGACATGCGTGGTTTTGATCTTACCCCCTATCGTCGCTCAACCGTCGGCTTTGACCGTCTTTTCGACCTGATCGAAAATAACGCTCGGTTGCAGCAGGGCGACAACTATCCTCCTTTCAATATCGAGCGCCTTTCGGAGGATCGCTACCGTGTAACGCTGGCAGTGGCCGGTTTCCGTCCTGACGAAATCGACATTACCGCTCAGCAGAACTTGCTCCAAGTTGTTGGACGCAAAGACGACAGCGCTAGCTCGGACCGTTCCAAATTCCTGCATGTGGGTATCGCCAATCGCAGCTTTGAACGGCGCTTTGAGTTGGCTGACTTTGTGCGGGTGGAAAAGGCCGATCTTGCGGATGGCTTGCTGATAGTTGATCTGGTCCGCGAAATCCCGGAAGCCATGAAACCCAAGAAGATCGCGATCAATGGCGGTCAGCTTGTGGAGATCAGCAGCGATCGCGACGCCGCCTGATTGCTTGATATTGAAAGACGAAATCGGGGCGCGGTCAGTGGGCCGCGCCCTTTTTTGCAAGTCAAATTTCGACTTGGCTCCCCAACTCCACCACGCGATTCGTCGGCAAGCGGAAAAATTCCATCGCGCTTTCCGCGTTACGCAGCATCCAGGCGAAGATCTTTTCCCGCCACAGCGGCATGCCAGGCTTGGCAGAAGGCAGCAGAGTCTGGCGCGCCAGGAAGAAGCTGGTTTCCATCATCCTGAATGCTTGACCGCAGCCGGTAACATTCTTGAGCGCAGCGGGCACATCTGGCTCCTGCATGAAGCCATATTGCAGGATCAGACGGAAGAATCCTCTGCCTAGGTCCTCCAGCTTGCAGCGGCCGTCCTCTTCGACGACCGGCACATCCCGGATTTTTACGGTCAACAGAATCACGCGCTCATGCAGCACCTTGTTGTGCTTCAGGTTATGGAGCAGCGCATGGGGCACACCGTTCGAGGTTGACGTCATGAACACCGCAGTGCCGGGTACGCGCACCGCACTATTGGCGGCCGAAGCGACGAACACCGGGATCGGCATGGCAGCCTCGCGAAGCCGATCCTGAACCAACCGGCGCCCGCGTGACCATGTCGTCAGCAAGGTGAAAACCACAAAGCCGATCAAGAGCGGGAACCAGCCACCGTCCGGAACCTTCGTAAAATTCGCGGCGAGGTAAGCTCCATCGACAAGGAAGAAGACGGCCAGCAATGGCGCGGAATAATACCAGCGCCATTTCCACAGCCGATAGAGCAGCACCGTCAGGAGCAAATTGTCGATGAACATGGCGCCGGTCACCGCGATGCCGTAGGCAGCGGTCAGGTTTGACGATGTCTGGAACACCAGAACGAGCAGGATTACCATCACCATCAGTCCCCAGTTTATCAGGGGAATGTAAATCTGGCCTGCCGTCGAAGCGCTGGTATGAGCGATGCGCAGGCGCGGCATGAAGCCCAGTTGGATCGCCTGCTGAGTGACCGAAAATGCGCCTGATATCACCGCTTGGCTGGCGATGATCGCTGCCAAGGTGGCAAGAGCGATAAGCGGCAGTTGCGCCCATTGTGGAGCCAGATGATAGAAGGGACTGTGTAGCGCTGCGGCGCCCTCACGGAACAGCAAGGCCCCCTGCCCCATATAGTTCATCATTAGGGCTGGCAGCACGAAGGAAAGCCAGGACACGCGTATGGGGCTGCGGCCGAAATGCCCCATATCCGCATAAAGCGCTTCGGCGCCCGTAACAGCAAGCACGACTGCGCCTAGCGCTAGGAAAGCGGGCAAAGGGTCAGTCACAAAAAACATGACGGCCCAATAAGGGTTGAAGGCGTAGAGAATCCCAGGCGTCTTAATGATGCTGATAACGCCGAGCGTCGCGATCGTGACGAAATAGATCAGCATGATCGGGCCGAAAAGCGACGCCACGCGGGTGGTGCCCAGACCCTGTATCCAGAACAGGCCCACAAGAATTATGACTGCTGCAGGAAGGATGGCGGGGGCGAGCGCTGAATTATAAACGGCTAGCCCTTCGACAGCCGACAAAACCGACACTGCCGGGGTGATCATGGAATCGCCGTAGAAGAGCGATGTTGCAAAAACGCCGAGTAGGACGATGCCACGAGACCAACGCTGCGTCTTCGTCTGACCGTTGATCAGCGCGAGGAGAGCAAGGCTGCCTCCCTCTCCCTTGTTATCGGCACGCATGATGATGGTGACATATTTCAGTGTCACTACCAACATCATCGACCAGAACATCAGGCTGATCACGCCCAGAATATGGTCCGGGTCTAGCGCGAGGTGATGATGCCCAGCGAAGGTTTCGCGGAAAGCGTAGAGCGGGCTGGTGCCGATGTCGCCGAACACAATCCCGATTGCGCCGACGACGAGCTTCAGGGTCGCCTTCTGTCCCGCATGGCTGTGTCCTTGGCCGTCTTCCTCATCAGCATGCGTTGCACCGCTCACCAATTGATCAGCCATGAAGGAAACGCCGAATGGTCATGATCGTCCGACACCCGAGCCAAGGCAGCCTGCGAGATTGTCTCGCTCGCCCCCGAAAAACGCCGCGCCCTATCACGCCTGATTGAGCAGCGCAAATGATGGAGCACTGTTTCAAGGCGCTTACTGCGGACCCGCAGCCAACATCGCGTCGATACGCGCGATATTGAGGTCCAGTTCCGCCTTGATCTTCGATCCTTCCGGCGCGCTCGCAGCCAAAGGCGCCCAAAGCTCTTTGGCCGCTTGCAGCTGGCCTGCCCGAACGAGGGCCAGTCCGTAGAAGTAGCGGGGCGCAGGCGCCTCGGGATCGATCGCCATAGCCCGGCGATATGCAAAGTCCGCACCGGGCGACACAACTCCATCAGCATGGGCCACAAGCGCGTTCCCTAGCCCTAACCAGAGGTTCGCGTCATTCGGCGACTGCTTCAATCCGGCGCGTAGTACATTCGCCGCTTCTTTAGTCTTGCCCTGTCTGCCAAGTCCGTCTGAAAGCATGAGCCACTGGCCCGCTTGGCCGTAGCGTTCCGCCATGCCGCGACGCTGCTCGGCAAGTTGCTCGTCGAACTGTAAGGCCTTGGCGGCGCCGGCTTCTTTCGGTGCCCCAGCCAATCCGGGATTCCCTTGCCAAGCATAGCCGGCAAGGCCCAGCAGCAACGCAGCTGCCGTGATTTCCCATGCCGAGCGAGGAATCCGGCCAACGGCAACCAACGCCGCCATCAGGACGATCGACAGTCCTACCGCGATGATCCATCCCGTCATGACCGCTTTCCTCGCTTGATACGGCCACGCAGCAACAGCAGGCCAAGGCCGATCAGCAGCAATGGTGCGCCCCACAAAGGCCACAGGACGGGATCAGCGGTGGGCTCATAGCTTACCCAATCGCCGTAGCGCTCGATCAGCCATGTCCGAATATGTTCGGGTTCTTCGCCAGCCATTATCCGCTCCCTGATCTGGGAACGCATATCTCCTGCAAGGCTCGCATTGCTGTCAGCGATCGACTGACTCTGACAGGTGAGGCAGCGAATGGTCTCCATCAAAGCTTTCGCCTTGCGCTCAAGCGCGGGATCGCTGATCTGCCGATCGGCATAAGGGGCAGGTGGAAGCGCCGACTGCGCCGATACCGCCGTGCTGAATAGCAACGCGAACAAGGCCAGCAACGTCTTCATCGTGTATCCCTCAGGCGCTGCAAGATCATCGGCAGGTCGTCGGCGCGTATGTCGCCTATATGCTGATAAGCAATTCGCCCCCTGCCATCGATGATGAAACTCTCCGGAACGCCGGACGAGCCGATCGCGATCTGGACACTGCTGCGCGCATCCAGTCCGATGCGCGAATAGGGATTGCCGTAACGCTGCAGAAAACGATCGACATCCGGTCGTGCGTCGCGGATCGCGATGGCGTCGATTTCCACTCCCGCCTCTTTCAGCGCCATGAGCTGCGGCGCCTCGGCGGCGCAGGGGACGCACCAACTGGCGAATATGTTCAGGAGGCGGGGCCTTCCTGTCGCCAACTGCGTACTCGCCAGTGGGGGCCGATCACTTGCTGCCGCTGGCAAAGTGAAAACCGGAAGCGTCTTGCCGACTAGTTTCGACGTGATGACCCTATCGTCGGGTTTGAGGAGGCCACTCGCGAACAATATGAAAAAACCCGCAAAGAGCGCGAGGGGTAGCCAGATCAGCAGCTTCCTCATGCCGTGGCGGCCCTTCCCCGCCACTTGATAAGCCAGCCCCGCCGCTCACGGCCCAGCAATGCCAATGCACCGCCCAGGGCGATCAATCCTCCACCCAGCCAAATGAGCGTCACGAAGGGTTTCCACCATATACGAAGCTGCCAGCGGCCCTGATCCGCCTCCTGACCCAGAACGACATAGAGTTGGCCATTCCAGCGCGTGAGGAGGGCCGCTTCAGTCGTGGTGGTCGGCGGCGATGCGAAGAAGCGCGATTGAGGATGCAATATCACGGGCGGTCCGCCATTGCGGCTGACCTCCATGTCCGCCTGCAAGGCTGTCCAATTATCCCCAGCTATCGGCGAAATCTGAAGGAGGCGCAGCTTCCAATCGGCCGCTTCGACGATGTCACCGGGTCGCACGGCCGCAAGCTTCTCTACCGTGAAGGCGGAATCACTCGCCATGCCAGCAAGGCTGACGGCACATCCTAAATGTGCGATCACCATGCCCCAGGTAAAAATGGGGGTGCGACGCAGATTTCGCTTCCACAGGGGCGCGACACTTGCTGCGCCTACCGCCAAGGCGATGACCAGCCCAAGGAAAGGCAGGACGCCAATCCTTCCCCAGACGAGCATCGCTAGGCCGGCAACAACGAGCAAGGCGATCACTGCAGGGGCGATCAGGCGGCGGGACACCTCTCCGAACCGGTCCCGGCGCCAGCGCGTAAGAGGCCCCGCCGCCATGACGATCATCAGGATGAGGGCAACCGGCCCGGCGATCCGATCGAAATAGGGGGCGCCCACAGACACTTTATGCCCGAAAGCTTCGGTCAACAGCGGATAGAGAGTGCCGATGAGGACAAGGCCGAGAATGACCGAAAGCAGCAAATTATTGACAACCAACATCGTCTCGCGGCTGACGAGCTCAAAAGGCGCACCTTCTCGAACGGCACCGACGCGCCAACCGAACAGCGCGAGCGCCCCACCGATATAGACACCAAGCAGCACAAGAATGAAGGTGCCACGCTCCGGATCGACGGCGAATGCATGAACGCTGGTCAATATGCCCGACCTGACGAGGAAGGTCCCGACCATCGACATGGAGAAGGCGATCACAGCCAGCATCACGGTCCAGGCCCTGAGCGCGTCGCGGGTCGCGAGAACCGTCACACTATGCAGCAGCGCCGTGGCGGCAAGCCAAGGCATTAGCGAGGCGTTTTCCACAGGGTCCCAGAACCACCAGCCGCCCCAGCCTAGCTCATAATAAGCCCAGTAGCTCCCCGCAGTGATCCCTAACGTCAGGAGTATCCAGGCAGCCAGCACCCAAGGCCGCATGGCGCGCGCGAAAGCCGCATCTACCTGCCGCGTGAGCAAAGCCCCAATGGCAAAAGAGAACGCGACGGAGAGGCCGACATAGCCAAGATATAGAGTGGGCGGGTGGAAGGCAAGACCGGGGTCTTGCAGGAGTGGATTGAGCCCCTGACCGTCCGCCGCCGGCGGATTGATCCGGGCGAACGGATTGGAGGCGAATAGCAGGAAAGCATAGAAGCCGAGGCTGATAGCGGCCTGTCCGCCGAGCGTCGCCATATGCGTCTCGCGTCGCAGCGCCCGCTCAAATAAGGCCACAGCCGCACCAGCGACCCCCATGACGGTCACCCAGAGCAGCATCGACCCTTCGTGGTTGCCCCAGGTTCCCGCGAACTTATAGAGCCAAGGCTTCATCGAATGGCTGTTGGTGGCAACCAGCAACACCGACATGTCGGACCGCATGAAGAGCGTAATCAACGACACAAATGCGATTGCGGTCAGCAAACCCTGCGCGACAGCTATGGGACGGACGGCCCCTAATAGCTCCGGCTTGTCTCCAGCAAGGCCAAGACCCGACAACATCAATTGAAGCAGCGCCAGCGCGGCGGCCAACCATAGCGCGGCTAAGCCGGCTTCCGCGATCATGCGCCCTCCCCGAATATTTCCCGATTGGTTACCGAATGGATCATGTTCACCGATCGGCCTTCATTTCATGTGTCTTCTCATTATAGCGCATGCCTTCCAGTTCACGGGGCATGTAGCGCTCATCATGCTTGGCCAGCAGGTTGGTGGCGACAAAAGTGCCTGAGGTGTCGAACGAGCCTTCTGCGACCACGCCCGATCCTTCGCGAAAGAGGTCGGGCGCTATACCCTTGAAGATCGCTGGAACCGTCGCTTGGCCATCGGTTACATCAAAATGGATAGTCACACCGTCTGCCGCGCGCTTTAAACTGCCTCTAACCACCATGCCCCCCAGGCGAATGGCCTTACCAGGCTCCACACCCTTGGTGCGGACATCGGCGGGCGCGTAGAAATAGGCTGCTTCGTCGCGCAGCGCGGATGCCGCGAGCAGACCTGCACCAATCAGGGCGAGCAAAGCGACCAAGGCCAGTATCAGACGTTGATGCTTGGCCTTCATGACTTATCCGACAATTTTTGCGCGGCCATTTCCGCGCTCCGCATGGACCGCCAGCAAAACAGGCACAGCGCGGCCGTGCCCAGAAAGGTGAGTGCATAGGCGCCGATCACAAAGGCCCATTGGTTCATGCCGCTATCCTCGCGCCAGCCGCTGCATGCGCGCTTCCACCTTGTTACGGGCCAATATCGTTCGCATCCGCATCAGGACGATGGCGCCGAACAGCAGCGAAAATCCTGTAAGCGTGAAGCCAAGCGGCCAAAGCAGCGACACATCGATACTCGAACCGCTTAAAGTGATGCTGGGTCCCTGATGCAGGCTGTTCCACCACACGACGGAACGATTGATAATCGGTATGTTCACCGCTCCGACGAGCCCAAAAATGGCCGTAACGGGACTCACCCCACCCTGCCCCTGACGAGCGCTCGCATTGCCGAGCGCAATATATCCAAGATACAGGAACAAGAGCACAAGCATGGACGTCATACGGCCATCCCATTCCCACCACGTTCCCCACGTAGGGCGCCCCCAGATTGATCCTGTGGCAAGGCAGATTGCAGTGAACAATGCTCCTGGCGCCGCAATCGCCCGTCCCGCGACGGCTGCAAGCGGGTGCCGCCAGACCAACTGCATAAGTGCCGCGATAGCGATGCCCGCCCACCCGGCCATGCCCAGCCATGCCGCAGGCACATGGATATACAATATCCGGACCGTCTCGCCTTGAAGGTAATCGGCGGGCGTCATGAACAGGCCACAGGTCGCTCCCGCCACAAGCAGCGCGAGGCCGGGCCAGAAAAGCCAGACAGTGAGCGGCCGAGCGATCTTGAGGAAGCGGGCAGGATTGGCGAAGCGGTGCATTTGGACAGGCTCTTTAGCCGCGCCTCGCTCGCAAAGCCAGTAGCCCTTTTTGCTCCTGCCGACGCAGAAAAATCCCGCCCTTTACACAGCTGAGCAGGCTTTTTTGTTACTAGCAGGCGACAAATCGCAATCGAACCACTATATGCGCGCGCAGCAGCCCAATTGAGGCGTACAGCATCGGCTATGGATCCGCTCGCACCCATGTTTACGACAAATCCGTTCGACGACGACAAGCTGCGTGAAGAATGCGGCATTTTCGGGGTCATTCAAGCCGAAACCGCTTCGGCGATCGTGGCGCTTGGCCTTCATGCGCTCCAACATCGCGGACAGGAAGCCGCGGGTATTACCAGCTGGGACGGCCATGATTTCCATACCCATCGAGCGATGGGTCATGTGGCAGGCAATTTCGACCGCGACGAAGTGATTCGCGGGCTCCCCGGCGATACAGCGGTCGGCCATGTCCGCTATTCCACCACCGGCGAAACCTCGCTTCGTAACGTGCAGCCGCTTTATGCCGAACTCAATTCGGGTGGCTTCGCCATCGCGCATAATGGCAATATTTCCAATGCGATGAAGCTGCGCCGCGAGCTTATTCGCCGCGGGTCCATCTTCCAATCGACGTCCGATACGGAGGTCATCATCCATCTGGTGGCAACCTCCACATACCGGACGCTGCTGGACAAATTCATCGATGCCCTAAAGCAGGTCGAAGGCGCCTATTCTCTTATTGTCACGACGCCTGAAGGCATGATTGCATGCCGCGATCCGCTAGGCATTCGGCCGCTGGTCATGGGTAAACTCGGAGACTCCATCATCTTCGCTTCCGAAACGGTGGCTTTCGATGTCGTAGGCGCAGAGCATTTGCGTTCGATCGAGCCCGGCGAACTGGTCATTGTGACTCATGATGGCCAGGTTCGTAGCCACCGGCCATTCGGCGAAGTGCACCCCCGCCCCTGCATCTTTGAACATGTCTATTTCAGCCGCCCTGATTCAATAGTCGATGGGTCGAGCGTCTATTCGGTTCGCAAAGCAATCGGTGCACAGTTGGCGGTCGAAAACCCTGTGGATGCCGATTTGGTCATTCCAGTCCCCGACAGCGGCGTGCCCGCGGCGATCGGCTATGCCCAACAGTCCGGTATCCCATTTGAATTGGGGATAATCCGGTCGCACTATATCGGCCGCACCTTCATCCAGCCGGGCGACAAGGTCCGCCACCTCGGGGTGAAGCTCAAGCATAATGCCAACCGTGCGCTTATCGATGGCAAGCGGGTTGTCCTTATAGACGATTCGATCGTGCGTGGGACCACGAGTCTCAAAATCGTTCAGATGATGCGCGAGGCTGGGGCAAAGGAAGTGCATATGCGCATCGCTAGCCCGCCAACCCGGCACAGCTGCTTCTATGGCGTCGATACCCCGGAGCGCACCAAGCTGCTGGCGCATCGCTTGGACATCGGCGGGATGCAGGATTTTATCCATGCCGACAGCCTGTCTTTCATCTCGATCGACGGGCTTTACAAGGCGCTTGGAGAAGCGAAGCGGGCTGACATTCGGCCGCAATATTGCGACGCCTGCTTCACGGGCGACTACCCGACCACGCTCACCGATCAGGACGAAGTCGTCGTTCAGAACCAGCTCGAACTGCTGGCAGAGCGGGTCGTCTGATCCTTCATCCGACTCGGGTTGGCTGCTCGCTCTGAGTAGCCACCAATTTCACCTAACGAACCGGCCCTCTCGGTGGAGACGGGCGAACAGGATGCTTCATGTCCACTCTTCCTCTTTCCGGTAAGCTTGCCCTGGTAACTGGCGCTAGTCGGGGCATTGGTGCGGCAACCGCCGAAGCCTTGGGTGCGGCGGGTGCGCATGTCATCCTGACCGCCAGGACGGTCGCTGGTCTGGAAGAAGTTGAAGAACACATCCATAGCGCAGGCGGCAATGCCACCATAGCGCCTCTCGACCTGATCGATGGCGAAAGCATCGGGCGGCTTGCGCAGGCAGTGTCGGGCCGCTGGCAGGCGCTGGACGTTCTCGTGCTCAATGCCGCGACGCTGGGTAGTCTGGCTGCGGTGCCCGCAATTGATGCGAAGGAATTTGCACGGCTGCTGACACTCAACATAGCTGCGCCACAGGCGCTGATCGCCGCATTCGATCCGATGCTACGCGCCAGTGCCAATGCGCGCGTGATCGCCGTCACATCATCCGTCGCGACCGCACCGCGCGCCTATTGGGGCGGATATGGCGCGTCCAAAGCCGCATTAGAAACGCTGGTCAGCGCCTATGGCGAGGAGGTGAAAAATATCTCCGCGATTCGCACGCATATCGTCGATCCGGGCGCCACGCGGACCGCGATGCGCGCGCGCGCATTCCCGGGCGAAGATCCGGCGACGCTCAAAGGACCCGAAGTGGTCGGCCAAGCCATTGTCGATCTTGTCCTGACCGACCGGCCCAACGGCTACCACCACCGCGTGGATTGACGCTTAGTTCGGTTTTACTAGCGTCACTTGCGCGACGTCGATCATGCCGCCCCGGAAGCCGCCTTCACAATACATGAGATAATAGCGCCAGAGCGCGACAAAATGCTGGTCAAAGCTAGGGGGGAGCAGGCCACGATCGACAATCAGATCGAATCGCTCCCTCCAACGCCGCAGCGTTTCGGCATAGTGCAGGCCAAAATGGGTCACCTCGTGCCAGGCGAGCCCATTAGCGGCCGCGAGTGCACGGAAGCGGCTCTCGGAAATCAGCATGCCGCCTGGGAAGATATAGGTTTGGATGAAATCTGCGCTGCGGGCATATTTTCTGAAAATAGCGTCATCGATCAAAATATATTGGACAGCAGCCCTACCCCCCGGCTTCAGTAGCCTTGATATAGCGGCAAGGTAAGCTGGCCAATATTCCTGGCCCACGGCTTCCACCATCTCAACGCTGGCGATCGCATCAAATTGCCCTTGCGCGTCACGATAATCGGTCAGCAGGATATTGGCGCTTGGCCCCAGCCGTTCGCGCGCATAAGCAGCCTGCTCCGCCGAAAGCGTCAGCCCGTCATAGCTTATGCGGCAACGTGCCATCGCTTGCTCAGCTAGACCGCCCCAGCCACAACCGATTTCCAATAAGCTGCCGCCGTCCTTCAGGCCGAGCCGGTCCAGTATCGCATCGACCTTCCGCTGCTGCGCCCTTTCCAGGCTTTCGGTCGGGTCATCCGGATCGCGGAAGAGAGCGCTTGAGTAATGCATTTGCCGGTCAAGCCAGAGGCTGTAGAAATCATTCCCCAGATCATAATGATAGGCGATGTTCCGGCGCGATCCCTTGCGATCATTTCGCCGCGCCCAGTGCAAAAATCGGCCAATCCATCGTCCCGGCCCATTCCGACGCGCCACATTGCCGAGGGTCACGGCATTTGCCATGAACAATGCAAACAGGGGAACTGGATCCGGACTCGTCCACTCGCCGGCTGCCCATGCCCGGTACCAGCCAGCCGAACCACCAGCTATCAAGCGCAGCAAAGCGCGCCAACGAACAAGGCGGACCTGGCAGACCGGGCCGTCCGCACGTCCACCCAGTATCCGGATGCTCCCGTCGGGCAGCACCGCTTCCAAACTGCCCTTCTCAAGTCCCGCGTCTATCCGGTCCAGCAGGCGATGAAGATGTGGAGCGACCAGACGTGAGGTCCATCCCTCCGAACGTTCGACCGGAGAATGCCGTACGGATAGCGCGCGCCGTCCACGCCGAGGGTCTATCGCATTCATGCCCTCACCTCTGCCCCTTGATCTTTCATTCTGTCACCTCCTGCTCTGCCGGTAGGCGGCCAATGCTCGTTCACGCGCTTCTCGGTGACCGATGAGTTTGGACGGATAAGCGGGCGGGCGTACGTCATGGGAGTCGGGATCGTGGATCACCTTGTCATCGAGGTGCGCCAGTTCGGGCACCCAATGCCTTATATAATCTGCAGCATCGAATTTTGGAGACTGGGTCAACGGCGCCATGATGCGTGAAAAGAGGTTGGCATCGACGCCGCTTCCCGCGACCCATTGCCAGTTGACGCTATTGTTGGCGTAGTTCGCATCCACCAATGTGTTCCAGAACCAGCGTGCGCCATGACGCCAATCAATGAGCAGATGTTTAATGAGAAAACTCGCCGCGATCATGCGAACGCGATTGTGCATCCAGCCAGTGGCCCAAAGTTGCCGCATGCCCGCATCGACGATCGGATAACCGGTTCGCCCCTTCTTCCAGGCGACGAAATCGCCTTTGGCCTCGCGCAGGTCGCGCCACGGTATCCTGTTGAAGTCCGGTCTGGCATTTTGTGAGCCATAAGCGGGCAGTGCCCATATCTGGGTGTGCGCATAATCACGCCAAATCACCTCCTTGAGGAAGGTCGTCGCGTCGCCCGGCGCGGCGCTGACCCGATGCCAGACGTAGGCCGGAGACACTTCCCCGAAATGCAAATAAGGCGATAACCGCGAAGTCCCTTCTACCGACGGCAGATTGCGTGCCACATCATAGTCTTTCACTTCGTCGAGAAAGGACGCGACGTTTCGACGGGCTCCTGCTTCTCCAGGCTCCCAGTCTTTAGCGAAAGCTGCCGCCCAATCAGGATGGGTGGGACGGAGGTCCCAATCATCAAGCGAATCACTGGCTGGCCACTCAGAAGGCGGATCAATGCGCGATGGCGCAGGCTGAGGTTCGGGAGGAGGCATGTGGAGCATCGTGGCGCGCGCAAACGGGGTGTAGATTTGATAAAGCCCCCCAGTCGATGTCCGGACGCAGCCGGGCGGCAATAGCAGCATCCCTTCGTGAAGTTGCAGGTCAAGCTCTTGCGCTACAGTTCTTTCGATGTTTCGCCACCACGGCTCATAATGGGATAGCGCATGCACGCGTCGGCTGCCCGTTTCCTCAGCCAGCCGCTGCAATTCCGCTGCGCAATCGCCACGCCGCAGAATGAGCCGAGAGCTCTTCTGGCGAAGACCTTCATCCAATGATTTCAAGCTATAGTGCAGCCACCATCGCTGCGCCGCCCCTATTGTCCACTGCTTTGGGGCGGCATCGTCAAGGATATATACGGGGATCACCGGTCCCTCTTTCACCGCTGCGACGAGGGCAGCTTGGTCAGAGAGGCGGAGATCTTGACGGAGCCAGAGGATGACGGGGCCGGGCATGTATCAGCTTTGCCACTGGTTGAGCACTGTTCCAATCCCCCGCCCCAATTCAGCGCAAAAAGCTGTCCGAACAAAGCGGTGCAACTTTTCGCTAATGGACTGGCGTCATTTCAAGGATTATCATTGCACTGCACAACGCCGTCGGTTGAAAGCGGGCGGCAGAGATAATCGTCAGGGGACATCATGGCGTCAGTGCCAAATGATTCGGAGCTTGGATACCGGCCTTGCGTCGGTGTGATGCTCGTCAACATGGATGGGAAGGTCTTCGTCGGACAGCGGATCGACAGCGAAGTCGAGGCTTGGCAGATGCCGCAAGGCGGCATCGACGATGGCGAGGATGAGAAGGCAGCCGCTTTGCGCGAACTGGGCGAGGAAACTGGCATCGGGCGTGACCATGTCGAGATCATCGCGAAAGCGCGCGACGAGCATTTCTACGACCTGCCATCTGAGCTTGTCGGAAAGCTCTGGGGTGGAAAATTCCGCGGCCAGCGGCAAATCTGGTTCCTCGCCCGTTTTCTGGGCGGCGATCATGATATCAATATCGCTACCCACGAACCGGAATTTTCCGAGTGGAAGTGGATCAATCCAGAGGCGTTGCCGGACGTTATCGTGCCGTTCAAGCGCAAGCTTTACCGGGATATCCTGCAGGAATTTAAAGCATTGATTTGAAGAAGGCTCACTGCGCTGGAGAGCAGGCACTGTGTCTGATAAGCTCGCGCGGATGAACGGCCTATCGTCGTCCGAATGCGAGCTAATGGAACGCGCCTCGGCTGCGCCGATGCTTAACCAGGTGCAGGAATGGGCTGCGGTCAATAGTGGATCGCGCAATCTGGCGGGATTAGCGACCGTCGCCGGTCTGCTGACGGATGCCTTCTCGATTTTGCCGGGGGAAACCCGGTTGATCGACCCAGATGAGGTCGAAACGATCAGCCCGGCTGGTCACTTGGAGCGTTCGCACCCCGGGCGGCATCTGCTGATTTCGGTACGACCGGATGTACCCTTCCGGCTGCTTCTTACGGGCCACATGGATACGGTGTTCGCAGCCGATCACGCTTTTCAGACGGTTCAATGGGCTGATACGGATACGCTTAATGGCCCCGGCGTCGCGGACATGAAGGGTGGTCTCGCCGTCATGCTGGCGGCATTACGGGCGCTGGAAGGTTCTGCAGATTTCACGAAAATCGGCTATGACGTCGTCATCAACAGTGACGAGGAATTGGGCAGCGGCTCTTCAGCAAGGCTCCTCCGCGACACAGCGCGCGGCAAGGTTGCCGCCCTTACTTATGAGCCTGCGCTTCCCGATGGCACATTGGCTGGAGCGCGGGCGGGCAGCGGCAATTTCTCTATAATAGTCACAGGCCACAGCGCTCATGCAGGGCGCAATCCTGAGGAAGGCCGCAACGCGTTGCTAGCCGCGGCAGATCTCGCCTTGCGCTTGAAAGCGGGCAGCGGCTCCGGCCTCACTTGCAATCCGGCGCGGATAGACGGCGGCGGACCTAATAATGTCGTTCCCGACAAGGCCATCCTGCGCGTCAACTTCCGCCCGCGAACAGCGGACGCTGAAGAGGCGGCGCAGCAGCTTATCAGACGCTCTATCGCCGATGTGTCCCAAGAACATGACGTGAGCATGAGCGTACATGGCGGCTTCGGCCGGCCACCCAAACCAATGGACGGTAAGGCGATGAGCCTCTTCAAGCTCGTCAAGCAATGTGGCGCCGACCTTGGCTTGCAAATCGAATGGCGCGATACTGGGGGCGTATGCGATGGAAACAATATCGCTGCGTGCGGTGTACCGGTCGTAGATACGATGGGAGTGCGCGGCGGCGCTATTCACAGCGACGGCGAATATCTGATCGTCGAAAGCTTGGCCGAACGGGCACAGCTTTCTGCGCTGACCCTGCTGCGTATCGCACAGGGCAGATTGTAGGGAGGACACCAGCTTGAGCTTCGTTATGCGAACGGCGCGTTTGGATGATCTTCAAACCCTGTATGAACTAGCGAAAATAACGGGAGGCGGGTTCACCAACCTGCCAGCGGATCGACATGCACTCGAGCAAAAGCTGAAAAGAACAGAAATCGCTCTGGACCGGGACACCGACGAGGTCGAAGACGATTTGATCGTGCTGGTGCTGGAGAACAGCGCGACGGGTCAAGTTCGCGGCACCTGTCAGATCTTCAGCAAGGTAGGTCAAAGCTCGCCCTTCTATTCCTATCGCCTGGGCGTCATGACGCAACATAGCCGGGAGCTGTCGCGCACGTTCCGCGCGCAGATGCTCTCGCTGGTCACGGACCTTGAGGGCTCTACCGAAGTCGGGGGCCTGTTCCTGCACCCGCGCGAGCGAGCCGAAGGTCTAGGCTTGCTGCTCGCCCGCAGCCGATATCTCTATATTCGGAACCATCGTTCACGTTTCGGAGATCGAGTGATTGCGGAATTGCGCGGCGTCATTGATGAAGCAGGCGGCTCGCCCTTCTGGGATGGGCTTGCTGGGCGCTTCTTCGGCATGAGCTTTCAGGAGGCGGACGAGTTCAACGCTATCCATGGGAACCAATTCATCGCCGATCTGATGCCCAAGACGCCGATCTACACCGCCATGCTCAACGACAGCGCTCGGTCCGTGATTGGCATGCCTCATCCCAACGGCCGCGCTGCGATGCGGATGCTGGAGACGGAAGGGTTCAGCGATCCCGGCTATGTCGATATTTTTGACGGTGGTCCCACCATGGTTGGTCAGATCAACTCGCTTCAGACCATCATTCACGCACAGGACGTCGCATTGGCAGCTGTCCACGACAGCGGCGGAGAAAAACAGCTTGTTGCCGCCGGACAGCTTGCCAACTTTCGCTGTACCTATGGCTTTGTCCGCCGAAACGATGGCGAGGCAATATCAATCGACAAGGAGAGTGCCGCGCGACTGGGACTGGAAATTGGACAACGGTTCACGATGGTGGCGCGCGCATGACGGTTCGCGAAATCAACTTCGACGGTCTGATCGGCCCCAGCCATAATTATGCCGGACTGAGCCTTGGCAACCTAGCATCGACCCGCAATGCAAAAGCCGTATCACATCCCCGTGCGGCCGCCCTGCAGGGCATCGAAAAAATGCGCGCGAACCTGCAGCTTGGCTTATCTCAAGGTATATTTCTACCGCAGTGGAGGCCCGATGGCCGATGGCTGGACTCTCTCGGCACGAACATCAGCGACGCGGAACCGGCTATCCGGGCGGCAGCATTATCTGCATCCTCGATGTGGGCGGCCAACGCCGCGACGGTTTCACCCGCTGCCGACACGGACGATGGCCGCACGCATTTGACCGCCGCCAACCTTGTCACCATGCCCCACCGCAGCCACGAGTGGCCGCAGACTCTGGCACAACTGCGGATAGCCTTTTCCGATCGGCAGGCTTTTGCCGTTCATCCCCCCATTCCTGCCCCTTTTGGCGATGAGGGCGCCGCTAACCACATGCGGTTATGCGAACGCCACGCGGAGCGCGGTGTTGAGATATTTGTCTATGGACAATCCGGCGGGCCATATCCGTCGCGTCAGCATATCGAAGCGAGCAAGGCAGTGGCGAGGCTACACCGGCTCGATCCGGCCCGCACGATTTTTGCGATGCAGTCGCCAGACGCAATTGCAGCGGGCGCTTTCCACAATGACGTGGTCGCTGTCGCCAATGAACATGTGCTTTTCGCACATGAACGGGCCTTTGCCGACAAGGAACGTCTCTATGCTGATTTACGAAGCCTGCTGCCAGCTGCTCAGATTATCGAAGTGCCCGACCATGCGATAAGTCTTGCTGACGCTATTCAAAGCTACCTTTTCAACGCCCAACTGGTCACACTGCCCGATGGAGGCATGGCACTGATCCTGCCGACGGAGGCGAAGAGTGTTGGAAATGTTTGGACGTGGCTGGAGCAGATGGTCGCTGGCAATGGTCCGATCCGGCAGTTGGTCCCCGTCGATGTGCGGCAATCAATGGCGAATGGCGGCGGCCCTGCCTGCCTGAGACTGCGGGTGGTAGCGGACCCCGCCAATGTCGATCCGCGCTTTCTGGTGCACGAAGGGAAGCTTGACGAAATCGCGGCTATTGTCGCGCGCTACTGGCCGGAAGAGATCGCTCCGGATGAGCTGGCGGACACACGCCTCATTGCCCAGATCGAACAATCGTGGTTAATGCTTGTTGACCATTTGCAGCTTTCGGGCGACTTAATTCCCTAGAGCCAATCGTCGCTCGAGTGGGACCGATGGAACGGATTAAGCGCCTCTTCACGATCAAGACGAAGTTTGAGGCGTTCCTGGTCATCTACGCGCTTGCGCTCGGCGCTACCGAGCGCGGTATCGTCTATATGCAGCAATATCCCGGCACCGGCGGGCACCTTCTCGCCTTGGCGTGCACGGGCTCCGTGTTCATGGCGGGCGGCAAGATCCTGGACGCGGTGGACTTGCAGCGCCATTTGCTTGGCTGAAGGGCTTCTTTCCAAATAGCGCGGCAGTTGACCTGCGGCACAAGCACATGCAGGAGCCCGTCATGGCTGCGCTCATGCTTCAGGGGACAGGGTCCGACGTCGGCAAATCAGTGTTGGTCGCAGGGCTGTGCAGAGCCCTCGTCCATCGCGGCTTTCGGGTGCGTCCGTTCAAGCCCCAGAATATGTCGAACAATGCCGCCGTCACCATCGACGGTGGGGAAATCGGACGGGCACAAGCTTTGCAGGCGCTGGCGGCGGGCGTGGAGCCGCACAGCGACATGAACCCGGTACTGCTGAAGCCACAGGCCGACCGAACTTCGCAACTGGTCGTGCATGGAAAGGTTCGCGGTTCTCTAGGCGCAGGGAACTTCCGGACAGCGCGTGGCGAATTGCTCGAGGCGGTAATGGAGAGCTATCACCGGCTCCGCCAGCAGTGCGATATCGTTGTGGTCGAGGGCGCCGGGTCGCCTGCAGAAATCAATCTGCGGGCGGGGGACATCGCCAATATGGGCTTCGCTCGCGCTGCCGATGTGCCGGTGGTCCTCGTCGGCGACATAGACCGGGGCGGCGTGATTGCGGCGATTGCAGGGACAAAGGCTGTCATCGATCCCGCCGATGCCGCGATGATCCGTGGATTCCTGATCAACAAGTTTCGCGGCGATCCTGCCTTATTCGAGGACGGTTATCGCCAGATCGAGGAACTGTCAGGATGGCGGGGATTGGGTGTAATTCCCTGGTTGAAAGCGACGGCTAGACTACCGAGCGAAGATGCGGTCGTGCTGGAGCGAGCAAATGAAAAGAGCGGTGAGCGGTTGGTGATCGCGTGCCCCATCCTGCCGCGCATCGCCAATTTCGACGATCTTGATCCGTTCAAGCTGGAACCGGCAGTCGATCTTGTCATGGTACCACCCGGCCAGCCCATACCGGCGGAGGCTAGCCTGATTGTCGTGCCGGGATCGAAGGCGACGATCGCCGATCTTCGAGCGCTTCGATCGGAAGGGTGGGACATCGATATCCTAGCTCATCATCGTCGGGGAAAACCCATCTTGGGCATCTGCGGCGGTTATCAAATGCTTGGCCGAACGATCACTGATCCGGAGGGTATCGAGGGCACGCCTGAGACGATCCAAGGTCTCGGGTTACTCGATGTCGAGACGCGGTTAGCCGCTTCCAAATCCCTGGAACGTGTGAGCGGGCGTGCCGTTGAGCAGAGCTTCAGCGGATATGAAATGCATGTCGGCATCACCACCGGACCTGACTGCGCACGACCATTCGCAGAACTGGACAGCGGTCGATCCGATGGCGCAATCAGCGCTGACGGACGAATATCCGGCACTTATGTCCACGGGTTGTTCGCCAGTACCGATCTCCGCAGGGCGATGATGGGGACCATAGGCGGGCAGTCTGCGCGAGAGAATTATGACTCCTCCGTTAATCAGGCACTCGACGAGATAGCAGCGCAACTGGAAGAACATACCGATATTCGCGCTATGATCGCGATCGCCACGGGCCAGTGACCCATTCTGACCCATTTGGCCCAGCGACTATCCTTTTAGGCATATTTTGCCGCCCTTCCCTTTTCATTATGATTCCTGTTCTCGGGGCAATTTCCATAGTAGGGGGCCGGGCATGATGCTGGACCTTGGTCATCCATCGGATATCATGGCCCAGGCGCTTTCGTCCTGCCGCCGGCATTTCCTGTCATCTCTGATTTTCAGCGCGTTGCTCAACCTACTCTATATCGCGCCAGTTCTTTACATGTTGCAGGTCTATGATCGGGTCGTGTCGGAGCATGGGACGACGACGCTCTTATTCCTGACGCTGATCCTCCTCATCTCCCTTGCGGCGCTGTCTCTGCTGGAGTTTGTGCGATCGCGACTGCTGGTCCGGGCCAGCGTGCGGCTCGACAGGCAGCTGTCCGGAGTTCTGTTGGACACCACCCTGATGCGGCGCGGCCCTACCGCGGACACAATGAACAAGCAGGTCTTGCGCGAATTCGACACGCTTCGCCAAGCGTTGACCGGGCCGACGATCCTGACGATCTTCGACATCCCCTGGAGCCCGATCTACGTGATCATTTGCTTCATCATTCATCCGGCAATAGCCGCGTTGGCGGTGGCGGGCGGCGCGGTGCTGCTTTTTATCACATTCAGGAATGAGCGGCAGACCAGCCAGCCGCTGACCCGCGCCAATGAAGCAGCAAGCAAGGCTTATGTGAGCCAGGAGCAAACGCTCGCCGGAGCGGAGATCATCCGTGCGCTGGGAATGCGGCAGGCGTTGGTTCACCGCCATCTGGCCGAGCGCCAGACGATGCTGCGTCTCCAGACCGAAGCGAGCTTTGCGGGCGGGCGTCATGTGGCGCTTAGCAAGTTCATCCGGCTTTCGCTACAGTCACTTGCACTGGGCTTGGGCGCTTGGCTGGCCGTTAACAACGCCATTTCAGCAGGAGCGATCTTCGCGGCGTCTTTCCTTGTCGGCCGTGCATTGGCGCCCATCGATCAGTTACTGAATACATGGCGCAGCTTCGTGAAGGCGCGTGGCAGCTATGAGACGCTCAACGACCTTCTCGCAGCACGCGAAGCGGATATCGCGCTCACACAGTTGCCGGCGCCTGCCGGCCGGATTGTCGCGGAACATGTGACATTGCTGAGCGCGAACCAAGAGGCGGCGATCCTTGCCGACATCAGTTTCGCCGTCGAGCCGGGCGAAGTCATCGCGATCGTGGGCCCGAGCGGCGCGGGCAAATCGACATTGCTGCGCATGTTGTCGGGGGCAAGTCGGCCACATCGGGGCACGATCAGGTTCGACGGAGCGGACATCCGCGACTGGGACACTGAACGCCTTGCTCCCTATGTCGGCTATCTGCCGCAGGATACGTCGCTATTCCCGGGATCCATCAGGGACAATATCGCTCGTTTCCAGAACTGCCTCAGCAACGACGAAAGCGCGATCGATGCCGCAGTGGTGGAAGCGGCCCGGGCAAGCGGCGTGCATGACATGATCCTCCGGCTATCCGGCGGATATAACCAGATGCTGGGCTGGGGCGGACGCGGTTTGTCCGCTGGGCAAGCGCAACGGGTCGGGCTCGCCCGCGCCCTATATGGGAACCCGCACATCATCTTCCTCGACGAGCCGAATGCACATCTGGACGCGGAGGGCGAAGTGCAGTTGGTCGCCACGCTGGCGGATCTCAAGAAGAAGAACGCGTCTGTCATCGTTGTGGCGCACCGAATGGGGATATTGGGCGTGGTCGATAAGATCATGGTGATGCGCGACGGCCGGATCGAAACCTTTGGACCACGGGACGAGGTGCTCGGCCGTCTCAAGGCCATCCGATCCAATGATCAAAATCCGGTCAAGGTCGCGGAAGCATGAAGATGATCAAAGGAGATTGCCCGTGAACAATGTCACCGGGCCTGTCCGGCCTCTTGCCCTTGGTCCTAGCGGCACAATGACGGACATTGATGACCGGGCCGATCCCGACATGCGCACTGGCATCATCGTCGCCGTGCTTTTTTTCGTTCTGCTGCTCGGTTGGGCAACATTTGCCCGCCTCGACGCCGCCGCATATGCTCCAGCCAAGCTCACGGTGGCTGGTCAGCGGCAGACGGTGCAGCACCGGGACGGCGGCGTCGTCGGTGCAATCTTCGTGAAGGAAGGACAGCATGTCACGCAGGGACAGCCTCTCATGGAGCTGGCCGCCGCCGAGGTGCGAGCACAGGCGCGCATGTATGGCGCTCAATTGATTGAACTCAAGGCGCAGCGGGCGCGGTTGATCGCCGAGCAGCTGGGAACCGGGACAATTAACTGGCCAGCGGAATTCGCTGGTTTCACCGGACAAGACAAGGCCGACGCGCAGGAGGCCATGACGCTTCAAATGCAACAGTTTCAAGCCCGCGCGGCAGTCCTGTCAGCACAGACAGGGGCACTGCGTGAACAGGCAAATCAGGTCCGGCAAACCTCACGCGGCTATCGTTCACAACTGGACGCGTCAGCCGAGCAGGCGCGGCTCATTAATGACGAACTGGAAAGTCTGCGCGGCGTTGCCGAGAAAGGTTTCGTCTCGAAATCGCGCATACGGGCCTTGGAAAGGGCGCGCGCAGATCTGATGGGGCAGTCCGGCCAATACTCGGCAAGCATCGCCCGGTCCGCGGCGGAGGGGGGTGAAAACCGCCTGAAGTCGCTCGAGGCGGTCAAGGCCTATAAGGAACGGGCCGCATCGGAACTGCGGGATGTGGAATTTTCTCTGAACGAAATTTTTCCAAAATATCGGGCGGCCAAGGACCAGCTTGCCCGCCTTCAGATTAGGGCGCCTGCAACCGGGACGGTGGTGGGTCTGAATGTCTTCACAGTGGGCGGGGTGATCGGCGCCGGACAAAAGCTGATGGACGTGGTCCCCGATCGCGCCGGGCTGGTGATCGAGGCGCGGATCGCGCCGGATGACATCGACGATCTTCGGACGGGCCAGAACGCGCAGATTCGCTTCGCCAGTCTGCATGAGCGCGACCTGCCTATCATGACTGGACAGGTTACACGCCTATCCGCCGACAGCTTCCAGGATGAGAAGACGGGACTGTCTTATTATACTGCCGAGATCACCGTCCTGCCCAAGGAACTGGAAGCGATCCGGAAGGTGCGGGGCCGCGATTTCGCGCTTCGCGCGGGGATGCCGGTCCAAGCGCTGATACCTCTGCGCAAGCGCACCGCCCTGCAATATGTGTTCGAGCCGCTCACGCAGCTGCTCTGGCTGTCTTTCCGCGAGCATTGATCGGTTTGAAAGCTATTGGAGTTCGGGAAAGCGCGGGGCCGCGCCCAATTCCTCATAGATCTTGCGATATTCCGCGATAATGGCGCTGCGATCATAGTCACTAAAGACGCGATCACGCAGCGCCTCGCCCATCGCTCGCCGCGTCGAAGGATCCCGCAACAAGCTCAGGATCGCCTGGGCTGTATCATCTGGATTGACCAACTCAGTGACGATCCCGCCACGCGGCTCGGCGCCCCGGCGGCGGCCTTCGATCAGTTCGCGGCAGCTGCCGACATCGGGCGCAATGGCAGGGATTCCGCACGCCCCGCCCTCCAATATGACGAGCGGCTGGGCTTCCGACAGGCTGGTCAGGACCAATAAGTCGATGCGCGGCATCCAGTCCGTCACATTCACGCGTCCTTCAAAGCGGACGGCGCCATCGATGCCGAGTTCCTTCACCAGCGTCTCACAATCATCAGCATAATCCGGGTCTTCATCTAGCGGCCCAAGAATGACGAAGCGGGTCTGCGGCATATCGCCTAGAACAATAGCCGCCGCTCGAATGAAGGTCTTGATATCCTTGATCGGCACCACTCGGCCGATCAATGCGACGAGCGGCCGCACCGGATCGCAGAGACGGTCAATATGCGCGAAGTTCCCCGGGTCGATCCCATTAGGAATGACTCTCAGACGGTCAGGACGCGCGCCGTGACGCCGCTGCGTTTCATTATTCGCGGTGTAGAGCGCTACTATCGGGTTGCAGGCATCGTAACAGGCGCGCGTATAGGTCTCGAACACGGCAAGCCAAAGATCGCGCAGGTCATGTCCCCCGCGATCCAGCGCAAGGCCGGTATCGATCTGATCGCCGATCCAGTCCGCCATCATGATCTCTATCTGCCTTTCGAGCAGATAAATGCCATGTTCCGTGATGAAGGCCGGACGTCCCGTTTCATAGGCTGCGCGGGCAGCGAGAAGCCCGGCGAACCCAGTCGATATGGTGTGATAGACTCGCGCCCTTGGCAACGGCGTCAGCAGCATCTTGATCAAGCCGCCCAGCAACACGCGCATCGCCCAGAAAAAATGATGGAATGAGGCGGAGCGGAACGCCGTGTCATAATAACGGGTGAACACCGCGAACATTTCACCGTTGGAGAGCAGGTCACCGGCCGTTGGGGTGGGTTTCAGGTTCGCCAGCGCCTCGGTCAACCGCACCAGGTCGTCCTTGCCGCCAGTGGAGAGAAATGCGAGCAATAAACGGCCGATCAGCCGCATTTGCCTGGGCGGAAAGCGCCGCGGCGGCGATGGCTCTACGATCAGCGGAACTTCAATGATCTGCGCCACATTGGGCGGCGGGACCATGCGCCAGGGCTGAATCGTAGCGCCAGCCTTGATCGCGATCACGGAAAAGCGGACGTCCGGCATGCTGAGGATCAGGTCCTGCAACCAGTTTGAAACGCCGCCGACAACGAATGGATAGGCTCCCTCGACGATCAGGCACACATCGCACTCGTCGCCGTCGTCCATCATGTGGCGACCTCCAGAGGCTGAGCGCGCGCCCTGGGTGACGCATCCTTGTGATGGATCATTTCCAGCGCGACCTGCGAACTGATCGTGCGCAACGGGCGCTGCCGCACATCATCCTCGGGGAGCATCTTGCCAATCTCGCGCACCTGAGCGGCCGCTTCCTGACAAAGACGCATGCGCTGCGCTTGTGGTAGCAACTGGTTATGGCATCCATGATCCGCCAGCAAGATCGCCAGCGCGTAGCGATCATCCATATTCTGGCTGGGAGCGATCTTCGCCTCCAGTTCCTGGCGTTGCTGCGTCAGATTGTAGCTGATCTGGGCTGCTGCTGCGGCAGCAAGAGCGCGGATGGTCTGATCTTCGTCCGAAAGGGCTATGATGATCAGTGGTGATAGTCTCGGCTCAAAGGAGGTGACCACCGTTTCGAGGGCCTTGTAGCGGGACTGAAGGCTGCCATGGCGCAGCATTCCTGCCAGGGATCCTACTTCGTCCACTTCGGGATAGCGTATCCGCTCATCCAGGATGCGGGAGAGCCGTTCGATCGGGTTGATGCTTCTCGCGCCATGATAGCGGCGCGTGCGCGGAGGCCGATAGGTGAGCTGCCGCCTTCGTCGGAGAACCCACAGATGCGGAGACAGCAGGGTTAGTGACAACATACCACATGGCCCAAAGGCAGCACCAACTGGCAAGACGAGCATTCGTGCCGTTGCCGTACCGGGCGGCCGCGCGAGGCAGACCGCTAACGCGGTCAGTGTCAGGGCAAGATGCGCGAAAGCAAACCCAACCACCCCTCCAGGTAGCCACGCAGACGCGGGTAGCAGCGCCATGTCGCCCAATGCGCAGAGGCTGAGCGTTCGGATCACGCCACTTTGCCTCCTGGAACCAGCCACTTCCCTTGCGCGAACATATGCTCACCACCGAACAGTGCCGAGCAGTTGCCAAACAACTCGGCCATATGCGCCAGTTCAGCCACACGTGCTTCAGTGATGCGCAGGTTGGGCGCGCTGTGGATGATGATCATCCCGCCCAACTCATCTTCGTCCCGAAACACAGGCAGCGCGATCAGCCCAAAATGCGCCAATATCCCCTGCTCGGTGGAATGGCCCTCATGCAGAGGCCGGGGATTTTCCATCATGGCGTGGGCAAGTGCCGTCCGGGATAGGTCAGCCGGCCGCCCTGCCGCATCCCGCCCCGCGAAACGGGCGACGACTTGCCCTGCCCTGATATCGTAGAAGGTGAAGTCCTCGGTCTGGGCAGCCAGCGCGATCAGCCGGGCGATTGCATCGATCTGGAGCGCTGGGTCGGGTTCGGCCAGCCCCACCGCGGCCGCGACCGCCTGGTTCACCGTCCGCTGCTCGATCGCGATTCGCACCTGTAGCTTGCGATTGATGCTAGTAAGACGGGCGATAACCTCGGCCAGGCGCTGCCAATTATTGTCCATCGCCTGATGGCGCTCATCCTGCGCCGCGAGCCGGGCCATGCGAACCGCCGTTACCTCGCCTGCGACGAGCGCCGTGACCATCCAGAGCAGCGGCATGATGGATAGGCGCAACTGCATTTCCAGCTGATCAGGCATGTCCAGTCCGGCATGCGGGGTCGAGAGCCATATTGCCGAGGCGACCAGTCCCGCCAGCAGACCTATACCGGTGCCGTAACTGATCGCCATGGCCAGCACGGGCAGCCAATAGGGGTTGGGATTGAGTTGCTGAAACGCGTCTGCGTCGAGCAGCATATGATCGATCGCCATCAGCACCGCGAACATCACCAGCATCTCGGCGCACTGCAGGAAGATAGGCCTTTGTTTCAACATCAAAGCCTCCCGAGATAACGTGTAAGTGCCAGGCGCAGATACAGTTGGCGGCCCGATATGCCCGGGCGGCTGATCGAACTGACACCGCCGCTCGCTTGAAGCCGCCATCCATCGCTGAGCCGCCCGGTGGCGCTGACGTTGGCGGTGGGCCCGTCAGTGTTCCCTAGCCGGTCAAAGGTCCAACCGGCTGCGCCCGTGACCTGCCATTTGGTCCAGGACTTTCCCGCCACCAGTTGGAAACTATGATTCTCACGATCGCTGAGCGGAATATAGGCAAGTCCATTGGGCCGGGCGCGCATCCGGCCGATATATTCGGCATCGAGCCGATAAGTGAGCGCGAGCGAAGGCGACTGACGGCGGAGTAGATAATCGATCCCGCCTGACACCGAAATGCTGCGGGTCCGATCGCCGGTTCCCCGCAGTCCATAGCCGTTCCAGTTGCCATCGGCCTGCACCGACAGTTCCGGGGTAAGCCTCAACGTGCCGCCAATGCCCGCCCGGCTGACATAGCCGCCGAAGGTCGATTGCTCAGGCGTCGCCACATCAGGCAGGTAGGCGAGCAGCAAACGCCCTTGCCGTTCGGGCGGGCCCGCATAGAGGCGTGCGCCACCGCCAACCACCCTCTCATCCAGTTGCGCGCTTCCTTGCAATTCAAGCCGGACGGTGCGCGCCAGTTGCACGTTCGCCAGCAGGTCGGCGATGCTGGTATGTGATACCACATCGGTCAGGATGCCCGTGGGGCCATAAACGACATCGGCCTTGCTTCGTGTATGGCGGTAGCCTGCTCCGACCGAGACCCGCCGCCCCAGCGGGATCAGCCCGCTCACCGCTCCTTCTGCTTGCGAAAAAACCTTCCCGCCGCGTAACGTCACCGCTGCTGTGATATTGCCGCCAGCCTCCGCCAAGGTTCGGCGGGCAAAGGGATCGTCGGCCGCAATTTCGCGATAACGCGCAGCGCCAAGGATCAGAGCGCCTTCGGCAACATCCAGGTCTGCAATCAGCCGCTGGATACGTTTATCGGCGGGATATCTTTGCGCGAAAGGGGCCAGGCGGCGGCGGGCCATATCGGGAAAGCCTGAAGCGGCGTCAGCTTCTGCGCGGGCAATGGCTAGTTCGAGCTCAGGATCTGCAGTTTCTGCAGGCTCAGGCGAACGGGGCGCTATTGCCGCAGATGTGGCGCTGTCCGGCAGGAAGCGAACCGTCAGCCTGCTGCCCTCAACCACCCCCTCGATCCGGCGGCCCGACGCCGCGCGCATCACCAGGCTGTTATCGTTCCAGCGCAGGTCTGCCAGCTGGGCGCCAGCCTCTTGAGCGAAATGCTTGATCGCCACATCGCCAATGGGACGGTCGAACCGGACAACCAGTTCATAGGGGTTGCGCTCCAATTGCAGGTGGACTGGCGCTGGCCAACTCAAACTGACCTGCAACTCCTCGGACGCAGGTTGCGGAGCGGTGACGTCATCGTCACTCAGCATCGCCATGCTGAGAACGGGCAGCGATGGCGCCGAGAGCAGCAGAGCAGCCGCCACCATCATGGCCGCAGGACCTTGCGAGCCTTGCCCGGATCGCCAGCAGCGATCAGCAGCCGGGCATATTGGATATCAAGCTGCCGATCACCGGGCGATTGTTGCCGCAGGGCCTCGAACAGCGCGATCGCTTCTGACGTCCGGCCGAGCTTGGCGAGTAACTCCGCGCGCTCACGCGATATGGCCGGAGTAAGGGGCAGCAAGCGGGCGAGCCACGGTTTTTCGCTCGAAGGACCGCCGAGCTTGGCCTTCGCCGTTGCCATCAGCCGCAGCGCCGCTCGATCATCGGGTCTCTCGCGCAGATAGGCGCTCAATTGCTCCGCTGCTCCAGCAGCATCTCCTCTGTCCCAAGCACTCCATGCGATGGTCATGTGATCATCGGGTCGGGCTTGCCCTGCCCTGATGCGCGCTTGGGCAAGGCGGGGAGCATAGCGGCTCGCCATGGCGGCGGACATAGGTGCAGAGGCTGCGGACTTGATCGCAGGTGCATCAAGGCTGCGGCCGTCGAGAAGGAGATCAAGTGCCCTCCGGGCCGCGTCCTCGTCATGAGCGGCACTGGCGAACCTGATGCGGTCGAGCAAAATTGCTGTGTCGGTGGCATTGGACCGCCCCTCCAGGAATGCCAGCGCGCGTGCGGGCTGCTCGCGATCCAGATAGGCGGGAATCCATCTGGGATCGCCCACGGCGCGCGCGCGAAGCCAGGCGAGGTCCTGAGCACTCGGTCGCGGTCCCATCAGGTAGAGCATGCGGTTAGCGGCAGGATCGCCGGTTGCCCGTCCTGCCGACTGCTGCCGCAGCAGGGCAATGGCGTCCGGACGGAACCCTTTTTCCAACAATTGTTGCGCGACAGCTGCGCGATCTTCCCGGCCTGTGGCGGCGCGCTCAAGCAGGAGGCGGCGCATGGCACCTCTGTCACCCGAGGCGATCAGGATGCTTTCCCGTGCCGCGTCGCTGCCAGAAGGCAACAGGGCGGCGTAGCGCAACGCCGAAGCGGTATCCCCTGCCCGCTGCGCCAAGGTCATGGCGAGCCAGGGATTATCCCCTCGCCAAGCACGGGTCCCCGCGCGATCGATCCGCCCGATCAACTCATATCGCTTCTCACCATTCGCCCATGAGGCGAGGTCCAGCGATTGGGTGCGGGTGAGCGGAGGGACGATGCCATGTTCGGCCGCCGTAATCAGCATATCCGGCCGGGCGAGCGCATAGGCAGCCTCCGCGATATCGCGCGAAGGCGCGCTTCCCTTAGTCACGACTGCGGCACGCAGCAGATCGATCGCCCCCTGATCGTCCCCAAGCTTGCGATACAGTTCGAAGCGGAGCCGCCAGAGCGGCGATGAACGTCCATCGGGCCGGCCATCGAGAAAGGCTAGCGCAGCGTCGCTACGGCCGCTGGCGAGAATGTCATAGGTGATGCGGTCAGTTGCGGCCTGGCCGCCAGACCTTTCCAGTTGGTTAGCCATGCGCGAGAGAAGCGGACCGCTTGCGGTAGAGGTTGAAGCGGCAAGCAGATGGCGCAGGTCGGGCTCTGTCAGCGGTTTGCCTTGGGTGAAGCGCTGCATCAGTTCAGCCGTTGTAGCGGGCGGCAACACCGCCGCAGGTGCTGGGGCGACGAATGTAGCGCGGCGGATCGCGTCTGCGATCTGTCCTCGATTGGGAAGAAGGAGCGCCGTGCCCGCCAGCAGCAGACCGCCCCCAAGGAGAGGGCCCATATAGGCCATCTTCTGACCGCGTATCATCGTGATGTTCATGATCTTGGCTCCGGAATGAGCCGGTCGAGCGCCAGCGTTGAAACATAGGGTTGAAACCCGGCGGCACGTTCGCGCGCATAGAGGGCCGCTATCGTCGCCTGGTCGGCCGGGTCCCAATAATCCAGCGTCATAAGGTTCAGCCGGGGATTAGCAGCGCGAGCTGCGTTGAGCTTCACGGCCTGCCATTCCCAATCGTCGGCGGAAGTCATCTCATAATGTTTTCCCGCAAAGTTCCAGCGGGATGCCATGGCTTCGGCGAGGATGATGTCGATATGGGAGACGACTTTCGGCAAAATGGCGTAGCCGCGGTTCATCATGATGGTCGTGCCGGGGAAGCGCTTCCTGATGGCCCGGACCAGTTCTGCTGCGCTTGCCAGCATACCGGGCTTCTGGCGCTCAAGCGCTTCGGCGTTGTCGAGCGTGTCCATGAAAATGCCGTCATACCCTTTGCGCAGGATGGTGGGGACGAGTTCGTCCAGCACCATGGTTTGCCAGGCGGGATGGCGCAGGTCGGCGTAGCGGGCGTCCCGCCAGTTGGGGTTGGGATCACCCAACGCGCCGGCCTTTGCGAGGGCGGGCGCGAAGGGGCGGTCCATATGGACTTCGCCGAGGCTGATATAACCCAGGAGCTTCGCTCCTTTGCCGCGGAGAGGTGCGAGCGGGCGGTTGAAGCCGGGTTCGAGGACCAGGAGATTGTAGCGGCGGGCGAGCGCGGGATCGGTGGAGCCGCCATAGTCGATGCCCCATAGTTGCGGGCCAGCGTCTGGGGAGGCGCCGGCCGAAAAACCGAAAACCATCAAGGAAATAGCGAAAAGATCGCGTCTGTGGAAAGGGAGGAGGGTCATGGCCATAGCCTCGCTTGGCCGACGACGGCGGGGTTGTTGCCGACGAAGACAAGGTAGGTCAGCTTTACTGTCGCTTCTACGACGAGGGCGACCGCGACGGAGGCGGCAGCGACTGCGCCGGTCAGATAGCCAAAGCCGAAGCCCGCAATGCCCGCGCTGCTATAAAAGGAGGTTGTTGCGGCGCTGACGATGATGAACACGCTCCATATCGCGACAATGCGGCCGAAAAGGTCGTAATAGGACAGGATGATGCTCATCTGGATCGCGACGAGGTGGAAGACGACGCCCAGAGCGGTGAGACGAAGGCCGAAGATACCGCGCGCATCGAGGTTGAGGAACCGGATGATCTCCGGGGCGAGAACCCAGCAGAAGGCGGCGATGATCGCCTGTTGCACCATCAGCAGCCGCAGATCCCGCCGGATGACGAAGGCGACCTTGCGCCGCGCATTTTCGATACGGCGGCGGTTCGCGGTGCCGGTGCAATGGTCCATAAGCGCACCAAAGGCGCGGTCGAAGCGCGTCTCCGTCGTCACCAGGATCAGCGTCAGCCCAGGGATCATCGTCAGCAGGCCGAGGAAACTCGCCTGGTCATTCACCGGATTGACGCGGAGCGCGCCAAGGGCGGCCATGCTGTCCGGCGCCCACCAAAGCATCCATTTGTCGATCCACACGGCCACGGCGTTGGTGAGACCAGCAAGGCCAAGCGCAAGCGCGCCACGGTTCTGCGTGAGCCAATCCGGCCGCCATATCGGGACCGAAGGAAAATCCTCCCTTACAGCCGCGAGCAGCAACCCCAATGTCGCGAGCAGGCCACCGCAGATAGTCGCCAGCACAGCAGCGGGACCGCGGGGCGCAACAAGAAACAAGGCCGATGCGACAAGCCCGACCCCGGTCAGATAAGCAACGAAGATCGGTGCATAGCGATGGGTTGCATGGAGGAAGGGCCCAGCGATCCAGATTTGCGAGAAAAGCGTCATCATGGCGGTCGCCAGCAGAAACAGGTCCGGGCGCATCCCCGCCGCGAGGCCGAACAGAAGCGTGCCAGCGATCAGCGATGCGGCCGTGGTCCAAAGCAGCGCAGTCAGCAGGATCGAAGGGACCGCGTCCCGATCGCCCATGTAGAGGCGGTCCGACGCCAGGCGCGTCGCGACCGTCGCGATCGGCGCGGTAACGACCGCCGATATGCTGAACGCGTAGACGAGGCTGGTTTGAAGCAGCATGTGGTCGGCCGGAGCCATGGCAGACCGCGTCCATCCATTGAGGATGAGCACGGCCGAGGCGGTCATCAGCCAGGGGCCTGAACTGATGACCGCCCCGTGACAGGCTGCGCCAGCGATGCCCCGCAGCCCGTCTTCCCTGGCAAGTCGATCGAGTTTGAAACCGATGCCGGCCATTTTTCGCCCCTCCCCGGCGCTAGAGGACGAAGTCGGCGGCCGTCAGTGTATGACTCCCCAGCAGCTTGATGGAAAATTCGGCCGTAGCGGGGTTGGCATCCACATTGCCCTGAATGATCGTGTCGCCTGCGCCATCGGTGAAATAGCGTAGCTGGCCCGGCAGCAGAAACGGCCCAGAGCCGACGAAAGCAAAAGCCTGGTTCCCCAGAAAGAGGCTGCTGGCGTCAATGGCCGACAGGTCGATGCGATCCGTGCCTTCCAGGAAGTCTGTGATGATGTCTGGCGCTGCGTTGGTGCTGTGATTTGTTGCCGTGTAGATGAACCGGTCCACACCGGCCCCGCCGGTCAGATTGTCGGCGCCGACACCGCCGGTGAGCTGGTCATTCCCAGTCCCGCCATCCAGAAAATCATTGCCACCATTGCCGACCAGCTTGTCATTGCCCCCCAGACCGTTGAGAAAATCGATGCCGCCGGCCCCGTTCAACGTATCTTCCTCTCCCGTGCCGTTCAGCGTCGATCCGGTGGAGAGCGCAGTTTGAGAGATGCCGACCGCGTTGGTGACGGCGACGGATAGATCCTGGAAATCCTGCAGACCTTGCGGGTCGGTGGCGAGTATCCGCAGTTGATAGACATTGTTCACATTGGCGTCGGTCGGCGCTTCATAGTCGGGTGCGGAAATGAAGCTGAGCGCGCCAGTCGTCGGGTTGATGGTGAAGTGCGCCCCGTCGCCGGACGCCACGATGGAATAGGTCAAGCTGCCCGCCGGAGCGTCGGGATCAATCGCGACCACGGTGGTCACCGCTGTCGTATTTTCCCGCACCTGGATCGTGGCGGTCGCGCCGCCGCCATTGGATGTGATGACCGGCGCTTCGTTGACGTTGGTGACCGTGACGGCGATGGCCTGATCATCGAACATCGTGCCGTCGGAGGCACGCACTATCACATCATAGATGTTATTCGCGCCGACATCGGTAGGCGCTTCGAAATTGGGAGCGGTGATGAAGGTCAGCGCACCATTGGTGCTGTTGATCGAGAATTTGGATTGATCGACGCCGCCGACGATGGAGTAGGTCAGGATCGTGCTTGCGTCGGGATCGGTGGCCTTCACCGATGTGACCGGCCGCACCCCTTCGGCGAGGGAGATCGCAGCTGTCGCGCCCCCTCCATTGGACGTGATGACCGGCGCTTCGTTCACATTGGTGATGGCGACGGCAATCGCCTGATCGTCGAACAGCGATCCGTCAGAGGCGCGGACGATCACATCATAGACGTTGTTGCCGCCTACATCGGTGCGCACCTCGTAATTGGGCGCCGTCAGGAAGGCGAGCGCGCCCGTTGAAGGATTGATGGAGAACTTCGTCCGGTCGGCTCCGCCCACGATCGAATAGACCAGCGTCGTCCCCGGATCGGGATCGACCGCGATGACCGTGGTGACCGCCGTCTGATTTTCCGCGAGCGCGATGGCCGCCGTCGCGCCGCCGCCGTTCGAGGTGATGAGCGGCGCGCCGCTGAATGACAGGGCGACATTGTGCAGGCCGTTCGCCCCTATATCGAGCGTGACGATCTCGCCCACCTGGCTGACGATGGTCGCGCCCGACACGACCATCTTGGAACTGCCCAGGGCCGCGATATCGACGATTACCCTGCCCTCGCCCTGGATGGAAAATGACAGATTGCGTCCATCGCCCGCCGCCGACAGCAGCACCGCGCGCATGGGCAGGCTGGTGATGTGGGTCACATCATCCTGCGCCGCCCCAAGGTTGATCGTGAAGGAGCCTCCGCTTTGCGGCAAGAAGACGCTGTCATTGTCATAGGCATACCAGCCCGCGACATTCTGGATCACCAGCGAACCCAGACGATCGACGTCCAGCGCCATATTGCCGACATTCGAGCCGGTCACGCTGGCCGTGATGGTGTTGCCGTTGACGGCGGTGGTCACGGTCGCCGCCTTTAGCGCGGACATGCGCAGGGCAAGGTCATCCAGCGTCACAAATTCCATGTTCGCGTTGGCGGCCCTGGCGATCCAGTCCGTGAACATCTGCGTCGAATAGGGGCTATCGACGCCGGGACTGCCCGAGGTCCAATCCGCCGCACCATAATCATGCCATGGCCAGACAATGACTGGCGTTTCCCGGCCCGCGATAAGCTTGTTGAATTCCGCAGCCCAGGCGGCGCTCGCTTCGGCGATCGTCTTGTGCTGAAATTCGATCAGGGTGAAGTCGAACGAGGTGTTGGGGGCGAAATAGATCGCATTCTGCTGATCGGGCGCGATATAGCCGAACGCATTGGGGTAGCCCGCCCCCTGCGCCGCATAGCCGCCGGTCAGATAATGCTGAACATAGGGTAGTATCTTTTCAGCCGTCACCAGCGATTCCGGCATGCCGGGCAAAGCAATGCCCGCGATCTGGAACGCGCGCCCCAAATAGGCGCTCAGCTGGCTGTTGAGCGTGTTGGTGCTGGTGCCGAATTCAAATTGAATCTGCGACGCGTTCAGCAGGTTCGTGTCTTCAGGATGGGTATAGCTGTGGTTGCCGATTTCGTTCCCGAGGTCGAGAATGGCTTTGTAATAGGGCAATGACTTGGACCAGTTGGTGGTTTGCCCCTGGGTCGGATCATTGCCGATATTCACGTAGAAGCTGCCGACGAAATTATAGGCAGCCTTCCATTGCGAGAGGATCGGCAACAGCTTGTCATAGATGCCCGGTGTGCTGCCTGCGGGATCGACATCCTCCGTTTCCTGGCTTTGGTCCATGTCGATGCGGGCAGCGACGACGCCCGCCTGCCGCGTGAGTTGTAGGCCAACCGATGGACCTGTGCCGTTCACCGAATAGCTGATCGCTTTCTGCAGCATATTAGCATCGGCCATGACGCCTTCGCTGGAAAAGATAACGTTGCGGCCACCCGTCTGCGTGGCGAGCGCGGCGGCATAGGAGGCGCCGCCGTTGATCGTTTCTGTCGCGATGGTCTGCCCGGTGCCGCTGACGCTGGCGAAGGCATTCCAACCCACGCCGGTATAGCTGTTGACGAGTTGGCCATTGCTGTAGCCGTCGAGCACAAGGCCGGTAGGATCGGTAGCTGTGACCGTCACATTCCCCGTGCCGCCCGTGACGCGCGTGACGTCGAACAGCAGCTTCATCTGGGCATAGGGATCACCCGCCAACGGATCATTATTGACATCGTTCGTCATGAACTCGCCAGCGGTCACGAGCCCGATGCCAAGTTGCTTGCTCGCCTGTTCGAGCGTGTGGGAGATCGCCGCGACCTGCGACTGCGGGACGTTGCGGAAGGATGGGAAAACCAGCGTGTCATACTGGGCGAGCTTGGCGAGGTCCGTCAGGTCAGCTTCGGTCAGGATGTCGAAGGGGATGCCGGCCTGCATCGCTTGCGACTGGACCGACATGAACAGTTGCGAATAGGCGGTCTCGCTGAAATATGCGTGGGCAGTCGTTTCCGAATAAACGATGCCGATCCGGGTGTCCGCAGACCGGGTTACCCCCGTATCGTTGAAGATGGTGAAGGGCGCGAGGCTGTAATTACTGGGAAGGAAGGTAGCGTCATTGATGTCGTATAGGGTATCGATAGCCGCCGGATTGCCTATAGCCGAGCTGGGCAAGCGGAATTCAACTATCGTGCGGTCTGCGGACCAGGCGGCAGTCAGTCCCGACAGGATCAGCGTCTGTCCCGCCGCTCCACTGTAAAGATTGACCGTACCATCGGCGGCGAAATTGACGTTGAATTCGGCCCCTCCGGCAAATCCGAATATTTGATAGCCAGTAGAGCTATCACGATCGGTATTGAGCCATGCTGTCGTGTTCGTGCCGATTGCCGTGGGCGCCTTGAACGCCAATATGAAATCGCCATTATCAACGGTCGCGTAGATTTCGTAACCGGCGGCGTTATTGCCGTCGATCCTGTCTGCAGCGAACCAGTCGCTCAACGATCCATCAATAGTGACGCTGTGGCCGGTAGGCATGGCTGCTCCCCATCAATATGGACCAATGGTCCATGTTCAGGATAGCGACCCCTATTTTTTCTTTGCGATTCTCTGATTTTCTCAGGCTTATCTGGTAGCATTTCAGGCCATTTACCGACCAGATCAATAAAGATAATCTTCGAAATAACCCTTTATTTCCGATGATAAATGAAGATCAAAGGGATAGCATTATTGCTCTGCTTCAACGCAGATGGTTATTGCCCCCTGGTGACCTGTTATTTCGCGCGGGGCCCTTGGTGGGATACCGTTGCGACGCTATTCGGGAATATATCCCGTGCCAGCGGAGCGACTCGTGTCCGGACTTTCCCGCTTATGGTTAATTCATAACAAGCCCAGTGATGAGTCAACGCCAATGTTCTTTCATCATGGAAAGTCTGAGAAAATGCCAAGGAGCGGGCGGTCGCTACTGCAGGGCCACCATAGATATACCAATGGGTATATGCCGAGTTCAATAATTCCATTTGCTTAGCTTGCCAATATTGGGCGACCGCTTCTATATTCTCTGCGGTGCTTGGCGGCTCGCAGCGGCGCGGCAAGTCCCTTTTCTAGGAAAGTGGCTGCTTGCTGGCGGGAGCGCGTTCAATGGCGGCAAAGCGGCATGCGACGCGTCTGAGGGACGTGGGTTTTCCCGCATTGGCGGCGGCGTTGCTGGCGGTGGGCGCATGTGGTGGAGGCGGTGCGGGCAGCAATGCGTCGGGGACGCCTGCGCCTAGCCCCTCGCCCTCGCCTTCTCCGTCGCCTTCTCCCGCTCCGTCTCCTCCCCCCGCTCCTTCGCCTTCCGCCCTCCCAAGCTGGGACTGGATACTGCAAAGCCAGGGCCTGCCCGCGACGCCGCCCGGCGTCGATTTTCTCGATGTCGATGGATTTGACTCGGCGGCCAGCTATGTGGCGCTCGCCAAGTCGCGGGGGACCAGGACGATCTGCTATCTCGACGTGGGATCGGCCGAAAGCAACCGGCCGGACTATTCCCGATTGTCAGCCATATCGGGCCTGCTGGGCAATGCTTATCCGGGCTTCCCGTCGGAGCGCTACATCGACATTCGCCGCTATCCCGAGTTTATCCAGATCATGGACGATCGACTGCGCATGTGCAGGGACAAAGACTTCGATTATGTCGAGTTCGACGTCATGGACGCTTTCGAGGATGGCGCGGCGGTGACCGGCTTTTCCCTAAGCGAGCGGGACATGATTGATTATGTGACGGCGCTGTCGGCACGGGCGCGCGGCTATGGGCTGAAGCCCGTGCAAAAGAATGCGAGCGGGTCGGCTGCCAAGCTGTTGACGCTGTTCGACGCGGTGCTGTTCGAAGATTGCGTGGAGGGCGATTTTTGCGGGGACGCCGCGCCTTATGTCAATGCAGGCAAACCGGCGTTCAATGCTGAATATCCGGAGAATTGGCCAGGCAGCTTCGATAGGGCGAAAGTGTGCAGCGTGTCAGCCGCCGCGAAGGTTTCGACGATCATCGCTGTGGTGGATCTCGACCGGCCTGCGGCAGATCGATGCAACTGAGACGATCTTTGCAGATCATCAGATAAGCTGCTAATTCTCTTGGAAAAGAAAAGTGGCGCGCCCGGAACGATTCGAACGTCCGACCCTCAGATTCGTAGTCTGATGCTCTATCCAGCTGAGCTACGGGCGCGTTGTGGAGCGGCAGATAGAGGGGGGCGGATGATTGGGCAAGCCCCTTTTTAACTTTTTTTGCCGCAACCCGGACGCAGTTTCGCAAACGCAACTTTTGGCCGCTCCTGCTCGTTGCGGATTGGGGGAAGGAGGAGAGGCATGGCTTTCACTTTGAACGAGATTTCGCTGCTGGTCATCGCGTTGATCGCAGGGCTGCTGATCGGCCTGATGTTGAGCGGCCGCGGCAAGTATAAGCGGCTGTGGCGCGACGAGCAGATGGCGCACCGGCAGACGATCAGGGACCGCGATGCGCGCTTGGCCGCTGCTCCGGCGGCGACGGCAAGGGACGATGGGACCGGCCGGGACGAGTTGACCCGGATCAGGGGGATTTCAGCAAAGGATGCGGCGGCGCTGCATGAGGCCGGTTATCACCGCTATGATCAGATCGGCGCGATGAGCGACGAGCAACAGGCGGCGCTGGAGGCTCGGCTGGGGCGCGAGCCGGGGACGATCGCGCGGGAGGAATGGCGCGCACAGGCCCGGCTGCTCGAGACCGGGAAGGTCCGCGAGCATGAGCGGCGGTATATCGAGACGAACTGACAGGCCCTCCCCTGGCCCCTCCCGCTAACGGGAGGGGGTGATGGGGTGTGAACGCCTTACTTCTTCGCCAAGGCGGCCTGGGCGGCGGCGAGGCGGGCGATGGGCACGCGGTAGGGCGAGGCCGAGACATAATCGAGGCCGGTAGCCTCGCAGAAGGCGATCGAGGCGGGATCGCCGCCATGTTCGCCGCAGATGCCGAGCTTGATGCCCGGACGCGCTGCGCGGCCCCGCTCGACGGCGAGCTGGATCAGTTCGCCCACTCCCTCCACATCGATACTGACGAACGGGTCGCGGGCGAAGATGCCCTTATCGACATATTGCGTCAGGAAGCGGCCCGCGTCGTCACGGCTGATGCCGATCGTGGTCTGCGTCAGGTCGTTGGTGCCGAATGAGAAGAATTCGCCGACCTCGGCAATCTCACCCGCCTTCAGAGCGGCGCGCGGCAGTTCGATCATGGTGCCGACCAGATATTCGACCGAGGCGCCCTGCTCGGCGAAGACTTCGCTGGCGACGCGATCGACGATCGCCTTCATCAGTTCCAGCTCCTTCTTCGTCGCAACGAGCGGGATCATGATTTCGGGGATCGGTGCTTCGCCGCTGCGCTGCTTGATGATCAGCGCGGCTTCGAAGATGGCGCGGGCCTGCATCTCGTAGATTTCAGGATAGGTTACACCGAGACGGCAGCCGCGATGGCCGAGCATCGGGTTGAATTCATGCAGTTCGGCAGCGCGACGCTTGAGCGTATCGACACTGACGCCCGCGCCCTTTGCGACTTCCTCGAACTCCGCTTCGCCATGGGGCAGGAATTCGTGCAGCGGCGGATCGAGCAGGCGGATGGTGACGGGCAGTCCCGCCATCACCATGAATATCTGCGCGAAATCGTCGCGCTGCTCAGGCAGCAGCTTGTCGAGCGCGGCGCGGCGGCCCTTTTCCGTGTCGGCGAGGATCATCTCGCGGACGGCGGTGATGCGGGCGGCGTCGAAGAACATATGCTCGGTACGGCACAGGCCCACGCCTTCCGCGCCGAAATCGCGCGCGGTCTGGCAATCCAGCGGGGTTTCGGCATTGGCGCGGACCTTGAGGCGGCGAACCTTGTCGGCCCAGGCCATCAGCACGCCGAAGTCGCCCGCCAGTTCGGGCTGCACGGTCGGGACTTCGCCCGCCATCACTTCGCCGGTCGATCCATCGATGGTGAGGATGTCGCCTTCCTTGAGCGTGCGGCCCTCGATGCGCAGCGTCTTGGCGGCGTTGTCGATGGACAGACTGCCCGCGCCGGAAACGCAGGGGCGGCCCATGCCGCGCGCGACCACGGCCGCATGTGACGTCATGCCGCCGCGCGCAGTCAGGATGCCCTTGGCCGCGTGCATGCCATGAATGTCCTCGGGGCTGGTTTCGACGCGGACGAGGATGACCGCCTCGCCCATTTCATTGCGGCGCTCGGCCGTATCCGCGTCGAACACGATCGCGCCCGAAGCCGCGCCCGGCGAAGCGGGCAGACCCTTGGTCAGCACATCGCGCGGCGCCTTGGGATCAAGCGTCGGGTGGAGAAGCTGATCGAGCGCGGCGGGATCGACGCGGGCGACGGCCTCCTGCTCCGTGATCAGACCCTCGGTCGCCATATCGACGGCGATCTTGAGCGCGGCCTTGGCAGTGCGCTTACCCGAGCGGGTCTGGAGCATCCAGAGCTTGCCCTGCTGCACCGTGAATTCGATGTCCTGCATGTCGCGATAATGGGTTTCGAGGATCTGGAAGACCCGCGCCAGTTCGGCATAGGTTTCGGGCATCGCCTCTTCCATCGACAGCGGCTTGGCCCCTGCCCGCTCGCGCGCTGCGAGGGTGAGATATTGCGGCGTGCGGATGCCGGCGACGACGTCCTCGCCCTGCGCGTTGATCAGATATTCGCCATAATAGGCGTTCTCGCCGGTCGCGGGGTCGCGGGTGAAGGCAACGCCAGTGGCCGAGGTGTCGCCCATATTGCCGAACACCATCGCCTGCACATTGACGGCGGTGCCCCAATCATGCGGGATCGAGTTCAGGCGGCGATAGACCTTGGCGCGGTCGGCCTGCCAGGAACCGAACACCGCGCTGATTGCGCCCCATAGTTGATCGTTCACATCCTGAGGGAAAGGCTTGTTCCAAAGCTTTGAAACAAGGCCCTTATATTCGGCAACCAGCGCCTTCCAGTCGTCAGCGGTCATTTCCGTGTCGAGCGTGTAGCCCTGATCTTCCTTGGCAATCTCAAGGGCTTCCTCAAAGGCGCCATGGTCGAGTTCCAGGACAACGTCCGAATACATCTGGATGAAGCGGCGATAGCTGTCCCAGGCGAAACGCTCATCGCCGGACGCAACAGCGAGGCCGACAACAGTTTCGTCGTTGAGGCCAAGGTTCAGCACGGTGTCCATCATACCGGGCATCGAAATGCGCGCGCCAGAGCGGACAGAGACGAGAAGCGGATCGGCTGCATCGCCGAACTTCTTGCCCGTGACACCCTCGATATGGGCAATGCCGCTGGCGACCTGTGCCTTCAGGCTTTCGGGAAAGACCCCGCCATCCTCATAATAGCGGGTGCACATTTCGGTCGTGATGGTGAAACCCGGAGGCACCGGCAAGCCGATGGCCGCCATACCATCCAGATTGGCGCCCTTGCCGCCCAGGAGATTCTTGTCCCCCTTGCCGCCGTCATCAACGCCGCCGCCGAAACGATAGACATAACGTGTCGCGGTGGTGCTCATGCTGGCCTCTTCCCTTGTCAACATAGTCGCGGCTCTCCTGCACTGATTGCCGTGTATTTGTGCGATGCAACAATTCCAAAACAACAGGCGGGCGACAGACGCACCCGCTTTTACGATAATTGCTCTCTCACTTCATCGATTTTCCCGGTTGGCCGGGTATCTTTCGGTTTTAGGCCGTAATTTTCGAGAAATCGGCCACTGCGTGGACGGCTTCGCGCACCCGTGCCAGCAGAGCTAGGCGAGCGGCGCGCTTTGCCGGATCGGCGTCGTTGACGGTTACCCTGTCGAAGAAGGCGTCGATCGGGGCGCGAAGGGTTGCGAGCGCGGCCATGGCGCCCTCGAAATCCTCTGCCTGGACAGCGGCGGTCGCGCGGGGCTCCGCGGCGTCGAGGGCTGTTATGAGATCGGCTTCAGTGGGTTCAGGGGTATAGGTCAGTTCGACCTTTTCGGCGGTTTCGACGCCTTCCTTCTTCAGGATATTGGCGGCGCGCTTGTAACCGGCGAGCAGATTGGTGCCGTCTTCGGTAACGATGAAGGACTGAAGCGCCTTCACGCGGGCGAGCAAACGCACAAGATCATCCTCGCCGCCAAGCGCGAACACAGCGTCGATCAGGTCGTGGCGGACGCCTGCTTCCTTTTGTTGGACTTTGAGGCGGTCGGCGAAGAAATCGAGCAAAGCGCTAATCGCCTTGGGTTCGTCCACGCGCGTTTGCGGAGACCAATCCAGACCCTCACCGAATTTCTGCTTTTCGTCCTCGGTAAATGCTTTCCGCCCCCATATCCAACGCTCGCCATCCTTAACTGGGCAAAGCAAATCGAGCGCCTTAGGAGCAACGGATTTGAAGGCAAAGCGAAGACCAGAGGTCTCGGTCAGCGCTTGCGCGGCCAGCATGGCTCGTCGAAGAGCGAAGGGGTCTTTTGATCCGGTCGGAAGCATCTCTGCAGCGAAGAAGCTGACCAGCGTGTCGATTTTGTCCGCGAGCGATACTGCAACGGTCAGTGGGGCAGTCGGAACATCATCCCCCTGCCCAACCGGCTTATAATGATCGCGGATAGCATCGGCCACGGCATCGGGCAGACCTTCCGCGCGCGCGTAATAGCCACCCATAACACCTTGAAGTTCGGGGAACTCTCCAACCATTTCGGTGACGAGATCAGCCTTAGCGAGGCGCGCGGCTTGTTCGACCTGATCGGCGTCCGCAGCCTTCACGATGCCCTCTTCCACCAGCCAGCGGGCCAGCTTGGCGACGCGCTCCACCTTATCGTGAACCGTGCCGAGCTTTTCGTGGAAGGTGATGCGCTCCAGCTTCTTCGCATGTTCGGCCAGCGCCTTGCGGGTCGAGCGGTGGCGCGAAGCCCCGGTGCCCTCATGGTGCCACTGATCCTCTTCCCAGAAATGACGGGCGTCGGACAGGCGCGCGGCGAGGACTTTGCGATTGCCGGCGATGATCGCTTCGCCGCCATCCTTCGCCTCGATATTGGCGGTGCAGATGAAAGCGGGAGCGAGCTTGCCCGCGCTGTCGCGCAGAACGAAATATTTCTGGTTTATACGGAGGGTTAGCTGGATGACTTCAGGCGGAACCTCAAGGAAAGTAGGATCGAAATCGCCGAGCAGCGGGACTGGCCATTCGGTCAGGCCCGCATTTTCCGCGACGAGGCCCTTGTCCTCGATCAGGGTGTAGCCCTTTGCCGCGGCGGCTTCGGTGGCCCGAGCCTCGATGATCGATTGGCGTTCCTGGTGGCTGACGATCACATGGCAGGCGCGCAGCTTTTCGACATAATCGTGGGCGCTGCCGATAGTGATTTCACCGGGATGATGGAAGCGGTGGCCGAGCGTGGCGTAGCTGCTGCGGATACCTTCGATCTCGATATCGACCAGGTCTTCGCCCAAGATGGCGACGATGCCTTGCAGCGGGCGGACCCAGCGCAGGCTTTCGGTGGTTTGCGAAGCGGTGCCCCAGCGCATGGATTTCGGCCAGGGGAAGGTGCGGACGACCGCGGGGACCGCTTCGGCCAGCACTTGCGCCGTGGCGCGGCCGGGCTTGTTGACCGTGGCGAACCACACGCCGTCGCGGTCTTCGAGCTGGTCCTGGGTCAGGCCGGTCTTGCGGAGGAAGCCTTCCAGCGCCTGCGCGGGGGCGGAGGTGCGGGGGCCTTTGAATTCCTCACTGACGGCGGCGGTTTCCAGCGGCAGATTGCGCGCGATCAGGGCGAGGCGGCGGGGCGTGACGAAGCTGTCGATGCTTTCGGGCTTCAGGCCAGCCTTCGCCAGTTCCTCGGTGAAGAGGCGGGCGAGGTCTTCCGATGCTTTGATCTGCATGCGCGCGGGGATTTCTTCGCAGCGCAGTTCGAGGAGGAAGTCGGTCATCACGCGGCCCACCCGTTCACTTCCATCCATTTTTCGCAAGCGCCCTTAGCCAAATCGCGGACGCGGCCGATGTAGCTGGCGCGTTCCTGCACCGAGATGACGCCGCGGGCCTGGAGCAGGTTGAAGACATGGCTCGCCTTGATCGCCTGATCATAGGCGGCGAGCGGAACGCCCGCCTCAAGGCTCGCCTTGCATTCGGTTTCCGCATCTTTGAACCAGCGGAACAGCTTTTCGGTGTCGGCGATCTCGAAATTCCATTTCGACATCTGCTGCTCATTGGCGAGGAAGACGTCGCCATAGGTGACGCCCGCGTCATTGAACTTAAGGTCATAGACGCTGTCCACGCCCTGGATATACATGGCGAGGCGTTCGAGGCCGTAGGTCAGTTCGCCCGCGACGGGCTTGCAGTCGAAGCCCCCCATCTGCTGGAAATAGGTGAACTGGGTGACTTCCATGCCGTCGCACCAGACTTCCCAGCCCAGCCCCCAGGCGCCCAGCGTCGGGCTTTCCCAATCATCCTCGACAAAGCGGATGTCGTGGACCAGTGGGTCGATGCCGATTTCGGCCAGCGACCCCAGATAGAGTTCCTGGAGGTTCGCCGGGGACGGCTTCATTATGACCTGGTACTGGTAATAATGCTGGAGGCGATTGGGGTTTTCGCCATAGCGGCCGTCGGTCGGGCGGCGGCTGGGCTGCACATAGGCGGCGTTCCACGCGTCCGGGCCAAGGCTGCGCAGCGTGGTGGCGGGGTGGAAGGTGCCCGCGCCCACTTCCATGTCATAGGGTTGCAGGATAACGCACCCCTGCTTTCCCCAATAGGCGTGCAGGGTCAGGATCAGGTCCTGAAAAGAGAGCACTTTGCCTGTCGCCACGGACGGTCCCTTGGAAATGATAGTTTGATCGCGCGCGCCTTGGCGCAGGAGGGCGAAAGGGTCAAGGAAAAGAGGGCGTGGAGGCGGTTAATCCGCTTGCCCAAATGCCCCCTGCCCCGCATGGATGGCGGCGAAACTCTTCGCAATGGATCGATGCCCGATATGAAATGGCCCCTTTCGCGTGTGCTGGCTGCTGGCCTTCTGTTGCTGACCGGCTGCGCGCAGGAGCAGACTGCTTCCGCCAGGCCGCCTGCGGCGAAGACGGCCTATGTGACGCCTGCGCTGTGGCGGGTGAAGGATGCGGATACGACCATCTATCTGTTCGGCACGGTTCATGTGCTGAAGCCAGGGACGGAGTGGTTCAAGGGCGGGATCAAGCAGGCGTTTGACGGATCGGACGAGCTGATGCTGGAGATCGTCGAGCCCGAGGACCCGCAAGCCATGGCGGCGTCCATGGCGCATACGGCTTTGGCGCGGGATGGGGTGAAGCTGTCCGACCGTCTAAGTGCGGACATGCGCGGGAAATATCAGGCGGCGATGACCGCGAACGGCCTCCACTGGCAGATGTTCGAGCCGTTCAATCCCTGGATGGCGGGGATGGCGCTGTCGGTGCAGCCGCTGGAGAAGCTGGGCTATCAGGCGGATCTGGGCGCGGAGAAGACGCTGACGGCTGCGGCGAAGGCTGCGGGGAAGAAGGTCGGCGCGCTGGAGACTGTGGAGCAGCAGCTTGGCTATTTCGCGGGTCTGCCGATGGAAAGCCAGGTCAAGTTCCTGAACGCGACGGTTGAGGGCTTGCCGGACATGGACAGCGAGTTCGCTCGCCTCATCGCGCACTGGAAGGAAGGCGATCCGGACAAGCTGGCAGCGGAGATGAACGAGTCGCTGGAGGCAACGCCGGAACTGGCGCAGGTGCTGCTGATCCAGCGGAACGCCAATTGGGCGAAGTGGGTAAAGGGACGGCTCGCACAACCCGGAACGGTCTTCATCGCAGTCGGAGCCGGGCACCTGGCGGGCAAAGGCAGCGTGCAGGATCAGTTGAAGGCGCTCGGCGTCGCGTCGGCCAGGGTCGCCGAGTGAGCTTGCTGCGATGGCTGGGACTGTGTGCGCTGCTGCTGGTGGCGGCCTGTGGACGCGACGGCCCAGCCCCTGCGGAAGGTAGAGGCCCGGCGCTTTGGCGCGTGCAGGGCCATGGGCTGGACGGGTGGCTATTCGGGACCATCCATGTGCTGCCGAAGGGCGTGGCCTGGCGAACAGAGAAGGTGCGGGCGGCCATCGACGGGTCTGACCGGCTGGTGCTGGAGTCGGCTGAGATACAGGATCGCGCGCGAACGATGGCGCTGTTCGAGAAGATGGGGCGTAGTCCTGGCCTGCCCCCTTTGGAAGCGCGAGTGCCGGTCAACGAGCGGGATGAACTTCAGCGGATCGCCGGTGAAGGCGGGACCAGCACGCAGCTTTTGTCCGGTTATGAAAGCTGGGCGGCGGCGATGCTGTTGTCGGCCGCGGCCCAGCAGTCGTTACATGTGAGTGGGGACGAAGGCGTCGAGCCCGCGCTGATCAAGGACTTCCGGGAGGAGGACAAGCCTATCGGTGGACTGGAAACCGTGGCGCGGCAGTTCGGCGCATTCGATACGCTGCCCGAAGCCGCACAGCGGCGGTTGCTGGCGCAGACGGTGGAGGAAGCGCGGCGAATGAAGGCGCTTTATGAACGCATCATGCGGGCCTGGCTCGAGGGCGACATGGCGGCAATCGCGCGGGAGGATGAGGCGGGGGAAAAGCCAGACCCGGTCGTGGAGCAAGCGGTGCTGATTGCGCGCAATCGGGACTGGAGCGATGTTGTAGGGAAGCTGAGAGGGCGGCCCTTCATCGCGGTGGGCACTGGGCATTTGACCGGGCGGGATAACCTGATCCAGTTGCTGGAAGCGAAGGGCTACAAAGTTACGCGGGTGCAGTGAACGCCAGCCGTTTGCCGACTTCGCTCGAAACGAACGGATGTGGGGACGGATCGGGTTGGTTGAGAGCGGCGTGCCCTTGCCTTCTCTCGCTTTTCTGCTATTGGGCCGCGGTCCCGACATGGTCATCCCTGGAGGCGTGGCGGGCGCTTACATCAATTTGCTTTTGGAGACACGCAATGAGCGAGCAGCTTACGCTGTCGGCCGAGGCACGCGATCGGGCAGGCAAGGGAGCCTCCCGCGCTCTCCGCCGTGAGGGCCGCGTACCCGCCGTCATCTATGGTAACAATGAAGAACCGCAGTCGATCCACGTCGAGGAAAAGCTCCTCAACAAGCTGCTCGGCACCGGCCACTTCTTCAACTCGGTCGTCATGGTCGAGGTTGGCGGCGCACAGGTTCGCACCCTGGCGAAGGACGTCGCTTTCCATCCCGTGACCGATCGTCCGCTGCACGCTGACTTCCTGCGCGTTTCGGAACATGCCACCGTGCACGTCAACGTTCCGGTGCGCTTCGAGAATGAAGACGCTTCGCCGGGCCTCAAGAAGGGCGGCGTGCTGAACATCGTGGCGCATGAGATCGAACTGATCGTCGATGCGGCCGAGATCCCCGACGATGTCGTCGTCGATCTGACCGGTCTGGACGTTGGTGAATCGATCCACATCGGCGCGGTCAAGCTGCCCAAGGGCGCAAAGGCTGCCCATGACGAGCAGGACTTCACCGTGGCAACCGTGGTCGCTCCTTCCGCGCTGAAGAGTGCCGAGGGCGACAATGAGACCCCGGCGGAAGGCGCGTAAGCCTTTCACCACTATATCTGAAGAAACTCCGTTTGTGCTGAGTAGGGGTTGAGCTTGTCGAAGACCCGTATCGAAGCATCGGTCCACCAGATCGGTCCTTCGATATGCTATTTCGACTTCGCTCGATGCCCGCTCAGGACAGACGGAGTTTCGTCCTTTTGGGGCTGACAAATGCAGATCTGGGTCGGCCTAGGTAATCCTGGCACCCAATATGCCATGCACCGGCATAATGTCGGGTTCATGGCGGCTGACGTGATCGCCGACCTGCATTGCTTCTCACCCGCGAAAAAGCAGTTTCAGGGCTGGGTCCAGGAAGGCCGGATCGGCCCTGAGAAGATCATCCTGCTGAAGCCCGCAACTTTCATGAACGAAAGCGGCCGGTCGGTGGGCGAGGCCATGCGTTTCTACAAGCTGACGCCAGAGGATGTGACAGTCTTCCACGATGAACTGGACCTGGCGCCGATGAAGGTGAAGGTTAAGCGCGGCGGCGGCAATGCGGGACATAATGGCCTGCGATCGACGGACGCGCATATCGGCCCGGATTTTCGACGCGTGCGGATCGGCATCGGCCATCCGGGGCATAAGGACCGGGTGCATGGCTATGTGCTGGGCAATTACCACAAGAGCGAGATGGACGCGCTGTCCGATATGCTGGGAGCGATCGGAGCCGAGGCCGAATGGCTTGCCAAGGGCGATGATGCGCGGTTCATGAATGAGGTTGCGCTGCGGCTGGCGGAGTAGGAAGCGCTGATGCGCGGTCCTGCACATGCAGAGGAGTCGTCATACCGAATCCCATATATGCGCTCCGCCCGCGAACCTGGTGCAATGGCACCTTTGGTGCTGAACTGGGTTCGGCATGACGTTTCGACTGGGGCCCATAGATCTTACTCAGTTTGGCGGCTGAGCGCCGTTCCTTCGCGATAAAGCGCGGTGGACGGATTGCCCCTTGTCGCATTGGCGGGCCATAGAGGGGACTGACTTTCCATTTTCCCAAGGGGATGCGGGTGATTCAGACCGTTGCGACGACGCCTTTTTCCGATCAGAAGCCGGGCACTTCCGGCCTGCGCAAGAAGGTCCGCATTTTCCAACAGCCCCATTATGCCGAAAATTTTGTCCAGTCGGTGTTCGACAGTCTGGAGGGTTTCGAAGGCCAGACGCTGGTGGTGGGAGGCGACGGACGCTACCTCAATCGGGAAGTCATCCAGATCGTCCTGAAGATGGCCGCCGCCAACGGCTTTGGCCGCGTGCTGGTGGGCAAGGGCGGCATCCTGTCCACTCCGGCAGCTTCGCATCTGATCCGTGCTTCGAGCGCCTTTGGCGGGCTGGTGCTGTCGGCCAGCCATAATCCGGGCGGGCCGGACGAGGATTTCGGGATCAAATATAATGTGTCGAACGGCGGCCCTGCGCCCGAAAAGGTGACGGACGCCATCCATGCCCGGACGTTGGCGATCGATAGTTATCGCATTCTCCAGGCGGAGGACGTTGATATCGACAGGCTTGGCACGAGTAAGCTAGGCGGCATGGCGGTCGAAGTGGTCGATCCTGTCGCCGCCTACGCCGATCTGATGGAGCAATTATTCGACTTTGCCGCCATCCGGACAATGATCGCCGAGGGCTTCACCCTCTCCTTCGATTCAATGAGCGCGGTTACCGGCCCCTATGCGGTCGAGATATTCGAAAAGCGGCTCGGCGCGCCTGCTGGTACAGTGCAGAACGCGACCCCCCTGCCCGACTTCGGCCATCATCATCCGGACCCCAATCTGGTCCACGCCAAGGAGCTATATGACCGGATGATGGCGGCGGACGCGCCGGATTTCGGCGCGGCTTCGGACGGCGACGGCGATCGTAACCTGATCATCGGGCGGCATTGCTATGTGACGCCGTCGGACTCACTCGCGGTGCTGGCGGCGAACGCACATCTGGCGCCGGGCTATGCGAGCGGGCTGAAAGGCATCGCCCGGTCCATGCCGACCAGCGGCGCGGCGGACCGGGTGGCGGAGAAGCTCGGCATCCCTCTTTATGAAACGCCCACAGGATGGAAATTCTTCGGCAACCTGCTGGATGCGGGAATGGCGACGATCTGCGGCGAAGAGAGCGCCGGCACCGGATCGGACCATGTGCGCGAGAAGGACGGCATCTGGGCCGTGCTGCTGTGGCTAAACATCTTGGCCGTGCGGCGGCAGAGCGTGGCGGAGATCATGGCCGAACATTGGGCGACCTATGGCCGAAACTATTATGCGCGGCACGATTATGAGGCGATCGCCAAGGATCGGGCCGATGGACTGATGGCGGCATTGCGGGATAAGCTGGCGACACTGCCCGCAACGGTGAACAGCGGCGGCACAGTGAAGAGCGCGGACGACTTCGCCTATACTGATCCCACCGATCAATCCGTCAGCCGCAGCCAAGGCGTGCGGCTGTTGTTCGAAGATGGATCGCGGATCGTCTTTCGCCTGTCCGGCACCGGCACGGAAGGAGCAACCTTGCGGGTCTATATCGAGCGTTATGTCGGTGAGGACAACGAGTTGGGATTGGAAACCGCTGACGCGCTGGCCCCGCTGGTCCGCGCGGCCCAGGAAGTGGCGGACATTGCTGGCTTCACCGGGATGGAGCGGCCGAGCGTCATCACCTGATCGGTCACGAAAAGTTACGTTCGGGACATGGCTAGGCAAGGCCAAACACCTAACGACGCAGCATGCCCAGATTTCGAGTTCGCCGCGCCCTCACGCCAGCTGTTGGCATCATGATAGGATTCTTGCTGGCTCCAGGGTCGGTGAAAGCTGCTACGGCGGAGGATGAGCAGGTCTGGATGAACCTGACCGCCATGGGCGCAGTGACGGGCGACCTGATCTATTTCACCGAAGTCCAACCGCGTATCGGCAATGGCGTTTCGCGGATTGATCAGACGATCCTGCGAGGCGCGGTAGGCTGGAAATTTTCGCGAAGCCTATCGGTCTATCAGGGCTATGCTCATGTCGTGCTTCCCACACAGGCTGGTCGTGACGTCAATGAGGAGCGGAGTTTCCAGCAGGTCAACTGGACGATCGGCAAGCCTTGGCAGGGCGAACTATCATCAAGAACCCGGCTGGAGCAGCGGTGGCGATCGGATGGCGGCGGCATTGGATGGCGGCTGCGGGAGATGCTGCGCTACGAAAAGCCGCTGAAGCCCGCAGGCGAGGCGATCAACGCGCTTGCCTATGCGGAGGGATTTGCCGCGCTCAACAATACGGGCTGGGGACAGAAGGCGGGATTTGACCAGTTGCGCAGCTTCGTGGGCGCTGAGATCAAGCTGATGGGCAAGTCCACGACGGAGATCGGCTATCTCAACCAATATATCGACCAAGGGAGCGCCAAGCGGATGAACCATGTGGCGTCGATCACCCTCTTCTTCCGGCACTGAGCGCAGGCTGGCCTTCGCGCGCGGAACAGGCTATCGGCGCGGCCATCATTTTGACGTGAAGGCATATCCATGGGTTTTCGTTGCGGTATCGTCGGGCTTCCCAATGTGGGCAAGTCCACCCTGTTCAACGCGTTGACCGAAACGCAGGCGGCGCAGGCGGCGAACTATCCCTTCTGCACGATCGAGCCCAATGTCGGCCAGGTCGCGGTGCCCGACGAGCGACTGCAGACGATCGCGAAGATCGGCGGGTCGGCCAAGATCATCGAAACGCAACTGGCCTTTGTGGATATCGCAGGGCTGGTGCGCGGCGCGTCCAAGGGCGAAGGGTTGGGCAACCAGTTCCTGGCGAATATCCGCGAAGTGGACGCGATCGTCCATGTGCTACGATGCTTTGAGGATGACGACATCACCCATGTCGAGGGCAAGGTTGACCCCATCGCCGACGCCGAGACGGTTGAGACCGAGCTGATGCTAGCGGACCTGGAAAGTCTGGAAAAGCGTGTGCCGAACTTCGCCAAGAAGGCGGCGCAAGGGGACAAGGAAGCCAAGGCTGCTGCGTCCGTCCTGGGCAAGGCGCTGGACCTGCTGCGCGACGGCAAGCCCGCTCGCCTGACGCAGCCGGGCGATGATGAGGAGGAACGGATCTTCCGGCAGGCGCAACTGCTGACGGCCAAGCCTGTCCTCTATGTCTGCAATGTCGAGGAAGATGCGGCGGCGGAAGGCAATGCTCATTCCGCGCGCGTGTTTGAAAAGGCTGCGGCGGAAGGTGCCAAGGCAGTAATCGTGTCCGCTGCGATCGAGGCGGAACTCATCACCATGCCGGTCGAGGAACGGGCGGAATATCTGGAGGCGCTCGGCCTTGAGGAAGCGGGTCTGGCGCGCATCATCCGGGCGGGATACGAACTGCTGGGCCTCATCACCTTTTTCACCGTCGGCCCCAAGGAAGCGCGGGCTTGGACGGTTGCAAGGGGCTCCAAGGCTCCGCAGGCAGCGGGCGCGATCCATACCGATTTCGAGAAGGGCTTCATCCGCGCCGAGACTATGGCCTATGCCGACTATGTCCAGTTCAACGGCGAAGCGGGCGCCAAGGAAGCGGGCAAGTGGCGGTCGGAAGGCAAGGAATATGTGACCCAGGATGGCGACATCATGCTGTTCCGGTTCAACGTCTGAGCCATGACGCTGCGCCCCGGCCAAATGCCTGCGCAGCGCAAGGCCGCCTTCCCGCCGAGCGTCGATGAAGCTACGCGGCTGTTGATACTGGGCAGCCTGCCGGGAGACGCATCGATACGGCAGGGCGAATATTATGCCCATCGCGGCAACGCCTTTTGGACGCTGATGGGTGGCGTGCTGGACGAGGATCTGCGCGCCCTGCCTTATGCCAGGCGGCTGAAGAAGTTGCGGGCGCGCGGGGTTGGCCTCTGGGACGTGATCGAAAGCGCCGACCGGGAGGGCAGCCTGGACAGTGCGATACGCGGTGCGGAGTTGCGGGACCTGTCGGCTTTTGTGGCTCGCTTGCCGAAGCTGGAAGCGGTCGCTTTCAACGGTAAAACTGCAGCGCTACATGGGCGGCGGCAGATCGGATCTGCGCAAGGACTGACGCTCATCGATCTCCCATCCTCCAGCGGCGCCTATGCGATGCTTTCACGCGAGAAAAAGGCGCAAGTCTGGCAAGGCTTGCGCAAGTGGATCGATCCGCAAGATTGACGTTAACGTAAGGCACTCCTAGGTTGCAGCCAACCAAGGAGCCGGTCATGAGCGAAGTCGTCTATTTCGAAGATGTGTCTGTAGGCGACACGATTCATTTCGGCCCGCTCAGCGTAAGTCGGGAGGAGATAATCGCCTTCGCCGCGGAATATGACCCCCAGCCCTTCCACCTGTCCGACGAGGAAGCAGCGGCCACGCATTTCGGCAGCCTGTCCGCGAGCGGCTGGCAAAGCACTGCCCTGTTCATGAAGATGTTCGTCGCCGAAATGCAGAAGGTCCAGGGGCGGCAGGAAGCAAGCCTGGGTGCGATCGGCGTGGATGAACTGCGCTGGCTAAGGCCCGTGCGGCCGGGCGACACGCTGCGCGGCATGTCCGAGGTGATCGAGACCAAGGCGTCACGCAACCGGCCCGAGATGGGCGTGGTGCGGACCCGGGTGACAATGATCAACCAGAATGACGAGCCGGTGATGACGATGAAGCCAATCGCGCTCTTTCGAACGCGGCCCGCCTGACATTCAGAAGGCTTCGTTCCCGTCTGCACGGGGAAGCGGGCGATTGGCGATAGCGTCGGCGGCCATGATGCGCATTTCGCGCGTGGGTGCGTTGGCGATCTGGACGATGTGCAATCCTGGCTCAAGATCGAACCAGACGATCTTGCGGATGCCCGAACATTCTAGGCCGTAGCCATGATCGACGACTGGCTGAGATGTGCTGCCGATCACCACGTCCGCCCAGGCCGGACCAGAGAGCGCGACGCCAATGCGGGCAGGCGCTTTAACCGCCAGGGTGAAGAGGCCGCCATGGCTTTTGGCGTCAATCTTGGCAGGGGCCGCGGCGAACTGGATTTGTGCGACGGGACGAAGCGTTGCCACGACCGGCTTCCCCAGAATCAGCCGGGGAGCGGATATGGGCTCAGCGCCCGCTATTGCGCTTCCGCTCTGCATCCAACTGGTCCAGGGCTCGGGCGGCGGCGGGGCGTCTTTGCAGACTGTCGCGGGTTGGGCATTGGCCAGTGCGGGCACGAAGCATAAGGCGAGCAGGCAGGCGGTCACGCGCATCGTCACTTCCTTCCGAACAGCTTTTCTATGTCGCCATGGCCAAGCTTAACCCAGGTAGGCCGCCCATGATTGCACTGGCCGCTGCGGGGGGTGATTTCCATTTCGCGCAACAGTGCGTTCATCTCGGTCACGCTCAGCACCCGACCGGCGCGAACGGAGCCGTGGCAGGCCATGGTGGCGGCGACCAGGTCCAATCTCTCCTTCAGCGATAATGCGCTGTCATAGGCGGCGAGGTCGTCGGCAAGGTCGGAAACAAGCCCCTGCACATCGCCCTGCCCCAACATCGCAGGCGTCGCGCGGACCAGCATGGCGGCGGGTCCAAACCGCTCCAGTTCCAGGCCGAAGTCGCGCAGTTCGTCGATCCGCGCTTCCAGGCGGTCGCAGGCGGGTTCATCCAACTCGACCACTTCGGGCAGCAACAGTGCCTGCGCGGCGACGCCCTGCCCGTCCATGGCGCGACGCATGCGTTCGAGGGTGAGCCGCTCATGCGCGGCATGCTGATCGACGATCACCAGCCCATCCTCGGCCTCAGCGACGATATAGGTGCGTGCGACCTGGCCCCGCGCGACTCCCAAGGGAAAGCTGGCACTTTCTGGTGCGGGCGCGGCGGCAGGCTCGGCCCGGGCCTGCGGTGGCGGAGCCGAAAAGCTGGGGCGGCGGTCGGCGAAGGATGATGAGGGCGCTAGGGCGTAGGATGATGGAAATGCGCTTTCGAATATCGGCAGGGCGCTGATCGGCGTGGGCGAGACAGGCTCCGCCTTCCACGCCGCCAGTCCGGCCGGGTCCGCCTGCTGCACCGAACGGAAGCCTTCCGCATCCAAGGCACGGCGCAGGCCGGACACGATCATGCCGCGAATCAGCGCAGGATCGCGGAAACGCACCTCCGTCTTGGCGGGATGGACATTGACATCCACCTCTAGCGGCGGGACGTCCAGGAACAGGGCGACCACGGGATGGCGATCCCGCGCCAGCATGTCTGCGTAAGCGCCGCGCACCGCGCCCACAAGCAGGCGGTCGCGCACAGGACGGCCGTTCACGAAGAGAAACTGATGATCACCGACGCCCCGATTATAGGTGGGCAGCGAGGCGACGCCGGACAAGCGGACCCCCTCACGCTCCAAGGAGACGATGACGTGATTTTCCGCGAGCGCCCGGTCGGTCAGGGCGGCTACGCGGTCCTCCCGCGCTTCTCCGCCTTGCACGCCGATCGCGCGGCGGCCGTCATGTTCGAGGGTGAAAGCTACCAAGGGATGCGCCATGGCTAGGCGACGCACGACATCCAGGCAGGCGGCATATTCCGCCTTGGGCGAGCGCAGGAATTTGCGGCGGGCAGGCACGCGGGCGAAGAGTTGCTCGACGGTGACGCGGGTGCCGGGCGGAAGGGCCGCAGGACCTTCCGATACCAGGGCGCCATTGTCGATCGTCCGGTTCCATCCATCCTGGCCCATCGGACGGCTATCAATCGAAAGATGAGCGACGCTGGCGATGGAAGGGAGCGCTTCGCCGCGAAAGCCGAGCGTCGATACATTTTCGATCGCATCGTCCGGCAATTTCGAGGTGGCATGCCGCTCAAGCGCAAGGGCGATTTCAGCCGGAGCCATGCCGCAGCCGTCATCGCTGACCTCGATCCGGTCGAGGCCGCCATTGCTTAACCTTATGGAAATGCGGGCTGCTCCGGCATCCAGCGCATTTTCAACGATTTCCTTGAGCGCGCTGGCGGGTCTTTCAACCACTTCACCGGCAGCGATACGGTTGACCAGATGTTCGGGCAGGCGGCGTATTGACATTGATTAGTGACTAGCCCAAGCGAGCGCTTTCCGCGAGCCGTTGCCCCCCGAAAATTTTGCCTCCCGACAGAGGAGGATGACAGGGACGCCGGAACGTGGCAGGGACCTCCGAACGCCCCGGTTCGCGTCGCCGGGAAGGGCGGGCTGAACAGGAACAGGCATGTCGATCTTTTCGCGACTTTTCAAACTTTCCTCCCAGGATATGGCTATCGATCTCGGCACGGCTAACACCGTGGTCTATGTGCGTGGCCGCGGGATCGTGCTGAATGAACCGTCGGTTGTGGCGGTGGAGACGCTGAACGGCGTGAAGCGGGTCAAGGCCGTCGGCGACGACGCCAAGCTGATGATGGGCAAGACCCCCGATTCGATCGAGGCTATCCGTCCCCTACGCGACGGCGTCATCGCGGACATCGACGTCGCCGAACAGATGATCAAGCATTTCATCACCAAGGTGCATGGCGGCAAGTCGCGTCCCTGGCGCTTCCCGGAAATCGTGATCTGCGTGCCGTCGGGTTCGACCAGCGTCGAGCGCCGTGCGATTCGCGACGCGGCGAGCAATGCGGGCGCCTCTCAGGTGTTCCTGATCGAGGAACCCATGGCCGCTGCCATTGGCGCTGACATGCCGGTGACCGAGCCCATCGGCTCCATGGTCGTCGACATCGGCGGCGGCACGACCGAAGTCGCGGTGCTGTCGCTCCGCGGCCTCGCCTATACCACTTCGGTGCGCGTGGGCGGCGACAAGATGGACGAAGCCATCGTGTCCTTCGTCCGCCGTCATCACAATCTGCTGATCGGCGAAGCGACCGCCGAGCGCATCAAGAAGCAGTTCGGCGTCGCCCAGCCGCCCGAAGACGGCGTGGGAGAGACGATCCACATCAAGGGCCGCGACCTGGTGAACGGCGTGCCCAAGGAAATCTCGATCAACCAGGGTCAGATCGCCGACGCGCTGGCTGAGCCGATCAGCACCATCGTCGAGGGCGTACGCATCGCGCTGGAAAACACCGCTCCCGAACTGGCGGCGGACATCGTCGATCAGGGAATCGTCCTGACCGGCGGCGGCGCGTTGCTGAAGGGCCTGGACGATGAGTTGCGCGACGAGACCGGCCTGCCGGTCACGATCGCCGAAGATCCGCTGACCTGTGTCGCGATCGGAACCGGCCGGGCGATGGAAGATCCGATCTTCCGAGGCGTGCTGCAGACCGCTTAAGGCCGGGGGACCATCAAATGGCGCGGCCACCCAGCCGGCGTCCCGGCCACAACCGCAAGGCGCAGTATAGCCTGTTCGCCAGCTATGTGGTGGCGGTAACGGGCGCGGTTGTCGGCCTGCTGCTGATCGCCGTCGCGATCTTCGATCCGACCGGCTTTGCAGCGATAAGAACAGCCACATCGGAGATTTCGCGTCCGGCCTCGCTCGGGCTGCGCAATATGGTGAGCGGCGCCAGCTCGCTTGACGAGGTGCTGACCGCTTATTGGCGCGCGGGGTCGCAGAATATTGCGCTCCGCCACCAGGTCGAGGCAGACCGCAACCGAATCATCGAGGCCAAGGCGATCGCGCAGGAAAATCTGCGGCTCAAGAAGCTGCTGAAGCTGGTCGATGAGGATCAGACCGACCTACTGACGGCGCGGCTCATTTCCTCCTCTTCATCCAGCCCTCGCCGCTTTGCGCGGTTGAACGCCGGGCGTTGGCAGGGCGTGCGGCCCGGCATGCCGGTGCGCGCGCCAGAAGGGCTGATCGGCCGTATCCACAGCGTGACGCCCAATACCGCCGAAGTCCTGCTGCTAACCGACAGCAGCAACATCGTGCCGATCCGCCGCGCGACCGACAGCGTGCCCGCCATCTCGACCGGGCTTGGCGACGGGACGGTCGAAATCCGTTCCTTGGCGGCTGGCCGTAATCCTTTCAGTCCGGGCGATATTCTCGTCACTTCCGGCGTCGGCGGCGTTTACCAGCCCAATATTCCCGTGGCGGTAGTTGTGCGGATCGCGGGAGAGATCGCCTATGGCGTGCCGCTCGCCAACCCGTCCAAGGTCGATGCGGTCGTGGTCGAGCGCTCTTTCGAGGAAGCGGTGACGCGGACGGACCCGGCCGCAACGGACGGCGCCTTGCCGGAGGTGGCGGCGAACGCCACCGCGCCATGATCGACCCACATCTCCAGCATGTTCCGCGGCTGGGGCGGCATCCGTCGCGCTTCCGGCTGACAGGTACGCCGGTCATCGCGGTCATGCTGGGATCGGCGATAACCGTTCTGCCGGTCATTGCCCAGGCGCCAGTCATGCCGCCCTTCGGCCTGCTGCTGCTCCTATCCTGGCGACTGTTGCGGCCGGAATTGTGGCGCGCCTGGATCGGCCTGCCGCTCGGCCTGTTCGATGACATCATGAGTGGCCAGCCGATCGGTTCGGCCATGTTCCTGTGGACGGTGATGCTGATCGGAATCGACGCCATCGAACATCGCATGGTGTGGCGCAGCTACCGGCAGGACTGGCTAATCGCGTCGGCCGGGATTATCTTCTGCATCGCTGGTGGAGTGTTCTTCGCGCGGATCACCGGTGGAGGAAACATCAAGCTGCAACTGGTTGCGCCGCAAATGCTCTGGACGGTCCTGCTCTTCCCCTTCGTGGTGCGTCAATGCGCCCGGATCGATCGCTGGCGCGTGATGGCATGAAGCTGCCCAAGCTCAAGCGGAAGACCGTTACCGAAGCATCGCTGTCCTTTACCTTCACCCGCCGCGCGATGGTGGTGGGTGGATTGCAAGCTGGCATCGGCGCGCTGCTGATCGGCCGGATGGGGTGGATCAGCGTTGCGGAGAATGAGAAATATAACGTCCTGGCGGAGAGCAATCGCGTTAACCTGACGTTGATCCCGCCCAGGCGCGGGTGGATTCTGGACCGGACCGGCAAGCCTCTTGCCAACAACCGCACCGACTTTCGCGTCGATCTGATTCCCGAGCGGGTCACGGATCCAGAGGGGACGATCCGCAGCCTGACGCACCTGCTAGCCCTTGCGCCTGAGGATGTGGAACGCATCCGGACCGAAATGGAGAAGTCGCCGGGCTTCCGGCCCGTGCAGGTTGCCGAAAAACTGACCTATGACCAGTTCGCGGCCGTCAGCGTCCGGTTGCCGGACCTGCCTGGCGTAGCCCCCAGCCAGGGCTTTTCCCGCTACTATCCCGCAGGCGCCACGGTCGGCCACCTGCTGGGCTATGTCGGCGCGGCATCGGCCAAGGATTTTGAAGAGCGCAAGGACCCCTTGCTGATCACACCCGGCTTCAAGGTCGGCAAAGACGGGCTGGAGAAATCCTTCGACCGCGAATTGACGGGCAAGCCCGGCGCGAAGCGGGTGGAGGTGACCGCGCGTGGCAAGATCGTGCGGGAACTGACCACCCGGCCCGACACGCCGGGCAATGCCATCAAGCTGACGATCGATGCGGGCCTGCAGGAATATGCCGGCCGGCGGCTGGCGACCCAGAGCGGGTCGGTTGTCGTCCTCGACTGCCGCAATGGCGACGTATTGGCGATGGCGTCGATGCCAAGCTTTGATCCCAACAGCTTTTCCGACGGCATCAGCCATCTGGAATGGGAAATGCTGTCGAAGGACGACCATGTCCCGCTGCGCAACAAGACCTTGCAGGGGCTGTATCCGCCCGGATCGACAGTGAAGCCCATGGTGGCGCTGGCACTGCTGGAGGCCGGAATTTCCTCCAAGGACCGGATCAATTGTCCGGGCGCCATTCGCGTCGGCAATACGCTGTTCCACTGCCATAAGAAGCGAGGGCACGGATCGCTCGACATGCGCGGAGCCATCGCCCAGAGCTGCGACATCTATTTCTACCAGATGGCGCAGCGCATCGGCATGGACCGTATCGCCAGCATGGCCCGCCGCGTGGGCATGGGGCAGAAATTTCCCCTGCCCTTCGCCAGCCAAAGCTACGGCACGGTTCCCGATCCTGCATGGAAGCTCAAGAAATATGGGCAGAAATGGCAGGTCTATGACACGGTGAACGCGACCATCGGTCAGGGTTATATGCTCATCAACCCGCTGCAGATGGCGGTGATGGCGGCGCGGCTGGCCACCGGGCGGCAGTTGATGCCCAACTTCCTTCTGGGCGCACACAGGCCGGACCCGGAGCCTGTCGGCGTGCCCGAAGAGCATCTGGTGACGATCCGCGACGCCATGAGCGCGGTGGTCAATGGCGGGGGTACCGGAGGCGCTGCGCGGATGGGCATCCCGGGTGTCATGATCGCGGGCAAGACGGGCACGGCGCAAGTGCGGCGCATCACCATGGCTGAGCGCGCAGGCGGCGTTCGCGGCAACGCGTCCCTGCCCTTCAAACTACGCGACCACGCCTTGTTCCAGGGTTTCGCTCCCTTCGACAATCCGCGCTATGCGATCGCCTGCATCATCGAACATGGCGGCCATACCAACCGCGTGGAGGACGCACCCATGATCGCGAGCGACACCATGTCTTTTCTGTTCGATCAGGCCAAGGCGATGGAGAAGCTGGAGACGTTGGAAAAAGGCTGGGGCGGCCCGCCTGCGGAACGGCTGGCGCGGCAGATGGGGGCGTATCGCCTTGCCAAGGCGATCGAGAAGGGAGAGGCTCCGCCCGCAGCTGGCAACGCGAGCGAAGCCGCCAACGCTGCAGGCAATGCGGCCAATGCTACGACTGCCGCACCCGGCGACGACGATGCCCCACCCCCGCCCGGCCCTAACCCGGCGGCTGCACAATGAGCATCGTCCCGCAACCCCTCACCGAATTTCCCTGGCGCGTGCTGGGCATCTTGCTGGCGATCGCAGGGTTCGGAACGCTGGTCCTTTACAGCGCGGCGGGGGGCAGCATCACTCCCTGGGCGGTCAATCAGAGCGTGCGCTTCGTCCTCTTTTCCGGGATGGCGTTCGGGCTGAGCCGCGTGCCGCTGGAGCTGTTCGCCCGCTCAGCCTTTCCCGCCTACGGCGCGGTCCTACTATCGCTGGTGCTGGTCGAACTGATCGGCGGCGTGGCGGGCGGCAGTCAGAGGTGGATCAACCTGGGCTTCATGCAGTTGCAGCCCTCCGAATTCATGAAGCCGATCATCGTGCTGGCGGTCGCGCGCTTCTACGCCCTGCTGCCGGTCGGCGAGATACGGCGTTGGACCGCCATATGGCCGGCACTGGTGTTGATTGGCGTGCCTTGGGCGCTGGTGCTGGTGCAGCCGGACCTTGGAACGGCGACGATGATCGCAGCGGGCGGCGTCACGGTCATGTTCCTTGCCGGATTGCCGCTGCGCCTCTTTGTCGGGTCGGGCCTCACCTTGGCCGCCATCGTCCCGATCGCCTTCAGCTTCCTGCATGACTATCAGCAAAAGCGCGTGCTGATCTTCATGGACCCGGAAAGCGATCCACTGGGGGCCGGCTACCATATCAGCCAATCCAAGATCGCGATCGGATCGGGCGGCATTTGGGGCAAGGGATTCCTGAAGGGCACGCAAAGCCATCTCGATTATCTGCCGGAGGGGCATACAGACTTCGTCTTTGCGACCATGGCGGAAGAATGGGGATTGGTCGGCGGCATATTCCTGATCGGTGCATTCCTCCTGCTGTTCCGATGGGGTATCGGCGTGTCGCTGCGGGCGCAGGATAAATATGCGCGGCTGGTGGCAGCGGGCCTTACCACCACCATTTTCTTTTATGTGGCGATCAACCTGATGATGGTGATGGGCCTCGCGCCGGTGGTCGGCATTCCCCTCCCCTTCATGTCCTATGGCGGATCGTCGATGCTGACCGTGATGCTTTGCATCGGCATCATCATGGCGATCGACCGATCGACGCGGCGTGGACGTCAGCGCAGCGGAAATTGGGGCTAAAGTCCCGCACGGCCAAAAATTTCTACCGCAAGGCGATTTACTGTTTGCAAAGCTGGATGACAATGCTAACTGCCCGCCCACGCCACGGTGAGGCCCCAAGCGGCATCATCCCGAAGCGAGTGTGGACGCATAGCTCAGTTGGTAGAGCAGCTGACTCTTAATCAGCGGGTCCTAGGTTCGAGCCCTAGTGCGTCCACCATTTTCCTACATATCACCGGATATTGTCGATTGCGCCCCCATCGGTAGCTACGACTTATATTCGCGCGTTGTTATTTGCACTGCGCCAACGCCGCTTTATTTGGTGGCAAGTCCCGCGCTCGACACCGGCCCAGGGCTGCTCATTGTCATTCTGATTACATAGCTCGACCTTTGGGCGAACAGTTCCTTCGAAAAAGGCTCGCCACCCCTTCCCAGCGGAGACATGCGTGCGCGCTTGTATCCGGACTGCGGAGGCGATGATCGTCAATGGGCAAGGGCTTGTGGATCACGCAGAACGCGGTGCCGGCCGCAACTGCGCTAACTCCAATAGAGGATGCTTTTTTCCGGTTGCCGAGATGACCGGGTGTAGGTCGGTTATGCGCAACTCTAGCAGCCCGTCGACCACGTCCGAAACATAGCAAAAGCTGCGGATCGGCGAGCCGTCGCCATAGAGGGTGATGTCGTTGCCGGACAGCACATGGCAATCGAGCTTGGAGCTTTGCACAGCCCTGGTCGGCAGTTGGTTCCTTTAAGGATTAGGAGATGGTGAGGACGCCCTGATAGGCGGAGTCCTCCAGGGCTTTACCTGCGCCCATCGCCACGCACATCAGCGGCATGTCGGCGATTTTAACCGGCAGTCCGGTTTCGTCCATCAGAGCTTCGTCCAGTCGCCGGAGCAACGCCCCGCCTCCGGTCAGGGTGATACCCTCTTCGATAATGTCAGCGGCAAGTTCCGGCGCGGTCTGCTCCAGCGCGGTTCTGACGGCCATCTTGATCTGCCCAACGGGTTCAGAGAGGGCCTCGACGATCTCTGCCTCGCTGATGGTCATCTCGGCAGGGCGGCCATTCACCAGGTCCCGTCCCTTGACGATGATCCGCCGTCCCTCGCCATCAGGTGCCGTAGCAGCGCCGATTTCGCACTTCACTCGTTCGGAAGTCGCTTCGCCAATCATAAGATTATGGTTGCGCCGGATATGGGAGGCGATCGCATCATCCATCCTGTCACCACCCACGCGCGCGGAATTGCTATAGGCGATGCCGCGTAGCGACAGCACGGCGACTTCGGTCGTACCACCGCCTATATCGACCACCATCGCCCCACGCGGTTCAGTAACGGGCAGACCTGCCCCAATTGCGGCGGCCATCGGCTCCTCGATCAACTGCACATGGGCCGCGCCAGCGTTGGCGGCAGCGTCCCGAAGCGCACGCCGTTCGACCATGGTAGAGCCCGAAGGTACGCAGATCACGACTTCGTGACGCCGTCCAAAGCGGCTGCCGTTCAACGCCTTGTCGATGAAATGCTTGATCATCTGCTCCGCAACATCGATGTCGGCGATAACACCGTCGCGCAGCGGCCTGATCGCCTGAATGTTCGAGGGAGTCTTCCCCATCATCAGTTTGGCTTCATTGCCCACGACCTTCACCTTACGAAAACCCTGGCGGGTTTCGATGGCGATCACGGACGGCTCGTTCAACACGATGCCGCGGTCGCGAACATGGATGACGGTGTTAACAGTGCCAAGGTCGATGGCCATGTCAAAGGCAGAGGACGAAAGGAACCGAGGCAATTTCATCGAAGCGAAGCAATCTTTTCTAAGGAGGCGGCGGGAAGCCTGCCCCTGCCCATCCCTCCACATCAGCAGAAGAGCCGTGCGACGACCCGTCTGGTTAGCGGGTTCAAGTGATGAGAGGCGCGACGGACCGCGCTTAGACAGCGATCAAGAGCGGGAGAAATGTTAGGCGACATGCAAAACTGACCCCCTCGCGTCACTGAAAACTGGCCCCCTCCGGAAGGAGGACGGGACAGATGAATATGGATGATGAGACGATCTCCGCAGTTGGCTTGCGGAGGGACGCGATGCTTGAGCCTGATGAGGTGACGGCGATGCTGAGGTTGAGGAAGCTGGGCTGGGGCAGCAAGCGCCTGGCGCGAGAGTTTGGCTGTTCGCGCACGACCGTAAAGCGATATCTTGGGGCAGGCCGGTGGCAACCCTATCAGCGGCGGGTACTTCGCGGGATGTTGGCCGGTCATGAGACATGGCTTCGTGAGCGATTTTTCCGGCACCGGGGCAATGCCGATGTCGTTCGGCAGGATTTGGCCCGTGAACTCGGTGTCGTAGCGAGTTTGCGGACGGTTGAGCGAGCAGTGGCTGGCTTTCGGCAACAGCTGGCGGCAGAAGCGCGCGCGACGACACGGTTCGAGACGCCGCCAGGTCACCAGCTTCAGATCGATTTTGGCGAGAAGCGCGTCTGCATCGGTGGTGATAGGGTCCGAATATATGTTTTTGTCGCGACCCTGGGCTATTCCCGCCGCCCCTTCACGATGGCATTCCGCCATGAGCGGCAGTCGGCCTGGTTCGATGGCATGGAGGCAGCCTTTCGCCATTTTGGCGGCGTAACCGAAGAGGTGCTGCTGGATAATGCGGCGGCGCTGGTCACGCGCCATGACGCGGCGACGCGGGAAGTTGTGCTCAACGATCGGCTACATGCTTTCTCACGTTACTGGGGCTTTCGGCCGCGGGCATGCGCGCCCTATCGTGCTCGCACCAAAGGCAAGGACGAGCGCGGCGTCGGCTACGTAAAAAACAATGCACTAGCGGGTCATGGCTTTGCCAGCATGGAGGCACTGGAGCAGCATCTGGCCTGGTGGATGCGCGAGATCGCGGATTTACGCTGCCATGGTTCGACCGGGGAACCCCCGCTGCAGCGCTTTGTCCGTGACGAGGCGAGCAAGCTCAGGCCCTTGAATGGCCGGCCGCCGTTCCGGCAGATCCGCGAGCTGGTGCGCAAGGTGCACGGCGACTGTGCCGTCGAGATCGATACGAACGCCTACTCGGTTCCCTGGCGCCTGGTGGGCGAAACCGTGCAGGTAACAGTCAGTGCTGGACGTGTGTCGGTCTTCCATGCGGGGCGGTTGGTTGCCGAGCATGCCGAGGCTGCGGGTCGCCATCGCCGGCTGACAGACCCTGCGCACTTTGTCGGCGTTGCGGGCGCCAACGGTCCTGTGCGGCGTGCCGAAACCTTCGAGGAGCCACGGCTGCATCTGCCCGAGTTGCTGCGCCCCCTGGCTGAATATGAGCAGCTGGCAGGAGGGCGTTGGTGATGGCTATCGACCATGAAACGCTGCTGGGCTGGCTGAGCCGGCTGAAGCTCACCGCTATCCGCGACCAACTCGATACGTTGCTCGATGAGGCCGCGCGGCAGGATCTGACCATGCGCGAGACATTGGCGTTCCTGTGTGAGCGCGAAATCGCGCGCAAGGACGAGCGCCGGGTAGAGATGGCGATGAAGATCGCTCACTTCCCGCATGCCCGCGAACTTGACGGGTTCGACTTTGACGCCCAGCCCAGCGTCGATCCCCTTCAGATACGGGAGCTCGCCACGGCCCGCTGGGTCGCCCATGGAGAAGCAGTGCTGCTGCTGGGTCCACCGGGCGTGGGCAAATCACACCTGGCGATCGCGTTGGGCCGGGAGGTGATCCGCCAGAACCATACCGTGCTGTTCACCACCGCGCAGGCGCTGGTTGCCGCCTTGGTAAAAGCCCATGGCGAAGGGCGACTTGAAGAGCGCCTCGCCTTCCTTGCCAAACCTAAGCTGCTCATCGTGGACGAACTGGGCTACCTCCCGTTCGACCCAAACGCCGCGCATCTGTTCTTCCAGCTAGTGTCACGCCGTTATGAGCGAGGAGCGATGCTCATCACTTCCAACCGCAGCGTGGGAGAATGGGGAACCGTCTTTGGCGATCCGGTGGTGGCCACCGCAATCCTGGATCGTCTTCTTCACCACAGCCACGTCATCACGATACGCGGCGACAGCTACCGATTGCGCGAAAAGCGACGGAGTGGCCTTTTGCAAAAGGCCACTCCGTCGCTTGAACCAGCAGGCAACGAACCATCATGAAAGGGGGCCAGTTTTAGGTGTCGCTAAGGGGACTCTTTCCGATGTCGCTTGAAAAGAAAACCCCCGCCTCGCATGGATGGGAGGCGGGGCCAGTTCGGGTCGCAATGCGGGCAAATGCCTGCGCCGATCAGTAGGACACGGACGGAGATTTATTACAAGGCCGTTAGGGGTTGATCTGGATTAGACCAGCGGCCCTTAAGAGGAATAGTGGCACGCGTCCAATAAGATAGGCCACAGAGCACAACGCTACATTGATGCAGTTTAAGCAGATTTTTTCATCCCGAAACCTTCAGCTGCCATCCGTGCAGACGAAAACCACGAAAGTTCGACCAGCCACGTAATATGGGAGATAGTTGTCGCTCTACTTCGGCAGCGCGATCCTCCACCCCATGAAAGCTAACCCGCGCCGGGTCAGTAATGGTCTGGGCCTGCAGTGCGTAAACGGCCTCTCCGGGTTCCACGTCCTGCGCTGCCGGGAATAATGCAACAGAGCTGTCATTCAGGCGCAGGGTTCCCCGGCTGGCGCGCCGATAGGTTTGTGTGACCTCCGGCGCGACTGACCCGGTTTCTACCGCTACCTGCACCGCCTTGCCGTGACCAAACCATGGCTCGGCGGCATCCAGAATCAAATGGGGGTCGGTCCGATATGCCATCACGACAAATTCTCTGATGGCGGAACTGGCGGCCCGGACGGCCGCCGCCCCGGCTGGCGACTTTTGCATCCACCATGGCACATCGACCGCAACAGGACCGCCCCATGCGGCCGCCAGCGCCTGCACCGCCACCGCCCAACCGCGCCATCCCCTTTCTGGATCAGCGGCGAACCCGGACAGGCCATAGGGTTCGATATCCAGTTCGAGCATGAGACCTTGAGGAGCCCCATGTCTCACTTTCCAACTCCGCAAATGGCTGATTCTTGCGACCGCCCTTTTCAGTCCATCAGGCGTGGCCATGGATGGGTCTCCGTCCAACAACCTCAGCTCGACGCCGCGCTGCTCCAGCGCTCCGATCAATCGCGCGAAGGCTGCATCGGCCTTGGCGGGCACCTGCACGGCGAGTTCAGTGAAACCAGCGGCAGCAGCAGCTCCGGCAAAGTCCTCCGGGTCAGGCGCCAATCCTCCTCCCTCCATATCCACGTACCCCGCGCAAGCACAGAGGTGCTACTCTCCGCAGGGGCGAGCGTTACAGATTGGAGTAGCGCGGACGCGCCTTCTACCGGACAGGCGAGGACAAGCGCCTGATCTTCATGCTCGGTGAATGCAAGGCTGAGTGCTTCGCCCTTCCAGTAGCCGGCAGGCACCGCTGGGGCGTCTTGCCCTGCTTTAACCGGGGTAACCGCGATCTTTCCATCGTTGTGGCCCTTCAATAGCCACTGACCTTGGTAACTCGTTGGAAGGCGAAAATCGGGCCAGCGCAAGATGAGGCCAGCCGGAGAACGGCCGGGCTTACAGTCCATTACCACCTGGCCGCCGTCCTTGCGGATCACCACCCGCTCCTCGACACCAAAGGGGCGAGGCTGAGCCAAGCCAAGGATGTTCTCGCCCAAGGGCACCAGCGCTGGTGCGGTAACGCCATGGAATTCTGTGATCGCGATGGCGTCCGGGCGGAAAATGCCATCGTTCATCGTGCCGTGAACGTCGATACTTTCTGCTTCACGCCAGCCCTTCACCACCGGGGCCTCCCATATCGCTTGCGCCTCCGCCATGCTGCCGCTTCCGAGCGCCGCGATAAGCAAGCAAAGATGCGCTAGCCTCACCCGCGCGAAAATCCGGCCCGCCCCGCTGCGGCCCAGCGGTTGTCCTTCCTATAGAAACGCCACATGCCATAGATGCGGAATGCCAGATTGGCCTGACGATAGCCGAGATTTGCCACGACAGCGGCGATGCCGATCATGAAGAGATCCCTCGCACTCGGCGTCCGTCGAAGTTGCATCTCCTCGAGCGCCAAGGTGCCAAGACTGATCGCGGTTCCAAAAAGGACGGTGATCGAGAAGAAGGCCAGGACGATCGTTCCGGATTCAATACCCATGAGATAGAGGAGCGGGATCAAAAGATAGCCGAACAGTTCGCATGGCGGACCCAGCACATCTTCTATGACGATTAACGGCATGCCGATCATCCCTACGCGGCCATAGCGCGGGTTGAACAGCATGCGGCGATGTTCGAGGATGGTTTCCAACGCGCCCTGTTCCCAACGCGCCCGTTGATTGCGCAGGCCCCGCCAGCTTTCCGGCGCATCGGTCCAGCAGACCACTTCGGGTACGAAGGCGACGCGATACGGACGCTTATCCTCCCTCATGCGGCGATGGATGCGGGTGACGACCTCTAGATCCTCTCCGACGGTATCGTGCCGGTAGCCGCCAATTTCCACCAGAGGCGCCCGGCGGAACATGCCGAAGGCCCCCGAAATCAGCATCAGCATATCCAACCGAGCATTAGCGATGCGCGCAGTCAGGAAGGCGCGGAGATATTCGAGGATCTGATAGCGCGGCAACCAGCGGCCCGGCAGGCGGATTTGGCGTACATGCCCTCCTTCGACGATGGAGCCATTGGCGATGCGAATTGCCCCGCCCACCGCCATCAGCGAACCGTCGTCCGTCATGAAAGGCTCAGCGGCGCGCAGCAGGCCGTCCGGCTCGATGATGGAATCCGCATCTATGACGCACACCAGCGGCGCAGCGGCAAACCCCAGGCCCGCGTTGACCGCATCGGCTTTACGCCCGTTGTCCTTGTCGATGAGGATCAAGTTGGGATAGCGCGCCGAGCCATATATGCCGCGGATGCGCGTCTTTTGCAGCACCGCCAGTTGTTCGCGCTCGATAGGGCGCAGATCGAATTGCTCGATCAGTACCGAAAGGGTGCCATCGCTCGATCCATCATTGACCAAGATGACTTCGTGGTCCGGATATTCTAAGGCCAACAAGGCGCGGGCGCTGTCCGCTATCGACAGTTCCTCGTTGAAGCATGGCGCGATGACGGAGATCGGCAAGGCGAGGTCGGCATAGCGCGACCAGAGATCATAGGATCGCTGCGCCGGTTTGATCCGGGTCGCAAAGACCCGTGCGGCAAGCAGCAACTGGATTGTCGAGACAAGATTGCGGATCGTCACGACCAGAAAGCAGACGATGCTGATCGCCACCAGCGTCGCCACGCCTATGCTTTGAGCGGCTGCAAGGATGTTTTCAACGAGCATCAGGCTGTTCCCAACACCTGCTGCGCCTGCTGGGCGCGCAGCCTGACCCAGGGCGAGGGATCGTGGCGCAACTCAGCTATGGCGGGTAGGCCATCGCTGAGGCGCATGATTTGGCAGGCGCGGATCGCGCGGGCGCGGACCGGCGGCACCGGATCTCTCAGCAGCGGCATGATCCAACCCGCGCTGCCCGAATGACCAAGCTTGGTCGCGGAATCCAGCGCCGCCAGCCGCACGGGGGCATGCGGATCACTGGCGGCAGCAGCCAAAAGGGGCAGAGCCGAAAAATCCTCCGTCCAGCCAAGCGCGTCGATCACCAGCGCCCTCACTGCAGGGGGCAGGTCTTCAGAGCGAGCAAGAGCGAACAGTTCTGCTGGATGGCGAGACGCGATCAACCTGAACAGAGTGCGATGCAGAGGCGTTATCCGGGCGCTGCGCAGGGCGAGATGCTCGATCAGTTCGTCTGGCTGCGGCAAGGCGTCGAGCCGGGCAAGCAGTGACGCCGCTTCCAATCGCGTGTCGAGACGCGGGTCTTCACGCAGAACCGCATCAAGGGTGGTAACCGCTTGATCTCCACCGATGCCACCCAACAGGCGCAGCGCATCAATCTGCTGCCGTTGTTGGGAGCGCCTAGCGCGCCGTAGCGCGTCCTTGAGCAATCCCTGCTCTTCGGTCAGCGCGACGAGCCGATCCCGGTCTTCGCCGCGTAACAATTGTACCAGATGGCTGATTGCCGCGAGCCGTTCGGCTGGGCGCGCCTGACGAAAGGCGGGCGACGCAGCGACATTCTCGCCTGCTCCCATGATTTCCCGCGTCAAGGCGCGCGTCAATTCCGCAGTGACCGTGGCGGCGCGCTCCTTTCAGTCACGGCGCATCACCAGGAAGAGTAAAAGGCCCGCCATCGCAAGGGCGCCATAGACGGAGATCAGGATGGCGATCCGGGCTACATCATCCGCAACGGCTATACCCGGCACGATCAGAACCTGACCTGGATGCCCAGCGACGCACCCTTGCGCGTGTAGGTCGCGCGCCGCCGATCATAGTCGATGCCCGCGCGTAGCAGCACTTTCTGCGTCAGCGGCATGGTGCCGCCCGCGAACAGGGAGTGCACCTGCCTTGTGATGCCTGCCTCAGTGTCAGGATATGTAGCGGCTCCGGCGAAAAGCGTGGCGCTGCTGGAAAAAGGCCGATCGAGACGGCCGGACAGGCCCGAACGATGGGTTCCGTCTTCATCCCACAGATTGATCATGCGAACGGTCGCATTCAGTCCCAGCTTGCGCATGGCAATGCGAACGCCTGGCTGAAACACAGTCACTGACGCGTCCTGATATTCCGCATGCCTCAGGTCGGCGAGCAATGTCGCGAAGGACGCCACATCCGCTTCTACACCTCCTGTCACGCCCCATTTTTCCCGGAAGTTGGCATTGGGCGTGGCGGCAACGGCGATATAGATGCGCAAACTTCGCCTGAGTTGTTGATCGATCCGGACTTCAAAACGGGTGTCAGTGGCCGTTCGCCGGTCCTCGCGCTCCACTCCGACCGAAAGGGCGGTCGTGGGGCCTATATTCCCGAAGACCGCGAAGCTTGTGTCTGCCCAGGTCTGGCTCGGCCTGTTCGCAAAGGTGACATGGGAAAAGCTTTGCGCGGCCGCCAAGCCCCATTTCCTTTCACTCTCCCTGGCCGACGTCTGCGATGTGAGCAATTGCTGGCGTATGGCGGCGGCGTCAGCGTTACCGGGCGATCGCGCCTCGATAGCGGCCGCTTCGCCCCGTGCGGCGGCGCGATCACCGGACCAAAGATAGGCGCGCGCAAGCGCGGCGCGAATATCCAGATCGTCGGGAGCGAGCAAGGACGCGCGGCGAAGCGTCGCTATCGCTTGAGGATAGCGTTGGTCGAACGCATATGCGCTTCCCAGCAGACGCAAAATCTCGGGATCCTGAGGATGAACCGCGTCTGCCTGTTCCAACAGACGGATCGCCCGGGCAAAGTCCTGCCGGGCCGCAGCCGCACGGGCCTGAGCAATCTGTTCCCTGCGGCTCGCATTAGGTGCAGTGTCTTGCGCCAGGGGCACCGCTGCAGCGGTCGACACAAGCAGGATCACTGCACCCGCCCGACGGTTTTCAATATGGCGTTGACGCGGACAACAAGTTCATCGGGGATGAACGGCTTGGTAAGATAGTCACGCGCACCCGCAGTCAGAGCAGCCAGAACGTCCGCCTGCGCCTTGCGCGATGTCAGCATCACGATCGGCATCTCAGGCTGTTCGGCGGCCAGCGCCCTCAGCACGTCGGGGCCGGACATAACCGGCATCATGGCGTCTAGCACCATTAGGTCATAGTCGCCGCCGCGCGCTTCCCTCAGGGCCGAAGCGCCGTCTTGTTTGATCGTCACATGATGACCAGCCGCCTCCAATTTGAAGCGGACTAATTCGCCGAGCAAGTCATCATCATCTGCAACCAGGATATGCGCCACCCGACCCGTCCCCTTTTATGCTGCTAATCCCTGAATAGCAGCGCGAGATGCTGAGTGCGAAAAATTTTCTTTGTTAACAATGGATAAACCGCCATTTCGGTGCAGTTCGCCGTAGCGGGGAAACGGTTCAACGGAGACGCGTCGCCCTCAGGCTGAACTCGCCTTGGTAACGAGCCGACGTGCTGCTCTGCAGTGCCCCGACCAACCAGCGCAATACCGACGCGAGAGCAAACAGAAAATTTCGCCTTTCACGACAAGCGATTGTAACCGCGCCGGGGTGACCCCCGTCGCCTTAAGATATCGACATTCGCGAAACGCTCGATTTTACTCCTCTGCAATGGTGTGAGCGGTCGCAAATTCCCTTCTCTTTTTGGCCAAAGCCACTATTTTACTCACATGAGCGAAATGGCGCGCTCCGGGGCATTTGAAGATGATCGACCTGTCACCTCAACCTCAAGATAAAAGCTCCGGGCCGACCGAGCTGCAGCCGCGCCATGATCCGGCCATCATTGCGCCCGTAAAGACGTCTCAAAGCCGGGGCTGGTGGCCATTAACGCATGACGAGGCGGAGAACGGGATAGAGTTGCTATCGCGGTGGGCTGGACCTGCCGTGCTGCTCATCGTGCTCGCACTGATCAGTTGGTGGTTCATCGACTGAGTCGCGTTCGCACTGCAGTTGATTCGAGCAAGGGCTTCGATTGAACCATAAATTTTTGCTTGCAAATTCCCGCGGTCAAATTTCGGGTCGTCGCACGAGCGGGGCATTGCGTCCCTTGAGACCAACGGATCGTCGGAAAAGACCGTCCGGGCGTCCCAGCGATGATTGCTACTCCAAAACATTTATGCCCTGCTGCTCCGCAACATAAATCAAAAGGCAGCGGATGTCTGATGCACGCAAGCCGATCTTCGGACCGGTTAGCCGTTTGACGTCAGGACATAAAAAGGGTTGCAGATGTCGAAAATTGATCTGGCGATCGAAGGGTCTCCTAGTCGCCAGCCCGTAGGGGCCGCCGTTCAGCGGAATGTGAGGCTTTGGCTGTGCTTGTTGCTGCTGGTGGCTGATATGGCCGCGCTAGCAACGGGTTTTGCTTTGGGCCTCCGCACGGCTGGCATTCCATTGCTATCGAGCGAATTCTGGCAGCCGCTTGCTGGCGGCATGATTGTCTATGGCGTCGTGGCATTCCACAACCAAGCCTATAACCCCATCTGCCTCACCCGCGTGACACCGAGCTTGCGTAATGCCTGCTTTGCCTTGGCGGGAACCCTGCTGATCTTCCTGCTCGTTGTCTTTTCCCTCAAAGCGACGGGGCAATTGTCGCGGCTGGGCATTTCCGCAGGTATTTTATGTAGCAGCACGTTGCTCGTCGTGCAGCGACTGCTGATCGTACGGGCAGTGCGGCGAAATTTCAGCGATGATCTGTTCGCACAATTGCTGATCATAGACGGGGGAACGATCCCGCATGATGTGAGCGGCATGGTGATTGTCGATGCCGAAGCGGCAGGGATCAAAGCTGACCTTGACGATCCCTACATGCTTCACCGCCTGGGCACTTTGCTCCGCGATTTCGATCGCGTCGTCATATCCTGCCCTTCCGATCGGAAGGCCGACTGGGCGCAGATGCTAAAGGGCGGCAATATTCTGGGCGAGATTATCGTGCCGGAGCTGGATCATATGGCTCCATTGGCGGTCCAGACCTATCGCGGCGTTTCCACCCTGGTCGTGGCTCGTGGTCCGCTCAACCTCGCCAATCGGGCCAAGAAACGCCTGCTGGATATTGCCATCACGGTGCCGCTACTTATCGCACTGGCGCCGTTGATTGTCGTGATCGCCATAGCGATCCGCCTCGACTCGCCCGGCCCAATCTTCTTCAAGCAGGAGCGGATAGGTCGCGGAAACCGCCTGTTCCATATCCTGAAATTCCGGAGCATGCGCGTTGAACAGTGCGATGCGGCAGGTGCGGCCTCGACGCTGAGAGATGATAACCGCATTACCCGTGTTGGCGCTTTCATCCGCAAGACCAGCATTGATGAACTGCCTCAGCTGATCAATGTGCTGCTCGGCGAAATGAGCCTGGTCGGCCCCCGCCCGCATGCGTTGGGATCGACGGCGGAAGAACAACTTTTCTGGCAGGTCGATCGCCAATATTGGCACCGCCATGCCCTGAAGCCCGGCATCACCGGCCTGGCGCAAATCCGGGGCTTCCGCGGGGCGACTGAAACGCGTCGCGATATCCTCAATCGAGTCGAGGCGGACCTGGAATATCTCCATGGCTGGAGCCTGATGCGCGACATCGCGATCCTGTTCGGGACCTTCAACGTACTGGTTCACCGCAACGCCTACTGATCCCAGTCACCGCGATCTCCGCTAACGCGTGGGCATTTTGCACCACCTCATTGATTTTGCGACGAAATGATGACGTTTTCGCCCGCGTGAAAACTATTTGTTAAGCGTAAAATCGGATATGTCCGTCATCACGAACAGGGCGGACCAAAGACGTGGCAGACGATTTTGCGACGGTTGCCGTTGCGCAACCTTCTTCCTTGAACAGCACGACCGACCAACGGAGGAGAGTGGCGTTCGAGACGGCCCCGCGCGCTTTTGCCGACCGAGCGGATCGTGGCGTGGAAATCCTGTCGCGCTGGGCCGGCATTGGTACCTTCGCAGCTGCGGTGGCGGCGATAGGTTCGCTCATCTTCTGACCAGACTCGCCGCGTAACCTTGCTACAGGATGAACAGGTAGCAGGCGCTGACATTGCTCCCAGATGAACAGCTTTGGACTGCAACTAAGTTGTTCGCTTTGGCCAATTTTGCGACCAACCGAACCGTTGCTTAGTCGCGACAAACCGCTTCCGCGGTGGTTCGTTTTGCGTGCAAACGCGACTAGCATGCCCTTATTGCTGCAATGCAATAAAGGGTCGCACTTTTGGTTATTACTTATACTCCCCGCTTTCGGAGGCGCTTTTGTGCGCCTGCAAAACATAAATTCTCCTGGTCTTGCTGCGCGGTAGCTGCGGTCCTGGGCTGCGCCGTCACGGCTGCTGCTTTCACATCTGCAAATGCGCAAACCGCTAACGCACAAAGTTCATCAGTCAGTGATGAAGCCCGCATCAAAACGATGGGGCTGCAAGCCACGGCAGGGCTCGACCTGCTGTATGATGACAATGTCTATCGCGTCGATGATCGGATCGAGGATCCGACAAAGGATCTTATCGTCACGCCTTGGGTGGAACTCACCTATGGCAAGCCGATCGGCCGGCATGACCTGCTGTTTCGAGGACAGATCGGCTATGACCGCTTTATCTCCGAAGGGCAGCGGAGCAAATTGCGGCTGGATACGGAAGCGAAGGCAGTCATCCGCTTTGGCGCGACATGCTCAATCACGCCAATGGCATCCTATCGCCAGCAGCGCGCCGACTATGGCGACCTCAACCAGCAAACCGAAAATCTCCAGCGCTTCACGGCGTTCGGCGCGGAATTGGGATGCGAGCGGCCGGGATTGTTCCCGGTGGCCAGCTACCGCCGCGACCTGACGCGCAATGATGACGCGTTCGACTATGCCGACCAGACCAGCGACACCTATTTGGCAGGTGTTGGCTATAATATGCCCAGTCTGGGGACGGTCACCGCCTTTTACGAGCGGGTGAATAGCGACCGGGGCAAGCTGGGCATCGAGAACCGGACCAACAGCTATGGCGTGCGGTTCAAGCGCGCAGTGTCACCGATCACGCAGATCGATGCCGAGGTCCGATGGCTGAACGTCGATAGCGATTCCGCTGCGGTGGGTAGTTATGACGGTCTGGGCTGGGATCTGAGCCTGTCGAGCAGCATCGTGCCGCGGTTGAAACTGACCGCGACAACGGAGCGCAGCATCGTCAATGACAGCCTGATCGCCAGCGGCTTCGCCATCCGCACGAGGTATCGCCTGCAAGGCGAGTTCGCGATTTCCGAGCTGACTTCGGTGGGCCTTTATGGAGAGTGGGAACGGCGCAAGTTCCGGCAAGACGCGGCGCTCCGCCCCTTTTCGATCACGGCGGACCGGAACCAGCGCTTTGGCGCTCTGCTGAAGCGGAAACTGACCGATCGCGCGGACATCACGCTGGATGCGCAGCACTACAAGCGGCGCACTGACACGGATGTCGCCGAATTCAGCGGCACTCAGGTGACACTGGGCGCGGCGTTCCGATTTTGACCCTCGAACATGATGGAGCATGAGCTGTGAAAACAGAGACTCTCCTGACCAGCCTTTCGATCTTCCTGGCCTCGGCCGGTCCAATGGCTGCGTCTGCCCAAACGGCTGGCGCGGCGGCCACCGCCACGGCAGCTGCGCCAGCGCAGCCCATTGCCGACGCCGGTTATCAGCTGGGCCCGGATGATGAGGTGAAGATCGCCATTTTCGGTCAACCGGACCTATCGACCACGACGCGGATCAAGGAAGATGGAACGATCACCCTCGCTCTGATCGGCCCAGTCTCTGCCCGCGGCAAGACCAGTTCGCAGCTCGCCCAGGCAATCTCATCCAGCTATGCGAGCGGCGGATTCCTTACCAATCCCTCCGTCAATGTGGAGGTGAGCAATTATGTGAGCCGCTTCGTAACGGTGCTGGGAAATGTGCCGCAAGCGGGCAATTATCCACTGGATCGCGGCTATACTGTCGCGTCGATGTTAGCAAAGGCTGGCGGATCGACCAAGGACGGGGCCAATGCGGTCATCCTGACGCCAGCCGATGGCAGCGGGCCGGTGCGCATATCGCTGGCCGACATGGCGGTGGGCGGCAGCAGGCAGTTAAAGGCGGGGGACATATTGTTCGTGCCGCCTGCAGAGAAAGTCTATGTTTACGGCCAGGTGCAGCAGCCGGGCGCCTTTTCTTTCGTGCCGGGTCAAAGCTTCCGTCAGGCGCTCGCGCTGGCGGGCGGCCCGACGCTGGCCGGTTCCACCAAACGCATAAAAGTACGCCGGGGGGGGAAGGAAATACAGGCGAACCTGGATGATCCGGTTCAGCCTGAAGACGTCCTCATCATCCGGGAGAAGCTGTTTTGACCGCAATCGATCATGGCTTCGTGAATGACCGGCCCAGCGGAATGCTGGACTGGCTCATGTCCTTTCGCCGCAACATCGCCCGTTCCGACGCCTCTGCCGGGGGGCCGCGCATGGCAGCAGCCGAGCCCCTGTTGCTCGACACGCCCGTGTCGCCCGGCTTTCGGCCAATCCAGAAAGAAGAGAATGCCGATGAAGGCCCCCGGCCTCTGTCGATGGGCGCTATCGCCGCACCGCTGAAGCCAATCAGTCTGCGGCGGGATTCCATCTACAACGCTTTCAGCACGGCGATGCCCGTAACGGATCGCCACGGCTTGGCCGGGCGCAACAGCGAACTGGAAAAGCTGGTCGAGGCAATCGTCGTCCAGCGGAAACATGCGGTCATCTTTGGCACACGGGGATCGGGCAAGACATCGCTCGCGCGGGTGTTTGGCGACTTGGCGGACGAAGCTGGCTGCGTTGCGCTTTACGGATCCGCGAGCGGCGACGCCGACTTCGACTCGCTGTTCCGGCCTTTCCTTTCCGAACTGCCGATGAGTGCGGCCGGACAGGAAAAAGCGCGAAAGCTGATGAATGAGCCTCTGGACGTGACGCGCTTGGCCGCGTTGCTAGTGGAAGACGTGCGTCAGCGTTCTATCCTGATCCTGGACGAATATGACCGGGTACGATCCGACGAGGCGAAGTCGGACGTCGCGACACTGCTGAAGCTGCTGACCGACATTCATTCGCCGGTGCAGGTGGTGCTCGTAGGCATTGCGGGAGATGTCGATGGACTGATTGCTGCTCATCCCTCGCTGCGGCGGCACATCGCACCTCAACGGGTGGCGCCAATCCCGAAGCCCGAGTTGGAAAGACTGCTGATGAGCTGCGCAGACAATGCGCAGCTGCGGCTGGATCCCGATGCGCTTGATGCGCTGGCGGGCGCTGCCATGGGGTCGCCCTATCATGCCCGGCTGTTCGGGATGCAGGCGGCACTGGTGACCGAGGCAGGCGGACGGGACCGCATGACGTTGGCCGATGTAGAGCAGGGGCTCGCGTCCGCGCTAGAGGATTGGGCCGAAATGAGCGGCGCCACGCATGCGCTGTTTCAGCGCGTGCTGTGGGAAGCCCATGCGAGCCGGCGCATGATTGCGCTGGCGGGCGTGGCTGCATCGCAAATGTCGCTGATTTCCTATGACCGGCTGGTGCGGCTTGGTCATGAAGTGCTGGGCGGCGGATCGATCAACGAAGGTCAGGCGGCTGAGGCGATGCGGCGGCTGGAGCCCGCTCTCACGTCCATGCCGGGCGGCGAGTTGTTCATGTTTGAGGACACGCTTGCGCCGCAATTCCTGCTGCTGATGGCGAAGCAGCCGGTGCCGAGCGCACCCCCTGCCCCCACGCCTGCCGAAGAGATGCGGGCCATGCTGAAGGGAGTGGACGGGCTATGACCATGAACCCTATCGACCTGTTGTCCGCAGTGCAGGCGCGCTGGCGGATGGCCGCGATTATCGGGGGCATATTGTTCCTGGCGATCGCCATCACCGCCTTCCTTCAGCCACGACAATATATGGGCACGGCATCGCTGCTACTCGATCTGTCGCAAACCGATCCGACCGACACCAACACGGCGCAGGGGGCAAAGCCCGACACAGAATCCATATTGGGGACACAGACCGACATCATCCGCAGCGGAAAGGTGATGAACGCGGTCGCCAAGCAGGCGGGGTTCGTTAACGCGCAGCCTGCCGACATGCCCGCCGAAGCGCGATTGCAATCCGCAGCCTCACAGGTCGCCAAGAATACGACGATCACCACCGGGCGACAGAGCAACGTGTTGCAGATTCAATATTTGGATCCCAATCCCCAGGTGGCCGCGAAAGTCGCCAATCTGATCGCCACCACTTACATGCGCGAACAGGTGGAACTGCGCGCCTCCCCTGCCCGCGGATCGGCGAAATGGTTCGACGAGCAGACGCAGGAAGTGCGTCGCCGCTACGAACTGGCGCAGAGGCGTCTGTCCGACTTCCAGCGGGCGCATGACATCATCGGCATCAACCGCATGGACCTTGAGGCCGAGAAGCTGAAGAACATGTCCTATCAGCTGACGCAGGCGCAGGCGGAAGCCGCCGCAGCGCGGGGCAAGGCTGGTGCGGGCGCGGTATCCGACATTGAAGGTTCGCTGATCGTGCAGAACCTGCAAGAGCAGGTGGCGACCCAGTCAGCCAAGGTTTCCGAACTGTCGAAGACATTGGGCCCCAATCACCCTTCCATGACCGCCGCAAATGCACTGCTGTCGGAGCTTCAGTCCAAGCTGGCTTCCGCCCGTTCGAGCCAAGCGGGCGCCGTCAGCGCGAACAGCGTCGCCGCCAACCGCCGCGAAGGCGACCTCAAATCGAACATGGCCGGCCAGGAAGACCGAATGATCCGCATGTCCGAAGTGCAGGATCAACTGATGGTGCTCCAGCGGGATGTCGATGCGGCGCGGCAAACCTATGACACGGTCCGCCAGCGTTTCAACGAAGCGACCCTGAAAAGCCAAATCTCCCAGCCCAATGCCAGCCCGCTGGATGAGGCGAGCGTGCCCCTTCTGCCTGCCAAGCCCAACCTGATGCTGTGGTTGATCGCGGGCGTTGCGCTGGGCCTGGTCGGCGGAGTGGCGGCTGTCATCATCGCCGAGATACTAAAGCCGCGCGTTCGCTCCGCTGCTGGCGTGGCGCGCGCGACGGAAGTCGAAGTGATTACCGAGTTGGTGCCGGTCCCGGTTGCGGGCGGCTGGTTCTTCAAACAGCAGGAGGCCGCATGAGACTGCGTTCCACGGCAGGCGCCCCACCTCATATGATGCCGGGCGGCGGCGGGACCGCCGCCCTGCGCCCCCGCGTGCGGGACAATCACAGCTTTGCCAAGCTGGCTGTCGATCATGGGTTCCTGGCGGAATCCGATGTGAATCGGGTCGATGTACATTCGCGGACGCAGGGCCTTCCCTTCCATGAAGCGGCGGTCGAACTGGGGATGCTGGACAGCGAGGCCGCTGGACTGTTGGCGGCGCTGGCAGGTGGCTTCTCACTGCTACCCGCCGGGGATCAGCGGATCGACCCGCTGGTTGTCGCCGCCTTTGACCCTACGAGCCCCTATGCGGCCAAAATACGGACAGTCCGGGCGAAGCTGAAGGCTGCGTCCAAGGCTGGCGATCCTTCCTCTCTACGGCTGGCGGTATTGTCGGTCGATGGGGGGGATGAGGCGGCGACCATGGCCGCCAACCTGGCAGTAGTGCTGGCGCAGATGGACGGTCCGACGATGCTGATCGATGTCGATATGGGCAATCCATCGCTCGACCGCCTGTTCCGCGTTGCCAACAAGTCGGGCCTGGCCGAACAGTTGATGGGCAGCGCTGCCCTGCTTCCCGCCGCCAAGACCGCGATCGAAGGGCTGTGGTTGATGACAGCAGGCCGGGCCTCGGGCAGCGCGTCGAGCATGATCACGCGCGGGCCGCTGGCGGAAACGGCCAATGGCTGGGGCCTGAAGGAAACGTCGATGCTGTTCTACCTTGCCGAGCGCAAGGGCGAACAAACCCCTTTCGGCAGCATCCTCGCGGGGTTTGATGCAGTCGCTATCGTTGCGCGACGGGGTGGCACAGTGATCGCCGACATGCGGCGCATCATCGACGATCTGGATCGTCAGGGCGTGCCGATCGCCGGGACGGTGATTGCATGAATACCGAGCAGGCGCTGCGCCAGCCCTTTCCTTCGTCGGAAGGGCAAGAGAAAAGCGTGATGGTGGGAGGGGTGCCGGTTTCCACCCTCTCTCTCGACGCGTTGATCAACAAGATGGTGCGGGATGCGCCGCTGCGACGGATGCAGCAGGAACCGGCTTTGCTGGTGTTCGATTGCAACGGCCAAGGGCTGTCCATGAACGCCAGCGACGCAGCGTTCCGGGCGGATCTGGCGCAGGCGGATCTCATCCATGCTGATGGCCAGATTATCGTGCTGGCGTCCCGGTGGTTCAGCACCACGCCGATCGCGGACCGGTCGAGCACTACCGACATGTTCATAGACAGCCTCGGCCGGGCGGCTGAGCATGGTGTCCGCTACTTTCTGCTGGGCGGCGAGGAGAAGGTGAACGCCGAATGCGCGCGCCGGATCATCGAGGCAACGCCGGGACTGGAACTGGCTGGGCGACGCAATGGCTTCTGGTCCCGTGAAGAGGAAGAGGCACTGATCGCGGAGATAAACGCAACTTCGCCCGATGTGCTTTGGGTAGGTACGGGCAAACCGCGCGAACAAGCCTTTTGCGTGCGCCATCGCGACCGGATCAAAGCCGGGTGGATCGTTACATGCGGCGGGCTCTTCAACTATGTGACGGGTGATTATCCGCGCGCACCGCTGTGGATGCAGAAGGCTGGGTTGGAGTGGCTGCATCGGATGGTCACACGGCCCAAGCAGCTTGCCTGGCGCTACATCACCACCAATCCGCACGCCTTGTGGCTGATTTGGAAACATCGCCATGGCTGATGGTGCGGCGTTGGCAGGGCGCATCAAAAGCCTTGGCAGCCTGTTCGGGCGCTTCGGCCTGGCCAGCCTGTCATCAGCGATCGTGTCGGTCAGCCATCTGGGCGTGCAATTGTTTTCGATCCATCATCTGGGCACGGCCGCAATCGGGACGCTGGCCTTTCTCCTGGTGATCATCCAGTTCGGCTACAGCCTGTCCAACGCGCTGGTTTCAACGCCTTATACGATCGCGGTCAATCAAGGCGACGAGGCGGACGGCAAGTCGTTTGACTTCTTCTTCCCGGTGAACCTGCTGCTGGCGCTGAGCCAGGGGGTAATCTGTGCGGGAATAGCCTGGGCAACGGCATCGCCAGCAGCGGCCGCGATGTTTGGGTTGGCGGGGACGCTGTCGCTGGTGCGCTGGTTCGGGCGGTCCAATGCCTATGCGCATCACAAACCTGCTAGCGCCGCACGTTCGGACCTCGCCTATGCGGCGACAATCCTGGTCGCGCTACTGATCGCGAGCCGAACGGGCGCCGATCTGGCGAGCATCGGCGGAATTTTGGTCGCAGCGAGCATCATCGGGCTGCTGCCCTTTGGTTTTGCCTATGTGCGGCGGCATGTCGCGATCGGGCCAGTCAGGGCCTTAAACAACTACCAGCCAGTGTGGCGCGAGCAATCCGCCTGGACGCTGGTTGGCGTGCTCTCGACCGAGGCAACCTCCAACGCGCACAGCTACATAGTGACCTTGCTCGCCGGGCCCGCCGCCTTTGCTCCGGTAGCCGTGGGTATGCTGTTCTTCCGCCCGGTGAATGTGTGCATCACAGCCCTAACCCAGTTGGAGCGGCCGCGTATGACGCGTGCGGTGGCCAGCGGCGATCATGATGGAGCGATCAAGTCGGAGCGCATCTTTATGGGCGCATTGGTCTTCCTATGGGCGGCGACCTGCATCGTTGCTGCGCTGGTGCTGTTCGGCTTTCCACAGTTGATCCTGAAGCCGACGCTCGATCATGAACTGGTCGCCACTGCGGTGGGCCTCTGCGCGCTGCTCTCGCTCGTCCAGTGCGTGCAGACGCCGATGAGCGTGATGACGCAGGCACGCAAAGCCTTCCGGCCGCTGGCGAACCAGAGCCTACGCAGTTGCGGCCTCGGGATCGTCGCGGTGACACTTCTGACCTTGGCAGCAGCGCCGATCTTCTCCATCGCCGGCGTGGTCCTGTCGCAGTTGGTGATGATGCTCGGCATCTGGCAGCTCGACCGGAAATGGCGTGCAGAGCAAGGAGCCGCGCGCTGATGGCGTCCACATGGCACCGTATCGGCCATGCGCCCTCTATCGTCTCCGCTCCGGCCTCGAAGGAGAGCCGGATGGTCGTCGTCACACAGGTCTTCTACTTCGTTTTCCTGATGATGGTCTTCATCGGCCAGCAGCCTTTCGCGTCGCGCACGCAGGATGAACTGGTGGCGATGGCGGCGGATAATGACGGGTCCGACCTTTTTAAACAGGCCCTGTTCATCGGCTTCGCGCTGCTGCTGACGGCGGTGCAGATGCTGCGCAAGCATCCGCTGAAATATCGTTTCACCTTCTGGCCGCTGGCGATCATGCTGGTCTGGTTCCTGATCACCTGCAGCTGGGGCGTCGATCCCTTCGTGTCGTTCAAGCGGGTGATGCAGCAGTTCATCGTGATCTACATCACCTTTTGCGCGCTGGCTCTGATGGGTCCGGAGCGACTGTTCACGGCGCTGCGATGGGCGCTGATCGCATCGCTGATAATTTGCTGGGTCTCCCTGCCCCTGACCCCGGCAGCGGTGCATCCATCGACAGAGAGCGACAAGGCGCTGATCGGGGCGTGGCGCGGCTTCTTCTTCCACAAGAATATTGCAGGCGCGGTGATGGCGCTGACCTTCATTGTTTGCGGCAATGCGTGGATCGACCGACGCAAATGGTATTATGCGCTGTTCGCGATCATGGCATTCGTCTTCGTGATCGGGACGAAGAGCAAGACGTCGCTCGCGCTGTGCGTGGGCATGCTGGCGATCAGCAACATTTATCGCGCGCTCAGCGACAATACGCAGAAACGGGCGATCCTGCTGCTGATGCTGGGCTTTGGCATGGTCGGGTTTCTGGCACTCTACATCGCCTATCAGCCCACTATCGAGCGGCTGTTCGCCGATCCCACCAGCTTCACCGGGCGCGTTTCGATCTGGCGAGTGGTGTTCGATTATTTAGCGGATCACCCTTATCTGGGGGCGGGCTTTGGCGGCTTTTGGCAGGTGGGGGCGAACTCGCCCGCGCATGATTATCTCAATCAGCAATTCCAGATGCTGACCGCACATTCGCATGACGGCTACCTGGAGATTTTAGTGACGACCGGCCCGCTGGGTCTGGTCATGTTGCTGGTAAGCTTCCTGGCGCTACCTGCCTATTGGTTCCTCACGGGATCGTCGAAGGAAAACCAGCATCTGATGGTGCCGGCCTTCGCCGTCTGGGTGTTCGTTATGTATCAGAATCTGCTGGAAACCTCCTTCTTCGACAAGGACCGGCAGGTCTGGGTAATCTTCCTCGCGGCGATTGCGACCGCCCATGCAACCTTCAAGGCCAAGCCGCGCCCGCAGTGGCAGCGGCGGCAGCTTGCCTCATCGGAGACGGCCCATGGCTAGGATCACCATCTGCATCGCTACGTGCAACCGGCCTCAAGGGCTGCGGCGTACGCTGGAGTCGATCGCGACGCTGGATACGCGGCACAGCCTTGAGGTGCTGGTGGCCGACAACGACGCAGCCCGGCAGGAGGGTATGGGCGTAGTGGAACGCCTGGCGTCGCAAGGTTATCGCTGGCCGGTGAAGGCCATGCTTGTGGCGGAGCGAGGCATACCGCTGGTGCGTAATGCGCTGGTGGCGGAGGCCTTGGCACGGCCGGGGATCAGCCATATCGCGATGCTCGACGATGATGAGGCTGCTTCGCGCAACTGGATTGACGCCATGGTTGAAGCGGCGGAGCGGTGGAATGCCGATGTCGTTGGTGGCGCAGTGGCGCGGGAGATGGACAGTCATTTGGCGCCGTGGGCAGCGCGGCATCCGCTGCTGCAGGCAAAAAAGCGCGGCAAGTCGGGGCCGGTCAAGTTGGTGGACAGCACGGCCAATGTGCTGATCTCCGCCAGCGCATTGCGCCAAATGGGCGAGCGGCCCTTTGACGAGCGCATGGCGCTTACCGGCGGGTCGGACAAGCAATTGTTCAGCCGGATGGTGCGCAAGGGTTTCCGCTTCGCATGGGCCGAGGACGCGCTGGTAACCGAGTTGATCCCGGCGAGCCGCGTGACGGCCAAATGGCTGCTGATGCGCGGCTATCGACTGGGCATGACCGATATGATGGTGGAGCGGTTCCACAAGGGGCGGCTGCGGACCTTGGTGGGCGAAGCACCGCGTATAGCGGCGGGGTTCGTTGTCGGCACGGTCGGCGCGGCGGCGACGCTGGACCGGGGGAAGCGGGTCGTGAGGCTCGGCAAGCTCTATCGCGCGGCGGGCAAGATCGCCGGGATCGCAGGATTTCAATATGAAGAATATCGAAAGGTGCATGGCGCATGACAGATGCAGCCCCCTTCTTTTCCGTCGTCATTCCCCTGTACAACCGAGCCGATATAGTGGGCGACACGATCCGGTCGGTACAGACGCAGGACTGGCAGGACTTCGAAATCGTCGTCATCGATGATGGATCGCGGGACAATCCCGCGCCGGTGATCGATGCCATCGGCGACCCCCGTGTGCGCTATATCCGACAGGACAATGCGGGCGGCGGCGCTGCCCGCAATCATGGGATCGAGGAGGCACGGGGGCGATACATTGCATTCCTAGATTCCGATGATCTGTTCCTGCCGGGCAAGCTGTCCATCATGGCCAAGGCGCTGGCCGATGATGATGGCCGGACAGTATTGTATTCGCGGATGAAGGTGGATCGAGGCGTCGATCGATATTGGATCAGGCCGGATCGCGGTATTCGCGACGGCGAGGACGTCGGTGAATATCTGTTTTGCGCGAACCAGTTCATGCAAACATCGACCATGGTCGTGCCCGCCGGACTGGCGCGCAAGGTGCTGTTCGACCCGGCGCTGAAGAAGGGACAGGACCTGGACTTTTGCGTGCGATTGCAAGGCGCAGGCGCGCGATTTCGGATGATCGAACAGCCGCTGACGGTCTGGTTGGACGCGACCGAAGCGGGCCGCACTTCCTATGTTCGGGGTTATGAAACCTCGCTCGACTGGCTCGACCGCTGCGGCCATATGCTGACAGACCGGGCGCGGCGGGGCTATCGCGCCACGGTCCTGGCCTATCATATGGCGCCGATCCGGCCGGTGATGGCGTTGCGCGACCTGATCGTGGGGCTGTTCGCAGGTGGAGTGCCGCCAAGGGTGGTCGCGCGGCAGGTACTGCGATCCTATCTGCCCAAGCCCCTCTATCGCTCACTGGTAAACGGCTTCGTATTGCGCTTTGGAAAGGGCGAAGCGGCCCATGGCGGGGCGCGGTCGTGATGAGCGCATGGCAACCCCCATCGCAGTTGCAAGCTGCCGTCGCCCAACCGATCTTTTCCATCGTCATACCAACCTACCAACGGCGAGATGCTGTAGTCGCCGCCGTGCTTTCCGCCTTGGAGCAAAGCATCGCAGTCATTGAGGTCATCGTCGTCATTGATGGATCGACAGACGGCACGGAGATAGCGCTGCGGGCGATCAAGGACCCGCGTCTCACCATCATCGTCCAGCAGAACAGGGGCGCCTCTGCAGCACGAAACGCAGGGATCGATCACGCACGGGGCCGCTATATAGCCTTTCTAGATTGCGACGATCGTTTCCTGCCACACCACCTCGCCGACCTGTTGCCGTTGCTGGAGGAGGGCGATGAGGTGGTAGCCTATGGCCAGGTGCTGGCAGATCGGGGCGGTGGGCGCAATTTCCTAAAGCCTCCGCGCGCGATCGCCCGACATGAAAGGGTCGATCGTTATCTGATGTGTGATCGCGGATTCATCCAGACGAGCAGCGTAGCGCTTCGCCGCTCGCTCGCGGAAAAGGTGCGTTATCGGGAAGATGTGAAGTTCGGCGACGATACCGACTTCGCGCTGCGCCTGTCCTTGGCAGGCGCGCGTTTCATCATGGCAGACCGGCCCGGCACGATCTGGGCGGACAGGCAGGCGCAAGACCGGCTGTCACAAGTCCGGGGCAATATTGGGAGCTTGACGTGGCTCGCTGACCTGCGACCCCATATCTCGCCCCGCGCCTTTTCCGGATACATGGGTTGGCACGCGGCAAAGAGCATCTGGCCTACCAGCCGCAGCCGGGCGATCCGCTACTATTTGGGGGCGTTGCTTCGCGGGGCCTATGGGCCGAGGCTGGCGGGCGCGGTTCTGATGCAGATCATCCTCCCAGACGCTGTGTACCGCCGCATCTGCGATCGGTGGATCGATTTTACCCGGATGTTCGTCGGACGGAGGCAAAGGCTGTGAAGCGGCGCGACTTTCTTGCAGGCGCTGCCGCGCTGGCCGCCTGTTCCCCCCTCCCCCCGGGCGTCGCGCGCAGCGTTTCGCGCTACGGCCTGGCCCAGCATGCACGCCGGTCCGGCCGCCATTTCGGCGCAGCGGTCAAGTCGCGCCTCCTACGCGAAGATACAGGCTTTCGAGCGGCGGTTGCGCGCGAATGCGATGTGGTCGTGCAGGAGTATGAACTGAAGCGCGGCACGACCGAGCCGAAGCAGGGCAAATATGATTTCAGCGGCGCAGACCAGATCATCGATTTCGCGCAAGACCATGGCATGCGCGCGCGGGGCCATGCGCTCGTCTGGTACGCTGCAAATCCCCCTTGGCTGGAGCCCGCACTGAAAAGCGCGAGCGGCCGGGAACGGCAGCGGTTGATGACCAGCTACATCGACGTGGCGATGCGCCGCTACGCCGGGCGGATAAGCGAGTGGGACGTGGTCAATGAGGCCATCGAGCCCAATCAAGGGCGTGCAGACGGCATGCGGATGGATAGCATGTGGATGAAGGCGCTGGGCGAACATTATATCGACACGGCATTTCACACAGCACGAGAGACAGACGGGCGGGCGACTTTATTCCTGACCGACTTCGGACTGGAACATGACTCACCGCGTTGCGAGCGGCGGCGGACGGCATTGCTAAAGCTGCTAGACCGGCTTCTCGGGCGGGGAGTGCCGATCGATGCCGTCGGCATTCAGGGGCATCTGAAGCCCTATAAGGAGCGGTTCAGCGAGCGGCAGTTCGCCGACTTCCTGCGCACGTTGAGCGGCTATGGGCTAAAACTATCTATCACCGAATTCGACATTGCTGACCGGGGTGGTCCGCCGAGCCCGGAAAAACGCGATCGGGAAGTCGCGTCCATCGCCAAGGCGTTCCTGGATGTTTCGCTGGACAATCCCGCGATGGGATCGGTCCTCTGCTGGGGCCTGTCCGACCGTTATTCCTGGCTGTCCAATTTCCCGGAATATAAATGGCCTGACGGGCAGCTGTCGCGTGGCCTGCCGCTGGACGCCAGGATGGGCCGCAAACCGCTATGGGATGCGATCGCCGCCGCCTTCGATGCAGCGCCTGCCGTGGGGAGGCGCAGCGTATGAGGGTTGCCTCACTCACCGGACTGCGCGGGGTCGCGGCCGTTTCAGTGCTCCTCTATCATATCCCGCATCAGCCAGCCTTTGCCGGGTTCGCCATCCCGCTATTCTCCCGGGCTTATCTGGCGGTGGACCTCTTCTTCATTCTCAGCGGCTTCGTGATTTCCTATGGCTATCACGATCGAGTGCTGAATCATTTGGGCGCGTCGAGTTATATCGACTTCCTCATCAACCGCATGGCCCGAGTGTGGCCGCTGCACCTGATCGTGACACTGGTCTTCGGGCTGCGCATCCTGCTCAATATATCTGGCAGCCAGTCGATTGATCTGACGCCTGCCAATATCTTCGCCAACCTCTTTATGGTGCAGAGCTGGGGGTGGGGCACGCAGCCCATCGCAGGCAACAGTTGGTCGGTAAGTACGGAAGTCGCAGCTTACCTTATATACCCGTTAATTGCGATTATTGCTTTCTCACGCTGGGCCTGGGCGCAGGCAGCCCTGTGTGTCGGATTGCTGGTACTGGTGGCTTCGTCAGGAATGGGTTCCAGCGGTCCACTCGACGTAAATGACAGCGATAGCGTGTTGACGCTGCTGCGCTGCCTTGCGGGCTTTTCCCTTGGCGTGCTGACCTTCCGCGTCGCCGAGAAGCCGTGGTGCAAAGCGCTGATCGATAGGCCCAGCGGCTTCGCTCTGGTCTGCGGCCTCATTGCGCTGGCGCTGCTGTTGCCCCGCGCCGACGTCCTGGTGGTTTGCCTGATGCCTGCCTTGGTATTGAGCTGCTATTATGACGGCCCGGCGGCGCGGTCGGTAATGGCTAATCCGCTAAGCTTCCATCTCGGGCTGATCAGCTATTCCATTTATCTTTGGCATCCGTTGGTTCGCGATGTCGCCGCACGGACCATGAATGTGGCGCAGCGGCATGGGATAATCGGCTTCGATTGGCTGTTCCTCGGCGGGATGGTGGCAGCGACCTGGCTGATCTGCTGGGTCAGCTATCTGCTGATCGAGGTGCGCGGACATCGGTTGATCAAATGGCTGCAGCGCGGCAGGCCAGAGCGCCCCCGCCCCATCGAGGCGGCCGCCCCATGACCGCTGGCAAAGCGATCTGGATCGCGATCCCGACTTTCAGACGGCCTGTCGAACTGCGCCACCTGCTGGAGACACTGGCGACCGTAGTGGACAGGCGGGACGTCATGCTGCTGGTGGCCGACAATGACGGCGAGGCGCAGCAGGGCGCGGTTGTGGTAGAAGCGCTAAAGCAGGAAGGCTATCCCCTTCCCATCACGCTGCTCCTCGTGCCGGAGCCGGGCCTCTGCGCCGTGCGCAACGCTATTTGCGCGGCAGCCATGGCCGACCCGATGATGCGCTTTATCGCGATGATCGACGATGATGAATGGCCGCAGCCTGGATGGCTGGACGCGCTGCTCACCTGTCAGGCTCAGGTTGCCGCGGACGTAGTCGCGGGGCCGGTCGATTTTCATTTCACCGGCAAGCCGCCGCGCTGGGCACGCCAGTCGCTGGTATTCCGGCCGGAGCAGCGCGCCTGGGGTGCGACCGGCATGCTGTGGGCGAGCAACAACCTGCTGGTGAGCCGTAGAGCGCTAGGGCTAATCAAGGAGCCTTGGTTCGACATGCGTTTCAACCGGAGTGGAGGCGAGGATCTGGACTTCTTGGCGCGTCTCCAGGAAGCTGGCGCGCGTTTCGCTTGGGCTCCTCACGCACAGGTGAGCGAATGGGTGTCGGCCGAGCGGGCGAAGCTTTCATGGGTGTTGAAGCGCATGTGGCGGATCGGCTTCACCGAGACTCTCGCGCGGCGTAAGCAGCGGCCCGGACGCGTGGGGCAAATGATATTGCTGGGCCGGACTTTAGGCGTTCTGACGATCCGGACCGCAGGGCTTCCAGCGCTCCTTCTGCCCGGCGCACGCCACGTGGACATAGCCGGGCAGTGGATCAAATGCTGGGGGCGCCTCTATGCCCTGTCAGGCGGCGCCTACAGCCATTATGGCGCGTTGTAGATACGGAAGCTCTTGATGATCATATCGCCTGAACCATCATCATAGGCGCTGCTGGTTTTCACCGCCACGTCCATGATGGGATACCAGCGATGCCCCTGGAACGGGTTGACCGACTGATAGGTCTCCACTCCATCGACGAACCAGGTGATATAGTCCCGCTGAATATCCACGGCAAAACGGTGGAAGTCCTGGGAATAGCCCTTGAGGCCATAGGCCTGCTCTGTTTGAATCGTCACGCCGCGCTGGAAGCTGCGCACGCCGCCTGAGCCGCCGTGGATCGTTTGCCCGATATGACGGTCGAAGTCCCAATAGCTTTGATAGCCAAAGCCTTCGTAGATATCGATTTCGGGCGGCCAGCCGCTTGTCGAGATCAGCCAGAAAGCAGGCCATGACCCCCTGCGGTTAGGCATCTTGGCCTCCCACTCATATTGGCCATAGCCGATCTGCGCGGCCAGGAAATTGCGGCCGTCCAGCACCGACGCGCCATAATACCAGCTTTGCCCTTCATAATAGATGGGCGTCTTCAGCTTTTGGCTGTGCAGAACCAGCCCCTGTGTGCCCCAATAAACTGGCCCCTCGACGCCCGCGAAAAGTGTGGAGTCTAGATATAGGCCGGTTTCGCCATTGGCGGTCTGAGTTCGGCCGTGCGACAAGGAGGTCGCCCAACGGTCCCAACCGCCATCGGGCGAACGCTTGTGCGTCTCCTTGTTCAACTCGAACTGGAGCGTGCCAGTGGCGGCAAAGCTGCGTGGCTGACGGAACGTGCCGGTGGCCTTGGCCGTCGGCGCAACGCTGCCCGTTGCAGTGATGGTCGCAAGCGATTGCCCTTGCAGACCACCCCATGGCGCTTCGCGTAGCTTGAGCTGGAACTGTTGACCTTCGGCGGCGCTGATGATCGGCACCTCAACCGTCTGAACGAGCGGATCGCCCGGGCGGAAGATTACGACGGTATCGACCGTCTGGTAATTATAGCCGGACAGCGCCCGCAAGGTGCCCGATCCGTTCACGGTGATGATCCGCGCGATCACTGTGTTGGGCGTCGGACGGTCAAGCGTCACCGGGACATAAGCTGTACCGCTGCCGGGACGGAAAGTGGCGTTACCGAGTGACAGCGTCGCCTTTTCCGGCAGCTTCGTACCGCCTTCGAAATCAAATGTCGAAAAGCTCGATGTGATCGTTGAAGTCGTGCTGGTTAGCGACGTAGTTGTGGACAAAGTCGCTGCTGCATTGCTGCCACTCAGCAGAGTCTTTGCCGAGCCGGTCGATGTTCCTGTTGATGTCGATCCGCTCGACAGAATTGTCGCGGCTCCCGCCGCCATGACGAAAAGAAGAGATAATCCGGCTCCAACCATGGAGCCGGTCAGCCTGATATTCATTTTTGCAACCCCCGCTATTAAGCCCCCTTAGGGTCCTATAGGAAGGTTAACATAAACTTCTGGTCAAGCACGGCTCATCGCAAAGCCGGAGCTTTTGCGACGAGCCGCTATTAGAACTCACTCCGCCGCCTGGACCAAGGGTTCAGGCTCTGGTGTCGCGCCGCGTCCAACGCTCACATAAGCAAAGCCGGCCGCTTCGGCGTCTTCGGGACGATAGATGTTGCGAAGATCGACTAACCCCTCACCGCTCATCACTGAGCGCAGACGCGGCAGGTCGAGAGCCCGCAGCGCATCCCATTCAGTAACGATCACGACCGCTGCCGCGCCCTGTGCTGCTTCATAGGGACTGGCGCAGAAATCGACGTCGCGCAGCATCGCTCGCGCGGCATCCATCCCTTCCGGGTCATAGGCGCGCACCTGTGCGCCGCTATCCTGCAGAGCCTGGATAATTGAAAGCGACGGCGCGTCGCGCATGTCGTCCGTGTTGGGTTTGAAGGTAAGGCCCAGCACCGCAATGTTCTTGCCCCTGACGGAGCCGTTGCACACGGCAACGACCTTGCGCGCCATCGCGCGCTTGCGGCTTTCGTTGATCGCGACGGTAGTCTCGATAAGCCGGATCGGTGCGCCTGCGTCTTCCGCAGTCTTGACCAAGGCCAAGGTGTCCTTGGGGAAGCAGGAGCCGCCATAGCCTGGTCCGGCGTGCAGGAACTTGCTGCCGATGCGATTGTCGAGCCCGATGCCGCGCGCAACCTGCTGGACGTCGGCACCCACATGCTCGCACAATTCGGCGATCTCGTTAATGTAGGTGATCTTCATGGCCAAGAAGGCGTTGGCGGCATATTTTATCAACTCGCTTGTGCGGCGACCAGTAAACTGGATTGGCGCTTGATTCAGATATAGCGGGCGATAGACTTCCTCCATCACGGGACGAGCGCGGTCATCCTCTATGCCGATGACGATCCGGTCGGGGCGTTTGAAATCCTGTATCGCGGCGCCCTCTCGCAAAAATTCGGGATTGGAGGCGACAGCGAACTGCGCAGCTGGATTAGTTTCCCGGATGATCCTGTCAACCTCGTCGCCGGTGCCAACAGGGACGGTGGATTTCGTCACGACGACAGTAAAGCCGGTGAGGGCCGAGGCGATCTCCTGCGCCGCGTCATAGACATAGCTCAAGTCGGCATGGCCGTCGCCACGGCGGGCGGGCGTGCCGACCGCGATGAAGACGACGTCCGCCTGCGCGACCGACGCAGCCAGATCGGTGGTGAAGGTCAGCCGCCCTCCCTTCACATTGCGCGCAATAAGGTCAGCAAGGCCAGGCTCATAGATAGGCACGCCGCCATCATGCAGAACCGCAATCTTCGACGCGTCCTTGTCCACGCAAATGACATCATGGCCAAAATCTGCGAGGCAAGCGCCAGAAACCAGCCCGACATAGCCCGACCCGGTCATCACGATCCGCATCACCGTTCTCCCTTTCAAGCGGCCCGCGGCTGTGACCGATCGGGAGGAAAGGGCGCACAAAGCCACTCCCGCAAATGCAGGAAGGATTGGCTTTGCCTTTCTCCATGGATCGGACGCACAGGCGCTAAAGCCCAACATCCAACAGCTGGAACTATCCAGCCATTGATGCAATGCAGCATAGCTCCGCTGCCCAGCGATGCAACGCAGCCCGCCGCTCGATAGCCACATATGGACGCGGATCAGGGACTTAAGCCACGACAAAGGGCGAGGGCGCAAGGCCCCCGCCCCTTTTCGGCCGCCTGTCGCGCTATCAGAAGCGGAAGCGGACCCCCGCGGTGAAAGCACGGCCGATGAAATCGTAAACAGCGATGTTCGTTGGCAAGTTTACCCCCGGAACGGTGCCCGGAATGAGGGGCGGTTTCTTGTCGAACAGGTTGTTGACGTTGCCGAACAGCTCGAAGTTACCGTCGCCATGCGGAATGGTGAAGCGTACTGCGAGGTCGGTGTACCAGACGGCCTTCACATGATCATCGATGAACTGGATCGGGAGGGGACCGCCAGGAATGTCGAGCCGCATCTTGTGAATATATTGCTCGGCAATTGTCACGCCGAACGGCCCATTGGTATAATCAATCGACAGATTGCCGCGCCAGCGGGGGAAGCCCGCCGGGTTGCTGCTCACTACGTTCACACCGGCATAATGGGCGATCGGGGCCGCCGCATATTGTTGCGCATCAAACTTCTGCAAATAGTTGAGGTATAGCCGCAGGCCCAACGCGCCATTGCCCAACGCCGTGCGATAGCTGGCGTCGATGTCGATGCCCGACGTTTTCAGGAAGGCGATGTTCGCAGGTACGATGCTGACCAGCGACGGCAAGGAGGTAGGCGTGGCGCGCGTAATGAGCGAACATTCAGGAACTCCCGATCCGCCAGCGTTGGTGCAGTTCGTCACAATCTGCTGTGCGGACAAGGTGTCGATGAGATCGGTGACCTTGATACGATAATAATCGAGCGACAGGGAGAAGCCGCGCAGGAAGGATGGCGTGAACACACCGCCGATTGTCAGCGTCTTCGCCTTCTCTGGTGTGAGATTGGGATTGCCGCTGGTGACGGTGGGAACATTTTGGTTAAGCCCGCTGGTCGGGCGATCATCCACGATGCCGATGCCGCTCTGTGCGCCGGCATAGAGTTCGAACAGGTTAGGTGCACGAATGTCGCGAGACAGCGTGGCGCGCAGCAGCAGGTCATCAACAGGCTTCCACGTCGCGCCGACCTTCCATGTTTTTACTGTGCCGGATGTGGAATAGTCAGTGATGCGCGCTGCGCCATTGACGCTGAGCTCGCGGAAGAATGCCGTATCCTTGAGGATCGGCACCGCCAACTCGGCATAGGCTTCCTTCACGTTAAGGCTGCCCTCTGCCGACCCCACATTGGTCAGCCAATAGAAGAGCGGCGGCGCTGTCCCAGCGAAACCATTCACGGCCGGAACGCCACGCAGACCAGCGTAGAATGCGCTTCGTTCAGCTGCGGTATCCAGCAGCGCCGGGTCCGCATTGGTGGTCAAGCGCAGTTTCTGCTTGCGATATTCCACGCCCACGGCGAAGTCGATCGGGCCGGCGGGCAAGTCAAACAGGCTGCCGCTGAGGTTGGCTGCTATGCCATCCTGCCTAATCGTCGCCCGATAACGGGATGTTCCGGTGGCATAAGCGTAGCCCGCCGGGGTGGAAGCTGAAGGATCGCCGTGAAGCAGATCGATCGGCTGGCAACCCGCAAACCGACTTGCGAGCGTCGGATCCAGCAAGACGCGGCAAGTGATCTGACCATTGGCGGGATTAATCACGGCATCAGCGGCCGCGTAGAGCTTCTGATTCTCGTACAATCCCGAGTTGGCGAGCGTATGGACCGAGTCGCCGTGGCTATAAGTCACGGTCCAGTTGAGACCCGCAAGCTTGCCGTTCAGGCCCGCATTGACCATCCAATAGTCGGTCCGCTCCTTTGCGATCGGCGCTGGCTGACCCGCATCATATTTGCCGATCGTGATATAGTCGTTCGCGGTCGGTAGCGAAGCGTCCAGCGCTGGAGTGAGGTAAGGATTACCCTTGAAGATGCTGACCGCCTGGGATGGAGGCACCAGCGCGTTTACCTGCGTGGAGTAGATCAAATTGGTGCGGGACCAACTACCCTGTACGAAGGCGCTGATATCGTCTGTAAGATCGTAGCTCAGACGGCCAAAGAAGGTGTAGGTTTCCAGCGGCGCGATGGCATTCCCCGTCGTGGGAATTTTGTAGCCGTCTCCGCCTGATTGAAATCCGGTCGTACCTACAGGCGTGCCCGTATTGAACGGCCGCGTCGTTCCATCTGGATTGATCACCTGACCTACGAAAGGATTGCCGGTAACGCTCGATGCGGTAATCCTGCCGCTGGGAGCCAGCGCGGAAATGCGTATATCGGTTCCGATTGTATAGGGATTGAGCGGGCCGCCGGGCGAACAAAGTGTCGTGGGCTGACCCGCGGGGGGCGTGCAGCCCACCACGCTGCCAACAAAGTTATAACCGACATTGGCAAAGTCGCGCTGAGACCGCAGCATCCCATCGCTGTTCGAATATTCGCCGCTGACAATGATATGCCCCCGGTCACCCGCAAAGTCGCGTCCATAAGCGAGGCCAAGGCGCTGATTGCCATTGTCCCCGCGCGCAGAAATACCGGCCTGCGCGACACCCTTGATACCGGTGAACTTCTTGTCGAGGATGAAGTTGACCACGCCTGCGACCGCATCCGAGCCCCATTGAGCGGATGCGCCACCTGTGACCACATCGACGCGCTGCATCAGCAACTGCGGAAGAACATTGGTGTCGATCGTGCCGACATATTCAGTCGGCGACACGCGCATACCGTCGAACAGGATCAACGTGCGAAGCGGCCCTTTTGGATTGGCGCTCGGCGTGCCGAGGCCACGCAGGTTCAGGACGTTGCCGTGGATCGGCGCGTTGGAAAAGTTGAGCGCCGACTTGGACGGGCTGAGCGAGTTATTGAACTGCGGCAGCTTGTTAAGGGCGTCTGGTATGCTCGAGGGCGTAGTCCTGGCGAGCTCCTCGGTCGTGGCGACAGTCACCGGCGTCGGCGCAGTATATCCATCGCGGACAATGCGCGATCCCGTCACGACAATGTCCGAAACGTTGACCGGAGCAGCCTGCTGCTCGGGCGCCTCCTGCTGAGCTGCGGGGGCCGTCGCCGGGTCTTGCGCCATGGCGGGTACGGCCAGTGCGAACATGCTGACACCAAGCGCCAGCGTCGATGCGAACAACTGGTTCTTCATCTCTCTCTTTCCTCTCCCTGCACAATCTGATCCGGCCGAGTCCTCTGCTCTGATCATTATTATCCCGGTGTGCATTTTTATAGATACCGCAGCGGCGATGCATGTCAACAAATTTTGCACTGTGGGGAAATGTTCAACCAAACTTCCTCCACCCCGCCAGCTTGACTTCCCAGCGGAACATATATTGACCTATGGTGCAGAAATGTGCGTTACTGACCCTAATATCGGCATATGCCCGGCGTTGGCCAGGTTTGCGCAAAGCGCCACTGCCGTGAAAATGGAGAGTGAAATTGTCGCCCGATAGCCAATCAGCAACCGACTGTTTCGATCAGCGTGGACGGTCATGACCTCGGCGATAATCTCACCGCCGGCGGTGGCGAACGAACCTGCAGAGGCCTTGAGCGACATCCCCTCTCCTCCCTCTGATCAGGCTTCCTACCCCTCGCCACTCATGGGCTGGTTGACGGTCGCGATCCTGTTCCTGCTTTATATTTTATCATTAACCGATCGAAACATCATGGCTCTTATGGTGGGGCCCATCAAAGCAGATCTGGGGCTTTCCGACTTGCAAATCAGCCTCTTGCAAGGACCGGCATTTGCTATCCTATTTTGCCTGTGCGCTATCCCCTTGGGTATGGCGCTCGACCGTTTCAGCCGCCGAGTCGTACTTTATCTGTCGATTACTGTGTGGAGCATCGCTGCGGCCTGCTGTGGCCTTGCGGGTAGCTTCGCCGCCCTGGCGGCGGCACGCGCAGGGGTGGGCGCGGGGGAGTCCGGCTTTGGCACTGGCAGCTATTCGGTGGTCGGCGACAGCTTCCCGCCGCACAAAGTTTCGCTCGCTATGTCCGTTTTCATCATGGGCGGGGTAATGGGCGCAGGCATCGTCTTCTTGTTCGGCGGCCCCATCGTCGCCGCCGCGATGAAGGCGGGACCCGCAGTCTGGCCAGTGTTCGGGCTGCTGCAGCCTTGGCAGCAGGTTTTCATCATGACGGGCGCCCCGGGCCTGCTGCTCGCCTTGCTCGTTTTCGTCTTTCGCGAGCCGCCACGACGCAAGAGTGCGTCGGCCAGTGCGGGCGCGGGCTATGGGGAAGCTTGGGCGTTCATGAAGGTATATAAGCCGCTATACTTGGCGACCTTTGTCGGCTTTGGCCTGGCTTACGCCGCGACTATCGGCTTTCAGCTCTGGACGCCGGTCTATCTGGCGCGCGTTCATGGCTGGCAACCGGGCCGGATCGGGCCCGTCATCGGCATCGCACAGATCGCAGCAGCAGCCTGTATTCCGCTTCATGGCTGGATCGTCGATCGGCTCTACCGCAGTGGCCGATTAGACGCACATCTGTTCTGGTGCCTGTTGACGGTGCTGTGCGCCGCGCCTTTTGGTATCGCCGCCTTTCTCGTGAGTAGCCCATGGGCGACCGTGGGATGCTACTGGGCCTTTATGGCGCTGATATTATCAACGTCCAGCATGGGGCCTGCGACGGTTCAGGTAGTCACGCCGCAATATCTGCGCGGGCGAGTGTCGGCCCTCTATGTGCTGGCGTCCGGACTGATCGCCATGGCAGGTGGGCCTGCCTTCATCGGGCTGGTCACTGACAAGGTGCTGGGCGATGAGATGAAGGTCGGCTTGTCGCTCGTCATCAGCATTTTTTGCGTGCTGCTGCCCGCAGCGCTTCTCTTTGCCTTTGGCCGCGCGTCGATGCGGCGCGCCCATGGCGCTGTTGCGTAAAAGGATAACCTCATGATCGAGACCCGTCGCCCTTCCTTTATAGATGGCAAGCGCAAGCAGCTGCTGATTGACGGCAAGCATGTCGAGGCGCTGTCAGGCGAGACATTCCAGAGCTTCAGTCCATCGACGGGGGAACTTGTGGCCGAACTGTCTCTGGCGGGAGGGGAGGATGTGGACCGCGCGGTCCGTGCCGCGCGGGCTGCCTTCGAAGGGTCTTGGAGCCGCTTCAAGCCCGCCGACCGACAGGCGGTGCTGCTGAAGCTGGCCGACCTGGTGGATGCGGAATTTGAAGACCTCGCGCTGCTCGATTCTATCGAGATGGGACGGCCAATCACAGCGGCACGCGGACTAAGGGGCATGCTGCAGCGGTCTCTCCGGCATTTTGCGGGAGCCGCGACGGCGATCCATGGCGAGACGTTGTCGAACAGCTTTCCCGTCGACCTCCTGTCCTTCACCCTGCGTGAACCCGTGGGGGTCGTAGGCGCAATCATTCCGTGGAACGGGCCGCTGTTTAGTGCTGCCTGGAAAGTCGGACCTGTGCTGGCGACTGGCTGCACCGTGGTATTGAAGCCTGCAGAGGATGCCTCGCTCAGCCCGCTGCGCTTTGGAGAGCTTTGCCTGGAAGCGGGCGTGCCACCGGGGGTGGTCAACATCGTTACCGGCGCGGGGGATACAGGCCGAGCGCTGTCGGCGCATCCGGACGTGGACAAGATCGCCTTTACAGGGTCCTGCGAGACGGGTCAGCGGATCATAGCGGCATCCGCAGGCACCGTGAAGAAAGTGACGATGGAGCTGGGAGGCAAGTCGCCGAACATCATCTTCGCCGACGCGGATCTGGACCTCGCCACTCCAGCAGCAGCGATGGGTGTGTTCAACAATTCAGGGCAAGTCTGCGCTGCTGGCACGCGGCTGTTCGTCGAACGGCCAGTCTATGAAGAAATGGTCGAACGGATCGCGACTTTTGCAAAGGGTCTGAAGGTCGGCCCAAGCCTCGATCCGGACACGCAAATCGGGCCGCTGGTTTCGGCAAAGCAATATGCGCGCGTTTCCTCCTATCTCGACCTTGGCCCGGAGGAAGGCGCTCGACTGGTGACGGGCGGCCGGCGGGTCACTGGCGGCGATTTCGATAAGGGCCATTGGGTCGCACCGACCATCTTCGCGGACGTGAAGGACGAGATGCGCATCGCGCGGGAGGAGATTTTCGGGCCGGTTTCCTGCGTCATGCCCTTTGATGATTTCGACGAAGTTATCGGCCGCGCCAATGCAACGCGTTTCGGGCTAGCCGGGGGCGTGTGGACGCGCGACATCAACAAGGCGATGACAGCGGTAAAACGGATCCGCGCCGGGTCCATCTGGGTCAATCACTATTTCGCGATGGACCCCTCCGTTCCCTTTGGCGGCTACAAGATGAGCGGCTTCGGGCGCGAAGGCGGATCAGAGCATATCGACGCCTATCTGCAGACGAAGGGCGTCTGGATCAGGACCTGAACGGCCACATCATCGCCCGCCTGCATATCGCTTGATCAGGGCGTAGAGATAGTCGCGCCCTTCATAGACACTCCGCACTCGCACCCGTTCGTTAACGCCGTGGGCGCCGTTGCCGTCGGGATCTAGAAAAATGCCAGGTACGCCATAAGTCGCGATGCCCGCTGCGCTGAGATAACGGCCGTCCGTGCCTGCAGTCAGCAGCGTCGGAATGACAGGGATACCGGGGAATTTAGCACGCGCGACATCCTCCGCCGGGCCGAGAATGGCGGGATCAAGCGGTGGGGGGACGGCTATAGCATCGCCCTTATTGTCGTCGCGGGTCAGGTTGATGGCGGGTTTGATGGCAGCGCGGAGTTGCGCTTCTACATCTTGCACCTTGTCGGCGGGGAGAAGCCGGCACTGGATAGTCGCGCGAGCGCGCTGCGGGAGGGCATTGATGGCGTGGCCGGCCTCTACCATGGTGGGAACACAGGTGGTGCGCAGCATCGCATTGTAGGTGATGTCGCTGGTCACCTTGGCGATGACAGCGGGGTCGGTCGAGCCCGCGCTAAACGACGCCATCGCCGCCCCCATGTCACCGCCGATGATCGACGCCATGCGCGTGAAATAGCCACTATTGGTTGCGTTTAGCCGGATCGGAAAGCTGAGGCTTCGGATCGCCGTCAGGGCGTCAGCCAGATCATAGATGGCGTTATCGGGACGAGGGCGGCTGCTGTGGCCACCGGAGTTGCGGGCCTCAATGGTGAAGCTCTGCGAATGTTTTTCCCCGACGGCGAGATAGAGCGCAATGGGTTTCCCCTGCCCATCCGTCATGCCATGGCCACCTTCGTTGAGGGCGAAGCCTGCGTCCACCGCCTCACGGCGATATTTGAGCAGCCAATCGACGCCGTTCACCGCCTCCCCGCTTTCCTCGCCGCAGGTCAGCGCGACCTTGATGGTGCGGCGCGGCTGGAAGCCTTCGAGCTTCATGCGGACGAGGCTGTCGATCCAGATCGCGGACAGCGCTTTGTCGTCGATGACCCCGCGACCGATGAAATAGCCCCCCTCCTCCCCGAGGATGAACGGATCGCGCGGCCAGTCTTCGCGCTTGGCGGCGACCACGTCGATATGATCGACGAGCAGCATTGGCCGGGCCTTGGGATCGCTGCCGTCGATGCGGGCGATGAGGCCCCCGTCGCGAGGACGGCTTGGAGGAACGAAGACTTCAGCCTGCGCCTCGCCGAACCCTGCCGATCGGAGACGGGCGAGCATCCTTTCCGCCGCGGTGGTGCAATTGCCGTTGGGCGAGCTGGTGTCGATTTCCACCAGTTCGCGGAAGATTTCACGGAAAGCGGCTTGATCCGGACGCGTCTGAGCTTCGGCTTGACTTGCGGTCAGTGCCGCCGCGATGGCTAGGACCCTCATTTGCCAATTTCGAGCGCGCGTTCGGGGCAGGACTTGGCGCCCTTCCAGGCGAGCTTTTCATCCGTTTCGGCTACTTCGATGTCGCCAGGTTTGATATAACCTTCGTCGTCCAGCTGGAAGATGTTGGGCGCCATCGCCCAGCAGCGGGCGTGCCCTTGGCACTTGTCGTTATGCACGATGATTTTCATGACACTCTCTCCTCAGGACCAGTCGAGGATCAGTTTCTCGATGCCGAAGACATGGCCGCCATAGGTGATCGGCGCGGTCCCTTCCTTGATGCGGAAGGTCGGGATGCGCTTCAGCCATTCCTCCAGCCCTACAACGATCTCGCGGCGCGCAAGATGCGAGCCGAGGCAGCGATGCGGGCCATAGGCGAAGGCGGTGTGGCGATTGTCCTCGCGGGTCAAATCAATCTTTTCGGGCTCGGGGAACTCATTGGGGTCGCGGTTGGCGATCATGGTGGCGCAGGACACATAATCGCCTTTGCGGATCGGAGCGCCTTCGAAATCTATGTCCTTCGTGGCGACCCGGATCATCTGGACCGTGGGATAGGCGCGGAGCAATTCTTCGGCGGCGAGAACGATGCGGGAGGGGTCGTCTCGGAGCCATTGTTGGTCGCTGGGGTGACGGGCGAGATAGTTGAGGTCGAAGCCGATCGCGGCGGCCACGGTGTCAAGCCCGGCGACGAACAGAAGGACGCCTGTGCCGCGTATCTCTGCATCGGTCAGCGGACGGTCGTCGATCTTCGCCTGGACGAGGAAGGAGACGAAGTCATCGACCGGCCGCTTGCGCCGTTCGGCAGCGAGGTCGTCGATGAAGGCGATGATGGTTCGGGCAGCGGCGGGGCGCTGGACGTTATCTCCGTGGAGCAGATCGTTGGCCCAGCGGACAAACTCCTGCAGGCGATCGTCGGACAGGCCGAGGAAGCGCAGGAAGATATTGACCGCGAAGGGAAAGGCGAAGTCTTGCATGACATCGCAGCTGGTGCCCGATGCGGCGATGCCGTCGATTAGCGATACGGCGCGTTCGCGAACGGCGGTTTCCAACGCCATGACGCGGCGGGGGGAGAGTAGCGGGTTCAGGAGGGAGCGGAACTTGCCATGGTCTGGCGGGTCCAGTTCCAGCGGGATCATCGGCCAGCTTTCGCCAAGGGCAGAGGCGAAGATGCTGCGGTGGCTGGAGAAGGTTTCGGGGTCCTGCAGAACGCGGCGCTGGTCCTGTGCGCGGGTCACGACCCAGGTGCCGCGGCCGTCGCGGGTGTTTACGGGCGAGTAGAAGATGCGCGGACCTTGATGGACGACAGCGGATGCCGCCTGGGGATCGCCATTGGGCGTTGGTTGCATGCCGGGGGAGGAGAAAAGGCTGAAATCGCCGACCATTTCGGGCGGGACATGGGCCGGAATCGGGCGGGTTGCCAGCGTTTCCATGAATGAACTCTCCAATTAAACGCGACTCGGGAGGCGTGCGCTCTTATAAATTCTGCATTATGGTATAGTTTATGAGCGCTGCCAACCGGGTGATTTTTGTCCGCCCGTGCAATTTAATCCTAGCCATGAGTGCAGAATTGGCATAAGGATCAGTCCATGAGCAGCACAGGGACAAAAGGCTGATGGCCGACCTCATGGCAGATGAAGCCCAGGCGTTCCGGGCGGAAGTCCGGGCCTGGCTGAAGGCGAATTTCCCGCCTTCGATGACCGGCGTGCCCGGCCTTCTGTTCCAGGGCGATCGGCATGCGGCGGAGTCCAATGCGGATTATCAACTGTGGCGCCAGCGCATGGCGGACAAGGGATGGGGCGTGCCCAATTGGGAGCCACGCTATGGCGGCGCGGGCCTCACGGCGGCCCATGGCAAGATCATCGGCGAGGAACTGACGGCGATCGGCGGTTTTAACCCGATCCGCAGCTATGGCACGATGATGCTGGGCCCTACCCTGCTGGAATTCGGCAATGAGGAGCAGAAGCTGGCGCATTTGCCCTGGATTGCCAGCCATGAGCGGCGCTGGTGCCAGGGTTTTTCCGAGCCCGGCGCGGGATCGGACCTGGCGTCGCTGCAGACCAAATGCAACGACATGGGTGACCATTGGCTGGTCAGCGGGCAGAAGATATGGACGTCCGGCGCGGATCAGGCCGACTGGTGCTTCGCGCTGGTGCGGACCGATACGAGCAAGAAGCAGGGCGGCATCAGTTTCCTGCTGATCGACATGAAATCCGAAGGGATCGAGGCGCGGCCAATCGTGCTGATCAGCGGATCGACCCACTTCTGCGAAGTCTTCTTCAACGATGTGAAGGTGCCCAAGGGCAATCTGGTCGGAGAGGTGAACCAGGGCTGGACCATCGCCAAACGGCTGCTGCAGTTCGAGCGCAACAGCCTGTCGGAGGTGAAGGCGGAAATCACGCCGCTCGCCCCGCTGGCGCATCAATATCTGGGCACGGACGTGCTGGGCCGGGTGGATTGCCCCGACCTGCGCGCGCGCATGGTGCGCAACGCCATGCGGCACGAAGCCTATATGGCGACCGTCCGCCGCTTTGCCGAGGAAGCCAAGGCCGGCGGAGGCATCAGCAGCGGCGTGTCCGCGCTCAAGAATTTGTGGTCCGGCATCATCCAGGAACGGGCGGAACTGCTGACCGAATTGATGGGAGCGAACGGCCTGGGCTGGGCGGGCTCCGCCTATGGTGAGGCAGAGCGGGAGGCAACGCGCGCGCTGCTGCATAGCAAAGCCTTTTCCATCTACGGCGGCAGCTACGAAGTGCAGAATAATATCACCGCGAAAAGAACATTGGGCCTTCCGGCCTGAACGCGGACGGGAATGGGATCGGGAGGATGCTGAACGAAGAACAGCAGATGCTGAAGGACATGGCGTCGGAATGGGTGCGCGACCGCGTGCCGGTAACGGCGCTGCGTTCGCTCTACGGCCATGGCGGTGGCGGCGTGGAAGGCTCAATCGGACATGATGCCGCAGCCTGGGCGGAAATGGCGCAGATGGGCTGGTGCGGCATTGTCGTGCCGGAGAAGCAGGGCGGATCGGACTTTGGCTATCGCAGCATGGGGCTGGTGCTGGAGGAGCTGGGGCGGACCCTGGCGGCGTCTCCGCTGCTGAGTTCCGGGCTGGTCGCGGCGTCGGCGCTGCGGTTGGGCGGCACGGATGAGCAGAAGGCGCGCTGGTTGCCGGGAATAGCGGATGGATCGGTGATCGGGACGCTGGCGATGGACGAAGGCGCACATCATGCGCCGGAGAAGATCAGGCTGACGGCGGAGGCTTCCGGTTCAGGCTGGAAGCTGAATGGGGTCAAACGGCCGGTGCAGGACGGAATGGTGGCGCAGTTCGCCATCGTCGCGGCGCGCACCGGCGATGGCGTCACGCTGTTCCTTGTCGAAGCCGATGCGCCGGGGCTGACGCGGGAACCGCTCGATCAGGTCGATGCGCGAGTGCCTGCGGCCTGGAGTTTTGCCGATGTTGCGGTGGAACCGGAGGCGGTGCTGGGCCAAGTCGACAAGGGGGCGGAGTTGCTCGACGCCATTCGAGATCGGGCTGCGGTTGGGATTGCCGCCGAAATGCTGGGCAGCGCAACGCAGGCGTTTGAGACGACATTGGATTATCTGAAGACCCGCGTGCAGTTCGGCGCGGTCATCGGGTCCTTCCAGGCATTGCAGCATCGTGCGGCGGAGCTGTTCGGCGAGTTGCAATTGGCCCGGTCAGCCGTGGAAGAAGCGCTGACGGCGATCGACGAGGACAGCCCCGCCCTGCCCGGCCTGGCGTCTCTTGCCAAGGCGATTGCGGGCGAGACGGTGCATCAAATCTCCTCGCAGATGGTGCAGCTGCATGGCGGCATCGGCATGACGCATGAGCATGATGCGGGGCTTTATCTGAAGCGCGCCCGGGTGGCGGAGCAATGCTATGGATCGACCGCATGGCATCGCGAACGCTGGGCGCGTCTGAACGGCTATTGAAAGAGGCGGCCATGCAATCGCGTGAAATACAGTTGAAGCGCCGCCCGGTCGGCAAACCCGTCGCCGAGGATTTCACCTGCGCCAGCAGGGACGTGCCGCCGCCTGCCGAAGGCGAGGTGCAGGTGCGCAACCTGTGGATGGCGGTCGATCCGGCCATGCGAGGCCGGATGGACGATGCGAAAAGCTATGTGCCGCCTTTCGCGCTCGACGCCGCGATGGAAGGACCGGCGATCGGCGAGGTGATCGCGTCGCATGATCCGGACTTTGCGCCGGGCGACCTTGTCTTTTCCCGGCTGGGCTGGCGGGAGGCTTTCAACGCACCGGCAAGCGCCTTGCAGAAGCGGGACAAGCATGCCCTGCCGTCTCAGGCATGGCTCTGTTTTGCGGGGATGCCGGGGCTGACCGCCTATGCCGGGCTGCTGCGGATCGCGCAGCTGAAGGCGGGCGACGTGGTGTTCGTGTCCGCGGCTTCCGGAGCCGTGGGATCGATCGCCTGCCAGATTGCGCGCAATATGGGGTGCCCGGTCATCGGCTCTGCGGGCGGGCCGGACAAGGTGGCGTTCCTGCGCGAGGTGCTGAAGGTCGATGCGGCGATCGATTACAAGGCCGAGCCCAGCCTGACCAAGGCGCTGGCGCGCGAGGTGAAGGCGATCGGCGCGAGCGGTATCGACGTTTATTTCGAGAATGTGGGCGGGGATCATCTGCAGGCGGCGCTGTCGCTGGCGAACAATTTCGCACGCTTCGCGGTGTGCGGGATGATCTCCCAATATAATGTGACCGATGCGCCGAGCGTGCCCCGGAACCTGACCATGATCATGACCAAGCGCATCCGCATGGAGGGCTATATCGCGCTCGACCATATGGATCTGGAGGCGGAGATGGTCGAGCAGATGACCGCCTGGAGCGCGGCCGGGCAGATGGCGTCGGCCGAGACGATTTATGAAGGCATCGACAAGGCGCTGGACGCCTTTTGGGGCCTGTTCAGCGGGGCCAATATCGGCCGCACCATGGTGAAGCTGAGCTGACCTGCACGAATTCCGGAGAGGAGATTTCATAAATGGACGCCGAGACGTTCGACATGTTCCGCACTACCGTGCAGCGCTTCGTGGCGGAAAAGCTGATCCCCGCCGAGGACGAGGTGGAGGAAGCGGATGCCGTGCCCGAGCGCATCATCCAGCAGATGCGTGAAATGGGCCTGTTCGGCATTTCCGTGCCGGAAGAATATGGCGGCCTTGGCTGCACCATGGCCGAGGAAGCGGCGATCATCCGCGAGATCACACGGGCTTCCGTCGTGTTCCGGTCGGTCATCGGCACGACCGTTGGGATCGGTAGCCAGGGCATCGTCATGGACGGAACCGAGGCGCAGAAGCGGGAGTGGCTACCTAAATTTGCGACGGGCGAGGCGATTGCGAGCTTTGGGCTGACCGAGCCTGAGGCCGGGTCGGATGCGGCTTCGTTGCGGACGGTGGCGGTGAAGGAAGGCGACACCTACCGCATCAGCGGGACGAAGCGCTACATCACCAATGCACCGCGCGCGAGCGTCTTCACGCTGATGGCGCGGACCGAGCCGGACATCAAGGGCGCGGGCGGCATTTCCGCCTTCATCCTGCCTGCCGACACGCCGGGCATTACGCTGGGCAAGCCGGACAAGAAGATGGGGCAAAAGGGTGCCGTCACGACTGATGTGATCCTGGAGGACGTAGTGGTGCCTGCCGCGAACATAATCGGCGGAGTGCCGGGGCGCGGTTTCAAGACGGCGATGAAGGTGCTGGATCGCGGGCGTATCCACATCGCCGCCGTGGCGCTGGGCATGTGCCAGCGGCTGATCGACATGGCGCTGGGCTATGCGATGGAGCGCAAACAGTTCGGGCAGCGTATCGCGGACTTTCAGCTTGTGCAGGCGATGCTGGCGGACATGAAGGTCGATATGCTGACCACCGAGGCGCTGATGCAGTCGGTCGCGGCGAAATTCGATGCTGGCGAGCCGGTGAGCATGGAGTGCGCGGCGCTCAAATATCACGCGTCGGAGGCTGTGGGGAGGATCGCCGACAGGGCGGTGCAGATCTATGGCGGTGCGGGTTATATGGCCGAGTATAAGGTCGAACGCTTCTATCGCGATGTGCGGCTGCTGCGCATTTATGAGGGCACCAGCCAGATCCAGCAGACTATCATCGCACGGCAGATGATCCGGCAGGCTGAGGCCCGGTGAGGCGATCGTGAACCTTTCCATCGGTTCGGTTCGAGCCTGTCGAGACGCATCTCGACAAGCTCGATGCTGCTCGAACCGAACGGAGACTAGAAACTGATATTTGCACAAAGGTAATTCCCATGCGCAGAGCCGCTATCGTCGCCCCTATCCGCACTGCTGTCGGCAAATATGGCGGTTCCCTGAAGTCCATGACGGCGGGCGATCTGGGTGCGATCATCATCAAGGCGCTGGTGGAGCGCACGAAGATCGATCCCGAGCGCATCGACGATGTCGTCTTCTCGCAGGGCTATGGCAATGGCGAGGCACCGTGCATCGGGCGCTGGTCGGCTCTGGCTGCGGGATTGCCGGAGTCCATTCCGGGTGTGCAGTTGGACCGCCGTTGCGGGTCCGGATTGCAGGCGGTGATTGATGCGGCGATGCGCATTCAAACGGGCGCTGCCGATATCGTCGTTGCGGGCGGCGTGGAGAGCATGTCCAACGTGGAATATTATTCGATCGACCATCGCTGGGGCGCGCGGTCGGGATCGACGCAATTTCATGACCGGCTGACGCGGGGGCGCGTCATGTCGCAGCCGATTGCTCGCTACGGGATCATCAGCGGGATGATCGAAACGGCGAATAATCTGGCGCGGGACTATGACATCTCACGCGAGGCGTGTGACGAATATGCGGCGATGAGCCATCAGCGGGCCGCGGCCGCCTGGGACGCGGGGAAGTTCGATGATGAACTGGTGCCGGTGCCCGTGCCACAGCGGAAGGGCGAGCCCGTGATGTTCGCCAAGGATGAGGGGTTTCGCGCGGATGCGACGCCGGAATCACTCGCGCTGCTGAAGCCGATCGAGAAGGACGGCGTGGTGACTGCGGGCAATGCCAGCCAGCAGAATGATGCGGCGGCGGCTTGCCTGGTCGTGGCGGAGGACAAGCTCAGCGAACTGGGGCTGGAACCCATGGGTTTTCTGCACAGCTGGGCGGCGGCGGGGTGCGACCCTTCGCGGATGGGGATCGGCCCGGTGCCTGCTGTCGAGCGGCTGTTTGCGCGGACGGGGCTGGGCTGGAAGGATATGGATCTGGTCGAGCTGAATGAGGCTTTCGCGCCGCAGGTACTGGCGTGCCTTAAAGGGTGGGGCTGGGATGATCGAGACAAGCTCAACGTGAATGGCTCGGGCATTTCGCTTGGGCATCCGATTGGGGCGACGGGCGGGCGCATCCTGGCAAACCTGCTGCGGGAATTGCAGCGGCGCGAGGGGCGCTATGGGCTGGAGACGATGTGCATCGGCGGCGGGCAGGGTCTGGCGGCGGTCTTCGAACGGGCTTAAGCGGCTTCAATTGCTGTTCAGACTCGGATTGCTATTGGCTATTTATGCACGCTGGTACAGGTTCTTGCCGGCAATGAAGGGAAAAGGATAACAGATGCTTGTTCGAGCCGCCGCACTCGCTGCCACCTTGCTGATCGCGACCCCCGCGCTCGCCCAGAGCGGCGATGCCGTGAAGGGCAAGGGCGTGTTCGCCCGCTGCGCGATCTGCCATTCGGTCGAGGCTGGGCCGAAGAAGATCGGGCCTTCGCTGTCGGGGCTGTTCGGCCGCACGTCTGGCACCGCGCCGGGCTTTACCTATTCGACGGCGATGAAGAATGCGAAGATCCGTTGGGACGCGAAATCGCTCGACGCCTTCCTTGCAAAGCCTGCCGCCAAGGTGCCGGGCAACAAGATGGTGTTCGCCGGGCTCGCCAATCCCGCCGACCGCGCGAATGTGATCGCCTATCTGGCGGGCGCGACCAAGAAATGAGATGAAAAGTATCCTATAGTGCAATAATTCTTGTGCTACGGCTCCGGTCCCGCTATTTGTTGCAGCATAGAGTGCAGCAATATGCAGGGACTGGAGAGGATGCGAAAATCTGAACGCGGGATGCTGGCGGGAGCGCGCCGATGAACGCGCGCGCGCTGGAAGGCATCAAGGTGCTGGACCTGTCCCGCGTCCTCGCCGGACCATGGTCGACGCAGATCCTGGCGGACTTCGGCGCCGATGTGATCAAGATCGAGCTGCCGGGCCATGGCGACGATACGCGCGCCTGGGGACCGCCTTATCTGACCGGCGCGGATGGCGAGCCGGAGATCGGCACCAGCGCCTATTACCTGTCCTGCAACCGCAACAAGCGGTCGGCTGCGATCAACCTCGCGACGCCGGAGGGCGCGGAGCTGATCCGCAAGCTGGCGGCGGAAGCGGATATTGTCGTCGAGAATTTCAAGGTTGGCGGCCTCAAGAAATATGGCCTCGATTATGACAGTCTGAGCGCGATCAACCCGCGCCTCGTCTATTGCTCCATCACCGGCTTTGGCCAGACCGGCCCCTATACGGACCGGGGTGGATATGACTTTGTCGCGCAGGGCATGGGCGGCTTCATGAGCATCACCGGACAGGAGGATGGCGGGCCGCTGCGCGCGGGCGTCGCCATGGCGGACCTTTCGACCGGCATGTTCGCGACGGTGTCGATCATGATGGCGCTGCGCCATGCCGAGCGGACGGGCGAAGGGCAGCAGATCGACGTGTCGCTGCTGGATACGCAGATCGCGATGCTGGCCAATCAGGGGATGAACTGGCTGGTGGGCGGTGTCGTGCCTGGGCGGCTGGGCAACCGGCATCCGACGGTCGTGCCCTACAAGACGTTCGAGGTTGCAGACGGCGTAATGATCATCGCGGTGGGCAATGACCGGCAATTCCGCGCGCTGTGCGAGGAGATGGGGCATCCGGAACTGAGCAGCGATCCCCGCTTCGCAACCAGCGCCCAGCGCCTGATCAACCGGGACGCGATCGAGGCGAAGGTGCAGGAGCTTGTCCGCCCGTTCGAGCGGGACGAGCTGATGGAGCGTTTCGTTGCCAAGGGCGTGCCCGCTGGACCGGTCAACACGATCAAGGATGTGTTCGAAGACCCCTTTGTCGAGGCGCGCGATACCGTCCACCGTTTCCGGCGCGAGGATGACGGAGTCGAGATTCCCACAGTAGCCTATCCGGGCAAGCTGTCGGCGACACCTGCCGACTACCGCTACTGCCCGCCACGCGTGGGCGAACATAGCCGTGAGATATTGGGTGAGTGGCTGGGCCTGAACGACGCCGCGCTGGACGCGCTGGCAGACCAGGGCGCAATCGCGCAGCGGCCTGCAACGGAGAGGACAAAAGCATGAAGCTGGATCAAAGCGTGGCCGCCGTCGTGACAGGCGGCGCATCGGGGCTGGGCGAAGCCACCGCGCGAGCGCTGGCGGCCAGGGGCGTGAAGGTCGCCCTGTTCGACTTCAATGAAGAGACCGGAAACAAAGTCGCGGCGGAGATCGGCGGCGCCTTCTGCAAGGTGGACGTGACGGACGAGACGTCGGTCGATGCGGGTTTCGAGAAGGCCCGCGCGGCGCATGGGCAGGAACGGATCATCGTCAACTGCGCGGGCACCGGCAACGCGGTCAAGACCGCAAGCCGCGACAAGACCACCGGCGAGACCAGGCACTTCCCCCTCCATTCCTTTGAAAAGATCATCCAGATCAACCTGATCGGCACCTTCCGCTGCTGCGCCAAGTCGGCGCAGGGCATGCTGGACCTGGAACCGCTGGCCGATGGGGCGCGCGGCGTCATCATCAATACCGCCAGCGCGGCGGCCGAGGATGGGCAGATCGGGCAGACCGCCTATGCCGCGTCCAAGGGCGGCGTCGTCAGCCTGACGCTGCCAATGGCGCGCGACCTGATGAATGACGGTATCCGCGTCAATTGCATCCTGCCGGGCATTTTCGACACGCCGCTGATGGCCCGGGCGTCGGACACGGTGCGCGCCTCGCTCGCAGCAACGGTGCCCTTCCCCAAGCGGTTCGGCCAGCCTGCCGAATTTGCCGCGATGGCGGTAGCGATGATCGAGAATGACTATTGGAATGGCGAAGATGTGCGGCTCGACGGGGCCATCCGCATGGCTCCGCGCTGAGGAGAGTTTCGATGAGCGAAGAGGCGCAGCCTGAATATGTGACCTATGACGTCAAGGACGGCGTGGCATGGGTGATGCTCAATCGCCCGCAATATAGCAACGCGCAGAATTACCGGCTGCTGGGCCAGTTGGACGACGCGTTCAAGCGCGCCGTCGAGGATGACGAGGTCAAGGTCATCGTGCTGGGCGGTGAAGGCAAGCATTTTTCCGCCGGGCATGACATCGGCACGCCTGAGAAGGACAGCCACATGCCGCGCATCCGCACCAGCATGTGGTGGGATCATCTGAACAAGGGTGGTGCAGAGCGGCAATATGTGCTGGAGCAGGATGGCTATCTGGGCCTCTGCCGCCGCTGGCAGGAAATCCCCAAGCCGATGATCGCCATGGTGCAGGGCGCCTGCATCGCGGGCGGATTGATGCTCGCGTGGGTGTGCGACCTGATCGTCGCGTCGGACGATGCCTTTTTCCAGGACCCGGTGCAGCGCATGGCTCAACCGGGAGTGGAATATTTCGCCCATGCGTTCGAATTGCCGCCTCGGGTCGCACGGGAGCTGCTGTTACTCGGAAGGCGCATGCCGGCGCAGCGGGCTTATCAGTTCGGCATGGTCAACGAGATCTTCCCGCGCGAGACGCTGAGGGAGGAAGTGGCCAAGATAGCTGCCGAGATCGCCCAGCATGACCGGTTTGGCCTTGCGATTACCAAGCAGGCGTTTAACTTTGTGGAGGATCTGCGTGGCAAGCGGCAGGCGATGGACGGCGTTTTTCACATGCACCACCTCGCCCATGCGCATAACCAGTTAATGACCGGCAACCTTGTCGGCGGGCTGGATGCAAAGGCCATGGCGGCAGCGAACAAGAAACAGGCGGGGGAAGAATGAGCGTAGCTGTGGAACTGGACAAGACGGTGCTGATCCTTCCCGACTTGCCAGCCATGCTTTCAGGCGCGGCGGATGCGGCGCAATCCTTTGTCGCCGCAGCCCGGCCGCATGTGAAGGCGCGGATCACTGATGACAGCGGCAAGGTGGACCGTGTGCTGGCCGATGTGGAGCAGCATGTGGTGCACGGCTTTGGCTGGTTCGCTTCCTATGCGGAAATGATGCGCGAGGTGGCCGGCTGGGCTGCCAATCTGACCACGCAGGGCGCGTTCGGGGAAATCGAGGCGCTGCTCGCGCAGCTGCTGTTCGCTGAATATGGCGCGCAAATGCTGGGCGGCATTCCGATGAACCAGGGCGAGGTCATCCGGGCGACGGACCTGACCGATGACCTTTCGGCATTGGACGCCCCTGCCTTCCGTACGCTGGTCCGCAAAGGCGGTACTCAGGCGGTGAAGAGCGCCATTGCGCGTCATCTGGCCCATCAGCGCGGACATGCGACGCTGGAAAATTGCGGCCTGGATGACATGTTCAACATGGTGCGCGAGCAATTTTTTGGCTTTTCCAATGAGAAGGTCGCGCCTTTCGCGCATGAGTGGCATCTGAAGGATGAACTGATCCCCCTCCCCCTCGTCGAGGAACTGGGCGAGATGGGCGTGTTCGGCATGACCATCCCGGAGGAATTTGGCGGCCTTGGCATGGGCAAGACCGCCATGTGCGTGGTGTCCGAAGAACTGTCGCGGGGGTGGATCGGCGTCGGGTCGCTCGCCACGCGGTCGGAGATTGCGGCGGAACTGATCCTGACCGGCGGGACCGATGAGCAGAAGGGCCACTGGCTGCCGCAGATCGCCAATGCCTCCATCCTGCCAACGGCCGTTTTTACCGAGCCTGATACGGGGTCCGACCTGGGATCGCTGCGGACGCGCGCGACCTTGGCGGATGGGGAATATCGGGTGAATGGGAACAAGACCTGGATCACCCACGCGGCGCGAGCTGACGTCATGACGCTGCTGGTGCGGACTGATGGCGAGACCAAAAATTATAGCGGCCTTTCCATGCTGATCGCGCCCAAGCAGCGCGGGACCGTCGAAGAGCCCTTCCCCACGCCGGGCATGAGCGGCGGGGAGATCGAGGTGATCGGCTACCGCGGCATGAAGGAATATGAGATCGGCTTTGACGATTTCCGGGTGCCTGCGGTGAACCTGCTCGGCGGGGTCGAGGGTCAGGGCTTCAAGCAATTGATGGCGACATTCGAAAGTGCGCGCATCCAGACTGCCGCGCGGGCGATTGGCGTGGCGCAGGCGGCGCTGGACATCGGGCTGTCCTATGCGCTGGATCGCAAGCAGTTCGGGCGGTCGATCTTCGACTTTCCGCGCGTCGCCAACAAGCTCGCCATGATGGCGGCGGAGATTATGGGCGCACGGCAGCTCACCTATTTCGCGGCGCGGCGGAAGGATGAGGGGAAGCGCTGTGACCTTGAAGCGGGCATGGCGAAGCTGATCGGCGCGCGGGTCGCCTGGGCGGCGGCGGACAATGCTTTGCAGATCCATGGCGGGAACGGCTTTGCCACGGAATATCAGGTTAGCCGTTTGCTGGCGGATGCCCGGATTTTGAATATCTTTGAGGGTGCGGGGGAAATTCAGGCGCAGGTTATTGCGCGGCGATTGTTGGATGGGGGGAATTGATACCAACGATTATCGTCATCCCAGCGAAAGCTTCGGATCTCGTAGGGCTGCACGGTGCTTCAATAAATGCCAGCTTTCGCTGGCATGACGAACGTGGCGAGCGCTTAAATCCCTCCGGCCACGACCGGCCAACCGCCCTGCTCCAGCGCGGCGCTGAGGGCGGCGACGCAACGGTCGAGAGCGGCTGCGTCAGTGGAGCGGATCACGAAATTCGCGCCGGTCTTCCCTTCGCGGAAAAAGGGATAGCTGCCGATCTGGCATTGTGCATGCGCCCGCTCCGTCGCGCCGAGAAGGTCGGCGATCTCGCTCTCGGCAACCCAGCAGCCGATCTGCGCGGACAGGACAGGCAGGCCGCCTTCCAACGTGCCGGTCAGGCTGTCGAGCATGCCAGCGGTGATGTGCGGCACGCCGGCCATGATGAAGATATTGCCATGCCGGATGCCCGGCGCGCCTGACATGCGGTTTTCGATCAGGCTGGACCCTGCCGGGACGCGGGCCATGCGCAGCCTTGCTTCGGTCAACCCGCCACGCGTTTCATAATAGCCCGACAGCATCGCGCGGGCTTCGGGATGGATTTCCACCTCCACCTCCAAGGCGCGCGCGATGGCATCGACGGTTATGTCGTCATGCGTCGGGCCGATGCCGCCGGTGGTGAAAAGATAGTCGTTGCCGGTGCGTAAGCTGTTGACCGCTTCGACGATGGCATCGCTTTCATCGGCGACCACCCGGACTTCGCGCAGCCTGATCCCTTGCACATTGAGCCAGGAGGCAATCTGGGCGACATTCTTGTCCTGGGTTCGGCCGGACAGGATTTCGTCTCCGATCACGATCAGCGCGGCTGTCCAGATGCGTTCAGGTGCTGGCATGAGGCAGGCCATAGCCTGTGCATGCGCTGCTGCCTAGCGGGTGCGAACGGGGGCCTCGCAATATTAAGCCCGTCCGCCTATAATCAGTTGCATGACCGAATATATGACGATGACGGCGGACGCGCCGATTTCCCGATCGACGGCGATCAAACTCTATGACGCTGCCGGTTTCGACGGCATGCGCAAGGCCGGGCGACTGGCGGCTGAAATATTGGACGCGCTGGTTCCGCATGTCGTGCCGGGCGTCACTACTGGCGAGCTGGACGATATCGTGCGCCGCATGACGCTGGACGGTGGCGGGGTGCCTGCTACGCTGGGCTATCGCGGCTATACACATAGCTGCTGCATCTCGCTCAACAATGTCATCTGCCATGGCATCCCGGGCGAGCAGAAGCTGAAGGATGGCGACATATTGAACATCGACGTGACGCCGCTGGTCGATGGCTGGCATGGCGACACGAGCCGGATGTATATCGTCGGCGAAACGAGCATCAAGGCGCGGCGGCTGGTCGAGGTGACTTACGAATGCCTGATGCTGGGGATCGAGCAGGCCAAGCCCGGCAATCATCTGGGCGACATAGGCTATGCCATTCAGAAGCATGCGGAAAAGTATCGCTATGGGGTGGTTCGGGACTTTTGCGGCCATGGGCTCGGCCGCGTGTTCCATGACAGCCCCGAGGTGGTCCATGTCGGCCGTCCGGGCACTGGCCCCGAACTGCGCCCGGGCATGTTCTTCACCATCGAACCGATGATCAACATCGGCAAGCCGGGCGTGAAGATGATGGAGGACGGCTGGACTGCCGTCACCCGTGACCGCACGCTGTCGGCGCAGTTCGAACATAGCATCGGCATCACCGAAACCGGCTGCGAGATCTTCACAAAGAGCCCGGCGGGGCTGGACGCGCCGCCTTATTGAACGGACGTGCAGCTGCCCAAAAAACAGGCAGCATGTGAGCAGCTTGCCCTGAATTCAGGCAATATGGACAAAGATTGTCGCATCGCCGAAAGCGGGATGTAGCGATTCGCCAATTGGCACGGTAATTGATTGTCGCAAGGGACGGCGCATGTCTCGGGGGGCATGATGATCGTCGCTGGAATGAAGGACTGGGCGGCGGGATATCCCGTCATCAAGCGCGCCTGTGGTTGGGATTAGAGTGATGAAAAAGATCGAAGCGATCATCAAGCCGTTCAAGCTCGACGAAGTGAAGGAAGCGCTGCACGAAGTGGGCGTGTCCGGCATCACGGTCACCGAAGCGAAGGGTTTCGGCCGTCAAAAGGGCCACACCGAACTCTATCGGGGCGCTGAATATGTCGTCGATTTCCTGCCCAAGGTGAAGCTGGAGGTTGTCGTCGATGATTCGCTGGCCGAACGGGTCGTGGAAGCGATCTCCGCAGCCGCGCAGACGGGCCGGATCGGCGACGGCAAGATCTTCATCACCTCGATCGAAGGCGCGGTTCGCATTCGCACCGGCGAACGCGACAGCGACGCCATCTAAAAACTCGACATTCCGTTTCCCGGCGGCTTCGCAAGGGGCCGGCGAACTGCAACATCCACTACCCCTTCGGGGGGGTATTTTTGAAAGAAGGGCAAGTTCACATGGCTAACACGCCAAAAGACATCCTGAAGATGATCGAAGAAAAGGAGATCGAATGGGTCGATGTCCGTTTCACCGATCCCAAGGGCAAGTGGCAGCACCTGACCATGGTCGCTTCGGTGCTGGGCGAAGATGAACTGACCCAAGGCCTGATGTTCGACGGTTCGTCGATCGAAGGCTGGAAGACGATCAATGAATCGGACATGATCCTGAAGCCCGACCTGGACGCCGTCTATGTCGATCCGTTCAGCGCCACGCCGATGCTGATCCTGTTCTGCGACATCGTGGAGCCGGACACGGGCGAACTCTACAGCCGCGACCCGCGCTCGACCGCCAAGCGCGCCGAGGCGTTCGTGAAGTCGGCCGGTTTCGGCGACACCGTCTATGTCGGCCCCGAAGCCGAATTCTTCATGTTCGACGATGTGCGCTTCGAGAATGATTACTCGCAGAGCTATTTCAAGATCGACGACATCGAACTGCCGACCAACACCGGCAAGGAATATGAAGGCGGCAACCTGGGCCACCGTCCGCGCGCCAAGGGCGGCTATTTCCCGGTCGCTCCGGTCGATCCGGCCACCGACATCCGCGCGGAGATGGTTTCGACCATGCTCGAAATGGGCCTGCCCTGCGACAAGCACCACCATGAAGTGGCCGCAGCCCAGCACGAACTCGGCCTGACCTTCGGTACGCTGGTCCAGACAGCCGACCGCATGCAGATCTATAAGTATGTCGTGTGGAACGTCGCCCAGGCCTATGGCAAGACCGCGACTTTCATGCCCAAGCCGATCGCGCAGGACAATGGTTCGGGCATGCACACCCACATGTCGATCTGGGAAGGCGGCAAGCCGCTCTTCGCGGGCGAAGGCTATGCCGGTCTGTCGGACACTTGCCTCTACTTCATCGGCGGCGTCATCAAGCATGCCAAGGCCCTGAACGCCTTCACCAACCCGACCACCAACAGCTACAAGCGTCTGGTGCCGGGCTTCGAAGCCCCGGTTCTGCTGGCCTATTCGGCGCGTAACCGTTCGGCTTCCTGCCGTATTCCTTACGGCGCGGGCGCCAAGGCGAAGCGCGTGGAATTCCGCTTCCCCGACGCGATGGCGAACCCCTATCTCTGCTATTCGGCTCTGCTGATGGCGGGTCTCGACGGCATCGAGAATAAGATCCATCCGGGCGCCGCGATGGACAAGAACCTGTACGACCTGCCGCCGGAAGAACTGAGCCAGGTTCCGACCGTCTGCGCGTCGCTGCGCGAAGCGCTGGACTCGCTGGCCGCGGACTACGACTTCCTGCTGAAGGGCGATGTGTTCACCAAGGACCAGATCGAAGCCTATATCGAACTGAAGTGGCCCGAAGTGTATCGCTGGGAAATGGCTCCCTCGCCGGTCGAATTCGACATGTATTACAGCTCCTGATCTCTGTCAGGAGTTGCAAAGGACAAGGGCCTGGTCGCGAAAGCGGCCGGGCCTTTTTCTTGGTTCGGCTGCAGTGGCGTGGACCTGTCCCTCCGACTGGACAAGGCCCAAATTGGCAAGGCGTCGGTTGAGTGATGTCCTATAACGACGCTCCTGGATCATATCGCCGCTTTAGCAAGGCTGTTCGCTTCATCTGTCCCTGAATTTGGGCTGGACGCGGGTCGCCTCTTTATGCCGGAAGACGCGTCGTAGGGGCTGTTCACCTGTCGCAGCTGCTTGTGCTTGCTGGTCGGTGCTGGAGATGGCAACATCCCTACCTTAGCTTCGGCAGTCATTTCGTCGGCGGGCTATCTGTCCACCTCCATTGAATTGCCCAAAGGCGATCGACGAATTTGCAACGGCCTGGTCAGTAGGCGTAGCAATTGGGTGGCTGCGGGTGTTGAATACGGCAACGGCCCCAGAACTTTGCAAAAGGCCCTCGCCGCACCAAGTTCATGAGAAGGGCTGAAGCGCCAGCTATTGCGCGTTAGCGGTGAAAGACCGACAAACAAGTCATGCTGCTGACTGAGACATTGGGACTCGCCCACCCCATCATTCAGGCGCCGATGGCGGGAGTTTCGACGCCAGAGATGGCTGTTGCCGTTTGCGAGGCTGGTGCGCTTGGATCGATCGCGGTGGGAGCGAGCGATGCAACTGCTGCACGCGCAATGATCGCGGACGTGCAGAATCACACTGCCCGGCCTTTCAACGTCAATCTATTCGTTCATGCCCCCGCAACCCGCGATGTGGCGCGGGAAAATGCGTGGCTGGCAGAACTGGCGCCGCTCTTTTTAGAACAGGGATCGCAAGCTCCAACCGAATTACGGGAAATCTACCGCAGCTTTGTCGAGGATGATGACATGCTCGCCATGCTGCTGGAACTGACGCCCGCCGTCGTGAGCTTCCATTTTGGACTGCCCGATGCGGCTCGCGTCGCCGCTCTCAAGCAGGCTGGCTGCATGTTGCTCGCTACGGTTACCAACTTGTCCGAAGCGATCGCAGCTGAGCAGGCGGGCATAGATGCCGTCGTGGCACAAGGTTATGAGGCGGGCGGCCATCGCGGCGTCTTCGATCCAGATGCGCCGGATGACCAACTTGGCACCTTCGCGCTCACCCGGCTACTGGTCGCAAAGTGCGGACTGCCAGTCATCGCAGCGGGCGGCATCATGGATGGGCAAGCTGTGCGTGCGGCGCTCAGCTTGGGCGCAGCGGCGGCACAACTTGGCACGGCGTTCATCGCTTGCCCGGAAAGCAGCGCCGACACATTCTACAGGGCAGCGCTAAGCGGCCCTTCAGCCCAACATACGCGTATGACCAGCGTGATATCAGGCCGGTCCGCACGCTGCCTGGAAAATCACTTCACTCGCTGGGGTGAAGAAGGCAGCCGCCTGCCGCCAGCCTATTCGATTGCCTATGATGCCGGAAAAGCATTGAACGCCGTGGCCAAGACGAACGGCGAAGGCGGCTACGGCGCACAATGGGCCGGGCAAGGCGCTCCACTCGCCCGCAGCCTTCCTGCGGCCGAGCTGATAGCCATCATCGCAGCAGAAATGAAAGATGCGCCTTAGCCCCGATCGGGGATAGAGGCGCCAAACAGCAACACCGCCTCACCCGCGGGCGAGAGGGCGATTTCGCCGCCGCCGCTGGTCACCAGGCTGCGAACCATCCATGCGGCGGCCGTTCTGGACGCCAGGCTTTCGGCAGGCAGCGTCCCTGCCAGGGCAGCGCGCAGGTCGGGGTCCAGCACCAGCTTGGGACCTTCGGCTCGCACGACGATCTCCGTAACGCCGGGGCGCTTTTCCGCGCCTATGTCCAACTGACCGCCACGCACCAGCGCATCGCCGGCGATCAAGGCGAGGTTCAGCAGCACCTTGACGGGCAGCTTGTCGAGCATGTCATCCTCGACAAGCCAGCCGATCTTGACCCGGCCCGACTGCGCAAACATGCCCTCAATCGCGACGCGGGCTTCATGCGTGGGCACGGCGTCGCCAAAGCCGCCTGCCGAACCGAAGGCCAGGCGGAAGAATTTAAGCTTGTTGGCGGACGTCTTGGCGCTGTCCCCCAACAGGTCGAGGCAACGCTGACGCATTTCCGGGTCGGTTTCGTCCGCCATCAACTCAAGGCCGTTGTTGAGCGCGCCCACCGGGCTCAACAGGTCGTGGCAGAGGCGCGAACAGAGCAGACTGGCAAATTCGATGCTGTCGGTCGGATTGGTCATGAAGGATGCTGCCGCCGGAAATGGACTGGAAGGATGACAGGCTAATGCGCTGCCAGGCTGGAGGATGCAACCCCGGCCTGCCGCCTTTGCCTCACATGATATCGAGCATCGCGCCTGTAAAGCTCACGCCGCCGCCTTCGGCAGCGCCCGCAGTCCAGAGCCGCGCCTCGCCTCCGCCCAGGATCAGCCACAGTCTGCCATCGGGCACGGCGCTGGCCACGTCCGTTCCCGAAGGCTCTGGATGGCCGCTAGGGTGGGAATGATAATGGCCAAGGATTGCAGGTCCGCCGCCACGCGCAGCCTTATGCGCGGCGAAGAGCGTTGCAGGGTCTATCTCGAACTGCCGCGCCGGTTCGGCGGCGACATTGGTAGCGGGACGCATTTCCGTGATCCGGCCTGGCTCACCGAGCAAGAGTCCGCAGACTTCCCGAGGATCAGCGGCGGCGAGGGACATGATTTGTTCCAGCAGCGATCTTGATATTCCGACCTTCATTCCTACATGCTTAACCAATGGGTTCGGGGGATTCCATCATCGAAACGACGATTGGCGAAGCGCAGCATGGGCTTCGGCTCGACAAGGCGCTGGCCGACCTGCTGCCTGAGCTTTCGCGCGAGCGGTTGAAGAGCCTGATCGTCGAGGGTCAGGTGACCGCGCAGGGTCGCGCGCTTAATCCTTCGATGAAGGTCATGGCCGGACAAGCCTTCGCCATTACCCTGCCCCCTCCTGTGGAAGCCGAAGCAGTGGCACAGGATATTCCACTCAACATCGTACATGAAGATGCGGACCTGATTGTCATCGATAAGCCTGCCGGGCTGGTCGTGCATCCTGCCGCAGGCAATCTGGATGGAACGCTGGTCAACGCCCTGCTGCATCATTGCCGGGGACAGCTGTCGGGCATCGGCGGCGTGGCGCGTCCCGGCATCGTCCATCGCATCGACAAGGATACTTCCGGGCTTCTGGTCGTTGCTAAATCGGACAAGGCTCATGAGGGCCTCGCTCAGCAATTCAAAGCGCATAGCATCGATCGCCTTTATGCCGCGATCGTCTATGGTATACCGCAGCCCGGCGCTGGCACGATTGATACCTGGATCGGCCGATCGGACTCCGACCGCAAGAAGATGGCGGTACATCGAGAAGGACGGGGCAAGCACGCCATCACCCATTATCGCGTCCTGGACCGGCTTCGCGGCGCAGCGCTGGTCGAATGCAGGCTGGAAACCGGGCGGACGCATCAGGTTCGCGTGCATATGGCGCATCTGGGCCACCCCTTGATCGGCGACCCGGTTTACGGTAGAGACAGAAAAGGTTTCAAATCAATACTGGAAACGATAGGTTTCAAAAGGCAGGCATTGCACGCGAAACGGCTGGGGTTCATACATCCGGTGACGGGGCAAAATCTCAGCTTTGACAGTGCACTGCCTATCGACATGCAGGAACTGTTAAGCGAGCTTCTCGTATAGGTTTTGACAAGTTTGCGACGGTGCATCGGACGCCTACTCAGGGTCCCGCCGCGCATGAAAGGAAGGGTGAAGCGACATGGCTGATAAAAGCAATGTCCCCGCGGTTCCGACGCTGGGCGGTGAAGCCAGCCTCAACCGCTATCTGTCGGAAATCCGCAAGTTTCCGATTCTGACGCCCGAGCAGGAATATATGCTCGCCAAGCGTTATGCCGAACATCAGGACCCTGAGGCGGCGGCGCAGCTGGTGACGTCGCACCTGCGGCTCGTCGCCAAGATCGCCATGGGTTATCGCGGCTATGGCCTGCCGGTCAGCGAGCTGATCAGCGAGGGCAATATTGGCCTGATGCAGGGCGTGAAGAAGTTCGAGCCCGATCGCGGCTTCCGCCTGGCGACCTACGCCATGTGGTGGATCCGCGCGTCCATCCAGGAATTCATTCTCCGCAGCTGGTCGCTCGTCAAGATGGGCACCACCGCGGCGCAGAAGAAGCTGTTCTTCAACCTTCGCCGGATGAAGAATAACATCGAAGCGTTCGAGGATGGCGACCTGCATCCCGATGATGTCAAGAAGATCGCGACCGATCTGGGCGTTTCCGAGGAGGACGTGATCTCCATGAATCGCCGCATGGCGATGGGCGGCGACACGTCGCTCAACGTGCCCATGCGCGAGGATGGCGAGGGCCAGTGGCAGGATTGGCTGGCCGACACCGATCCGCTGCAGGATGAGCGCGTCGCGGACGAGCAGGAAAAGACGCTGCGTCACGATATGCTGGTCGAAGCGATGGATGACCTTAACGACCGGGAGAAGCATATCCTGGCCGAGCGACGTCTCGCCGAAGAGCCCAAGACGCTGGAGGAACTGAGCCAAGTCTATGGCGTGTCGCGCGAGCGCGTGCGCCAGATCGAGGTCCGCGCCTTTGAAAAGCTGCAGAAGGCGATGATGCGGATTGCTGGCGACCGGATCGGCAAGATGCGGCTGGCCTTGGCCTGACAGGCGCACAATGGAATGAGAGAGGCCCCGGAGCGATCCGGGGCTTTTTTCTTGGTGCTATTTATAGGCAATGGCGGCACTGGCCGGACCGACGAGCGGCATGATCTCGCACCGGGAAAAGCCCGCCTCAAGACACCATTGGCGGAAATCGGCTCCAGTGAAGTCGAACGCCTCGCCAAATTCGATCAGCATGTTGAGTGACATCAAAAGGCCGAAGACGTTCCGCCGCCGCTCGTCGTCTATGATATTCTCGATCGCCACGAAGGCGCCGCCGTCCGGCAGAGCGCGATAAGCCTTGGCGATGAGCATCTTCTTCGCGTCGAGATTCCAGTCGTGCAGGATCATGCCCATGGTGATGATGTCTGATGCGGGAAACTCATCGTCGAAAAAGTCTATGGAGCCAGCCTTTACCCGGTCGCCCAACCCCGCCTCGCTGATGCGCCGCTCGGCAATCGGCTGAACCACGGGCAGGTCGTAAGAGGCGCAACGCATATGAGGATGATGCCCGGCCACGAAGCAGGAAAGCTGCGCCGTCGCCCCTCCGATATCGACCAGCATATGATAAGGGCTGAAGTCGAATTTTTGGGCGAAGGTCTCGAAGTTCGCCATCGACACCCCGCTCATGGCATCCATGAACTGCTCGAGCCGCGCGGGATCGGCATAAAGGGAAGCGAACATGGACCGGCCGGACAGCTTGATCTCGTTCTGCGGCCTGCCGGTCTTCAGCGCGGTGGTGAGGTCCGCCCAGAAACGGAACAGCCGGGCCGCAGCCATCTCGAGGATGCCGCCAATATAGTCAGGGCTTCCCCGATCCAGGAAAGCCCCGGTCGCCGCCGTATTGGCATAGAGCCCATCGGGGCCGTCGCCCTGCCGTTCCAGCAGTCCAAGAGAGACCAGCGCATCGAGGAAATCATAGGTGGCCCGCGGATGGAGGCCTAATGCCTGCTCCAGCTGAGGGCCGGTCTTCGGCCCGTTGGCGAGTTCCGTGAAAAGGCCAAGTTCGACCGCGCTGAGCAACGTCCTCGATGCCCAGAAACCCATGCCAATTTGCAGGATATGGTCGGGTGAAATATCGGAGCGCATAGACTCTCCTCTGCGTGATGCAGGCTTGGCGAGGCGGCAGCGACCCTTTTCCCGGAGTATAGCATGGATTGCGCCTGACGCGTACGTCAATCACGGGTGAGCTTTAGCTGCATCCTGTAGCTTGAACCCACGCGCGATCGCGTTACGACGGGCGCATGAGCCCCTCCTCCGCTACGCCCCGCCGCCGTTCCGGCTGGATTCGCATCATTTTCAAGATCATCGGCGGCTTCATCGCGCTGTCTCTTCTGTTGGTGCTGGTTTATCGCTTTGTGCCGCCGCCTGTGACGCTGACGATGTTGTTCGACCCGCATGGTATCACCAAGGACTGGGTAAGCCTGGACGAGATTGATCCGGACATGGCGCGGGCAGCGATCGCGGGCGAGGACAGCCGCTTTTGCAGCCATCACGGCTTTGACGCGGTCGCGATCGCCCAGGCCATGCGCCACAATGCGAGCGGTGGACGCATCCGCGGCGGATCGACCATCAGCCAGCAGACGGCGAAAAATGTCTTCCTGTTCCAAGGTGGAGGCTTCGTCCGCAAAGGGTTTGAAGCCTGGTTCACGATGTTGATCGAGGCGATTTGGGGCAAGCGGCGGATTATGGAAGTATATCTGAACGTCGCCGAGACGGGCATCGGCACCTATGGTGTGCAGGCGGGCGCGATGCGCTATTTCCATCATGGCGCGGGGCGACTGAGCCGCGCGGAAGCCGCAAGGATCGCTGCGGTGCTGCCATTGCCCAAGAAGCGGGCTGCGATCGCGCCAAAGGGGTTCACCCGACGCTATGGAAACAGCATCACGAGCCGGATCGGCATTGTACAGCGGGATGGGTTGGACGAGTGCGTGCGGTGAGGTGGCTAACTGCGCGCTAGGCCGCGCGGGTCCGCGGCGACCGGGAGCACGGAATATAAAAAGCCCCGCCGGATTTCATCAGGCGGGGCTTTTTTGCAGATATAGCGAAGTTGCGATCAAGCGGCGTCTTCGGCGCGCTTGTCCTTTTCGCTGAAGACGCGGATCGGCTCCTTGGTGCCGGCGACGACATCCTTATCGACGACCACCTCGCCAACGCCTTCCATGGAAGGCAGATCGAACATGGTGTCGAGCAGGATCGATTCCAGGATCGAGCGCAGGCCGCGCGCGCCCGTCTTACGTTCAATGGCCTTCTTCGCAATCGCGGTCAGCGCGTCGTCGGTAAAGCTGAGTTCGACATTCTCCATGTCGAACAGCTTGCCATATTGCTTGACCAGCGCGTTCTTCGGTTCGACCAGGATCTTGACCAGGGCGGTCACATCCAGGTCTTCCAGCGTCGCGATGACAGGCAGACGGCCGACAAATTCCGGAATAAGGCCGAACTTCAGCAGATCTTCCGGTTCGCTCTGACGCAGAAGTTCGCCGGTCTTGCGCTCTTCGGGCGCAGCGACATGCGCGCCAAAGCCGATCGACTTGGCTTCCAGACGGTCGCCGATGATCCGTTCCAGACCCGCGAACGCGCCGCCGCAGATGAACAGGATGTTCGTGGTATCGACCTGCAGGAATTCCTGCTGCGGATGCTTGCGCCCACCCTGCGGTGGCACGCTGGCGGTTGTGCCTTCCATCAGCTTGAGCAGCGCCTGCTGCACACCTTCGCCCGACACGTCACGCGTGATCGACGGGTTTTCCGCTTTGCGGCTGATCTTGTCGATTTCGTCGATATAGACGATCCCGCGCTGCGCCTTTTCGACATTATAGTCGGAAGCCTGAAGCAGCTTGAGGATGATATTCTCGACATCCTCACCGACATAGCCCGCCTCGGTCAGCGTCGTGGCGTCGGCCATGGTGAAGGGCACGTCGAACGTCTTGGCCAGCGTCTGCGCCAACAGAGTCTTGCCGCAGCCGGTCGGCCCGACGAGCAGGATGTTGGACTTGGCCAGTTCCACCTCACCCGGCTTGGTGCCATGGTTGAGGCGCTTGTAATGGTTGTGAACAGCGACCGACAGGACACGCTTCGCCCGGTTTTGGCCGATCACATAATCGTCCAGCACATCGCAAATTTCCTGCGGGGTCGGTACGCCGCCATCCTTCTTACCGACGAGACCGCCCTTGGTCTCTTCGCGGATGATGTCGTTGCACAGCTCCACGCACTCGTCGCAGATGAACACGGTCGGCCCCGCAATCAGCTTCCGCACCTCATGCTGCGACTTGCCGCAGAAGGAGCAGTAAAGCGTGCTTTTTGAATCGGAGCCTGTAAGCTTAGTCATTCGCCAATCTTTCCTCCCTGCCCTTCGCGATAACCGCCGCTGGCGAGGGATGTTCTGGTCCTAGGATCATCCTAGACCGCGTCACGCCGGTTTCACAAGGGGAGAAAACGGCGCGCGCGATTAAGATCCATGTTAACTTTCTGCCGTCTCGGGGGCGGCCGGACGACGATCAAACACCTCATCCACCAGGCCGAACGTCTTTGCTTCGTCCGCTTCCAGGAAAGTGTCGCGATCCATTGCCTTCTCGACCTCTTCCAGAGACCTGCCGGTATATTTGACATAGAGGTCGTTCAGGCGACGGCGAATCCTAAGGATTTCCTTGGCCTGGATCTCGATGTCGGACGCCATGCCCTGCGCGCCGCCGGACGGCTGATGCACCATGATGCGCGCGTTGCTGAGCGCGATGCGCTTGCCCGGTTCACCGGCGGCCAGAAGGAAGCTGCCCATGGAGGCGGCCTGGCCGATACATACCGTGCCGACCTGCGGACGAATATATTTCATCGTGTCGTGGATCGCCATGCCGGCCGTCACCACGCCGCCGGGCGAATTGATGTACATCCAGATGTCCTTCTTCGGATTTTCCGACTCGAGGAACAGCAGCTGGGCGACGATCAGTGACGCCATATGATCTTCAACCTGGCCGGTCACGAAAATGATCCGTTCGCGCAGCAGGCGGGAGAAAATATCGAAACTGCGCTCGCCGCGGTTCGACTGTTCGATAACGATAGGAACCAGCGCGGCCATAGGATCAGACATGATATCGGTCATTTTGCTCTTTCAGGGTGATTTTTGCCCGGTCTCTACATCGGCACAAAAGCGAACCGGTTCAAGGGGTCCTGTGAAGACCAGACGCAGCTTCAACCACGCGGTCCAAAATCGGACGGTGCGCGGAAGGTCAGATAGGCGAGCCGCCGCACTTCCCGGCGCCCACGCACGACCGTGTCGAGGATCAGGCCGCACATGCCCGACAGCGTTGCCAGGATCATGAGGCCGGTGACCAGGATGGCGGTGGGAAAGCGGGGAACGAGGCCAGTATCGAGATAGGTGACGATGAGAGGGACAGCCAAGGCCAGCCCGGTCGCGGCGAGCAGCACGGCGATGATGCCAAAGAAGAGGATGGGCTTTTCGATCCGGAAGAGCGTGAAGATGGTCCGCAAGATACGCCACCCATCGCGATAGGTGGAAAGCTTGCTGACCGATCCTTCCGGCCGCGCGCCATAGGCAGTCATGACCTCGGCCACCGGCATGGCGAGTTCAAGGGCATGAACGCTGATCTCGGTTTCGATCTCGAACCCGGCGGAGAGGACCGGGAAGCTTTTGACGAAGCGGCGCGAAAAGACGCGATAGCCGGACAAAATATCGGTGAAGCTGCGGCCGAAAAGCTGTTTGAGCAGGGTGGTGAGCGCCCAATTGCCGAAGCGGTGTCCACGGCGATAGGCTTCCTCGACCTCGCTCCTGCGCGCGCCGACGACCATATCCAGATTGTCGTCCAGCATAGCGGCGACGAGCCGGGGCGCCGCCGCAGCCTCATAGGTCGCGTCTCCGTCCGCCATGACATAGATGTCGGCATCCACGTCGGCGAACATGCGGCGGACGACATGGCCCTTCCCCTGCTGAGCCACGCGACGGACGATCGCGCCCGCGTTTGCGGCGAGTTCGCGGCTACCGTCCGTGCTGTTGTTGTCGAAGACATAGATGTCGGCTGTTGGCAGCGCGCCGCGGAACTCCTCCACCGTCCGCACGATCGCTCCCGCTTCATTATAGCAGGGAAGGATGATGGCGATGCGCGGGCCTTCAACCCCCTGCCCGCTTGCCACTGCCGGAAATTCCTTCATCAGCCCCACACCTTCCGCCGAACGTCCTTTCGCATGGACGGCCGAGATTAATATTTCGTCTGTCACTCACCAAAGGAAAAGCGCCCGCGCTTCCATCGAAGCCGGGCGCTCGTCCGTTCAGGCCGTGACGACCTTATTCAGCCTTGGCAGCAGCCTTCTTGGCAGGAGCCTTCTTCGCCTTGGGCTTTTCCTCGGCGGCAGGTTCAACAGCCACGGCCTCTTCCTTCTTGGCGGCGGCCTTCTTTGCCGGAGCCTTTTTGGCGGGCGCTTCGTCGGCAGCTTCAGCAGCAGGCGCCTCTTCAGCCTCAGCCGCCTTCTTCTTTGGAGCAGCCTTCTTCGCCTTGGGCTTGTCACCATGATCGTGATGATCATGGCCGCAACCCGGACCATGGACGTGCGGCTTCAGGTCGCCATCTTCCGCCTCGATCGCGGCTTCCAGCTCTTCCCGGCTGACGGCGCGGTCGGTGACTTCGGCCTTGTCGAACAGGAAATCGACGACCTTGTCCTCATAAAGCGGAGCGCGCAGTTGGGCAGCGGCCATCGGGTCCTGGCGGACATATTGAACGAAACGCTCACGATCCTGCGGGCTGTACTGCTGAGCGGCCTGCATGATGAGGCGGCTCATTTCCTGATCGGAAATGACGACGCCGTTAGCCTGACCGATTTCCGAAAGCAGCAGGCCGAGGCGGACGCGACGCACGGCAATGGCGCGATAGTCTTCCTTCTCGGCTTCCATCTCGGCGAGGGCAGCGGCCGGATCTTCCTCATGGCCCGCTTCGTGCTGAAGCTGCGCCCAAATCTGGTTGAATTCAGCGTCCACCATGCTCGGCGGCACGTCGAAATCATGGGCAGCGGCGAGCTGGTCGAGCAGCTTGCGCTTCATATAGGTGCGGGTCAGGCCGTTATGTTCCTGCTCAATCTGGCCCTTCAGCAGCTCCTTGAGCTTGTCGAGACCTTCCAGGCCCAGCGACTTGGCGAAATCATCGTCCAGCTTGGGCTTGTCGGCGTTCAGGATCGACTTGACGGTGACGTCGAAGGTCGCAGCCTTGCCAGCGAGGTGCGCGGCGCCATAATCCTCGGGGAAGGTGACGGTGATCGTCTTCTCTTCGCCCTTCCTGACGCCGGTCAGCTGCTCTTCAAAGCCGGGGATGAACTGGCCCGAACCGATCTTCAGCTTCACATCTTCGGCCGAACCACCTTCAAAGGCTTCGCCGTCGATCTTGCCGACGAAATCGATGGTCAGGGTATCGCCGTCCTTGGCCTTGTGGCTGGCGGGATGCTCTTCCAGAGCGCCCTGTTGGGTCGCGATACGGCCCGCAGCTTCATCAACCTGCGATTCGGCGACCTCTACGGTCAGGCGTTCCAGCTTCAGACCTTCAATGCTGGGAGCCGCGATTTCGGGCAGCACTTCCAATGCGACCTTCACTTCGGCGTCCTTGCCAAATTCGAAACCTTCGTCGAGCTCGACGGAAGGCTGCATCGCCGGACGCAGCTTGTTATCGGCGATCAGCTTCTGGATGCTTTCCTGGATCGAGTTGTTGAGCGCATCGCGCTGCAGCGACTCACCGTGCATCTTCTTGACGAGGTTGGCGGGAACCTTGCCAGGGCGGAAGCCGGGCATGCGCACCTGCGGCGCGATCGATGCCACTTCCTTTTCGACGCGGGCGTCGATGTCCTTCGACGTGATGGTCACGGTGTAGGCGCGCTTCAGGCCCTCGTTCAACGTCTCGACAGTCTGCATCTCTTCTCTCAAACGCTTTCTTCAGCTGAATTCAGGTGGCGCCTGACATGATTTGGGCCTGGCGCACTGGTGCGGGCGAAGGGACTCGAACCCCCACATCTTGCGATACCAGAACCTAAATCTGGCGCGTCTACCAGTTTCGCCACGCCCGCATCGGCCGCCGGTCGGCGCGGCATAGAGAAAAGCATCCGGGGAGGCAAGCAATTGTGGATAAGTGTTGCGGGAACCCATGCAAGGGCCGCGCGTAGCCCTGTCATAAAGGAGAGACGCATGGCCACGCAGCCCGATCCAGAACCTATCGGCGTTCCGCCTCCGGACACGATCCAACCGCAATCGCCGCCGGAATCCCCTCCCCCTAGCACGCCCGACGAAACGCCAGGCGGAGAACCTCCCGGATTCGTTCCGAACCAGCCTGATTATGATCAGCCGGACCGTTCGATCCCCGAACTGCCGCCAGACTGACGCTATGCCCCACAGTTTTTCTGCAACAGCGAAAAGTTTTTTTCGCTGGTTGATCGAGATCGCGTGGCGCGCGCTGGACAGCCCCCTGCAAGCATGATTGAACTATGACAAATAAAAGAAAGCGGGAGAGGCGCGGCTGACATCAAGGGGGTCAACGTGCATCGAGTTCGCGCCAAACTGGATTGGTTCAAGACTGTCATCTTGCCACAGGAAGCCGCACTGCGCGGGCGCCTTCGCAGGATACTTCCCTCCACCCATGAACTGGACGACATGGTCGCCGAGGTCATGGCCAGGGCCTATGCCACGGAAAACTGGGAAAATGTGACAACTGGCCGGGCCTATCTGTTCACCATCGCCCGTAACCTCGTCATCGACACGGCGCGGCGAAACAAGGTGGTGAGCTTTGAGACCATCGCCGATCTGGAACTGCTGCAGGGCGACAATAATGTCGAGGCGCAGTTGCATGCCCGCGAAGCGCTGCGTCAGGTCGAGGCCATCGTCGAATCGCTGCCCACCCAGTGCCGCAGGGTTTTCATTCTTCGCCGCATTCACGAAAGATCGATGCTGGAAATAGCGGCGGAGATGTCCCTGTCCGTTTCTACAGTTGAAAAACATCTGGCCAAAGCCATCGCTATAGTTATGCGGGCTTGGGCAGAACGTGAGGAAACGGATTTCGAACGTGCAAGCGTCGGGGCCAGGATCAAGCAGCAGGGACGAGATCGAGGCGGAAGCCGCGCGCCTGCTGGCCAGGCTTAACAGCGACCCCTCGCCAGAAGACGAAGCAGCGCTTTGCGCCTGGGTCGAAGCTGACCCGCGCCATGCCGTCGCCTTCGCCCGTGCCGAAGCTGCATGGGAAGCCGCCGAGCGGCTGAAAAGCGCGGCCGCCGAGGTCACGTTGCCGCCGATGGCGGAAATCGTCAGCGAAGAACAGCAGCGCCGCCTGTCGCGCAACATCATGATCGCCGCTGCGGTGGCGCTTGTCCTGTTCATTCTCGCGGCCATCGTCACGGTGCAGACGTTCAACGACGTCGATCGGTATGAAACGCGAATCGGTGAGATCCGCACAATCGCCTTGGCGGACGGATCGCGCCTTCATCTCAACAGTGACAGCGCCGCAGAGGTGCGCTTCACGAAAAATGGCCGCAAGGTCCGCCTGCTGAAAGGCGAGGCGTCGTTCGATGTGACACATGACCCGCAGCGCGCTTTCGAGGTTGAAGCGCGGTCAGCCTTGGTCCGCACGATCGGCACCAGCTTTAACCTGCGCCTGCGCCCTGCGCTTATTGAGCTGACCGTGACTCAGGGTGCTGTCACAGTCCGCTGCGGCAATCACTCACCCCGTCGTGTTTCCGCTGGTAACGGCGCAGTGCTGCAACCGCGCAGCCTGGTCCTGACTCACCTGGACCCAAGAGTGATACGCCAACGCACCGCCTGGCGCCGCAAACTGGTCCATCTGGAAGGCGAGACGATCGAACAGGCGGCGGGCGAATTCAACCGCTACCGCGCCGCGCCCATCCTGATCGGCGATCCGCGGGTGTCATCACTACGCATCGGCGGCCAGTTCCATATCGCCGACAGCGGCAAATTCCTGTCGGCTCTCCAATCCCGCCTGCCGGTCAGGATTGTGGACGGCGAGGACGGATCGGTCATGCTGCTCTACCGTGACCTCCCGGCTCGGGCGAATAGCGGCAACTAGCTCAGCAAATCTCGGACGAGGGCGGGCACAAGTTGGCTCGCCGGTCCGATCCGGCTTTCCTCGAAATAGAAGCTTCCAGCGGACGGCTCCAGATTGAGTTCCAACGTCCGGGCGCCCGCGTGGCGTGCGGTCTGGACAAAGCCCGCAGCAGGATAGACGGCGCCGGAGGTGCCAATCGACACGAACAGATCGGCGCGCCGGAGCGCATGATCTATCGCTTCCATCTCATACGGCATCTCGCCGAAGAAGACGATGTCGGGACGCAGGCTCGGTTGGCCGCAACCGGTGCATTTCGTGCTGGGGGGCAACGGATCGGGCCAAGGCGCTGCCCTGCCGCAAGCTGCGCACAGCGCCGACCGCAATTCCCCGTGCATGTGGATCAGGCGCCTCGCTCCGGCTCTTTCATGCAGGTCATCGACATTCTGCGTGACGATCAGCAACTCGCCCGGCCACTGCGCATCGAGCGCGGCAAGCGCCTGATGCGCGGGGTTGGGCTCGACCTCATGCAGCTTGGCCCGCCGCTCATCATAGAATCGATGCACTAGAGCAGGGTTGCGTGCGAGCGCCTCTGGCGTGCAGACATCTTCCACATGATGCCCTTCCCACAGGCCATCAGGCCCGCGGAAGGTGGCGAGGCCGCTTTCGGCGGAAATGCCTGCACCCGTCAGGATCACGATATTGGCGATGTCGTCCATGATCCGACCCTATCCCGCAGCGTCCGTCCTCTGCAAGCACGGCTCCTCCCCATGCTTGTTCCAGATGACAAGGGCGGGACGTTCTGGCATCGGGCAAGCCGAGAATTGGGGATCAGCGAGATGACGAAGATTGGACTTTTCGGAGCAGCGGGCCGGATGGGGCGCGCGATCGCCCAGGTCGCGACCGAAGCAGGGCTGAAAATCAGCGGCGGAACGGATCGGGCGAGCAGCGGCGAGATTCTCCCCGGCCTTGCTATCACTTCCGACCCACTGGCGCTGGCTGAGCAAAGCGACGTGCTGATCGACTTTTCCGTGCCGGGCGCACTTTCGAACCATCTGGACGCCTGCATCGCAGCGAAGAAGCCCATCCTGATCGGCACGACGGGACTTGAGCCTGTTCATCACGGCTTGATCGACGAGGCCGCCCGGCTGATCCCGGTGCTGCAGACGGGCAATACGTCGCTCGGCGTCAACCTGCTGGCGGCGCTGGTCGAGCAAGCGGCCTCCCGGCTGGGCGACGATTGGGACATAGAGATCGTCGAGATGCACCATCGGCACAAGGTCGATGCTCCCTCCGGCACCGCACTGCTGCTTGGCGAGGCGGCGGCGCGCGGGCGGGCCATCAACTTGTCCGACCACAGCGAGCGCGGGCGGGATGGCATCACGGGCGCGCGGGCACAGGGCGCAATCGGCTTTGCAGCGCTACGCGGCGGATCGGTGGCAGGCGACCATCAGGTCATCTTTGCGGCCGATGGAGAACGGATCGAACTAGGCCATCGTGCCGAAAGCCGCATCATCTTCGCACGCGGGGCGGTGAAGGGCGCAAGCTGGCTTTTGGGTCAGGCCCCGGGACGCTACGACATGAAGGCCGTGCTCGGCCTTTGATCCGACCATGACAAGGGATCAGATTTTCGACTTCTTCAGCCGCTTGGCCGAGGCCAATCCAGCTCCGCGCACGGAGCTGGAATATGGCAATGATTATCAGCTGCTGGTCGCTGTCGTGCTTTCCGCCCAGGCGACGGACGTCGGCGTCAACAAGGCGACGCGTGCGCTGTTCCGGGACGTGGAAACCCCCGCGCAGATGGTGGAACTTGGTGAGGAGGGCTTGAAGGCGCATATCAAGACCATCGGCCTCTTCAATGCCAAGGCGAAGAATGTCATCGCCCTGTCGGAGATATTGGTGCGCGACTTTGCCGGCGAAGTTCCGCAAGATCGCGACATATTGACCACCCTGCCCGGCGTCGGCCGGAAGACCGCCAACGTCGTCATGAACACCGCGTTCGGTCATGAAACTTTCGCCGTGGATACCCATATCTTCCGCGTCGGCAACCGCACTGGTCTTGCCCCCGGCAAGACACCCCTGGCGGTGGAACAGAAGTTGGAGAAGCGCGTCCCAGGGCCATTCCGCCGCGACGCGCATCATTGGCTGATCCTCCACGGCCGCTATGTGTGCAAGGCACGGCGGCCGGAATGCTGGCGCTGCATTGTTGCCGACCTTTGCCGCTACAAGCCAAAAACGCCCGCTCCGAAGGAAGTCCGCGCCGCTGCCTGACGCCTACGCCATTATCGAGCGGTTCAGCCAAGCTGTGCTAAACGCAGGGACGGAACGCGCCATTTGGTGACGTGTTACTCGTGACGATAATGAGGAGAGACAAGCATGTTCGTCCCTGCTTCCCCGGCCGTTCGCCTGGGCGTGGCCGTGGCGCTTATGTCGCTGGTCGCGCCAGCCGCAGCGAAGACGCGGCCCGACAATCTGGTTGCTGCGGGAAAGCCGGTTGATTGCGTTCAGATCAACAACATCCGTCAAACCGATGTTCGCGACGATCGCACGATCGACTTCATCCTGAATGGCAACAAGGTTTATCGCAACATCTTGCCCAACAGCTGCCCCAGCCTGGGGTTCGAACGGCGCTTTATGTACAAGACCAGCCTGTCCCAGCTTTGCTCGGTGGACATCATCACGGTCCTCTACAGTTCGCCCGACCTGATGCGCGGTGCAAGCTGCGGGCTTGGCAAGTTCCAGCCGATGGTGAAGACCAAATAGATTGGAGCGTCGCGATTTTGGTGCTGGCGTCGGCAGTTGCGCTTTGCTAAGCGGCGCTTCGCACCAAGCGACACGCACCCATAGCTCAGCTGGATAGAGCGTTGCCCTCCGAAGGCAAAGGCCGCACGTTCGAATCGTGCTGGGTGCGCCATTTTTCAACAACTTAGCTGCTCCTTTTTTGGCTTCGGCCAAAATTGTGTGCGGTAATGTGTAAGCTACGTCACTTGCGCCGGTTCATGGCCTCCAGCGCCTCGCCCTGAAAATCCGGGTGGTGATGCGCGTAAAGCTCTGTCGTTCGGCTATCTGAATGGTCCAGCCAGCCCCCGATCTGGAACAGCGGCACGCCTTTCTGTGCGAGCCAGGTGCCGCAGGTGTGGCGCAGCGTATGCGGAGTGACGCCCGATAGCTCGGCGCGCTTGCAGGCCGTGCCGAAGCTGCCGCTCTTGCCGTCGCCAATATCGAGGATGCGCTGGCCCTTGTCGTGGATGACATAGCCCAGATCACCATGCCGCCGCTTGTGGGCGAGGCGAAGGAAGGTCATCAGCCGATTCGGTATAGGCTGACGCCCTCTCCGCTTGCTGGTCTGTCCCTTCACCTCTCCCGCATCATCGCGCTTGCGGAAGTCGATCAGCTTGTTCTTCATGTCCACCTGCGGCCAGCGAAGATCCAGGATCGCCTGCTTGCGCTTGCCGGTATAGAGGCCCAGCACAATGAACAGCGGCAGATAGGCGCGCACATCGCTGCGCCCAATGCGCGCCGCGTTGAGCAATGCCGCCGCTTCCGATCGGGTGAGCCAGCGGTCCTTGCTGTCGGGCTTATCCGGAAGCCAGACCGGAACGGGACGGGTCAGCAGCCCTTCGCTATGGGCATAGTTGATCGCGGCGCGCAGGGTGGTCAGTTCCCGGCGCACGGTGGCGACCGCCTTATCCCGCACCTTTTGATATCGCTGGCAGGTGCCCTTGGTGACGCCATCAACCAGCACGCCTAGCCAGAAGGGCACCAGCGCCTTGACGGCCTGCTTGATCCGTACCGGATCGGCGGCGGTGTCGGCATGATGCTCGACATAATAGGCGAGCGCGTCGGTGACTAGCAGTTGCCCCGGTTCGCGCGGCCCGGAAACTCGCTCACGCTGTCGTTCGAAGATGAATTGCGAGAGGGCTTGCTCGGCGTCCCGCACATCTGCAAAGCCAGTCGAGCGCTTTCGTGGGCGTCCCTGCTCATACCACTGGATATAGAAGCAGCCCCTCTCCTCGATCCACTTGAGGTAGGCCCCGCGATTCGGTCTTGGCATGTCACTTCCTTTGCGCTCTGGATGAACGCGACCACATCATCATGTTCGTATAGATATGCCTTGCCCAACCTGACAGCGGGCAAGCCCCTCGCGCGCATGGTGCGAACGGTGCGGGGAGACGGCAAGCCGAAGTCGGCGGCAATCTGTTCGGCGGTCATTAGGCGGGTCATTACCTGTCCTTCCCCTCACCGGCCAAGGCTGTGTCGATGGGTTCCCGCCCTTTGGTGAAAGCCTCATCCTGCTTGCGACAGGTGGCGCACATAAGGCCGTAATCTATTTCGCCTGTGGCAGAGCACATTGCACAACGGGGGGTCATGGCTGATCCTTTCGGGCGATGCCCTGTGGGCCCGCGCTGCCACCGCTACGCGGCTCAGCCCCTTCGGGTCTTCGTGCCAGCACGGCATCGCTATCGCGGCGGTATGTCCAAGGGCGGAACTCGGCAGGCTCCACATCAAACGGGTGCGCGTTGAAATATTCCGTGCCACCGGGGCGCGAGAACTGCACATATTGGTTGTTGTGCGTGACGAAGAAAGCTGGCTTGCCGCATACCGTGATCGGAGCGCCGAACTGGTCGCCGATCTCATCCTCGCGCCAGCACCGCGCCATGCGTAGCCATTCCTTGAACGTGACTTCGCGATAGTTGCGATAACCCCACCAGGCATCCCGCAGCGCCAGCGCGCGTGAGGCGGCATAGTAAAGCTGCGGGCTGAACCCATCGACGGAAACGCGGAACGGCTTTATCAGAAAGCCGCGCGAGGGATCGTTACCCGTCAGGGCCGAGACGGGAACCGGCTCGGGTGGCGAAGCCACTAGAGCCCGGTCCTGAAGGGACGCGCCCATATCTCTTTCTTTCTCAACCACTTACACCTCCCTCTCTACGGGTAGGGTTTCTGAGAGAGCGGCGAGGATGGAGCGCAGATCCTTCCGGAACTCAACATCGGGGAAGGCGCACCACTCGGCGCCATAGACCGCTTCCAACATGCAGCCGCTCGCGATCTGGCTCAACCGCTCCCTCAGTCCAGCTTCTACCGGCGTGGGCTTGGATAGTGGAGGGTGGGTGTAGAGCGCCTTTGCATCGGCAAATTGTGCAGCAATGCGCTCGTCTTGGAAGAAGCCCCTCACTGGTGAGTACCACGCGAACGGTTTCGCCTCCACCGCTACCGATGCAGGCGATGAAAGGCGAGCTATCCTCCACGCCTCGGAGCGCAATTCTTCCAAGCGGCTTGATAGGGCCTCGTCACCCTGATGCTCGCAACCTAGATTGTGAAGCTGGTTTCCCAACTCACCTATCATGGCGCAAAGGCTGCCATCCTCGACCGGCACGGGCTTGGAGTGAAGGGAGGCGACAATCCGTTCCCGTTCATCGCGGCGGACTTCGATATAGTCGTCGTTCGGGTCGTAAGGTATCTGGCGGATCGCCGCTACCGATGCAGGCTCACCCGAGGGGGAGGATAGGGCGGCAGACAGTCGATGCTTTGCTGCCATCTGCGCTACTTTCCATGACGGAAACGCACCAAAGTCGCCGCCAATCGCGCAAATGTCTTCTGCGAAAGCGATGTCGATCGGCAGAACATCCGCCTCCTGCGCAGTAGAGGATGCTGGCGAGGGTTGGGAGAGGGCGGCGCGAAGTTCATCGCATATAGGCTGATGCCGAGTTGCCTCTCTCGACGGGTCATCGAAGTGGCAATAGGCCATGCAAACGTGATCCTGCGCCTTCTCCAGAGCCTCACGCAGGGCTGCTTCGGTGGTGGTCATGGGCGGTCCTCGTTTGCTTCGTATAGGCACTGCTCAAGAGCCTCGGCACAACGGCGGTTGTAATCGCGCAGATCAAGCGCGCCCGTCTTGGACGCCTCGCGCCAAAGGTTCAGCTTGTCCTCAAGCAACTTGATTTGATCGTGGGTCATCAGCCGTAAACTCCATGTGGCGGCTTCCCGGATGGCACAGGAGGGAATGATGACTTGGGTTCGCCTTCCCCCTGATCCTGTGCGGGCGGTGCGGCGTAGAGGGGTGTTTCGGTGTACCCCGCTTCAAGAAGCCGACGAGCAGTTTCGATCCTGCCATCCAAGAGTAATTCCTTATCGCCTTGCTCAGTTTCGTAGAGCCACGCGACCACCTCCCCTTGTGCGCGCCCTGACGGGGTGGCGAGACCTCCGGAGCCGTTGCAGCGAGAGCATACCCAAACATTATTGTCGCCACCTGCCCCTGAGCAATCAGGACAAATCTCCATCTGTGTGGGGGCGATGGAAGAAAGATGGGCAATCAGGCTTTCAGTCCGGACACGTGCGTTGTGCGCCGCCGACCGGGCCGGGCTTCCCTGAATGCGCTCCAGCAACAGGTCTCGGATTTCCTGCGCCATCTCCAGCGCCTTCCTCACCTCTGCATCGCCGGGGGTGGAATGCCCTGCATTCATGGCGATACCCTTCGGGTCCGGGCTGTCGCCCTTCGGGTCGAGCCCTTCGGTCTCGCCGGTTCCCGCTTCCATCCCTATCGCGGCGCGAGTGTTCCAGTGTGTCACCGCCCGTTCCTTGGTCTGGAAGCCGCCTGAAAGCGTTGATCGATTGGAGGCGCTGCAACTGATGCAGTTCACATAGAAGGCTTCCGTGATAGGGGAGCCGTCCGCCCAGTTCGCATCATGCAGCGGCTTGGAATAGCGGGTCCATCCACCATCGCTGGCTTCGCCGCCGCAGAACGGGCAGGGAAGAAGACCACTCATGCGCCTGCCCTTTCCATCACCCTGACAAATTCCCCGTTCTTCATTTCCCAATGACCGGGCTTCTTGAGAGGGTTCTCGCGGACTGCCGGTGTCTTGGCGGCGCGGGGCTTGGGTATGTATTTCATCCTATCCACCGGGGAGGTTGTTAGCCTCCCCGGCTCCCTGTTGAACTTGCTATGCTGCGGTGCTGATCTCATCCGAGAGGGGAATGCCCTTCTCGGCGGCGAAGCTGAAAATCGCTTCGATCAGGTCGGAAAATTCGGCTTTGCGAAGGCGCGAGGACTTGTAGCCAAGCGGTACAACGCCCTGCCCGTCCAGCGTCGGCTCAAAGGTGCACTTGAACCCGGCTGAGTGCATGAACAGCGCCTTCCATGTGTCGGTATCAAGAACCCGCCCGTCCGGCTTGGCGCGGCTGATCTGGCTCAAGAGGCTCCACATGAGAGCGTTCTGGTCCTGCGTGCGCTTGGCCTCCTTGATGTTGAGGATTGCGCCAGCGGGTGCCTGTTCGATCAGCCGATGAGCCTGTGCGCGCTTGAAGGCGCTGTTGAGGGATGACGGTCTGCCCGCTCATGACCGGCTTTCCTCCCAAGCGCGGCGGCCGGGCCATGCTGCCCAATAGGCTTTGGATGCCTCCAGCGCATCGATCTTGAAATTCGCCTCGAACGTCTTCCAGCCCCAGGCATGCTGCGATCGATGGTGGCCCGCGCAAAGCGGAACTGCGAAACGGTCGGCTACCTTAAGAGCCATGCCCTTCCCGCCCGCATAATCCACGTGCGCGGCTTCGATCTTGCCCTCGCAGCCGCCCTTGTCACACAGCAGGCAGTTGCGGCCGCGAAGCCATTGCAGGAAGCTGGGCGCGCGCAGTTGGAAATCAGCTTTGTGGCTGTTCTTCTTGCGCGGGGCGAATGCGGAGCGGGTGAGCATTTAAGTTTCCCTCCGCAACCTAAAATGGAACATTATCGTCATCGAGGTCATCGGCGGCGTTGACCCCGCTGCGCTCGTAAACAGCCTCCCGCTGCGCCCCACCCGTCTTGCCGTCCGTGCGGCCGCCTTGCAGTGTCACATGGTCGGCGCGGCACTGGAGATAGGTCTTGCCGTCATGCTCGCGGGTCGAGACTTCACCGACGACCGTTACCTTCGAGCCCTTGGGCAGCAGTTCGGCCCAACTTGTCGGCGCCCTTGCCCCAGCGGGTCACATCCCACCAGGTCGTCTGCTTGTTCTCGCCGTAGCCAGTGTTGACCGCGACTGAGAAGGAGCAGAGCCCGTCCCCGCGCTGCGTCGTCTTGTATTGGGCATCGCGCCCGGTGGTGCCTGCGAGGGTGACAATCTGTGTCATGCTGCTGCTTTCTTCTTCTTGTGGAGAGCGGCCATCGCGTCGTCGAAACGCGATTGCGGGATGGTCTTGAGGCTGGTGACGCCCATGAATTTGCAGAAGGCTTGCAAGTCGGCCTGCACATCATCGGCGGCGTTCTGGAGGCGCATCAACTGCTCCTCGGTGACAAGCTGGTCCTGCCGGGGCTGGACGGGGCGACGGCGCTACCGGCTGCACCCTTCAACTGCGCGAGCCCGCGCGGCGTCCACTTTCTCCAGTATTTCTTGCCGTTGCGGTCCGCGCTTTCGCACTCAGCCCAAATGGCATCCATGTCATAGAGATAGCGGCCAACGCCCCACTTGACGGCGGCGCGCTTGAAGGCGTCGGAGATGGCCCCCTTTTCACCTTCCACATCGGTATCGCCCGCGCCATCGGACTTGCTGATCCAGGCATCCCCGCACTTGATGGAGATGGTGCAGAGCAACCGGCCCTTGGCCGTTTCGGTGTAGCTGTCCGACCAGCCATCAGGGCCGCAGACTTCATCCAAGCGCCGCATCACATCGCGCGCATCGATATAGGCCAGCGCCATAGCAGCGGTGCCATCGCCCTTGAGGGTCTGCGCGCGCCAGTGAACAGCGTCACCGGGGGAATGGGCGGGACAGGCATCGAACATGTTCATGCCGCCCTCCCGATCTTCATTGATTGCAAAGCCGGGGATTGCGCGCTTGCCTGCGTTGGCGTCCTTCTGCGCTTGGTCGAGCAGCCAGGCCTTCAGCGCTTCCGGCTGCGCCTGCTTGTAGTGCTTGAGCGCGGCCAACGGATCGACCAGTTCGGCGATCCAGTAGGAGCGCAGACCAATGCCGCGCGCGCCTTCCACCGCGATGGTCGGTGCACACTTTTCCGCCTTGTTGGCGGTGCGT